>CAWJCZ010000008.1:0-596976 GCA_963841505.1 uncultured Gemmatimonadales bacterium
GCCGCGTTGTCACACCCCTCTCCTAACCTGGACCCGGTCGAACACCACCGTCACCGGCGTGAAGGGGAGGGGTACCATGCAGGCGTCCTCGCGCTGGATTCTCGTAGCCGCACTGGCCCTGGGTTGTGGGGGCGGGACCTCCGGCCCCAACCCGCCGCCCGCCCCGCCCCCGGGTCCCCCGGCACCACCACCCCCTCCGCCGCCCCCCGCGCCGGTGGCGACCGTCACCGTGTCACCCAGCTCGGCGACCCTGGTGCCCCAGCAGGGCACCCTCCTCACTGCCACCCTGCGGGACGCCTCGGGCAACACCCTTACCGGCCGCACCATCCAGTGGACCTCGACCGCGACCGCAGTCGCCAGTGTGGACGCGACCGGCGCGGTCACCGCCCTCACCCAGGGCTCGGCGACCATCATCGCCACCAGCGAGGGCCAGAGCGGCAACGCCGCCATCACCGTCAACCACGGCGGCTTCGTCGGCCCCAGCGGCGGCCAGGCCACCGGTTTCAGTGGCAATGTCACTCTAATCGTTCCGGCGGGAGCCCTCGCGATCAATACCGCGATCACCATCACCCAGATCGCGAACCCCACGCCCGACCCGAAACTCGTCCTCGGCACCGCCTTCGACCTGGGCCCGAGCGGGACTCAATTCGCCCAGCCCGTCACCATCCGGATCAAGTACAACCCGGCTCTGGTGCCCGCCGGCGCCAACCCGTCCCAGTTCCGCCTGGCCCGGCTCACCGGCGCCACCTGGGTGCAGGTGCCGGGCAGCTCGGTGGACATCCTCACCCAGACCGTGACCGGGCAAACCTCGAGCTTCAGCAGCTACGCGATTATCGAGGTGCTGCCGCCGGTCGCCACCGTCACCCTGACCGGCTCCCTCCGGGTGAAAGTGGGCGACGCCTACACCTACACCGCGACCGCGCGCCTCGCCGACGGCACCATCGTGGTGCGGCCGGTCACCTGGGGCATCCTCGAGACCGCGAAAGCCACCATCGACCCGAACGGCGTGCTGGTCCCGATCCAGACCGGCATCATCACCATTCTGGTCACCATCGATGGGGTGGTATGGCAGGGCACCACGACCGCCTATGACTGGGACGTGGTCGGGGGCGGGACCAGCATCTTCCTCTCGCTCCTCGCCGACAACCAGATCACCAACCAGTTCGGCACTTCGGAGTACGCCGAGCTGGTGATCGGCTGCTCGGCGGGGAGCTTCCAGATCTGGGTGGACACCGACCATTTCGTGACCGCGAGCGGGCTGGTGGCCTACAGCTTCGACGGCGGCACCATCTTCACCCAGACCTGGATCGAGTTCGACGGCTTCAGCGCGCTAGGGTATCCGGGCTCGACCAATCTGCTTCGGAAGAGCTTCGCCCAGACTCATGGCGACCGCGCGGCTCTTCGCGCTGGCGTTCAACGAGTTCCATGGAACCGCGAAAGCGATGGGATTCCGGGTGACCGGGCTTCCCGGCATTCTGCCGCCGGTGCTTGCCGCGTGCCCCAACAACAACGTGATCGCCTCGGATACCCAGGCTCGCGCCGAGCTGGCCGAGCTTCGGGGCAGGCGGGGACCGTCGCGGTTCGCGCCGGAGGCATCGGTGCGGGCGGAGGTGGGTCCGGAGCATCGGGCGGCGCCGGATCCCGGGTTGCTCCGGTTCCTGCGGCTGCCGGAGGTGCAGGAGGCGGTGCGGAGGCCGTGACGCGCCACTCGCGGTTTTTTGATGCGGGTCTTGAGATCTGGGTTAGGCCGGCGCTTTATCTCGACCGAGCTTGTCCGAGTGCCGGAGATCTCGCGCTTCCTGGGCATCGTGATACGGATGTACTATCTCGATCACCCGCCGCCTCACTTTCACGCCTCCTATGGTGGCTCCGACGCCCAGATCGCAATCGGAAGCCGCGCGATAGTGCGGGGCCGGTTGCCCCCTCGCGTCTTGGCCCTGATCGCCGAATGGGCTAGACTCTATGAGGCCTTGCTTCTCGAGAACTGGCGACGGCTCCACGCTGAGATGCCTCGAATTCGAATTCCACCGCTGGAGTAGATGTAATGGAACACCCCGAGTCGATTCCGCCCGTGCATCCCAGGATTACTGCCGTCGAGGCTCGGGGCGGTTTCGTCGTGGCACTGTGGTTCACTGACGGATCGAATGGGGTGGTGGACCTGGCTCCCTGGATTCGGGGGCGGAAGGGCGTTTTCACCGAGCTTCAGGACCCGGCCTATTTCGCGCGAGTGATGGTCGATCGCGACGCCGGGACGATCGTCTGGCCCAATGGCGTGGATCTCGATCCAGACATGCTGTTCGAAGCGGCCCACCGTTCCGCCACTCCGGCCTAAGGGTTTGGAGTAGGGAGGTTCGCCAGGAAATAGCACCAATAGTATCAAGTCTTCCCTTGGCCCTCAGACTTCATCTTCCTCTTCAATCTCATAGTTCGGCTCCCGGGAAAACTCCTCTCTCGGCGATTCTCGAGCCGCCGCGAGGGCAGCCTCCCAAACTGCCAGGGAGCCCAACCGCACCGCGGCATCGGCACCTACGTTCTCGAGCAATAGTCCGAGCAGGTTGATTCTGTCCGCCTCGCTCCAAAAGAGCTTCCCGCGGTACATCTCGAATTTCTCGGGCGTGAGCTGCCAACGGCCACTGGCTTCCTCCCCTTCCCAGCGGCGGCCTCCCCGGCGGATATCCCATCGAATGGTCATGGTCGATTCCAGATTGGACAACATGAGAACGGTAGGCGACTTCTGCCGCAAGGACTAACTAGAAAAACGCAGACTCGTTCGGCCGCTCGCGTCCAGCTGCTCCCGGCCGATGGCAGTGGTTCGGCCCTCACCGCGGTCTTCGGGTTAATCAGAATCAGCCCCAGTGCTCCATGGTGGCACGTGCCAACCGTGCTGCGGGTCGACTCGTACCGCTTCTTCTTCTACTCAGCCGATGGCAATGAGCCGCCCCACGTCCATGTACGCCGGGGCCGGAACACTGCAAAGTTCTGGCTCGACCCTGTAAGCTTAGCGGACAACAATGGCCATCCGACCCATGAGTTGCGATACTTGCTACGGTTGGTCGAGATGAATAGACCTTTTCTCCAACGTTGCTGGAATGAGTTCTTCGCCAACTGATCTTTCGGCACCCCGGGCTACCGCCGTCAGTTTCACCGACGACCACCTGATGGTGGCGCTTGCCGATGGCCGCAGGATTGGCGTTCCGATCGAGTGGTATCCCCGACTGGCAGAAGCCAGTCCGGCCGAACGGAACCGCTGGGAGCTGATTGGCCAGGGAGAAGGCGTTCATTGGCCCGCCCTCGATGAGGACCTGAGCGTCAACAGTCTCCTGGCTGGCCGGCGTTCCGGAGAAAGTCCCCGATCGTTGAGCACCTGGCGAGAGCGGAGGAACCGGCCCTCTCCTTGACGGTCTAGGAAAGCAACCGAATTCTTTCCTGGAGCATTTAGGAGAACGGGTTATGCCGCCGTCGCCATCGCGACCCTCGCGCTCGGCATCGGCGCCAACACGGCGATCTTCTCGGTGGTGGATGGCGTGCTCCTGAAACCGCTCCCGTTCCCCGAGAGCGATCGCCTGGTCCATATCAACTTCGGCTACCCCCTCGGCGCGATCTGGACCTATCGCGACCAGGCCAGGGCAACCTTGCGAAGTCTCGGGCCCGGTCCTACTTTGTGACGTAGAGTACTTGTCCCTGAGCCACAGACCCGATGCCTCGCGTCCCGTTGCCCAGCGTCATTGGTTTCGCCCTCGCCGGCGCTTGTCTAACCGCCGCGGGCCCAATGCATTCCCAGGGGCCGCCGAAGCCCGACACCACGGTCGCCTACGGGACTCAATCCCCCTATCAGATCATCGACCTGTTTCTTCCGTCGACCCGGAACGCGCCGGTCGTTCTCTTTACCTATGGCGGAGGCTGGCATTCACCCCGCGGCCCCGGCCTCAATGCGGTATGCGATGCGGTAAGAAAGGCGGGCATCGCCTGCCTGCTGGCGAGCCATCGCCTCGGTCCCGCCGATCTCTTTCCCGCCCAGGCCGAGGATCTTGCCGCCGCCGCGGCGTGGGTGCTGGGACATGCCGCCGCGCTCGGCGTCGATCGAACCCGTTTCTTCCTCGCCGGTCACAGCTCGGGCGCTCACCTCTCCGCGCTGATCGCGCTCGACACCACCTACCTGACCCGCGCGGGTGTGTCCGCGCGCGCCATCCGCGGCGTCGTCGCCCTCAGCACGCCGTCGGATCTCCGCACCCGTCCCTCGGGTGATGGCTACGGCGACGCCTTGATGGGCGGCGCGGGGGCCGACACGTTCCGGCGCGATACTACGGTGCTCTGGCAGGCCAGTCCGGTCCGCTATGTCCGGACCGGAGCGCCGCCCTTCCTCCTCGCTGTCGCCGAGAACGACTTTCCGATGTTGCCGGGCGACAGCCGGGTCTTCGCGGACGCCTTGAAGAAACACGGCGTGGAGGTGAGCCTGCTCGTCGTGCCGGGAGGTAATCACCTGTCCACGGTGGCCGCACTGCTCGATTCGGAGAGCGCGGTATGGAAGGCCTTCATCAGTTTCGTCGGCCGCTAGCGCGCTCCCCTTTCGAGATTGGGTCAGGCGGCCGGCGGCGCCCCGCTCCCCCGGATCGCTGCGATCACCGCGCCAGCAATGCCGGCATGCACCAGCTCGAGTAGCGGATCCACGATGGTGCGGGTCAGGGTCTGGATATTGGAAATCCCGTAGAAGATGAAATCGACCATGAACCAGGCCAGGAACCCGACGGTCGCGCCGACCAGAAATCCAGTCCCCATCGAGCCCGCATTGGGACGGTACCGCAGCGCGAACACGATCAGATAGGCATACGCGAGGTAGGCTACCGCGGCAGGGCCCAGAAGATCTGGCTCCCCGGTCAACCCCGGTCGCGGTTCCCGCGTTGGCCGCGTAGAAGCTAATCCACGGTAAACCAGGCAAGGAACCCGACGGTCGCACCGACCACGAACCCGGTTCCCATCGAGCGCCGCGTTGGGGCGATACCGCAGCGCAAACACGATGAGATAGGCATAGGCGAGGTAGCCCACCGCCAGGGCCCAGAAGATCTGACTGTCCCGGTCGACCCCGGTGGCGGTTCCCGCGTTGGCCGCGTAGAAACTGGCGAACAGCATGTTGAACAACAGGTATCCGACCCCGTACAGCACCGCGGCACCGACGATGACCGCTGCAAACGTCCGCTTGGCGTCCATGAAGCTCTCCTGTAAGGGATGACTGCTGGAGCTACGGTCGAATGGCGCCGGATAGCTTAGCTCCAAATCGCCCAACCCGCTCGGCCGGTGGCCTGACGGCCGGTTCTCCCCCCATCCGCTTGCGTTTCCACGCTCCAAGGCCCGATACTCCGCTCTCCCCAATCGCCCGCGGCCAATGTCTCTCTCGCGTCGTGACTTCCTCGCCCGCACCAGCCAGCTCGGTGCGGCGCTCGCGCTGGTTCCTCCATTCCTCACCTTCGAAGAAGCCGCCGACCTGGAGAGCGGCTACTCCGGACTCCGCTGGCGCCTCCTCGGCCCATTCCGGGGAGGAAGGGTGGACGCCGTCTCGGGAGTGCCGGGCCGGCCCAACGAGTTCTACTTCGGCCACGTGAACGGCGGGGTCTGGAAATCCATCGACGCCGGCCGGGTCTGGACCCCGATATTCGATTCCCAGCCGGTGGCCTCGATCGGCGCGCTCGCGGTGGCCCCATCGGCGCCCGATACGATCTACGTCGGAACCGGCGAGTCCACCCTGCGCGACTCGGTGGGCTACGGCAACGGGGTCTATCGCTCCCGCGACGCGGGAAAGACGCTGGACCCACCTGGGGCTCGACGCCACCCAGCACATCGGCAAGATCGCCATCGATCCCGGCAACCCGAACGTGGTGTTCGTCGCCGCGATCGGCCAGCTCTACGCCGCGAACCCCGAGCGCGGGGTCTATCGCTCCACCGACGGCGGGACCAGCTGGCAGAAAGTGCTCTACAAGAACGCCGACGTCGGCGCGGTGGACGTGGTGATCGACCCGACCAATCCCCGGGTGGTCTATGCCGCGCTCTGGAACACCCGGCGGCCGCCCTGGTTCACCTACGCCCCGACCAACGGACCCGGCGGCGGGTTATGGAAGTCCACCGACGGCGGCACCACCTGGACCCAGATGACCAATGGATTGCCGGCCGAAGGCATCGGGCGGAGCGGAATCGCGGTCTGCCCAAGCGATCCTCGGCGGCTCTACGCGGTGGTGGATTGCCTGGTCACGGCGCCCGCGGGCGGCGCGACACCCGAGCCGCCGCCCGGCAGCGGTCCCCTGCGTCCCGGCCAGCCCGCGCCGGGGCAGGGCGGGGTGTTCCGATCCGACGACGCAGGCGCGAGCTGGACCAAGCTCTCCGGCGATCCCGCGCTCTGGGGCCGCGGCTGGTATTTCGAGAAGATCACGGTGGATCCGACCAACGCCGATATCGTGTACGTGCCAAACGTCGCGGTGAACCGCACCATGGACGGAGGGAAGACCTGGCAGGTGATCCGGGGATCGCCCGGGGGCGACGACTACCACCAGGCCTGGATCCACCCGTCCGACCCGGACACCATGATCCAGGCGAGCGACCAGGGTTGCATCATAACCCGCAACGCCAGAGCCGCCGACCCCGGAGCGGTGACCTGGAGCTCCTGGCTCAATCAGCCCACCGCCCAGATCTATCACATCTCAGTGGACCCGAGGTTTCCCTACTGGGTCACCGGGGCGCAGCAGGACAGCGGCGCGGTCGCGGTGCGGAGCCGGGGAAAATTCGCCGAGATCTCGATGCGCGACTGGGAGCCGATCGGAGCGGGGGGCGAAAGCGGGATGACCGCCGCCGATCCCCGTCACCCCGGAATCATCTTTGGAGGCACCGGGAGCCGCTGGAACCTGGATACCAACACTGTGGTCCCTGGCACCGCGCAGCCGCGGATGCCCAATGGAGAACAGGCCCGGAGCGACTGGACCCAGCCGCTGGTCTTTTCCAAGGCGGATCCCGCCGCGCTCTACTACGCCAATCAATACCTGTTCAAGACCACCGACGACGCCAGGACCTGGACCGCGATCAGTCCGGACCTGACCCGCGCCGATCCGGGGATTCCCCGGAACCTCGACGCCTCGGCGGCTGCGCAGGTGGACCGGAACGCCAAGCGAGGGGTGATCTACACCATCGCGCCTTCGCCGCTCGTGGCGCCGCTCCTCTGGATCGGCACCGACGACGGGCTGATCCAGCTCACCCGGGACGACGGGAAGAGCTGGGAAGACGTCACCCCGAAGCCGATGACCGCGTGGAGCCGGGTGACCATGCTGGAGGCCTCGCACTTCGATGCCGGGTCGGCCTACGCCAGCGTGGACCGGCACCAGCTCCAGGATTTCGAGCCCTATATCTATAGGACGCGCGACTTCGGGAAGAGCTGGCAGCTCATAACCCGGGGGCTTCCGGCAGGAGTTTACGTGCACACCGTCAAGGAAGATCCTTCACGGCGCGGGCTCCTGTTCGCGGGGACCGAGCGGGGGGCGTTCCTCTCGTTCGACGACGGCGACCAGTGGCATCCGCTCCAGCTCAACCTGCCGGTGACGTCGGTGCGGGATTTCGAGGTCTACCAGAATGATTTGATCGTCGCGACCCACGGGCGGGGGTTCTGGGTGATCGACGACATCAGCGCGCTCCGGCAGCTCAACTCGGAGATCCTGTCCGCCGAGGCGTATCTCTTCAAGCCGGGCGAAGCCATCGCGTACCAGCAGGGGGGCGACAACGGGACCCCGATGCAGAAGGACGAGCCGTTCGCCCCTAACCCGCAGCCGGCGCGCCGCTCGACTACTACCTTCGTGCCGCCGCGACCGGGCCGGTGGTCATCGAGATCCTGGACGGTAACGGTGGAGTGGTGCGGACTTTCACGAGTGCGGCCCAGCCCGCTGCTCCGACGAGGTCGGGGATCCCCAACACCTCGCCCCTCTGGCGGCAGGAGCCGGAGCCGATGGGGACTGGGCCCGGAATGCACCGCGTGGTCTGGAACCTGACCAGCGGCTCGGGCGGTGGAGGATTCGGAGGAGGAGGTGGATTCGGGCGAGGTGCCGCCCGACTCACCGGGAAGTTCACTGCCCGGCTCACCGTCAACGGCAAGAGCTACAGCCAGCCGCTGACGGTGGTGCCGGACCCGCGAATCACCGGGTAAGGCGCGCTACTCCAGCCGCAGGGACTCGATCGGATCGACCCGGCTTGCGCGGCGAGCCGGCAGGTAACTCGCCAGCATCCCGATCGCGATCAGCATGACCGACATGGTCGCGAACACGAGCGGATTCACCGCCTGAATACCGTAGAGCATGGTGCCGAGCGCGCGGGTGGCGAGGAGTGCCACCGCAACACCGACCACCGCGCCGATCAGGACGACCTTGGCGCCTTGCGTCACCACCATCTGCTGAACTTCCCGCGCGGTAGCCCCCAGGGCAATGCGAACCCCGATCTCGCGAGTCCGCTGGACCACGGTGTACGCCATGACGCCATAGAGTCCCACCGCGCCGAGGATCAGGGCCAGGCCCGACACCACACCCAGCGTCAGCATGGTGAAGGAGAGCGATACCATGGAACGCGTGGCCAGCTCCTTCATGGTGAATTCGCGGTAGACCGGCGCCTCGGGCGCTACCTGGTGGACCAGATCGCGGACTTCACGGGTCAGGCTCGCGGCCCGGGGTGACTTGATGACATAGGCTGGAGAACCCATCCCCCAGGAAGTCGGGGTCGGTCCGGTCAGCGGGAAATAGACGAGGGCATCACCATCGTCGCGCCAGTCGAGCTGCTTCACGTCGGCGACTTCGCCCACCACAGTGTAGGTGACCTGCGCCTGGGTTCCCGACTGCCAGATCCGCTTGCCGAGCGGGTCCTGCCCGGGCCACATCTGCTCGGCGGCGGACCGGCTGACGATCACGTTGGTGTTGGGCGTCACCGCTTCGTCGTTGCTGAACGGACGGCCCCGCAGCAGGTCGATGCCCATCGCCTGGAAGTAATCGCCGCCGGTCCAGTTCCGATTGAGCAGCTTCCCACCGCCTTCCTGGCTCATGCCGTCGGTCAGGAAGCGGCTCTGTCCGGTGCCCTCATCAAGCGGAATGTTGTTGACCACACCGACCGTGCGCACGCCGGGGAGAGCGCGGAGCCGCTCCATGAACCTCAGGTGAAGCTGACCCAGGCTCGGCCCGTCCCGGAGACTGTCGGCGTCGGGCGCGAACTGGAAGGTGTAGATGTCGTCGATGTCATAACCCGGATCCACGTTGCGGAGTTTCTGGAAACTGCGGATCAGGAGCGCCGATCCGATCAGCAGGACCAGCGCGAGCGCGGTCTGGCCCACCACCAGCACGGTTCGGGTCCAGCTCCGCGCGGTGGTGGTGCCGCGCCCGCTTTCCCGGAGCCGGGCGAGCCTTGGCTTCGAGGCGCGGATGGCGGGGACCACACCGCACGCCAGCGCCACGACGAGCACCAGCCCGAAGGCCGCGAGCAGGGTCGGGAGATCGAGGTGCACCTCCGCGAGCCGGGGAATTCCCTCGGGCGCGGCGCGGAGAAAGAGCGGCAGAGTGATCAGGGTCAGCACCACCGCCAGCCCGCCGGCCAGGAGCGCCACGATGAACGCTTCCGACATCTGGAGCCTGACGAGCTGGGAGCGGGTTGCGCCCATGGCGAGGCGGACCGCGAGATCACGATGCCGGCCTTCGGCGCGGGTCAGGAAGAGGTTGGCCACGTTGGCGCACGCGATGGCGAGCACGATCGCCACGCCGCCGAGCAGGATCCAGAGCGATCGGGACGTGGTGGGACCGACCAGACGGTCGAGCATGGGATCCACCAGCGCGGAATACTGGGAGATGATTCGCGCGTAGGCCGGGGTCCCGCCGAACCGTTCCGGCAGGCCTTTGGACAGGCGGGTCAGCTCCGCGGCAAGCTGCTCCCGGGTAACTCCTTCCTTCATCCGTGCCACCATCGGGACGCCGCCCTGACCGGGGCGAACCTGGGCGAGGTTGAAGGCGCCCGCGGGCCAGAGCATGGTGTCTTCGCTGGGGAACCGGAAGTCGGGAGGCATGATGGCGATCACGGTGCGCATCCGGCCCGACGCGAAATAGGACCGGCCAATGACCGCGCTGTCTCCCGAGAACCAGGTCTGCCACAGCCGGTAACTGATGACCATGACCCCTTCGCCGTCCGCGTCGACCGGGAGCCGGCCGAGCAGGGGGCGAACCCCCAGCGTGCTGTACATGTCGTTGGAGGGCCAGCCCATCTCGATGCGCTCGACCCGGTCCTCGGTCCGGAGCGTCGAGGTGCCGTTACCGAAAATGAAGATTCCGTCGAGCAGCTTCGAGTTCTCCTTGTAGTGCACGTAGAACTCGGCGCCCGGGCTGAACCGCTCGGGGAGATCGGATCCCGGGGCGGTCCCCGCGATGGCGACCAGGCGATCGGAATTCGGGAAGGGAAGCGGGGTCAGCACCACAGTGTTCACCACATTGAACATCCCGGCCACCGCGCCGATGGCGAGGGCGAGGGTTCCCACCGTGGTGATCAGAAATCCCGGAGTGCGAAGCAGGGAGCGGAAGGCGTGGCGGAGATCGGAGGTCCAGTCGGAAAACACGGCAGTCCCCTTACCCAAGAGTCACCATTTGACAGCCCGAACGGCCGGAACGTTGGCCTCAATGGGCCTACGGGCCTCGGCGCGGTGGGGTTTCGGAGCGGAAAGCCGGCGCTTGACGGTGGACCGGGGAGATGCTAGTGTATTAGCACCATGTCGATGGAGTGACAGATGGCACGCCCCCGGGATCCCTACGCCGAGCTGGGCGCTCGCGAACGACAAATCATGGATGTGCTGTTCCGGAACGGGCAGGCCACCGCCCAGGAAGTCCGGGACCAGGTGCCCGATCCACCGACTTACTCCGCGGTCCGCGGGATGCTCCGGCTGCTGGAGGAGAAGGGCCTGGTTCGCCACGAGTGGGACGGGCCCCGGTACGTCTATCGCGCCACGGTGGACCGGCGCCAGCTCGAACGGTCCGCCGCCGCCCACATGCTCCAGACCTTCTTCAACAACTCCATGGAAGCCGCGATGGCCGCCATGCTCGGCGTCTCGGGCAAGCCCACCGCCGCAGAGATCGAGCGGATGACTCGACTGCTCGAGAAGGCGAGGAAGTCATGATGCCCCTCGTGCTCAAGGCGACCCTGATCCTGCTGATGGGCTGGGTCGCGGCCCTGCTGCTCCATCGTCATTCCGCCGCGCTCCGGCATCTGGTGTGGACCGCGACGCTCGGCGGGGTGCTCCTGCTCGCCGCGGCCGGGCCGGTCCTGCCGAGGCTTTCGATCCAGGTCGGAACCCTCCCGAAAGCCGTGGCCTTTCTGGAAACCCCCGAGGTGGCCCCGGCTTTGACCGTGAACATCGAGGAACCCTCCGCCAGCGTCGCCGCGACAGAGTCCTCCACGACGATCGCACCCTCGCTCAGCACCGCGCAGGTGATCCTCCGAGTGTGGCTCGGGGGATTTGTGGCCGTGGCTGGCTGGTATCTGCTCGGCCGGCTGGGACTCGGGCGATTGCTCCGGCGCGCCACGCCGCTCGACGGTCGAGGGTGGATCGACGAGCTGGAAACGCAGCGGGTCTCCGCCGGCATAACCCGCCCGATCCGGCTCTTCCGGTCCGATCGGGTCGGCTCCCCGGTGACCTGGGGGATCCGGCGCCCGGTGATCGTGGTGCCTCCCGAAGCCCTGGACTGGAGCGCCGAGCGGCGCAAGGTGGTGCTGGCCCACGAGCTCGCCCACATCGTGCGGGGCGACGGTATTGCCAACCTGATCGCATGGGCCGCCTCGGCGGTCTACTGGTTCCATCCACTGGCCTGGTTCTCGGCCCGTCGGCTTCGCGCCGAATCGGAGCGCGCCGCGGACGATTTCGTGCTGGCCCAGGGCGTTTCTCCGGTCGAATACGCCGCCCATCTGCTCGACGTGGCCCGGGGCTCCCGATGGCTGCGCCTTCAAGGCGCCACCGCGATCGGGATGGCCCGGCCTCATACCCTGGAAGGGAGACTGCTTGCCGTGCTGGACCACACTCGCAACCGACTGGCCCCGAAGGCCATAACCCGCCGCGCCGCCTGGCTTTTCTCGGCGGGGCTGGTGCTTCCGTTTGCTTCGCTCATTCCGGTGGGTCGGGCCGCGTCGGTCCCGGCGCAGGTGGTCCAGGGGGATACGATCAACGAGAGTATTCCGGCCCGTCCCGGCGACCTGCTGGCCCTGGATCTCAAGACCGGCGCCAGTGTGCGCATCGAGGGATGGGATCAGCCGACGGTGCGGATTCGGGGAGCGCGGGGCGGGCCCGACTGGAAGCAAACCATGGTGAGGATCCACCCAGAGCCCAACGGCGTGAAGCTGGAGACCTGGGCGGAAGGCCGGGGAAAGCAATTCAGCCACGAACCACCACTTCGATATCCGGGTGCCGAAGAGCTACGACGTCCGGATCTCTTCGGCCGGAGGTGCGGTCACCATCATCGGGGTCGAGGGGTCATTCTGGGGGAATAGCGGCGGCGGTGGCATCACCATCGAGCGAGCCCGAGGGAAAAGTCTCCCTCAACACGGGAGGCGGGGATATTCGGGTGAGCGAGTCGACCCTGGATGGCACGGTGAGTACCGGCGGCGGCAAAGTGGTTATGGACCGGGTGGAGGGGAACCTCAGAGGCTCGTCCGGCAGCGGTCCGGTGATCCAGGTCGGCGACAAGCCCGGCGAGAAGCGAGACCTGCGCGACGTCAAGGTGAAGGACGAACGGATCGAGGTCGGTCCCAATACCGACGGCACCATCCATATCGAGAAAGCCGGTGGCGACATCGACCTCGCGCGGGCGCCGCGGGGGGCCGAGGTGGAGACCGGCGGGGGCGCCATCAGGATCGGGGAGGGACGCGGGGCCGTAAGCGCCAACACCGGCGGTGGCGATATCACCATCGGCCCGGTGAACGGCTCGATCGAGGCCTGGAGCGGCGCGGGAACCCTGCGGGTTTCCCTGAGCAATACCGACGGATCGGTGAAGCTCGGCACCGGCAACGGGTCAGCGTCGATCGAGCTTCCCGCCGGATTCATGGCCGGTTCGAGCTGGAGACCGCCTACACCAGGAATAACGGCCGAACCAGGATCCGGAGCGATTGGGACCTGACCCGGACCGAGACGACCGAGTGGGATTATGACCATGGCTCGCCGAGGAAGTACGTGCGGGCTACCGGTCGGGTGGGAAACGGGCCGGGCGTAATCAAGGTCGTCATCGTGAACGGTGACATCACGGTCCGGCGGAGGTGATCGATCGGCCGATCCTGGTGAGCCGGACTGCCTGGGCCAGCACGAGGACCGCGCCGATCGCGAAGAGCCCCGCCCCGAGACGACTCCACCCGGGATGCCCCGCCAGGATCCCTGACCCGGTCACCCCGAGGCCGAGGGCGAGCAGGCCGCAGGTGACCCATCCCAGCCCGGCATGGACCAGCTCCGCCCTGCGGGTGGCGGGCGAGAGCGATCGTCCCGGCCCCGCGATGACCAGCACGACGAGCCTGGGTGCGACCCGGTGCATCACGCCGAGGATCAGCATGACCAGCCAGCCCACGATCGCGAAGAATCCATAACCCGCCCAGAGAGTCCACCGGGGTCCGCCCCGCACGAGCAGCAGGCCGCCGGTGAGCAGCGCCGCGCCATAACCCGCGACCGCCGCCGCGATGATGCCCAGCCCGGGATCGAGCCGGCCCGGCTGCCGCAGCTGGAAGTACTCGGCCAGGAGGCTGAGATGGACGAAGGCCGCTGCCAGGAGGAGTGACCCGCCCGCGATGAACCCGGATCGGCCCGGCACCAGGAGACCCAGGCTCATGACCAGAAGTCCTGCCGAGACGAGCACGGCGATCACCGTGACCCGTCGGCTGCCTTCCACCTCGGCCCCGAGAAACGCCGGGAGCATCCGGCTTCCGAAGGCCAGCGCGGTCAGGGTCCCGAAGCCGGCCACCCCGAGATGAAAATGCGCCGCGAGGAGCCTTACCCGGTCGATCTCCCACCAGCCGAACCCGTTTCCGATCCGGAGCGCCGCCAGCAGCATCGCGATGCCGAGGAAGGAATGCGCCAGGGAGACGAGGGCCCCGACATAGCGGAACCGCACCGCGTGGCGCCGCGCCGGGAGCAGGTTCATGGAAGCGCATCCCAGGGCGCAGAAGAGCATGAGCCACCCAGCGGCCTGGAGCGACGGGCGCCACCACCAGAACCCCGCCACCAGCAGCGGGGTGCCGCCGAGAAAGAGCAGGAGACCGGCCCGCGCGGTACGGGGATGCCGAATGGGGATGCCGACGACCGCGGGGAGAAACTGGTGCATCGCGCCGAAGACAGCCTGTACGATGACACCGAGCGTGAAGGCGTGGGTCACCGCGAGGACCCGGGGCGCGAAGAGATTGCTCCGGGCGAGCTCGGGGGCCACCAGGACGAGGCCGGCGGAACCCAGGACGAGCCAGGTCACGGCAGCCCCGAAATAGGTGAGGGCGAGCCCTGGTCCGGGACCTGTCGTCGGCGCTTCCCCGCCGACCGGCAGGGGCGCGCGCACGGTCATTCCGGAAAGCTATCAGCCGCGGCGCTCGATCCCGCTGATCCGGTCGAACCCGGTATCGAAACTCAGGATGGTGGAGACGTCTATGAGTCAACCGGCCAGTATCTCCCGCAGGCCGTTCAAGGACAGGTTCCCGCCGCTCAGGATCAGGGCGACCCGCTTTCCCGCGAAGCGATCCCGATACCGGAGCACCGCGGCGAGCGATGCCGCCCCCGCGGCCTCCACCAGGTTCCGGGTCTTCTCGATGAGGATCCGGGTCGCGGCGCGGAGCTCCTCGTCGCTCACCAGGAGGAAATCGGTGAGATCTCGCTGGAGGATGGCCTGGGTCAGGTCGAACGGCGCCCGGGTCGCGAGCCCTTCCGCGAAGGTTTCCATCGACGCCTCGACCCGGCGCTTCTCCTTCCAGGACCGATACGCCGCCGGTGCCCGCTCCGACTGGACCCCGATCACTTCCATTCCCGGGTTCATCACCTTCGCGACCAGGCAGGCGCCCGCGGCACCGCTCCCGCCGCCGATCGGCACCACGATCGTATCCAGCTCGGGCCTCTCCTCGAGGATTTCGAGCGTCTGAGTGGCGACGCCGGTGACTAGCAGCGGCTCGTCGCCCGAGCTGAGATAGTGCATTCCCTCGGTCTTTGCGGTTTCCTCGACGTAGGCCCGGCAGTCGTCGAAATCCTTCCCCACGAACCGCACCTCGGCGCCTAACCCGCGGATCGCTTCGACTTTGGCGGGATTGGCGCCGTTCGGCACCGCGACCACCGCGCGCACCCCGAAGAGCCGGGCCGCGTACGCCACGCTCTGGCCATGATTCCCGGACGATGCCGTGAGCACGCCGGCCTGGCGCCGCTCCCCGGGGAGGTGGGCCATGAAGTTCACCCCGCCCCGGACCTTGAACGCCCCGGTGGGCAGGTGGTTCTCGTGCTTGATCCAGAGCGAGGCGCCGGACAGGTCGTCGAGCGCCTGGTATCGGCGCAGTGCGGTTGGCTGGAGATACGGCGCGATGGTGCTCCGGGCCGCGAGAACGTCCTCGAGGCTGGGAAGCGGGCCAAATGTGTGAGGCAAGCTCAGGGTTCGATTCGCCAATATCCTCTGGCCTTGATCGCATCGTACATAGCGTCGGGTGCAAGATCGGCCCCATTGGGCCAAGTGACCGCTCCCATCTCGATTCCCACTTGCGCAAAAAGCCCTTCATCGCGAAGGGGCTCGAAGACTGTCCCCTTAGCCATATTGCTCTCGAGCAACTCCTCGAGCTGCACCGCGCCGGAAGTTCCATCAACAAAGCTCACGTCGAGCTTGAAGCCCGGCTTCGCCACGACGCGGGTCACGCGCCAGTGGGGAGTCATTCCAGCGGGGGTATCGGCTTCGGTGGCTTCATCGCGTTGCATAGTTCCCAATCCTCCAGCAGTTCCGCTTCATGTTTCCTGGCCCATTCACGCACGAGAGAGAGCACCCTCGGTGGAAGCGAACCTTCCAGGACCTCGAGCTGTGAGAGTTCAACGGACGCCTCCCTTCCCCCATATGACGCATGAAAGTGCGGTGGCCCATGTTCCCGCACGAACATCCTTATGGTTATCCCGACAAATGCACTGATTGTCGGCATGGGTCACCTTGCGCCATGGCCAGCGCAAAGTGACGTGCCTCGGTCCTGGTCGAATAACCCGAAAAGCGCAGAGCGAATATGCTCGAATCGGCATTTTTCAGCGAGTGCTTGCGAGAATGACCCGGGGTCCTTCGACCGCGATACAGCAGATAGTATTATTGCCCATGGCCGTGCGAATCGTTCTGCTCGGATCTCCCCGCCAGAAGGGCGAAGGCCTCCGCCTCGGCACGGTCCGCCGCCCACCCCGGGGCGTCCGCAAGCAGGAGATCGCGCGGAAGAATTACTACGACGTCTGGCTGCCCGAGCTGTCGCCCAGCCAAAGGCTGGTGACCATGGCCCAGGCCGCGACGACCCCTGCGGCCTGGCGGACTTTCACCCGGCGATACCGTGCGGAGATGAGCAAGCCTCCCGCCGCACGGATGCTGGACCTGCTGGCCGCGCTGTCCCACGAGACCGACTTCTCGGTGGGCTGCTACTGCGAAGACGAATCGCATTGCCACCGTTCGGTCCTGCGGGAGCTCCTCGGGGAACACGGCGCCAGGGTGAAACCCGGGGCCTGAGCCGGGCGTACGACCAGGATCGCCTCCCCCTCCGCCTCCCCCTCCCCCGAAGGCATCCATGTTCGAGCGGCTCGGTCAGGACATTCGCTACGCGCTCAGGGGCTTCCGGAACAGCCCCGGATTCACGGTAGTCTCGCTCCTCTCGATCGCGATCGGCGTCGGCGCCACCACCGCGATCGTCACCCTGGCGAATACCCTGCTCCTCACTCCGCCACCCGGCATCGGGAACGCCGACCGGGTCGTCGCGGTCGGTCGAACCCAGGACGGGGAAGGGTTCGACAACTTTTCCTATCCCACCTACCAGGACTACACCGGGGCAACATCCCTCTCGGGGCTCGCGGCGATACGGATGGACCCGGAGGCGATGAGCCTCGCGGGGGAAAGCGAAGCCCGCGCGGTTCAGGGCGGGATGGTGAGCGGTAACTTTTTCCAGGTGCTCGAGGCCACCGCGGAAGTGGGACGGTTCTTCGGTCCCGCCGACGATACGCCGAGCGCGGGTCTCACCGTGGTATTGAACCATCGGTTCTGGTCCAGCCGCTTCGGGAGCGATCGCGGGGTGGTGGGTCGGACGCTGGTGCTCAATGGGATGCCCGCGACGGTGGTGGGTGTCGCCGCGCGGGGGTTCCAGGGGCCCTTCGTCATTGCGCCCGATCTCTGGGTCCCGATCCGCTTCGCCGCCCGCTTCGGCATGTCGGAGAATCTGTTCACCCAGCGCAGGTCGGTGTGGCTCATGGCGATCGGACGCCTCGCGCCCGAGGCTTCCCTGATGAGCGCCCAGACCGAGCTGTCGACCATCGCAGTCCGGCTCCGACAGGCCTATCCCCGGGAGCTGGAGCATCAGGGCGTGCGGGTGATGAAGACCAGTCTCTTTCCTGGAGGGGGGAGAGCCCGCAATGCCGTGGCAGGATTCCTGGCGCTGCTCCTCGGCATCGCGGGCCTGGTGCTCGCCATTGCCAGCACCAACGTGGCGGGGATGCTGCTGGCGAGGGCCGCGCGGCGGCAGCGGGAGGTGGCGATCCGGATGGCGGTGGGGGCGCCGCGGGGCCGCCTGATCCGCCAGGTGGTGACCGAGAGCCTGGTGCTGTTCGGGATCGCGGGCGGGTTAGGCATTCTGCTGGCGCGCGGGATCATTCAGGGCCTGCTCGCGCTGGTGCCCCGGCTCCCGGTGCCGCTCTCGGTCCAGCCGCATATGGATTGGCGGGTGCTGGGCTTCGCGCTGGGAACCGCGCTCCTGGTGGGCCTCGCCGCGGGGCTGGTTCCCGCGTTGCGGGGCACCCGCCCCGCCCTGGTGCCGGCGCTCAAGCTGGAGGCGGGAACCACGGCGGGCCGGCAGCGGCTCCGGGGCGTTCTGCTGGTGGCCCAGCTCGCCTTCTCGATGCTGCTGCTCGTGGTGGCGGGACTCTTCGCCACCAGCCTGGTGCGGGCCCGGGCGATCGATCCCGGCTTCGAGCCGGAAGGCGTTCAGGTGACCGCGCTGGACTTTCACCTCGCGGGTTATGACGACAGCCAGGGCCTCCAACACGCCACCGCGCTGCTCGAGCAGGCGCGCCGCCAGCCTGGGGTGGAGTCCGCCGCCCTCATGGCCCGGCTGCCGCTCGAGGGCGGCGGGATGGGGCTGGGCGGGGTCGAGGTAGCGGGACGGCCCTACTCGGTGGAACAACACAGCTGGCCGGCCGACTGGAACGTGGTGACTCCCGGCTCCTTTGCAACCCTCGAGGCTCCGCTTCTTCGGGGACGCGATTTCTCCGAATCGGACCTGGCCGGGTCGCAGGACGTCGCGATCCTGAATCGCGGCTTCGCGATCAAGCTGTACGGAACCGAGGACGTGGTCGGGCGTACCTTCCAGAACGGGGACCTCACCGTCACCGTGATCGGCGTCGCCAAGGACGGGAAGTACCGGACCCTGGGCGAAGACCCCAGGAATTACGTGTACGTCGCTTTCGCCCAGCGCTACAGGCCGGCCCTGAATCTCGTGGTCCGGAGCGCGGACCCCGCGGTGCAGCGCACCATCGCGCGGCTGATCCACAGCGCCGAACCCTTGATGCCGATCCTGGATCAGCGCAGCCTGTCTGACCAGGTCGCGAGCTCGCTCTTCCCCCAGCAGCTCGCGCTCTGGGTGGCGGGCACGCTGGGTGGCGTGGCGCTGTTCCTCGCGCTGCTCGGGGTGTACGGGGTGGTGGCGTTCGGGGTGACCCAGCGAACCCGGGAGATCGGCGTTCGCATCGCGCTGGGAGCCCAGCGGGGACAGGTCCGCCGGCTGGTGGTTCGGCAGGGTGGGCTCCTGGCGGTGGTGGCGCTGGCGATCGGAGGGCTTGTGGCGTTGCTCGCCAGCAAGGCGCTGGCGAGTATTCTCTATGCGGCGCCGGGGTTCGACCTGGTGGCCTTCGGCGGGGCCGCGCTGCTGCTCGGTGGGGCGGCGTTCTTCGCGACCTGGGTACCGGCGCGGCGGGCCGCCGCCATCAATCCGATGGTCGCACTCAGGGCGGAGTAGAGCCTAACCCGGCTTCTTGTCCACCAGGACCAGGCAGAGCGTTGCCAGGGGACCGAGGAGAAGCGAAAGGAGAAACCAGATGAGCCCGCTGCGATTCTTGCCCTGGGCGAGACCCGCGTTGAGGAGGGCGAGGGTGCCCCACCCCGCGAACCAGCCCCGTCCGATGCCGAAGACCATGTCGTCGTTCCTCCTGCTCGGTTTGGTGATCCTGGTCCCTTTTCACTCAAGGGATCCACTATTCCCTAGTCGCCAATCGCTATTCGCTGATTCCACCCGCGTGGTGGTGCTGGGCACCGGAACCCCGAACCCCGACCCCGAGCGATCCGGGCCCGCGGTTGCGATCATCGCGGGCGGCACGGCGTATCTCATCGATGCCGGCCCCGGGGTGGTGCGCCGCGCCGCCTCGGCCGCCGCGATGGGCTTTCCCGCGCTCCGAGCCGAGCGGCTGGACATCCTGTTCCTGACCCACCTGCACTCCGATCATACGGTGGGACTGCCCGATCTGATTCACACCGGGTGGGTCACGGGCCGGGAGGTGCCGCTCCGGATCTTCGGGCCTCCGGGAACCCGGGCGATGGCGGAACACCTGACGGCAGCGTATCAGGCCGACATCACCAACCGCACCACCGGGCTTCAGCCCCATACCGAAAACGGCTGGAAGCTGGACGCCCGGGAAATCGTGGCGGGGGAGGTATATAAGGACAGCAACGTCACGGTGACCGCGGTGCCTATCCGCCACGATGGGTGGAAGCCGGGAGAATCGTTCAGCTACAAGTTCGTGACCCGGGACCGGGTCATCGTAGTCTCAGGGGATGGAACCCCGTCCGATGATCTGGTGAGGGCCTGCAACGGCTGTGATGTGCTGCTCCACGAGGTCTATTCGGCGAAGGGACTGCTCACCCACCGGACCCCCGAATGGCAGCGATACCACAGGGACGCCCATACCTCGACCACCCAGCTCGCCGAGCTCGCCCAGCGGGCCAGGCCGAAGCTGCTGGTGCTGTACCACCAGCTCGCCATGGGGGTGAGCGACGACGATCTGATCGCGGAAATCCGGGCCGCGGGTTATGCCGGAGCGGTGGTTTCGGCCCGGGATCTGGGGGTCTACTGAGTGTCTTCCACCTAGCGGGGCAACCCGAACGCCACGATCGCGTCGCCGGTACCCCAGAATCCCCCGTCTCCTCCCGCCGCAATCACGACGAGCTGCCGCCCGGTCCCGTCCGCATAGGTCATCGGCGTCGCTTTGCCTCCTGCCGCCAGCGCGCTCTTCCAGAGCTCCTTCCCGGTGCGGGTTTGGTAGGCATGGAAGAAGCCCTCGGATGAAGCGCCGATGAAGGTGAGCCCGCCGGCGGTCGTGATCGCGCCGCCCAGGTTCGGCGCTCCGGTCGGGCCCAGTCCGGGGTCGAGCATGCCGAGCGGAGAGCTCCAGGCAATCGTTCCACGGCGGAGATCCACACCTACCAGCTGGCCGAAGGGCGGTGGGGTGCAGGGGATGTTGCTGGGTGAGAAGATCATCTCGCGATACATGCCGTAGGGAGTTCCCCGCATCCGGGTGAACTCGGCACCCGGCCTTCCGCTGGTCTCCCGCCGCATGGTATCGAACACGGCCAGGGGGATGAGCTTCACCATGGCTGCGATGGTGTTGACCGGCACTACCGCGATCTGGGCGCCGGGATCGAAGGCGACACCGCCCCAATGCGCCCCGCCGATGTTCGAGGGGATGACCAGCGATCCGGCCAGGCTGGGCGGGGTAAAGGGACCGTCATTCCGCAACGCGGCGATCTTCTCGCGGCATGCGGCACGGTCCTGATCGGTGATTCCGAAGGCGCCGGCCGCGGTGAGTCGTTGCGGCGACAGGGGGCCGATCGCGCTCTGGGGCTGGGTGGGCCACGCCTCCTCACCGGGAATATCGGAACGGGGGACCGGCATCTCCCTCACTGGAACGATCGGCCTGCCGGTGGCACGGTCGAGCACGAACAGCTGGCCGGTCTTGGTCGCCTGGAGAACGGCCGCGCGGCGGCTGCCCTGGTATTCCACCGTTGCGAGCAGCGGGGGCGACGCATTGTCGTAGTCCCACAGGTCATGGTGCACGGTCTGGAAGGCCCAGACCAGCCTGCCGGTCGACCCGCGCAGCGCGACGATCGAATTGGCGTAGAGGTTCCGGCCCAGCCGGGTCCCCCCGAAGTAGTCGACGCTGGCCGATCCGGTCGGGACGAAGACCAGGTCGCGGGCGGGGTCCGCTGCGATCACCGACCAGGCATTGGCGGCACCGGTGCGGTGCGCCCGGGGACCCTTCCAGGTGTCATAACCCGCGAGAGCCGGGTCCTGGGGCACCGGGTCCCAGGTCCACCGCAGCGCGCCGGTCCGGACATCGAAGCCGCGGACCTCGCCGCTGGCCGATTCGGTCCGGCCGTTGTCGGCGACCGCTGACCCGGTCACGATGACGTCGCCGACGATGGCGGGTGGCGAAGTCAGCTCGTACTCCTCGGGCCAGTCCGGCGCATTGCGGAGCCCGACGCGAAGATCGACCACGCCCTCCCGCCCGAATCCCCGGCAGGGCCTTCCGGTTGTCGCGTCCAGCGCGATCAGGCGGGCATCGGTGGTCCCGGCGATGATCCGGCGGCGGCAGGGCGCCCCGGGGCTGAGCCGTGGGTCGAGCCAGGTGGATACCCCACGGCTGGTATGATCTCCGAAGTGACGGGTGCGGTCGAATCCCGCGTCGTACACCCAGCGCTCGGTCCCGGTGGTCGCGTCGAGCGCGATGATCCGGGCGAGCGGGGTGATGAAGTACATGACCCCCTCCACCACGATCGGGGTCGCCTCGAGGGACCGGTTGTTCCCGGTCTTGATGTCCTTCTCACCGGTGCGGTAGGTCCATGCGACTGCGAGCCGGCTGACATTGCTGGTGTCGATCTGGCGGAGCGGGGAATGTCGCGACCCCTGCGCATCGCGGCCATAGGCGGTCCAATCGGAAGCCTTCTGCTGGGCCCGGACAAGGCCGGCGGTCATCGCCGCCAGGGCCAGTTGGACCGTCGATCGCACTACCAATCTTGAGGTTGGCATCCACGCATATATAAGGCCGGCCCCGAAGCGACAAAAGCGCCGGCCACCCGTGGTTTCAGCCGGCTTTGGATTCCCGGCTCGCCGCCTCGCTCAGGTCCCGGCGGCCGAACGCGATCCCGATCCCTTCCAGGAATTCTCGCGGCGGCGTTCCCCCGGCAAAGATCCAGACGTAGTCGGCGACCACTTCCCGGGTCTCCTCATCGATCTTGAGCACCACGGCGTCGGTTCGGATCTCCACCGGCTGGGAGCCCATCACGGTCCGGAGCTTTCCGGCCGCCAGTCCCTCCGCCAACCGCTTCTCGTTCCGGTCCTTGAGCCGGGTGAACTCGCTCCGCCGATAGGAGATAGTGACCAGGTTGCCCGGCTGGAGCGCGAGTCCCATCGCGGCTTCGATCGCACTGTCGCCGCCGCCGATCACCAGCACACGCTTGTTGCGATAGGCCTCGGCGTCCAGCAGGCTGTACATGACGTGGGGGAGGTTCTCACCCGGAACCCCGAGCTTCCGGGGAGTGCCGCGCCGACCGATGGCCATCACCAGCGCCTGACTCCGGTATTCGCCCTTCGCGGTGGTGACGAGGAACCGGCCGGATTCTTCGACTTGCACCCGCTCGACCCGCTCCCGGGTTCGCACCTCCAACCCGGCCTTCGTCGTAGCAGTCTGCCAGGTCTGGAGCAGGTCTTCCTTGCTGATCTCGAGTTTCTTGAACTTCCCGAGCACCGGGAGCTCGACCGGACTGGTCATCACCAGTTTTTGCCGGGGATAATTCGCGACCGTGCCCCCGAAGTCTTCGGCCTCGATGCAGAAGTAGCTCAAGCCCTTCTCTCGGGTGCGGAGGGCCGCGGAGAGTCCGGCGGGCCCCGCGCCGATGATGATGACGTCCGCCGCGGGACCACTCACCGGGCGGCGGGATCGCAACGTTGGCAATCGCGCTGCGATATGATCCACGCAATCGCGTCCCTGGTTCACCGCATTCTTGATGAGTGCCAGGCCGGACAGCTCGCCCGCGATGAAGAGATTGGCGACGCTGGATTCGTATTCAGATGAGAGCGTCGGCAGATCCCCCGTCATCGAGGGCGAGGCCATCACGATTTCGATCGCGCCAACCGGGCACGCTTCGGCGCAGAGGCCATGGCCGATGCACTTGTGCCCGTTCACCAGCGCGGCCTTCCCGCCCAGCACCTGAAGCACGTCACCCTCGGGACAGGCGGTGACGCACCCGCCGCAGCCGATGCACCAATCGGTGTCGATGTGGGGATGCTGGGCACTGGGACCGGCTGCCGGCTTGAGTCCGGCCCGGCGGGCCGCTTCGAGCGCCGCGTGCTCGCGGCGCCGGTGCCGGAGAATCTGCACCAGGACGGCAAGCGTCAGGATCGTCCCGAAGACGAGGTAGATAGCTACTTCCAAACGGCCGGGCCTCCGGAGCGCATGAAGCACCCTTGCACGGGATCCCTCATGCTACGCGCACAGTTTGTGCCTCGGAAGGGGATATTTTGCACTCCGGTCACATGACGCCCGACGCTGCCGTCGCACCCACAACTGCCCGCGGTTCCGCTCCTCGGAGGTCCCGTCGCTCTCCCTGGTGGGTCGCCATCCCGATCCTCGGGATCCTCGCGGCGACCGCGCTCTGGTCGAGCTACTACTTCGCCACGCCGGCATCCCGGGTACGCAGTCCGTTGCACCGGTGGCTCCGGCCTTCGGGGTACCTGGGGCAAACTGCCGGGATACTCGCGCTTCTCATCTTCCTGTTTCTGTGGTTGTATCCCCTGCGCAAGAAGGCCCGCTGGCTGGCCTGGACCGGCGCGGTGTCGCGCTGGCTGAACGTGCACGTGACCCTCGCACTGATGCTTCCGTTTCTCGCCGCGTTCCACGCGAGCTGGCGATTCGAGGGACTGATTGGGCTGGGGTTCTGGTCCATGATGGTGGTGTGGCTGAGCGGCATCGTGGGGCGCTATCTCTACGTGCACATTCCGCGCGGTGCGGCCGGACTCGAGCTTACGGCGGACGAGATCGCGGTGGAGCGGCACCAACTCCTGCTGGACGTGGCCACCGCGTCGCGGATGCCTCTGCCGCAGATCGAATCCCTCCTCCGCACCGACCCTACGCCGACCGAGGGGCTTGCCGTGTTCGGAACGCTCCGCCAGATGGCCCGGGACGAGCGGAACCGCTGGCGCCAGCTCGGCGCGCTGCGCAGGGCCGCGGCCCGGAAGGGGAGCCAGCTCGACCGGGCCGCCCTCCGGCGCATCATGCGGCTGGCCCGCCGACAGGTCACCCTGACCCAGCAAGCCCGGCTGCTCACCGCGACCCGCCGGGTGTTCCGGCTCTGGCACCTGGCCCACCGTCCCTTCGCAATCGCGGCTCTGGTGGCGGTGGTCGCCCACGTCGCGGTGGTGGTCGCGATGGGGATGACCTGGCTCTGGTAATGGGTGCCCGCCGTGCGCTCCTTGCCGGACTGGTAGCCATCGCGGGTTATGCAGCGCGCCTTCCAGCCCAGGTCTCTCCCGGACCGCTTGCCCGGGCCCACCGCGAGCTCGAGGGACCCCTCAAGTGCATCAAGTGTCACGCCGGCGGCAGTGTCACCATGGAGCAGCGTTGTATCGCGTGCCATGGGGACATCGGCTGGCTGGCCCAGCAGGGCCGGGGGATTCACGGCGCTCCGGCGGCGAAGGGGGCCAAGTGCGCGAGCTGCCACCCGGATCACGCCGGAGACGACTTCGCTCTGATCCAGTGGACCGACGGCAGCCCCGAACGCTTCGATCATCGACGAGCCGGCTGGGTGTTGCAGGCCTCTCATACAAAGCTCGGGTGCGGCGATTGCCACAAGGCGGCCAACCGGGTGTCTCCCGCGACGCGGCTCGCGCCCGGGGGCCAATCCAACTGGACCGGGCTGGAGCAGACCTGCGCGAGCTGCCACGAAGACGTGCACCGGGGCGCGTTAGGATCACGCTGCCAGGCCTGCCATGACGCCGGGAAGTGGACCAGCACGCCCGGGTTCAGCCATGACACCACCCGCTATCCCCTGACCGGGCGGCACACCCAGGTGAGCTGTGCGGCGTGCCATGCATCCACCACGCTGACGCTCCGGCGTGATGCCACCGGGCATCCGATTCCCCTGTACAAACCGCTGCCCCACGCGAGCTGTGCCTCCTGCCACGCGGACGTGCACCAGGGGAGCTTTGGCCCGAACTGCACCACCTGCCACGTGACCCGGAGCTTCACCGAAATCACCGGTGGAGGGTTTGATCACAGCCGGACGTCCTTCGCTTTGAAGGGGAGGCACGCGGCAGTGGCCTGCGGCTCTTGTCATCGCGACTTCACGTCGGACCGAGGCCGCCATCCAGTGGCGATCAGCTGCGCCACCTGCCATGCTCCGGACCCGCACGCCGGTACCGCGACCCTCCAGGGCAAACCAGCCGATTGTTCAGGATGCCACGACGAGCGGGGGTTCACACCCGCGATGTTTTCAGTGGAGCGGCACCGGACATCGGCCTATCCGCTCGAAGGGAAGCACGTCGCGGTGAAATGCGCCTCCTGTCACCGCAAGGAAGCGCCTGCTTCGGCGGCCAGGCTGGGCAGCGCGCGGGTCGTGCTTCGTCCTGCTTTCGCCACCTGCACTTCCTGTCATGCCGATGATCATGGAGGCCAGCTCGCCGCGCGCGCCGGAAAGGGCGAATGCGCCGAGTGTCACGCCGTGGCCGGCTGGCGTCCAAGCCGGTTCGGTCGGGTGGCCCACGCGAAGTTGTCCCTCCCTCTGGAGGGCCGGCACGCTGAGGTCGCCTGCGGGAGCTGCCATGCGGAGCGGAAAGGACTCAAGCCACTTCCCACCACGCGTGCAGCGGGGAAGGCGGGGTTCAAGTTCACCGGCATCGAAACCCGCTGCGCCCAGTGCCACGTGGACCCCCACGGCGGGCGGTTCGAGCCGACCGGAGAGCGGCCCAGTCCGGCGAGTTGCTCGGCCTGCCACACCACGACGGGGTTCCGTCCCGCGGCGATCGACCCGGCGGCCCACGACAGGTTCCGGTTCGTCCTGCGGGGCGCTCATCGTGCGACCCCGTGTTATGGCTGTCATCGTGAGCTGGCGAATCGTCCAGCCCTTCCGAGCACCCTGGTTGCGGGGAGCGGCACGGTTTCAGCGGAACGGTTCCTGGCCGACTCCACCTGCGCGAGCTGTCATCAATCAGTGCACGGCAGCCAGTTCGACACCCGGAAGGACAAGGGCCGCTGCGACGCCTGCCATGGAGAGGAAAGCTTCAAGCCGGCCAGCCGGTTCGACCACGACCGGGAGGCGAGCTTCGCGCTGGGGAAAGGGCACGCGCCGCTGCCGTGCGGGTCCTGCCACAAGGCCGAGCGCCTGGGGGGTGGAGTGCTGCGAGTGATCTACCGGCCGCTCTCCGGAAAATGCGAGAGCTGCCACAAGAACCGCCCGGGTTAGGCGCCCTTGCCGCCGGAGCCGGCCCGCCTGACCTCCTCCAGCATGGACTGGTGCTCCAGGTATTCGGGCTTCCGGGTGGCCCACTCCAGATCGTAGCGCTTCAGGAATTCCCGATAGGCTGCATCGCGCGCCCGGTCATCCTTTTTCCAGCGGGCTACCGCGGCGGTGATGACGTAACTGAACAGGTGCTTGGGGTCGGTTCGGCGGATGGTGTCGGCCTGGGCCTGGGCGGCGTTCATATCTCCCACGTGCAGCTCGAGCATCGCCAGGTGGTAACGAGCGTCCACCGTCACCGAATCGAGCAGCCCGTACGCGGCCACCGCCATCGGCATGAACTGGGTGACGGTTGCCTGATCACCCGATTGCGCCGCGTTGATGATCCGCTGGTACAGCCGGTTGAACCGCTCCTCCGGCGACAGGTTGCTGATGTCGGGGGGTGCACCTGCCGGGGCCTGCGACGAGACCGGAGCCTCCGGCGCCGGAGGAGGGGAACCGCGTTTCGCGACCAGCAGGACGAGCACCAGCCCCAGCGCGCCGGTCAGGGCCCATGGAGCGTAGCGGAAGAGACTCCCGGATGGAGTGCCGAGGGGGGCGCCGCACCCGGCGCAGAAGCGGCTTCCCTCCGCCACCGGCTGGGAGCAGCGGGGACAGGTAGTTTGACCCATGAGTTTGGCTCGATTCAGAAGCGATAGCTCAGACCACCATACAGCAGATCGGTCGTCGGCGTCAATCCGTTCCGACCCCACTCCCGGGTGAAAGTCACCAGAAAAAACCACGATCGCCGCACGAACACCTCGGTAGAGAAGCCCGCCCAGGTGCGATCCTGATCCGGATCGATGTGCTCGGACCGACGGCCGCCGTTGATCTCCAGGGCTCCCAGCGAAGGGGGAGCGAGCCGGAACGCGCCGGAGAGCAATGTCCCCGTCCCGCGCATGGGGACCTGGTAGCGGGTTCCCCGGAACCTGAGCCCGAAGCCCAGCGGGGTCAGCTGATCCGCGCTCGCGGTCACCGAGTAAGCCGTGGTGGTGAGTGAATCGGCCCCCGACACCCGGTTGGTTCGGACATCGCTGCCCAGGCGGAACTTTCTCCGAATGGTGAAGTTGGCACCCGCCCACAGCCCCTGGCGGAAACGATCGTCGAACAAATCTTCCGGCGTAGTGAGATCACGATAGAGCCGGATGTTGCGACGGCTGTCGAAGCCCCCGTTGAGCGAGACTCCATTCGCGGGGTTGAGGTTCACCGAGGCGAATGTGCTGGTGAGACCCAGACGCGGCTCTCCTGCCGCCACCTTCCACCCCCGGTTGAGGTCCACCTCCTGAAGCACCAGCGCCGAGAACGATCGGGTCCCCACGGTGCCCTGAAGAAAGCCGAACTCCCGGTTCACCTCTCCGGCAACGTAGGATCCCATGCCGCCCAGGGTGATGCCCCAGCGGACCGCGGTGCCAACGCGATTGTGACCCTGAACGAACCAACCAGCCTGTTTCAGGTTGGTGGACACCGCCAGCGAGCCCTGATCGGGCGCGACACCTGCCATGAGTCCGGCGCCCCAAGTGGGTTTCTCGAGGTCGAGGAGCACGCCATCGTAGAGGCCCACACCAGCGAGAACCGGAGCGTACTGCCGGCCGAGGATCGCGCGGAACGCCCCACCCGGCTGAATGCGTACTGCAGCCTGGTAAACCCCCATCACGCCGTCCGTCGTGGGCGTCGTCCCCGGGCGATAGAGACTGGTGCGGCGGGAACGCACATCGAGATTCACGGCCACCGGGCTGCCGGGCATGATCGGGCCGTCGAGGAGCAGCTCGAGGCCAGGCTGCTTGAGAGCGATGTTCCCGGTTCGTTCCCAGGAACCGAGGTACCGGAATCCGATTCTCCCCCGAAGCGGAGGACCGTTGGCGCGAGTGCTCCCGGTGGCAGCCGGTCCGCCCGTCGTCTGCGCGACCTGCATGACCGGGCGGAAGAATACCGTGTCACCCACGGCCGGCAGCGGCGCGAGCGAATCCCCTCGGGCTGCCGCCGAGGTCGAGGAGATGTACTGCACCCGGTAGACCGCCTTGTCGCCAAGCCGCGCGATCCGGAGCACCGTGCCTTCCCGCACGCCGTTGTTGCGGCCGGCGCCGATGTACAGGGTGCCCATGGTGACCGCAGTCACCACAGCCGTTGCGGTGGAGTCCGGTTTCTGTGCCTGAGTCAGGCTCGGCAGGACGGCACCGAGCGCGAGGCTCAGCGCAAACACGTGACGTCCCACCTCAGGAGCCCCGGTGGCAGCCATAGCAGGCCTGGCTGTTGTAACTGTACCCGGTCCGACCCCGGTGCTGATTGTCCATCTCGGATTGGTTGTGCTCGTGACAGCTCAGGCAGGTGAACTGGGAGTAGGCCGTGGGGTTGGTGTGACACTGGGCGCAGGTGGTCCACCGTCCACGATGGTGACCCGAATAGATCCGGAAATACTGCCCATCGTGATTGAACGTCGCTCCGAGCCACTGCGTGGTGGTGTGGCAGGAGGTGCAATCGGTCGGGAAGCCCGCGCCGGCGTGGTTGGGGTTGGTGGTGTTGTTGTAATTGGTCTGGTGACACGCGACGCAGGTCGAGGGCAGCCCATGATACACCCCGCTGCTGTGACACGCCTGGCATGAGGTCGCGACGTGGGCTCCGGTGAGGGGAAACGCGGTCGTGTTGTGATTGAAGGTCGCCCCGGTCCAGGTGATGGTGGTGTGACAGGTAGTACAGGTCGTGGGGAACCCGGCCGCAAGGTGGGGCGGGTTGGTGGTGCCGTTGTACTGGGTCTGGTGACACGAGACGCAGGTCGATGGAGTCCCGCGATACACGCCATTCACGTGGCACGAGGCACAGGGCGTTGCCTGGTGCGCTCCGGTGAGTGGGAACGCGGTCGTATTGTGATTGAAGGTCGCCCCGGTCCAGGTCACCGTGGTATGGCAGGTGGTGCAATCGGTCGGGAACCCGGCGGCAAGGTGCGGCGGGTTGGTGGTGCCGTTGTACTGGGTCTGGTGACACGAGACGCAACTGGTCGGTAGTCCGTGATAGACCCCACTCGCGTGACACTGCTGACAATTCACCGCCGCGTGGGCCCCAGTGAGCGGGAACGCGGTCGTATTGTGATTGAAGGTCGCCCCGGTCCAGGTCGCTGTGGTATGGCAGGTGGTGCAATCGGTCGGGAACCCGGCGGCAAGGTGCGGCGGGTTGGTGGTGCCGTTGTACTGGGTCTGGTGACACGAGACGCAACTGGTCGGTAGTCCGTGATAGACCCCACTCGCGTGACACTGCTGACAATTCACCGCCGCGTGGGCCCCAGTGAGCGGGAATGGGGTCGCGTTGTGATTGAAGGTCGCCCCGGTCCAGGTCGCTGTGGTATGGCAGGTGGTGCAATCGGTCGGGAACCCGGCTGCCTGATGGGGCGGATTGGCCGTGGCGTTGTATCGGGCCTGGTGACAGCCGACGCAAGTCTTCGGAGTGCCACGATACACCCCGTTCAGGTGACACGACGCACAGGCTGTGGCCTGGTGCGCACCGGTCAGCGGGAATTGCGTGTTGGCGTGATCGAAGCCCCCCTCGCCCCAGGTCGCCGTGTTATGACACGATTCGCAGGTGGTCGGGAGACCCGATGCCTGGTGCGGGGGATTGGTGGTGGCGAGGTAACGGCTCTGGTGACACGAGACACAGGTCGTCGGCTTGCCGTGATAGACCCCGTCGCTGTGACACGATTGACAGTTGGCGGCCTGATGCGCCCCGGTGAGCGCAAATCGGGTGGCGTTGTGATCGAAAGACGCTCCGGCCCAGGTAGCGGTGGTATGACAACTCGTGCAGTCGGTCGGAAACGCTGCGGCCTGATGCGGCGGGTTGGTGGTACCACTGTAGTTGGCCTGGTGGCACGAGACGCACGTGGTGGGCTTGCCATGGTAGACGCCGTCGCCGTGACAGGCCTGACAGGTGGCGGCCTGGTGCGCACCAGTCAACGCGAACCGGGTGCCGTTGTGATCGAATACAGCTCCGGCCCAGGTGGCCGTGCTGTGGCATCCGGTACAGTCGGTCGGAAAGTTCGCCGCCTGGTGCGGAGGGTTCCGGGTCGCCGCGAAGGTGGGCTGGTGGCAGGAGACGCAAGTCGTCGGCTTGCCCTGGTACACCCCGTCCCCGTGACACTGCTGGCACTGCACCGCCTGGTGTCCGCCGGTGAGCGGGAACTGGGTCTTGTTGTGATCGAACGCGCCGGTTTGCCAGCTGGTGTTGGTATGGCATCGGGTACACTCGGTCGGGAATCCCGCCGCCGGGTGATTGGGACGACTGGTACGATCGAAATCAGCGCGATGGCAGCCGATGCACTGGGTGGGGGCTCCCCGGAAGGCCATCGTGGCGCCGGCCCGCGAGGTATGGCAACTCGAGCAATCCACCGCCCGGTGCGCCCCCTCCAGCGGGAAGCGAGTCAGTGCATGGGCTTGCAGTTGCGGTGCGCGGTCCCGAAAGTCTCGCGTATTGTGGCACTGGGAACAGGAGAGCCCGAGCTCGCCCTGGTGCACGTCCTTGTGGCAGGCCGCGCAGGTTTTCTGCACCTTCGAGAAATCGAGCGAAACATGACAGGAGGTACAGGCGACCGAGCTGTGGCCCTCAGAGAGCGGAAACCCGAAATCCGAATGCTTGAAGGCTTCGGCAATGCGGGCGGGACGCCAGGCGTCAGCGCTATGACAGGTGGTACAGGGGAGGGAGAGGGTGCCATGCGGGCTCCCGCCCGAGGGGGTCCCTTGGGCGGCGCCCCCCCGCGCGAGAAATACGGTGACCCAGCCAACCAGGAGCCACAGGCGGAGCCAACACCCTGGATCCCAGCGCCCTCGAGACATGCTTTACCTGTTTGCGGTGTCCGTCTGCTGCGCAGCAAGGAATGCGCTAACGACGACTCTGACAGGCTACCCCCCCGGGGGGCCTGTCGTTGCAGAAAATACTAAAGAATTATTCACCCCCGAGATTGCTTCTGAGCGACCTCAAGCGCCTGGTGATCGGTGAGATCGATCCGGAGCGGGGTGAGCGAAACGTAGCCGTGCCGCACCGCCCAGCGGTCGGTCCCTTCCTCCACTTCCTCGATCGGCTGCACGCTCAGCCAGAAAAGCTTCCTTCCCATCGGGTCTTCAGCGGGCACCACCCGTCCGTCGTAATGCCGCACCGACTGGCGGGTCCACTGTAACCCGCGCGGGTCGGCGGGAAAATTCACGTTGACCAGCGGAAGGTCGTGCCGCGACATCAGGAGCTCGAGCACTTCGGCCACGAACGGCGCCAGCTTGTCGAAATCAGGCTCGGTCCCGTGGGTCGGGGTGCTCAGCGCGATGCCCCGGATCCCAAGGAGGGCGGCCTGTTTGGCTGCGGCCAGGGTGCCCGAATGCCACATGGCGTTACCAAGATTCAGGCCGAGGTTGATGCCGGAGAGCACCAGATCGGCGCCTTCCCACCCGTGGACGCCGAGGGCAACGCAATCGGACGGCGTGCCGTTGACCCGGAAGGCTTCGAAGTCATCGAGCGGGGTGGGCTTGATCCGGAGGGGGCGGGAATGGGTGATGGCCGCGCCCATCGAGGACTGCTCGACGTCCGGCGCGATGATCCGGACTTCGCCAAAGGACCTTGCGGCACGGGCCAGAGCCAGGATCCCGGGACTGTAGATCCCGTCGTCGTTGGACACCAGTATCCGCACAGTTCACATCCGCGTGGTGACGCAGGCCGGGTTGGCCGTCATAACCTCCCGGACGCCATGCGGATTGCCGTGCTGCACAACCCCGCCGCGGGAGAGGCCCTTACCCGCAGACAGCTGGAGAAGCTGCTGCGACAGCACGGTCACGAATGTCTCTACCACTCGACCCGGGAGGGCGGTGGAGAGGAGATCGGGTGCGAAGAGGCCGACCTGGTGCTCGTCGCGGGCGGGGACGGAAGTGTGGCCAAAGCAATGAAGCTGATCGGGTCGCGATTGCCCCTCGTCGTGTTGCCGGTCGGAACCGCCAACAATCTCGCCCTGTCGCTCGGGGTGCAGGGCAGCTACGAAGAAATCGTCGGGAACCTGCGCCATGCGGAACCACGGACCCTGACGATTGCGGTGGCAAGCGGCCCGTGGGGTGAGACCCGGTTCGTGGAGTCGGCTGGGCTTGGCCTCTTTGCTGCCCTGCTCCGCGAGGGCAGGGAGCAGACCGGTTTTCCCAGCAGAGACCACCCCGGGCTGGATCCGATTTCCTGGGGAAGGCACCGGCTGCGCGGGCTGCTGGAACGGATGGCGTCTCGATTCTATCGGATCGAGGTCGATGGAGAGGACCGCTCCGGGCAGTACCTGATGGCGACTGCAATGAACATCCACTATATCGGCCCCCGGCTGGGGCTCGCCCCGGATGCCAGGCTCGATGACGACCGCCTGGACCTGATCGTGGTGCGGGAGGACGATCGGATCGAGTTCGCGACCTGGCTGGACGACGTGGTGCAGGGAACCACGGCTCGATTCCCGATACCGACCAGCCAGGGCAGGACGATCCGGATCGATTGGAACGGGGCTTCGGGGCACCTGGACGATGAGCTCTGGCCCGATCCGAAGAAACTCATGCGAGCCGAAGGCACGGTGACGCTGGAAACCGGAAAGGAGTCGGTACAGCTCCTCATCTGATCGTATCTTTGGGCCATCCCTCACCCGGTGCCTGCATGCGCCGCACTGTGCTTGCCTCCTTGATGGTCCTCTTCCTGCCGGTACTTCCCAGGTCCGGCCCGCGGTCCGTCGAGTCGTTCGATGTGGTGATCGCCGGTGGCCGAGTGCTCGACGGGACCGGGAATCCCTGGTTCCGGGCCGACATAGGGATCCGGGGCGACCGGATCGTCGCGATCGGCGATCTGCATGCTGCCAGCGCGACGCGCACCATCGACGCGACCGGGAAGCTGGTGACTCCCGGCTTCATCGCGCTCCACGAGCACATCGACCGGGGCATCCTGCAGGGCCGGACTCTGGTGCCGAACTACCTGTTGCAGGGATTTACCACCGCGGTGATCAACGCCGACGGGCTGGAAGGCGGCATCTGGCCGCTCCGGGTCCAGCGCGATTCCCTCGGCAAGCTGGGCCATTCGCTGAACCTGGTGCCGATGGTGGCCCACGGGACGGTCCGGCGGCTGGTGATGGGCACCTCGCCGGCGCAGCTGATGCGCCCGGCCAGCGCGGAGGAGTTAACCCGCATGCAGGCGCTGGTGCGCCAGGGAATGGAGGAAGGCGGCTTCGGAGTCACCACCGGACTGGAATACACGCCGATGCGCTACTCGACCACGGCGGAGCTGGTCGCCCTGGCAAGGATCGCGGCGGAGTACGGCGGGCACCTGCAGATGCACATGCGCTCCCAGGGGCGGTTCGCCAAGTGGCAGCTCCCGAGTCATATGGATCATCCGGTGCAGCACCAGGTGGACTGGATGGACGCGATCAACGAGGGGATTACCGTCGCGCGGGAGGCCCACCTCCCGGTCTGGTTCGATCACATCCATGCCAAGGGACCAAGGGAGTGGGGTGTCTCGAAGCCAACCGTGGAGACCATCACGCGGGCGTGGAGCGAAGGATTGCAGATCTACACCAACATGCACAGCTATGAGGGATACGCCGAGACGGTCACGCTGATTCCCCGCTGGGCGCTGGCGAAGCAGGAAGTGCCCGGCATGAGCATGAGCGATGACTTCCCCCCGGTGGACTATCACGACGCGCCGGCCAATCTGGAGCGCAATCTGAGCGATCCCGGGAAGCGACCCCTGATCGAATCCGATGCCCTCTACGAGATCGAGCGGCAGGGTGGGGCTCAAGGCCTGATGATCAACGGCTATCCCGATCGCGCGCTGGTCGGCAAAACCATCGGACAGGTGGCGCGGGAGAAGAACCTCTCCCTCTTCGAGGCCGCGCTCTGGCTGGCCCGGAATGGATTTCCGGATGTGCTGGGCGGAGTGCGCTGGACCATGAAGGCGGTGGGAATGGTGGACATCGAAGAGTGGATGCGACACGACTGGAATGGGGTATCACTCGATCGTGGGGTGGATGACCTGGCGACCTGCCGGCCCGGAACCCATCCGGGCACCTGGGGCACATCGGGGCGTCTGATTCAGACCTTTGTGCGGGACCGCGGCACCATCACCATGCCCTACGCGATCCGATCGCTCACCTCGGTGGGCGCGCAGGTGCTGGGACTCAACGATCGCGGGCTGCTCAAGGCCGGAATGCTCGCCGATATTGTGGTCTTCGATCCAGAGACGATCGGCACCGACGCGACCTACCTGGAGCCGTGCCGGGCCCAGCACGGAATCAGCCACGTCCTGGTGAACGGCGCCTTGGTGGTGGATGGTGGCAAGGTGACCGGGGCCAGGCCGGGACGGGTGCTGGAGCGGGAACGCCGCCAGTAGATTGCATCGTGCGTCGAGTCTTTCTGCTTTCTCCCGCCAACACGGCGGGCAAGCGCGCCGCGGTGCTCATGAATCCCCGGGCGACGTTCGATCTGGCCCGCCGGGTGCGTCGTCCTGAGGGCGAGGCGATCGGAGAAGTCTTTTCTTTCCTCAGCGGGCTCTACTTCCGGGGAAAGCTGGCCTACGCGCGGGCCTTTGCCGCACCCGGCGCGATTCGGGTCATCACCGCAGACCGCGGGCTGGTCCCTCCCGAACACCAAGTCACCCTGAAGGACCTGCGCGCCATGGCGCGGGGCGCGATCGATCCGGTACGATTGCGTTATCGAAGGCCGTTTCTGCGGGACGCCCGGGCGCTCGATGATCCGGACCTGGAGGTGGTGCTGCTGGGAAGCATTGCGACCGGGAAGTACGCTGACCTGCTGCTCACGGTTTTCGGCCCCCGGCTCCTGTTTCCCGAAGTGTTCGTGGGATTGGGCGACATGAGTCGTGGCGGACGCATGCTCCGGGCGGTGCGGGAGAACCGGGAACTGGCGTATCGGGCGTTGACCGGTGCGGTGCGCTCGACCGCGCGGGTTAGGGCCTCCGCCGCGGCGCGCTGACCGGTGTAAAGAAATATGACTGCAATCTGCTGCACGCTTCGAGCAGCGAACAGTTGCGCGTTGGCCGGCAATTCCCCACTATGAATCATGTCGCGTTCCGGCTTCACCCTCATCGAGCTCCTCATCGTCGTGGTGCTCATTGGCATCCTGGCCTCGATCGCCGTGGCCAAAGCCCCCGAGATGCGGGACCGCGCAGTGCGGACGTCGATGGTCGCGGACCTTCGGAATCTGGTCAGCGCCCAGGAGGGGTACTACTCGGCGTATGGCGATTATGCCGGCGGACTGGGCGCGAAGGAAAAAGCGGGGAGCGACGGCGCTGGAAAATTGTTCTTCGGCACCTCGGGTGACAACACGGTCAACCTGAAATACGGCGGCTCCGATGGATGGAGCGCCAAAGCCAAGAACACTTCGTTGACCGGGAAGCCGAAGACCTGCGGGATTTTCGTGGGACCGCTCAAGTACTCTCCCAACAAGAACGTCACCGAAGAAGGGGTACCGGCCTGCTGGTAGGCGGGGCCTAGGGCACCACCTTCTCTCCTCCGGCTCCGGCTTCCAGGACCGTTTCGGGATTGTCGGACTGGTCCAGCTCGAGCGTCAATCGCTCATTGGCGGCGGTGAGCCGGAAGGTCGAATCTCCGGTGGGGAGGTACCCGACACCCTCCTCGACGTCTCCGGCCTCCTCCAGCGCGGCCGGCACTTTCCCGTTGGCCTGACGGTACTCCATGACCCGGTGGTACTCGAGATAGAGACCGAGGCGAAGGCTCTGGTCCTCCTGGGCGGTGGACCGCGGCGCGCTCTGATCGGTGTTGAACAGCCAGGCGGGCCGGGTGCCCCAGAGGTACCCCAGGAACAGGATCCCGAGCACCCCTAACCCGGCGACCCACGGCCTGGTCCGCCTGACCGGAGCGGGCGGCTCGACCACCACCCGGTCGAGCAGCGGTTGCGGAGTGCCGCGGTACCGTTCCACCACCTCCTGGTAGGCGGCGACCAGCTCGGGATTGTCGGCGGGATCACGGGGGATCCCGTCCTGAGGAGTCGTCATCTCGGCCTCCGGAACGGGGTCTTCCTTATCCTACAAAAACCTAGCAAGATCGAAGCCATCCGCCACCGGCCCGGGGGCCGGGGCCGGTCGCCCTGACCTGTTCCCCCAACCAGGTCAGGGGTACATTGCAACCTTCTCCCCGGCTGGAGCGTCTGATCCCCATGGCCAACGATCTGCTCTACGGGACCCTCAACGTCCTGGTCCTCAAGGCGCTGTCCTGGAAACCGATGCACGGCTATGGCATTGCCACCTGGCTCGAGCAGCGGGCCGGTGGCACCCTCGACATCGAAGATGCGGCGCTCTACAAGGCGCTCCATCGGCTGGAAGAGCAAGGCGCCATCCTGAGTGAGTGGGGCTTGTCGGACCAGAACCGGAGGGCCCGCTACTACCGGCTGGCCGCGGAAGGCCGGAAGCGGCTGCGGGAGGAGCAGCAGGCCTGGCGCGACTACACCCTGACGGTCAGCCGGATCCTCCGATCCCAGCACGCATGAAACCCCTCTTCCGCCTGGCGGTGGGACCCAAGCCCGAGCGCGAGCTCGCCGACGAGCTGGCGTTCCATCTCGAGATGCGAACCCAGGCGTTGATCGCGCAGGGACTCTCGCCCGAGGCCGCCCGCGCGGAAGCGATTCGCAAGTTCGGCAACCTCGATTCCACCCGCCAGACGATCCACCGCACCGATCATCGCCGGAGCAGGAGACTCATGCGCACCGAAACCCTGAGCGAGCTCCGTCAGGACCTCGCATTCGCGTTGCGCGCCCTGCGGCGCGCCCCGGCCTATACCCTCGTCGCGGCCCTGACCCTCGCGCTCGGGATCGGCGCCAATACCGCGATCTTCAGCGTGGTCCGGGGGATCGTGTTGCGTCCCCTGCCGTTCGCCGACCCCGGCAAGCTCGCCGTGGTCGGCAGCACCTTCAAAGGCGGGAAACCGTTTCCCTACGCCTCTCCCGCCAACATCGAGGATTGGCGATCCCAGAATCACTCGTTCACCTCGCTCGCCACGATCGAGGGCCATTCGGTGGTGCTCACCGGCGCGGGGGATCCCGAGCGGCTCCGGGGAAACAACGTGAGCGCCGACTATTTCCCGCTCCTCGGGGTGCAACCCATCGCGGGGCGGCTCACCTTTTCCGAGACCGAAGCCGGCTGGCCCGCTGGGAAAGTCGTGATCGTGGGAGAGGCGCTCTGGAAAGCCCGGTTCGGGGGTGACCCCGCCCTGGTGGGCCGCATGGTCACGCTCGACAACGAGCGGTATCAGGTGGTCGGCATCGCTCCCGAGGAGCGGGCCTGGCCTACCGCGGAGGTCTGGTTTCCCTTCAGCTTCGATCCGGCCACTCTCGCCGGGAGCAGGGGAGCGGTCTATCTCACCTCGCTGGGGCGGCTCAAGTCCGGCGTGGACCTGGCCGAGGCCCAGGCCGATTTTTCAGCCATCACCGCCCGTCTGGTCCAGGATTATCCCGACCACAATAACGGGTTAGGGGTCGAGCTGGTCCCGCTCCAGACCTTCATCACCGGCAGTGTGACCCGGCCCCTCTACATCCTGCTCGGCGGGGTCCTCTTCGTCCTGCTCATTGCCTGCGCCAACGTGGCCAACCTCGCGCTGGTACGAGGGGTCGCGCGCCAGAGCGAGCTTGCGGTGCGCGCCGCGCTTGGCGCCGGGCGGTCCCGGCTCACCCGCCAGCTCACCACCGAAAGCCTGGTCCTCGCGGGGATCGGGCTGGTGCTCGGTCTGATCCTGGCCGGGTTCGGCACCAAGGTCCTGCTCCGCGCCGCGCCGTCCAGTATTCCCCGGCTCAGCTCGGTGCACCTCGACGGGACCGTGCTGCTCTTCACCCTGGGGATTGCGCTGCTCACCACGCTGATCTTTGGTCTTCTTCCCGCGCGGATCGTGGTGCGGCCCGATCTGGCGGGGACGCTCCGCGAAGGCGGGCGGGGTGGCGTCAAAGTCGCGGGGAACAAGGCGCGCCGCATCCTGATCGTCGCCGAAGTGGGTCTGGCGGTGATGATGCTCGCCGGCGCCGGCCTGTTGATCCGAAGCTTTGGCCGGCTGATGAACGTGGACCCCGGATTCCGGACCGAGGGGACGCTGTCCTTTGCCTTGAGTCTTCCCGACGCGAAGTACGGTGCCCGCGAACGCCAGGCTGCCTTCGGTGCCGACCTGCTCGAACGCCTTCGGGCGGTTCCCGGAGTCGAGTCCACCGGGCTTGCCCTGGGTCTGCCGTTGTCTTCCTTCAGCTGGAACTTCAATCTGGTCATTCCCAGTCATCCGCCGGTCGCGGTGTCCGACCAGCAGACGGCGGAAGTGCGGGTGGCGACGCCCGAGTATTTCGCCACGATGGGGATTCCGATCGTCAAGGGACGAGGCTTCACCGCGAGCGACCGGAACGGCTCTCCACGGGTCCTGCTGCTGACCCAGGCGGCCGCGAAGGAATTCTTTCCCGACGAAGATCCCATCGGCAAACACGTTGCGTTCGGGTGGGGGCGGGGTCCCGGCAACAAGCTCGAGGGCGATATCGTCGGCGTGATCGGCGACGTGAAAATCAATTCACTCTCCGAAGTGACCAAGCCGCAGTTCTGGGGGGCGTTCGACCAGTGGCCGGTCGGCAACTTCACCGTGGTCATGCACGGGACCCGCGACCCCGATCTCCTGGTATCCGATGCGCGGCGGATCGTTCACGACATCGATCCGGACCTGGCGCTCTCTCAGGTCAAGACCATGGATCGCGTGGTGGCCGACTCGGTGTCGCAGCCTCACTTCTACATGCTGTTGCTCACCGTGTTCGCCGGCGTTGCGATCGTGCTTTCGGCGATCGGGATTTACGGAGTGATTGCCTACCTCGCGGAGCAGCGGGTGCGGGAGATCGGGATCCGGATGGCCCTGGGCGCGAGTCAGGGCCGGGTGATCCGGATGATCGTGGGCGAAGGGTCTTTGCTCGCGGTGGCCGGCGTAGTGGTCGGGGTGGTGGGAGCGCTTGCGCTCGCCAAGGTGCTCGCCAGCCTGCTGTTCGAGGTCAAGCCCAGCGACCCGGTCACGTATCTCTTCGTGGCGGTGCTGCTGACACTGGTGGCGATGCTCGCTTCGAGCCTGCCGGCGTTCCGGGCGTCGCGGGTGGATCCGGCCCGGACCATGAGGACCGAGTAACCAAATCTGATTGGAGGGTGTCTCACGATATCAGCGGTTCCCTTTTTCGGGAGGCCTGATGTCGCTGGAGACCCGCGCCGGTCAAGACCTGTTCGCCGACCTCCGCTACGCGGTACGAGCGCTTCGGCGGAATCCGGGATTCACCCTTGCGGCCACCCTGGTCCTCGGGCTCGGTCTGGGCGCCACGACAGCGGTCTGGTCGGTGGTGGATACCGTCCTTCTCTCCGATCTGCCCTATCCTGAACCGGACCGGATCGTCCGAATCTATCAGCAGAACTCCGAAGCCAATCTCTGGACCCTGAGCGCGGTGGATATCCAGGCCATCGCAAATCAGCAGAAGAGCTTCGAGGCGTTCGGAGGAGCACGGTGGACTTCCGCGGCGCTTTCGGGCACCGCGACACCGGAGCAGATCTCGATCGGCAAGGTGGAGGGGGGCTTTTTCGGCGCGATCGGCCTTACCGCGGTCTATGGCCGGGTCATTGATTCCACCGACGACCGGCCTGGAGCGCCCCCGGTCGCGGTGGTGTCGCATGCGCTGGCGGAACGAGCCCTCGGCGGGGCTACCCAGGCCGTGGGGAAGACGGTGGTGCTGGACGGAGTTGCCCATACCGTGGTCGGTGTTCTGCCGGCCGGAAGGAAAGGTTTGGCCGGGATCACCGCGGATGCGTGGTCGGCGCTTCAGCTCGGGCAGCCACCGCGGCGGGGGCCGTTCGGGTTTCGGGGGTATGCCCGGCTCAAGCCGGGAGTCACGCTCGAGGCGGCGAAACGGGATCTCGCCGGGATCAGCGAACGGATCTTTCCGCTCTGGGCCGCCAGCTTCCCGGACAAGAACGCGCGACTGACCCCCTATCCGCTGCGAACCACCATCGTGGGCAACGCCGGCAATGCGCTCGGATATTTCGCCGCGGCCGTTCTCCTGGTGCTTCTCATCGCGATCGCGAACGTCGGCACCCTGATGCTGGTGCGGGTTTCTTCCCGGGAGCAGGAGCTCGGAATGCGGAGCGCGCTGGGCGCTTCTCGTTTGCGGCTGGGGCGGCTGGTGCTGACCGAGTGTCTGGTGCTGGGATTCCTGGCCGCGGTCGCCGGGTTAGGGTTCGCCCTGGCCGGCCTCAAGGTGGTCCAGGTGGCGGGGCCCAGCCTGCCCCGCCTCTCGGAGCTCGGCTTCGGCTGGCGAGCCGCGGCGTTCCTGGCCGTCACCGGATGCGGAGCGGGACTGCTGGTAAGCCTGTCGCCGCTCCTCCAGGTGGTCCGGCGCAGCAGCCAAACCTCGCTTGCTCCCGACGCCGCCCGCGCCGGGGTGAGCCGGGCCGCGAGCCGCACCCGGGCGGGATTCGTGGTCGCCGAGTTTGCCCTGGCGCTTCCTCTGCTGCTCGGCGCCGGGCTTCTTCTCAAGAGTTTTCTCAGGCTCCAGCAGGTCGATCCCGGTTTCAAGCCGGAAGGCCTGGGGACCGTGAACATCGGATTGCCCACGCGCGCTACTCGAGCGATTCCTCGCGGATGGAGTTCTGGAACCGGTTGAGCCAGCGGATCGAACAGGCGCCAGGAGTGGTGGCGGTGGGCCTTTCGACCACGCTGCCTCCGGACAATGGGGGCGACGTGAACAACTTCGACCTGCTGGCTCATCCGGTCGCGCCGGGAACCAGTCAGCCGGCCGCGCCATGGGCGTTCGTCTCCAACGGGTACTTCGCGGCGATGGGGATTCCCCTTCTGGAAGGCCGCCTGTTCACCCCGGCCGACACCACCCAGGATTCCCCGGTCGTGGTGGTGAGCCGGGCATGGGCGGCGCACTATTTTCCGGGCGAACCCGTGTTAGGCCAGCAGCTTCTCGAAGGCGGCTGCACCACCTGTGTGCCCACCACGGTCATCGGGGTCGTGGGTGACGTGCACTACCTCGGACTCAATACCGCCCCGGAGGGGGTGTACGCGCCGCTCGTGTACGCCGCTCCCCGAGGAGCCAGCATGGTCTTCCGGAGCCGGGGCGCGCCCGAGGGAGAATTCAACGCGATCCGGCAGCAGGTTGCCGCGCTGGATCCCGAGCTGCCCTTTCAGGGGCGCACCCTGCGCGACGCGGTCTCGGAGTCGCTCTCGGATCCGCGCCGCTGGACCGCGATCCTTTCGTCCTTCGCTTCGGTGTCCCTGGGGCTCGCCGCGATCGGAATCTTCGGCTTGATGTCGTTCGTGGTGCGGCAGCGGCGTCGCGAGATCGGAATCCGGATGGCGCTGGGCGCCGCTCCTGGCGCGGTCACCCGCATGATCGTGGTGCGCGGCATCCGTTACGCGCTGCTGGGGGCCGGGATCGGGGTCGTCCTTTCCCTGATCCAGCTTCGCTGGCTCCGCGGCCTTCTGTTCCAGGTCGCTCCCAGCGATCCCATGGCCATGGCAATCGGGGCGGGGATCCTGGTTGGCGCTGGTTTCCTGGCCTGCTGGCTCCCCGGCCTGCGGGCCGCCCGGATCCGCCCGCTGGACGCGATCCGCTCCGACTAGGCTCGCCCTTTCTCGGTCCCCGCCTTGACGGTTGACAACTACGACTGTAGTATTACAGCCGTCGTTGTCAGATCCGAACCGTTCACGCCGGGGACCCATGAGCGAAACCCACCAGCTGACCGATCTCCAGCTCGCCATCCTCCGGGTCCTCTGGGACCGGGGCACGGCGAGCGCCGCTGACATCACCGAGGCGCTCCATCCGGCCCGGCAACTCGCCCAGCAAACCATCGCGACGATCCTGACCCGGCTCGAGCGCCGGGGCATCGTGCGGCACGAGACCCGGCAGCGTCAGTACATCTACCTGCCGTCGATCACCGAGGCGGAGGTTCGCCGCTCGATGCTCGCGGAATTCACCGAACGATTGTTCGAGGGGGATGTCGCCGCGCTGGTCAATCACCTGCTCAGCAACAAGGACATGAGCCGGGGCGACCTGGCCCGGGTCAAGAAGATGATCGCCGACTACGAATCGAAGCGAGGGGAAGGGAGGTCTCATCATGCTGCCTGAGCTCACCAATCTGCTGAGTCGCGTGGCGCCGGGAGCGCTCGGCTGGCTCCTGACCTACACGATCGACAGCACCCTGCTGCTCGCCCTGGCGTGGGTGCTTGCTACCCGGACTCGAAGCCATCGGGTGCGCGAGGCGCTGTGGAAGACCGCGATGGTCGGCGGCTTCATCACCGCCACGCTTCAGACCGGTTTCCACCTTCAGCCGTTGAGCGGCCGTCTGGTGCTGGCCACTCGCGGGGCTATCGCGCCGGCGGCAATCGGAACCGCGGACCGAGAAGATTCGCCCAGTGTTGCCGCCGACGTACCGGCGGTGACTGATAAAGGCCAGACCCAGACGGTTGGCACCGCCGGGTCAGGGTCGGCCCGACCCGAGCCTGGGCGAGATGGTGGTCCTGGGGTGGGGCGCGGGCGCGTTGTTGCTGGTGGCCGGGTATCTGATTCGCCGGAGCCTGTGGCAGCGGCGCCTGGCCGCCCGGCGACCGGTCATGACCCATCCGCTCGCCGATCAGCTCCGGGTGCTGGCGCTGGAAGCCGAGATTACCCGGCCGATCCGGCTCACCGCGACACCGCTGCTGGCGAGCCCGATCGCGCTTGGCCACAATGAGATCACCGTGCCGGAAGCGGCGCTCACCGAGCTGGATCCGGATCAGCAGCGCGGCATGCTCGCGCATGAGCTGGCCCATCTCGAGCGTCGTGACCCGGCCTGGCTCACCGCGATCGGGCTGATCGAACGGGTGGCCTTCTTCCAGCCACTCAACCGGATCGCGCGGAAGCGGTTCCAGGAATGCGCCGAGTATCTGTGTGACGAATGGGCAGTGCGTCAGACCGGGGAAGACGGGGGCCATTCGCTCGCGAGCTGTCTGGCCAAGGTGGCTGAGTGGCTCGAGACCGCGCCGGCGATTCCGGTGGCGGGCATGGCGGAGGAGCGATCGCACCTGGTCGGCCGGGTGAGGCGACTACTCGAAGGCGCGCCGTTCTCTCACGGTCCCGATCGCCGGACCGTGCTGATGGGCGGAGGCCTCGCGGTCGCGCTGGCGGTGATGGCGGTGCCGGCGGTCTCGACCGGACCGCAAGCCGCCACCTCCCAGGGGTCCGAGCTTCGGCTCGACTCCTCCTCAAAGGGCGCAGACAAGAGCCTGACCCGCGAGCAACAGGACTCGCTCCGGGCCGTGGTGCGGGCGCTGATGGCGGCGGCGAAGGACCCCGAGGTCGAAGTCCGGCGTGCCGCGCTTCAGTCGCTGGCCCGCTATGAGGATCGTTCCAGCATTTCGGTCTTCCGCGAGGCGTTGCGGGACCAGGACCAGGAAATTCGCTCTACTGCGATCGAAGCGCTCGCCGAATTCAAGGATCGGTCCTCGGTCGGGGAGATCGCGGCGATGCTGCGGGACGAGAACGTGGAGGTCCGCCGGTCCGCGGCCGAAGCGATGGGAGAGCTGCCGGCCCGCGGGGTCATGGATCAGCTCATCGTCGCGCTCCGGGATCCCGATGCGGAGGTGCGGGAGGGCATCGTGCGGGCGCTGGAGAACCTGAAGGACCCCGCCGCGGAAGGCCCCCTGGTCCTGGCGCTCAAGGACCCGAAGCCCAAGGTCCGGGCCCGGGCGGTGTCCGCACTGCACGAGCTGGATCTGCCTAACCCGCCGAGCCCGCTGCTCGAGATGCTCCGGGACCAGAACGCCGATGTGCGCCACGAGGCGGCTCACGCGGTGGCCCACTACAAGGATGTGCGGGCGGTGCCGATCCTCCGTGCCATGCTGGAGGACCCCGACGGCGAGGTGCGCGAAGCGGCGGTCGATGCCCTCTCCGACATCCGCAACGACGAGGCCCTGGCGGCCCTGATGGGGGCGCTCAAGTCGAAGGACCCGAAGGTGCGCAAGGCGGCCGCCGAGGCCCTGGGGCAGAAATGATGCGAGGCCTTCCGTTTCTGGTGAGCGCGATCGCCGCGCTCGGAATAACCGGCGCCGAAGTGGCCGGGTCCGGGATCGGCCGGTCCGATCACGATCGGGACAAGCGCCCCGGCCCCGACAGCGCGCGGGTCGAATCGTATCTCGGCGCGCTCCGTGCGGCCGACCCGATGCTGTGCGAGATGGTGGTGGACCAAGTCGGGAATTTCTGGAACTCGAGCGGCGAGTTCCGGGTGGGGTTGCTTTCGGACGGTTCCCGAAGCTGGGAGGTTTCCCGGGATTCCCTCTATGGGCGGGTGACCAATCCCGCGGCGATCCGCCGCTTGAGCCGGGGGCTCGACGACCCTAACCCGTGCACCCGCCGCGCCGCGGCCAAGCTGCTGGGGCGGAGCGTGCCCGACGGCATTCCCGCCATTCGCGAGGCGCTCCGGAGCGGTTCGGAACGGGTCCGAGAGGCTGCGGCGCTCGCGGCCGGGCAGGACGAGCCGCTGCCATTGGGAGAGGACCTGGTCCGGGCCACCCGGGACCCGAGCATTGGGGTGGTGGCGATGGCGACCTGGGCCCTGGGGGAGCTGGAGCGGCCCGAGTACATCGGCCGGCTTGCCGAGCTGGGGCAGCACAACGATCCCCGGGTCCGCCGGGCCGCGGCTCGATCGCTGGGACAGATCGACAAATCGGCGTCCCGCCTGGTACCGATTCTGTTGCCGATGCTCAAGGACACCGATGCCGGAGTGCGGTACTACGCCGCGCACGGGTTAGGCGACCAGGAGGATCCTCGCGCGGCGCCGGGACTGGCGGAGCGGCTGACCGACTCGGACGCCAGGGTCCGGTTTGCCGCCGCCGAGGCGCTGAGCGACCTCGACGACATGGAGCAGGCGCCGCCGGGAGTCGTGGACGCCCTGGGCCGTGCGCTGGGAGACCAGGACTGGGAATTTCGCCGCGCGATCGTCGAGGCCCTGAAGCACATCCCGGGAGAGACGGTGACGCCGCACCTGCTGCGCGCGCTCAAGGATGCGCACCCCGAAGTGCGGAAGGCGGCCGCCGAGGCGCTGGGCGACCGGAAGTAAGCGAGCCGCGGGTTACCAGCCCGCGGCCATCCCATCCTTTCGGGGGTCGCTGCCGGCGGCCCATCCCCGGACCAGCCGCATGATGGCCTGCGAGCCGCCCGCCGAGCCGGGCGGTAGCAGGACCACGTGATGGCCGAGCCGGGTCAGGCCGGCGCGCACCTCCTCTCCGATGGGCGCCTCGAGCCCGACTTCGAGTCCCGAGAAGTGGCGGAACCGCGCGGCGTCGATCGCTTCCTGAAGGTCCATCCCGAACACCAGCAGGTTGAGCAGCACCTGGACGTGTCCCTGGGGCTGGATCGCTCCGCCCATCACCCCGAAGGAAAGCCAGGGTTCCTCGCCCTGGGGCCCCGGTTTGGTCACGAACGCCGGGATGATGGTATGGAAGGGACGCTTGTTCGGGCCCACCGTGTTAGGCAGCCCTTCCTGCATGGTAAATCCCGCGCCCCGGTCCTGGAGCGCGAAGCCGGTCCCCGGTACCACGATCCCGGATCCGAACGCCTCATAGAGCGAGTTGATGAAGGAGACCATGTTGCCCGCCGAATCCGCGGCGGTGAGGTAGATGGTCTCGCTCGCGGTGAGCGCCTTGCCGGGCTCCATCCGCTCGGCGGCCCGTTTGGGATCGATGTGCCCGCGACGCTCGGAGATGAATCCGTCTTCCAGCAGGCGGGCGGCCTTGATGTTCGCGGCCCGCATCGCGTCGGGGTCGCCGATCCATCGCCCCAGGTCGGCATAGGCGAGCTTCTTGGCTTCGATCAAGAGGTGGAGATAGGGGGCCGAGTTGTGACCCAGCGCCTTGAGATCGTAGGGCTCCAGGATCTTGAGCATCTCGAGGGCCGCGATGCCCTGATTGGCGGGCGGCAGCTCCCAGACGGTGTGTCCCTTGAAGGTGGCGGAGATCGGCGTCACCCATTCGACCTGCTGCTTCGCGAAATCGTCCGGGGTGAGAAACCCGCCCATGGCGCGGACCGTGTCGGCGATTTCCTTCCCTAACGCGCCGCCGTACAGCACCCCGGGCCCTTCCGTGGCGATCCGGCGGAAGGTGCGGGCCAGGTCGGGGTTCCGGAACCACTCGCCCGCGTGGGGCGCGCGCTTGCCGTCGATCAGGTAGGTCGCCCGGGCACCGGGGTCGCGCGCGAGGCGCTCGGTCTCGTCGGCCCATTGTCCCGCGATGATGGGGGTCACCGGGAATCCTTCCTCCGCGATCCGGATGGCGGGCCCGAGCGCTTCCGCGAGCGAGATAGTTCCGTACTTCTCGAGGAGGGCGGCCCATCCGGACAGCGCCCCCGGGACCGTGATCGGCTCGGGGCCGAATACCGGCATGCGGTCGTGGCCGCCTTTCACCAGGGCCTCGCGGGTCAGGAGGGACCCGGAGCGACCGCTGGCATTGAGCCCGACGAGCTTGTGCTCGCGGGTCGACCAGAACAGGGCGAACATGTCCCCGCCGACGCCGGTCATGTGCGGCTCGACCACGTTGAGAACCGCCGCCGCGGTCACCGCCGCGTCGATGGCATTGCCGCCGCGCTCAAGGACCGCGAGCCCGGCCGACGTGGCGAGCGGCTGGCTCGTGGCGATGATTCCGTGGGGCGCGTAGACGGTTGATCGACCGGCCATACTGGGGGCTCGCGGGTTGGTCGAGGAAGAAGACTGGGCGACGAGCGTGCCGGAGCTGACCACCACGCTGGCCCAGAGGAACGTCGTGCGGGTGACGGCGGCGACAGGAAGACGAGGGCTCATCTCGAGAAGATCGCCCTTCCATCATGGCCGCGCCAGCGGTAACCTCCCAGAATGACCAGACGCCATTCTGCGGTGCTCGCCCTTTGTCTCGCGACGCCCCTGTTTCTCGGGAACGATCCCACCCAGGCCATGACAGCGCTCCGTTTCGCGGTCTCGTTTCCATCGGCCCGAAGCTCGACGCCGCTCGACGGGCGACTCCTGGTCCTGATCTCGGCGGACACCAGCGGGGAGCCGCGCTTTCAGGTGAGCGATGCGGTGAGCACCGCCCAGGTGTTCGGCATCGACGTGGACGCCCTGCGGCCCGGCGAGGCGCGCATGGTGGACGGGCACGCGTTCGGTTATCCGATTGAGAGCCTCGCCGGACTGCCCAAGGGACGGTACCGGGTCCAGGCGCTGCTCAATCGCTACGAAACGTTCCACCGGAGCGATGGACACACGGTCAAACTGCCGCCCGACAAGGGCGAGGGCCAGCAGTGGGCTCGCAAGCCCGGCAATCTGTACAGCAGGCCGCGGATGGTCGATCTCGATCCCGCGCGGGGAACGATCGTTTCGCTGCTGCTCGATCAGGAGATTCCTGCCATCGCTTTGCCCGCCGATACCCGGTACGTGAAGCACATTCAGATCCAGTCAAGGCTGCTCAGCGACTTCTGGGGCCGGCCGGTGACGATCGGCGCGAACGTGCTGCTTCCGGAAGGATTCGACAGCCATCCTAACGCGCGCTACCCGCTGGTGGTGAATCACGGCCACTTCCCCGCCGACCTGGAAGGCTTCCGGCCCGAGCCGGCCGACACGTCCATGCCGTGCGAGTACAGCGCCCGGTTCCGGCTCGATTGCTACAACCGCATTCAGGAGCAGTACGCCCATCGGTTCTACCGCGACTGGACCGGCCCGGGCTTCCCGCGGGTATTGCTGGTCGAGATCCAGCATCCCACGCCGTACTACGACGACTCCTACGCGGTGAACTCGGCCAACAACGGACCCTACGGCGACGCGATCATGCGGGAGCTGGTTCCCGAGATCGAGCGGCGCTTCCGGGGGATCGGGCAGGGATGGGCCCGATTCACCTACGGAGGATCGACCGGCGGGTGGGAAGCGATGGCGGTGCAGGTGTTTTACCCGGACGAGTTCAACGGGGCCTGGGTGGCCTGTCCCGATCCGATCGACTTCCGGGCCTACACCGTGGTGAACATCTACGAGGACAAGAACGCCTATTTCCTCCAGGGCCCGTTTCGACGGACGCCGAGGCCGGGCATGCGGGACTGGCGCGATCTGCCCACCGCGACGATCGAACAGGTCAACCACCGGGAGCTGGCGCTGGGGAGCCACGGCCGCTCGGGTGATCAATGGGACATCTGGCAGGCGGTGTATTCCCCGGTGGGAGAGGATGGATATCCCAAGCCGATCTGGGACAAGCTCACCGGAACGATCGATCCGGGCGTGGCGCAATACTGGCGCGACCACTACGACCTGTCCTACATCCTGCGCCGGGACTGGCAGACGCTGGGGCCCAAGCTTCGCGGCAAGCTCAAGCTCTATGTCGGCGAGCTGGACAACTACTACCTCAACAACGCGGTGATGCTGGTGGAGGATTTTCTCAAGACGGTGACACCGCCGTCGGATGTGGAGGTGGATTACGGCCGCAGGGCGGAGCATTGCTGGAACGGCGATCAGACGCGGGGCAACGCGTATTCACGGCTACGCTACCACCAGATGTTCATTCCCCGGATCATGGATCAGATCCGACGCAATCATCCGGCCAATGCCGACACGCTGAGCTGGAGGTACTAGAGTGATACTGACAACCTTCGCGATGCTGGCCACGCTCGCCGTTCAGGGGCAGGCCGACAGCGCGCTCCAGAACATCATCGCCCAACGAGCCGGACCCTGGAAGGGACCCGGGATCGTGGTCGGGGTGAGCGAGCACGGTCACCGTCGTTTCATCTCGTATGGCAACCGGGCGTCGGGTGGTTTGCCGCTCGACGGGCGGACCGAGTTCGAGATCGGTTCCATCACCAAGGTGTTCACCGGGATCCTGCTCGCCAACGAAGTCACCCGGGGCGAGGTGCGGCTCGATGATCGGATCGGCGTACTGCTGCCTCCCGGGGTGCATGCCCCGGAGCACAACGGCATCCCGATCACCCTGGTCGATCTCTCGACTCACAGTTCGGCGCTCCCCAGGATGCCGACCAACATCAAGCCGGCGGATGCCAACAACCCCTACGCCGATTACACCACCGACCAGCTCTACGCGTTTCTGTCCGGAGCCACGCTGCCCAGGGATCCCGGTGCCCAGTACGAGTACTCGAATTTCGGAGCCGGACTTCTGGGTGTCCTGCTGGCGCGAAAAGCCGGGGCACCCTATCCGGAGGTGCTGACTCGAAGGGTCCTGGCGCCGTTAGGGCTCGCCGACACCCGCACCTCGCTGAGTCCGGAACAGGCGGGTCGCCTGGCGAGGGGACATTCGGCCTCGCTTGCGCCGGTCGCAGGCTGGGACTTCGATGCGCTCGCGCCGGCCGGTGCGCTGCGATCCACCGCCCAGGACATGCTGCAGTTCCTGGAGGAGAACCTCGCGCCGGAGACGACTCCGCTGGCCCGGGAGCTCCGCCTTGCGACGGAGCCCCGGCGGGGAACCACCATCCCTAACACGCGGATCGGGCTGGGCTGGCACATCACGGACCTGAAGGGGCGCTCGATCGTCTGGCACAACGGCGGGACCGGCGGGTTTCACTCCTTCATCGCGTTCGAGCGGGACTCGGGGCGCGCGGTGGTAGTCCTGGCGAACGCGTCGCAGGATATCGACGACATCGGGTTGCACGTGATGGATCCCTCGCTCCCGCTCCGGCAACCGGCGGCCGTCTCGGCGCACCAGGAAATCACGGTGGATCCCGCGACCCTGGACCGGTTCGTGGGCGAGTATCAGCTCGCTCCCACCTTCACCATCACGATCACCAAAGAAGACGGCGCGCTCCAGGCCCAGGCCACCGGGCAGCCCAAGTATCCGATTTTTCCCGAGGCGCCGGACCGGTTCTTCTACAAGGTGGTGGACGCCCAGATCTCCTTCACGGTGGATGCGAGTGGGAAGGTGACCAGCCTCACCCTGCACCAGGGGGGCAACAACGTCCCAGGCACGAAGATCCGCTAGAAACGGGGTCAGACTCCATTTTCATAATGGAGTCTGACCCCGTTTCTTATCGCTCAGTCAGCGCGGCTTGGGGGGCGGGATGTCGTTGGCGAACTTCCACGGCGGCGGGCCGGTCCGGGTCAGCGGCACGTTGGCGAGCCGGGCCCGCACCATGGCGACCGGCATGGGTCCGCCCATGAGGATCGCGTCGTGGAATTCCCGGATCGTCATCTTCCTGGTCTCGACCAGCTCGCCGTACAAGGCCCGTTGCTGGAGTCCGCCGATCATGTACGCGGCCTGATAGAGCGGGGAGTACTGACCGGCGAAGGACCGCCGGACCTCGGCCTCGGCGTTGGCCCGTTCGAAATCCACCGTATCCACCAGGAACTGGATCGCCTGCTCCGGGGTCATCCGCCCCAGGTGGAAGCTGAGCGAGAAGATGATCCGGGCGCTCCGGTGCATTCGCCAGAAGAGCGCGCCGAGCCGGTCCTCGGGAGTGACCTGGAAATCGTGGTCCCAGAGGAACATTTCCCAGTAGAGGGAATTGCCCTCGTTCCAGAACGGGGTGCCGAACACCCGGCGGTGCGGGTTATACCGCGCGGTCATGAATCCCTGGAGGTGGTGCCCGGGGTTCAGCTCGTGGAACACGGTGGCGTGGGAGAAGTGCGGATTGTTCCCCCGCATGCTCATCAGCTTCTCATCGTCGTTCATGTCGGCGGTGGGATACGACACCAGGATCTGCTCGCCGCCCAGGAAGAAGGGGCTGGTGCGCTGGCGCTCCGGGCTGAGCATCTCCATGCGCCAGTCCTCCCGCGCCAGCGGTGGAATGGTGACCCAGTCGTGCCGGCCGATGAACTCCTCGGCCTGGCGGGCCAGCTCGCGGATCAGGGCGGGCTGCTTGCCGGGCTCGACGTAGGTGTCCTTCACCTTCTCCATCGCGGCCTTCCAGTCATCGCCGAACCCCATTTCGCGAGCGGCCTTCTTGGCCTCGGACAGGCTGAAGGCGTATTCCTTGTTCGCGATGGCGATCAACTCCTCGGGGGTGTAATCGATCATTTCGTGGCGGAGATCGGCGGCGAGACCTTCGGCGCCGATGGGATCGCCGATGATCGGACCGGTGCCGTCATCGGCGGCGCGGGGGGGCTGTCCCGGGCGGCCGCCGGGGCCGGCGATGGCCTGGGGCGCGGGGGGAGTCCGACGATCCGCTCCCGGATGGCCCGGGCGTAGCGGGTTAGGGCCAGGTCGAGCTGGCCCCAGGGATCCTTGACCCACCAGGTGAACTGGGGGTCGTACCCGTCGTAGAACCGGAACCAGGCGGTCATCGCGCCGTGGACCTGGTCGAGGTCGTCGGCTGCCCGGTTGGCGGCGGTCCGGTTGAGCGGCCACGGGTTGCCCCCCGCTTCGGCCATCGGGCGACCGGCCCGGTTCGATTCGACCCAGGTGCGCAGGCTGTCCACCGCCTTGATGACCGCGTTCAGGGCGCGGGCTGCGGCGGGAGGATCGACATCGACCAGGTTCCGGCGGGCATCGTGCAAGGCCAGCAGCCGATCGGCAAAGGGCAGCAACATCGCGGTCTCGGCGCGCTGTTTGTCCCGGCGGTCGAGCAGGGCCAGCTCATACACCAGCTCGTTGTCGAGCAGGACGTAGTCGACCTTTCCCTCCTGCGACAGGCCGTTGAAATCCAGCTCGCCGAGCCGGGTGCGCCAGCTGGTGAAGAACTGCCGCATCCGCTGACGCCGGTCCGGCGAATCGGGTCCGTCGTAGCGGCGATTGATCGAGCTCAAGTCCGCGCTGTACCGGCTCACCACCGAGGCGAGCTCGCTGGCGCGGGCCTTGGCAAGCGTGGTGAGGTTGGGCACCGAGGTCAGGGGATCGGCCGGCGGGGCGACCGGCGAACGCGGCGTGGTCTGGGCGACGGCGGCGAGCGGGATCGCGAGCATCGCGGCGACACGAATGACGACCTTCATGGATCAGACCTCGGGGAATGGGCAGCGGAGGGAAGTAAGCTAGCGGGATTTTGGGGAGCGTCGTAGCTTGTGGCTCTCTTCTTCAGGCAATTCCAGCATGCGTAACGGGTTTCGCTTCGCGACCTCCGCCGTGGCCGCCATCTTCGCCATGGGGTGCGGTTCGGTGTCTCCCTCCACATCGGTCCTTCCGAACGACAACACCCGCGCCGCGGGAAGTCTGAAAGACGGCGTGCTCACCGTGGAGTTGGAGACCCGGCAGGGAGGCTGGCAGCCGGAGGGGCCCCAGGGTCGCACCCTGGACAGCGTGGCCGCCTTTGCGGAAGTGGGCAAGCCGATGTCCACGCCAGGCCCGCTGGTCCGGGTTCCGGCGGGGACCCGGGTCCGGGGCACCCTGCATAACACCCTTGCCCGCTCGCTCACGGTGTTCGGTCTCGGCAAGAGTCGTGGTATGTCGGACAGTATGGTGGTGACCGCGGGCGGGACGGGTGAAATCGACTTCACGGCCGATGCGCCGGGCACCTACTACTACACGGCCCGGAACCGCCTGGATGAATTCGGGTTGCGGTACGAGGAAGACAGTCAGCTCAACGGCGTAATCGTGGTCGACGGGTCCGCTCCGCGCCCCGATCGGATTTTTGCGATTTCCTGGTATTTCACCATCGATCCCAGGAGCCCGAGCGGACTTGGACACGGAACCATGACGATCAACGGGCTGTCCTGGCCCCATACCGAGCGGCTGGCCTACGCCCAGGGAGACTCGATCCATTGGCGGGTGGTGAACTTCACCGAAGCCGATCATCCGATGCACCTTCACGGCTTCTACTTCCGGATGGAAGCGCACGGAACCGGCGTGGTGGATACGCTGTATTCGAACGCCGACCAGCGGATGGCGGTGACCGAGATCATGCTGCCGTTTCAGACCGGCGAGCTTTCCTGGCTGGCGGATCGCCCCGGGAACTGGATCTACCACTGCCACTACGCCACCCATCTCTCCGATCTGGTGTCGCTCGACACCGAAAGCGGGGTCATGGACAGCAGTCAGCTGGTCCATCACGGATCCGACCGTCCCCATCAGATGTTCGGGCTGGTCCTCGGCATTTCTATCGCGCCGAAGGGAACCCAGGCGGCCGCGCCGCCACCCGATCGCGTCATCCGGATCGTGCAGCGGGAAAAGCCCGGGATCTACGGCAAGCAGGCCGGCATGTCATACGTGATGGACGGGACGCCGGCCGCCACCGATCCTGACGCGCTTCCGGTTCCCGGACCGGCGCTCATCCTGGAGCAGGGCAAACGCGTCCAGGTCAACATCGTGAATCAATCGGCCGAGCACGCCGCGGTGCACTGGCACGGAATCGAGCTGGAGAGCTATCCCGATGGGGTACCGGGATGGAGTGGCTCGGGGAAAGAGATCCTTCCTTCGATCAACCCGGGTGATTCACTCACGGTGAGCTGGACCCCGCCCCGGGCGGGATCGTTCATGTACCACACCCATTTTGCCGAGGCGAAACAGACCGGCTCGGGATTGTACGGGCCGATCATCGTGCTGCCGCAAGGGGAGAAATACGATCCGGAGACCGATCGGGTGCTGTTCTTCGGGACGGCCGGCACCGGGGAGAATGTCCTGATCGGCCCCTTTCCCGGGTACCTGATGAACGGCAGCAGCGCTCCCCCGCCGATGGAGCTCAAGGCAGGAACCAGGTACCGCTTCCGGTTGTTCAATCTCGCGGGGGATTTCCCGACCCTGGTGAGCCTCAACCAGGGCAAGCAGCCGGTGATGTGGCGAGCGGTGGCAAAGGACGGCTATCCGCTGCCCCAGAATCAGGCGACCGCGCGCCCTGCGGTCCTGATGTTCGATCCGGGAGAGATCTATGACTTCGAGTTTACCCCGGCGAAGAAGGGCGAGCTGACTCTCTCGTTCGGCTTGCCGCCGTTCCCCCCGGCGCCACCGCCGCCCCCGGGTACACCGGCCCCACCGCCACCGCCACCGACCGTGGCCGTAGCGGTTCACGTGCGGTGATCGGCGTCGGTCGAGTCTTGTCCTAGCCCCTGTGGCGGAGCGTCACCAGGATCGCTCCGCCGCTGTGGGTGATCCCGTAGAGATCCTGGGCCCGGCTGGGCTCGAGATATCTGATGTCTTCGACTTCATCCGGGTTGATGGATTTGAGCTCATCAAGCCCGGACCGATGGCTGTCGTTCACATAGAGCTGGACCGGGGCCGGCGGGCCGTTCACCATGGACCGCACCCCTCTCGGCCCCGAGAAAAAGTGAGGCCGGAGACTCCGGATGATCTGAATGAGGTCGCGGCCCTTCTGTGCCGGGGCAGTGATTTCCTCCCTGCTGATCACGTCCCGTTTCTGGGTTTGCCCGTGAAGCAGGGGAGGTGCCGCGGTTGCCGCGGTCAAACCGGCTAACATCAGAATCCAGGAAGTTTTCGGGCGCCGCATCGAGTCCTTGGCCTGTTGCCGTTCCATTATCAGATGAATAAACCGGACGAACGGTTGCCTGGGTGTTGACCATTCCCGGCCGCCCGGCCACCGTTCAGCATGGAAACCGCCCGCCGAACCCACTCGTTCACCGAATCGGTGATCCGGGGCATGACCCGTCTGGCCACCGAGCACGGCGCGATCAATCTGGCCCAGGGTTTTCCCGATTTTCCGGCGCCCGATGCGCTCAAGGAAGCCGCCGCCGCCGCGATCCGGGCCGATCTCAACCAGTACGCCATCACCTGGGGCGCCAAGCGGCTGCGGGACGCGGTCGCGCGGAAGTACGCCGAGTGGTATGCCATGGAAGTGAACCCGGAGACCGAGCTCACCATTACCTGCGGCGCGACCGAGGCGATGGCGACGGTGCTGCTGGCCCTGGTCAATCCGGGAGAGGAAGTCGTGGTGTTCGAGCCGTTCTACGAGAACTACGGCCCCGACGCCATTCTCTGCGACGCGAAGCCGGTCTTTGTTCCCCTCCTCCCGGGACAGCCGCTCGACCTGGACCGGCTGGCCGCGGCGTGTTCCAGCCGGACCCGCGCCATCGTGATCAACACGCCGGGCAATCCCTCGGGGCGGGTCCTAACCCGCGCCGAGCTGGAAGGCATCGCGGCGCTCTGCCGGCAGCACGGCGCCTGGGCGGTGACCGACGAGATCTACGAGCACATCCGCTACCAGGGCGACCACATCCCCATCGCCACGCTGCCCGACATGCGGGAACGCACCGTCACCATCTCGGGTGCTTCCAAGACCTTCAGCATCACCGGGTGGCGGATCGGGACCATCGTGGCGCCGGCCGGCATCACCGGAGCGATCCGCAAAGTCCACGATTTTCTCACCGTGGGCGCCCCGGCGCCGCTCCAGGAAGGGCTCGCCGTGGCCATGGAAACCCTGAGCCCCGACTTCTATCGTGGGCTCGCGGGTGAGTACCGGGAGCGCCGGGATGTGATCATGGAAGCGCTCACCGCGGCGGGTTTCCGGGCCGTTGCGCCGGAAGGCGCCTACTACGTGCTGGCCGACTTCTCCGACCTTTCCGAGCTTCCCGCGCCGGAGTTCGCCCGCTGGCTCACTATCGAGGGGGGAATCGCCACCGTGCCGGGCACCAGCTTCTTCAGCCGACCCCAGGAGGGTCAGCGATTCACCCGGTTTGCCTTCTGCAAGACGCTCGATCTCCTGCGCGACGCCGCGCGGCGACTGGCGGCCCTGCCTGAGGCGCGGGTGCGCTGAGAAGGGTGGGACCCGCGGTTTCCGGCGCTTTTCCCCGCGGCCTGGCCGGAGTAATGTTCTCGCCCCGATGCCACCTCTAGCTCCCCGCCGCCCCAGCGCCACCGAAATCCACGGAGAGCGGCACACCGACGACTACTCCTGGATGCGGGACCGCTCCGATCCCGCGGTGCTGGAGTATCTCACCGCCGAAAACGCTTACGCCGACAGTGTACTCGCTCCGCTCAAGCCGCTCCAGGAGACCCTTTACCGGGAGATGCTCGGGCGAATCAAGGAAACCGACGTGTCGGTTCCCTATCGCGAAAGCGGTTTCTGGTACTACGTGCGAACCGAAGCAGGGCTGCAGTATCCGATCTATTGCCGGAAGCGTGCCCAGCTCGAGACGGAAGAGCGCGTCGTTCTCGACCTGAACCAGCTCGCCCAGGGCCATCCCTTTCTGGGACTGGGCACCTTCGAGGTGAGCGACGATGGCCGGCTGCTCGCGTACTCGACCGACCTGACCGGATTCAGGGAGTACACCCTGGTGGTTCAGGACCTCGAAACCGGAACAGTGGTTCTGGGCCCCTTTCTGAAAACCGGATCGGTTGCCTGGAGCTCCGACAACCGGACCCTGTTCTACGCGGTCGAGGACAACGCCAAGCGATTCCATCAGGTCTGGCGCGCCGAGCTCGGGAGCTCGACTCCCCCCGCGCTGGTCTATCAGGAGACGGATGAGCGATTCCGGGTGCACGTCTCGAGGACCCGGAGTCTCAAGCACGTCGTGGTGACGATCGAGAGTCACACCACCTCGGAGATCCGTTTTCTTCCCGCCGACGCTCCCGGCTCGACTCTGCGGGTATTGGTGCCGCGGGTGCAGGATCGCGAGCTGGAGGTGGACCATCTGGGTGAGGGCTGGCTCCTCCGCGTCAATGATCGGGGGTCGAACTTTCGGGTGGTCAGGTTGCCGGAGTTGCCCGAAGGACAGCCTCACTCGAGCGATGCATGGACCGAGCTCCTCCCTCACCGCGACGACGTCATGGTGGAATCGGTCGATGCTTTCCGGGACCACTGGGTGGCGTGGGAGCGCTCCGCGGGTCTGGCCCAGGTGCGAGTCACCAATCGGGTCACCGGGATCTCCCGGTACGTGCCGTTCGACGAGCCGGTGTACGAGGCGAGTCCCGGTCCCAACGCGGAGTGGGATGCGACAGCAATGCGGTTCGACTACGAATCGCCGGTGACGCCGCCTTCGGTGTACGACTACGACCTGGCGGGTGGTGCGAAGATCCTGCTCAAGCAGCGGGAGATCCCCGGGGGATTCGACCCGTCGCGGTATCGCTGCGAGCGGCGCTCGGTGCCCGCCGCCGATGGAACCCCGATTCCGGTCTCGATCATCATGCGCCGGAATCCGGAGGTCCGGCATCCGGCTCCCGTATTGCTCACCGGCTATGGGGCCTACCGGATTTCCTTTCCGGTCTCGTTCTCCTCCAACCGGATTTCGCTGCTCGACCGCGGCATGATCATCGCCATCGCGCACGTCCGCGGCGGTGGGGAGCTCGGCAAGCGCTGGCACGATGCAGGCCGGATGGCGCACAAGCAGAACAGCTTCGGCGATCTTGCGTCGGTGGCCGAGGCCCTGGTCCGAGACGGAATCACCGAGTCCCGGCGGCTGGCGATCGAAGGCGGCAGCGCGGGCGGTCTGCTGGTGACCGCGGCGCTCAACCAGCACCCCGAGCTCTTCGGGGCGGTCGTCGCCCAGGTGCCGTTCGTCGATGTGATCAACACGATGCTGGATCCCTCGCTTCCCCTCACGGTCGGCGAGTACGAGGAGTGGGGCAATCCGGCGATAGCGGAGCAGTATGCCTGGCTCCGGGCCTACTGCCCCTATACGAACCTGAGCCGGCGGGGCTATCCGCCGATGCTGGTGCGCACGTCGCTCAATGACAGCCAGGTCATGTTCTGGGAGCCGGCCAAGTACGTCGCCAGGCTTCGGGCGCTCAAGACCGACGACAATCCGCTGCTGCTCATCACCAACATGGGCGCGGGCCACGGCGGAGCCTCAGGGCGTTACGACCGTCTGCGGGAGATCGCGATGGACTACGCGGTCATCCTGCAATGGCTGGGGGTGACTGAAGCTGCTGACTGACTCGGAGTACCTCCGTCACGATGCCACCGCGCTCGCCGACCTGGTGCGGCGCGGGGAGGTCACCAGCGCAGAGCTGGTCGATACCGCGATCGCCCGGATCGACCGGCTGAATCCCTCGCTCAACGCGGTCATCCATCGCATGGATCAATCCGCAAAGGACGCCGCCCGAGCCCCGGGAGATGGGCCCTTTGCGGGCGTTCCTCTCCTCGTCAAGGACTTGATGCTCACCATGAAGGGCGAACCCTTCCGGTGCGGCAGCGCGTTTCTCCGGGACTATCGCCCGGCGGTAGACAGCGAATTGATCACCCGTTACCGGCAGGCCGGCTTCGTTTTCCTCGGCAAAACCAACACACCGGAATTCGGGTTGACGCCGTTTACCGAGCCGGCCGTTTTCGGTCCTACCCGGAACCCGTGGGATCCGGCCCGAACCTCCGGCGGCTCGAGCGGTGGCTCCGCGGCCGCGGTGGCCGCGGGAATGGTCCCGATCGCCACCGGGGGTGATGGTGGAGGCTCGATCCGGATTCCCGCTTCCTGCTGCGGACTCTTCGGGTTGAAGCCGACCCGGGGGAGGACGCCGGTCGGTCCCAGCGTCGGCGAAGCGTGGCGCGGCGCGGTGGTCGATCACGTCCTCACCCGCTCGGTCCGGGACAGTGCCGCCGCCCTCGATGCGACCGCGGGACCCGATTCGGGCGCGCCCTACTTCGCCGCGCCGGTCGAGGGTACCTGGCTCGGAGAATCGGGGCGGGCACCCGGGCGGCTTCGGATCGCCTTGACCGAGATGCCCTGGCTCGGGAACGAGGTGCACCCGGATTGCTCCGCGGCGCTCAGAGAAACCGCCGGTCTGCTCGAGAGCCTGGGTCACACCGTCGAGGAAGCCTCGCCCGAATTCGATGGAGAAGGATTCGCCCGGGCATTCCTCGCGATGATCGTGGTGGAGCTCCGGACCGATCTGGTCGAGCTGGAGGTCGTGCTCGGCCGGAAAGGGAAGTTCGCCGAGTTCGAGCCGGCGACGTGGGCGCTGAGCCTGCTCGGAAGCGCGATGCCCGCGGTCGAATACGGTCGAGCGGTCCGCCTGCTCCAGAGGATTTCCCGTCAGGTCGCCCGCTTCTTCGAGACCTACGACCTGCTGCTCACTCCGACCGTCGCCACCCCGCCGTTTCCCACCGGCGCGCTCCAGCCGACGTCCCGGGAGCGGGGCCTGCTCGAGGTGCTCGGACGGCTGGGGTTCGGGGAGCCGTTCCGCTGGGCGGGGGCCCTCGATCAGATGGCCGAGAAAGTGTTTGACTGGATTCCCTGGACGCCGCTGGCCAATGCAAGCGGGCAGCCGGCGATGTCGGTTCCCCTCTGCTGGAATGCCGACGGGTTACCGATCGGGATGCATTTCATGGGGAAATATGGAGACGAAGCGACCCTGTTCCGTCTGGCTGGCCAGCTCGAACAGGCGCGTCCCTGGTTCGACCGGCTTCCGGCAATGACGCTCGAGTTGGCATAAAACGCAGAGGGCCGGCTTGCGCCGACCCCCCGTTCGCGGCTCCGTTCTCGGCAGGACGGAGCTACTTGAGGTGCTTGTTCACCAGCTTGGTCATCTCGAACATGTTGACCGTCTTCTTGCCACCGAAGACCGCCTTGAGGTTCTCATCGGCGTTGATGTTCCGGCGGTTCTTCTTGTCCTGAAGGCCCTTCCGCTTGATGTACGCCCACAGCTTCTTGGTGACTTCGGTCCGGGGAATGGGCTTGCTCCCGACGACCTCGGACAGCGCCGCGCTCGGCTTCATCGGCTTCATGAACGCCGCGCTCGGCTTCCGCTTGGTGGTCTTGCGAGCGGTCTTCCGGGCTTTCTTCTTCATCGCCATCGAGCTTCTCCTGTGGGGGGTCTGACCTGACTGCCGGGGCGGAACGAAGAACTTCCGGTACTCGAAGTTAAGCATTCTCCCGGGAGATACAATAGGCGAGAGCCGTTTTTCCCTCGGGAAAGGCCGCCCGGTCCCCCGGTCCAGGCCGGCTGGCATGCCCGGATTTCCGAGACCGGGTTAACAATGCTCCCTGGGGAGATCCCCCGGGATACCCCTAGACGCGCCGGAGTCTGACCCGCTTGACCCGGTGATGCGGTCCTTTCTCGAGGACGAGGAGGGCGCGCTCCCGGGTGGGGAGGATGTTCTCCCGGAGATTGGCCTCGTTGATCCGGGTCCAGACCCCGGAGGCAAAGGTGGTGGCTTCTTCCTCGGAAAGCTCCGAAAACCGCCGGAAAAAGGACTGCGGGTCCCGGAAAGCGGTGCTCCGAAGATGACGGAACCGGTCCAGGAACCACTGCTGAATCAGCTCCGGCTGGGCGTCCACGTAGATGGAAAAATCGAAATAATCGGAGACGAACAGCCGGGCGTCATCCCGCTGGCTCTGTCCACTCTGGCCACTCTGCTCCCCTCCATGCAGCACATTCAGCCCCTCGAGAATCAGGATGTTGGGCTGCCGGATGACCTCGAGCTCTCCCGGGAGGATGTCGTAGGTCAGATGGGAGTAGACCGGGGTGGATACCTCGGGGGCGCCGGCCTTGAGATCGGCGAGGAATCGGACCAGCCGGCGCTGGTCGTAGCTCTCCGGGAACCCTTTTCGCTCCATGAGCCCGCGCTCGGCCAGGACCGCGTTTGGGAAAAGGAATCCGTCGGTGGTGACCAGATCCACCCGGGGATGGTCCGGCCACCGCGCCAGGAGCGCCTGGAGTACCCGTGCCGTGGTGCTCTTTCCCACCGCGACGCTCCCGGCGATCCCGATGATGTAGGGACTGGCCCGGACGGTTTTCCCCAGGAACCGGTCGGTGACCCGCTCGAGCTCCAGGGTCGCGGCGATGTGCAGGTTGAGCAGTCGGGAAAGGGGGAGGTAGACCTCGACCACTTCGTCCATGGAGAGGGCTTCGTTCAGTCCCCGCAACTCCGCGAGATCCTCTTCGGAAAGGGTCAGGGGCGTGTTAGCCCGGAGCCGGGCCCACTCCGCCCGCGCGAAGTTCGTGTAGGTCGAAAAACTCATGGCCGTTTCTCGAAGACCTCCGGTCCGATCTCAAGGCTCGCGCTCCCCTCGGCCCGTGCGCGGACCAGGATGTCCTGCGCCCGGACCAGGATGCCGCTGGGGTTGGCGGCTCCGATGGTGGCGCGCAACTGGACCCCCCGGGCCAGGGTCCGATTCATCTCGCGGACCGCGATGGCCTGGAGCTGCTGGAGCAGATAGCCCGCCGAGATGTGAGCCTGCTGCCGGAGGAAATCACGGATCTCGTCCTCCTTGATCCAGGCAAATCCCTGCACCAGAAGGCCGGCGCTGCTGGCGTCGAAGTCGAGATCCGGGACCGAGATCATTCCGGTGGCTGGATCGTATTGTGGGGTTCCCACCAACCAGACGGTTCCCCGATCGGTACCATCGAAGCGGACCCCGAGGGCAATTTTCCCCCCGGAAACAGCGTAGACGGTCGCGGCCTGGAACCGGAACTTGCCGGCCGAGAGCCGGACCGATTTCCCCTTCAGGTTGGTGGTGAGCTCCATGCCGATGACGTCGTACGTCAGCCGGCCTTCTACCGGGAGAGCGAATCCCTGTTCCATCCGGGACCGTCCGAACGGCGGCAGCGGGAGAACCGTCTGGACCGGCATCGGCCCCGCCAGAATCCGGGGCGAGGCGTTCACCCCGAGCTCGGCGTGCACTGCGCGGGCCGAGCCATGGATCGGCCCGAGCGACACTGAGTCGGGCTGGAGCAGAAGCCAGAGACTATCCGCCAGATGAATCGGTTTCTGGAGATCGGCCCAGATCTCCTCGAGCGGGGTCTTCACATCGACCGACGAAACCAATTTCTGGATCTCGGGCTCGAGATCGTCGAGCGCATCCTTGGCCAGGTCCATGACCTTCCCGGTCACATTGAGACCGAGGAAAGTCACCTGGCACCGATCGCGCTCGCCGTCGCTGAGCGCGGCCAGCTGGGCCACCCTGCTGTGGACTCCGAGATGCCAGTCGGGAGTGAGGTAGGGAACCACGTGGAGCACCACCCGGGCCCGGGGCTTTGCGCCTTCCATTCCGCACGAGCCGCTAATGTCTCCAAGTCCGGAACCGAGCCAGGCCTTGCCCCGATAGTGAAGGGTCGCCGAGAGGATCACGGTGTCTCCCGAAAAACCCAGAAGCTCGAACGGCTCCCTCTGCACTTCGAAGGAAATCGAAGCCTTCCGGTCGTGACCGAGGGCGACTGGATGGGCTTTCGCGAGGTCACCGAGCTTTGAGGGGATCACCCGGTTCAGAGCGGCCATGGCGCTCGGGACATGCACGGAAAGCGGCGCGACGATGAGGCCACGGATGGCGGTGATCGTGTCCACCGCCATCTCGGTGAGATCTCTGGGCGGAGCGGGGGCCTCGATCTTCCCGGCGGAAGCGCAGCCGGCCAGAAGAACCGGCAGGACCAACGCTCTCATACGAATGGGTGTACCTTATGCGCCATCCCAGATTCTACGCCCAAATGACCATATCCACGATCCCCCGAGCCCCGCTCCTCGCTTCTCTCCTCCTGCTGTCTTTGCCGGCAGGCCGGATGCCCGATCCTTCTCTCCGGACTCCAGCCCCTCTGCAGCAGGGAAATCAGGCCGAGCCTGCCGACCTGGTCTTCCGTAACGGCCGCATCTATACCGGGAACGAACGCGCTCCCCGGGTCGAGGCCCTCGCGGTTACGGGGAATCGCATCGTATTCGTGGGGAACAACTCCGGGGCCAGCCGGCTGACCGGGCCGGCCACCAGGGTCATCGACCTGAAGGGTGCATTCCTGTATCCCGGATTCACCGACGCGCATATGCATCTTTCCGGAGTAGGCGCCCGGGAAATGACGTTGAACCTGGAAGGCACCAACACGCTGGATGACTTCCTGGCCCGGGTAAAGGCCCGGGTCGATCAGGCCCGCCCGGGGCAGTGGGTGACGGGGCGGGGGTGGATCGAAACGTTCTGGAAGCCCCCGGTGTTTCCCACCCGGCAGGACCTGGACCGGATCGCCCCCAACAATCCGGTGTACCTGACCCGGGCCGACGGCCACGCCTCGGTGGCCAACAGCGCCGCCCTCCGGCTGGCGAACATAACCCGCACTACCCAGCCCCCCGATGGCGGCGCGATCAACAAGGACGGCGATGGCGAGCCCACCGGCATGCTGATCGACCGGGCCCAGGGCCTGGTCGGGCGGCTGGTCCCGCCTCCCACCGAGGACGACAAAGACCAGGAGTACATCAAGGGCGTGGAGCGCGAGCTGTCCCTCGGCTGGACCCAGGTGCAGGACGCCCACGGCACCTGGGGCGAAGTGGACCGGATGCGGCGTCTCTACCGGGACGGCAAGCTCAAGATCCGGATCTACAAGACCATTACCGGGCCGAGTCCCGATGCCACCCGCCTCATCGAGCAGGGCCCGGCGCTGGGCGAATTCGACGGCCTCCTCACGGTCCGGGCGATCAAAGTGGTGATGGATGGCGCGCTGGGAAGCCGGGGGGCGGCCCTGCTTGCCCCGTACACCGACGATCCCAGGAACACCGGACTCATCACCACCGACACGGTGGCGCTCAAGCCAATGCTCGCGGCCGCGCTCCGGAACGGCATTCAGGTCTGGACCCATTCGATCGGCGACCGGGGGAACCGGCTCACCCTGGATTTCTACGAGCGGGCGATGAAGGAGGTTCCTGCCGACCAGCGTAAAGTTGCCGAACCGCGCTGGCGCGATGAGCACAGCCAGATCGTGAACCCCGCCGACATTCCCCGCTTCAAGCAGCTCGGGGTCATCGCGTCGATGCAGCCGTCGCATGCGATCAGCGATCTCTATTTCGCGCCGGCGCGCCTCGGGCTGGAGCGTCTCAAGGGCGCCTACGCCTGGCAGAGCTTCATCAAGCAGGGAACCCCGGTCCCCGGGGGCAGCGACGCGCCGGTCGAGCGGGGCGAGCCGATGATCGAGTTCTATGCCGCGGTGGCGCGCAAAGACCTTCAGGGACGGTCGGGCGAGGGGTGGCACCCCGAGGAAAAGATGACCCGGGCGCAGGCGCTCAAGGCCTTCACCATCTGGCCGGCGTTCGCCGCGTTCGAGGAAGGCAAGCGCGGCACCATCGAAGTGGGGAAGCTCGCCGACTTCACCGTGTTCAACCAGGACATCATGCTGGTCCCCGAGCTCGAGATCCTCAAGACGAAGACCCTGATGACGGTGGTGAACGGGGTCGTCGCCTACTCCGCGATGCCCTAGCACCGGCGGGACGTGCAACGTTTCAGGTCAGGCGAGTGTCCCACTAACGTCCCGTTTCGAGGCTTGGCTGCCATGCGGTATTCCCGATCGGTGATCGTTCTTCTCGCCCTGGCACTGGTGGGCGGCGTCACGCCGCTCCTGGCCCAGCGGCGCACCGCCGTCCGCGACAGGAGCCTCTCCTGCTCCGAGCGGGGGCGCTACCGCGATGACGGCGAGCGCTCCTGCAACATCCAGGAAAAGACCATTGCATTTCCCTCGGGGGTCCTCACGGTGGATTCCCGCACCAACGGGGAGATCACCATCCTGGGAGAGAACCGCCGCGACGTCCTGGTCCGGGCACGAATCGAAGCGCACGCGCGAAGTCAGGCCCGGGCGGATCGCCTGGTCGAGGACGTGGTGATCCGGACCGAGAACGGCCGGATCACCGCCGGGGGCCCCGACACCGGCCGCAATGAGTGGTGGTCGGTGAGCTTCGAAGTGCACCTTCCCACCAGCGCCAATCTCGACCTCACCGCCCACAACGGCGGAATCGGCATCGCCGGGGTCACCGGTGACCTCCGGATGGAAACCGTGAACGGGGGGATTCACCTCGAGGCCGTCAACGGCAACGTGGTGGCCGAGACGACCAACGGCGGGGTCGAGGTGAATCTCGAGGGTGACCGGTGGCAGGGCCGGGGACTCGACGTCACCACGACCAACGGCGGTGTGACCGTCATCGTCCCCGACGGGTATTCGGCACACCTGGAGACCGGCACCACGAACGGCGGAATCGACATCGATTTCCCGGTCACGGTGCAGGGCCGGATCGGGAGACGGATTACCACCGATCTTGGCCGGGGAGGTCCCACCATCCGCCTGATCACCACGAATGGTGGAGTGAGCGTCCGCCGGCGGTAGTCCCTCGCAGGTCCGCGGCGGGTGGTATGTTTGGCCCTCATGCCACTCCGTCGCGAGCTCGGTCTTCTCGACGCCACGATGATCAACGTCGGTACCATCATCGGGTCCTCGATCTTCATCGTTCCCGCGGCGATCGCCGCATCATTCTCCGGGTCGGCTCCTACCATTCTGGTCTGGGTCGCGGGCGCGCTGGTGTCGCTCTGCGGCGCGCTCTGCGTGGCGGAGCTGGGCGCGGCGATGCCCGAGGCCGGCGGCCAGTACGCCTATCTGGAACGGGCGTTCGGGCCGGTCTGGGGATACCTCTACGGCTGGGGCGCCGCGGTCATCATCAACCCCGCCTCGATCGCTGCGGTGGCGGTCGGGTTCGCCACCTACCTCGGGTTCTTCACTCCGCTCGGGCCGAACGGGATCAAGGCCGTCGCGGTGAGCTCCATCCTCCTGCTCACCTTTCTCAACTATTTCGGGCTTCGCACCGGGGCGTTCACCCAGAATCTGCTCACCCTGGTCAAGATCGCGGCGGTGATCGGACTGATCCTCGCCTGCTTCGTTCTTCCGGGAGGCCACGCCGGGAACTTTCAGCCACTCTGGCCCACCGAGGGACTGGGATCGCTGGTCGGCCCGTTCGGGGTCGCGATGGTGGGAGTGCTCTTCGCGTTCGACGGCTGGATCGAAGTCACCTACGTGGGAAGTGAAGTGAAGGATCCGGGCCGCATCATGCCGCAGTCGATCATCCTCTCCACCCTGATCGTCGCGGGGCTGTACGTCGGGGTATCGCTGGCGGTGCTCTACGTGCTGGGACAGGAAGCCACCGCGCAATCGTCCCTGGTGGCTGCCGATGCGATGCGGGTGGTGCTGGGATCGACTGGTGCGGCGTTGATCACGGTCGCGGTGCTGGTCTCGACCACCGGGTCCAACAACGGGATGATCTTTACCGCGGCGCGGATTCCCTACGCGATGGCGGCGGAAGGCCGATTCCCTGCCTGGGCCGCACGGGTGCATCCCCGGTATCAGGCGCCCAACACCGTCCTGGTGGTGCAGGGGATCTGGTGCGCGATCCTGGCGCTCTCGGGGACCTTCATCCAGCTCGCGGGTTATGTGGTCTTCGTGTCGTTCCTGTTCTACGCCCTGTCCTGCGCCGCGGTGCTGCTCCTGCGCCGGCGGGAGCCCGGGATGGACCGCCCCTACCGGGCCTGGGGCTATCCGGTGACCCCGCTGGTCTTCATCGGATTCTCCCTCTACCTCATCGTCAATACGATTATCGCCGAGCCGCTGGACTCACTCATCGGAATCGGATTGCTCCTGGTCGGCCTCCCGGTGTACTGGTACTGCCGGGCGAAATACCCCCAAGCGACCCGCGCCACGAGGTAACCCATGCCCGAGCCTGCGGTCCAGAACTACGCCAATCATCGCCGATTCCTGCCTCCCTGGCATTTCTTCGTGATGCCGGTGATCAGCGCCCTCCTGATCATCCAGATCGTGGAAATTGTTCGGGCTCCCGGACTCGCCACCCTGTGGAGCTTCGTGGTCACCCTCGCCATCCTCATGGGGTTCCTCTCGGCGCGATACATGTCGCTTCGGGTCCAGAATCGGCTGGTGCGGCTGGAGGAAACCCTGCGGCTCGAGCGGCTCCTCCCGGGACGACGGGAGGATATCGAACGGTTACGGCTGCGGCACCTGATCGGGTTGCGCTTCGCCTCGGACCTCGAAGTCCCCCACCTGGTGGATCGGATTCTTGCCGGGGAGCTGGTCAGCGCGAGCGACGTGAAGCGCGCGGTTCAGCACTGGAGGCCGGACCACCTTCGCGTGTAGGTCGCGCTAGGGGAGCTTGCCCAGTGCGTCCTTGATCGCCTGACTGGTGGGGTGCCCCTGCAGAAGCGCCTGGAGCACCTGACGGGCGCTGTCGGGCTGGTTCAGAGCCACCCAGGCCTCTGACTGCAGCAACCCATGCCGCACGTCGAAACGGCTGTTGGACAGGGTGCGCGTCGTATCCAGCACGGCCAGCGCGCCGTTTGGATCATGGCGATCCCGGATCAACGACTCGGCCTCCAGAAGACGCACCGCGGTATCTCCCGGCCGGGTGCGAGCCAGCTCCTCGATCAGACGCCCCGCTGTTTCCGACTGACCGGAGTCCCGCGCCGAACGGGAAGCGTGATAGAGTCCCGCGACCAGCAGGTTCGTGATGTCGGCCGGGTTCCCGGAGCGGGTCCCGATTCCGCCGGCATAGCCGTACACCAGGTCGCCTCCGTGTTCGCTCGCTTCATAGAGCACCGCCACCGTCGCGACACCCGCGGCGGCGGTGACGAACTGGAGGACCCGGCCACCGCTCCGGCCGCCAAACGCCAGGGTGAGCACCTCGAGCCCCGCCAGAGCCAGGAAGGCATTCCGGGCGCGGTGGCCCCAGTCCTCGTGCACCTGCACCGCCTCGCGCGCGCCGGGGATGCGCTCGGTGATTCCATGCGCGTCGGTTCCCGATTTGACCGCGACCACCGAAGCGCCCGCGGCGATCAGGATCAGCGCGGTTGCGGCGGGGTTGAGCCAGGATCGGCGCCAGAACAGGGACGCCAGCCGGAAGAGAACGCCCACGATGCCGAGCGCGACGACGAAGTGCACGACTTGGGGGTGCAGGGGGCCTAGGTTAGGCATCGAGACGATCCGGGGCAAGAGATTGGCGAACTCAATAGCCGCGATCCAATTGTACTGCGAGTCGTGACGTTTGTCCCGCTTCGATGGCGCTGAGGCACTCGAGAAATCCTTCGCCCGCGCCGGGAATCGTGGTCAGCCCCGAGATATGGGGTGAGATGGTGACCCGGGGATCCCCCCAGAGCGGCGAATCTACTGGTGGGGGTTCCCGCTCGAACACGTCGAGGGCGCATCCGGTGAGCGCGCCACGATCGAGCGCTTCGGGCAGCGCGGACTCCTCGACGAGGGGTCCCCGACCCACGTTGATCAAGTAGCTTCCGGTGCATCCCAGCAGGCGGTTGCGGTCCAGGCAATGAAAGGTTTCTTCGGTGAGGGGGCAGGCCAGGATGAGCCAGCGCGCCCCGGGCACGGCCTCCCGGAACCGGGACATCGGGAAGGTGGCGGTGAAGGGTTGGCGGGGTTCGCCGCTCTTGGAGATTCCGTCGACCACGGCTCCCAGCGCGAGAAAACCGTGAGCGATGCCGCGGCCGACCGCGCCGGTACCGACGATCACCGCGCGGGTGCCGCGCAGCCTCTCGGGATGCATCGGCTGCCAGCGCCGCACCGCCTGATCGGCCGCGAAGCGGGTTAATCGCTGGGTGATGGCGAGGGCCCGGGCCAGGCAGTACTCGCCGATCATGGGGCCGAAGTCTTCCGAGGTGCGGGTCAGCAGGGTGGCGGGCGAAAGACCGGTCCGGAAGGCGAACGCATCGACCCCCGCGCCGATGCAGTGAATCCAGCGGAGCGCGCGCCAGGGTCCTTCTCCGGGTGGGCGGAAGCCGACGAAGACCTCGGCCCAGGCCACGTCGGCGGCGGTGATGCTGGCGGCGTCCAGCGCCCGCAGCTCGAGATCGGGACGACGCTCGGCGAGATAGTCCCCCAGTCCCTCATGGAGCGAATGGGAGATCAGGATGCGCTTGGGAAACCAGGGCGCTGGCATGCCGCCGGAAAATAGCGCGCACGGGGGTTCGCGCCTCCGGGTGCTCCTCGGCGCCGCCTTTCTCATGGCGACCTCCGCCATCGGGCCCGGGTTCCTCACCCAGACGGTGGTCTTCACCGAGTCGCTCGGCGCGAGCTTCGGATTCGCCATCCTGGTGTCGGTGCTCTGCGACCTGGGGGCCCAGCTCAACATCTGGCGGGTGCTGGTCGCGGCCCGCCTTCCCGCCCAGCCCTTGCTCGATCGGGTGGTGCCCAACCTCGGCAAGCTGCTGGCGGTGCTGGTCGCGGCGGGCGGCCTGGCGTTCAATATCGGCAATGTGGCCGGCGCCGGGTTAGGCCTCAACGCGTTGCTCGGACTGGATCCCCGGGTCGGGTCGGTCCTCTCCGCCCTGATCGCGATCGCGCTGTTTCTCTCCCGCGAGGCCGGGCGCGCGATGGACCGGTTTGCCCAGCTCATGGGAGCGGTGATGGTGCTGGTCACGGTGTACGTGGCGGTGGCGGCCCATCCTCCGCTCGGCGAAGCGCTGCTCCGGAGTGTCGCACCCGAGCGGCTCGATCTCCTGAGTATCCTGACGATCGTGGGAGGGACCGTCGGTGGGTACATCACGTTTGCGGGCGCCCACCGCCTGCTCGATGCCGGGATCGCCGGCCGGGATCAGGTCGCGACGGCGACCCGGTCGGCACTCTTGGGGATCAGCGTCGCGAGTCTCATGCGCGTGCTGCTCTTTCTCGCCGCGCTTGCCATCGTGAGCCGGGGCCAGGCGCTCGATCCGGCCAATCCACCAGCGTCCCTGTTTCGCCTGGCCGCGGGAGAACTCGGGTATCGGCTTTTCGGCGCGGTGATGTGGGCGGCCGCGGTCACGTCGATAGTGGGATCGGCCTACACGTCGGTGTCCTTCGTGCGGACGCTGCGAGAGGGGTGGCAGGCCTGGACCACACCACTCATCCTGGGATTCATCATCGTGTCCACGATCGTGTTCCTGGTGATCGGGCGTCCGGTCGCCATCCTCATCGCGGTAGGAGCGCTCAACGGTCTCATTCTGCCATTCGGGCTTGCCGCGGTCCTGATCGCCTCCCGGCACGAGCGGCTCATGGGCGGGTACCGTCACCCGCCACTCCTCACGGCGGCGGGCGCCCTGGTGGCGCTCGCCATGGCGACGATGGGAGCCTACAGCATCGTCCAGGTCTTCCAGGGTCGATGATCGCCGCCCGGAATCTCTCCCGGAGCTTCGACGGCCGGCTCGCGGTCGAGGACGTGTCGTTCGACGTGCAGCAGGGAAATCTGTGCGCGCTGCTGGGACCGAATGGCGCCGGCAAGACAACCATCGTCCGCATGCTCCTGGGCCTGCTGCCGCCTTCCAGCGGCGCCGGCACCGTCGCCGGCATTCACCTTCCATCCTCGCGGGACGATGCAACCGCACTCCGGGCCCGAGCCGGGCTTCTGACAGAGACTCCGGGATTCTATGACCGGTTGAGCGGGGCGGAGAACCTGGATTTCTTCGGGCGACTCTACGGAATTCCCGATCGCGATCTGCCGGCCAGAATAGCCGGCTGGTTGCGCCGGCTCGGTATCTGGGAGGCCAGGGATCGCCCCTTCGGCACCTACTCGAAAGGGATGAAGCAGCGACTGGCCCTGATCCGCGCGGTCTTTCACGAGCCGGCGGTCATTTTTCTGGATGAGCCCACCGCCGGCCTCGACCCTGCCGCCTCGCGGGAAGTGCGATCCCTGATCGCGGAGCTCAAACGGGAGGGGCGCACCATTCTCTTGTGCACCCATCATCTGGGCGAAGCCGAGGAGCTCGCCGACCTGGTGGGCATCCTCCAGCGGAGGCTGCTGACGTTCGGCGCGCTGCCCGCCCTGACCGGCGCGGCGATGGAGGTGACCATCCGGCTCCGGGGAGACCTGGCCGCGCTCTCCCGGTTGGCCGAGTCGGTGGCCGGGGTGCGAAGCGTTACGACCAACGGCGACCTGATGGAGGTACACGCGGACGACGTGGCAACGGTGACGCCCGTGGTGGTAGCAGCGCTTGCCGGGGCCGGTGGATCGATCCTCGAGGTTCGGCCGGTGCGGACCTCGCTCGAAGCGATCTACCTGCGCGCGGTAGCGGGCGCGCCATGACTCGTTCCCTTCTCCTCCTCTTCTTCCGCAAGGAGCTTCGAGACCTGCGCTCCAACCGGAGGATCTGGCCGGGGTACATGATCCTGCCCTTCATCGGTATCCTGCTGCCGCTCTTTCTGATTCTACTCCTTCCCGCGCTGGTCGATCCCGCCGTTCCGATCAGCGATCCCGGCTTGAGGCTCATCGTCGAGATGGTGCGCGCGGACCCGACCATCGGGGGCGTGACCTTTGCCGAGCGATTGACCCGGCTGATCGTCCGGGAAACCGGACTCTGGTACCTGCTGATGCCGGTGGTGCTGGCCGCGGGCCCCGGGGCGCTCGCCATCGTCCGGGAGAAGGAGCAGCGCACCCTCGAGCCCATCCTGGCCACCCCACTCTCGGACGGGGCCCTGGTGCTTTCCAAGCTGGTGGGGGCGGCCGGCCCCGCGCTCCTGTGGACCGCGGTGAGCGCGGTCGCGGGTTATGTGGTGGTGGGGCTGGTGACCTGGCTCCGGCTGGGAACCCCGGTCGGCCCGACCCTGGGAAGCCTGGTGGCCCTGGTGTTTCTGGGCCCGGCCCTCACCGCGGCCGCTGCGCTCGGGGCGATTGCCGCTTCGGCGCGGTTCACCGATTCGCAGTCGGCGAACCTGTTCGCCGGCCTGGTGATCGTGCCGCTCACCCTGATGATGCTCGCGGTCCTCGGCCGTCCCGCCCTGATCTTCCCCTGGGTGGGGGTTGCCGGAAGCGTGCTGGTGTGGCTGGCGTGTCTCGGATTGTTTCGCCGGGCTCGCCGCCGGCTTCAGCGGGAGGAGCTGTTGACCCGCTGGAGGTAGTTAGCGGTGGGCGTAGACGGTGGTCCTGCCGGTCTTGTCGAAGGCGATGACATCGTAGGCCTGCTTCGGTCGCCCCTTCCATGCCCGGTGAGCCGGTGACCATTCCCGGCACCGCCAGCCCGGCGATCGCGGGTTTCTCGGCGAGCATCTTCCCGATCAGGTCGGCGGGAACGTGACCTTCGACCAGGTATCCTCCCACCAGAGCGGTGTGGCAGGAGGCGAGATGATCGCCGATCCCGTAACGCTTCTTGATGGCCGCCATATCGGGCGGGTGCTGGACCGTGGTCTGAAAACCGGCGCCGCCCATCAGGGAAATCCATTTGTTGCAGCACCCGCAGGCGGGATCGGAGTACACCAGCATGGGAGTGGGGCCGGCGGGTCGCGCCGCTCCGGCGATGCCGGCCAGCCCGATGCCGCCGATCACGCCGCGAACCAGGAATTGCCTGCGGGTCAGGTCGCTCATTTGGTCCAGATGATGATCAGGCCGCACTGGGCGGACGTTGAAATGTATCCGAACGCCGGTCCCGCTCCGCGATAGAACTCCAGAGCCTCCACGTCGTCCGGGTCGAATTCATAGAGCGCCCGCCCCAGGAACGGCCGGGCTCCGTTGACGGAAATGTAGGGGTAGGCCTGGGCATCGAACATCGACCTTCCCGAACTCCGGACCTGCTGCCACACCCAGCTTTCGTAGGGCGCGCATCCCTGGGCTCCTCCCCGCGCGCTGCCCCGGGGCGCCGTCTGAATCAGGTAACTCGACAGGACCGCGCCGAGCTGGGGCTGGCGGGACCGGGCGATGTCATCCCGGGTCAGGAAGGTCCCGTCCAGGCTGGTTCGCCGGCGTTGCACGAAGCCGCGATCCAGGCTGTCGAGCTCCGCGGCGTGACGGGTCGCGTCCGTCTGGGAAACCGGCCGCACATGAAAATCAATGACCCGTTCGGCGTCGGCTGCGAGGGTGATGGCTTTCCGGACCGGGTCGATGCCGCCGCCGGTCACGGTGATCCAGTAGCGTCCTGGCTTGAGGTCCTCGAGCCGGAAACTGCCGTCGTCCCGGGTTGCGGTACTGATGCCGAGTCCGCGAATCTCCACCCTGGCGCCGTCAACCGGTTCGCCTTTGTCGGTCTGGACCGTCCCATGCACGACTGGCCCGCCCGTGGCCTGGGCGAGCAACGCTCCTTGAAGCAACAACACGGCAAGACTCATCGGATATTGCCCTCCCCCCTTTCCCATCGGGGGATCGCCGGACCGCTTGAAAATACCACACTCATTTGAGGGAAGGGTCCCGCCAGACGGTCCGCCCATCAAGCAGAGTCAGCAGCACTTTGACGCGATGGATCTCTTCGACCGGGATCCGGAACAAGTCGCGATCGAGGACGATCAGATCCGCTGCTTTCCCGGGTTCCAGAGATCCTGTGGTCACCTCTTCGCCCACGGCAAACGCGCCGCCATAGGTATAGGCCCGGAGCATCGTCGCGAGGGAGACTTTCTCGTCGGGGAGCCAGACCGGTCCCGCCGGTGCATCGACATCGCGTCGGGTGATCGCGACCTGAATGGCGTCCAGCGGATTCATCGACGATACCGGCCAGTCGCTCCCTGCCGCCAGATGGGCGCCAGTCCGCGCCACTTCGCCGATCGGATACAGGTGGGCCGAGCGATCCGGACCGATCACCGGCTCGGTCAGCTTGGTGATGTATTCATCCTGCTGGGCCCACAGTGCCTGGAAGGTCGGAATGACCCCTTCTTCCGCGAAACGCGGAATGTCGGCGGAATCGATCATCTCGAGATGGGCGATCATGGGCCGGGCATCGCGCGGTCCGTTGAGATTGCGGGCAAAAGCGTAGGCGTTCAGCGCCATCCGCACCGCGCGGTCTCCGATCGCATGGGCATGGACCTGGAACGCGGCGGCATCGAGGGCCGCGACGACGGTATCGAGTTTTTCCGGGGAGAAATTCACCGGCCCCCGGTTGGTGGTTCCCACGTACGGTGCGAGCAAGGCGGCGGTTTTGGCCTCGATCACTCCGTCCACGAACACCTTGGCGCCCTTGGGAGCGAAGTAGTGCCGGCCGGCAAACCGTCCCCGCCAGGCTCTGAGCGAATCCACCTGGCTCGCCGGGGCCCTGGGGTCCACTTCGATCGCGGCGACGACCCGGGCGGTCAGTTTGCCCAGGCTGTCCAGCGCGGCATAGGCGGCGAGCAGCGTGGTGTCGGCATCGGCGTCGTAGAGGGCCACGATCCCGAAGCGATTCGCCATCGCCATGGCCCGCAGGATTCCATCCTGCACTTCCTGCGGGCTCCGAGGCGGCAGCACCCGGGTCACCAGCTCCATCGCGCTTTCCCGGAGGGTCCCGGAAGGCTCGCCGGTGGTGGGATCGTGCTCGATGCGGCCATTGGGAGGATCCGGCGTGGTGCGGGTAATGCCCGCCAGGGCCAGGGCCTTCGAATTCACCCAGGTGGAATGCCCATCCGCCGCGCGCAGGTACATCGGCCGGCCGGCGTCGATCGAGTCGAGCCATTCCTTCCGGGGATTCGCGTCCGGAAAGACCGGAAGCTGCCAGCCGCTCCCCCGGATCCAGTCGGCCTCGGGATGCGAGGCCGCGAAGCGGCGGACCGAGTCGAGGACGGCCTCAGCGGTGCGCAGATTGTCGAGGGTGCATTCGCCGAGCTGGATTCCGCCCCGGGGATGCAAATGGGTATCCCGGAAGGCGGGCAGCACCATGCGGCCCGCGAGATCGAGCACCGCGGTACGCCGCCCGATATAGCTCGCGACGCCCCGGTCGTCCCCCACGTACACCACCCGACCGTCGCGCACCGCGAGGGCCTGGGCCGGGAGGGTGTCCTCCGCCACCGCGTAGATCGCGCCGTGGCGCAATACCATATCGGCGGGCTCGCCATGGCGGCAGGCGAGCAACCCGAGCAACCCAAGCGGAATACGGGAGCGGAGTGGCATCCCTGCAAGGTAACTTTCTTTGATGCCGCGTCGTTACCCCGACACGCCGCTCCTCTACCGGAACCTGGTCCGGGACTATCCCCTCGTCGTCAAAGCCCAGGGCTGTTGGCTCCACGACGAGGCGGGCCACAGCTACCTCGATGGATGCGGAGGCGCCTTCGTGACCTCGCTGGGTCACGGGGTGGCCGAAATCGTGGACGCCATCGCCGCGGCCACGCGGGAGGTCGGCTACGTCAGCGGGTTCTCGGTGACCAATCCCGCCGCCGAGGAGCTCGCCGAGGAGCTCGCCAGGCTCGCCCTGGGCGACCTCCAGCATTTTTTCTTCCTTTCCAGCGGGTCCGACGCGATCGAAGCAGCGGTCAAGCTGGCGCGACAGTACTGGGTCGAGACAGGACGCACCCGCAAGCGCCTGGTGATCGCCCTCACCCCCGCCTATCACGGGAATACGCTCCTGGCTCTCTCGCTCGGCGCCCGGCAGCACTATCAGACTTTTTTCGAACCTTGGCTCCTCGACGTTCCCAGGATCCCGGCGCCCTACGGCTATCGGTGTCCCTGCCGCGGCAAGGATGCCACCTGTCCGCGATGCAGCGGGACCGCCCTCGAGACCCTGATTCAGGAGCTCGGCCCCGACAACGTGGCGGCCTTCGTGGCGGAGCCGATCGGCGGATCGTCCACCGGTGCCGCGGTGCCGCGGGAGGACTACTGGCAGACCATTCGGGAGATCTGCACCCGCAACGAGGTGCTCTGGATCGCGGACGAAATTCTGGTCGGGGCGGGCCGCACCGGGACCTGGTCGGCGCTCGAGCCGTTCGGCGCGGTGCCCGATCTGCAGGTGATGGGCAAGGGATTGAGCGGAGGTTATGCGCCGCTGTCCTCGGTGGCGGTGCCGCGCCGGATCGGCGATGCCATCGCGGCGGGATCGGGCGGGGTGCTGCACGCGCAGACCTTCGTGCACGCGCCGGCGATCTGCGCGGCGGGAATCGCCGCGATCCGGTATCTTCGACGGCACGAGTTGCTGGCGCGGTGCCGCGCGATGGGCGAGGTCCTGCACCGGAAGCTGGCGGCCCTTGGGGAGCTGCCCCACGTGGGCGATATCCGGGGACGGGGGCTCCTCGCCGGGATCGAATTCGTCGAGGACCGGGAGACCCGGACGCCCTTCGCCCGGGAGAAACGGTTCGCGGAGCGCTTCACCGCGGCAGCGGAACGGCTCGGCTTGCTGGTCTGGCCTAACACGGGGCAGGCCGACGGCGTGAACGGCGACCTGGTCATGCTGGCGCCTCCGTTCGTAATTACCGAGGCGGAAATCGACCTGCTGGTCGAGCGGTTGGGCCAGGCGCTCGAGGCCATGGCATAGATCTTTGGACCGGAAGGAGCCGGGTTATGGCGAAATCGTATCCCCAGATCGTGGTCCCCCCGCCCGGACCGAAGGCCAAAGCGATCATCGATCGCGACCGGGCGGTGACGTCTCCCGCCTACATCAAGGAATACCCGCTGGTCATCGCCCGCGGCGAAGGCGCGATGGTCGAGGACGCGGACGGCAACCGGTTCCTCGATTTCATGGCCGGCATCGCGGTGACCTCCACCGGGTACAACCATCCCGCCGTGGTCAAGGCGGTGCAGGACGCCGCCGCGAAATTCCTCCACATCTGCGCCGGCGATTTCTACTACGAGAGCCTGGCCGTCCTGTGTGAGCGGCTGGCGAAGATCGCGCCGGGGCCCGGCAAGAAACGGGTGTTCCTGTCCAACTCCGGCACCGAGGCGGTCGAAGGAGCGATGAAGCTGGCGCGGTACGCGACCGGCCGCACTGCGTTCGTCGCCTTCAAGGGCGCGTTTCATGGCCGCACCTACGGGGCGCTCTCGCTGACCTCGAGCAAGGCGCGGCAGCATTCCGGGTTCGCTCCCCTGCTGCCCGATGTGCACCACGTGTTCTACGGGTACTGCTACCGGTGCGAATTCGGGAAAACCTTTCCCGAGTGCGGTATCTTCTGCGTCGATCACATCGAGCAGGACCTGTTCCGCCGGCACCTCGATCCCAGGAATGTCGCCGCGATTTTCGTCGAGCCGATTCAGGGCGAGGGCGGATACATCGTCCCCCCGCCGGGCTGGCTTACCAAGGTCCGCGAGCTCTGTACCCGGCACGGCATCCTGCTGGTGATGGACGAAGTCCAGTCCGGGATCGGCCGGACCGGCAAGATGTTCGCCTGTGAGCACGAAGGGGTGATCCCCGATATCCTGGTGACCGCCAAGGGACTCGGGTCGGGTATGCCGATCGGGGCGTTCATCGCCCGCGAAGAGATCTGTACCTGGCAGCCCGGGGCGCACGGCAGCACCTTCGGCGGGAACCCGGTGAGCTGCGCCGCGGCGATCGCCACGCTCGACCTGGTCGAGCGCGAGCTGATGCCCAACGCGCGGGTCCAGGGCGACCGGCTGATGAAGGGGCTCCGCGGGTTAGCGGAGAAACACGGGATCATCGGCGACGTGCGGGGCCGCGGCCTGATGCAGGGCATCGAGCTGGTCACCGATCGGGGGACCCGGGAGCCCGCCGGCGACCTGGCCAAGAAGCTGATGGATATGGCGTTCGCCAAGGGACTGCTGACGCTCGCCGCGGGACGGAACGCGCTCCGCTTTGCGCCGCCCCTGGTCATCGACGAGGAGGACGTGGACATCGCCCTGGACATTCTCGAGCGGTGTTTGAGCGAGCTGGATTAGTCCTCGCCCTCGCGGGCGCGCTGGCTCCCGGCGCCCTCCGTGCCCAGCGGGCGCCGGTCCTCAAGCAGATCGACGTTCCCCACCCCTACTACTACCGGGAGATGTATCTCCCCCAGCTCACCAGCGGTCCGTCCTCGGTGGCGTGGTCGCCCGACGGGTCCGAGCTCGTGTTTTCGATGCAGGGAAGCCTCTGGCGCCAGCGGGTCGGGTCGGACTCGGCGGTCGAGCTGACCGACGGCCCGGGTTATGACTACCAGCCCGATTGGTCACCCGACGGCCGCACCATCGTGTACACCTCCTATCAGAACGATGCGCTGGAGCTGTGGGCGCTCGACCTTCCCGGCGGCGGCACCCATCGGCTGATCGGAGACGGCGCCGTGAACCTGGACCCCCGATGGTCGCCCGACGGATCGCGGATTGCTTTCGTCTCCACCGCGCTGGGCGGGCGCTGGCAGGTCTATCTGCTTCCCATGCAGGGCGGTCAGGCGGCGGGCGCGCCGGTGCGGGTTACCGAGGAATTCCGGAGCAACGCCCCCCGCTACTACTACAGCCCCTTTGACCATTATCTCTCGCCGGCCTGGTCCCCCGACGGCCGGGAGCTGGTGCTGGTCTCGAACAAGGACCAGGTGTGGGGTTCCGGCGGGATCTGGCGGATGGAGGCCCGCACCGGCGCACCCATGCGGGAAATCCGGAACGAGGAGACCACCTGGAAGGTCCATCCCGACTGGGCCCCCGACGGGAAGCGGGTGGTGTACAGCTCCTACCTGGGCGGACAGCGGAACCAGCTCTGGCTCACTACCGCCCAGGGCGGTGACCCCTTCCAGCTCACCTATTGCGACTGCGATCACACCGTGCCGCGCTGGTCGCCCGACGGGAATCGAATCGCATTCATCAGCAATGCGCCGGGAACGCTCTCGATCCAGATCGTGTCGGTGCCCGGAGGCAGGACCGAAACCATTCTCCCGACCCGCCGCCGCTTCCTGCATCCGCATGGCGTGTTACGGCTCTCGGTCACCGATTCAGCGGGACGGCGGATCCCCGCCCGCGTCTCGGTGACCGGAGCGGACGGCCGAGGCTTGGGTCCCGACGGTGCGATGCTGCATGCCGATGACGGCTTCGACCGATCGCTCCGGCGCCGGGAACCAACCTACTTCCATGCGAGCGGACCGGTCGAGCTGTCGGTTCCCGCCGGCCGCTACACCGTCCTGGTCAGCCACGGATTCGAGTACCGCTCGCAGTCGCGGGAAGTGACGGTCGCGGCGGATACCCCTCTCCCGGTCCAGGTTCGGATGAGCCGCCTGCTCGACCTTCCTTCCCTGGGATGGTGGAGCGGGGACCTTCACGTTCACATGAATTACGGCGGCGTCTACCGCATGGACGTTCCCCGCCTTCGGGCCCAGGCCGAAGCGGAGGACCTGCACCTGGTCGAGAACCTGATCGTGAACAAGGAGCAGCGGATTCCCGATATCAGCGAGTGGCGGCCGGGGGGCAGGCCGGACCCGCGCTCGACCGCCGCTACCCTGATCCGGCACGATGAGGAATACCACACCTCCTACTGGGGACATAGCGGACACCTGGGCCTGACCGATCACCTGATCCTGCCGGGCTACGCGGGTTATGCCAATACCGCGGCGGCCAGCCTGTTCCCCGACAACGGCACCGTGTTCGAGCTGTCCCACGCCCAGAGCGGTCTCAGCGGATACGTCCATCCGTTCGACGAAGAACCCGATCCCGAGGCGACGGCTCCGCTGACCCACGCTCTCCCCGTGGAGGTCGCGCTGGGCCTGGTGGACTACCTGGAAGTGCTTGGGTTCTCCGACCACCTCGCGACCGCGAAGGTGTGGTACCGGCTCTTGAACACCGGATTCCGCATCCCCGCCGGCGCGGGGACCGACGCCATGACCAACTACGCATCACTGCACGGCCCGCTCGGCCTCAATCGGGTGTTCGTACATGCGGGGCCGCGGCTCGACTACACTGCCTGGCTTGCCGGGCTCAAGGCGGGGCATACCTTCGCGAGCAATGGTCCGCTGCTCCGGTTCTCAGTGAATGGGAAGGAGCCGGGAGACGAGCTCCGATTCCCCGACGGGGTGCACCAGCTCACCGCGCGGGTGTCCCTGCGCTCCAACGTTCCGGTCGAACGGCTGGAAATCGTGGCCAACGGTGTCGTGGTCGCGCGGATTCCACTGGGAGGAGACAGCACCCGCGCCGAGGCAATCGTGCCGCTCCCGGTCACCCGGAGCGGGTGGTTCACGCTGCGGGCCTGGTCGTCGCATTCCGACCCGGGCGTGCTCGACTGGTATCCCTTCGCAACCACCAGTCCAGTGTACGTGACAGTGGCCGGAAGGCCGGTACGCTCCCCCGAAGATGCCCGATACTTCGTGCGCTGGATCGAACGGCTGGAGACCGCGGCTTCGAATCACACTGGATGGAACACTCCGGCCGAGAAGCAGGAAGTGCTGGATCGCCTGGCTCGCGCCAGGCAGGTATTTCGAGAGATGCTACCGCAGGATGATGTATCCGATCGCCGCGATGCTCCCCGCCATCGGAATGGTCAGGATCCACGCCCAGAGGATTCTCCCGGCCACGCCCCAGCGCACCGCTGAGAGCCGGTTGGCGGCGCCGACCCCGACGATGGCGCCGGTGATGGTGTGGGTCGTGCTGACCGGTACCCCGAGCGCCGAGGCCAGGAAGATCGCCCCCGCGCCGCCGGTCTCCGCGCAGAATCCCCCGAACGGCCTGAGCTTGGTGATCCGGGTTCCCATCGTCTTCACGATGCGCCAGCCTCCCAGCGCCGTGCCGAGCGCGATCGCAGAGTACGCGGCGAGCTCGACCCAGAAGGGAATGTGACCCGGGTCACTGAGCCGAAACCAGCGGAACCACGTCGGTCCGGTCGCGAAGGAAGACTGGGTGGCCACCAGCAGGCCGACGATGACCCCCATGGTCTTCTGGGCGTCGTTGGCCCCGTGGCTCATCGAGAACGCCGCGGCCGAGAGCAGCTGGAGCCGCCGAAAGAGCCGCTCCAGGGGCGCCGCCGCGAATCGCTGCAGTCCGTGTCCCAGAGCGGAAGTGAGCAGCAGGGAGACAGTCAAGCCGACCATCGGCGAGATCGCGATGAAGAGCAGGGGCTTGACCCAGCCGGACGCGATCAGCGCACCGACCCCGGCTTTGGCCACCGCCGCGCCGCCTAACCCGCCAATCAGGGCATGTGAGCTCGAGGTGGGCAACCCGAGCCACCAGGTAATCAGATTCCACATGATGGCACCGAGGAGCGCCGCGAGGGTGAGGTACGGATCGCCCGCGGTGGTTGCCGGGGTGATCAGACCCTGGCTGATGGTCTTGGCGACCGCGGTTCCCACCACGAAGGCGGCCGAGAAGTTGAAGAAGGCCGCCCAGAGCACCGCGACCCCGGGCGACAGCACCCGGGTGCCCACCACCGTCGCGATCGAGTTCGCGCTGTCGTGAAAGCCGTTGATGAAATCGAAGAGCAGCGCCACCCCGACGATCGCCAGAACCAGCGTTGCGGTGGCCGGCATCAGGAGTGCTTGAGCGCGATGGATTCCAGGACGTTGGCTACGTCTTCGGCCTGGTCGAGGGTCTTTTCCAGGGTATCGTAAATCTCCTTCCACTTCATCAGCACGATCGGGTCCTTCTCCTCGTCGAACAGCCGTCCGAGCCAGTCGGCGTACGCCGAGTCGCCTTCTTCCTCCAGCCGCTTCACTTCGATGCAAGCGCTTATCACCACGCCGGACCGCCGGTTCGGGAGCACCTGAACCGCCTTGAGGAGCTGTTCAGTCGCGCGAAAGATCACGTCGGCCAGGATGACGGCCCCGGTGGGTGCCTGCTCGGCGCGGAAAATGGCTACCCGGCGGGCCGCCCCGTCGATCCGGTCCAGGACATCATCGAGCCGGGAGGCCAGCAGGTGAATGTCTTCCCGGTCGAGCGGAGTGATGAAGCTTTTGTCCAGTCGGGTGACCAGCTCGTGGGTGATGCCGTCGGCCTGGTGCTCCAGCCGTTTGATGGTCTCGACCACATGGCTGCGGTGATCTACCGGAGCGGCAAAGAGGTCCCGAAGGGCCCGCGCGGCCTCGACGTTCAGAGTCGCGACCTGGGTAAAGAGCTCGAAAAACCGCTGGTCCCTCGGGAGCAGGCGCACCAATGGGATATCTCTGGCTGTGGACGAGCGGTGATAATACCGCGCTTCCGGATTTGTCTCTAGGGTTCTCTCACCGCGAGCCCGAGACGTCCGGGGAACAGCTCAACCACGAGGGTTCCCGCGAGCAGAAAGTTCTCTCCGTCCGTTTCGAGCGGCGCGCTGGATTCATCGGTCCGGATCTCGATCCTGGGATGCGGTCCGGCGAGGTGATGGACCTGGATCTGCTCGATCCGGGCGCCCCGGCGCAGGCGTGCCAGGGCCTCGAGCGACCGGAGCCGGGAGAGATTGCCGATGATCACCAGCTCGAATTGACCATCCTGTGGATCGGATTCCGGTGAGATCAAGAGTCCCCCGCCAAAGCCTGGCCCGTTGGCCACGGTCACGTTCAAGGCGCGACCCTCGAACAGGGTCCGGCCCCCGCACCGGATGGCATAACCCGCACGGCCGCCCATGGCGACCGCCAGCGCGCCGGCCACCGGATAACGGGACGTGCCCCGGAACACCCGGCCGACGCCTCTGGCCAGCCGGTTGGCTCGCGCGCTCGCTCCCAGAGACACCGAGTTGACGAACCATCGGCGATGCTGCGTGGCGGCCGGATCCTGGAATACGCATTGTCCTGCGTCGACTCGCCGGATCGCACCAGCGTGGATTTCGCGGGCCGCCGCGAGGGGGTCCAGGGGAATGCCCAGGTTCCGGGCCATGTCGTTGCCGGTGCCGGCCGGCACAATACCGAGCCGGACCGGCGGCCCCGCGTTGAGGATGCCGTTGACCGCCTCGTGGAGCGATCCATCGCCGCCCACCACCACGATGGTTCCGTCGGGATGAGCCGGACACCATTCCCGAGCATAGCGCTCCGCGTCGCCAGGGACGTCGGTATGTCGAACGACGAGTCCGGGGAATCGAGCCTGAAGAAGGGAGCTAACCTGGGACCAGGTCGCCGCGCCTTTGTGGCCTCCGGCGACCGGGTTAACGATGCAGAGCGAAGCGGAAATCCGGACTAATCCCGGTGGGCCATCTCCAGGTCCAGCAGGAACTGCTTCCGCCAGAGTCCCCCGCCATATCCGCGGAGCTGGCCATTTTTCTGGATGACGCGGTGGCAGGGCACGATGATCGGGATCCGGTTGCGGCCGTTGGCGAGACCGACCGCGCGCTGGGCTTTGGGCCGCCCCATCCGGGTCGCCAGCTCTTCGTAGGAGACGGTTTCTCCATAGCCGAGACGAAGGAGCTCAGCCCACACTGCTTCCTGAAAATCCGTCGCCCGGAGATCGAGCGGGACCTCAAAGGTCTTCCGGGTTCCCGCAAAGTATTCCTCCAGCTCACGCCGGGCCTGCTCGATGAACCGGTGGGAGCCGGGAATCACCGGCTGCGCATACCACCGAGTCAGGTCGGCCGCTTGATCGGGCAGCTTCTTCCGATCGGCAAACTCCAGCATGCAGAGGCCCTGATCGGTTGCCGCTGCGAGCAGCGGACCCAGTGGGCTCGGCAGGAGGGTGGCCTGAATGGGCGCCGTGTCGCGCGAGGCGGCGGGCGTCGTGCCGAAGAGTCGCTTGAAGGCATCGCGGAACCCGCTGTCGGACTCGAATCCGCTCTCGAATCCGGCGGGAGTGACCGGCTGGCCTTCTCGCAGCCGGTCGAGGGCAAATCCGAGCTGCCGGGTCCGGACGTAGCCATGGAGTGTCATGCCGAACTTCTCCCGAAAGTATCGCCGGGCGGTGGCCGGCTGGATGTTCATCCCGCGAAGCTGCGCGTCGGTCAGGCGCCGAGGCGCCTGGTCGATCGTCTGGATCAAACGGTCCACCCACTCGGGGTGGCGACCCGCCGCCTCGAGAGGCTGACATCGCTGGCAAGGCCGATAGCCCGCCGCCAGGGCCTGGTCGGAATGGGCAAAGAACTCCACGTTTTCGACCAGGGGCTTTCGGGCCGGGCAGGTCGGGCGACAGAAGATCCGGGTGGTCCGGACCGCCGCGACGAAAATCCCCTCGTAGCTCGCATCCCGGTCTACCAGGGCGCGGTAAAGCTCGGCGGGCCGGGGAAGGCGGGTCGGGGAAACGGCAGGCGCGCTCATGTCAACGAATCTAGAAGCTCCCGCCAACCCCGCCACCGAGCGTTGAACACCGAATTCTTGCCCCTCGGCCCTGACACCTAGCACCTTTCTTCACCTTCCCTGCGAGAACCCGCATGCGCGTCCTGCCGGTCGACTGGCTCATCGTCCTGATCGCCGTTGGGCTTTCCTTTCTTCCCGCCGTGCTGATGGCGCGCCGTGCGGGACGGAGCACCGCCGAGTTCTTCACCTCGGGCCGCTCGGCGCCGTGGTGGCTCATCGGAGTCTCGATGGTGGCGACCACCTTCAGCACCGACACCCCGAACCTGGTCACCAACCTGGTGCGGGAGAAAGGCGTCGCCAACAACTGGCAATGGTGGGCTTTCCTGCTCACCGGCATGGCGACGGTGTTCTTCTATTCCCGGCTCTGGCGGCGCTCCCGGGTGCTCACCGATCTCGAATTCTATGAAATCCGTTATGCGGGGAAGGCGGCCACCTTCGTTCGCGGCTTCCGGGCCGTGTACCTCGGCCTGTTCTTCAACTGCGTCATCATCGCCTCGGTGAATCTCGCTGCGGCAAAGATCGCCAACGTGATGCTGGGCTGGCCAATGGGGAAGACCCTGCTGATCTGCGCTTTCATCAATGTGGCGTTCGCGGCGACGTCCGGCCTCTGGGGCGTCCTGGTCACCGACTTCATCCAGTTCGGCATCGCGATGACCGGCTCGTTCGCCGCGGCCTATTTCGCGCTCAAGCAACCGGAGGTCGGCGGACTCTCGGGGCTGGTGTCCCGGATCGATCCCGGGACGCTGCATCTCCTTCCTGATTTCGGCGACTGGGGCCTGACGCTCTCGATCCTCATCATCCCGCTTACCGTCCAGTGGTGGTCGGTCTGGTATCCCGGGGCCGAACCCGGTGGAGGGAGTTACATCGCGCAGCGGATGCTGGCCGCGCGGAGCGAGCGCGACGCGATGGCGGGCACCCTGTTCTTCAACGTCGCCCATTATGCGCTCCGGTCCTGGCCCTGGATCATCGTGGCACTGTGCTCCATTCTGGTCTATCCCAACCTGACCGACATCGCGCGCACCTTTCCCTATGTCGATCCCCGCCTGATCGGACACGACATGGCGTATCCCGCGATGCTGCGATTTCTTCCCGCCGGTTTCATGGGATTGATGCTGGCCGGCATGCTCGCCGCCTATGTCTCGACCATCTCGACCCAGCTCAACTGGGGCACTTCCTACCTGGTGCACGATCTGTATCGCCGGTTTCTCCGGCCCGGCGAGAGTGAGCGCCATTACGTCACCGCCGGACGAGTGACGACGGTGTTGCTGATGGCCGCGGCGGCCACGTTCACGTTTGCGCTCGATTCGGCGCGGGAAACCTTCGACCTTCTCCTCTCGATCGGGGCAGGCACCGGACTGCTCTACCTGCTTCGGTGGTTCTGGTGGCGGATCAACGCGTGGAGCGAGGTCGCGGCCATGATCAGCTCGTTCGCGATCTCGATCGGCTTCTTCGTCGCGCGCAAGAACGGAATCGACATCGCCCCCTGGGCGTCCCTGGTCATGACCGTGCTCGCGACCACCATCGTATGGGTTACGGTGACGCTGCTCACCCGGCCCACCGAGGAGGGAACCCTGCTGCGCTTCTTTCATCTGATCCGGCCGGCCGGTCCCGGCTGGAAGCCGATCGCGGCCAAAGCAGGGCCCCTGAATGCTCCGCCGGATCCGCTGACCCGCTCACTGCTCGGCTGGGTGCTGGGGTGCGTGTTCGTGTACGCGGCGCTCTTCGGCGCGGGGAGTTTCATCTTCGGGAACACCGGGCCCGGCGTGTTATGGGCGGTGTTGTTCGTCTTGAGCGGCGCGGGCCTGCTCCGGTTGCTGCCGAAGCTCTGGGCCGGCGCCCGCGAGGAGCTCGCCTGACCGACAAGGCCGTGGTGCTCGCTGCGGGGCGGGGAACCCGGATGCGGCAGGGTCCCCCTCCCGCCGGACTCACTGCGTTGCAGCGCGAAGTGGCGGCGCGCGGCTTGAAGACGATGATGCCACTGGGAGCGGCGCAGGTGCCGCTGCTCGGCTATGTGCTGAGCCGGCTGGCCGAGGCGGGGTTCACCCAGGTCTGCCTGGTCCTCTCCCCCGACCAGGGTGAAATCCTCGAGTTCCTCCGGCATCCTGCCCCATCCCGCCTGGCGGTGGACCACGTCATCCAGGACCTGCCCCTCGGGACGGGGCATGCGGTCCTCGCGGCGGAAGGATTCGCCGGGACCGATTCGATCGTGGTCGTGAACGGCGACAACCTCTATCCGGTCGACGGGCTCCGCGGGTTACGTGATCTTGCGCGAGCCGGCCTCCTCGGCTTTCGCAGATCGACCCTGGTCCGGGAAGGCAATATCCCGGTCGAGCGAATCAATGCGTTTGCGCTGATCGATACCGACCCGGCCGGGCAGCTGGTTCGGATTCTCGAAAAACCGACCCCGGCGGAGGCGCAGGCTTTTCCGCCCGATCCTCTGGTCAGCATGAATGCGTGGCTCCTTCCGCCGGCGGTGTTCCCGGCCTGCCGGGCAATCGGTCCCTCGCCCCGAGGCGAGCTGGAGCTTCAGGACGCGGTTCGCCTGACGATCGACCAGGGCGAGCAGTTCACGGTTCTGGAGAGCGGCGGCGGGGTCCTGGACCTCTCCTCGCCGGCCGATATTGCCGAGATCGAGTCCCGGCTCGGTGAGACTGCCCCACAGTGGTGAACCTCCGCGAGCGCTGAGCTTCGCTGGTTCGTCCCCGGACGGATCGAGGTACTGGGAAAGCACACCGACTACGCCGGGGGGCGGAGCCTGGTGTGCGCCACCGAGCGCGGGTTCCAGCTTCGCCGGCCGGCCCGCAGCCGATTCCCTCCTCACCATAACCCGCGCCGACTCGGGGGAGCAGGCCCGGGTGCCGCTCGACCCCGCCCTCCCAATCCCGGAAGGCGAATGGTCGGCGTTTCCCGCGGTCGTCGTTCGGAGACTGGCCCGTGATTTCGGCATCTCCCAGGGGGTCGAGCTCGCCTTTACCAGCGATCTCCCGATCGCCGCCGGGCTTTCCAGCGGCAGTGCGCTGACCATCGGCGTGTTTCTCGCCCTCGCCCAGGCCAACCGGCTGCCCGAACATCCGCTCTACCAGCGTCACTTGAACGATCCGGCGGCCCTCGCCGAATACCTGGGCTGCCTCGAGAATGGGCGCCCGTTCGGACCGTTCGAGCACGGGGCCGGCGTAGGGACGCTGGGGGGCTGCGAAGATCAGGCGGCCATTCTCCTTGGGGGAACCAGGTGCGCTCAAGCAGTTCCGCTTCCTGCCGGTCCAGCTCGAGCGGACGGTGCCGTTTCCCGATGATCTGACCTTCGTGGTGGCGTCGAGTGGGGTCGTAGCGGAGAAGACCGCGGGCGCACGTGCCTTCTACAACGCCGCCGCGGAGGCCCTGGCGGAATGGCCGGAGTGGCTGGAGTCGCTCGGATGGCTGGACGGTGCTGCGCGGCCCGCCAGCCTCGGAGATTGGTTGCGAACCAGTCCCGATTCATTGCCGCGGCTCCGCGAGCTCCTCACCCGCAGGCCTGCGATTCTGGCGCGGCTCGAGCAGTTTGCGACGGAGAGCGAAACGATCGTCCCCGGCGGCGCCGCCGCGCTCATCGCGAATGACCTCGACCGCTTCGGGAGTCTGGTGGACCGTTCCCAGGCCGGTGCCGAACGCGGGTTGGGCAATCAGGTCCCCGAGACCATCTATCTCCAGCGCAGCGCCCGGCGACTCGGCGCGCGGGCGGCCTCTGGGTTCGGAGCCGGGTTCGGTGGCAGCGTCTGGGCGATGGTCGATGCGAGCGGCGCGGAGGCCTTTCGCAGCGCCTGGGATGCCGACTACGCGGGACGGTTCCCCGATCGGCGGGGCGGCGCCGAGTTCTTCCTGACCCGGCCCGGCGGCGGGGCGCGACGTCTCGACTGAGCCTAGTGCCTCGGTACCAGGTGCGCCTGGAACAACTCGAAGATCCGACGGTATTCGTCGGTCCAGGACGAGGGCCGCACGAATCCGTGGTCCTCGACCGGATACGACGCCAGCTCCCACCCGGTCTTGCCCAGCTCGATCAGCCGCTCCTCGAGTCGCACGATGTCCTGATAGTGCACGTTCACGTCCACCATGCCGTGGGCCATCAGCAGGGGGTCCTTGAGTCCCTCGGCGAAAAAGATCGGCGAGGAACGGCGATAGGCGAGGGTGTCGTTCTGGGGGAGATTCAGGATCCGGCCGGTGTAGGGGTGGTTGTAGTGGGCCCAGTCGGTCACCGAGCGGAGCGCGGCCCCGGCCCCGAAATCTTCGCTGGCGGTGAACAGAGCCATCAGCGTCATGAACCCGCCATAGCTGCCGCCGTACATCCCGATCCGGTCGGCGGGGATTCCGAGCTGATGCTGGAGATACCGGGAGCCATCGACCTGATCCTGGAGGTCCCGGCCCCCCATCCAGCGGTAGATCGCGGTGCGCCAGTCACGCCCATAACCCGCGGAGGCGCGATAGTCGATGTCGAGGACCACATACCCTTTGGAAGCCAGGAAGTGGTTGAACATGTATTCCCGGGAATAGCTCGACCAGTAGCGGTGCACGTTGTGCAGATACCCTGCCCCATGCACGAAGATCACCGCCGCCCCGTTGGGCTGGGCGCCCAGGTCGGCGGGCCGATAGATCCGCGCCGGCACATCCACGCCATCCGAGGCCTTGATCGTGATGATTTCGGGCTTGATCCAGGGAAAACTGAGCCACGCCGCCGTGGGTGACGTGGTGAGCTGGGACAGCACCGCCGCCGGCTTGTACGGGCCCACGTAGAGCTCGGGCGGACGATTCGCGGTCGAGTACACGTCGGCGATGGTCGCGCCGTCGGGCGACACCGTCACATCGTGCCCGCCGACCGCGGTGGTGATCCGCTCCATCGCTCCGCCCCCGATCGGCATCCGGTAGAAGTGCCGTTCGAACGGCGACACCTCACTGGTGTGGAGCTCGAAGAACCGGCGATCCTGCGAGATCTGGGCATCCAGCACCTCCCAATTCCCGCTGGTGAGCTGACGACGGTCGGATCCATCGTCGTTCGCTGTGTAGAGCTGGGCAAAGCCGGAGGCTTCGCTGGCGAACCAGACCCGGTTCCCGCCCGGCAGGTATCCCCCGCACGGGTAGCATGGTCCCCCGACCCAGGCGCTGTCCCGCAGCGTATCGATGGTGCGGAGCGTGCCGTCCTTCCCGTCCAGGCGCTGGAGGTGTCGCTCCTTGAAATTGGAGCGCTCCGCGAACACCAGAGCGGCGGTGCCGGCATCGTTCCATCCCAGCAACGCGGTGATCGACGCGGTCGCAGTGGAATCGCCGGGGATTGGAGAGAGCCAGCGGATCTCGCCCGTGGGCAGCGACATGAAGCCGAGCCGGCCGCCTCCCTGTACATCGCCCACCTTGGTGCGGACCCGGAGCTCCTCGGTGTACCCCGACGCGTTGATCCAGGTCGGAATCGTGGCCTGCTGTGCGCCGGTCGCCTGAATCGTCGTGGTGAAGACGAGACTCCTACCCGCCGGGGAAACGCTGAGGCCGGTCACCCGCTCGTTCTGCTTGAGATAGAGCGGCTTGATCCGCTCCCGCGCCTCCCGTTCCGCTTTCGCGATGGAATCCTGCCGGAGCCGGTCGCGCACCGACTCGAACAGGCCCTGCTGTTGTTCGGCGAGCGAAGCGCGCTGGGGGGTGCGACGCGCGGAATCGGCCGGGGCCGGCCCGGAACGAACGTCGGTGAGCTGGCGGATGGTGGGGCCGGCCAGCTCGAGGGCCATCAGGTTCATCCCATCTCGCACGAAATACACGATGCTGCCATCAGAGGAGAATGACGGATTGTTCTCGGTGATAGTCGGTGTGTCGGTGAGCCGGCGGGTCGTGCCGGTCTTCCGGTCCACCAGGTAGAGATCACCGTTGTAGGACACCACCCGGCGCTTGCCGTCCCGCGACAGGCTGCCGGTCTCGAGCTGGGGCCCCACGCTGTCCATTTGCTCGCGGCTCACCGGTTCCGGCTTGGCTCCCGCCTGGGCCCGCACCCGATAGGGCTTGAGCGACTCCTGCCAGGGCGAACCGGGGGGTAACCAGGAGAAGTAGAGCCACTGGCCGTCCTGGGTAAACCGGGGACGCTGCGGCTCCCGGCCGTACACTTCAGGTCCCCGCATGATGTTGGGGATGGTGAATTCGAAGGCGGACGGCGTGGCCTGGGCCAGCAGCGAGCCCGCTGGGAAGGCGAGCAGCAGAACCGGCAAACGCATGGCGACCTCGAACCTGGAGAAGAAAGAAGAAGAACGAACTAGACGTCGCACAGCTGAACCGCCTCACGCAGCGAAGTCAGCGGATCACGGGTCGGCACGAACTCATGGGCGACATAACCCGCAAAGCCCAGCTCGGCGATCGCCTGGCAGATCGCCCGCCAGTTGAGCTCCTGGCTGCCGTCCAGCTCGTGCCGGCCGGGAACCCCGCCGGTATGGAAGTGGCCCAGGTGGGCGATGTTGTCCCGAATGGTGCGGATCACGTCGCCTTCCATGATCTGCATGTGGTAGATGTCGTAGAGCAGCTTGACTCGGGGCGAGGCTACGCCCTCCATCACCCGGACCCCGAACCCGGTGTGGTCGCCCATGTAATCCTTGTGATCCACCTTGCTGTTGAGCAGCTCCACGCACACCGTGACTCCGTGCCGCTCGGCGAGTGGCGCGATCCGGCGGAGTCCCTCGATGCAGTGCTTCGCCCCTTCCTCGTCGCTCCGGCCCTTCCGGTTCCCGAACATGGCGATCAGGTTGGGCACCCCGGCCGCGGCGGCCCTGGGCAATGTCTCGGTCAGCTCCTGGACCAGCAGGTCGTGCATGGCCGGATCGTTGAAGCCGCTGGTGAGGAAATCCTGCCGCGCCGTGGGATACCCCATCGAGCAGACCAACCCTGCTTCCTGGACCGCCGGCCACTGCTCCGGCTGGAGCAGGTCGATCGCGACGAGGCCCATGTCCTTCGCGGCCTTGGCAAACTGCTCGAGAGGAATCTTCGAGTAAGGCCAGTAGGAGACCGACTGCTTGAGGCGGCCCGACCGGCGGATCGGTGGACTGGCGGACTGGCGGTCACTGGGTGCGGGGACCAGGAGGCTACCGGCGCCCGCTGCCAGGAGACCAACGGCCTGACGTCGATTCATCGGCTAGAACCGGAGGTTTCGGAGATAGTGATAGCTGGCAGCAGCGCTCACGAAGGGGTCTCCCGGAGTGGAGTCCTGTTCGTAAAAATAGTGCTGGACGCCGGCCGCCCTGGCTCGGCGAAAGATCCGGGGAAAGTCAATGACACCGGTTCCCACATCGGCAAAGAACTTCCGGGGCGTACCGTCCATGTCCTTGACGTGCACCAGCGGGAACCGACCCGGCCAGCGAGCGAAGTAGTCCAGAGGATCCTTGCCCGCTTTGGTCATCCAGTACAAATCCACCTCGAGCTTCACCAGCCCGGCATCGGTCTCGCCGAGCAGGACGTCATAGGGCACAGCACCCTCGAGAGGAACGAACTCCGCGTCGTGATTGTGGTAGCAGAAGATGAGCTTCCGTTTCGCGGCCGCCTGGCCGGCGCGATTGAATCGTTCCGCAATGCGCTTCCAGCCGTCCAGCGTGGCGCGGTCTCGCGATCCGATCGAGGGGACCACGATGAAGCGCTGTCCCACCGCCGAGGCAAAGTCCAGAGTCCGCTCCCAATCGTCATCACTGGCGCCCAGACCGACATGACTCGAAGGCATCGCAAGCCCATGCCTTCGAAGCATCGCCGCGACCTCGGTGGGAGTTCCCGGCGGATAGCCGGCTGGCTCCACCTCCTGAAACCCGATCTCGGCGAGTCGTGCCAGGGTTCCTTCGGGATCCTGCTGAAATGCCTGCCGGACAGTGTAGAGCTGGATTCCGATCCGGCCCAGCTGATCCTCGAAACGCAGGGGGAGCGCAAGCAGCGCAGCGACGCTGGCCTGCAGGAATGAGCGGCGGCTCTGTCCGCCCGTCCGCCGGTCCGCCGGTCCGCCCTTCTTCACAGCTCCTTCCGGTTCAGCAGATCGACGGCATGGGCCACGGCGCGCGCGGTGAGCGCCATGTAGGTGATGGAAGGATTCTGGTTTCCCGAAGAGGTCATGCAGGCGCCGTCGGTCACGAACACGTTCTTCGCATCCCACACCTGGTTCCAGCCGTTGAGGACCGAGGTCTTCGGGTCGCGACCCATGCGCGCAGTGCCCATCTCGTGGATGCAGAGTCCCGGCGGAAGATGGTCGTTGTAGGTCTGCACGTCCTTCGCCCCGGCGGCCTCGAGCATTTCCGCGGCGGTGGCTTGCACGTCTTCGATGAGCGCAAACTCGTTTGGTCCCCAGGTGCACTGGACCCGAAGCGCGGGGATGCCCCACTTGTCCTTGAGCGATGGGTGCAGGGTGATGACATTGTCTTCCCGGGGCAGACACTCCGCCCATCCCCCGATCGAGAATTGCCAGGGACCGAGCTCCTGGGAGAGCAGCGCCTTCTTGAACTCGGGCCCGAACCCCTCCCGCGGGCGGGGCCGGTTCCCCCGGCTCCCACCGCCCTGGAACCCGTAACCCCGCAGGAACTTCGGGTGCTTCTCCTTCACGTTGCGGAACCGAACCACGTAAATGCCGTTGGGACGCCGCCCGTACGAGGTCTGGTCCTCGAATCCCGGAATCGTTCCGCTCGCGCCGGCCCCGAAGGTGTGATCCATCACGTTGCGGCCGAGCTGGCCGCTGGAGTTGCCTAACCCGGTAGCGAATCGTTCGGTGGCGGAGTTGAGCAGGATGCGGGCCGATTCCAGCGCGGAGGCGCACACGAAAATGATGCGGGCCCGGAATTCCAGCGGCTGCATCGTCTCGCCGTCGATCGCGCGGACTCCGGTGGCCCGGTCCAGCTTCGGGTCGTAGATCACACTGTGCACCACGCTGTGGGGACGGACCGTGAGGCGGCCGGTCTTCCGCGCGGCGGGCAGGGTCGAGCCCAGGCTCGAGAAGTAGGAGTGGGTGATGCAGCCCCGCTCGCAGGGGCCGCAGTAATGACAGGCCGCGCGGCCATTGTGGTTCCGGGTCAGGATGGCGCACCGGCCCATGGTCAGGACCCGCTCACCGCCCCACTTCTCCATCAGCTTGTCGCGGACCAGCCGCTCCACGCAGCGCATTTCCATCGGGGGCAGGAACTGCCCGTCGGGAAGCTGGGGCAGGTTCTCCGCCTGGCCGCTCACCCCGATGAAACGCTCGACGTGGTCGTACCAGGGAGCGATCTCGGCATACCGGATCGGCCAATCCACCGCGACCCCGTCCCGCGCGTTGGCCTCGAAATCGAGATCACTCCAGCGATAGACCTGCCGCCCCCAGGTGATCGACCGCCCGCCCAGGTGACGTCCCCGGATCCAGTGGAACGGTTTGTCTTCGTCGAACTCGTAGGGATTCTCGCGGTCGTTTACGAAGAATTTGCCGCTGTATTCGTCGCAGGCGTAGCAGTTTTTCTGGATGTACTGGTCCTGGTCGAGCGCCTGGCGGTCGCCGCGTCCCCGGAAATGTTTTTCCCACGGCTGGACATGCTCGCAGTAGTCCTGCCCCGGGTCAATCGGTCGTCCGGCTTCCAGCACCAGTGTCCGCAGGCCCTTCTCGCACAACTCCTTCGCTGCCCAGCCCCCGCTGATCCCGCTGCCGACCACGATAGCGTCGTAGGCGGTGTCCTGCGGTGGTTTCACGAGGGGGTCCGGAGAGGAATACAGCCGTCGAAACGTCCTGGAATGATCGGCGTGGTGCGGGTGAGCTCGGAAATCTCGCGGGAGGTGACGAAACCGAAGATCAATCCATCCTTGATCCGGGCGTAGGCGCCCTCGGCCGAGCTGCGCTCACCCCGGACCCCATCCACCGAGGCCAGGAACGCTTCGCGCTCCGATGGGCTCAGCGCGACGAAGGAATGGCCGAATCGCTCCTGGCAACGGACATCCAGCGCGTTGAGCCCGGCGAGGATCTCCTGCCGCTCCATCGTGGGGTACCATTCCGCGAGCAGGAGATCCACGAACTCAGGCGCGCCGACGTCAACCCCGCCCGGCGTATCCGTAGTGGGCAGAATGGTTTCGGCCAGGGCCCGGACCAGCTCGAGCTGTTCCGGGTCGAGGGCCTGTCCCGGTCGAACCACGACCGCCCGGGTATGCAGGGCCCGGCCGACTCGCCATCGTTCGTTTGCGGGGAAGGGAAGCAGGAGCGGCCCCAGGGCCGCGGTGCCGAGAAAACGAAGTACTTCGCGTCGTTGCATCGGGGTTCCTCCCGGTCAGAAAGTACCCCATTCCGCGCCGAGGTCCAGCGCAACCTCTATCTTCTCTTCTGTGTCGATCCTCGAATGCCAGCGCATTGTCAAGAGCTTCGGCGCCGCGCGCGCAGTGGACGATGTTTCGTTTGTCGTGGAGCCCGGCGAGTTCTTCTCGTTGCTCGGTCCGTCGGGCTGCGGCAAGACCACCACGCTGCGTCTGGTCGCCGGACTGGAAGATGCGGATTCAGGTGACATTCGTATCGGTGGCCGCCCGATGGGGCAGGTCCCCGCCCATGAGCGTGGACTGGGCATGGTATTCCAGCACTATGCCCTGTTTCCCCATCTGTCGGTCGAACGGAACGTCGCGTACGGGCTCGAACGCCGGAAACTTCCCCGCACCGAAGTCGTCTCCCGCGTGCATCAGGCTCTCGAGCTCGTCAAGCTCGATCCACGCCTCTTTGCCGCGCGGCGCCCGGCCGATCTCTCGGGCGGGGAACGCCAGCGGGTGGCGCTGGCCCGTGCCATTGTGGTCCGGCCCGAGCTGCTCCTGCTCGATGAGCCACTCGGCGCTCTGGATCTCGCGCTCAGGAAGTCGATGCAGATCGAGCTCAAGGAGCTGAACCGCACCCTGGGGATCACCTTCCTGTATGTGACCCACGATCAGGAGGAGGCCCTGACCATGTCGGACCGCCTCGCGGTCATGCACCGGGGACGCATCGTGCAGATCGGTTCCCCGCCGGAGATTTACGAGCGGCCCCGCACCGCGTTCGTCGCCCGGTTCATGGGAGAATCCAACGTGCTCCCCGACGGAGGGGGTGGCCTCGTGTCGGTTCGTCCCGAGCGGATCGAGCTGCTGCCGCCGGGTGCGGCGGAATCCCGGCCGGCCACCGTCACCGAGGTGCTGTACCAGGGAGAGCGGGTCAGGATCGCGGTGCAGCTCGACACCGGAGAGCCGGTGGTGGCGTCGCTTCCCAATGACGGGCGCGCGGTCGCACCACCGGCGCGGGGAGCCGCCATCGCGGTGCGATGGCGCCCCGAGGATGCCTGGCCCCTCGAGCCGGAACGATGAGCCGCCGCGCCGACCTGCTCAGAACCCTTCGCAGCCGGCCGGTGCTGGGCCAATGGCTCCTGCTTGCGCCGGGCTCACTCTGGCTCCTGGCCTTTTTCGCGATCCCGCTTCTGTTCGTCATCGTGGCGAGCGTGATGCACCGCGGAGAGTTCGGCGGCGTATCGTCCGGACTCACGCTGGAGCACTACAGCCGGTTCGTCGATCCGCTCTATTTCGGTGTGCTGGCCCGCACCGCACTCTGGGCCCTGGTGGCTACGGCATCCACCGCGGTGCTGGGTTTTCCGGTGGCCTGGGTCATCGCCCGGAGCCGGCGGTTCCGGAATCTGCTGCTCTTCCTCGTGGTGATTCCGTTCTGGACCAGCTTCCTGGTCCGCACCTTCGCCCTGATTTTTCTGTTGCGGGACAGCGGTCTGGTGAATGACCTGTTGTTGCAATCGGGATTGATCCGGGAGCCCCTCGCCCTGCTCTACACTCCCTTCGCAGTGCTGCTCGGACTGATCTACGGATTCCTTCCCTTCATGATCCTGCCGATCTACGCGACGCTCGAACGACTCGATCCCGCCCTGCTGGAGGCCGCGGCGCTGCTCGGAGCCAGGCCCTCGGTCCGGCTCCGCACCGTGATCCTTCCGCTCGCGCTCCCTGGGATCGTGGCGGGGTGTCTTCTGGTGTTCGTGTCGGCGTTCGGGAGTTTCCTGACGTCGGACCTCCTGGGCGGCGCCAAGCAGGCCATGATCGGAAACCTGATCCAGAACCAGTTCACCACCGCCCGGAACTGGCCCTTCGGGTCCGCCGTCTCGCTCATCGTCATGGCGGTTGTGATGATCGCCGTGCTCATCTCGCTCCGTGTCCGGGATCGCTCCCCCGAGGCCGCCTCGTGAAGCGGCAGTCCCGCGTTGCGCTCGGCGGTGGCCGGAGCGGTATATCTGTTCCTGCACCTTCCTATCCTCGTGCTGGTGGTCTTCAGCTTCAACCAGTCCAAGTATTCGGTGCGATGGACCGGATTCACCCTGGGGTGGTATCGAGCCTTGCTGGAGCGCTCCGACCTGCTGCGGGGACTCCGGGTAAGTCTGATCGTGGGGGTGATATCGACTCTGGTCGCAACGACCCTCGGAACCCTGCTCGCGCTGGGTCTGACCCGGCGGAATCGGAAACCCTCCCGCGTCGCCGAGGGGCTGCTGTATCTCCCGATCGTAACGCCGGAGATCATCGCGGGGATTTCGTTGCTTCTGCTCTTCGCCCAGGCCGGCATCTCCCTCGGGATCGGGACGATCACCATCGCCCACGTGGCGTTCAATATCGGATTCGTGGCGATCGTGGTGCGCGCCCGCCTGACCGGGATGGACCGGAGTCTCGAGGAGGCCGCCTCGGTCCTCGGCGCGGACGAGCTCACCGCGTTTCGCACCGTCACCATTCCCCAGCTCGCGCCGGGGATTGTGGCCGGCGCCCTGCTCGCCTTCACCATGTCGTTCGACGACTACATCATCACGTCGCTGGTATCGGGTGCCGGATCGTCCACGCTCCCCATGGTGGTGTACAGCATGGTTCGCCGGAACATCGAGCCGACGGTGAACGCGATCAGCACGCTCATTCTGGTCACAACGTCGCTGGGGATCTGGGTGATGTTTCGTCTCAGCCGGGAGCGGCCCCTCGCGGCCGGACGAGGTTGACCGGATGACCGACCGGCGGGCATTCCTGCGGTGGCTGGCGGCCTGGACCGGGTCGCTCCCGGCTCTTTCGCTCGTGGCCGGTTGTCGGAGCGGGCCCAAGGGGCCGCCCGCCGGCAGCGAGACGCTGGGACCCCTCGAGGATCGGCTCAACATCTACAACTGGTCCGACTACATCGGGCCCGACGTCATCCCGGGTTTCGAACGCGAATTCGGTGTGAAAGTGGTGTACGACACCTTCGAGAGCAGCGAGGAGATGGTCGCCAGGCTCCTTGCCGGAGCCACCGGATACGACCTGATCGTTCCGACGACCTACGCCGTCACCGCGCTTCGCGGCGCCGATCTGCTCGCCCCGCTCTCGCTGCGCTACCTCCCCAATCTCCCGAATCTCGCCCCGATCTTCCGGGGCAGGCCCCACGATCCCGAGAACCAATTCACGGTGCCGTGGCAATGGGGCATGACTGGTATTGCGTGGCGAACCGATCGGGTTGCCGATGCGCCAAAGAGCTGGAGCGTGTTCCTCGATGGGACCTGGCGCGGTAAAATGACCATGCTGGACGACCTGCGGGATGTGATCGGCACCTTTCTCAAGTACCGGGGTCACTCTCTCAATTCCGCTGATCCCGCTGAGCTGGCCGCGGCCGAGCGCGATGCCATCGCCGCAAAAGCAAACCTCAAGGCGTATCTCTCGGCGCCGGTCAAGAGTCAGCTCATCGGGGGAGACGTCTGGATTGCTCAGCTCTGGAATGGCGACGCTGCCCAGGCGGCGCGCGAGGAGCCGGCGATCTCGTGGATCCTTCCCGAAGAGGGGAGCACCCTCTGGATCGACTCCCTGGCGGTGCCCAAGTCCGCACCCCATCCCAGGGCGGCCCACGAGTTCATGAACTACATCCTGCGGCCCGAGGTCGGCGCCTCGATCTCGCGGGCCACTGGATACGGGACCCCCAACCAGGCCGCCATGCCATTGCTCGAGAAGCCGGTTCCCTATCCCGATCCGGGCCAGCTTGCCCGACTCGAAATCCAGACCGACCTGGGAAGCGCGAGCGGGTTATGGGACGAGGTCTGGACCCGGGTCAAGAGTGCCTGAGGCCGCCCATTACCATCCGGTAATCCCGGCCGGTTTGCAGGTCCCGGCCGGGCGGGGATAGAATTCCTCCCCATGAAGATCTTCGGGATCGTGTTCGCCTCGCTGGGCGCGGGGATGGTGCTCTTCGCGCTGGTCTACCTCAACGGGCTCCTCTTCGGCCTCGTCAACAGCATGGTCACCCTCATGGCCGGCCCCCTGGTGGACCGGATCCTCGCCCGCCGCAAGCACTAGCCGGATAACCTGCCGTCGTATCAACAGGTTGGCGGGTCTCCGCGTAGTACCATCGCCACTATGAACCTCTCCGATATCGCCATCAAACGACCGGTGTTCGCCACCATGGCGAGCGCCGCCCTGGTCCTCTTCGGGGCCCTCGGCTACAAACAGCTCCTGGTTCGCGAGTTTCCCGACGTCGACCCGGTCATCGTCTCGGTTTCGGTCACACTCCGGGGCGCCAATCCCTACACCATCGAGTCGTCGATCACCGAGGTGCTGGAAGAGCAGCTCGCTTCGCTCGAGGGCCTCCGGACCATGACCAGCCGGAGCACCGAGCAGCAATCGAGCATCACCCTCGAGTTCAGCCTGGACCGGCCCATCGAAGACGCCGCCCAGGACGTCCGCGACATCGTCTCCCGGGTGCGGGGACGGCTGCCCCAGCAGATCGAGGACCCCGTCGTCAACAAGCAGGACGCCGATGCCCGGCCCATCCTGTTCATCGGGATCGAGTCGGACCAGTACGACCTGATGAAGCTGTCCGAGATCGCCGACCAGGTCCTGAAGCCCCAGCTCCAGACCATTCCGGGGGTCGCCCGGGCCGAAATCCGGGGCGAGCGCCGCTACGCGATGCGGATCTGGCCCTCCGCCAGCTCGCTCGCGGCTCACGGCCTCACGGTGCAGGACCTCACCAGCTCCATCCAGGCGAGGAACATCGAAATTCCCGCCGGCCGGATCGAATCGGAGCGGCGGGAATTTTCGGTCCGTTCGCTCGGCCAGCTGCGGACTCCCCAGGAATTCGCCGACATCGTGGTGTCGAGTCAGGGCGGACAGCTGGTCAAGCTGGGAGACGTGGCCCGGGTCGAGATCGGACCCGAAGACGATCGCAGCATCTTCCGATTCAATGGCCGGCCAGCCGTGGGCCTCTCGCTGGTACGACAGTCCAAGGCCAATCTGGTCGAAGTGGCCGACGCGGTCCGCGCGGCCATGCCCGACCTCCAGGCGGTCCTCCCGCCCGGGGTGACCGCGCGGATCGGCTACGACCAGTCCATGTACGTCAAGCGCTCCATCGACGAGGCCAAGGAAACCCTGGTGCTGGCGGGCCTTCTGGTCGTGGTGATCATCTTCCTGTTCCTCCGGAACCTTCGCGCCACGATCATTCCCGGCCTCGCGATTCCCGCGTCGATCGTCGCCACGTTCGGCGTCATGTACGTGTTCAACTTCTCGGTGAACAACCTCACCCTGCTGGCGTTGACGCTTGCCATCGGGATCGTCGTGGACGACGCCATCATCGTGCTGGAGAACGCCTACCGCCACCAGGAGGAGCTGCACCAATCTCCCGAAGTGGCCGCCGCCCAGGGCACCCGGGAAATCGCCTTCGCCGTCATCGCGACCACCATGTCGCTGGTTGCGGTGTTCGTGCCGCTCGCGTTCCTCAAAGGCAACACCGGAAGGCTGTTCAACGAGTTCGGGATCGCGGTGGCCGCCTCGGTGGCGATCTCGGGGTTCGTGGCGCTCACGCTCACCCCGATGCTGTGCGCCAAGATCCTGCGAGTGCCTCCCCGCCACGGTCCGCTGTACCAGATGCTGGAGCGCGGGTTCCTCTCCCTCGCGTCCGGATACGGAAAGGCGCTCGGATGGGCGCTCCGCCATCGGGCCCCGGTGCTGGGTGGCGTCGCCTTGACCGTGGGCGCCGCCGTTTACTTCGGCCTCCGGCTCAAGCGCGAGTTCGTTCCCCCCGAAGACCGGGGCCAGATCCAGATCCAGATCACCGGCCCGGAAGGGGCGACCCTTTCATTCACCGACCAGTACCAGCGCCAGGTCGAACAGATCCTGGCCGCCGTTCCCGAGATCGACAACTACACCAGCTCGGTGGGAGGGGGCGGTGGAGGCAATGCCGGCTCGGTGAGCGGCGGACAGATCTTCGTCCGATTCCTGGATTGGTCCAAGCGCAAGCGCTCGGCCCAGCAGATCATCGAAGACCTGAGGCCCAAGCTCGCCCGCATTCCGGGGGTGCAGGCCTTCGCGAATAACCCACCCGCGTTCGGCGGATACGGATCCGCGGTGCAGTACGTCATCCGCAATCCCAACTTCGACAGTCTCTACTTCGGAGTGCAGGCGGTGCTGGCCCGGGCCCGCAAGATTCCGGGTCTCATCAACGTCGATACCGACCTTCGCATCAACAAGCCCGAGCTCTCGGTGTCCTACGACCGCGACCGCGCCGAAGACCTCGGCGTCCCGGTGCGCGACGTGGCCGGCACCATGCAGGCCCTGCTCGGCGGCCAGCAGATCGGCACCTTCACCATGAACAACAAGCTCTACTACGTGATGGTGCAGCTTGCGCCCGAGGCCCGGTCCACCCCCAGGGACATGAGCGGCCTCACCGTGCGGGGCCGCGGCGGCCAGCTCATCCAGCTCGATCAGCTCGCCAAGGTTTCCGAAGGCGTGGGCCCCCGCTCCCTCAGCCACTACATGCGGATCCGGTCGGCCCAGATCTCCGCCGGCCTGGCACCAGGATTCACCCTGGGCGAGGCGCTCGATTCCCTCGATGCGATCACCCACGATGTGCTGCCCACCGGATCCAGCACCGCGCTGGCCGGCGAATCGCGCGAGCTCCGGGAGAGCGGCACCGCCCTGTATTTCGCCTTCCTGCTCGCGCTGATCGTCGTATTCATGGTGCTGGCCTCGCAGTTCGAGTCCCTGATCCACCCGTTCACCGTCCTCACCGCGGTGCCGCTCGCAGTGACCGGCGCGATCCTGACCCTCGTCATCGCGAAGTCGAGCATCAATCTCTACAGCCAGATCGGAATGATTCTTCTGATCGGGCTGGTCGCCAAGAACTCGATCCTGCTGGTGGACTACACCAACCGACTTCGGGACGAGGGCCACGACGTCATGGCCGCGCTGGTCGAGGCGGGCCGGGTCCGGCTTCGTCCCATTCTCATGACGTCGGTCGCGATCGTGATGGGTGCGATCCCGATCGCGCTGGCACTCGGCGCCGGCTCGATCAGCCGCCGTCCTCTGGGTTACGCCATCGTCGGCGGCGTGGTGTTTTCCACCGCGCTGACGCTGTTCCTGGTGCCGATCGTGTATTCCCTGATCGAGGGAGTCCGGGTCAAAGTCCGTCGCGCCAAACCGCAACCAGCCGCCCGCACCGTACCCGCCGCCGAGGCGAAGTGATTTCGCTGCTCCTCTGTCTGGCCGCCGCGACGCCCTCCGCGGCCGACAGTCTCCCGCGCGTTACGCTCGCGGAGGCTCTGGAACGCGCCGCCCGGCTCGATCCCAACTACGTCCGCGCCCTTGGCAACCTCGATAACGCGGCGTGGGCCCGTCGAGCCGCGCTCTCGGCGATGGTGCTGCCCTCGCTCACCGTCAGCACCGATTACACCGCCTACTCCATCGACCAGTTCAACGTGGGAATCGGGTCGCAGGCCCGATCGATCGCCACCATGCGAGCCGATGCCCGGTTCGAGATCTTCACCGGTGGCCGGAAGATCTCCGACCTGGCGCGCACCGCCGCCGACCAGGACGCCGCAGAGGCGGGAGCGCTCCAGCAGCGGTTCCTCACCGCGCTCAATACCGAGGCCGACTACTACTCGGTGCTGAGCTCGCGGGAGCTGGTGGACGTCGCGCGGGAACGGCTCCGCCGAGCCCAGGAAGGATTCACCATCGCGCGCGCCCGCGTGGTAAGCGGCGCGGCGGTCCAGACCGACTCGCTCCAGCTCGTGCTCGAGTTGGACCGGGCCCGGATCACACTGCTGCAGGAAGAGTCCAATCTCCGCGTCGCCCGCCTCAGGTTGGGCCGCCGGGTCGGGACTCCCGGAGGCGTGGACGCGACTCCTCTCGACAGCGTGGCCGCGCCCGACCTCCCGTTGAGCCTCAACGACGCCGTCTCGCTCGCGCTGGAGCAGGGCCCCGAGTACCGGGTAGCCCGCGCCAACGAACGTTCCGCGGACGCGAGCGTCCGGCTTCGCCGGGCCGTGTACCTGCCTCAGTTCGCGGTCAGCGCCAATACCATTGGTTTCGGCCAGGATCCGCTGACCCGGGGCCTGTCGCGGAGCTCGGTGGCCTTTACCCTCAGCTTCCCGCTCTGGGACAACGCGCAGCGGGAGCTCGCCTTCAGTCGAGCGATTGTGGTACGCGACCTGGCCCGGGCCACCCGCGAAGATCTGGAGCGCGCCGCCCAGGCGGACGTTACTTCCGCATACGAGGCCTACCAGACGGCCCGAGCCACCGCGGAGGTCTCCGCGCACGGCGTCACGGTAGCTCGCGAGGTATACCGGGTTCAGGAAGCCCGCTATCGAAGCGGCGCCAGTACCATCCTCGACCTGCTCGACGCGCAGACCGGACTAACGACCGCTCAGGCCAGCCTGGTTCAGGCTCGCTATGCCGCCCGGCTTGCGCTTGCCGGGCTGGAAGCGATGCTTGGTCGGCGCCTGCTCAAGGACTTCTAGCGATGGGGGCACCGGTGAGAGTATTTGCGGTTCTGGTGGCAGCCCTCTCGCTTGCGAGCTGTGGCGGGTCGAAAGCGCCGGAGGCCCAGTCGGGCTCAGGCGGCGGTCGGCGCGGGTCCAGTGGGCCTTTGCCGGTCGAGGTCGTCGCGGCTCGGGCCGACACCATTGTCGAGGCGATCACCGCAACCGGTCAGATCGAAGCCTTGCAGTCGATCGAGCTCCGTCCCGAAGTGGATGGCCGGCTGGTCGAGATCATGGTCAAGGAAGGTGCCGAGGTGGCCCGAGGCACCCCGCTGTTCAAGGTGGACGACGCCGAGCTCAAAGCCCAGGTCGACCGGGCCGAGGCCGATCGCGATCTCGCCCAGCAGGCGCTGACACGGACCCGCCAGCTCCTCCAGGAAAAGGCCGCCGCGACCGCGGACGTGGAGCGCGCCGAGGCCCAGATGCGGAGCACCCAGGCGGGACTGGACCTGCTCCAGCTCCGGCTCGATCGCACCACCGTGCGGAGTCCTTTCGCCGGGGTGGTGGGCAAGCGGCTGGCCAGCCTGGGCGATTTCGTGAACTCCAGCACCCGTCTCATCACCCTCCAGACCGTGAACCCGCAACGGGCGGTGTTCCAGGTCCCCGAGCGCTATGCCGACGAGCTCAAGCTGGGCCAGACCGTATCGTTCCGGGTCGCCGCGCTGAGCGACCGGCCCTTCACGGGCACGGTGGACTTCGTGGATCCGGTGGTCTCGCTGCCGGGCCGGACCATCACGGTCAAGGCCCAGGTTCCTAACCCGCGGCGCGAGCTCTCCTCCGGGATGTTCATCGAGGCGAGGCTCCAGACCGATCTCCGCCCCGACGCGATCGTGATCCCCGAAGACGCCGTGAGCCCGATGCAGGGTCAGATGTGGGTCTGGGTGGTCAAAGCCGGAAAGGCGGAACGGCGGACCGTCACGCTGGGCGTGCGAAATCCGGGAATCGTCGAGGTGCGGGACGGCATCCAGCTCGGCGACGATGTGGTGGTGGGCGGGGCCGAGCGGCTCACGCCCGGCGCCGAGGTCCAGATCATCCAGCATCCGCGCAGCTCGGCTCCGGGCGATACCGGGGTACGGGTCCGGCCCCAGGTCGCCGATTCCCAGGACCATCCTCAACGCTAGTTCGATGTGCAATTAATGTAAAAAACGAGCAGGATAAGCTAATTTCTTGCTTTTTTAGCTTATCTGTACTACACTAGGCCCTTCCCAAATCAGACCCACGTGGAGGCGGCCGATGAGCGGTATGCTGCGCGATTTCCTGGAGATCCCCTACGACGAGCTCGAGGAGATGAACCTCGAGGCCAAAGCCGAGCGGGTGGCCCGCACCTCGGTGGAAAAGGTTGGCCAGAGGCGGATCAAGTATCTGACCGATGAAAAGCGGATCAAGGCGGTCACGGTCTGCTTTGCCGACCTCGAAGGCCGGCTCCACATGCTGGACTACGATAAGAAGTTCCTGCTCAAGGCCGCCGACAACCTGACCTTCGATGGCTCCAGCATCCGGGGCTTCTCCCAGCAGGCCGAATCGGACCTCCGGCTCTCGATCGACTGGCCCGCCTTCTACTGGCTGCCCTCGGACATCTTCGGCCCCGGCAAGGTGCTGGTCTTTGCCGACGTGCTCGAGAAGGACGGCTCGCCCTACGTGGCCGACATGCGAGCCAAGTTCAAGGCGTATCTGGACGGGCTCCACAAGCGCGACGGCATGACCTGCAACGCCGCCAACGAGATCGAGGGCTTCCTCTTCAAGGGACGGGACGCCGAGCGGAGGTATTACGAGACCGGCGCGTTCGAGTTTCCCAGCACCGGGGGCTATTACCACTCGCTCCCCGGCGATGCGCTCCGCATGTTCATCGATACCTCGGCGGAGGTGCAGCGGGCCATGGGCTTCGCCAATGAGAAGGACCACCCCGAGGTGGCGCCGTCCCAGTTCGAGATGAACTACGGCTACACCGAGGCGAGTGTCGCGGCCGATCAGATCCTGCTCTACAAGCTGATCTGCCGGCAGGTCGCCGCGAAGTTCGACATGACGGCGAGCTTCCTGCCCAAGCCTGCCACCGGGATCAACGGCAGCGGGATGCACACCAACATGTCGGTGAGCCAGAAGGGGCGGAACCTCTTCTGGGAGCCCAAGGGGCAGGACAAGCTCTCCAAGCTGGGCTGGAAGTTCATCGACCGCATCCTGACGGCGGGGCAGGACCTCTGCCTGGCGTTCAACTCGAGCGTCAACTCCTACCGGCGGCTCGATCCGCACTTCGAAGCGCCCAACCAGATCAAGGCCTCGCCGGTGGACCGGGGCTCCATGGTGCGGATTCCACTGGGGAACGAGAAGTCGGCCCGGATCGAGATGCGCTCGATCGCGCCCGATGCGAACCCGTACCTCGCGCTCTACTGCCTGTTCCGCACCGGGTTCGAGGGGCCGATCGAGAAGGACAACGGGGAGAAGCGGCGGGATCGGACCAGGTTCCTGCCCGACAACATCTACGACGCGATCCGGCTGTTCAAGGGCAGCAAGTACGCCGCGGATCTACTGGGAGACACGGTGCACAAGCGGTACGCCGATCTCAAGGTGATCCAGGCCGACCGCTGCCCCAAGGCGCTGGGCACGTTTATCAAGACGCCGGAGATTCAGTTCCACCACGAGGTGACGAACCAGTATCTGTGGTCGAAATTCTAGGAGGATAGGAGATAGGGGATAGGAAGGGATAGGAGGCGCGGAGGCTCCGCTCCTCCTATCCTCCCATCTTCCGATCTTGTCTCTCGTAGGTCCGCCGCATCTTCAGAGATTTCTGCATCCGGGGCGTGCTGAACTCGATGTCGAGCAGAAGCCGGCCGTTTTTCCGTTCGAGCCGGTATTCCTCCCGGTAGCGCTCCCCGGTATCCATTTTCCGTTCGGTCACCAGCCGGTCCTTCTTCCAGCTGCTCTCGACCACCGCGGGCCCGCCCTGGCCCAGCTCCTCCCGCATGGTGCCTTTGCCGGGAAGCAGGTAGCGGAGCCAGCCGGAATCGTCCTTCACCGTGACGACCGTGTCGGGCTGGGCGATCTCCAGCGAAGTCTTGGCCCGAAGCAGCTCGCGAAACGCCGGAGGCATCCAGCCGCCGCCCATTCCCTCGCCGTAGCGGCCCTCACCGCCACCACTCCCGCCCCCTCCCCCTCCAATGCCGCCCGGTCCCCGGGTTCGCGAGCGAATCCCTTCGCCCCGGGAAACCGCCGCCTGCTGCAACACCCAGACGCCCATCATGCCGGGGGGTTGAGTGCCCTGAGTGCTTCGTGGCGGGTGCGAAAGGAGCACGATGCTGGCGAGGACCGATCCGGGGAGGAGTCGCATGCCGGTTGGACACTTCGCGGGTCGGCGACCCTGATGCACTCGACTAGATTGTGGACTCGGTCACGACCATTCACCCAGAATCCCCCCGCGACCATGCTTTCCTCTGGAGATAAAGCCCCCCCATTCTCTCTGCAGTCTGACACCGGAGAGACCGTAAGCCTCGATTCGCTCAAAGGCAGGAAGGTCGTCCTGTATTTCTATCCCAAGGACGACACCCCTGGCTGTACCGTCGAGGCCTGCGAGTTCCGCGACAGCTGGAAGGCGGTCCAGAAAACCGGCGCCGCCCTGTTCGGCATTTCACCCGACGAGATCGAGTCCCATCTCAAGTTCAAGAAGAAATTCGACCTGCCTTTTCCGCTCCTCGCCGATCCGGACCACACCGTCGCCGAGAAGTATGGTGCCTGGGGCGAAAAATCCATGTACGGCAGGAAGTACCTGGGCATCCTCCGCACCACGTTCGTTATCGACGAGCAGGGCAGGATCGCCAAGGTCTTCGAGAAGGTGAAGCCGAAGGGCCACGCCGCGGAGGTCCTCGAGGCATTGCAATGAGACGAGTACTTCCGTTCGCTGCGCTCCTGGCCTTGGGGTGCGCCGCCAAGCCAGAATCGGCCGGCCCTGATCCAGCCCGCAGCGGGCGAAGGGCACATCGCCAACATCCGCCAGCTCACCTTCGGCGGTACCAACGCCGAAGCCTATTTCTCCGCCTCCGGCAAACAGATCATTTTTCAGGGCAAACCCGAGGTCGAGCGAGGCTGCGATCAGGAATTCGTGATCAATACCGATGGGACCGGGTTACGCCGGGTCTCCAACGGCCAGGGCCGGACCACCTGCGGCTACTTCTACGATCACGACCGCCGAATCCTCTATTCGTCCACCTTCGCCCACGACACCGCCTGCCCGCCGGCGCCAGACAAGAGCTTCGGCTACGTCTGGCCCCTGGCCCATCTCGAGATCTACACCGCCAAGACCGACGGGAGCGACCTCCAGCAGCTCACCAGTAACGGGTTCTATAACGCGGAATCCACCGTCTCGCCCGACGGGAGCCGGATCATCTTCACCAGCACCCGCGACGGCGATATCGAGATCTACACCATGGCCACCGACGGAAGCGATGTCCGGCGGATCACCAGCCGGGTCGGTTACGACGGCGGGGCGTTCTTCTCACCCGATGGGAAGCAGATCGTCTGGCGCGCGGCCTATCCTGCGACCGCCGCCGACACCGCCGACTATCTCCGCCTGCTGGGCAATCAACTGGTCCGTCCCGCCAGGGTCGAGCTCTGGATCGCCAACGCTGACGGCAGCGACGCCCGTCAGATCACCCATCTGGGCGGGGCCAACTTCGCCCCCTTCTTCCATCCGGATGGGAAGCGCATCATCTTCTCTTCGAACTATCTTGAGCCCCGGAGCGGCCATTTCGACCTGTTCGTGATCAACAGCGACGGGACCGGCCTCGAGCGCATCACCACCGCGGCGGGGTTCGACAGTTTTCCGATGTGGAGCCCGGACGGGAAGAAACTCCTCTGGGCCTCCGAGCGTAACGGGAAGGTGACTGGAGAGATCAACCTCTTCATCGCAGACTGGATAGAGAAATGATGAGCCTCCTGACATGAAAAGCTTCGGAAAGTGGATCTGGGACTGGGCCAAGTCGATCGCCGTCGCCCTGGTGGTGTGGTTTTTCCTCCGGACCTTCCTGATCGAGGCGTTCCGCATCCCCTCCGGCAGCATGGAGAACACCCTGCTCATCGGGGATTTCCTTTTCGTGAACAAACTGCTTTACGGCGCCGAAGTTCCCTTGATCCACAAGCGGCTCCCCGCGATCCGGGAGCCCCGCCGTGGCGACATCCTGGTCTTCGATTCGGTCGAGGAGCCCCTCAAGGTCGTCAAGCGTCTCATCGGTGTCCCCGGCGATACCCTCGCCATGGACAACGGCCAGCTCTACCGGGATGGCAAAGCGGTGCCCGAGCCGTGGGTGATTCGCACCGACCCGAACGCCAACGCCGACGCCTACCAGCGGGAGCGGATGCGGCACTGGCAGACCCCTCACCTCGTGGCCGGCGTCAAGCCGGAGACCTACCGCCCCGACCTCAATAACTGGGGGCCGATTGTCGTCCCGGCCGATTCTTTCTTCATGATGGGAGACAATCGAGACGGGTCATACGACGGCCGGTACTGGGGATTCCTCCCTCGCGCGAACGTTCGGGGCCGGCCCCTGATCGTCTACTACAGCTATGATGGCAGCACCTACAAACCGCTGCCGTTTCTCACCAATATCCGCTGGGGGAGGATCTTCACGACCCCACAATAGAGTCGACCTGCCAGTTTTGCAGTACCTCAATTTCAAGGCAGTTTCTTGACGTAAGGCCCTACCTGCCGGTAGGTTGTGGCCTGTCAAATCTCGGAAATATCGGAGGAGTCGTGACCGAACTGGGTGGCTCCCAGATCACCTCGCTCATGGAAGTGCTTCCCGGGATCGCACAGGTCCTGCGGAGCCCAGTCGCCGACGCCATCGTCAACCTGGTTCGGGCGGCCTGTCGCGCGCGTGAATTCGAGCTGGCGGATGCGGAGGAAGTCCTGCGATACGCGGTGCGCCGGAACTTGATGGCGGCCGACGAGAGCGATCGGGTACTCGCGGAGGCCCGCGCCAGCGTGGAGCGACGGGCCGAGCGAGCGATGGAGCGCGAAAAACCCAAGGCCGCGAGCCGACCGAAGGCGCAGGCCCGTGCCAAAGCGCGGCCGGCCCGGAAAGAAAAACCCCGTCGCCCGGCACCCGGCCGCAAGAGCAGCCGGGCCCGGAAAAAGCCTTAGCTCAAGCTTTTCTCACATTCGAGGCCTGGAGGCCCTTCGGGCCATCCACGATCTCGAATTCCACCTGGTCTCCTTCCGCAAGAGAACGGAACCCGTCCGCTACGATCGCGGTGTGGTGCACGAACACGTCTTTCCCACCTTCCTGCGCGATGAACCCGAAGCCCTTCGCATCGTTGAACCACTTCACCGTACCCTTCGCCATTGCGTGCGACCTCATCAGCTGGGAGCCTCTCGGCTCGGAGAACAGGCTCGACCCCGAGACACTCGTCTCCGGACCGATGCGAGAAGCTTCCTCCCGGTTTCACGTTTGTCAAGGAACGGTCACTGGCCTCACTGTCCCAGCTGGGCCAGGACCTGCTGGCCCAGGGCCTGAAGGGCGGGCCGGTCCGCGGGGGGCGCCTTCTGGGAAGCGAGCTGGACTGCGGAGTTAACCCGCGCGACCGCGTCGGCCTTCTGCGCCTCGGCGGGGCGGTCGCCGCCCTGCAACCGTTCCAGGAGATGACGCAAACCGAAGGTCGCGACGGCGGATGCCCAGCCCACCGGACTGAAGTTGACCGCATTGGCCACGTCATCGTACGGGCTCTCGCTGTTCCGGGGACGAGCCACCTCACTCCGGAGCGCGATGAACGTCGCATGGCGCACCAGGCCGAGCTGCCGGAGTGATCCGCCGGTGTACACGCTGGCGTGCTGAGAGGGATCGAAGGTCCAGCCCAGGTACATCCAGTTAGCCCAATTCTCGACCGGGTTGGCGATCGGCACGGTGCGGTCACCCCGGGATTTCCGCGCGGCGTTCCCCACGTCCCACCACACGTCGTGCACCTGCCCGCCCAGGTTCTGATCCATCCCGAAGCGAAGCAGGTGGAGGGCGACCAGCGTCGAAGTCCACCTCCGCACCTCGAAGCAGTCGCGGTACCGGACCCGGACCGTGTCCTCCAGGAGACAAGGCGCCCCCGGATTGGCGACGGCGCGATCGGCGTTGCGGAGGGCCATGACCGCCCGCGTCAGATTGTCGCGGGTCGGGAACGCGCGGTACCCTGCGATCGCCGCGGCGGGGAGTCCGCCCTGATAGTCGAGGATCCCACCGGGAAGCGGCTGATCGGGCATCCAGTCGAGATTGTTACCCTCGTCCGACCAGATCGGCAGCCGGATCGCGACCCGCACCGTGCGGGGGTCAATCGCCAGGAGCTGGGCAGTGGTAAGGCCGGTCGGCCACTCATCCCTGCCGAACAGCCCGGTGGCGAATTCGACGTCGCCCGTGACGGTGCTCCCTCCCGGCTGAAACAGATTCGTCGTCTGGTCGAGGTGGAGCGACTGAACCGTATGGATGTAGGCGACAATGTTCAGGGCGGTCGCGCTATCGACGTGCGCCACGGCCCGGCGGATGATCGTGGTGTCGGAGAATCCGAAGGTGTGAAGGTCGTAGCCGTCGCGGGAAGCATGACAGGTCGAGCACTCGTTTTCGAAGGCAACCCGTCCGAGCGCCGCGTCGGGCCGCGACACCGGTCCCGGCTGCTCTGAGCCGGGATCCGAAGGGGGGTTCGCGGAATCGCAACCAGCAACGGCACCAACCACGAGAGCAGCCAGGAAACGGTACCGCATGTGCCCCTCCGACCAGACGTGAGATGACGAGCAGAGCCTGCGATGTCAGGGTGACGCTGAAACGGGCGCGAATGTTAGGCCGATCAGAGGCCGGCAATGAACTGCACACGGCTGTGCAGATGTTGATTCACATTTCCACCCCATGTGTCGAAGTAGCGGTTGGTAGTCTGGCATCACGACTTGGGTATCCACAAAAGCCCCACCCAGAAACCACGTAACCCGAAGAAAGACAGGCACTTGCGCGATTTTTCCGAACCCATATCTTGGTGGCGTGTCGCTGCTCTGGCAGCTTCCTACGGAAGTCTGATGGGGTGGTGGCAGTTCGGGCGGTATATCAGGGGAGGTCAGGGGGGCGCTCGCTCGTTCCCACGATCGCAGATCCTGGTGGTCACATCGACCCGGACCGGTGGAACCAGTCGCGTTGTTCCACCCGCTCCGATGTGGCGCCTCGGAGTGCAGTGCGAAAGGTCGGTCCGCGACCCGATCGATTCGCAGCGCTTGCGTGAGCGAACCAAGTGGGATAGGCCATCCGGCTTGGGGATCGAAACTGAGGCCTGACTCCGCCCTCCCGAGAGGTGATCAACCAGACGGTGGCGGAGGAGAGAAGAACGGCGGCGCAAGCTCCGACTTCAGTTGGTTCACGCTGGGACGGCCGTGACGGCGAAAGCTGTGCGGCCGTTCCGATTTTGTGCCCCTTCGTCCGCCTGTCCGCCTGTCCGCCTGTCCGCCTGTCCGCTTCCTTCGTCCGCCCGTCCGCCTGTCCGCCTGTCCGCCCGTCCGTGCCTGTCCGCCCGTCCGCCCGTCCTGGTGCATTCCCGATCCCCGCCGTGCGTCTCCTCCGGCGGGGGACCAGAAACGCCCCACGTGCACCACTGACTCACTGGCTCTACGGGTGACAACCTATGACTACCATGATCGACTCTCGACCTGTACTCATCGTCAGCAATGACCGGTCCCGCGCCGAGCAGCTCGCCGAGCCGCTGCGCCAGTCCGGAACGACAGTGACCACCGAAACCCACGGGGCATCGGCGGCCGCCCTGCTTGCCGCGGCAACCGTCGGAGCGCCGGGCGAAGGGCCAGGTCTTCTGGTTCTCGACCTGAGTCTTCCCGAGCTCGACTTTCAGCGCCTTCGCGAAGCCCTGGGGGAAAGCGCTCCCCCGCCCGAACCGCTCGAGGCGGTGGAGCGGCGCCAGATTGCCGCGATGCTTCGCCATACCGGCGGCAACCGGCGCAAGGCGGCCCAGCTCCTGGGCCTGGCCCGCTCGACCCTGCTCGCCAAAATCCGCCGTTATCATTTGGAAGGGACCTCTTCCGAGGAATAACTGCGCTCCTTCCATGTCTGGGTTGTGGTGATGAGCCTCGCGGCGTTCCCGCCGGAGGCTCTCGCCCAGGCGCGCTGGGGCGAGGCGCCAGTCGTTGCGGCCAGGCTCAGCTTCGACGGAAAATCCACCCTCGGTGATTTTACCGGGGTGACCGATTCGGTCCGCGGGCACATGAGCGGTGGAACGCTTTCCGAGGTTCGTGGCTGGGTCGAGGCACCGGTCAGAACCCTCAAGACCGCGAACAATCGCCGGGACCGGGACCTGGTAAAGACGATGGAAGCGGACATCTATCCGACCATCCGCTTCATCCTGGACGGAGTGGAAGCCCAGGGGGCGGAGGGGGACAGCACCGCGGTGATCCTCCAGGGGCGGTTCTTCATTCACGGGGTCGCCCGGCCCGAACGGTTTCCCGCCGTGGTGCGCCGCACCGCAGCCGGCGGCAGGATCACCGCGACCCTCCCGATGAACCTCAAGGACTACCAGGTCACGAACCTGACCCGCTTTCTGGTGCTCAAGATGGACCCCGACATCGTGGTCCATGTCGATGTGACCTTCGGGAATCCGTAAGCTCCAAGGCGCGCTTACTCCCGCACCCGTCCCAGCCGTGACACCACGATTTTCCGGGTGACTGCTCCCTTGACCAGGACGTGGGTGGTATTGGCGGCGCCGAGCCCTATCCCGTCGGGCCCGAACACGGCGGTGTGCGAGGAGCTCTGGAGCGTGACCCCCGCGATGGCGGGCCCCGGCTGAAGCGAGACGAGCACCGTGTCGGGATCGGCGGCGCCCCGCACCGCGCGGATCGAGATGGAATCGGGAGTGATCCTGAGGATCGCGAGCCGTTGCTGGGTCCGCGCCGCGGTCCAGGCCTGCCGGTAGGCTACCACGATCCGGGTGGCCTGGTGCTCGACTGCGATCCGGTCGGCGCTCCGGCCCGCACCCGGCACGATGACGGCAGTTACGATGCCGATGACGGCCAGCACGATGAGCATCTCGACCAGAGTAAAGCCTTTTCGCATGGTACACGGTATGACCGGCCGGGAGATTGCCGGAATCTTTTCTCCGCGAGCCGTTGCTTTTCTCCGCCTCCCGCTCCCGGCGCCGGGTTGTAACTTCCATTCTGTCGCCGCGTACAGTGTTTCGTCTCATACCTCAGGATGCTGCCCATGACGTACGTCCTTCTTGCGGTCCTCATCATCGTCGCGATCTGGGTGATCGGGGCGTACAACGGACTCGTCGCCCTGAAGAACCAGGTGGTGAACGCCTGGAAACAGATCGACGTCCAGCTCAAGCGACGGCACGATCTGATTCCCAACCTGGTGAACACCGTCAAGGGGTACATGCAGTACGAGCAGTCGACCCTCGAGGCGGTGATTGCCGCGCGCAACAAGGCGGTGTCGGCGCAGGGGGTCGGTGCCACCGCCCGCGCTGAAGGCGAATTGTCCCAGGCGCTCGGACGTCTCTTTGCCCTTCAGGAGAAATACCCCGATCTGAAGAGCTCCCAGAACGTGCTCCAGCTCCAGGAGGAGCTGACCAGCACCGAGAACAAGGTCGGGTTCGCGCGGCAGCTCTACAACGACGTCGCGACCCAGTACAACACCCGCCAGGCCCAGTTCCCGACCAGTCTGGTGGCGGGTCTCGCGAAGGCCAGCCCGGCGGAGCTCTGGGAGATCGAGGACGGGAGCGAGCGGGGGGTGCCTGAGGTGAACCTCTCATTCGGCAAGCCGGTGGCGTGAGCGATCAGAACCTCTTTGCGCAGCAGACGGCCAACCGTCGCAAGTCGCGATGGTTGGTCGTCGGGTTCATCCTGTTCTTTACCTGGGTAGGCTTTGGCGGAGACCTCGCGTTCTATCTCCACACCCGCGACCTCCCCCCGGGGCACTACCACCACGTGATTCCCATCATCGGACTGGCCGCGCTCGCGTTCGCGGCGGGAACCACGCGGTACGCCTGGGTCAATGGCGCCAAGCGGGTCCTCGACGCGTCGATGGCTCAGGAGGTGATCAACCCCGCCACGCCGGAGCTCAAACGGCTCGACAACGTGGTCGAAGAGATGGCCATCGCGGCGGGGATTCCCAAGCCGAAGATCTGGATCGTTCCGGATCCCGATCCCAACGCGTTCGCCACCGGCAACGATCCCATGCACGCCAACATCGCGGTGACCGAAGGGCTCCTCCGGGTGCTCGATCGCGATGAGCTGCAGGCAGTGGTCGCCCACGAGATGTCCCACATCCGGAACTTCGATACCCGTCTGATGACCCTCCTCGCCGCGATGGTCGGCTCGATCATCCTGATGTCGAATGTGCTGCGGCGGTCGATGTGGGGTGGCAGGGGAGGCAGACGAGGTGGGAACAAATCCAGCGGTCCGCTCGCGGCGATCGTTCTGGTCGCCTGGCTGCTGACCCTGATCCTGGCTCCCATCGTCGGAGCGCTGCTCCAGATGGCCGTGAGCCGGAAGCGGGAGTATCTGGCCGATGCCACCGGAGCCCAGCTCAATCGCAACCCGATGGCGCTGGCAAGCGCCCTGGAGAAAATCGACGGCGAATCGGCCCCAACGACTCACGTGATGAAGGGCAGCGCCCACATGTGCATCGTGGATCCCGCCGGGAGCCAGCTGGCAGCGAAGGAAGGCGCAATGGGCGATCTCTTCGCTTCGCACCCCCCGATCCGGGTCCGGGTCGCGCGGCTGCGGGGAATGGCCTACGCGACGGCGAGAAGAACGCCGCCCCGGGAACGTCCGACGTTGTCTGAAGGTTAGTGTCTGGGGTCGTCCAGGAAGACCAGATGTTCCCGGCGCGCCACCACCGAGCGCAGGGCTTTGAGCACTTTCGGATCGATCACCGTTCCAGCCAGGTCTCCCAGCCGTTCCACCGCAAGCTCCGGCGACATCTTCTCCTGATAGGAACGTGACGTAGCCAGCGCGTCGTAGATCTCGACCGTCCCGAGGATCCGGGCGCCCAAGCGGGATCTGATCGCCCTTGAGCCCGTCGGGATATCCCTTCCCGTCCCAGCGCTCATGATGGCTGCGCACGAACTGGATGACCGAGCCGAGGTGCAGAAGCGGCGCAAGGATCTCGGCGCCGATCGTGGTGTGGCGCTTGACCTCCTCGAACTCCTGGTCGGTGAGCGGTCCCTGCTTGGTGATGATCTCCTCGCGCACTCCGATCTTCCCGATATCGTGCAACCGGCCGGCGGTGCGCACCGCGTCCACCTCGTCGTCGGAGAGCTTGAGCTCGCCCGCGACCGAGGCCGCCATGTCGGCAACCCGCGCGCTGTGTCCGCGGAGATAGGGATCCTTCGCTTCGAGGGCGTTGACCAGCGCTTCGAGGGTCGCGACCGCGACCTGCTGCAGATTGGTGCGCTCCCGTTCCAGCTCGGCGGCGCGTCTCTCGAGGTCCTCGTTCTCCGACATCCATGGGACGAAAAGCTAGTCTCGGGAATGGCGGGTGACTAGGCTAGACGAACTCGACCTGAATCCGATGCGGGATCACCCCGGCGTCGGCCCCCCGGTCCAGGAAGAGCTGGACCGCCCGGCGTCCCCTCCGGCCCGTAGTCCACGGTCCAGTGGTTCACGTACATCCCCACGAACTCATCGGTGTCCTGCGTCGGTCAGGCCCCGGCTGAACTGCCCGGCGTGCGCCAGCGCGTTCCGCCGATGGGCCAGGGCGTACTCGATGCTCTTGCCGAAGGTCCACCGACACCTGGGCGATGACCCGGTCTCCCAGATCGCGGCGCACCACGTTGCCACCGAGGGGGAGGGGAAGGCCGGTGTCCCGCTTCCACCAGTCGCCGAGGTCGTCCCAGAGATGAAGCCCATCCCGGGAATAGGTGAGCTGGCCTTCGTGGATCAGGAGGCCGAGGTCGACCGTTCCGGCTCGGCCACCGCCTCACCGATCTGGTCGAACGGGACCACCACCGGCTCGAAGTCCCGGCTGGTAGAGCTTGAGGGCGAGGTAGGCGGAGGTCCTAAGGCCGGGGACCGCGATCCTCTGCCCCGCGAGAGCGCCCCGCGGGTCTCGGGGTCTTTCGGCACGAGACACCAGCCGGGGCCCGTAGCCGTCGCCCATCGACGCGCCGCTCGAGAGCAGGGCGTATCGATCGGCCAGGTAGGCGTAGGCATGAATGGAAACCGCCGAAACCTCGAGCTCGCCAGCCAGGGCCTGGGCGTTCAGGGTTTCGATGTCGGCGAGCTCGTGGACGTAGCGGAGATCCCCGGTGTCGAGCTTTCCCTCGGCCAGCGCATAGAACATGAAGGCGTCGTCGGAGTCGGGGCTGTGGGCGACATGGATCGTTCGGGTCACGGTTGTTTGCCGGTCGAGGCCTCGGCCCGGGAAAGAAAGCTGTCGAGTACGGGCTTATGGTCGGCGTACTCGGGCCGGCCGGAACGGATCTCGGCCTGGTAATGCTGGATAAAGTCGCGATAGCTCCGGGTGAGGACCGTCCATTCTGTTCTGTCGGTCGGCTGCTTCTCCACGAATCACATATCCGAAGAGGTGGCCGGGGGACTGGGCGAGGATGGTGTCGGCCAGGGCCAGCGGCTCCGGCGTTGTCGCCGATGGCGAGCCGAACCAGCGCGGCATGAAAGCGCAGGTCGGCGTTGGCTTCGGGCAGCATGCTGTAGGCGGCCAGGGTCATCGGGGAAAACTGGGCGACGGTGCCGGTGTCTCCCGACTCCGCGGCGCGCATTACCCGGTCGAAGAGCCGCTCGAAGCGTTCTTCGGGGCTCATGTTGCTGATGTCCGGTGCCGGCCCTGCCAGTCCGGGAGCTCCCGCACCCTGGTTGCCTGGATTGGCCATTTCCGGCGCGGGAGCGGGCCGGAGGGACCCCCCTTTCAGGATGAGCACAAGGCTCAGCGCGACCACCGCAACGCCCGCTACCATCCAGGCAATCTGATTCCTGCCACGGATTCCCGGTTGGGCAGCCACCGCTGCTCCGCACTGATGGCAGAACTTCGCTCCGGGGCTGAGCCTGGTCCCGCACGACGGGCAGGCTCCCATTTCGGCTGGGGCGCCGCAGTGCGAGCAGAATCGGCCGGTCACGACGCTTCCGCACGCCGCGCAGGTCCTTTGTCTGGTCGGGACTTCCGAAGGAGGAGTCGTCATCTGGGGAGGGAAATTAACCGGGCAGCGGGATCGGGAAGGTAGGACGGACGGGCGCACGGACCAGAACCTCGTGCCGTTCCCCGTCATCTACGAGCGGGATTCCGGGGCCCGCATGCATCCGGCCATCCACTGTCAGCTCGACCTGGCTGCCCAGGGCGCCATCCACCTGGTGGACCACGATCGAATAGAGACTCTGTCCGAACCGATACTCGATGGTGTACTCAGTCCAGGCAGTAGGCGCGCGCGGCTCGATGAAGAGCGTCGTGCCACGCTTCCGCATGCCGAGGATTCCTTCCACTCCGACCCGGTACATCCAGCTCGCCGAGCCGGTGTACCAGGTCCATCCGCCACGACCTTGCTGGTGTTGAACTGCATACACGTCGGCGGCCACGACGTAGGGTTCCACTTTGTAGGTAGCGACCTCCTCCGGGGTGCGGGTGTGGGAGAGCGGATTGAGCATTTGGAAAAGCTCGAAGGCGCGATCCCCCCGTCCCAGCCGCGCGGTGGCGAGCACGGCCCACAGGGCGGCGTGGGTGTACTGGGCCCCGTTCTCCCGCACGCCCGGCACATACCCTTTGATGTAGCCGGGGTCCTGCGGAGTCTGATCGAACGGCGGAGTGAGGAGGAGAAGGAGGCGCGCCTCTTCACGAACCAGGTGCTGCTCCAGCGAACCCATTGCCTGGGCCTGCTGCTCCGGATCACCCGCCCCCGAGAGCACGCTCCAGCTCTGGGCGATGGAGTCAATGCGGCACTCCTCGCTTCCGGAGGAGCCGAGCGGCGTCCCGTCGTCGAAGTACGCCCGGCGATACCACGCGCCATCCCATCCGTGCTCTTTGACCGCGGCGGTGTAACGGTCGGCTTGTTGGCGCCACTCGTTCGGGTGGGCGGTATCGCCGTGCGCCTCGCCAGACTCGGCGAAATCTCGCAACGCCGTGATGAGGAACCACGCCAGCCAGACGCTCTCGCCGCGTCCCTCGGCGCCGACCCGATTCATACCGTCATTCCAGTCCCCAGTGCCGATCAACGGCAACCCATGCGCTCCGGCGGTGCAGGCGCGCGCCAGAGCGCGCGGACGCAGTGCTGGTACAGAGTCGCGGACTCGGTGGAAACCTGTGGCAGGTCGTACACCTCCGACTCCCCGGGCGCGAGCGGGCGCATGGTCAGGAACGGGACTGTTTCGTCGAGCACGGACGCGTCGCCGGTGGTGCGGACGTAGTGGGCCACCACGTAGGGAAGCCAGGCGAGGTCGTCCGAGCACCGGGTGCGCAGGCCACGCCCGCTCGATGGGTGCCACCAGTGCTGCACATCGCCCTCGACGAACTGCCGGGCAGCGGCGCGCAGGATGTGCTCACGAGCCAGGGCCGGCTCGGCATAGACCAGCGCCATCACGTCCTGGAGCTGATCCCGAAAGCCGTAGGCCCCGCTGCTCTGATAGAGAGCCGATCGAGCCCAAAGGCGGCAAGCCAGCGCCTGGTACAGCGTCCAGCGGTTGAGCATTGCATCGAAACTGGGTTCCGGGGTTCGAACCGTGATGACCGAAAGTCGACTGGTCCATGCGGCGACCGACCCGGCGAGGGCGGCCCGCGCCCGTCCTACGCCGCGATACTCCGCGACGGCGTTCCGGGCGGCGGTTTCGCTCGCTGCGGCACCGATCACAATCACCACTTCTCGAGTTTCTCCGGCGGCGAGCTCGACTCGGCACTGGAGCGCAGCGCACGGATCGATGCCCACGCCGGTCGTTCCCTTCAGCACTCCGCCTGCCAAGAGCGCAGCAGGTGCGCTGACATCGCCATTCCGTCCCAGAAATCCGCGCCGGCCGGCGGTGTATCCGATGACCGGCTCGCTGATGGCATGGAACGCCATCCAGTCCGCGAACTCGGGGTCGAAGGTGTTCTGCGCGAAGATCCCGCTGTGTTCGCGATCGAAGGTCGTGTGCACCTGGTGCTGGGTAAACTCGCGGTGCACCCCCAGGGTCCATTCCAGGTAGGTCGTGAGGGTCAGCCGCCGTGGCCGGGTATCGCGGTTGGTGATCCGGAGCACGGCGAGCTTGACCGGCGCGTCTTCGGCCATGCCGAGGGTGAGGTGGGTGGCGATCCGATCCCGCTCGTGCGCAAAGGTCGAAGCGCCCGGCTTGTGGCGGATGGCATACGGCACCTCTTCGCGGAGTGGTCCCGGGGTGGCGCACCACAATTTTCCTGTTTCCGCGTCCTGGAGATACACGATCTCGCTGATCGGATCGTTCACCGGGTCGTTGTGCCACGGGGTGAGACGGTAGAAGTAGCTGTTCCCGGCCCAGGTGCATCCCCCGCCTCGTTCGGTGACCACGAACCCCCCGTGCCGGTTGGCGATGACATTGGACCAGGGCGCCGGGGGAATCCGATCCCCACACACTTCGATCTCGTAGTCACCGTCCGCGTTGAGGGATCCGAAGCCGTTGGCGGGTACTGCCGGTGCGGGGTCTGAGCCCGGCTCGAGTCTCTGACGAAAGGCCGCGCTGACGGGCGCCACGAGCGGTGCAAGAAGCGCCGGCAGACGGGTTCCGATATGTCCGAGCACGCCCCCCACCCGCAGTCCCCTGCGCTCCGGCGATCGAAACTCGGCTGGCAGCGCGTCGTCCAGGTCCGGCGCTGGTTCCGGAGGCACCGTTGACTCGGTCAGGAATCGTCCCAGCGAGCCGCGGTCGCAGGGCATGTAGACCCGCGCCGTTGCGCGCAGCATGAGCAACTCCTCGGCACCCAGCAAGTCGCTGCGCCTGACGAAGACGCCGCCGGGGCGGTCCACCGAACCCGAGTCACTGAGCGAATACACCGCCGCCATGACCCGGTCGTTCAGATCCTGGAGATAGCTCGCGGTTTGCGCGTTGAGGATTACCAGATCCACGGTCATGCCGCGGCGATGCCAGTAACGATGGGCGGCGAGGAGCTGGCGCAGGGTCGGCAGTCCCTCGGTGGACTCGATCGTGGCCAGCAGGATCGGCCAGTCGCCGGAAACGCCGGTGGCCCAGAGGAGCGGCTGCGAGCCGCGGTTTTCCAGGCGCTCGGCGTGAGGGATCCGAAGGGCCGGGTTGCCGTAGAACAGGTGCCCGGCGAGCTCCTGGAAGAGGGCCGCGTCGGCCGGCGTCAGGCCCAGCTCCCGCAACTCGACCTGGCTCGAGGTCCAGGCAAGATCAAGGGCCCGCTGGGCGGTGTAGGGATCGTGATAGCGGTCGGCAAGCTCGAAGGCGCGCTCGCGGCTGGTGGCGACGAGTGTGGTGAACGCGACCGTCGTCGATTGCCGGGGCCCCAGCCGAATCCGGGTGCGCAGGGCGAAGATCGGATCGAGGACCGCACCGGTTGTGCCCGACAGCGCGCCGTCGGTCCGCAGCACCGCCGGCTCGCGAAGCGAGCGTCCGCGCCCGAGGAAACGAGCCCGATCGGTTTCACAGGTGACCGGACCGATGAGCTCCTGGCCGGTAGCCGCCACGTGCACGCACCAGAGGGACCGTTCCTCCGCCGACCGGGGCCGGCGGGTGGCGGTGATCGCGCTACACCACTCGTGCCACTCGGTCTCGACGAACAGATTGCCGAACGCGGGGTGCTCGCGGTCGGCGTCGGGCGGGGCCAATACGATTTCGCCGTAGCTGGTGAGCTCGATCTCGTGGGTCTGGTCGTCGTTGTTGGTCACGGTTACCCGGCGCACTTCGGCGGAGTCTTCCGGGACCACGGCGATCTCGGTGCGAGTTTCGATACGGCCGTCGCCCCGATGGAACGTCACCCGGTCGGTCGCGAGGGAGGCATGATACCAATCGGCCCTGGCGCACACTGGCTGGTGCGCGGCCGACCAGACCCGGCCGTCCGAAAGGTTCTTGACGTAACAGAACTGCCCGGTGGCGTCGCGGGTCCCATCACTCCGCCAGCGGGTTACCGCGAGCGATTCGTACCGGCTGTATCCGCCCCCGCAGTGACTGACCATGATCGTGTACGGCAGCTGACCCAGCAACGCGATCTGAGGTTGGGGCGTGTCCGGCGTATCGACCTGCCGCACCACCGGCTGATCCGCCCCCGCCGCAGGCGGGGTCCGCTCGCTTCTGATCGGGGACGGCTCCCGGAGCAGGACCCGCCGAGGAATTCGTTCATGCAGGAGCAGTGACGTGGCGCGCACCAGGGGATCGGCATGGAAGCGGCGCTGCCACCTGTTTCCGCCGAGCAAATTGACCAGGGCCACCAGGCTCATTCCGATGTGGTGAGCGAGGTACACTCGCGCCAGCGCGAACGGCTGACCCGGGTCCGGACGGGTGTAATCGAGAGCGTCCCGGAAACCGTAGGGGCCGAGCGCGCCGTGGCGTTCCAGGCTGGCGAGATTTGCGAGCGCCCGCTCCGGATCCACCAGTACGGCGAGCGCCGAAGCGTACGGGGCAATGACCAGCTCCCGATCCAGTCCTCGCTTGAGCGCGAGATCGGGAACGCCGAACGCGCGGTACTGATAGGTATGGTGCCGGTCGCGCAGGTTGTAGGCGCTCTCGCTGACCCCCCAGGGAACGCCGTGCTCGCCCCCATACGCCATCTGGCGCCGCACCGCACCCGCGCAGCTTTCTCCGAGCAGCGTCAGCGGGTAGGACCGCATGATCAGGAGCGGCATCAGGTATTCGAACATGCTCCCGCTCCAGGACACCAGCACCGGCCGGCCGGCAGCGTAGGTCAGGGTGCGGCCGAGCAGGAACCAGTGCTCCAGAGGAACATCGTTCTTGGCCACCGCGATGAAGCTTGCCAGGCGGGCCTCGGAGGCCAGCAGGTCGTAGTACGATTCGTCCAGCGCGTGGGCGGTCTCCTGGAATCCGATCGAGAAAAGCTTTCGGTCTGCATCGAACAGAAAGCCAAAATCCATCTCCATCGCGAACCCATAGGCCTCCTCGGCGATTGCCTGAAGCCGGGGCGCGCTCGGCTGGGCGCCGGGCTCGTCCATGATCTCGAGGCACGCCTGCCGGAGCGCAATGAGATGGCCGGCGAGGTTGCCGCTGTCCACGGTGGACAGGTACGCCGGTTCGAGGACGCTGAGATCCCGCAGGTCGTACCAGTTGTAGAAATGTCCCCGAAAGCGGCGCATCCGCCGGAGCGACCCGAAGGCCAGCTCGAGCCGGCGGATCATCTCTTCCAGGGTGATGAACCCCAGGTCCCTCGCGCTGGTGATCGCCAGAAGCTGGAGGCCGATGTTGGTGGGGGAGGTCCGCATCGCCACCACGGGCGCGGGGTCCTCCTGGAAATTGTCCGGGGCGAGCCAATTGGTCTCCGCGGTGACGAACTTGTCGAAGTAGGACCAGTGCAGCCCGGCGTAGCGGATGGCCTGGTCGCGTTGGGCCGGCCCGAGGTGCTGTTCCCGACGTGCGATCGGCGCGCCGAGCCGATTGGCCAACAGCGGGGAGACCATCCAGAGGAGGGCGAACGGGAGGACAGCGAGACCGTTCCCCGTGGCGGCGAGGAATGCGAACCCGCCGATGACGACCGCGGGCGCCATGGCTGACCACAGCGCGCGGGCTGAATTCGAGGTGTTCCGCTCGGCTTGGGACGCGGTCCGCCACTGCAGCAGCCGGCGCCGGCTCACCAGTAGTCGCCAGAGCGTTCGCCCAATCGCATCGGCGGAAATCCAGGCCTGATGGGGCAGGAAGGCGAGGGCGAGTGCGACCTGCTCGGCGCTGGTGCGGAGCTCCCGACCCAGCGCGGCGTAGTAGGCGCGCCAGGATTTGTCGAGCGGAGCGCGAACGACGGCAAGCAGAAGCGCCACGATCCACGGCGCGGCCACCGCCCCGATCCCCAGCAGGGTCCACCGGAGCGGTGAACCGGGAAGGAAGGTCCAGCCGGCGAGCAGGAACGCGAGCTGGGCCAGCTCCACGATACTCCTGCGGAGATTGTCGACAATCTTCCAGCGCGACAGCAGGGAAAGCCGGTTGCGCTCGGCGCCATCCGGGCCGGGGACCCGTCCAGTCAGCCATGGAAGCAGCTGCCAATCGCCCCGGATCCAGCGATGCTTGCGACGGGTGAATGACAGGTAGTGGCTCGGGTAATCGTCATAGACGATCACGTCGGTGGCGAGGCCGGCCCGGGCGTAGCTGCCTTCGATCAGGTCATGGGAGAGCAGCGTATTCTCGGGAAAGCGGCCGTGGGTCGCTTGCTCGAAAGCGGCGACATCGTATACCCCTTTGCCGGTGAAGCTGCCCTCTCCGTAGAGATCCTGATACACATCGGAAACGGCGGTGGTGTACGGGTCCACGCCCGGATGTCCCGAATGGATTGCGGCGAATACCGAGCGATTCGCGCTGGGCACCGAGACCCCGACGCGCGGCTGCAGGATGCCATAGCCACGCACCACCCGTCCCTTGTCCGGGTCATACACGGCGTGATTGAGCGGATGCGCGAGCGCCCCGACCAGGAGCGGGGCGGCGTCGGGGGGCAGCAGCGTGTCGGCGTCGAGGGTGATCACATAGCGCACCTGCCGGATCGGTGCGACGTCGCCGATGACGGTGGTGAAGGCCTCATCCGATCCACCCAGGACGAACCGGTTGAACTCGGCGAGCTTGCCGCGCTTGCGCTCCCAGCCCATCCAGACGCCTTCGGCGGGGTTCCAGCGCCGGGGTCGGTGGAACAGGTAGAACCCGTCGAGGCTGTCGGCCGCATAACGCGCGTTGAGCACGGTCACGCCCGCCACCGCTGCCGCCAGGATCGCGGCATCGCCCTCCCGGTGCTCGGTGGGCGAGTCGGTGAAGTCGCTCAAGACCGCGAAGTGCAGGTGCGCTTCCCGGTTCGCCAGGAACTGCACTTCGAGATTATCGAGGGCTTCCTGCACCGCGTCGACACTTTCAAAGAGCGTCGGAATGACCACCGCCGTGCGGAACTCGGGCGGCACGCCGTGCTCATGCAGGTCGAGTTTGGGGAGCGGCCGGGGAGGCAGGAACGCGGTGACGAGCTGGTTGACGATGTTGACCGCGATCTCGGTTGCCGGGATGAACCCGAGGAGAAGCAGCACCGGCCACACCGAGGGAGGAGGCAACCCGCCGAGCCAGAGCACCGCGGCGAGGGCCGCCAGCGTCGCGAGGAGAACCCCTCCCACGAACACCACGTTGGGGTGGCGCCGCACCCAGCGGTGCAACGCCTCTCTCACCGGTGGGCGGTAGCCTGCTGCCCGCTCCAGCTCGACCTGTCCTGCGTCGATCAGATAGAACCCGACGTGTCCGCGGCGTTGGTCTGTGGGGTGCGATGGGTCGCGCTGCCCCGCACGCGCCAGGTCGAGCGCGAGGCGGGCCACCGAATCTTCGGAGCGATCGGTACGTCTGGCAACGCGCTCCACCACGTGGCGGTAGCGATCCCGGGTCGCGAATGTCATGCGGGGGTAGAAGCCCGAGGGATCCTCGCGCAGCACCGACTCCACCCGGCTCTGATCCTCGACGAAGTCTCGCCAGTCCATGCGGGCGATCGCGCGCAGGCTGGTGATGCTGTTGGCCATGGCGACCTGGGTCTGGGCGAGCCGCTGGGTCGCGCCGGCCGTGGCTGCTTCTCCGCTGTGGGCTTCCTCGGCGATCCACTGCTCCAGCCGCACCACCGCCGGCAGGGCCCCGCCCTCGAGGCGCAGCTGGTGCAGGAATCGGGACAGGAAGGTCGGGCTGAGCGAGTGGGGCTGGGTGGCGAAGCGGTGGAGCGCGGCGTCCAGCGCTTCCGGGTCGGACTCGGCGGCGCGAACGATGCGCGCGGCCGCCGCATCGGCCTCCCTCAGCTCATCGAGCCGTTGCACCGTGCGGAGCGCCATGCGCCGGACGTTTTCGAGGAGACCCAATCGAAGCATCGCCGGCACCGCCCACAGCTCCCCGATCGTCAGCGCCGCAACCTTCTGAAACGCGGCGACGAACCCGCGGACCCGGTCGAGCGTAATCCGGCCTTCGGTGTGTGAGATCAGGGTGATCAGGAGCTCGTAGACCCTCGGATAGCCGGCCAGCGGACCGGCGGCCAGCTCGGGCAGCTCGCGATAGTAGCCGTGGGGCAGGCTCTCTCGCACCGCGCCGATGTGCTCTTGCACCACGTGATAGTTGTCGAGCAGCCAATCCCCCGCGGGACCGATGTCCTCTCCCCGATCGGAAGCCTCGGTCAGCCGGGCGTAAGCGTCCTCGAGAATACGGTGCGTTCCGCCGAGGCGGGCGAGCAGCGGCGCGCGGCGCCGGGCCCGACGCGCCTTCCCGATGCGCTGCTCGCGCGCCTTGGCCTGGGCCCGGTCTCCCAGGTGTTCGGTGCCCAGCAGTTCCCCGCGGATCGGTCCGGCGAGCAGTTCCTCACCGGCGCGCAGTCGGGGGGAAATCAGCCGAGAGAAAAAGCGCCGGAGACTGCGTGGGGCAGGGAGCGTGGGGGCCTCGGATGGGGGACTGAAGGTTGAAACAGTGAAGGGAACCTAGTCGTGTACCGGGCCTGTCCCCCCCCAACGACGAAGCGCCCGGTGTGATCCGGGCGCTTCGGCGTAAGAAGTGAGTTTGACGAACCTAGGGACTGGTGACTTCCGCCTTCCAGACGTAATCGGTGTGGCTGTTGCAAATGGAGGTGAAGGCGTTTCCGAGAGGATGCGCCGCGATCTCGCTCGAGATCATTTCCTCGGCATTGAGCACCGCCATCACAGTCGGTCCGCTCCAATTCAGGATTCGCCGGATCGTTCCGCCCATGTTGTGAGCGTACCAACCCCATGTCATGATGTGTCCGGCGGCCAGGTGCTTGTTCATTATCTCCGCCAGCGCCGATTGCATGATCAGATCGGCTTCACCTTCCTTGGACATGTCGCAGGTGAGGTACCGGGAATAGCTGAACGCGGGGTTGGGCGCTGACGGGTTCGGCGCCGAGCCGGCGGTGCGTTCCCAGATGTAATCGTCGTGCGACCCGCAGACCGCGTCGAACTCGGCCCCGCCCTTCCGATTGGTCTTGTCGAGGTCAGCGGTAAGGGCATCCTGGGCCGTGATCAACTTGGCCAGGGTGGGCGCGGTCCAGGTCTCCAGGCGGCGGAAGACTCCCCCGATGCGGTGGGAAGCGAAGCCGTAGCCCGTCAGGTTGCCCGCCTTGATCTGCCGGTCGAGCAGCGGAGCCATCACTTGCTTGTAGAGCGTGTCGGCCCGGGCCTGCCTGGAATAGTCGCACCGGTAATAAGTGGCCATCACGAACTGTGAAGGCGCCTGCTGGGCCATGACAGCAGACGCAACCAGCGAGGCGGCAGCGGTCAACACGGCGATTCGAGATTTGGTCATCAAGGGTGCCTCCTGTGGGGGGATCGGGTGAAAGGCGGTGCGGCTCCGGAACGTCTTGGAACCTCCTTCGCAGATGGACGGCGAAAAAAAATGACCCCGCCATTGCCTCAGGTTCGGGGTCGCCGGCTCAGGCTGAATCCGGTGGACTTTCGGTCGCGGTGATCCAGTCGGACTCGCGTACTTCGACTATTAACGGGTTAGGGTGCTCATGTCAAGAAATGCGTGAGCCCGCCCAGTGCGCCTCGTCGATGGCTCGGTGGCCGCGCAAAGACTTTCTCGAGGGCACAGCGAGCCCGAGCTTGGGTAACTTGGGGCGTGCGCTGCGGGAGGAAGCAGGTCAGATGCCCGAGGACAGCAGCTTCCAGGCATACCTTCGCTTTCTGGTCACCCGGTTGCGGGGCCGCCAGGCTGTATTTGTAGAGCACCACGAAGTCCCGGAGGCTCTTGACGCCGGGGTGCTTGCAGGCCAGCACGAGCTCATTCGCAAGGGAATCGAAGGCCAGTCCTTCGAATGCGCACTCCTTGCCGAGCTTGGTATCGTGGAGCGTGAATGGCACATGCGTCCCGTCGTGCACCTTCCCTGAACTCATAGATCTTGCCATTGCTTGCCAGCAGGAAAATACGATCGCCGGAGACCGCGATGGCCTCGAAGTCTTCATGAACCGGCTGCGCGCCGACCCAGAAGGATTTGACAATCACTCCGCGGCGATAGTCCACCTCGAAGATGTGGCCGACTTCATCGCCATGGGCCAGCAGACGCTGATCCGGGGTCAGCGCGAGCCCCGAGATCTCGGCCAGCCCGTGTGGCAACAGCCAGCGCGCGAGGGGGGTGTCGACGGTGGAATCGACTCGTCCCAGTGCCGCCACCAACCGGTCCTCCCGCTGCAGAAGTTCGGCGCTGTCCCTCGATCCGACCGATTGGCCCAGGCTTATCCGGCAGGCGCTGACAGAGAGCGCGACCAGAACGAGAGCGGCACTCCGCAGGATAGGGGTCATCCCTTTTTTTCGCTCTTCGCTTTCGCCTTCTCGTCGTCGGCTTGGCGCGCCCCGCCCAGCTCCACCTCGGCGCTCAGAATGGTTGGGCCCGCCTTGGCCCGGACGGCGGTCAACACATCGTCGCGCCCGGTGCGCTTCCCCAGGCGAACCAGGTAGTAGAGCTCAGAGGGCTTGGCGGAATTGGTGACCACTTCATCCAGGCGCCAGCGACCGGCCATCTCGTCGAGCACGTCGCCGATGCGCTGCTCGGCCTCGCTCAGGCGGTTGGTGGTCACCGAGAGAATCGCGTTGTAGCGGGGCTTCTTGCCGGAAGGCCCCAGGATCAACCGGACCCGGTTGAACCGGTCCGAGAGTGCCAGGGCGCTCTTCTGATCCAGCGCCATCACCAGATCCCGGTCTGGGATCTTGCCGTTCCCTCCCGCAAGCTCGAGCAGTGGTTGGGCCCATTTCGATGAGGTGGCCGTTGGCTCCAGCACGCTGCGGCCGAAGTCGTACCGCCAGGTCAGAATCAGCAGGAAGTTGAAGGAGACAGACACCACCGCAGCGATAATGAGGCTCTGCACGCCCGCGGCAAAGCCAACCGCAATCGCCAGGAAGATGAACACCACGTCCCGGGCGTCCTGGAGCGTCGTGCGGAACCTTACCGCTGCGACGACCCCCGCCAGACTGAAAGCCAAGGCCAGGCTGTTCTGAACCACCAGCACGACCCCTGCGACGACCATGGGCAGATAGATCAGCGTTTGAGCCAGCTGCTGATTGTGCTGCTTCGATTTCTGGGTTGACATGTAGACCCAGGACACCGGAAGCATCAGCACCAGCGTTGCCAGGATGAGAACCGTGGTACTGACGGCGAGCGTGAGTCGATCCGGAACGGCTGCGGTCCCCGCCTGGGGTGTGGCCCCGGGGATCAGTCCGTCCTGGAGCAGCTGAGGTACCCGGACCAGCGCGACCTGATCCGAGCCCCCCATCATGCGGTCCACACTGGGGAAGGCGTAGGCGAGCCCGATCACGACGACCGCGAGCAGCACGTAGTACACGATCAGCCGCAAGACCGGGCGATTGGAGCCCAGAGTAAAAACGTCGATCAGCTTCTTGAAGAACGCCACGGTTAGGTGGGCCGCCCCCTCCGACGAATCAGCCGCAGCAGCAGCAGGAGCACCACGGCTCCGACGAACGCGACGGCGATCGTGCCGGCAAGGCCGCCAAACGGAACCCCGATGCGGAGCACGCGGAAGAGCCAGGTGCCCAGAAAGGCCCCGACGATCCCGATGACGATATCGCCCACGATCCCGTAGCCGACCCCGCCAACCACCAGACTCGCGAGGACCCCTGCGACCAGGCCCACGATGAGTAACGTCAGCAAATCCATGGGAATCTCTCTATCGGGCCGCGAGGGTGAGCGATTCGTTCAGGGTGACAATCATCGGCGTTCCCGCGCCGACCACGACGTCACGGTTCGCGGTCTCGACCGCCACTGCGGCACCGACCGCTCCACCGACGACCGCACCGATGACCGTGCCGTTCGCATCCCCCGATCACCCGGCCAGCGATGCCGCCGAGGACCACGCCGGCTGCCGTCTTTCCTACCTCGGTGCCGCCGACTCCTCGTCCCTTGAGGGTGTGCTCCATCGAGGTGATCGTGGCGGAGATGGGGTACGTCTCGCCGGCGATCGTCACCGAGCTCACCCGTACCGTGATTCTGCCATCGGCCTTGCCCTTGTCGGTGGCCGACTGCAGCTGGGTGATGCTCAGATTGAGGGTGGAGCCGGCGGGAATCACGACCCGACCGCGTCCATCGGTCACATCGCTTGACACGCTGGCGGTGAAGGTCTCGCCGGCCTTGTCGTCCCGGGAGGAAATGGTGCGGTCGGTGGTCGCTTCGATCCGGATGCCGGATTCCAGCACGCGGCTGGCATCCGCAGTCGAGCCCGGCTTGCCTTTGTCACAGGCGACGAGGCCGGCCACCGCAAGGCCCCCGAGCAGGGTTCGCCTGATCGTGACTCCAGCGGTGGGTCGGCGGAGAATGAACGGATGTCGGGTATGCACAAGACAACTCCATGGAATAGGTCGGGGGCGCAGCCTGAGGCCCCGACCTAAGTGTAGGAATTCCTGCGCATTCCACCATCCATCGAAGGGTGGGTTGGGGGACTAACCCCGAGGGCGGAGGAGGTCGAGCCTCCACGGGGAGCCCGACTTTGCGGCGGCGGCCCGAGCTTCCTGACTGGCGAAAATCGCCAGCTCTACACGCCGATTGGTCTGCCGCCCGGCTTCGGTCTCATTGGTGGCGACCGGCTCGGTTTCACCGAGCCCTCGGGTGGCCAGTCGGGAGCCGCTCACTCCCTGAGAAATCAGATAGGTGGCGGCTGCGTTCGCCCGCCGCTCCGATAGCCCCATGTTGTAGGCCGCGGTACCCAGCCGGTCGGTGTGGCCCAGAATCAGGAGATTGGAACCGGGATATTTCTCGAGACTGACGGCGAGTTCGTGTAGGTTGGTCCTTGCTTCCGGCCGCACGACGTCGGAATCGAAGTCGTAGAGCAACCCGGAGATGGCTCCCGCCACCCCGCCCACCACCGCGCCAACAATGGCGCCTTTGGCGGTGGATCCGGCCAGCTTTGCCGATCACCCCACCCACCACCGCTCCCCCTGCCGTGCCGACCACCGCTCCAGTCTGGGCCTTGGTGGCGCAGCTTGTGAGGACCAGCAACCCCAGGGAAACCAACCGCTGCCTTGCTCGCATAACAGCTGTCGAGGGGCGGGGGCTATGCTTCGAGGACACGCCGAGCGAGGCCTTGACGGATTTCAAATCGAGCGTTCGCAGAGCGTGCTGGGCGCCAGGAGGTGTGGCGATGAGTCTCGCCGGATCCGCACTTGTCGCGAGGCGGAAGAGGGCTTGGGGGCTAGTACGCTGCCGAGGTCACCGCGAGCGACCACGCTAAAAAGCGGCGATCGTGTGTTATTTCCGCACGATTGGCTCCAGGTTGTCGAAGACCGACACGGGCCATCTGGCCTGGACCTTCACCGTCGTGAAGCAAGGAAGTCAACGCGTTCGCGTTGCCGGGTGGCTGGGTCTACGTCAATCGCGGCTTGATCGAGCGGGCGACCATCGTGAGCGTACTGGCCGGCGTGCTCGTCGATGAGAGCGGGCAGGTGACTTGCGTCACTCGGTGCAACAGATGCAGCAGGCGCAGGGACCAAGCGTCGGAGTTTCGTTGTTATGTACTCTGACCAGCGTTTGCGACAGCGGAGCGGGTGAGGCCGCTATCGAGATCGGGGAAGCGCGCTGTTCGCCAGGTTAACCCGCACCGACGAGACCGAGGCGGATGCGGAAGCGGTGGCCACGACGGTCAAGTCGGGCAAGTCGCCCCGCGGCATTCCGGAGATGTTTCAGCTCCCTTCAAGGAACACATGAGCAATCCAGGCGCGCTGGACGCTTTCTTCGCCAGCCATCCTCTGGAGGAAGATCGCATCACCGCGACCGAGGCCCTGATCGCCCAGTATTCGGCGAGTCAGCGCAGGGGCTGACTCGCGGATACGAAGGAGTTTCAGACCTTCCGGCGTCGATTGCTCGCCCTTCCCCCTTCGCCGGCGCCCAAGACGCCCTGAGTTCAGCCCCTTCGCAGTCGCGCTGCGGCTCCGGTTCCTAACCTCGATCGTTTTGCGGGGATCAAGTCCAACGGGAGGCGTCCTTCCGATCGTTGCCCCAGGTTGAGGAGTGCGCCAGAGTGAAGCAGGAGCTAGGGATTCGTCTTTCCCGTGCTCGATTCTCTCGCAGCAACGCGTCCGGTGTGAGCGCCAGTGACGTGGTCAAGGGTGAACATCTCGAGGAGCGGGTTAGCCAACGGGGGCATGAAGAACCGGGACCGGGCTCGCTTACCTGATTGAATCATGATCTCGCTCGGAAGACTGATCCTGGGGTGAAGGGGGGGCGGAGATCACGCGCCGACGCACCTGCGGGAGCGACTTCACCGCGTCGGCCTGGTCAGTGGGCCCCGGACCACGGGCCCACCATCCCGCGACAGCGGCCCCAGGGATGACAGGACCTGGAGGAGTCGAGGTTCCCAGATCATGTTGACCCTGCGCTCCGTTTCCGGGCCCCGGCCACGATGAGCCCCACTCCCAGCACCATCGCTGCTCCACCGACCCAGGGCGGAATAAACTGCTGCTCGGTCGCGGTGACTTTCAGGTCTCCCACCTTGAGGACATCGTGGCGGGAGCTGAAGCTCAGGCCCCGGAAAAACACGAAGGCGCCGAGCACAAGGACGACGATTCCCGCGATGACGAGCTGACGCATGAAGGCTCCCTCCCCTTGATTGGATCCGCTACCGACCGACTGCTCCCTCGCGATAACCCGGCGCGGTGATCGTCAGGCGATCGGGTTGTCCCGGATCGTGACGAATACGGGAACTGTCTCGGTGAACCAGACCACCGCCTGCTCCACTACTTCCCGCTGCGCCGCCGGGATCTCCGATCTGATCGGGGCCATCCAGTCCCGCGGATTCATCACCCGGTCGAAGGCTTCGGCCAGCTCCTCGAGGCGGTAGCCGGTAGCCACCCGGGGATTGTACGTCGCGGATGCGGTCATCGGGCCTTGCAGGAAAGAAAGATTCAGAGGGATCGGGCCCGCGCCTCCCCAAGGAGTCCTGCGACTCCCCCCTCCCGGCAGGAAGGAGGAGGGCAAGCGGTGAGGCTGGCCCTCCATGGGTACAGCGCAGAATTGTAAGGTCGCCAAGTCGGCAGTTGGCGACAATCGCTCATAGGACTGGATTTCTGGGCTGGATCGAAGGGACTAGACTGAAGGAGCGGATCGCGGGGAGCGGCTAGGATCCCGAGGGTCTCCCTCCTCTCGAGTGCGTAAAAGCCACCACTTCGAGCCGGCTCCGGAGTGCCAGTTTTTCCAGGACGTTGTGCACGTGGCTCTTGACCGTATGCACCGCGATATGGATCCGAGCCGCGATCTCCTTGTTGCTCAGCCCCTCACCGAGGAGCTCGATGACCTGGCGCTCCCGGTTGGTCAGGCGCATTTCCTCCAACAAGCGAGCCTTGTTTCCCCGGGCCTCATTGCGGACGATCTGGGTGAAGAGCGAGTTGGTGAGCGCCGCCGGGAGGATCTTCGGCGCCCCCGGCCACGGCCCGAATGGTGGCAAGAAAATCGTCGAACGGTCGCGTCTTTCATGATGAAGCCGGATGCCCCCGCTTGCACGTAACTGGCGGACATCCTCCTGGGCCGGCATGAGACCCATGACGATGATCCGCGCCGCGGGCACGTCGGCATGCACCGTGACAGTGAGACTCAAGCTGTCGTGATCCGCCAGACCAAAATCCAGCAGAATCACGTCTGGCCTGGCTTCCCGCGCCTTGGTGAGCGCCTCGGCGACATCGGCGGATGCCGCCAGGACCTTGAAACCGGGTTGGGCCCGGATCAGCGTCGCGATTCCTTCCCGCAACATCCGGTTGTCGTCGATGAGGACGAGGGAAATGAGCTTCTTGGGCGTCGGCATCAGACAGGAATCGCGATGCTGGCTTGATAGCTTCGAAGCAGACCGCTGGAACGGTTTGGGCTCATGGCAGGTGCGCTGGGTGTGGGTGGTGGTGGGCAGAGGTGCCGAAAAGCCAAGCGGCCGTCTTTCTGCCGGCAGGCGTCTCGAACGGAATTGTACGCCGTCTGCGTTACACTCCGCAATACACGATACCCGACCTGGCTCGGTGGCCGCGCAAAGACTTTTCGGGCACCAGCGTACCCCGAGCCTGGGTAACTTGGGACGTGCGCTGCGGAAGGAAGCAGGTCAGATGCCCGAGGACAGCAGCTTCCAAGCATACCTTCGCTTTCTGGTCACCCGGTTGCGGGGTCGCCAGGCTGCTTTCCTGCGGTACACGATCTACCTCTATCTGGGTTCGATCTTCCTGTTCGCGGCGCTCTACTTCGTACTCTTCCTCCGCAATCCAGCGACGTTCGCGTTCGCGGCCGATGTCCTGAGCGTGCAGGCCACGACGCTCAAACTCCAGACCCGGCGAGACTCGGTTACCGCGGAACAGCAGATCGGGCTCTTGCAGACCCTGGTGGACACGCTGGCACACCTGCCGGGCCGGCTTGCCCTGGAGAGCCGGGCGAGCCCGACCGAGCGCAAGGCCATCTTCAGCGTGGGCGCCCGGGAGTACTCGGTCACCCAATCGGTGCGCGATTCGGCGGGTGCCGGCGCGGTGGAGTCGCCCGGTTACCTCGAAGTCCAGGGAGAAAGAGCCGGAGGGGTCAGTCGAATCGAACTTCCCCTCGGCAAGCTCGACGTCACCCCGGCGACCACTGGGGAACTGCGCGATCAGGCGGTTGGGCTCATCGCATTTCTTCGCGAGCAACTGGGCCGATCGCACGATCTCATGATGCGCCTGCCGACGGTGGTGCGGCCCCAGTGGGGCTACGTGGATTTCGTGTATTTCAGCGCCATCACCCAGGTCACGGTTGGCTACGGGGACATTCTTCCTAACACGACGCTGGTCCGTATCCTGGTCATCCTGCAATCCCTGGTTGGGGTCGCGATGCTGGTGGTGGTCATCAATCTGGTGCTGACCGAGGAGCCTCCCCGGAAGTGGGCCGGGCCCGGGGGGCGGACCTAGTCGCTGCTGTCCCTGCAAACGGCAGCGGGTGGGATTGCCGAATCGTTACCGGTTCGGTTCCGGGACTGGTTCCACTCGCCGCATGAGGTATCGGGTGACCGGGCCAACGGTCAGCCCCTGCACGACGATGGAGAAGCAGACGATCACGTAGGTGACGGTCACCAGCAGATCGCGGGTGCTTCCCGGGGGGAGCGACAGGGTGAGCGCGACCGAGATGCCGCCCCTGAGACCGCTCCAGGTGAGAATCCGAACCGTATAGGGCGCGAACGTCCGCAGCGGCCGGAGCAGGGTCACCGGGATCCCGACGCTGAGCCACCGGGCCAGGAGAACCAGAGGGATGGTCAGCAGTCCGGCCGCCAGGACCATCGGACTGACATCGACGACGATCACTTCGATGCCGATCAGCACGAAGAGCACCGCATTCAGAAAATCGTCGACCAGCTCCCAGAACGCGTCCAGCCGTTCCCGGGTTATGTCGGACATGGCCACTCGCCGGCCCCGGTTCCCGATGAGGAGCCCCGCCACCACCATCGCGAGCGGGCCGGAAAGGTGCAGGGCGTTGGCCAGGGCATACCCACCGGTCACCAGCGCCAGGGTCAGGAGGATCTCGACCTGGTAGTTGTCCACGCTTGCGAGCAACAGATACACTCCCCATCCCAGCAGGCCACCGAACACCAGGCCGCCGCCGGCCTCGACCAGAAAGAGTCTCAGGACCGCGCCGGGGACGAGCGATTGCCCGCTGGCCGCCAACTCCAGAAGGATCACGAACACCACCACGCCGACCCCGTCGTTGAAGAGGGATTCCCCGGCGATCTTGGTTTCCAGCGATTTGGGAACGCCGGCCTGCCGGAGGATTGCGCCCACGGCGACCGGGTCGGTTGGGGAGATCAGCGCTCCGAACACCAGCGCCCAGACCAGCGGAATGCCGAGCCCCAGCCATCCGAAGAGATACCAGGCCCCCAGTCCAACCAGTGCGGTGGATAGCACCACACTGGCGGTGGCCAGGACGATGATGGTGCCGGCCTGGGCCATCAGGTCTTTCAGGTTGATCCGTAACGCTCCAGCGAAGAGCAGCGCACCCAGCATCCCGTGCAGCAGGGCCGCATCGAAGTCCACCGCCTTCACGAACTTGGTGAAGGGCTCGACTACTTCCAGGCCGATCTTTCCCAGGCCCACCAAGGCCAGGGAGGTCAGCAGCCCGATCACCATGAGGCCGATGCTCATCGGGAGCCGGACGAACCGGTAGTTCACCCAGGCCGCGAGGGCCGCCAGAGTGACGAGGAGCGAGAGGAGGCTAAAGGTCGTCATTGCATGGGCGGGTCATTGGTGATGACAGGGTAACCCCGGCCGCCATCCGGTGCACCGTTCCCGGCTCCTCGTGGCGGGCCCCCACCCCAGCGCGCCCGCTCCCACGCACCGGTAGCCCGGGCCCCTGGCTCGGGGCAACGGGAAATGGATGGAAGTGGTGGGAGTGGTTGGCGACGTCAAGCACTATTCTCTCGCGGCGGATTCCCCGGCCGCGTTCTATACCGCGAGCGGACAGTGGGAGTGGGTCGATAACGTCGCCACCCTGGTGGTTCGCGGCTCCGGGTCGGCGGCAGCGCTGGTTCCCGCTCTCAAGGCCGCGATCTGGTCGGTGAATCCGAACGTGCCGATCCAGCGGATCGAGACCACGAACGGCTTCATCTCGGCATCGGCCGGCAATCGGCGGTTCGCCCTGCTCGCCATCGAAGTGCTCGCGATCACCGCGCTGCTCCTGGCCGCGGTGGGACTCTATGGGGTGATTTCCGGAAGCGTGACGGAGCGGGTTCGAGAAATCGGGGTGCGGACCGCTCTGGGCGCTACGCCATGGGACGTGGTGGGCAGGTGGTGCGTCATGCGCTGACCCTCACCCTGGCCGGAGTCTTCCTCGGCGTCCTGGGCGGCTACGCAGCCGGCCGGATGATTACGTCGATGCTGTTCGGGGTAACCGCGCTCGACCCGATCACCTACGGTGGGGTGATCCTCCTGATGGTGGTGGTGGCTCTGCTGGCATCCTGGGCGCCGGCGCGCCGGGCGGTCGGCATCGATCCGTTGATCGCGCTGCGGAGCGAGTAGGCGCCCCTTTCCTTCGTTGACAACGTTCTCATTATGAGTACATTTGTACTCATAATGAGTACAAAGACTGAGCATCAGGACCAAGTCGCAAAGATTCTGTTTGGGCGCCTGCGCGGGGAGGTCCTCGCCTTGCTGCTCACCAATCCGAATCGGCCACTGTACCTCAGAGAAATGGTACGGATGATCGGGGCGAGCCCCGGTACCTTGCAACGCGAAATGGGGATTCTCGTCAAGGCTGGGTTGCTGCTGCGGGAGCGCCGTGGGCGCCAGGTCTACTACCGGGCAAATACTTCGGCCCCGGTTTTTCCGGAGCTCCGCGGCCTGGTTCGCAAGACCATGAGCGTGTTCGATGTGTTACGCTCTGCACTGGCTCCGCTGGCGGACCGAATTCGCGCGGCGGTCGTATTCGGTTCGGCGGCTACGAGCACGCTCAACGCCGCGAGCGACATCGATCTCCTGGTCGTCGGCGACCTGGAGCTCTCCGAGGTCCTCGAGGCTCTCAAGCCCGCCGAGCAGGAGCTCGGCCGGGAGATCAACCCGGTTGTCTACTTGCCCGGAGAATACCGCCAGCGATTGAAGGAGAAACGCCATTTCGCCAAGACGGTCGCTGGCGGGCCCAAGGTGGCTATCATGGGAAATCTGGATGACGCTTGAGCTGTGGCTTCAGAACGGCTGGCTCAAACGTCACGAGACAACCGCGGCTGAAATCTCCGAGCTTCTCGAGGTGGCGGAGCGGAACCTCGCGGATGCTTCGGTCGACGGGTTGAGCGCCGATGCCCGGGTGGGGTTTGCCCACGCGGCATCGCTTGCCTCCGCGAACGCGGCTTTGGCGGCCGCGGGATTCCGCGCCGGCAGGGAACGGCATCACGAACGGCTGATCGATTCTCTCGCCCACACGGTTCACGCGGATCTTAAGACTATCAAACGTCTGCACGTACAACGAGCGACGCGCAATACGATGACGTATGAAAAGATCGGGACCGTGACCGAAGCGGAGGCCAGTGAGGCGGTGGATCGGGCGAGGGAATTGTGTGGGCTCATTCGCGAATGGCTGCGCAAGGAGCATCCGCAGCTCATGTCCTGACTGGCGACCTGGCCCGGGTGGCCGCCTGCACCGTGACGGTCGCCGGAGCGCTGGCTCATGCCCAACACGGCCAAGGTGCCGGCGGCGCTGCCGGGCAGCGGCATTCGGAGCGTCGCGGTGATCACGCCCGGCTTCGTCACGGAGGACCTGGAGACGATCGAGGAAATTGGAATTCGCGGCTGCGGGGTTTTGTGCGATCGGCGGTGCCGGAGCAAGTCCTTCTTTCAGGAGGGTTTGGCATGCGGCAACGTGGGTTTGAATTGGCACTGGCGGTCCTGGCCGGGCTCGGGGTCGAGCTCTCGGCCCAGACACCGCCTCCGCCGGCCGCGGCCCTGATCGCCCAGCCGAAACTTGCCGATGCGGCGGTCGCCCTGTTCGATTCCTCCCGGGCGGTGATCTACTTCAATCCCACCGTGCTTCGGGACGTCGGCCCGGACGTGGCCGCCTTCCTCCTGGCCCACGAAGAGGGCCACCTCGCCTACCGGCATCGACGAGCGGCCCAATCGGAAGCCTTGATGCTGCAATACGAGCGGCAGGCGGACTGCTATGCTGCCGCCCTGCTCTCCCCGAGGCATCCCCGCGCGGTGCAGGCTGCCATACAGTATTTCCGTTCCCTGGGGTCGTTCCGGGCAGATCGAGAACATCCCAGTGGGACCGATCGCGCCGCCGGGATCGAAGCCTGTTTCGCGAAACGCTCACCACCCTCCACCGGAGAGTGGTGAGCGTTCGCGGAATCAGTCAGGCTCTACCTAGTTGATCCGTTTGACCAGCTGCCGGGCGATGATGTCGCCGTTGGCGCCCAGATTGATCTGGCGATTCGACAGAATTTCGTCTCGAAGGCTCCGCGCATTCGCCAGGTCGCCGCTCTTGAACAGGGCGATGGCCCGCAGCGCGCGGGTGACCGGGCCCGCATCGGCCTGCCGCAACGCAGCGAGGGCCTCAGCCGGTTTGTTGTCATTCAGCGCCAGGATCGCGGTGACCTGGGCCGTCAGGGTTTTCTTGACCTCGACGGACGGAGTCTCTGCCTGGTTCATCGCCTCGAGCTCTCGCCTGGCCAGGTCGGCCTGACGGGCAAATCCGTACCCGAAGGCCGCCGCATAGTGGGGAAAGCCCGCATCGGCCTGGGTCGCGGCGGCACCGTGGGCCGCCACGCTCTTGCCATCCCCGAAGGCTCCATCCAGCATCGCCATGGTGCCGTGGATATTGGCCTCAGCGGCGCCTAACCCGGCCTTCTTCGCTTCGTCCGCGGCAACCCCCAGCTGGACGATCGCCTGCTTGACGTTGTTCTCGAGCAGGTAGGTGGACGCGATATCCCGCTGGTAGGTCACCCGGGTGGCGGGCACCGTCGTCTTGCCCAGAACCCCCAGATGGCCCCACGTGCCTGGGCCCCCTTGCCCTGAAGCACATAGACCTCGGCAAGGCCGATCCCGCCCTCGGTGAAGTCCGGGTCGAGGTCGAGCGCTTTCTGATAGTGAGCCAGCGCGTCGTCCAGCTGACCGCTCCACTGGAGGATCTCGCCGTAACTGTCGTGCGGATTCGGGTGGGCGGAAGCCTTCTCCATGTAGGTCGTCACCGCCGTGCGTGCGCCGGCCTGGTCGCCCAGGGTCCAGCGACTGTAGGCGAGGGTATTGTAGGCCGGCGCGAAATCCGGGAACCGGGCGATCAGGTCCTCCATGGCCGTCGCGGACTCGCCTGCGTTATTGGCGAGCTGACCGAGGAAGAACGCGATGTTGGGGTCACCCGGGGCGAGGGTGGCCGCCGCCTCCAGAATGGTTCGGCTCCGCTCCCGATTGGTGAAGAAGTCCCGGAGTCCCATCGCGACCAGGGCCTCGACTGCGGATCCCTTCGCGGCATCGGCGACCCCTCGGGCCATTTCGGTGGTTCGCTCACTCGGGGTGAGTCCCGCCGCCCGCTGGGCATACACCACTCGGGCAAGCCCGAATCCGGGATCCAGCTCCAGCGCCCGCTTGATTCGCGGGGTGCCCCGGGATGGTTCGATGTTGTTGTACGCGTCCAGGGCGGCCCAGAACTCGGTTTTGGCCGCCTCGGAGGTGGTCGCCAGCTCCAGCTTGGCGGCGGGAACCCCGGCCCCCATCTGTGCGGCGAGTCCGGCCGGAACCGTAAAGGCAAGAGCCAATCCCCCAGGCAGCCCGAAACGCCGGGCCCCTGCAAGGAACCAACGAACCATGGAGCGCATGAAACCTCCTTAGAGATGAACCACGAAGAAAAAAGAAAAGCGACCCCACAACCTCTAGTCCCTGGTCCACCAACCTCGCCTGCTGCTCGATCTCCTGACGGTTGCAAGCCACTCTTCGTTCACTTCCTTCGAGTGCGCAACCAGTCGGTGGAAAGCGCGAACCGGGCTCCCTCGCCGGGATCCCCCGGGTTCGGCGGTCGCGACTGCATCCGAGCGCGCAGTCCCTCTGCTGCGGCCCAGATCCGTTCCCGGCTCTGGAGTAACCGGAGTCTCCGAGGCGTCGGGCGGCTCGGCCGCCGATCGTCCAACAACATCAAATACCCGGCACCCAGTGTTGAGATCCCGGCGGCGAAGGCATAGAGCCCGGGGTCTCCCACGGAGAAGGGCCCCCACCACGCCAGGGACCCGAACGCAATGACGTACCCGTAGATCGAGAGGGTCCATCGGAGCCAGATGCCGAAACGGCCCCAGTGATCCATGGGTGGAGCACCCCATGGACCGCTCCGCCAACCGCGCCGGCGATCACCGCGATGCCGAGGAGTCGGACGAAGAGCTCCAGCCCGGGTTTCGCGCCGGCCAGGAACATCAAGGTCGCGAGGATGGTGAGCACCAGGAGTTTGCCGGACCATCCGAAACTCATCCCGAGAATGAAGAGCCCCCCGCGATAGGTTGGGCGCAGCCAGGCGGGTATCCGGCGTTCGAATTCGAACATTCGCTCCAGCATTGAATCGGTCCCTCCGCAGCGGTGACCGGTGCGGACCCGTCCGGCCCGCACCGATCCCCCGGGCGCTAGTACATGCCGCCCATGCCCCCGCCGGGGGGCAGGGTCGGTCCGCCTTTCTCCTCTTTCCTCTCCGCCACCACGCACTCGGTGGTAAGGAGGAGTCCTGCGATCGACGCGGCGTTCTGAAGCGCGGTCCGGGTGACCTTGGTCGGGTCAATCACACCGCTCTTGACCAGATCCTCGTAGACATCGGTCTGGGCGTTGTAGCCGAAGTTCTTTTCCTTCGACGCCTTCACCCGGGCCAGGACGATCGAGCCCTCCATCCCCGCGTTCTGGGCGATGATCCGGAGCGGCTCCTCCAGCGCCTTGCGCACGATCTCGACCCCGATCTTCTCGTCGTCGGAGCCCTTGACCCGCTCCAGCACGGCCTGCGCACGCACCAGGGCAACCCCGCCGCCGGGAATGATTCCCTCCTCGACGGCCGCCCGGGTCGCGTGGAGCGCGTCCTCGAGGCGGGCCTTCTTCTCCTTCATCTCGGTCTCGGTCGCCGCGCCGACGTGGACCACCGCGACCCCGCCGGAGAGCTTGGCGAGCCGCTCCTGGAGCTTCTCCGTGTCGTAGTCGCTGGTGCTCTTCTCGATGGCGACCCGGATCTCCGCGAGCCGGCCTTTGATGTCGTCGGCTTTCCCCTTGCCATCGATGATCGTGGTGGTGTCCTTGTCGATCACGATCCGCTTGGCCTGGCCCAGATCAGCCAGGGCGGTGTTCTCGAGCTTGAAGCCGAGCTCGTCGGAGATGACCTTGCCGCCGGTCAGGATGGCGAGATCGGTGAGCATCTCCTTGCGGCGGTCGCCGAAGCCCGGCGCCTTGACGGCGCAGACCTTGATGGTGCCGCGGAGTTTGTTGACCACGATCGTGGCCAGTGCTTCGCCCTCGACGTCCTCGGACACGACCAGGAGCGGCTTGCCCGACTCGACCGTCTTCTCGAGGATCGGGAGCAGATCCTTCATCGCGGCAATCTTCTTGTCGTGGATCAGGACATAGGGCGACTCGAGCACCGTCTCCATCTTTTCCGGATCGGTGATGAAGTACGGGGAGAGGTAGCCGCGGTCGAACTGCATCCCGTCGACCGTCTCCAGGGTGGTCTCGAGGCCCTTGGCCTCCTCGACCGTGATGACGCCGTCCTTGCCGACCTTCTCCATCGCGTCGGCGATGAGATTGCCGATTTCCTGGTCGCTGTTGGCCGAGATGGCGCCGACCTGGGCAATCTCCTTGCGGCCCGCGGTCTTGGTGGAGAGCCTCTTGAGCTCCTCGACCACCGCGGCCACCGCCTTGTCAATGCCGCGCTTGAGTTCCATCGGATTCGCGCCGGCGGTCACGTTCTTGAGACCTTCGCGGTAGATCGCCTGGGCCAGGACCGTGGCGGTGGTGGTGCCATCGCCGGCCAGATCGCTGGTCTTGGTGGCAACCTCCTTGACCATCTGGGCCCCCAGGTTCTCCACCGGATCGGCCAGCTCGATTTCCTTGGCGACCGTCACGCCGTCCTTGGTGATGGTCGGCGAGCCGAACTTGCGATCGAGGACGACGTTGCGGCCCCTCGGGCCCAGCGTCACCTTGACGGCTTCGGCGAGCGTGTCGACGCCCTTCTTGAGCCTGCTGCGGGCGTCGCTGTCGAACAACAGTTCCTTTGCCATACGTCTCTCTCTTCTCGATCTAGCCGAGCTTGGCGAGGATGTCGGAAGCCTTGATGATCATGACCTCTTCTCCCTCAAGGGTGATTTCCGTGCCACTGTACTTCCCGTAGAGCACCTTGTCGCCGACCTTGACGTCCATCGGCGATGCGGGCGCCCTTTTCAAACCGCCCCGCGCCCACCGCGATGAGGCGGCCCTGGGTGGGCTTTTCCTTGGCGGTGTCGGGGATAGGAGCCCGCCGCGCATGGTTTCGGCCTCGTCATCTGGAGCGACGACGACCCGGTCCTCGAGCGGGGTGATGCGGAGTTTCGGCTTCGACCTGGTTGCAGTAGACATGGCAGACTCCTTCCCTGAGCGTGAACGTGATTGGTATCAGGCGCCGGTACGCTTACCCGGCGCGGAAATGCAGGGGATCCCGGAGACTCTGCAGCTCGCGGTAGTAGTAGAGCGCGGTCGGCCGCCGGTGCTTGAATCTCAGCTTCTTCAGGAACTCCAGCTCTTGGCGGTCGCCGTGCCGCTCAGCGCAACGGTCCTGGAGGAATTCCCGCAGGCCCCGCTCTTCGAGCGCTCCGTCGGGCAGCGGGGCGCTTTCGACGTATCGAACCGCTTGAGATGCTCGGCGGCGACCCGGTGGTTCAGGGTGATCTCCAATCCGAAGGTCGCCAGGTCCATGTCCCAGGAAGCGATCAGCGGATCCAGAAACGACACGCAGTGTTCGGCCGAGACATGAAAGACATCGGTGTCGAGGAACTCCAGGACGATGACCCGCATCTCTTCATAGCCGCGCCCGCTGAACCCGGCCACCTTGTGCAGCCAGATGTCGTTCTCCAGTTCCTCCTGGGCGACCCGCTTCACCACCTCGAGCAGCTTCTCGGTCACCAGGCGCTCGACTTCCCCGAAGGGCTGCCGCTCGAAAATCGCCGCGATCTGCCCGGCACTCCGGGGAGCACATTTCTTCAGGATCAAAGCCCGGACCTCCCGGAACAGCGGGGCAGGCTCGTCTCCCAGCTCCCGCTTCAATTCCAGCTCTGCGCTGCGCCTCCGCCACCCGGGCGAGCTCACCGGCCGGCAATTTCAGAAACCGGTCCATCTTGTCGTAGATATCGGTCCGGTTCGGCGCCGGCGGCGACTTTTTCCGGGTCAGGAGCTGGGAGACATAGGATTCCGTAACCCGGGCCGCCCGGGCGAGCCCTTTCTGCTCCAGGCCCAGCTCTTCCAGTCGCTGCCGGATGGCCAACGAAACGTCCATCTGGTCCTCGGTCCTTCCCTGCGCGGGGAACGGACTCCAACTGACTATAATAGTAACATGATATCAGCGAATGAATGCTTGACAAGAGTGGTTAAGTCGGATTATTCTGTAGGCGTAGCACAACACCGTGAGGGTGAAGCTCATGCCGGTCCCAGGGGAGTCGATCATGTTCGCACGCAACGTTACCCTGCATCTCAAGGCCAATGGGTCCAGCGAGTTCACCCAGGCCCTGGAAACCGAGGTGCTTCCGATGCTTCGGAAGCAGGAAGGTTTCCAAGACGAGATCGACTTCGTCTCGGAAGACCGTGGTGAGGCGGTTTCGATCAGCATCTGGGATCGGAAAGAGCACGCGGATGCCTACGGCCGGGATACCTATCCGGCGGTGCTCAAGAGCCTGGACAACGTGGTTAACGGGGATGCCGAGAGTGGAGACCTACGAAGTGTCCAACTCGACCTTCCACAAGATCGCGGCGAGCAACTAAGGGCCCGTCCCGGCTTCCTGGGGAGCCGCTGGTGTGCTGTAAGGGAGGGGGCGGCTCTGTCAGTCGCCCGCCCTTCTGAAAGGGCGTGTGTATGCAAGGGACTCAATGCCATCGATGTGGCGGCTGCATGGGCTACCGCAAGCGGATCTCCTATCGGTTGCCTTCTGCGACGACGGCCAGGGTAGCCCCTCATAGCGGCACCTGCTCCTGTTCCGTGGCGATCCTGGACGGCCCGCCGCCCGGCTTCGCCTCGTTGCCGGCGATGCCAAGGGGCGAGCCCGTGCCCGGTTCAGGGCTCTCCCGTGGTCAGTTCCGGAAGAACACCAAGAAATGATCGATCCCGGCGGCTGGGCCGGGCAGGATAGCGGCCTCCCCCCTACCGTGGAGCCCCGCCGGGCAGTACTCATTCATCCGGATGACCTCCGCTCCCCTCGAGTTACCCGAACATCCCGGATCGCGCCACCTCGGAGATTTGAACCGGGGGGAGGTAACCTGGCGCGTGTTTCTGGAGACCCGGGGAGGAGACCAGCCCGCCCGGGGACGAATTCATTTCGTCTCGAACCAGGGTGGGGTCACCCGGTCCACCGGGTGGATCTTCGTGGAGCCGAACGACCAGGAGCTGATCCGCCGGTTCCACGAGTTCAGTGCGGTCGAGCTGTGGAAGCTGCTGGAGAGCCTGGGTTAGCCTCCCGACGAGTTTTCCCGTTTCTCCGATGTGCATCTGCCGGACCACCGCGGCGCTGCTCGCGCTCCTGCCGACGATTGCCCGAGCCCAGGCCGTTCCCGATACGTCGCTGATCATCCGCGCCATCGAGATCCAGCGGCTCAACGTGTTCGCGCCGAGCGAGGCGAACAGTGCGCTGCCTCGGCTCGCCAACAGCCTGCACCGGACCACCCGGCGAGAACGTGGTGGAGCGGGAGCTGCTCTTTCATCGCCGGCATGGGGTACGACCCGGCGCGGGTCGCGGAGACGGCGCGGAACCTCCGGGGAGTCGGCGTGTTCCGGGCGGTACGATCGACTCGGTGCGCACCGACAGCGGGCTGATCATGCGGGTGACCACCGCGGACGGATGGACCACCCGGCCGGACTTCCGGTTCGGCAGCTCGGGCTCGAGCATCACCTACACCGCGGCGCTCGACGAGCTGAACTTCCTGGGCACCGCGACCCAGCTCGGCGTGCGGTATCGGAAGGATCCCGACCGCTCGAGCGTCGATCGGGACCTTCCGCCAGCCCCGTCTCCTCTGGCGCAGCGTCGGGCTCTCCCTGGCCTACTATCACCTGAGCGACGGGGATATCGAGATCGGCTCGTTGTCCCGGCCGTTCTTCTCCCTCTCGGATCGCGGCCGGCTGGGGCGTCGGCGGCGACTGCGCAAGCACCGGGTGCTCCGGTTCTACGATGGGGAGGATGTGGCGCGGGACTCGCTCCAGCACCGGTTCACCCTGGCCTATGGCTCCGTGGCGCAGGCGGTTCGCGCGGGGCCCACCGGCTATCTGCGACTGGGCATCAACGCAAGCGTGCGTCGGGACGACTACGCCGCGGAAGCCCGGGTCGACACGATCGGCAAGAGCGTGACCGGTCTGGTCGGGGCACTATCTGCAATGGCGCCAGGCCCGCTTTCTGGTATCGAAAGGGCTTGACCTCGTTCGGCCGGGAAGAAGATGTCGACGTCAGCACGGCGATCGGGTTCGGGCTGGGGTTCACGCCGAAAGGGTTCGGTTACGCCAAGGACGGGATCGTCCCGACGGTCTCTTTCCTGACCGGGTTCGGCGACGTCACCCATTTCGTGCAGCTCTTCGGAACCGGAACCCTTCGCTTTACTTCGGCCGGGCCTCGATTCGGGAACCGTCCAGGTCGCCGCGACCGGTTTTCTGGTTCCGGCACCCCGGCATCTCGCGGTGCTCCATGGATCGGGGGGATGGCAGCGAAATCCGGCTCCCGGGGGCGAGTTCGATCTTGGGCTCGGCCTGGGGCCCCGCGCGTTTCGACAGCACGCCTTCACCGGGGACCGGGCCTTTCTCACCTCGGCGGAATACCGGTTCACCCTGTCCGAAGAGCTGCTCAAGCTGAGCGCGGTGGGGCTGGCCGGCTTCGTGGATTACGGAGGCGCCTGGTGGCACGACCAGCCGCGCCGGACCGGCTGGGATTTCGGCCTGGGACTCCGGTTCGGGCCGACCCGGGCGACCAACGTGAAGAGCACCCGGGTCGATCTGGCCTACCGGGTCCGTAACGACGCCCAGCCGGGCGGCTGGGTGCTGGTGGTGGGGGCCGGGTTTGCCTTTTCTCCCAGTTTCCGGCTGGCTCCCTGACCCAGTCACCCCGGCCGGCCTCCCGGCGTCCCCGGTTGTGGCGGGTGGTAGGGGGGGACGATAGATTTCCATGAGGGAGCCGGCAGGGTGGCTCCGCCCTCCCCGGCGCCGTAGCCAAGTGGTAAGGCAGAGGTCTGCAAAACCTCCATTCGTCGGTTCGATTCCGACCGGCGCCTCTGCCCTGGAAGCGAGGTGATGGGCAGTGATGCAGGTACTCCCGAATTGGTCGGCGGCTCTTCTCCTGACATCCTTCACGGGTTAGGATCGATGGTTCTGGCCCAGACCGGAACCATTGCCGGCACCGTCATCAAGGCCATGGGGGGCGGTGCATCGAGGGCGCCCGGATCGAGCTGGTCGGCACCAGGTATCTGGCGGTGACCTCCCGGCGGGGAGAGTTCAGCTTCAAGGACCTCGAGCCCGGCAAGTACACCATCCAGGCGAGCGCGATCGGCTACTGCCACGCTGAGCGCCGACCTCGAAGTCAAAGCCAAGGAAACCCTGGAAGTGGAGTTCCAGGCCCAGTCCGAATCGGTGCGTCTTCCCGATCTGGAGGTCAGGGAAGGGCCCCGGCTTCCCAGCGAGTTCATGCGCCGCAGCCAGGAAGGTGGCGGCCGCTATCTCAGCCGGGCCGAGATCGAGCGGCGCCCCGGCGCTGCGACGGTCACTGATCTGCTCCGAACCTTCCCCGGGGTCCGGATCAACTGCCGCAGCAATCCCTGCATTCCGTCGTTTACCCGGGCCACCAGGAATTGCGCGCCGGCCTTCTTCATGGACGGGATGGAAACCGAGGCGCCGCCCTGATGCTCCAGCCGGCCCGGGAGGTCGACGGGATCGAGGTCTACTCCGGACTGGCCGAAATGCCCCCCGAGCTCCGGGGCAGGAATGGGGGCTGTGGGGCATTCGTGGTGTGGACCCGCACCCCGCCCAGGGGAGCCCGCCGCAAGCCGAAGCCCTAGCCCCGGTGGGAGAGGGCTCCCGCTTTCTTTTCGATACGTCCCTAACACGCTGCGGTACGACGCCGCGAATTTCTCCACCCCTTCGAGTTCGAGGTCGTGGGTGATCCGGTCCAGGTCGATCCCCCGGTTGCGGGCTTCGTTCCAGCCGGTGATGCGCCTCACGCCATGGTCTCGCCGATCCGCACCTCGGGGTGCCCGTGGTCCCGGTAGGCGTCCATCGTCTCGGGCGGCATGGTATTCACCGTATGCTCGGCGATCAGCGGCTCGACGTAGTGGGTGTCCGGGTAGCGGGGATCCTTGGTGCTGGTGGAAGCCCAGAGCGGCCGCTGGGGCTTGGCGCCGAGACTCGCGAGGGCCCGCCAGCGGGGCGAGGCCAGCGAGAGCTGAAACGCCTCGTACGCGGCGGCGGCGTTGGCGATCGCGATGGTGCCGCGGAGCGGATCGTCGGCCTCGCCCCGATCAAGCAGGGGATCGACCTTGCCGTCCACCCGGCTCACGAAGAATGAGGCGACCGAGGCCAGCCGGTCGATCGGCTTGCCGGCGACCACCCGCTGCTCCAGCCCCAGCAGAAAGGCATGGATGACCTGGGTATAGCGATCCACCGAGAAGAGCAGGGTCACATTCACGTTGATGCCGTGGGCCATCCCGGCGGTGATCGCGGGGAGTCCCGCCTCGGTGCCGGGGATCTTGACCATGAGGTTGGGACGATCCACCGCCTGCCAGAGTCGCAGCGCTTCGGCCTCGGTCGCGGCGGTGTCGTTCGCGAATTCGGGGTTGACCTCGATGGAGACCAGGCCGTCGTGCCCGTTCAGCTCGTCGTAACGGCCGCGGAAGAGATCGCAGGCGCGCCGGACGTCGTCGACCGCGAGCGCCTCGAATATCTCGGAGGGGCTCCGGCCCGCGCCGAGCATCCGGGCAATGTCGTCGTCGTAATCCTCGCTGCCGGTGATGGCTTTTTCGAAAATGGTGGGATTGGACGTCATGCCGCGGAGCCCGTCGTCCCGGATCAGGGCGGCAAGGCGGCCCGAGGTCAGCAGATCGCGGGTTATGAAATCGAGCCAGGGGCTCTGGCCCAGCTGCCCCAGCCGCACCAGTGGATTCGTCATGCCTCACCTCCTGAAATCATGTTCGACGGGTTTTGTCAATGAGCGCCTCGACCGTCAGCCCGAACTCCTGAAACAGACGCTCTCCCGGCGCCGAGGCGCCGAAGTGGTCCAGCCCGATGCAGGCTCCCCGGTCGGTGACCCATTCGCGCCAGCCCTGCGTCGCACCAGCCTCGATCGAGACCCGGATTCGCACCGAAGGGGGAAGCACCTCATCCCGGTAGGCGAGTGGTTGGCGGCGAAAGAGCTCCCAGGACGGGAACGACACCACCCGGGTGCGGATCGCAGGTCCCCCGTCGCCCCGGGTGAGCCGTTCCGCCGCCTCGAGCGCCAGCGAAGCTCCGATCCGGTTGCGAGCAGCAGCGCTTCGGGCGGTCCGGCGGGCGGCTCGAACAGGACATAGGCGCCTCTCCCGGTGCCGCCGGCCTCTCCCAGCGCGGCCCGGTCCGGCACCGGAATCTTCTGGCGGGTCAGGACCAGCGCGGTCGGGCCGGTAGTGCGGGTTATGGCGACCCGCCAGGCCTGCCCGGTCTCCTCGGCGTCGCCCGGGCGGAGCACCACCAGGTTCGGAATGGCGCGCAGCGAAGCGAGCTGCTCGATCGGCTGGTGGGTCGGGCCGTCTTCGCCGAGCCCGATCGAGTCGTGGGTGAAGATGTAGATGACCGGGATGGCTTCCAGCGCGGCGAGCCGGATCGAGGGCCGCATGTAGTCGGAGAAAATCAGGAAGGTGCCGCCATAGGGGCGGATGCCCCCATGGAGCGCCATCCCGTTCATCGCCGCGGCCATGCCGTGCTCCCGGACTCCCCACGCGATGTTCCGTCCCGGACGCCCCGGCTGGTAGAGGCTCAGCTCCTTTGCGGTGGTGCCGGTGCTTCCGGCGAGATCGGCCGACCCGCCGGCGAGTGTCTGGAGCCGGGGAAGCAGCGCCTCGAGCACCTGGCCGGACGCCTGCCGGGTCGCCAGCGGTTTCCCCGCGGGGAAATCGGGAATGACGTCATCCCAGTCGAGGTCGATGGTCCCGGCCAGGGCGGCGGTGAATTGCCCGGCGAGATCCGGATGGGCGGCGGTGTAGGCGTCGAACTTTCTGGTCCAGTCCTGACGCAGGTCCGCGCCGCGGGCCTGAATCCTCGGGGCCAGGGCGGCGACCTCGTCGGGCACCAGAAACTTCTGGTCCGGCGGCCAGCCGAGGATCTCCTTGGTTTTCCGCACTTCTTCGGCGCCCAGCGGCTCCCCGTGCGCCTTCGCCGTATTCTGCCGGGTCGGGGCGGGAAACCCGATGATCGTTCGCAGGACGATCAGCATGGGCCGCTCGGTTTCCCGCGCCGCCTCGCTCAGGGCGGCGTCGATGGCCGCCAGATCGTTGCCGTCGTCAACGTGCAGGACCCGCCACCCATACGCCTCAAACCGGCGACCCACGTCTTCGGTGAAGCTGCGATCGGTCTTCCCGTCGATGGTGATGTGGTTCGAATCGTAGATGACCTTGAGCTTCCCGAGGCGGAGATGCCCGGCCAGCGAAGAGGCCTCGCTCGCCACCCCTTCCATCATGTCCCCGTCGCTCGCGATGACCCAGGTCCGGTGATCCACCAGCTCATGCCCCGGCCGGTTGAACCGCGCCGCGAGCAGACTCTCGGCGATTGCCATCCCGACGGCATTGCCCAGGCCCTGACCCAGCGGGCCGGTCGTCGTTTCCACCCCGACGGTATGGCGGTACTCGGGATGGCCGGGAGTCTTCGAGCCCCATTGCCGGAAGTTCCGGATTTCGTCGAGGGAAAGCCCGTAACCGGTCAGGTGCAGCAGGCTGTACAGCAGCATCGAGGCGTGACCGGCGGAGAGGACGAATCGATCGCGGTCGGGCCAATCCGGGTCGGTCGGGTCATGGCGGAGGTGCCGGGTCCACAAGAGCCACCCGACCGGAGCCAGCGCCATCGGCGTACCGGGGTGACCGCTCTGGGCTGCTTCGACCGCGTCCATCGACAACACGCGGATCGTATCGATGCACTTCTGGGTGAGCTGGGTCTCAGGGTTCGCGGAGCGCGGTTCGGGGGAGCGGATCTCGACGGTCAGGGCAGGCTCCTTTCGAACGGAGGGACCAGCGACATTTCCTGCAAAGTAAGCGAGGGGTGCGCGGGTGATTAAGTTTCAGGCCGTGCCACGAAAGCCACGCAAACGCCGCTCGTCTTCACCTCCCGCGCATGCCAGCTCCAAGACCCTTCGCCGATCGGGAGGGCGCTCCTATCAGGCCCACCGGGACTGGCTTCTGGCCCAGCATGGGCCGGTGTGCGCCTACTGCGGGGTGACGACGAGTGCCGAGAGTATCACACTGGATCACGTCCGTCCCAGGCGCGGGCAGACCGCCTACGATCGGCCCGACAACCTGGTGCTCTCCTGCTCGACCTGTAACGCCGCCAAAGCCGACATGCCCTTCCTCGCCTTTCTGCTGGCCCGGCGGAGCCGCGGGGTGTATCTGCTGCACTATGGCGATCATCTCTCCGATGGGATCAAGAAGATCGTGCGCGAAGTGACCGAGCGTCCTCTCCTCCCGGCTGACTGATCAGCGGGCTGGTCTGATCCGGCTCATCGTCCAGAAAAAAGATCGCTTCCACCGGCAGCCCGAACAGACGGGCCAGCTTGAGCGCGAGCGGGAGGCTGGGGTCGTATTTCCCGGTTTCAATTGCAGTCACCGCCTGACGGGAAACGCCCACCCGCTCGCCGAGGTCGGTTTGCGACCAGTTGCGCTCCGCGCGGAGGACCCGGAGCCGGTTTCTCACGCGTATCGTTTCCGGGCCCGGGCCAGTCCGAGGAAGTAGAAGAGCGGCAGATAGTACCAGACGTGGGCGTAGCTCCAGTCCTGGAAGTTGAGCTCGATGGCCCGCTGAAGCAGCGCCAGGGTCATCAGGAGGAGCATCGCGAGGGGATAGGCCAGCGCCAGTGCCTCGAGGTGAATCTTCCGCTCGAATTCATCGGCGGCCTGGATGCCGCGAATCACCAGCCAGAGAAAGACGGCGAAGGCGGGGATCGGTGCAATGGCGATCGCCACCCGCACCAGGGTCGAGCTGCCAGGCTTTTCGAGCAGCAGTCGGGCGATGAAGTAGAGGGCGATCCAGAGTGCCCCCACGGCGGGGGTGCTCCAGCTTCGGCGGATGGCGGTCGGTGCGGGCATATGGGCATCCAGAATCAGGGACGCCAATATGTAAGCTAAACCTTACAAAATGTCAAATGAAGTGTACTATTTGCCATTCAGGGCCTCGCGAACGATCCGAGTTTGTTCTTCGGAATGCGCTTCCGGATAGCCCTCCGCCGGACTCGCCCGTTCCGGTCTTCCGACGTACCGAAGCCCACTGCCCGCGGGAAGCAGGGGTCCCAGTCGCGGCGCCACATAAAACCACGCCCCCATGTTGCGGGGCTCTTCCTGAACCCAGACAAACTCGGTGGCGGACGGATACCGTGCCAGGACGGCTCGCACCGGGCCTTCCAGGAAGGAATGGAGTCCTTCGATCCGGACGATCGCGGGCCGGGAATCGATGCCATCGGCCTCGGGCAGCAGGTCGTAGTAGATCTTTCCCGAGCAGAAGACCACCCGCCGGACCGACCCGGGATTCGTCCCGATGGTGGGATTGGGGTCGTCCAGCACCGGCTGGAAGGTGCCTTGAGTCAGGTCATCGAGTCGAGAGGCCGCCTGGGGGAGCCGGAGCAGGCTCTTGGGGCTGAAGATCACGAGCGGCCTGACCCGCGAGCGCCGGGCCTGGCGCCGCAGCAGGTGGAAGTACTGAGCCGGTGTGGTGCAGTTCGCGACCCGGAAATTTCCTTCCGCGGCGAGCTGGAGGAACCGCTCCAGCCGGGCGCTGGAATGCTCCGGTCCGCCCCCTTCATACCCATGGGGCAGGAGCAGCGTCAGCCGATTGGTGACCCCCCATTTGGCCAGGCCGGCCGCGATGAACTGGTCGATGATGACCTGGGCTCCATTGATGAAATCGCCGTACTGGGCTTCCCAGAGGACCAACGCGTCGGAGGCGGCCGTGGCGTATCCATACTCGAACCCGAGCGTCGCCAGCTCTGACAACGGACTGTTGTAGACCTCGCACGCCGCCAGCGCGCTGGGAAGCTTGGTGATCGGGGCGTAAACCGCTCCGGTCGTGGCGTCATGAAGCACCAGGTGTCGCTGGCTGAAGGTGCCGCGCTCGGAATCTTCTCCGGTGAACCGGATCGGCACGCCTTCCGTGAGGAGCGAGGCCAGCGCCAGCGCTTCGGCCTGACCCCAGTCGATTCCGCCGTCCTTGCCCAGCGCTGCCCGCCGCCGTTCGAGCTGACGCTTGAGCTTGGGATTGATAGTGAAGCCTTCCGGCACCGTCAGCAGACTCTCATTCAGGGCGAGAAGCCGGTCGGCGGGAACGTCGGTCGAGACGGTTTCACTGGCGACCAGACGGGCCGGCGCAGGATGGGAGGGCTCCGCCTTTGCCGCGCTGGCCCGGAAGCTCTGTTGGACATCGATCAGCTTCTGATAGGCGGCCTCGAAGCGCTGACCCGCTTCCTCCTCGGTGAGCAGCCCGGCCGCTACCAGCGACTGCGCGTACAGGGTGCGTACCGAGGGATGGTTCCGGATCCGCTCGTACATGAGCGGCTGGGTGTACGCCGGCTCATCGGCCTCGTTGTGTCCCCAGCGACGGTATCCCACCAGGTCGATCAGAATGTCCCGGTGGAATTGCTGGCGAAACATCACGGCGAGGCGGATCGCCGCAAGGCACCCTTCCGCGTCGTCCGCGTTCACGTGGATGATCGGGATATCGAATCCCTTGGCGAGGTCGCTCGCGTGGTGGGTGGAGCGGGCGTCACTCATGTCGGTGGTGAACCCCACCTGGTTGTCGGCGATCAGGTGAATGGTTCCCCCCACCCGATATCCCGGCAGCGCGTTCAGGTTGAGGGTCTCCGCAACGATGCCCTGGCCCGCGAAGGCGGCGTCGCCGTGGATCTGGACCGGCCAGCACACCGACGGATCGTGATGGAGCTCGCGAGTTTTCCGCTGGGTTTGCCGGGCTCGCGCGTTCCCGTTGACCACCGGATTGACGAATTCGAGGTGGCTCGGGTTGCTGATCAGGGCGACCGCAACGGACCTCCCCGAGCGAGTCAGGTAAGCCCCTTCCGCGCCGAGATGGTACTTCACGTCGCCGGTGCCGTCGTGATCGAGGCCGGGGGTCTCTTCGTCCTTCTTGCCGCCTTCGAACTCCGCAAAGATTGCGGGGTAGGGACGACCGATGTTGTGAATCAGCACGTTGAGCCGGCCCCGGTGCGCCATTCCCATCACGATTTCCCGGGCACCGTGCTCTGCCGCAAGATCGAGGAGCAGATCGAGCATCGGGACCATCAGGTCGAGTCCCTCGATCGAAAATCGCTTCTGCCCCAGGTAGGACTTGTGGAGGAACTGCTCGAACGCCTCCACCGCGATCAGCCGGTCCAGCAGGCGGGACCGTTCCTCGGGCGCGAGCGGGGCGCGATGCGCGCCGGATTCGATGACCTGCCGAAGCCAGGCGCGCTGCTCATGATCGCTGACGTGCTCCACTTCGTACGCGATGGTGCCGCAGTAGGTCTCCTGGAGATGGGGAAGCGCGTCGGCCAGGGTCGCCCCGGGAACCGCGACCCGTAACACGCTTGCCGGCACCGACCGCATCGCTTCTTCCGAGAGGCCCAGGTTGGCCGGATCGAGTGCGGGATCTCCCGGGGGCGGAGTGCCGAGCGGGTCGAGACGAGCGGCCAGGTGGCCGTGGGTGCGATAGGCATCCACCAGCGACATCGCCGACGCGACGGTTTCCAGCGATGATGCAGGTGGGGCCGGGGTGATTGGCGCCGCCACATCCGGCTTGGCGCTGGTCGGAGCGACCGGTGGATGGTCAACTCCGATGCTCTGGAAAATCCCCTGGTAGAAACCCTCTTCGCCCGACAGCAGCCGTTCCACGGTGCGCAGGAACTCGCCCGACTCCGCGCCCTGAATGACCCGGTGATCGTAGGTGCTCGAGATGGTCATGACTTTGGAAAGGCCGAGGCTGGCGATCTGATCCTTCGGGGTCGCAGCGAACACGGCGGGATACCGAATGGCGCCAACGGCGATGATGGTGCCCTGTCCCGCCATGAGCCTGGGAACCGATGCGCCGGTCCCGATGCCGCCTGGATTGGTCAGGGTGATCGTGCCGCCCATGAAATCATCCGGGAGCAGGCGGTTGGCGCGCGCCTTCTGGACCAGCTCGTCGTACGCCGCATGAAACTCGGCATAGCTCATCGTTTCGGCGTGCTTGACCACCGGGACGACGAGACCGCGCGAACCGTCCTTGCGCTCGACATCCACCGCCAATCCAAGGTGAATGCCGTCGGGAATGACGCGATGAGGGATCCCACCTTCTATCGCGAAGCTGTTCCCCATGACAGGGTGCTTGCGGGCTGCCTGGACCAGGGCCCAGGCAATGAAGTGCGTGAACGAGGCTTTGTGGGTCTGGTTGAACCGGGATCGCGCGGCCTCCAGGGCCGCAACTGGAATTTCCCGGAATGAAGTGGCGGTCGGGACCGAGAGGCTCTCGGTCATGTTCTGCACCAGGCGCAGGGCGGGTCCCTTGATCGGCACGTGCGATGGCGACTCTTGAGCGGGGGACGTCGCTCTATCGCCTTGTGGGGTGGGCGCGGGCCTGGGCTCGACGGACCTTCCCTGCGTCGCGGCCTGGTTGCCGTTGGTCGGTGGCTCTCCTACCCGGCCGCTCTCGAACAGGGTCCGCCACTCGGCCGGTACCGATTCCGGGTCACGCAGATAGTCCTCGTACACCGCCTGGGCGAAACCGGCGTTGGCGGTTTCGAAGACATTGGGATCAATCGTGCTCATGAGGAGAAAAATAGCGGGCCATGAGCTGCTCGACCCGGGGGCGGGCCTCGGCGCCGCGATCGGCGGTTTCGGTGGTCAGACGAATCCGCCGCTCCAGGATGTCTTCCGCGGTTCGGGCGAACTCACGCTCCACGGCGAACCGGACCTGGGCGCTCGATCGCAGGATGGCCGGAGCAGATCGGGGTGCTGAGGTCAGGATTGTCCCGGCAATAGGAAAAGAGCAGGGAAGTTTCGTTGCCGTAATGGGTCCGCAGGTAGTCGATGGTAGCGTCGGGCAGACCGAGCGCCGCGCCGGGGCCTCTGAGCGCGAGACTGGCTCCTCCTTCGCCTCCGGGCAGGACCTCGGACCGGCTCTTTCCCGCGGACCGGCCGGTAATACCCAGGTGCTTGCAGGCTTCGTTCACCACCTCCTCTGCCATGCTGCGGAAGGTGGTGAGCTTTCCCCCCGCGATGGTCAGCATGCCTCCGTTACCCCAGACCAGTCGATGCTCCCGGGAAATGCGGCTCGCGGGGACAGCCGGGTCAGCGGCAAGCAGCGGTCGAACCCCCGACCAGCTCACCGTCACATCCTCCGGCCCAAGACGCGCCTCGGGAAACAGGGCGTTGGCCGACCGGAGCAGGTACACCATTTCGGCCTCGCTCGGCTGGACCGTTTCGGGCGGCTCGGTGCAGTCCTGGTCGGTGGTGCCGATGTAGGTCCATTCGCCCCACGGGAGCACGAACAACACTCGGTGGTCGATGGGACTCGGTGAACAGAATGGCGTGGCGGTTTCCGATCCGCGCACGCGGTACCTGTACGTGGGATCCTTTGGTAGGGCGGAGGATCGGGGAAGCCCCGGAATCTTCCAGACTGCGGACCCGGTCAGTCCACGGTCCGGTGGCATTGATGACGAGGCGAGCCCGGACCTCCCCTTCGGCTCCGTCCAGCCCATCGCGAATCCGGGCTCCCCGGACCCGATTTCCTTCCTGGAGGAGACCTGTGACCATGGAATAGTTGGCGACCTTCGCGCCCGCTGCCGCGGCGGCCCGGATCACCGCGACGGTCAGCCGGGCGTCGTCGCATTGGGCGTCAACGAACCGCGCTCCCCCCTTGAGCCCGCGCTCTCGAAGGAGCGGTTCGGCCTCATTCAGGGCTCGCTTGCCCAGCTTCTCATGGCGGCGCACATTACCCCTCCCGGCGAGCCCGTCGTAGATGGTGAGCCCGATCCGAATCTTCCAGGACGGAACCCGATCGCCGTGGTAGAATGGAAGGATGAAATCAATGGGCCGGACCAGGTTGGGAGCCAGGCGCGACAGGATGGCCCGCTCCCTCAGGGACTCGGAAACCAATCCGACCTGGCGTTGCTCGAGGTAGCGGAGACCGCCATGAATCAACCTGCTGGAGCGTGAGCTGGTGCCGCTCCCGAAGTCACCGGCCTCTACCAGGGCAACCGCGAGCCCGCGCAGCGCGGCATCCCGCGCGATGCCCGCGCCGGTAATGCCGCCCCCGATGATCAGGAGGTCAAACGGGCCGGAACCCAGATCCGCCATCGCGCTCGGCGCCAAAGGAGTCATGTGTTAGGAGTTTACTCGGACTCGCCGGACGCGATCGAGGTCGGGCGGCCCAGCAGCTGGTTCACCTGGCATGCGCACCGGATTCGCACCGGCAGTCGGGTGCTCGATCTCGCGTGTGGCACTGGCCGGCACGCCCTCGCCGCCGCCGCGCTGGGAGCCCGGGTCGTTGCCATGGATCGAGATGCCAGCCGGCTGGAGATCGGTCAGCAGGAAGCCAAGTCGCGGGGGCTCGAGTTGGAGTGGCGCGAAGTGGACCTCGAAACCTCGTGGCCCTCGCTCGATCCATTCGATGCGGTCCTCGTCTTCAACTATCTCGACCGTTCCCGCATGGCTCGCCTCCTGGATCTGGTTGCCCCGGGCGGCTTCCTCATGTACGAGACCTTTCTGGACGCCCAGAAGGGGTTCGGCTGGGGGCCGACCAGCGACGCGCACCTCCTCCGCTCCGGCGAGCTGTTTCATCTGGTCAAACCTCTGATGGTGATCCACGGACGAGAAGTGGTCGAGCCGGTCGACAGCTCTCGCTGGGTCGCGCTCGCATCGGTGCTGGCCCGCCGGCTGTGACCCTCGATCTCTTCGCGGGCTCTCCCCGGCGGCCGGTGGTCGTCGCGGGGTTTCGCACGCCCTTCGCCAGGAGCGGGACGGTGTTTCGCGACGTGATCGCGGTCGATCTCGCCCGATTCGTCGCCCGGGAGCTGCTGGTCCGAACCGGGATTGAAGGATCGGTGGTTGACGAGGTCATTTTCGGCCAGGTGGTCTCCTCAGTGCTCGCGCCCAATGTGGCACGAGAGGTTTCCCTGCTTCCCCAGTTTCCCAGGACCGTGCCAGCCTACACGGTGAATCGCGCCTGCGCTTCGGCGGGACAGGCCATCACCAACGCGCACGACCAGATCCGGTTCGGCCACGCGGACGCCATTCTGGCCGGCGGAGTCGAATCCCTGTCCGATATCCCGATCCTCCATTCCCGCCGGATGAGCCGGGTCCTGGTGGCCGCGAGCCGCGCCAAAGGCCTGGGAGAGCGGCTCAAACTATTCGCGTCGATCCGTCCTCGGGATCTGGTGCCGGTGTCCCCCGCCATCGCGGAGCCTTCGACCGGCCTCACCATGGGGCAGTCGGCCGAAGCGATGGCGAAGGAGAACGGTATTTCCCGGGACGCCCAGGACCGGCTTGCCCTGATGAGCCATCAGCGCGCCGCCCAGGGAACCGATGACGGCAGGCTGACCAGCGAGATCGTGCCGTGGTTCGGTGGACCAGGCATGGATGAGGTCGTCACCAGCGACAACGGTATCCGGCGCGACACCAGCCTGGAAGCGTTATCCGCGCTGAAGCCGGTCTTCGATCGCCGCTACGGGTCGGTGACCGCAGGGAACTCCTCGCCACTGAGCGACGGGGCCGCCGCGGTTCTGTTGATGGACGAAGCCAAGGCAAAAGCCATAGGCCTCAAGCCCCTCACCACCATTCGCAGCTATGCCGTGACCGCGGTGGATCCGGCGTGGCAGCTCCTGTCCGGCCCGGCGTGGGCGGTGCCGCTCGCGCTGGATCGGGCCGGCATCCACTGGAACGATCTCGGTCTGCTCGAAATACACGAAGCATTCGCGGCCCAAGTGCTCTCCAATGCCCAGGCCTGGTCTTCCAGGACATGGGCGTCCCGGGTGGGTCGCTCCGAGCCGCTGGGCGAAATCGATTGGGACCGCACCAACGTGATGGGTGGCTCGATTGCGATCGGACATCCTTTCGGGGCGACGGGCGCGCGGCTGGTGACCACGCTCAGCAATGAGATGGTGCGGCGCCAGGTGCAGTTCGGGTTGATCTCGATCTGCGCCCAGGGGGGAATGGGGCTCGCGATGGTGCTGGAGAATGTGAGCGAGGGGTGAATGGGCGCCTTTGAACTGAGCACGACCGACCACACCGCGGTGCTGACGCTCGACGTTCCCGGCGAGCCGGTGAACGTCCTGGGCACCTCGGTGATTGGTGAGCTCGAAGCGCTGCTGGCTCGCCTCAAGGATGACTCCGAGGTGCGCGCGGTCGTCCTCATCTCCGGAAAACAGGACAATTTTGTCGCGGGCGCCGACATCAACGAGTTCGTGAAGGTCCGGACTGCGGAGGAAGGCACCGCCCTGGCCCGGGCCGGACAGGAAATGCTCGACCGGCTGGAACGGTTTCCCAAACCGATCGTCACCGCGATTCATGGCTCCTGTGTCGGGCTGGGTTGCGAGCTGGCCCTGGCCACGAGCTGGCGCATCGCCAGCGATTCGCCCCGGACCGTCATCGGGTTGCCGGAAATCCAGCTCGGCATCATCCCCGCCGCGGGTGGATGCCAGCGTCTTCCCCGGACCATCGGGGTGCGCGCCGCCCTCGACATCATCCTGGCGGGACGTACCGAGCGGGCCGCGAAAGCATTCAAGCTCGGCCTGGTGGACGAGCTGGTGCCGGCCAGCATCCTCCGGACCACTGCCATTGCCGCGGCGGACCGATTGGCTCGTCGCGGAGTTCCCTTGCGGCGCCGCGGCGGCGGCTTCCTGCTCGAGCGCAATCCGATCGGTCGCCAGGTGGTGTACGCCCTGGCTCGCCGCCAGGTCATGAAAAAAACCGGTGGCAACTACCCGGCGCCGCTCGCCGCGCTCGATGCGGTGCGGGCCGGTCTCGAACTTGGCCGCAAGGCGGGATTCCGTCGTGAGGCCGAGCATTTCGGGGCACTCGCCGTCGGTGAGGTGTCGCGCAACCTGGTCCAGATCTTTTTCGCGACCAATGCGCTCAAGAAAGACGACGGAGTGCCGCCCGGAACTGCGAAGCCTCGGGAGATTCGACACCTCGGCGTGGTGGGATCCGGGTTCATGGGATCGGGGATCGCCGGCACCGCCGTCTCGCAGGCGGGCGTCGACGCCCGCCTCAAGGATGCCGATCTGCCCCGAGTCGGCCGGGGGATTCACGCCGCTCTGGCAATTCTCAGGGGTCAGCTCGACCGGCGGCGAATTACCCGGCAGGAGTATCAGCGCAAAGCCGCCCTGGTGAGTGGCACGGCCGATTGGAAGGGATTCGGGGCGACCGACCTGCTCATCGAAGCGGTCTTCGAAGATCTCGCCGTGAAACGACAGGTATTCGCAGAAGCCGAGGCAGTCGTTCCGGCGGGCGCGGTCCTCGCCAGCAACACCTCGACCATCCCGATCGCCAGGATCGCCGAAGGCGCCCGGGCGCCCGAGCGAATCCTCGGCATGCATTTCTTCTCGCCGGTTGACCGGATGCCGTTGCTCGAGGTGATTCCTTCTTCGTTCACCGGCCCGGATGCCATCGCGACCGCAGTGCGGTTCGGGCGGCGAATGGGGAAGACGGTGATCGTGGTCGCCGATCATCCCGGGTTCTGGGTCAACCGGATCCTGTTTCCCTACCTCAACGAAGCGGGCCATCTGCTCGGCGAGGGCGTGCCGATCGATGTGATCGATCGCGCCATGGTCCGATTCGGATTTCCGGTGGGTCCGATCGCCCTGCTCGACGAGGTCGGCATGGACGTCGGCCTCAAGGCCAGTGAGGTGATGCACGCGGCGTTCGGGGAGCGCATGCAGCCTGGTGCTGGTGTCGCGAAGATGGTGGCCGCGGGGCGATTGGGCAGAAAGTCCGGGCTGGGCTTCTATCTCTATCGCGGTGGACACAAGACCGAGCCCGATCCTGCCGCGTACCGTTTGCTTGGCGTCAAGCCGCTCGCGGGATTCGATTCCGCGGTGGTGCAGCAGCGGCTGGTGCTCATGCTCCTCAACGAAGCCGCCCTGGCGCTCGACGAGGGCGTCGTGCGTTCAGCTCGCGACGGCGACATCGGGGCCGTGTTCGGTATCGGGTTCCCGCCGTTCCGGGGTGGACCGCTGCGATACATCGATGCTCTCGGCGCCGGCCAGGTGGTGCAGTCGCTCGAGACCATGGTGACCGCCCATGGTCCGCGATTCATGCCCGCCCCCGTGCTGGTGGAAATGGCCAGGGCCGGCGCCCGCTACTACGACTGATGCTCGATCCTGAGTTCACCCTGGGAGGATATTTCTCCAAACACGAGCGGGCCCCCGCGTTCGGCGGCAGCGACGGCGAGGCCTATTCCGTGGCGGTGTGGATCGATGACGGTCCTGATCCGGAGGGACGGTTCGGCGCCTCTCTGCTTTTCGTGCGGTGGAGTCCGGCGGGCGACCGGCCATTGGGCACCGTGGAAAGTCCCTGCCTCGCCTGGGGACGCTCCCGTGAGGAAGCCGACCAGCGGATCAAAACCCTCTCGCTGTACGACGTGAAAGAAGCCCTCGATGCGGCACTCGCAGCGCGGCCCTCCGAGTGGTGAACGAGAGTCAGGCCAGGATCCTGGCCCGTGAAGGAGGCCAGTTCCGGGTCTGGGTGGATGGGGGTGAGGTCACCGCCATCCTGCGCGGCAAGGCTCGGCGGGATCAGTACGATCGAGTAGTCGTGGGCGACCGGGTGACGCTCGACGAGGGCGATGGCGGCGTATTCGGGATCGTCGGCGTGCTGCCGCGCCGGAACCTGCTGGAACGCAGGACCCCGACCGGCCGGGGGAACCGGCCGGTGGCTGCCAACCTCGATCGGGTCTTTGTGGTGACCGGCGCCACCAATCCCGCGCCGATTCCCCAGCTCCTGGACCGGCTGATCGCGACCGCCGAAGCCAACGAAGTGCCGGCCTCACTCGTGGTCAACAAGATCGATCTCGAGCCGGCCTGCGACCTGGTGCCACGGTATCGGGACGCGGGTTATGAGGTGTACCCGCTCAGCGTCAGGACCGGCGAAGGCCTCGCGCCGTTTTTCGAGGCCCTCCACGGGCGGGAGTCGCTGCTGACCGGCGCGTCCGGGGTGGGGAAGTCGAGCCTGCTGAATCGGCTCCAGCCCGGACTGAAATTGCGAACCGCCGAGCTCAGCGAAAAGATTGGACGGGGGAAACAGACCACGGTCGCCGCGGTCATGGTGCCGCTCGATGCGGGCGGGTGGCTGGTGGATACTCCCGGGTTCAGCGAGGTCGGGCTCTGGGGCATCGCACCCCGCGAGCTGGCCAGTTGTTTTCCGGAAATGCGGGAGCCGCTCGAGCGCTGCAAGTTCGCCGACTGTTCCCATCGGAGCGAGCCGGGCTGCGCGATCCGTGAGGCCGTCGCCGCCGGCCGCATTCATCCCGAGCGGTACGCCAGCTACCTGGTGCTGCTGGACGAGCTGCTCACGGCGCCGAAGGACTGGGAGTGAGCGCTGCCTTGAGACCGGCGAGGATCTCGGCCGGTTTCCCATCGCCCCAGAAGTGGATGTAGTAGATCCGGGGCGATTCCCCCACCAGATGGCTGTGCAGGGCCGTGGGTGAGATCCCGTGCGATATCAGGGCATGGAGAAGGGGCTGCACCCGGGACTCCAGCACCGCGAAGTCTCCGGTCGTCACCATCCGGTCGGTCGAGACCTGCTGGATGTTGACCGGACTGGGATAGGCCTGGCCGGGGACCAGGGTGTTCTTGCCCATAGTGACCGGGCCGGGCACCAGGATCGGCCCAACCTGGGCTACCGACCCCGTGGCCCGACCCCGGATCCCGAGCGTGTTGAACACCAGCGCAGTATCGACCGCGAGAGGAGGCGGGGGGGAGCTGGCGACCGGACGCGGAATGGCGGTCTGCGCTAGCGCGCGGTTCAGGGTGCGGGCGATTTCCTGAGCGTTTCCCTCCGCATGGAAATGCAGGTAGGTGAGGGCGGGGGTTTCACCGGCCAGATGGTTGTGGATGGCGATGACCCCGACGCCGCCCTGATCCAGCGTGCGGAGCACCACCGGCAGCTCCCCCGCCAGGAGCACCAGATCGCCCATGGCCAGGGCCGCATTGGGGCTGCCGGCAAAGCCGGCCCAGCTTCCCAGCGCCATCGCCGGGGCTACGGTGAGGTCACCCATCCTGAGGGTGATGTCGCGCCGGGGAAAGTTGTAGCGCACGTAACCCGCGGCATTCGCTGGCGGTGATTGCAGGATCCGGCCCACCGCGCCCCAGGCCGCGGAATCCGCCTGGGCGGCGACCGGGGGAGCTGCGAGCAGGGCCGCACTGAGGAAGACGATGATCCGGTTCATGGTTTTCTCCTCCAGCGAGTGGCGTCGCGAGTCTCGACTTTGGTCATCATGCGATCGAACGCCTGTTGCAGGTCGATGCCTTCGCGGTTCGCGATGCAGATCAGCACGAACAGGATGTCGGCGATCTCCATGCCGAGGTTGCCCTCGGGCTCCTCGGGTTTCCTGGTTTTCTCCCCGAAGGTGTGATTGATCTCCCGGGCCAGCTCGCCCACCTCTTCGGTGAGCCGGGCAAGATTGGTCAGGGGGTGGAAGTAGCCTTCCTCGAATTGCGAGATCCAGCGGTCGACGCGGCGTTGGGATTCGGCGAGGCTCATGGAAAAATGATATCTTCCGTTTCCTCTTGACATAAGCCCATGCGCTCTCGCGACCGGATCCTCACCAACCTGGAGAACATCTATCGGGAGTCGTTTGACCGGGCCAAAGAGGCCTCCGATGACAAGCGCATGGCCGACCTCGACAACGCCTACATGCGGGATCAACTGATGCTGGAAATCCTGCTCGACATCCGCGATCTGTTCGCCGTGGCGCCCGCCGCTTCGGGCAAGGGAACCACCGCGCTCGAAAAGCTCGAAGCGCTTCGCCGGCTGGCGAAGTTCAAGCCATGAAGGCCCGGCTCGCGGGTCTCCTGCTGCTGGCCGGGTGCGGCGGGGGCGCTCCCGCCGATGTCGTGGTATTCGGCCGGGTGTGGACCGGAGATTCCGCCGCTCCCTGGGCCCAGGCAGTTGCGATTCGCGGCGATACGATCGCCGCGGTCGGCGACAGCGCAACTATCGCCCGCCTGGTCGGCTCCGCAACCACCGTCATCGCGCCACCCGGCGGTTTCGTGGCGCCTGGCTTCACGGATGATCACGTCCACCTGCGCTGGGGGGGCTTCCAGCTCGCCAGCGTTGACCTCCGGGATGCTTCGAGTCCCGGAAGAGCTGGTCCGGCGCATTCGGGCGTTCGCCGCCACGATTCAGCCGGGCGAGTGGATCACCGGAGGCGACTGGGACCACGAAAAATGGGCCGGCACCCCGCTGCCCGACCGGAGCTGGATCGATTCGGTGACGCCGCGGAATCCGGTGTTCGTGCAGCGGGTCGATGGGCACATGGCGCTGGCCAACTCGCTCGCGCTCGCGGCGGCGAAGCTCGATCGCACCATGAAGCCGATTCCGGGTGGCGCCATCCTCCGCCGGCCCAACGGCGAGCTCACCGGGGTGTTCAAGGACGAGGCGATGAACCCGGTGGGCGGGGCGATTCCGGAGCCCTCTCCGTCGCAGCTCGATTCGGCGCTGGCCCGGGCCATGCGGCACGCCGCGTCGCTCGGCGTGGTCGCGGTGTCGAGCGTGAGCACCGACTGGGCCGATATCGCCGCCCTGGAGCGGGCCCGGCAGCGCGGCGCCCTCACCCTGCGGACCGCCAACTACATCGCGCTGGCCAACTGGCGCCAGATGGCGGATTCCCTGAAGGCGCACGGGCCGGGCGACGACTGGATCCGGGTGGCCGGGGTGAAGGGGTTCGTGGACGGGTCGCTGGGCTCGACCACCGCGCTGATGTTCAATCCCTACCGCGACTCGCCTAACACGCGGGGCCTGTTCGTGACTCCGGAAGACTCTCTCCGGGCCTGGATCGGCGCCGCCGATTCGGCGGGGGTGCAGGTCGCGGTGCACGCCATCGGCGATCGCGCCAACGCGCTCCTGCTCGACATTTACGACAGCGTTGCCAAAGCGCATGGCGCCCGGGACCGGCGCTTCCGGATCGAGCATGCCCAGCACCTCCGCCAGGAGGATATTCCCCGGTTCGCCGCGCTGGGGGTGATCCCCAGCATGCAGCCGTATCACGCCGCGGACGATGGCCGGTGGGCCTGGAAGCGGATCGGGCCCGAGCTCATCAAGGGCACCTATGCCTTCCGGTCGCTGCTCGACAGCGGCGCCCGGCTGACCTTCGGCTCCGACTGGACCGTGGCCCCGATCGACCCGCGGGTCGGCATCGAGGCGGCCGTCACCCGGCAAACCCTCGATGGCAAGAATCCCGAAGGGTGGGTTCCCGAACAGAAGATCACGGTCGAAGAAGCGCTGCGCTGCTACACCGCCAACAACGCGTATGCCATGTTCGCGGAGAATCGCCGGCGGGGTTCTGAAGGCCGGATTACCTGGCGGATCTCGTGGTCCTCGATCGCGACCTCACCCGGATCCCTGCTACGTCGATCGGCCAGGCAAAGATCGTGACCACGATCGTCGGTGGGCGGGTGGTGTATCCGGGGGCTGGGGGCTAGGTGCCAGGGGCCAGGTGTTGGGGCTTCGCTCGCGAAGTCTTAGTTTTCCGGAGATTGCTCAGCCTAGCCCCTAGCCCCTAGCCCCTGACTCGATGGCCACTCGTCCCGTCTCCTCCCGCGCTCCCAGCGCCCGCCTCGAGAAGAGCGATCTGCTCGAGATGTACCGGTTGATGGTGCTCTCCCGCCGGATCGACGACAAGGAAATCCAGCTCAAGCGACAGAACCGGATCTTTTTTCAGATCTCGGGAGCAGGTCACGAGGCGGTGCTGGTCGCGGCCGCCAAGTTGCTCCGGCCCGGGTCCGACTGGTTCTACCTCTACTATCGCGACCGCGCGCTCTGCCTGGGCCTCGGCATGACGCCGACCGAGCAACTCCTCTCCGCGGTGGGCGCCGCCGACGATCCGAATTCCGGCGGCCGCCAGATGCCCTCTCACTGGGGGCACAAGGAGTTGAACATCGTTTCGTCGTCGAGCCCGACCGGCACCCAGTTCCTCCAGGCGGCCGGCGCGGCGGAAGCGTGGCTCCGGTATCAGCAGATCGAGGACATCGCGGACCGGGGCGAACGCGCCCAGGAGGACGAGCTGGTGCTGGTGACCGGAGGAGAAGGGACCACCAGCGAGGGAGAATTCTGGGAGTCGCTCAACACCGCCTGCAATCTCAAGCTTCCCCTGCTGTACCTGATCGAGGACAACGGGTACGCGATCTCGGTTCCCAAGGAAGTGGGCATTGCCGGAGGGTCGGTGTCGAAACTGGTCGCCGGGTTTCCCAACCTGCTGATTCTCGAAGTCGACGGGTGTGATCCGCTCGCGTCATACGACGTGCTGAGTCGCGCGGTGGATCACGTGCGCGGCCGGAAGGGTCCGGCATTCGTCCATGCCCACGTGATCCGTCCCTACAGCCACTCCCTTTCCGACGACGAGATTCACTATCGGCCCCCGGCCGAGCGGGCCCAGGACGCCGCCCGCGATCCGGTCGCACCTTTTCCCAAATACCTCGTTGAACAAGGGATCGCGAGCGAGGCCGAGCTGGAGCGGATCCGGGGTGAGGTCGAGGAGGAGGTCGATGTGGCGACCGAGACCGCCCTGGTTTCGCCCCAGCCTGCGGCCGATACGATTTCGCGGTTCGTGTTCTCTCCGGACGTCGATCCCACGTCGGAGCAGTTCGATACCGAGGACGACCCGCATTTCAGCGGGGAGCCGACCACCATGGTGGACCTCCTCAACATCTGCCTCAAGGAGGAGATGGCCCGGGATCCCCGGATTCTGGTGTTCGGCGAAGACGTCGCCGACGTGAGTCGGGAGAAATATCTCGCCGAGGTGAAGGGCAAGGGGGGCGTCTTCAAGGTCACCTGGGGTCTCCAGAAACAATTCGGCGCCAGCCGGGTGTACAACTCGCCCCTCGCCGAAGCGAACATTATCGGTCGGGCGGTGGGCCTCGCCACCCGCGGTCTCAAGCCGGTCGTGGAGATCCAGTTCTTCGACTACATCTGGCCCGCGTACATGCAGATCCGGAACGAGCTCGCCATTCTCCGGTGGCGCTCCAACAACGCGTTCAGCGCCCCGGTGGTGGTGCGGGTGACCTACGGTGGCTATCTCAAAGGCGGGGCGCCGTATCATTCCCAGACCGGCGCGGCGGTGTTCACGGCGATCCCGGGGCTCCGGGTGGTCTGTCCCGCGACCGCCCTCGACGCCAACGGGCTGCTCCGCACCGCGATTCGCTCGGAAGACCCGGTGCTCTTCCTGGAGCACAAGCACCTCTATCGCCAGACCTACAACAAGGCGCCTAACCCGGGCCCCAATTTCATGATCCCGCTGGGGAAGGCCCGGATGGTACGCGAGGGGTCGGCCCTGACGGTGGTGACGTACGGCGCCCTGGTCCAGCGGGCCCTGGTGGCGGCCAAGGAGCTGGAGGAGCAAAGCGGAGCCCAGATCGAGATCCTCGATCTTCGCAGTCTCTCGCCGGTCGACTGGGATGCGATTGCCCGATCGGTGCAGAAGACCAACCGCGTCATTGTGGCCTACGAAGATTCCCTGAGCTGGGGGTACGGCGCCGAGCTGGCCGCGCGGATCGCCGACGAGTTGTTCCCCTGGCTGGATGCGCCGGTCAAGCGGGTGGCGTCAACCGATACGTTCGTCGCCTATGCCCCGGAGCTCGAGGACGTGATCCTGCCGCAGGTGGAAGACCTTCGCAACGCAATGGAGGAAATGCTTCGCTGGTAGGGCGGCTCAACCGTCATCATCATTGCCACCCCGCCGCCGGGACGGAATGCCTTCCACGGTCAGCGTCCCGACAGTCTGGTCCACGGTCGCGGTCAGGCGGGTGAGCCCGCTGGTCCGCTGTCCTCCGGTCCAAACTCCACTCGCATTCCAGGTGGCCCCGTGATTGGGGCAGCGGAATCCAGCGCCGTTCCTTCCTACCGTGGTCCCCGCATGAGGACAGATCAGGGAAAACACCGCGTAGGTTGAGGCATCCAGCCGGACCGCCGCCATCGGAGTCGTCGCGCCTGAAATCACCACGACTCCGCCGATCGTGTCGAGAGCCGGATAATCCGCGAGCTGGATCGTCATGGCTCCCGTGCCGCTGGGCCCGCTCACGTTTCCGAACTCGATCCGGCCACCGCAGGCCGCGAGGATCGCGCTGAGCGCCGCGACCGTGCTGCGCTCCAGGAAGTCCCTTCGGCTGCAGTCTTCGTGGCATTCGCACATGTTTTTGCCTTTCCAGCCCTTACAGTTTGACGGCGGCGCTGGCCCAGCCGCCAGGGTCCTTGTCACTCTCGTACACGCGATCGACATCCACCAGCAGCTGCTTGCCGTCGGAGCGGATGGGGAGCCGGTCCATGTTTCGGGTCGCCCTGCCCGAGATGAAGGTGCCGTCCGGCTGATAGCGGGATTTGTGCTTGGGGCACTGATAGCCACTGGCGTCGTCGATCCATCGCAGCGCGGTGTTCTGGTGGGGACACGACAGGGCGAACGCGTAGGCGAAGCCCTGGTGGCGCGCCACAATTACCTGGTTCTGCCTATCGATCGTGGCCCCATCGTTGCCAGGCACCGGGTAGCCGACTTCCGAGCCCTCGCCCCGCTCGCCGACGGCTTCGGCGAATGCCATTCCCGAAAGCGCGCTGGACAACACCCCAAGGGAAGCCAGTGCCGCGGCCGCCTCGGCGAGAAACGCCCGGCGGGTCGATACCGGGCAGTGCCGGCAGGGAGAATCCGAAGGATTGGTCATTTGAAGAACAGCATGAGTCCCCAGCTGGATACCGAGATCCCCATCGATACCAGGGCGACGTCACGATGGAGGCGGCGCTTGGAGTCGGACTGTCGGGCGTCGTGGGCCAGCACGATGCCGGTATAGGCAAAGCCCGCGTCGGCGGCAATGAACATGAGGGAATGAATCCAGCGTTTGGTCCGCCCCGCCGGATCCTTGCGGCTGTCCCAGAGGTTCCAGAGTCCGGTGACCGTGTTGACCGAAAAGAGCACCGCGGTGGCGGTCGCCAGCGGCTGGTGCCAATTCAAAGCCCAATCCGGTGCATCGCTTCCGTGCTTGAGCACCTGATCGCCGGTCACATAGCTCCCGATGAACACGGGGATCATCGCAAAGCTCAGGTACCGGTGGATCTTGAGCCGGACGTTATAAAAGTTGCTGTACTCGACGGCACGGGTCCGCCTCCTGGTCCGGGCGGTGTCCTGACTCGTTTCGGTCGCATCGCGCAGGGCTTGCCAGTCGATGGCCCCGGAGCCGACCAGAACCCCTGGGGTCTCCCCGATGGCCGCTGCCGCGAGGGGGACCGCCAGGTTGTCGGTGGGCGGAGGTGCCGGATCGGCTCCGGTGAGCGCAGGAATGAGCCGGGCCACAGTCAGAATACCCGCTTGCACGAGCATGCCCTCAGAGTGAAAGGAGTGCGGTGCCCAGAAGGAGGGCGCCAAACCAGAGAAGAAAGCTCAGCTGCGCGGAGTGCCGCAGCCTGATCCAGCCTTTGCGGCCCGGCAGGGATCCTCGACGCATCCCGGTTTCCGTGGCGCGCAAGCGAGCCCCATTCACCATCAACAGGGTGATGGTGGCCATCTTGATCCAGAACAAAGGCGCCGGCAGATAGACCTTGAGGTCGGCGGCGAACATGAGGACGCCGCTCAGCAACGCGATGAGCAGACCGATCAGAACCGGACGGTGAACCGCGTGCAGATCGTTCAGGTGATTCATCGAGTTTCCCGGATCTCGGGACAGCCGGATCGTCATCCTGTCAGCCGCAATGGCGAACCCCCCGCCGAGGAGGATTCCGCCAAGATGAAGAAACGTTACTCCGCTGGAGACCGCGCTCGAGTCGGCGTACAGGCGGGCCCAGGATTCAATCAACCGAGTCAACAAAACGACGGAAAGCATACTGTGAGGAGACACACGAAGGAGAACCCACCCTCTTCGGGGATGGCTATCGCTTCCGGCACACCATGAGTTCGGTGGTCGGACTTTCCTTCACTCGAAGCACCAGCCGCCGTTCGATCGGATAGAGCACCCTCCCGAGCAGCCAGCCCAGCGGCTCCGCCAGCATGGCCGGCGCCACCATGGCGGTCCAGGCCCAGCGCAACAGGCGGGACCGGGTATCGGCGGGATAATTCATGAGCACGAACATCGGTACCCGCCCCAGGATCTCGAAGCCCGCCTGCTCGACCCGCTGAACACTCTCGGCGTAGCTGCGACTGACCTGGTGCGGGACCCGCCGCGACTCCCCGTGGATGAAATTATCGGACCAGAGAAACCATCCGCCCGGACGGAGCAGCGCCGCGATGTTCTGAAAGGCGCGCGCATAGGCCGCGTCGTCCACCAGGTGGAAGAGCACGTCCATCGCGGACACCGCATGAAATCTCCCGAGGCGCAGAGGGATTCCCTCGAGGGAGCCGCCGATATCGGCGCGAAGCACTCGGGCGCCGGGGAACCGCTGACCGAGTCCCTCGACCGCCGTCTCGGTGAAATCGAGGCCGATGACCCGGGCTCGCCAGCGGATCCACCGCTCCATGTAGAAACCAGTGCCCGACCCGACGTCGATCACATCGGCACCGGTCCAGCCTTCCTCTCCCAGCGTCCGCGAGCCCCACCGGCCCGTGGCGATATCCGCGAGGATCCGATCAAAAACCTCGCCGCGGAGCCGGTACATCCATTCGTTGTACCGCCGGCCCAGGCGCAGGTATCCCACCCCCGCGAGAGAGTAGTTCTCCCGGAGGCGCTGCTCCCAATACTCTCCGCTTTGAAATGAAGTCAAACGCAGGAAGGACCGGCGATCATCCGATAGCCTCTTTGACTTCGCTCGCCGCAGCGATGGCGTGATCCACGTCGCGGGAGATGGCTCGCGCCTGCTGGGTCGCGCTGGTCAGATCACTCAGGACCGCGCTCACGCCGGCGGACTTGAGCCGAAGCATGTCGAAGCGGAGGTTCTGCATCGCGAGCACGCTCGACTCGAGTCGCGCCGCGATCCGGGTGCGCCGCTCGGCCAGCTCGGTGGTCGTCTTGTACTGGCGTTCCAGGATCCCGATCTGGCGCTCCCGCTCGGGCTCGTCGGGCTGGAGGCTCAGAAGCTCCAGCCGCTGCTTGATCCGGTCCGGCGTTTCGTGGCCGAAGGTGCTGTCCAGCTCATGGAGCGCCCGAGCGAGCTCGCAGGCACGCTGGTACAGCTCCTCGGTCGTCTCGGTGATCTCCGCCGGCAGCATCTGGCGGTCGGCGGCCGGAAGCTGCTGCATCAGCGAGAGAATCATCTTGCGGTCACGGTAGGTCGCGTCAACCCGATCGAAGAATGGGCCGTATTCCTGGGCCCTCGGCGCGCCGACAACCTTGCGTCCCTTGGCTCCCGGAATGGCCACCGCGTCGGCTGCGCGTGGCGGGTTCAGCACGTCCCGCCAGCTGTAGCCCGCCTGCCAGAGCCGGGAATAGTTGCGGAGTAGACCGATCGCCATGCCGGCCGCGGGGAACAGGAACCAGGGCGACCCGATGCCGGTCGCAAGTTGAGGAGGAAGAGGCCAAGAGTGGTCGCGGCCCAGCGGGCGAACTGACCGCGCACCTTCTGGACGATCGCCGGCTCGCCGGTGTCCGGGATGGGAGAGGTGCCAGGCTCCACCCGGACCCATTCACCCCGCTCGTTCTTCTGCCACTCACCCGCGCCGCGCTTCTCCAGACCGCCGGGAGACCGCGAAACCGGATGGGAACGACGCCCGGCCGGCAAATGCCCTGCCCGGTTGACCGACGATGAGCGGCGGCTGGGTAGTTCCTGGCGAGGCCGTGCCCGGGTCGAGGTGGTCGGTCGGTATCCGACCACGGTCCGGCTTTCCAGTGAGCGCCGCAGCGAATCGGCGGTCGGCCAGCGGTTCTCGGGATCCTTTTCAAGGCACCGGGCAATCGCCAGAGAAAGGTCCTCGGGAACGCCGGTTCCGTTCTCATGGAGTACCGGCGCGAGCTCGGTGATCTGCTTCATGAGAATCCCGGCCACGGTCGGTGCGTTGAAGGGCACCTGTCCACTCGACATCTGATACGCCACCACGCCGAGCGAATAGACGTCGGAGCGGCCGTCGATCTCGCGCTCGCCCGCGGCCTGCTCGGGACTCATGTATTGCGGGGTCCCGATCGCCACGCCCACGCCGGTCAAGGTCGAGCCAGACGCCTGCGAGACTGCCTTCGCGATTCCGAAGTCGGTCACCATCACCCGCCCGCGGGTTCCTTCGAGCAGGATGTTGTCCGGCTTGATATCGCGGTGGATGATGGACACCGCATGGGCGGCGGAGAGCGCGTCCGCGGTCTCCTTCATGATGCGCCGCACCTCATCCGGTGGCAGCTTGCCCCGCCGCTTCAGCCGGGCACCGAGGGACTCCCCTTCGACCAGGCCCATGATGAAGTAGACCACCCCGGCGCCTTCGCCCACGTCGTGGATCGGAACGATGTGGGGATGGGAGAGCCGGGCGGCGGTCTGGGCTTCACGGGTGAAGCGCTCCCGGATTTCTCGCTGATAGGCGAGCTCGGGGGGAAGCACCTTGATGGCGATTCGCCGATGGAGCCGCTCGTCCCGGGCCCGATACACGACTCCCATCCCACCACGGCCGATCTCGCCCTCGATGGTGTATTCCTTTCCCAACGCCTCTTTGAGGCGCTGGATCAGGGGCCGCTCGTCGCTGTTGAATGGAACGGTCATCCGCTCCCGGGGAATGCGTGCGAACCGTCGGGATTACAAGAGCTTACCAATTTGGCGCTTTCCGACCGCATGGGCAACGTTGAAGGACGGAGGAATCGCCCGGCTGGTTCCACGGCGCTCCTGTCGCCAAGCGCCCAGCAGCCGGCACCTGCCACGCTTGCTGTGCCCGCCCTTTTGGCGGTAGCGAAAGAACCCGGTCGAGCGTCTCCCTACAGCTGGGGTGGCTAAGTCCAAGAGATGCCACAAGCTAGGGATTTGGCAAAGGTGGCCTGGAGCCTGCACCGTCAGGTTCGAAACCTTCATCCTTCCGGTCCGATTGGCGGCTCCGCTGGGATGCAGAAAGGAATGACGATGAACGAACGACTGATCCTTCCGGTGCTCCCGCTCCGCGACGTGATCCTTTTCCCGGGTGTGACGACGTCGATCGGGGCCGGAAGGCCTGGAACGGTGCGGGCGATCGAAGCAGCCCTGGCCACCCCTGATCGGTTGATCTTCGCGGTCTGTCAGCGTGAGAACACGGAACAGGTTTCTTCCGAAGGACTCTACACCATCGGCACCATCGCCAAGGTCGGTCAGCTTCAGCGCGGCCTGGCCGGGATGCAGCTCCTCCTTCACGGCGAGCGTCGCGGCATCGCGATGCACGTTGCCGAGAAGAACGGTTTCCTGGAGGCGATCGTTCGCGACGCCGAGGAAATGCAGCCGCTCAATCCCGACGATGCGGCATTCGTGGGTCTGTATCGCGAAGTGCGTGAGCGGGCCGCGGAGCTGGGCCAGAAGTCCGGGCTCCCCGAGGAGGTCGTGCAGCAGGTCCTGAGCGGCGTGAATGACGCCGGAAAGTTTGCCGACCTGGTGGCCGGCTACATCGACGTCGGTCCCCAGCAGCGGCAGGCTCTCCTGGAGACCCTCTCGGTGGAAGAGCGGCTCCGGCGGGTGCTGGTCCATGTGCAGCGGCAGATCTCGGTGATCGAGGCCCAGGAACACATCAAGTCCCAGGTGCAGGAAGAACTGGGTGAGCGACAGCGGGAAATGTTCCTCCGCGAGCAGCTCAAGCAGATCCGCAAGGAGCTGGGCGAAGGAGAAGACGGCGACGACCTGGAGGACCTGCGCGAGAAGCTCGCCGGCCTCGACCTTCCCGACGATGCGCGCAAGGAAGTGGAGCGCGAGCTGGCCCGGCTCGACCGGATCGGCCGGGAGTCGATGGAGACCCAGGTCATCCGGACCTATCTCGAAACCATCGCCGAGCTCCCCTGGTCGGAACGAAGTGAAGAACACCTCGATCTCACGTCGGCCTCCGATATTCTCGAGGAGGATCACTACGCCCTGGGGGACGTGAAGGATCGGGTGCTGGAGTTTCTGGCGGTCCGTCAGCTCAGACAGAAGATGGCGGCGGTAGAGGCGCCGTCGGTGGAGCCGGTGGAAGGGCCGGCTCCTGCGCCGGAGCCCGCTGAACCAGCCGAGCCGGAAACCGAGGCCAGCCCGCCACCAAGTCCCGCCGATCGTGCGGCTGATGCCGAAGCGAAGCGCGAGGCGCGGGGGCCGATTCTCCTGTTCGTGGGTCCGCCCGGCGTCGGCAAGACCTCGGTCGCCAAGTCCATCGCGCGCGCCATGGGACGGAAATACGTCCGCATTTCGCTCGGTGGCGCCCGCGACGAGGCCGACATTCGGGGCCACCGCCGCACCTACGTTGGGGCGATGCCGGGCCGGATCATCCAGGGAATGAAGCAGGCCGGCACCAAGAACCCGGTATTTCTGCTCGACGAAGTCGACAAGCTCGGGGTCTCCTTCCAGGGAGACCCGGCCGCCGCGCTCCTCGAGGTATTGGATCCGGCCCAGAACGACAGCTTCGTGGATCACTACCTGGGAGTTCCCTTCGACCTGAGCGAGGTCCTTTTCATCGCAACGGCCAATTTCGTGCAGAACATTCCCGGTCCGTTGCTCGATCGCATGGAAATGGTCGAGTTCTCCGGCTACACCGAGCGGGAAAAGCTGGAGATCGCGCGGCGCTTCCTGATTCCCCGGCAGCTCGAAGAAAATGGCTTGCTGGGAAGTCCGGTCACCTTCACCGATGCCGGCATCGAGCACATCATTTCGGGGTACACCCGGGAATCGGGCGTGCGCCAGCTCGAGCGGGAAATCGGCAAGGTCTCCCGCAAGGTGGCCCGCCGCATTGCCGGTGACGGCGCCGAGCAAGTCGAGGTGGATGCGACGCTGGCGGGCGAGCTGCTCGGCCGGCCGAAAGTCCATCCCGAAAAAGCCGCCGCCGGAGATGAGCTCGGGGTGGCGACAGGGATGTATTACACGCCGGTCGGCGGCGACATCATGTTCGTCGAGGCGTCCACCATGCGGGGCAAGGGCGAGCTGGTGCTCACCGGCCAGCTCGGCGAAGTGATGCGGGAGAGTGCCCGGGCGGCGTGGACCTATGCGCGCTCCCATGCGGCGGCGCTCCGGATTCCCGACGATATGTTCGACCGGGACATTCACATCCACGTCCCCGCCGGGGCGATTCCCAAGGATGGCCCGTCGGCCGGGGTCACCATGGCCACCGCGCTCATCTCGGCGCTGTCGGGGCGTCCGGCTCGGCACGATATCGCCATGACCGGAGAGATCACGCTGCGGGGCAGGGTGCTGCCGATCGGCGGACTCAAGGAGAAAGTGCTCGGCGCGGAACGGGCCGGCATTACCCGAGTGGTGATCCCGAAGGACAACCTGCCCGACGTCAGCGACCTCCCAGCGGAAGTTCAGGACAAGATGGAGATCCATGCCGTCGAAGAGCTGGGAGAGGTGCTCGCGCTGACGCTGCGGGGAGCCTCGTACCGGGAGGGACGGTTGTTGTTCGGGGAAGAGAATCCGCGGGACGTTCAGCCGCTGACGGCGAGCTACCAGCACTAGCCCGGGGGCGGGGCGGAGATTCTCCGCCCCGCCTTTCATCGTTTTTTCGCGATGACCACCTTGTCGCGACCGGTCTGCTTCGCGTCGAGCAGGGCCTGCTCGGCTTCCCACAGCAAATCGCTCCCCGCGATCGCGCCGGTCGAGGCGGTGCTCGCGATACCGGCCGACACCCGAATCGGGAAGTGGATGCCTTCGACCTCGGGAGGCCGCTCGACCAGGTTCTGCCGGAGCTGATTGGTCAGGGTCTCCGCGTCGGCGGAGCCGCACTGCCGGAGCAACATCCCGAACTCCTCGCCTCCCATCCGGATCGCAAAGTCACTGGCGCGAATCCGGCGGCCTATCGCCTGCGCAACGTGCAGCAGAATCTCGTCGCCGATCCGGCGGCCGAGCTGCTCGTTCACCCGGCGGAAGTGATCGAGGTCGAGGAGGACGAAGGTCACTTCCTCGCCGCTCCGCTGGCAGTGCGCCAGCACCGATTCGAGCTCGTCCTCGAGGGCGCTGCGGGTCAGGAATCCGGTGAGGGCATCGCGGCGCAACAACGCTTCGAGCCGCCGGCTTCGTCTGGCGCGATGGATGGTCTCGGCGACCACCCGGGACGGGGAGATCGGACGAACCATCGGGGCATCGACCCCGGCGGCCAGCATCTCGGTAAACACCTCATCGTGATCCGGCGTGGTGAACGCCAGGACCGGGGTCAGCGAGATCGTCGGATTGGCGCGCATGGCCCGAACCAGGGCCGCGGCACTTCGCTCGGGAAGGGACCAGTCCACGATCACCACGTCGGGGGGCTCCTCCGCGATCCGGCCTAACCCGGCGGCCGCGGAGGACACGCTGGTGACCAGGACGCCGGCCGCCTCGAGCCACTGCTCCACCGCCAGCCGCTCGGCTTCTTCGGACAGCACGATCAGGGCAGCGAGCGGGGTGACCGCGGTCCGTCCCAGGGCGCGTGCCCACCGTCCCACCTCCGCGTCAGCCCGGAGGCTCGGCACCAGCAGATCTACCTCTGCTACCCCGCTCTCCAGCAACTCGTCGAGGGGACGATCGGTGACCAGGGCAACACCCAGGGTGTGGGGAGAAACGGTCTCGAGCCAGGGGGCCAGCACCGCCGGGTGATCCTGCTCCAGACCAGGAACCAGCACCAGGAGATCGGGGCGCTCCGAAACCGGGATCCCGGCAACGTCGGCGATCGATCCGGTGGTGACCGCGAAACGCGCGTCGCGCAGCGTGTCGGCAAGGCGGGATTGCAGCTCGCCGGATTCGCCCGCGATGTGGGCCCGCCAACCGAAGTGGCCGGTCCGTGCGGTGAGCGACGCGGCATCGAGCTCCCGCGCGGCGTCGTCGAACGCGGCGGCGATCCGCCCGACGACGCTGCCGAGGAAGGCAAATCCTTCCTCGTCCGGATCGGGGTTGTCGATAATCCAGTGTTCGCCCGCGCGACTTGCGTCGGTGATCGCCTGGAAGCCGTAGCTGCCTCCCGACCCGGCGAGCTTGTGAAAGCGGGACCGAAGCGAGGCCAGCGCTTCGGGCTCATTGGCGCATGCCGCCGCGAGGTCCTTGCGCAGCTCGTCCAGCCGGGCCGGCGCCTCCGACAGATACTCCTGGCGGAGCGCCCTGAAGACCTCGTCGGTGAGATCCACCTCGTCGCTCATCCACCGCTCCGGAGCTGCTCGATCGCCAGCGTCGCCGCGGCGATGAGGGTCGGGGAGGTTCCCCAGTGGCCGGTCACCCGGTCGCCTTCCCGCGCCGCCACCAGGGCGCTTCGACGATCCACCACGAGCAGGAAGGGCTGGCCGGGCCAGCCGTTTTCTCCGTGCGTCACCTGGAGATCGGCGAACGGGAGATCGACGGAGGTGGTGGATGAGAGGGAGAGCGCCACGCCGGAGCCCGCTGCTTTCCGCAGGGCGGGAACCAGGGGAGGAAATGCTTCGGCGGAGGCGTGCAACAGGATCTCGGTGGCTGCTCTGGCCGCCTCACGCGACGCGATTTGCATGGCGCCTCTCGCGGACGCCAGCTCGAGCAGGGTCGGCGAGGGCGGGGTCGACATCTTTTCGATGGTCCGGCTCACCTGATCGAGCGCCTGGGCCTGTCGCTCGAGAATCCGCGCGACCAGCGCGTCCGGCGACTCGGGCCGGAAGCGCTTCGGACGCCCTTCCTCGACCCGGGCCAACCCCTTCTGAACCAGCCCCTCGAGTGCGCCATAGGCGTTTGCCCGTGCCAGACCCGCGGCCCGCGCGATCGCGTATCCGGTGCCCGGCCCGCCTCGAAGGAGGACTTCGTACACCAGGCTCTCAGTCGGTGTAAAGCCGAATGCGGTGAGGTCCAGCCCGGCCACTTCAGCGGTACTCCAACCCCCACCCCAGGAGCTTGGCGATCAGCGCGAGACGGAAGGTGACGTCGACCAACCGGGATTCCGGGGATTTCGCTTCGAGCTGCAACGGGTAGTAATGGGTCGTGACCTTGCTGACGGCGCGTGGCGCCGTCTTCAAGGTTTTGGGCCGCCACACGCCTTCGGCATCGCACTCGGAGAGCAGTCTGGTGAGAACCTTGGTGGCAACCGGATTGGTGTGAAGGGCGTGGATCCGGGCCAGGGTCTCGATGAAATACAGGGCGAGCGGAATGTCCTTCGCGTTCCCCTTGGAGTCCGCCGAGATCGGGTCGCCGAGGAGCAGCACATCGGGCCGCAGCACTTTCTTCCCGACCTGCCAGGCAAACGTCTTCTTCGGCGCGGGCATGCCAAGGTACTGGCCGAGACGCTCGGTAAAGCCGGCCCGCTCGCGCTGGAGATTCGGCATCGCGGCGATCATCGCGACCGAATACCAGGTGGGCGGATGCGCCTCGGGGCTCAGGATGGTCTTGGCGCCGGAGCGGACGAATGGCTTCTCGGCGAGTGGGCTTCGGAGAAATGCCGACACCGAGCTGGCGATCTTGTGGGCCGCGCCCCGGAGCCTGGGGTCCTCCAGGTAGCCTGCTTCGGCGAGTGCGGCCGCGGCGGCTTCCCGCATGTGTTCCCGGGCCCATTCTCCCGCTGCCTCTGAATCCCGGTAAAACTTCGAGAATTCGAACTGGAGAAAGGGATCGTCGTCCCGGGAAAGGATCCGGAAGAGAATCCGGTCGGCGAGCTTGAAGGGCCGTCCGCTGCGGGGATACCCAAGCTGCAGGAGCCGACGATAGTTGGGGACGGTGCCGACGTCCTTGATTCCGTCTTTGGCGAGCGGCGCCATCCCGAGAAGATTGCCGCCCCACACGCCGTTGTCTTTCTGCTTTCGAACGACCGCCTGGGCCAGCTTGGAATCCAGGACTGCCGTTTCGTCCGCAGCGTAAGCTTCGGGTGGCAGGGGAACGGGTTGATAGGCCAGCTCGCGGCGGGTCCGGAGCCGAATAGTCTCGGTTCCGTGTTCGAGGAGCCATGCGACCGGAACACGGTGGGAATTGGGCAGGTCCAGAGGGCACCCTCCCGGCGGATTGTGATGTAATTGCGCGCCAAGATAGTAGCGTTTGCTGCTACAAACCAGAGCGGCCGGACAAACCGTTGTGGCAGATGGCGTGAGATTTCGTGTCGAGGAAGCCTTCGAGAGCCGAAATCACCGTGTCGGGGACCTCGGCCTGGGGTCGATGGAAGGCCTTGGGAAGGGGAACATATCGGACGCAGGGGATGATTCGGGACAGGGTATCACCCACTGCGAAAGGAACCACGGGGTCGAGCCCACCCCAGATCAGCAGCGTCGGCTGCTGGATCTCCTTGAAGCGATCCCGCAGGGCGACGAAATCGAATTCCTCGAGCACCCGGGTCGCGGCCCGGCTGTAGGTCGGATCCTCGACGGGGTCGTAGGCTTTGAAGGAATCGGGCTCGGCCAGCCACCCGTCGTCGTGCATCGGGGTGATGAAGGATCGGAGCGCGAGATATTTCCCGATGGTTCGGGCCCTTCCCGGGGTCATGGACTCGGTGATTCCGCCGAGCCCGATGCGGTAACCCGCGGGGGCGATCAGGACCAGTCGCACGATGCGATCGGGGCGCTCGAGCGCAAGCGAGGCCGCGACCGCGCCGCCCATGGAATGGCCCACGATGACCACCGGTCCACTGGTCCATTGGTCCAGGAATCGGGAGAGTCGCTGGGTGATGGCGTCGAGGGTGTAGGGGACATCGGGCTTGTCGCTCCCGCCCGCCCCGGGCAGGTCGAGGGCAATGACCCGGTTCCGCTCGGCGAGCCGGTCGAACACCGAGCGCCAGGTGGTCAGCGATTCGCCGTACCCGTGGAGCAGCACCAGGGTCGGGGAGCCGCTTCCGGCCCGCACCGTCCGCAGCCGGACGCCGTCGACCTCCAGCCATTCGGCCCGGTGTCGCGGGTTAGGCATCCGGTGATCGAGCCGGGCCCAGTAACTCCCCACCACGGGAACCAGCAGCAGAGACCAGCGGGCGAGGCGGGTCATCTGCCGAAGACCGTGACTCTGGCGGGAACGCTGTCGGGTGCGCCGGTTCCCGAGAACACCGCGAGGTACTGCTTCCCGTCGGGACCGAGGAACGCAATCGGGCTCCCCAGGATGCCGGCGGCGACATGTCCCTTCCAGAGCTCCCGTCCGGAGGTCTGGTCGAGCGCCTTGCACCATCCGTCGAGGGTGCCATAGAAGACCAGCCCGCCCCCGGTGGCCAGCGCGCCGCCAGTCACCGGGAGGTCTTCGCGGGCTTCCCATTTGAGCGCGGCCTGCTCCGCGTTCCAGGCGATGAACCGTCCCTGCATGTTGCCCGGTCCCGGTTTGGTCACCACCTGCACGTCACGGCCTCCCGGCAGGATGGTCAGGTCCATGCAGAGGTTGTTCAGGGGAACGAAAAACAGATTGGCCGCCGGCGCGTATGCCGCGGGCGCAGGCCCTTTCATGCCGACGGCGGCGGGACAGATTCCTTCGGTGGTGCGGGTCGAGCGGGGCGCCCCGAACCTTGGCTCGAGGGACGGCCTCGCTATGCCGGGATCGATGGCAATCGCCCAGTTGAGCGGCCCGAACCGCTCGGCCATGAGGAGCTTGCCGGTGGCGCGCTCGATGGTATAGACGAAGCCGTTCCGATCGAAGTGGACCAGGGCCTTGACCGGCCTCCCTGCGACGGTGAGGTCGGCCAGGATGTTCTCGTTGGCGGCGCCGTATCCCCATTGATCGTGGGGGGTGAGCTGAAGGGCCCACCGCACCCGCCCGGTCGCGAGGTCGCGGGCCACGATGCTGGATGCCCACTTGTTGTCTCCCGGGCGGGCTGCCGGGTTAGGCGGTCCTGGCGCTTCGGTCCCCCCGTACACCAGGTTGAGGGCGGGGTCCCAGGAGAGCCATCCCGATGGATTGCCGCCGCCGTACTTCCACTGGTCTCCGGCCCAGGTCCGGGTCCCGAGGTCCCGGTCCTGATGGGTGGCGTAGGCCGAGTTGGCCGGTCCATCGAGCCGGACCAGGCTGTCGGGTCCGGTGCTCCAGCCGCGCCAGACCAGCCGTCCGTTCATGGCGTCATACGCGGTCAGGTGGGCGGGGGCTCCCGATTCCCGGCCGGCGGTGCCGACGATCACCAGGTCTCCGGCGACGAGGGGCGGCCCGGCGAGGGCGGCGCCGGTCCGCCAGTCGGAGTTCCTAACCCGCCAGATCTCGCGCCCGGTGCGGGCGTCGAGCGCGGCCAGCTCACCGGTCAGCACCGGGACATAGAGCTTCCCGCTCGGGTGATAGCCGAGACCCCGGCTCGCGGGCCCGCTTCCCGGCGGGAAGTCCGCCGGCGGGTTCCAGCCGGGCGGCGCGGTGACCGGGGCCTCCCAACGCCACCGGACCGGCGCATCCGGCCTGGTGAGATCCAGCGCCACGACCTGATTGGGCCACGGGGTCACGAGATACATCATGGTTCCCACGACCAGCGGACTCCCCGACGCGGGGCCGACCACCCCGGTCGAGAAGCTCCAGGCCTCCTGAAGCTCCGCCACGTTGGCGCGGGTGATCTGATCGAGGGGACTGTAGCGGGTTAACCCTGCATCGCGGCCGGGCGAGGCCCACTCTCCGGGTCGTTCCGCGGTCGGAGACCGGGCCGGAGGGACCCGCTGGGCCGCGGCGGGCAGGGCTCGAACGATGCAGGCGGTCAACAGAAAGGTGCGTCCTGATGCCGCAAGACACTTCATGGCTCCATATTAATCGGCTAGGATTCAGGACTTCCTTCTCCTGGAGGCGCCATGCGCGTCACGATCACTTACTGTGTGGTGTGAAACTACGAGCCCCGCGCCGCCGGTCTGGCGGCGGAGCTCCGCAAGGAACTCGATGCCGAGGTCCAGCTGGTGCCCTCCTCGGGCGGGATCTTTGACGTGGCGGTGGATGGGACCGTGGTGTTCTCGAAGAAGAAGGTTGGACGTCATGCTCAGCAGGGGGAAGTCCTCCAATTGATTCAGGAACGTTCTTGAAGGTCGCGATCACGACCGGCGGCGGCGATGCGCCCGGGCTCAATGCCGTCATTCGTGCCGTGGTGCTCTCCGCGTTCCAGCGGGGGTGGGAAACCTTCGGGATTCGCCGGGGCTACGAAGGATTGCTGGTGCAGGAAGAGCGAGCCGGCGGCGGCCGGGAGCGGAGGCAAACCGATGCGCCCGACCGGCCTCATCGCCCTTGGACCCGCCGAGGTCCGCGGCATCACCCACCTGGGCGGCACCATTCTCGGCACCACCAATCAGGGGAACCCGTTCGAATGGGCGTCGCCCCTGGCGGACGGGACCGTTCGCGTCGAGGATCGATCGGACGAGCTGATCGCGGCCTTTCGGGCCCACCGGCTCGACGCCTTGATCGCGATCGGCGGGGAAGGCAGCCTGGGGATCGCCTGCCAGCTCCACCACAAGGGTCTCCCGGTCGTCGGTGTCCCGAAAACGATCGACAACGACGTGATGGGGACCGAGTCGAGTTTCGGGTTCGACACCGCGGTCGCGACGGCCACCGACGCGCTCGACAAGATCCACACCACCGCGGAGAGCCACGATCGGGTCTTCATCATCGAGCTGATGGGGCGGTACAGCGGGTGGATTGCGCTGCACAGCGGGCTGTCCGGCAGCGCGGATGTGATCCTGATTCCGGAAATCCCTTTCGACATCGACAAGGTCTGCGAAAAGATCATGGAACGGGAGCGGCGGGGCCGGCGCTTCTCGGTGGTCGTCGCCGCGGAGGGTGCCCGTCCCCATGGGGGCTCGATGGTTTTCCGGGAACAGGCCGGCCCGGGGAGGCGGGAGCGACTGGGAGGAATCGCCGAAGAGCTGGCCCGTGAGATCACGGTACGGACCGGCAAGGAGACCCGCAGCCTGGTCCTCGGCCACCTGCAGCGGGGCGGTTCGCCCACGACGTTCGACCGCCTGCTGGCGCTCCGCTTCGGCTCGGCGGCGGTCCGCGCCGTCGGCGAAGGGGATTTCGGTTGCGCGGTGGTGTACACCCCGCCCACCGTCAGTCGTCTTCCCCTGACGGAGATCATCGGCCGGACCAAGCTGGTGCCGCTCGACAGCGGCATCATCATGACGGCGCGGAACCTGGGCATTTCGCTGGGAGACTGATCGTGGCAACCGAACAGGCGCTGACGGAACGGAGTCGTTGCGGAGCGGCTCCGCGGGTTAGGTCACTGGCGCCACGAGGGCGGCGCCCTCCGGCGCACCTACCAGACCGACGGTTGGCGGGGGTCGCTGCTGGTGGCCAACGCGATCGGGTTCCTCTGCGAGGCGGCGGACCACCATGCCGACGTGCTGGTCACCTGGCCCAAGGTGGAAGTGAGCCTGTCCACCCATAGTGCGGGCGGGATTACCGAGAAGGATTTCGAGGTGGCCCGGCTGATCGAGGCCCAGATTCTCTGGAAGCCGGCGGCCGGATCGAGCCTTCAGGCCCCCGGCAAACCGTTCGTGAAAGACGGAGGGGACTAGTCGGAGAGCAGCCGGTAGAATCCCGACTGGCCCGGGCTTTCCTCCACCTCGACCTCCAGCGCCTCCACCGTGCCGAGCCCCTCTGTGGCGAGGTCGGCGAGCAGACGGTGGGCCAGATACTCGGCGATCCGTTCGGCGGTGGTGTTGCTGATCGGGAGCAAGGCGCAGTTGGATCTGGGGAACAGGAACTGGCGCGCCCCGCCGTAGTGCACCGACAAATACTCGCCGTCCTCGGCAAGCCGGAGTTTTGGATTTTCGGTGGGCAAGAGGACCCGATGATCCACCGCCTGAACGTAGGGCCGCACGATCCGCTTGAGCACCCCGAAATCCACCACGAAGCCGCATTCGGGATCAATCGGTCCTTCGACCGTCACGCCAAGCCGGTAGTTGTGGCCATGGAGCGATTCACACTGGTGCCCCGCGAGGGTGATGAAGTGCGCGGCGGCGAAGCCCAGGTAGTCCTTGGCGACCGAAACCCTGAATTGGGGTGACAACGCGGCTCCCTGAATCGGGGTGATCCAACCGGACAACGAATATATCGTGTCCGCGGGGCGACGTCCGCTGTCCCCGGAGGGGGACAAGCTGGTTTGGGCCAATCCGATAATTGCAATCGCAGCAAGCACTTAGCGAATGGCACGAGGCTCGCTTTTCCTCAGGGTGCGATTGGTTTTCACCCTGGAGGATCTCATGTTTTCGCGTTTCCTGGCCGGTTCGGCGCTGCTTGTTCCTGTCCTTTTTTCGGCTTCGCCTGCCCAAGCGCAGCGGGTGAGCGCCGACATCCGTATCGGCGGCGGTCCGATCGCCGGGCACATCCAGATCGGGCCCGACTATTCCCGAGGTCAGGGCGCCTCGGGCACGGGTGGTGCGAGTGGAGGTGCTTCGCTCGCGGGACTACTACCGCCGAGCCGACTGGTTCCGGCAGTTCCGACGCGATTCGAGAGTCTTCGTGATCTATTACGATCGGGATCGGGATTTCTACTACGACCGGTTCCGGCCCGGACTCATCGAAGTGCAGGTGTTCGAGCGGGGCGGACAATTCTACCGGTGGGACAACCCCGGATTCGATCGTTGGGTCCGGGACCGGTGGAACGACAACCGGTGGGGCGATCGATACGACGACCGCCGCTGGAACGGCCGCTATGACGACCGCCGCGACGATCGGTACGACAACCGGCGGGATAACGACGCGCGCGATGATCGACACGGCGGGATGACCGACGTAACGACCGCCGCGATAATCGCCGCGACGACCGGCGGGATGATCAGCGGGACAATCGGGGCCGGCCGGGCGGGCGTCCATAGCATCCGGCTTGCTCCGGGGGGGCGGGGGCATGAGTTTCCATCATGCTGACCGCCCTCCTTCTTACCCTCGGAGTCCAGGGCGCCACCGGTTGCGTGGCGCCCTTGGCTTTTGAGACCGACAGTCTGTCGGGACTTTATCAGCACGGACGCAGCTATTCCGTTTTCCTGGACGCCGCGAAATCGAGGAGGGAGACCTGGCTCGAGAATACCCAGGCTGCCACGGTGGATCCGGCGGTGCTGGCCCGAGCTCGCGCGGTCCCCGGTGAGTGGGAGCTGCTTGCGGTCGCCGAAGACTGGTGCGGCGATTCCGCCAATACCATCCCGTTCATTGCCCGTCTGATCGACAGCCTGCCCTCGATTTCGATCCGGATCGTGAACTCGACCGAGGGTCACTGGGTCATGGAGCGGTACCGGACTCCGGACGGTCGCGCCGCGACGCCGACCGTTGTGCTGTTGAATCCCGCGGGAGACGCGGTGGGGTGTTTCGTGGAGCGGCCCGCGAAGCTGCGGGAAGCGCTCGCAGCGGCGAATGGCCGGCGGGAAACCACGTTGACCGAGTGGCGCCGCCAGGACGCGGGCCGCTCCACGGTGGAAGAGATCGTCGTCCTGCTTGAAGCCGCCGCGGCAGGAGCGGGGCACTGCGAGACGACGCCATGACCCTGCGGAGCGTCTTTCTTCTCTTCCCGCTGGCGATCGCGGCTGGTTCTCTCGCGGCCCAGGAGGAGGAGCCCCGCTATGAGTTTGGCGCGAATGCGGCAATCACCCTCTCGAAATTCGCGGGGTCGGACGCGCAGGATCCCAGGGTGCAATACGGCTTCGGGGTGGGGGCCTTTCTCACCTTTCACCTGACCCGCGCGATCGCGGTGGAACCCGAGCTCCAATACGTCCAGAAGGGCACCCGGTTCCGCACCGAGGACACCAAAAGCTCGCTCCAGATCGGCTATCTCCAGCTTCCGCTCCTGGTACAGCTCCGGCTTCCCAATGGTTCGATCCGCCCCCACGTGTACGGCGGCATTGCGGCCGGCTATCGGATCGACTGCCGGCTCAAGGTCACTACCGGCACCAACTCGCTGGACCAGTCCTGTCGCAACCTGGCCGAACCTCCGCCCAAACACGGCGAAGTGAGCGCCATCTTTGGGGCCGGGGTGGACGCCGGCGTCCTCCTGGTCGGGCTCCGCTTCGACCTGGGCCTAACCCGCATCGGCAGCACTCCCGGCCAGGACGACATCAAGAACCGGAGTCTCTCGCTGGTGGTCGGAAGCGCGTTCCGGGGTCCCCGCTAGCTGGCGTTTAGGTTTCGGGGCGATGCACCCGACCCGCAACCACCACCTTCCGCTCGACCTCTCCGCCTACAAACGCGCCGCCCACCCCCGCGGCCGGGTCATCGTCATCGCCCCGACTCGCGCCGCGTGCGAAACCATCGAGCTCGCCCTGGGCACCGAGCGGGAAACCCTGCTCCAGCAACGGCATGGAGCGGACCTCCTCGCCTGGGCCGCCGCCGGCAAGGCGTTCGGGATCGTCGCGGGGACCGGTACCGGCAAGACGCTCTCGATCCGGCTGATCGCGGGGGCGATTCTCCAGGAACCGCTCCGCTACGGCGTCGTCAACCGGGAGCGTGAGGCCACCCCGGAAACGCCCTCCTGGAATGTGGTGATCGTGACCACCGGCATCGCGCGGCGCTGGTTCCAGGACGACCTGATTACCCGCGCCGATACCCTGATCGTCGACGAGATCCACCAGACCTCCGCCGAGCTCGAGCTCTGCCTGGCCCTCGGCAAGCGGGCCGGCTGCCGGTTCATCTGGCTCTCCGCGACGGTGGATCCCGCGTTCTACGCCCGGTATCTCGACAGCGCCGAGGTGCTTGAGACCAGCGCGTTCGATCCGAAACTCAAGGCCAAGGTGCAAGTCGTGGTGAAGGACGTGGAGGAGTTTCTCGACGATCGCTACCTGCGACACGTGATTCGGGAGAAGCGGGGCGTCGCGGTGTTCGTGCCGACCCGGGCCGAGGTCGAACGGCTGGCGCGCGACCTTCTGGAGCGGTGGTCGCACCTCAATGCGGCCTTCTACCACGGTGGCGAGCCGATCCGGGTGATTCGACCATTCCTTGAGGGCGCCGTCGCCAAGCCCTTTCTTCTCGCCATGACCGCTGCGGGGCAATCGGCCCTCAACATTCCGGGGCTCGACACCGTGGTGATCTACGACGCCCGCTATGGCAACGTGGTGGATCGGGGGAGGAACGTGCTGCACCGGATGTATCTGGGCGCCAATGAGATCCTCCAGATGGCGGGCCGGGTTCATGGCCGGGTTCCCCATGGCGAAGTCACCATCCTGTCCGACCGTCCCCTGGATTTCGCTTCGCTGCGGCCGGGACCGCCGGAGTTTCAGCTCGCGGGAGATGCCGAACGGGTGGCGCTGACCTGCGCCGCGCTCGGGGTGGATGCCCGGGACCTGGACCTGCCGGTTCCGCTTGACCGGACCGCCTACGCCAACGCGATCGAGCTGCTCCACCGCCGCGGGTTGATCGACGGAGGCCGGCTCACTGCCTACGGACGCGAAGTCGAGGCGATGCCGGTGGACCGGGCCTGGGCCGAGCTGCTGGTGCGGGCGGAACCGGACGTGGTGCCGGTGGTCGCGGTATGCTCCAACATCGACTCGCTCCACCGGATGACCCGCGATGAGCGCGACCTCCATGGCGCGGAGGTCAAGGGCAGCGATCATCTGACGGCGTACAACCTGTACGCCGAAGCGGTCAATCAGCACGGCGGGTTAGGAGAAGTCTACGGGCTGCCGCGCCACGTGTTCGAGGAGGCGCTGGACGGAGTGGGCCGAGCGGCGCGGGGTGCTGGTCAAGGCGATCGAGGACATCGCGATGGGGACCGCCTCGGTGTACCGCTCCCTGGAGCTGCCGCTGCCCCGCACCCTCCCATACGCCGGCCGAGAGCTGCGGGCCCGATTCGCCGACCTGCTGGCCGAGTGGATGCCGTTCGATCTCGTGATCGATGAGCACTCCGCGGACGGCCAGGAGGTCCGGGTATCGCGGAGCTCGGTCGCCGGAACCTGGGGCGCGGTGGCGGGCACCATCCGGTTTTTCGCGGATCGTTTCGGGGTGCCGAGGGCGTCGATCGAGGGGACCACGATTTCCTATGAGCTGGTCCGGCGGTTCGCGACCACCGGCCCGCCCACCGTGACGATCACCGGCACGCGGAAGCAGCCTCAGCTCTCGATTGCTCGGCGGCTCTCCTATTTCGGTTTCGACCTCGAGACCGAGATCGAGCCGCTGCGGGGTCGCTTCCCCGAGCTGCTGGCGGAATCCGCCCGCTCGGCGCTCGCCGAGGCGCTGGTGCAGGGGAAGACGCCGCACCCGGACCAGGGTCGCATCCGCCGCGCGGTGGAATCGCTGGATGAATGGTGGCGCCGCTCGGGCGGGACGCTCGACCCCGCAGCGGAGCCGGAGGTCATCGAACGGCTGCTGGGGCAGCTTTCCGCGGTCGAATCCTGGGAAGATTTTCTTGCCACGCCGCTCTCTCTCGATGCCGCGGCGCTGGTGCCGGAAGAGATCCGCGGCAGGCTGGACGCCTTGCCGGGAATGGTTCATCTGCACGGCGACGCGGTTGCCCTGGAGTACGATGTCGAACGGGGCGAGGCCGTGGCGCGCCTGCTGCTTCGAGAAGGCCAGGCTCGCCGTCTCCAGCAGCGTGACCTTCCGGCCCTCGATCGCCCGCTCCGGTTCATGGTGTCGCAGCGAGGCGAGGAGCCCCTTCCGGCCGGGTCCCTCGAAGAGCTGCACCGTCTGCTTCGCCAGCCCCGGCGTCACGCCCGGAAGCATGGCCGACGCCCGGTGCGGGCCCCGCGCGGAGGCCGCCGCCGGTGAACCTCCCCGAAATGATCACCGCCGAAGCCATCGAGCAGGCTCGGGACCGGATCTACGACTCGGCCATCCGGACCCCGTTGCTTCGTCTGCCCGGTGCTGTCTTCTTCCTCTGGACCAGCGGTCTATCTCAAGCTCGAGTGCCTCCAGCCGGTCGGGTCCTTCAAGATCCGCGGCGCGCGCAATGCGATCGCCGCACATCGACCCGCCCGGCTCTCCGAAGGCGTGTACACCGCGAGCGCGGGGAACATGGCCCTGGGGGTCGCGTGGTGCGCCCGCGAGCAACGCATCCCCTGCACCGTGGTGGTTCCGGACACTGCGCCGCGCGCCAAACTCGACAAGCTGGAGCAGCTCGGCGCCCGGATCGTGCCGGTGCCGTACTCGCGGTGGTGGCGGGTGCTCGAGGAGCATCACTTCGACGGAATCCCGGGCGCTTTCATCCACCCGGTCGCCAACGCCGACGTGATCGCGGGGAATGCCACGATCGGCCGGGAGATTCACGAGGCGGCGCCGGAGGTGGCGACCGTGCTGGTTCCGTTCGGGGGTGGGGGACTTTCCTGCGGAATCGCCAGCGGGTTACGGGCTGCCGGCAGCTCGGCCCGGGTCATCGGATGCGAGGTGGAGACCGCCACGCCGCTTCGTGCCGCCCTTGCCGCGGGTGGCCCGGTCCGGGTCGAGCGGATCCCCAGTTTCGTGGACGGCATCGGGGGCGCCGGCGTGCTGCCCGAAATGTGGCCGCTGATTCACGGGCTGCTGGCGGGCGCGGAGGTCGTTTCGCTGGACGAGATCCGCGGCGCCATCCGGACTCTGATCGAGCGGGTCCACGTGGTGGCCGAAGGGGCCGGTGCGGCGCCGCTCGCTGCGGCGCTGTCGGGCCGGGTGGGGGCGGGGCCGGTGTGCTGCGTGATTTCAGGCGGGAACATCGATGCGACAGTCCTCGCGGAGATTCTCGCCGCTTGACGGCGCGCGGACGGGCGGCATACTCCTGCCAGCGCGCCCAGGGGGCGCCTCCGGTCCGCGGCAAGGGAGCACGCTCCCACCCCTCAGGTTGGCAGGTCCATCGAGACCTTTCTCCTGCCTGTTCTCAGCGGACATCAGGCGTTATGGAGGAAGGTTGCCCCATGTCCAGGAAACTCACGTCCGCGAGCTCCCTCGAGAATCTGAAGGGAGAAGCGAAGCGCTGGCTCAAGGCGCTCCGCGCCGGAAAACCGGCGGCGGTCGGCCCGGTTCCGCCAGTTCCATCCTGACCCGCCCGACTGCCCAGCCTCCGAGACGTCCAACTCGCCCTGGCCCGGTCCTGCGGTTTTGCCGGCTGGGCTGCCCTCAAGGCAGCGGTGGCGGTCGACGGCTCCCACCGGCCTCGGCAGAGGAGGCGCTGCTTCGACTCCTCACTGCGGCGAATCGTGGCGACGCGGAGGCTTGCGCGCCGACTGCTGGACCAGGATCCCCGATCTCCTGAATCAGCCGGGCAACCTTCCGGGTCATACTGGCCGGCGCACTGCCCTCCACTTCGCGATCAACTCGATGAACGAGGCCGTGATCGACCTTCTTCTCGAGCGGGGGGCCGACCCCAATCTGCGGGACGAAGGGGATCAATGCCACGCCGCTCCATTTCGCCGCGGAACGCGGCAACCTCGCCGTGGTGCAGAAGCTGATCGAGCATGGCGCCGACCCGATCGGCGACGGCGACCTGCACGAGCTCACCGTCCTCGGCTGGGCGACCTGTTTCGAATACGCCTATCACCCCGAGGTTGCGGAGTACCTTTCGGCACGGGGCGCGCCACACGATCTTCACGGCGGTGGCCATGGGATCGACCGACGCGATCCGGGAGATCGTAACGCCGCGCTCCGGGGAGGAGCTCGAATCGCCGGATGGACGGCACCAACCGGCATCGCACCCCGCTGCATCTCGCCATCGTGAAGAACCGGCCCGACCGCTCGGCGGCCTCCTCGGTCTCGGCGCCGATAGGGAGATCGAAGACCTGGCGGGCCTCACGCCGCTGGACCAGGCGGCACTCGCCGGCCGGCGCGAGATGGCGCAGGCGCTCATCGACGCCGGAGCGGGGATCCGGCTTCCGGCGGCGGTGGCCCTGGGGCGTGAAGTGGACCTGCGGCGGATCCTCGCCGAGGATCGCCGGACGGGTTGCGGCCCGGGGGCTCGCTGGGACAATCTGATCATCCGGGCCAGCGAGCGCGGCTCTGGAGCACCGTCGAGGCACTCTTGCGGGCCGGCGCGTCGGTTCACGTCCGCGACGATTACCGTACCGCGGTCGACAACACCCACGGCTACACCGCACTTCACGCCGCGGCATTTCAGGGGAACCTGGAGGCCGTCACGGGTGCTCCTTGCCCACGGCGCCAACCCCGCCGATCGGGACGACAAATACTGGGGGACGCCGGCCGGGCTGGGCATTCTACGCGAAACACGAGAATATCGGCCGGCTGATCCTGGAAGGACCGATCGATCTGTTCGACGCCATTCTGTACGACCGGATCGATCGGATTCCGGAGACTTCTCGCCCGCGACCCGGTCGCGATGGAACGCCGGTTCGGCGAGTACGTGAACGGGGACCCGAAGCCGCGGGACTGGATCGACCCGTCCTGGACTCCGCTCTTTTTTGCAATTTCGGACGGCAAGACGAGCGCGGTGCGGGCGCTGCTCGCAGCCGGGGCGTCCGTCGGGGCGAGAGATTCCAGCGGCCGCAGCCCGGCCGGACTTGCCCGGGCGCGCGACCGGGACGGCCTGTTTCAGTTGATTGAGCACCAGTCGCCGGCGTCCCCGGGTCGGACCGCCGGGATTGCAGCGAACACCTCGCCGATTTTCTCCGATGGGCCTGCCTCGACTGGAGGGTCGGCGGAGGGTGGCGGGCGCGCCGGAGCCGCGATGCGGACTCGCGTCTGCTTGCCGCTCATCCGGAGATCGCCAGCGCCAACCTGTACACCGCCGTGGTCTGCGGCGAGACCGCGCTGGTCCGGCGGATGCTGGGGGAGAGACCGGGAGCCGGGTCCGCGATCGGAGGTCCCCGTTCCTGGCCGCCGCTCCTCTATCTCTGCGCGGCACGACTCGGGTCCGCGAAGGCGCGCCGAGGAGTCGGTCGACCATTGCCCGACTTACTGCTCGACCATGGGGCCGATCCGAACGCGTTCTATCTCGGCGGCAACGCGGACATTCACTATACCGCGCTGACCTGCGTGCTTGGTCGGGGAGAAGAGCTGGGATCCATGCACCCGCGGGCCCGCGAGCTCACCGAGCTGCTGCTGGAGCGAGGGGCCTCGCCGCACGACAACCAAGTGCTCTACAACGTGTTCGCCGACAATACCTCGCGTCACCTGCTGACGACGACATCGTGTGGCTGCTCGAGCTCATGTACCGGCATTCGATCCGGCGGGGCCATCGCGCCGATTGGGAGAATCCCGAATGGCCGATGTTCGACATGCGGGGCGCCCCCTCGCTGGGCGACGAGCACAAACGGAAATCCGGCGCGCGGTTCCTGCTCGAAGCCGCGGTGGACCGGAATCTTCTCCGGATGGCGGAGTGGCTGCTACGGAACATGGAGCCGGGCCGAACACGACGTCGGGGAACGTGTGGAAGCAGGACGCCGATCTCAGCCTGTATCAGCTTGCCCTCAAGCGAGGGAGCCGGGAGATGGCCGAGCTCCTGGCCCGCTTCGGCGCCCGCCGCGAATCGGTCCCGATCGACGAGGAAGAAGGATTCGTGCAGGCTGTCTTGCCCGCGATCGGGGCCGGGTGCGCGAGCCGTCTCACGGATCGCCCGGAGTATCTGAGGAGCCATCGTGCCCTGTTCGCGGCGGTGAATCAGGGCCGCCCCGATGTGATCCGATTCCTGCTCGATCTCGGGGTGTCCGCAGAGGTGGAGAAGCCGGGTTACGCCGGTCAGCGGGCGCTTCACCTTGCGGCCGCCAAGGATCAGGTCGGATGCGCCAGGATGCTTCTCGACCATGGCGCGGAGGTGGACCCGCGGGATTCGGTACATCAGGCCACGCCGCTCGGGTGGGCCGTCTGGTTCGGGAACAACGCAGTGGCCGAAATGCTCGGCCCGCAGAGCCGGGATCTCTGGCCGCTCGCCTACACCGGTCAGGCCAGGCGCATCAGTCAGCTCCTCGACACCCAGCCGGGGCTGGCCCGGAGCGTGAATGACTCGGGCGAGACTCTGCTGATGTGGCTTCCCGATGACGACGCGGCCGCGCTCGCCATGGCCCGGACCCTGGTTGGCGCACGGCGCCGATCCGGCCGCTCGTAACCCGCAAGGCCTGACAGCCGCGGACATCGCGGATCGGCGGGGGCTCGTGGCCGCGGCGGCCTTGCTGCGCGACCTTGCTACCGCGCCGCCGCCTGGAAGCTGACCAGGAGGCCCACCAGCGCGGCGAGAGCGATGCTGTGGAAGAAGACGTAGCGGAGAATCCGGCCCTCGGCGCCGTGCGCGCCGGTGACGGTGCTGGCCACGACGATGCTCTGGGCGTCGATCATCTTGCCCATGACACCGCCGGAGGAATTGGCCGCCGCCATGAGGACCGGATCGATCCCCAGCTGGCGGGCGGTCAGGGACTGGAGACTGCCGAACAGCACATTGCTCGACGTGTCCGAGCCGGTCAGCGCGACGCCGAGCCATCCGAGCATGGTGCCGAAGAAGGGATAGAAGCACGCCGGTTCTGGCAAACGCGAGGCCCAGGGTTCCATCGAGGCCGGCGTATCGGGTCAGGAATCCGATCGCCATCATGAGGGCGATGGTGAGCAGGGAAGCCCGCACCAGGCGAAGCGTCGCGATCCAGGTGGCGCCAAGTTCCCGGAGGCCGTAGCGCAACACGATGGCGCTGAGGATCGCCGCAATGAGAATCCCGGTGCCCGTCGCCGAGAGCCAGTTGAGCGTGAAGATGGCCGGCTCCGGCTGGGGCGCGGCGACGATGGGAGGCATGCGCTCCACCAGGTTGTGAAGCCCGGGCACCGGAAATCTTGGCGCGGACCAGCCGATTGAGAAGGTTCTTGACCTGGGGAAGTCCCCACAGAAACACCAGCACGGTGAGCAGCGCCCACGGCGTCATGGCCCTTCGCGCCGATCCGATCCTCGACGTTGAAGGGTCGATGGGTCGAGGCTGCCACACTCGGAGGAACAGGATCAGTGAGATCATCGATACCGCAGCGGCAACGATGTCCACCAGCCAGGGGCCGTGGAGCGTCGCCATGAGAAACTGCGGGAATGGCGAACCCGCGCCCGCCACCAGGACCGCGGGCCACACCTCCCGGAGTCCGCGCCAGCCGGAGTAGGCGACGACCAGCCAGAACGGAACGATCAGGGAGAAGACCGGAAGCTGATGCCCGACCTGCGCGCTCAGCGCGCGCAGGTCGAGACCGGTGACTCCCTGCAGGGCGATGATGGGAGTTCCCAGCGCGCCGAACGCGACCGGGGCGGTGTTGGCGATCAGGGCGAGTCCCGAGGCTTCGATCGCCGGGAATCCCAGGGCAATGAGCAGCCCGCCGGTGACCGCGACCGGAGTTCCGAAGCCCGCGGCCCCTTCGATGAATGCCCCGAACGAGAACGCCACCAGCAAGAGCTGGAGCCGCTTGTCGCCGGTGAGCCGGGCTATCCGTTCCTGGAGCGCGGTCAGCAGCCCGCGGCGGCGGACCAGCTCATAGAGAAAAATGACGTTGAGGACGATCCAGCCGATCGGGAAGAGGCCATAACCCGCGCCATACAGCGCCGCGGCGATCGCCGTGCCCGCCGGCATCCCGAAGACCAGGATCGCCACCAGCAGCGCGGCCACCGCGCCGAGCAGCGCCGCGACATGGGCCCGGAGCTTGAGCCACGCCAGACAACCGAGCAGGACCACAACCGGCAGCGCCGCCGCCAGGGTGGACCAGAAGGCGGAGTGGAGCGGGTCGTAGCCCTGGGGCCAGGTCACGCGATCAGGGTGATGGCGCTGTGAGGTAGAGCGAAGGGAACTGGCGCTTCAGGCGGGCGAGCTTGGGAACGTCGTTGGTCGCGATGTAGGGATCCGTCAGGTGCCGTGCGGCGTAGCCCTGATGGAAGCTTTCCGCGATCCGAAAGGTGGTGAGCGGCTGGACTTCGGTGACGATGGGGCGGGTGAATGCATGGGAGGCGGCCAGCTCCTGGACATATCCGAGCGTTTCGCGCCGCTGGGTCGAATCGGTCGTGAACACGATGGCCCGGTATTCGGGACCGGCATCGGGCCCCTGGCGGTCCCGGGAAGTGGGATCGTGGGCGACCAGGAAAAACACTTCGAGGAGCTGGCGATAGCTCACCGCGTCGGGGTCGAATCGCACATCCACCGTCTCTACGCCGTCGGGGCCATAACCCGCGGTGGCGCTCTGTCACACCCCGCACGTGCTCGAACACCCATTCGACGCCCCAGAAACATCCGCCCGCGAAGACTGCCCGTCCCTCGGGCACGCGTCCCGTGAGGGCCATGATCACCGTCAGCAACCCCGCCAAGCCACTCATGAGCCGATCCCGATCAGGTCGGCTGAAATATCGCCCAGTCCGGGCGTGCCCGAGAGGGCCATCGCCAGGTCCAGCTCGTCGCGAAGCATGCCAAGGACCCGGGCGGCGCCTGCCTGACCCTCCAGGGCCAATCCCCAGAGCACCGGTCGTCCGACCATCACCGCCCGGGCGCCCAGCGCGAGCGCCTTGACGATGTCGGTCCCCCGCCGGACACCCCCATCCATCAGGACTGTCACTCGATCTCCGATCGCCTCCGCGATCGGACCCAATGCGTCGAGGGACGGAATGGCGCTGTCGAGCTGCCGGCCTCCGTGATTCGAAACCACCACCGCCGTAGCACCGTGATCGACGGCTCGTCGCGCGTCATCGGGACGCAGGATGCCCTTCAGCACCAGGGGAAGTCGCGAAAGCGACCGGAGCCATTCGAGATCGCGCCAGGAGAAGGAGGCGTCCCGCATGCCGTGGATGAAGGCGCGGAGCCGGGAGCCCTCGTCGTCGGCCTGGAGCGGACCGCTGGCCGGAGGATTGAAGTTCGCCACCCGGAGGTCGGAAGAGAGGCGAAACCGGTTGCGCTCGTCCCGTTCCCGCCGCCCGATTTCCGCGACGTCCACCGTGAGCACCAGCGCACGATAGCCGGCGGCTTCGGCGCGCTGGACGAGTTCCGTGGTGATGCCGCGATCCTGGTGGACGTAGAGCTGAAACCAGAGTGGTCCGGCGGCCGCCGCCGCGACCTCCTCGAGGGAGCAGGTGGCGAAGGTGCTCACCGTCATCAGCAGTCCGAGGGACCCCGCGGCGCGGGCGGTGGCCAGCTCTCCGTCGGGATGGGCGAGTCGCTGGAACGCCATGGGCGCCACCACGATCGGCGCGGCGAGCTCCTGGCCGAGCAACGTGACGCGGAGATCCCGGCGGCTTACATCCACCAGCATCCGGGGAAGCAGGGTGCGACGCTCGAACGCCCTCCGGTTGGCCGTGAGGGTGATTTCATCGCCCGAGCCGCCGGCGTAGTACTCGAAGACCGGAGTGGGAAGCCGTTCCCGCGCCAGGTGTTCGGCTTCGTGAAGGTTGAGAAACATTCTATCCGGGGGTTTCGTCAGGGTGCTAATCTACACCATGCCATCCGGCACGACGTCCTCCGAGCTCCTCGCCCTCCAGAATGCGGTGGCGGGGCGGTTCGCGGTCGAGCGGGAGCTGGGCCGCGGCGGCATGGGCATCGTGTTCCTGGCCCGCGACCTCGCCCTGGACCGCCCGGTGGCGATCAAGCTGCTCCCCGCCGAGCTCGCCCGGGTCCCTTCGCTTCGGGACCGCTTTCTCCGGGAAGCACGGACCGCGGCGCGGCTCTCCCATCCCAACATCGTCCCGATCTACCAGGTCGAGGAGCAGGGTCCGCTCGCCTGGTTCGTCATGGCGTTCATCGATGGTGAGACCCTGGCGGAGCGGGTCCACCGGCAGGGACCGCTGCCGGCCACCGGAAGCGCTGCGCATTCTCCAGGAGATGGCGTGGGCCCTGGCCTATGCCCACCGCCATGGTGTGGTTCATCGCGACGTCAAACCGGGGAACATTCTGCTGGAGCGCGGCAGCGGCCGGTCGCTGCTCAGCGATTTCGGCATCGCCCTGGTGGATTCGGCGACTCCGCCGCAGGGCAACGAAGTCATCGGCACGGTGCGCTACATGAGTCCGGAGCAGATTGCCGGCGGCGCGATCGACGGGCGGAGCGACCTCTTTTCACTGGGAATGGTCGCGAGCTTTGCCCTCACCGGACGGGCTTCCCCTGGCGGTGGGGTCGCCCTCCCGGGACCGCGCCTCGCCGCGATCGTGAACCGTTGCCTGGCGCTCGATCCGGCCGACCGGTTTCCCGATGGGGAATCCCTGGCCGATGCGCTGGACGCCGCGAGGGGGCGAGCCATCGCCGTGGCCCCTCCGGTGCGGGAATTCGTCGACCTGTACAAGACGCTGGCGGTCGAGATCGCGGGTTATGCTGCGGTCGTGGTGGTGCTCGCCGCGGAGCTGCTCCTGGTGTCGTCGCTCTGGATTCAGGCCACCATCCTGGGCGGGGTGCTGGCCTGGGCGTTCTTCGGGACCGTGGGGTTGGGGATTCTCCGGTTCGTCCAGCTGGTCCGGGCCGCGCGCCGGCTTCAGGCCCAGGGCTACGGGCTTCCCCATGTCCGGGCCGCGCTGGAGCAGCCGGTCGAACCCGGCGCCGAGCCGCGAAGGTGGAGCGGGTTAGGTAGGGCGGCGGTCCTGTTGGGAAGTCTTGCCAGCGCGCGTTCTCTGGGGCGTGAGTTTCCGCTGGCAGATCACCTTTTCCCTGGGCTGGGTGCTCGACGGCATCATCATGGCCGCGTTTACCCTCGCTCCGGTCATCGCGGTCCGGGCCGGGATCAGCCGGATGCTCCGGCCCGGCAAAAAAGGGTGGTGGTCCCGCTTCTGGTGGAAGACCCTGGAATGGAAAGTGTTTCGCCTGGCGCGGGGGGGACGCCGGCCCGAGCCGGCCCCGGAGGATCCCACCGAGGTCGCGCTGGGCGAGGGAGCCCGCGAGCTGTTCGCGCTTCTCCCCGGGGATCTCCAGGCCAGGTTCTCCGAGGTGCCCGGTGTCCTCGAGCGGATCCAGGCCCAGGTGGGCCGGCTGCGGGCTCGGACCGGACCGGATGCCGACGGGCGGCTCGGCTCGAGCCTCGCGGCGCTGGAACAGGTTCGTCTCGATCTGTTGAGGCTTCGGGCCGATCAGTCGGTCGGGTCCGACCTGACCGAGGACCTGGATGCCGCGCGACGGGTGGCCGAGGACATCCAGCGATTTCTCGAGGCGAAGCAGGAAGTCTAGGAGTCGGAAGCTTTCTTCCGGAACAATCCCACCAGCTTGACCAGCGGATCAAACGCCTTGTCCACCACCCGCTCCTTGAGCGGGATGATCGCGTTGTCGGTGATGGTGATGTGCTCGGGGCACACCTTGGTGCAGCACTTGGTGATGTTGCAGTAGCCGATGCCGTGCGCCGTGCGGAGCTCCTCGCGTCCGGTCGAGCGTGTCGAGCGGATGCATTTCGAGCGCGGCGGTATGGACCAGGAACCGGGGACCGATGAACTCCTCGTGCAGGTGATGGTCCCGGAGCACGTGGCAGACGTCCTGGCAGAGAAAACATTCGATGCACTTCCGGAACTCCTGGACCCGGTCCACGTCCTCCTGCATCATCCGCCAGGTGCCGTCAGGCGCGTCGGGTTTCCGCGGGGTGAAGGGACGGATCTTCTGCTTCACCCGGAAATTCCAGCTCACGTCGGTCACCAGGTCCCGATGGTGCGGGAAGGTGCGCATCGGCTCGATGGTCACCGGCTTGGTGAGATCGATTTCGTTGAGCCGGGTCATGCACATCAGTCGGGGCTGGCCATTGACCTCCGCGGAACAGGACCCGCACTTGCCCGCCTTGCAGTTCCATCGCACCGCGAGGTCGGGTGCCTGTTCCGCCTGGATCTGGTGCACCACATCGAGTACGACCATTCCCTCCGAGGTCTCGGCGGGATAATCGACATACTCGCCCTGTCCGTGTTCCCCGCGCCAGATCCGGAAGGTTACGTTGGGCATTACTGGTTCTCCTTCACGATCCGCTGAAGCTCGTCGGGCATCGGCGGGATGGTGACCCAGCGGGATTGCATCGCCCCGGCGGGGTTCTTCTCCAGCACCTGGTTGACCTTGCCGAGCTCGGCGGACTTCTGGGGAAAATCCTCCCGGAAGTGGCCCCCGCGGCTCTCCTTCCGCTCGAGAGCGGCACGGAGGCTCGCCTCGGATACGGTCAGCAGGTGTTCGAGGTCGAGCGCGGTATGCCAGCCAGGATTGTATTCCCGGTTCCCGGTCACCCCGACGTTCCGGGCCCTGGCCTTGAATTTCTCCAGCCCGTCGGCGGCCCGGAGCATTTCGTCTTCCCGCCGCACGATGCCGACCAGGCTCTGCATCATCTCCTGGAGCTCGTGCTGGATCGCGTAGGGATTCTCCCCGCCGGGCCGGGCGAATGGTGCGAGTGCTTCCCGTTCGGCTTCGCCGACTTCGCCTTCGTCCGGCGCCGTGGCCGTCTGGGTCTTCGGCATAGGCGGCGGCGTGCTCGCCGGCGCGCTTCCCGAAGACCAGAAGGTCGGAGAGCGAGTTGCCGCCCAGCCGGTTGGCGCCGTGGAGACCGGCAGCGACTTCTCCGGCGGCGAAGAGGCCCGGGACCGTGGTCATCTGGGTATCGCCGTCCACCCGGACCCCGCCCATCACGTAGTGGGTGGTGGGGCCGATCTCCATCGGCGTCGTGGTGATGTCGATATCGGCGAGCTGCTTGAACTGGTGATACATGCTGGGGAGCTTCTTCTTGATGTGCTCCGCCGCGTTGGGAAGCTTTTCCTTGATCCAGGAGATGTCGAGGAACACCCCGCCATGCGGGCTGCCCCGTCCTTCCTTCACCTCGCGAATGATGCAGCGGGCCACGTGGTCGCGGGTCAGCAGCTCGGGCGGGCGGCGGGCGTCCTTGTCGCCGATCACGTAGCGCCAGCCCTCTTCCGGCGTGGCGGCCGTCTGGTTCTTGTAGAGCTCGGGGATGTCGTCGAACATGAACCGGCGGCCTTCCTTGTTGAGCAGGATGCCGCCTTCGCCTCGTACTCCCTCGGTCACCAGGATGCCGCGCACACTGGGCGGCCAGACCATCCCGGTGGGATGGAACTGGATGAATTCCATGTCCTGGAGCGCGGCTCCCGCCTGATAGGCCAGCGAGTGCCCATCGCCGGTGTACTCCCAGCTGTTGCTGGTGATCCTGAACGCCCGACCGATGCCGCCGGTCGCGAGCACGATGGCGCGGGCCCGGAACAATCGGAACCGCCCTCTCTCCCGATCGTACGCCAGCGCACCGGCCATCCGTCCCTCGCGCAGGAACAGCCGGATGACGGTGACCTCCATGTGCACGTCGATGCCCTGGTGGACGCCCTTGTCCTGGAGGGTCCGGATCATCTCGAGGCCGGTCCGGTCTCCCACGTGCGCCAATCGGGGATAGCGGTGGCCCCCGAAGTTGCGCTGGAGAATGCGGCCGTCATTGGTCCGGTCGAACACCGCGCCCCACGCTTCGAGCTCCCGGACTCGATCGCCTGCTTCCTTGGCGTGGAGTTCCGCCATCCGCCAGTTGTTGACGTACTGGCCGCCCCGCATGGTGTCCGCGAAATGGACCTGCCAGTTGTCCCGGTCGTCCACGTTGGCGAGCGCGGCGGCCACCCCGCCCTCGGCCATGACGGTATGCGCCTTGCCGAGGAGCGATTTGCAGACGAGGCCGACGGACGCCCCGCGGGCGGAGGCCTCGATGGCGGCCCGTAACCCGGCGCCGCCGGCGCCGATGACCAGGACGTCGTGATCGAAGTGTTCGCGCTGGCTCATCAGAAGATCCGGAGGTCGTGCCAGACCCCGGTCGCGCAAAGCCGGATGTAGATGTCGCTGAACCCCACGGTAAAGAGACTCAACCAGGCCCAGCGATGATGCTTGGCGTTGAGGCAGCTCACGCAGCGATAGGGAACCCGGAAGCCCGGTTTCCGGGAGAATTGATCACGCCATCCGCCCACGATGTGCCGCAGCGAATGACAACCAAGCGTGTAACCGCTGAGACACACCACGTTGACGGCGAGCAGGAGTGTGCCGAGTCCCATGCCGAAGCTGGTGGCGCCGGTGGCTGAGTCGGTCCACCAGAGGGCCTTCCAAACATCGTAGGAAAGGATCGCGATGAAGACCAGGGCGGCATACATGAAATAGCGGTGGATGTTCTGTACGATCAGGGGGAAGTAGCGCTCGCCGAGATACTTCTTCCGCGGCTCCCCGACAGTGCAGGCCGGCGGATCAGCCCAGAAGGCCTTGTAGTAGGAGCCCCGGTAGTAGTAGCAGGTGGCCCGGAAGAACAACGGGAACGGCAGAATGAGCAGCGCGGGGCTGAAGCGGAGCCAGGCGGGCCACCAGCCGGGTTGGGCTCCGAAGATGGCGTGGGGCGAATCGCCGAACAGCTCGGGACTGTAGAACGGCGAGAGGTAGGGCCCCCAGGTGTAGTTCTTCCCCTGGAATGCGGCCCAGGTGGCATAGACGCCGAAGCTGCCCAGAATGAGCAGCACCACGAGCGGTTGCACCCACCACAGGTCCCGTCGGGCGGTCCCGAGGAAACGCCGACGAGTAAGTGGAACAGTTGCGTTGGTCACGAAGGCTCCGGAACCGGACGAGAACAACGGAGTTTAGCGATTGAGCGGCCTTCGATCAAGGCTCAACGTGAAGCGGGAGAATCAGTTAAACGAGGAAGCGCGAGGGCGGATCGCTGCTCCCGTTCCACCTGGGCGAGGCTGCACTGTCCCGGGTCCTTGTCGGGACGCCAGCGAAGAAATGCCGTTCCGTGCCGAAACCGGCCGCCATCGAAGTGATCGTAGCGAACCTCCACGACCAATGTGGGGGCCACCGGGTGCCAGTCGGCGGTGCGCTCTGTGCTCCACCGGCTGGGTCCACCCGGCGAGCGTCCCGTAAAGCCGGCGCCGCGTTTTCCCTCCAGCTTCTCGAGCTTCGCGGTCAGGGTCTTCCTCTCCTTTGCCGGAATGTTGGCGGTGAAGCCGACGTGCTGGAGTGCCCCGTCGTCATCATGGAGGCCGAGCAGGAGAGAGCCCACGACCTTCGCCTTGCTGGTGTAGCGGAACCCGCCGACCACGCAATCGGCGGTTCGCATCAGCTTGAGCTTCTTCATGCCATGGCGATTGCCGGACTGGTAGGGCAAGTCGGCACGCTTCGCCATGATTCCATCGAGGCCGCTACCCACCGCTTCGAGCCACTCGTGCACGGTTTCGAGGTGGGTCGTCATCGGCGAAAGGAGGAACCCCGCGGTGTCGCCGAGCTTCGCGACGAAGCGCTCGAGAGCGGCTCGGCGTTTCGCCAGGGGCTCCTTCACGAGCGAGCGCCCGGTCGGACTCACCAGGAGGTCGAACAGGATGTAGTCGGCGGGGATCTCCGCGGAGAGCTTCCGCACCCGGCTCTCGGCGGGATGAATCCGGAGCAGGAGGTCGTCGAAAGAGATCGCCCCGTCGCGGGCGATGACCAGCTCGCCGTCGAGCACGAAGCGGGTGGGTGAGAGGGTCCGGAGCCGAGCGACCACTTCGGGGAAGTAGCGGGTTAATGGCTTGCCTGCTTTGGACATCAGCTCGACCCGTCCGGCGTCGCGAAACGCGAGGCAGCGGAACCCGTCCCACTTCGGCTCGTAGCGCCATTCGGGTCCGACCGGCAGCTCTCCGGTGAGGGTGGCCTCCATGGGAGGATAGGACCGAGGGATAGGCAGCACGGGGTCGGGCCGGGGTCAGACCGGGGTCAGGCCCCGGCCAGCCCCGGCCAGAATGAGCGGGGAGCCTCGTTTCGTGGCGGTTCGCAAATCCTCGAGCTCGTCGATCTCCAAGTCCTGTTCCAACAGCGCCCGGTGGGCGGTCCTTCGAATCTCGTCCGTCGATCCCAGGGACTGGTACACAGGGTGGGGGACGACCAAAGCATCAGGTCTGCCACCGCCATTCCGGTGATAACTCGACCACGGAAACATCGAGGGATGAGAAACCAATCCGGCTCTCACCGGATTCAGCTCGATGTAGCGGCTGCACGCCAGAACATAACGCGTGGAATTCACCACGGTCGACCGGAACCGCCGCTCCCACAGGCTGCCGGTTCGGTCGTAGCGCCGGTTGATGTAGCCAACGTAGGTGGCGCCCAGCATTTGCATCATCCGGGCCGGGCTTGTCGTATCAACGGGGGTCAGGAGGAGATGGATGTGGTTGCTCATGAGCGCGTACACGTGGATCTGGCAGCCACACCGCTGACTGGCCCACAGCAGCGCTCGAACGAAGAAACGGTAGTCCTCGTCCGCAAAGAAAGGTGGCAGCGCGGTTTATCCCCCGCTGAGTGAGGTGCAACGGGATGCCGGAAAGGACGACTCGTGGTCTTCTCGACATACTTTTTCTCGTTCTTCAGGATTCCCTGAACCTGCGAAGGGAAGACCAGGCCGCATGGCTCGTTTCCGCGCGAGCGATCCTCATTTAGCCGGAGTCACCCCGGGGTCTGACCCGGCCCGGCCCCGGCCAGACCCCATTTGACATTCCCCGATCCGGGGGCGACTATCGGGGGCCCCTGACCCCAAGGAGGCCGGGTGAAGATTTACGGGCCTGAGGCCATCCGGAACGTGGCGTTCGTGGGCCACGGCGCGAGTGGCAAGACGACCCTGGTGGACGCCCTCGCGTTCGTGTCCGGTTCCAGCCGCCGCCATGGGTCGATCAAGGAAGGCAGTACCCTCACCGATACCTCCCCGGACGAAGTCGATCGCAAACACTCCATCTCGCTCGGCATCGGCCACGCCGAGTGGATGGACACCAAGCTGAACCTGCTGGATGCCCCCGGGTATCTCGATTTCTTCGGCGAAGTGGTCTGCGGCCTCTCGGTCGCCGACGGCGCCGTGGTGGTGCTCTCGGGAGTGAGCGGGGTCGAGGTGGGGACCGAGCGGGTCTGGGAAACCTGCGACCGGCTCCATCTACCCCGGATCCTCTTCGTCTCCGGGATGGACAAGGATCACGCCAACTTCGAGAAGGCGTTCGAGGACGTCAAGGAGCGACTTGACCCCAAAGTCCTCCCGGTCGAGATCCCGGTGGGCGACGGGTCCCAGTTCCGCGGGATCATCAACCTGTTCACCCAGACCTGTCAGCTCTTCAAGCCCGGTTCCAAGGCGGGCGAGTACGAGGAGACCCCGGTTCCTCCCGAGTACCAGGACGCGTTCTCCAGGTATGAGGAGCAGATGACCGAGGCGGTGGCCGCCACCGACGATACCCTGCTGGAGAAGTACCTCGCCGGGGACGCCCTCTCCCGCGAGGAGGTGGTTCCCGCCATGAAGAAGGCGATGCTGGCGGGAGAGATCGTGCCGCTCTTCTGCGGGAGCGGCGAGCTTCAGCACGGAGTGCGGGCGCTGCTCGACCGAGCTGGTCGAGCTGCTCCCCTCGCCGGCCGAGGTCAAGCCACCGATCGAGGCGCCTCTGGTAGGGCGGGTGTTCAAGACGTTCTCCGAGCCCCACGTGGGGGACGTCACCCTGTTCCGGCTCTACAGCGGGACCCTCAAGAACGGCGACGAGGTCTGGAACGCGGAGCACAACGTCGCCGAGAAACTGAATCATCTCTCGGTTCAGCAGGGGAAGGAGCGTCAGGAGGTCCCCGAGCTGCACGCCGGAGACATCGGCTCGGTGGCCAAGCTCAAGGACACCCACACCAACGACACCTTCTCGAAGAAGGAGAAGCCGGTCCGGCTTCCGCCGATGGAGTTCCCGGGGACCGAAGCCACCTCGGCGGTCGTGGTGAAGCAACGGGGCGAAGAGGACAAGCTCGCGGCGGGCCTCCACAAGCTGCACGAGGAAGATCCCACCTTCCACTTCGAGTACAATTCGGAGCTGGGACAGACCCTGATCCGGGGGATGGGTGAACGACACTTCGAGATCCTTCTGGGCCGGCTGGTGCGGAAGTACGGAGTGCACGCCGAGCTGGCCCGGCCCCGGGTGGCCTATCGGGAAACCTTCAAGGGCCTCGCGGAAGGGCAGGGGAAGCACAAGAAACAGAGCGGCGGGCGGGGGCAGTACGGCGACTGCTCCATCCGGATCTCACCGCTGTCGCGGGGCTCGGGCTATGAGTTCGTGGACAGCATCGTCGGCGGAGTGATCCCGAACAAGTTCATTCCCGCGGTGGACAAGGGTGTTCAGGAGGCGGCGGCCAAGGGGCCGGTCGCCGGCTTTCCCTGCGTGGATTTCCGCTGCGAGTGCTACTTCGGCTCCTACCACGACGTGGATTCGAGCGAGCAGGCATTCAAGATGGCGGGGATTCTCGCCTTCCGGAACGTGTCGCCCAAGGCCCGCCCGGTGCTGCTCGAGCCGATTACCGCGGTGCAGGTGCGGGTGCCCTCCGACTACCTGGGCGACGTGCTGGCGGATCTCTCGCCCCGCCGGGCCCACATCCTCAACACGGAAGCCGATGGTCGCAACACCCACGTCAACGCGCTGATCCCGCAGGCCGAGCTGTACCGGTATTCCGCGGCGCTGCATTCGATCACCCATGGGCGGGGAACCCACACCGAGAAATTCCACGGCTATGCCGAAGTGCCCGGAGACGTCGCGGCGAAGATGGCGGCGGAGCACAAGAAGGAAACGCCGAAAACAGGATCCCCCCGGAGGGACCATGAAATTGCGCTACCTGGTGGTGGCGTCGCTGGTCGGAGGGCTGGTGCTGTTCGTCTGGGGATTCGTCGTCCACGGGACCGGACTTTTCCCCGGCGCGGAGCCACAGGCGTTCTCCGACTCCACCGCCGTGGTCGAGGCGGTCCGCGCCAACGCGCCGGTGAACGGGGTATACCTCGATGAGCGGGGTGTGTTCGCCACCGTTGCGATCGAGCGGGGACAGCTCTCTCCGCGGTTCGCGTCCCTGGTCGTGCCGATGACGACGCAGCTGCTGGTCGAGGTCGTGGTGGCGTTCCTGCTCGCCTGGCTCCTGCTCCGGTTGCCGCTCTGGACCGCGGTTGGGACCGGAATCCTCTTCGCTTCGGTCGCCGTCGCCGCCGGGGTCGCGATGTTGTTGTCCCAGTCGATCTGGTATGGGTTCCCCCTGAACTACCAACTCGCCAACCTGGTCGATCTCGCGGTCGGCTGGTTCCTGCTCGGCATCATGCTGGCGAGCTTCCGCAGGACGATGGATGGTTTCGGTCGCAGTCATGAACAGCGAGCGCGTTATGACCCGGTGCATTCCCGCAGTGCTTCTCCTCGCGGCGACGACCCTTCGACGCCCAGGAGCGTCCGGACTCGGTCTCTGACGGTCGCCCGATACCTCGACTACGAGACGGTGAGCGACCCCGAGCCCTCTCCCGACGGCGGCCAGGTGGTGTTCACCCGGCGCTCGGTGGACAAGATGAAGGACCAGTTCGAAACCGGGCTCTGGCTGATGAACGCCGACGGCTCGAAGCTCCGGTTCCTGGTGAAGGGTTCAAGCCCGGTGTGGTCACCGGACGGAACCCGGATCGCCTATCTCGCCGAAGCAGAGCCGGGCGGCCCGCAGCTCTTCGTGCGCTATATGGACGCCGAGGGTTCGATGACCCAGGTCACCAAGGTGAGCCACGCGCCCGGAGGGCCCCGGTGGTCGCCCGACGGCAAGTGGATCGGGTTCACGATGTTCGTCCCGAAGGAGAACACCTGGCGCATCGACATGCCCGCCGCCGCCCGCCGGTGCGACCTGGACCAAAGGCCCCCGGATCGTGGACAATCTGCTCTATCGCGCCGATCGAAGCGGATACCTGGAGACCGGATACTCCCACCTCTTCCTGGTTCCCGCGATCGGCGGCACCCCGCGCCAGATCACCCGGGGCGAATGGAATGCGGGACCGCGCGGGGGTGGCGGGGCCAGCGGGGCGGCTGGGACTGGATGCCCGACGGCAAGTCGATCGTGGTCGCGGGGCTCGATTCGCCCGACGCCGAACGCACCTATCAGCGCACCGCGCTGTATTTGGTCGATGTCGCGACCGGGCGAGAAGCGCCAGATCACTTCGCGGGACGGCGCCTGGAGCAACCCGGTGGTTTCGGCGGATGGGAAGCCTGATCGCCTTCGCCGGATATCCCGGTACCGGTCCGGTGAGCTACCACGCCGGCGACATCTATACCATCGGCGCCGATGGCTCGGGGATGACGCTTCGAAGCGGGAACCTGGACCGGGACCCTTCCGGGTTAACCTGGTTCCCCGATGGCCGGGGCCTCTACTTCACCGCGATGGACCGGGGTACCAGCAATCTCTGGAGCCTGACCCTCGGCGGTGAGCCGAAACAGGTCACCAGCGGCAATCACCTGATCACCAATGCGGCGATGAGCCGGAACGGCATGGTCTACGCCGTGCGCACCGATCCCGGCTCGTCCACCCGACATGGTGCGCATCGACCTCAAGGCGCCGGGAAAGATCGAGCAGCTCACCGAGGTCAACGCCGACATCCTTCAGGGTATCCGGCTCGGCTCGGTGGAAGACTTCTGGTACGGCTCGAGCGGCGGCGCCCGGGTGGAAGGGTGGATCGTCAAGCCGCCGGGGTTCGATCCGTCGCGGAAGTATCCGCTGATCATGGAGATCCACGGCGGTCCCCACGGCGCCTACACCGCCGGGTTCAACTATCAGTTCCAGAACTTCGCGGCCAACGGCTTCGTGGTGCTGTACACCAATCCGCGGGGCAGCACCAGCTACGGCAGTGCATTCGGGAACGCCATCATGCATGCCTATCCCAGCGTGGACTACGACGATCTGATGGCCGGCGTGGATACCGTGGTCGGCCGGGGATACGTGGATACCAGGCGGATGTACGTGGGCGGATGCTCAGGCGGCGGGGTGCTCTCGAGCTGGGTGATCGGCCACACCGACCGGTTTGCCGCGGCGGCGGTGCGCTGCCCGGTCATCGACTGGCTGAGCTTTGCCGGCGAGACCGACATTCCCCTCTTCACGTACAACTTCTTCGAGAAGCCGTTCTGGGAAGACCCGATGCCGTGGCTCAAGCAGTCGAGCCTCATGTATGTCGGAAACGTGAAGACGCCGACCATGGTGATGACCGGCGTCCTCGACATGCGAACTCCGATGCCCCAATCGGAGGAGTATTACTCCGCGCTCAAGATGCGGGGCATTCCCTCGGTGCTGCTGCGGTTCGAGAACGAGTGGCACGGCACCGGGTCCCGGCCCTCGAACTGGATGCGCACCCAGCTCTACATGATGAGCTGGTACAACAAGTGGCCGGGCGGCGGGAAGGCAGTGACCAGCGAACCGTAGAGAACGTGGCGGCGCTCTCACTTGATGGTCACGCCTCCCGCCAGGTTGAGGAGCCGGCGCGCTCCTAACGGGCCGAGGCCGGTCGGGCCGACCCGGTCTCCCGCAACCCGTTCCAGCTGCCCGAGTGCCCACACTGATGTCGCTGGGCTCGCCCGCCAGGTGGCTCCCAGGGAGGCCAGCCAGGGAGTTGCCTTGCGGGCTCCCAGCTCGTACTCCCCGAACAACCACTTCCGGTAGGTCGGGCCGAGCGTACTGGGGGCCGGGAAGGCGCTATTGGCTGAGTAGTTTCCGGCGGCGACCGATCCCAGCGCGGTAAAGCGCGGCGAGATGGCGCGGGACATTTCCACGCTGAACCCGGTGGTCAGGCCGGTCACCGTCGCTGTGATCGGGATGGTGAGGCGCATCGCGAACCCGATGCTCGTAGCGAACATCGGTGGCGAACACCGCGCCCCAACCTCCATCCCCGAGATTCCTCCGGAGCTCGGCGTGCCAGGTCAGGGCCTGCTCGGTGGCCTCGAAGATCACCCCGACAGTGTCCAGGGCCAGGTCAGCGGTGCCGCGCAGGGAGGCATAACCCGCAACGGCCGTAAACCGCCAGGTCGAGCCGACCGGGCGCTGATAGGCGACGCTCCCACTCCAGCCGCTTGCTCTCCAGAAATCCTGAGCCGGGTGGTCCACTTCCTGCCGGGTGAGGCCCTGACGCAGCCGGTCGCGGGCCAGCGATGCCGCCCAGTGACCGGTGCCGATGTGCCCCGCCGCGGTGAGTCCCAGCGACCAGGTGGTCTCCTCGGTCCGCCGGAAATAGTGGGCGTCGATCGCGATCGGGGTAACCTCTCTCAACCCCTCCAGCTCGACCACCTCTCCTTCAGCGGCGCGCTCGAAGAGCCGGATTGATTCGGCCCGGTGTCGCCACCGCCCCACCATACCGACCGCTACGGATCCTAACCCGCGGGTGACTCCTACCACTGCGCCGGGCGTGGCGGCCCGGAGGAGCCGCACCAGCCCGGCTTCGATGGTCCGGCGCTCGCTCGACTCATACCCCAGGGCCAGTCCTACACCCCACGGGCCGAACTGGAGACCGGTGGCGCCTTCGAGTGAAGCCGTGGTACGCCGAGTGGGCGTCGAGGTGGTGTCGAGGGTGACCAGGGGGCTCGAAGCGTACGGGTCCAGCACGTCGGCGAAGGTCCCCGGATCGAGATGTTCCTGCTCCAGCGTCGCCCGGCCGATCACCGCGACACGAGCATCGAGCGCGCTCCATCCCGAGCCGCTCGCGTACTGGGCGGTACGCGCGCCGGGATCGAGCGGCCGCTTGTAGGATCCGCTCTCCCGGGAGATTCCCGAGGCAAAGTCCGTTCTGGTGTCCTCCAATTCCGCCCGAAGCCCGGCGGGGTTGCCGCCGGTCCAGAACTGCCCGATCCGGGCTGGGGGGAGGAGCAGCGAGCCGGGTTGCGCGTCGAGATGGGGCAAGCGTACGGGGAAGATCGGCCCGGGTGGACAGCGGTCTCCATGCCGACTGCCACCACGGACCGGAGCTGGTCGTCGGTTGAGCCGAGAGAGTCAGAGTTCGGCTTGCCAGCACGATGAGGATCAGCGCCGACCGGGTCACCGCTCGCCCCAGGCCAGACCGAGGGGCATGCTCAGCTCTACGCCGAACCGCACCGGCTCGAACAGCCGCTGGGTGACGGTGAGGCTGCCAAATTTTCCCTGGCGGTCGAGGGCGTTGAACGCGTAGAAGGAGAAGCGACCACCCAGGGGGAGTGTCTTGGTCACCTGGAGGCTCATGAGCCAGGTCACCGCGCCGCGTCGGGGCTCGACCAGGATGCCGATTCGGGGGAGCCGGAGGTCGGCGTACTGGGGCTGGGCCCGCTGCTCCGGAGCCACCGGGACCAGCTCGCCACCCCGGGTTATGTAACCCGCGAAGGCCAGCGTATCGACTCCGGCCTGGGTCTGCTGGGTTTCGTGGAGGAAGGCCTGGATGGTGGCCGTTACCACCAGGCCGATCCGGGGCCGATGATGTATCACCCGGCCGGTCACCAGCAACTGGTTCCCGGTGCGAACGGTTCCCTCCCAGTAGGGAGCGCGGGACTGGCGCCCGTCGAGCTGGAACTCGTCGAACCGGGTGCCGAACTCGAGCCCATCCGAAATCAGACGGCTCCTGCTCCAGGCCCCCTGAACCGCAATCCGGGTCCGGAGGGGAACGATCTCGGGCAGAAACGCGGTCAGCTCGAGGCCGCTCGTTGTCAGTTCCACATTATTGGCGGGACGATCGATCAGGGTGGGGACGGTGTCCGTGGCCACCGGAGGCTCCCGAACCGCGGGCGGGTGGCCCTGGTTGATGGTGGCGCTGTCCACCGCATAGAGGTCCCGCAGCAGGAAGGTCGGCTCTTCCACGATACCGACCCCGCCCCGAATCCGGTCCAGATAACCCGTCACCGCGATCTGGCTGCCCCCGCCCAGGTCGAGCTCGAAACCGGCTTCGGCCTTGTCGGCCCGAGACTGTTTGAGGTCGGGGTTTTCCCGGTCCAGAATCCGGGTGGTCAGGATGGCCCGCTGCTCGGCCGGCTCGTTGGCGTACCAGTTGAAATTGACCAGGTCATAGTACTGGCGATCGGGGAAGAGCGAGCCCAGGGCAGGGTACCTTGGCCACCCGGCCGGCTCCGGCCCTAACCCGGAGCCGGGGACTCGGGTGCCAGCTCGACCTCGAGCCTTGGCTCCAGGACGGCGTCCCGGATGCCGGACGCCCAGGTGCTCCCCCGGTGCAGGAGATCGGCGCGGAGGCCGGCCTGCACCGAGAGCAGCCATCCGTTCCCCAGGGTCCCCACCATCCGGTCATCGAGATAGGCGGCGCTGGTCACCAGGGGCGGAATCGCGTCGAAGCGGCGGGGACGGTCGTAGCCCTGGACCCCGTTGAACATCACCTGGGGCGGGAACTCGATGTCGAACTGGTAGCCCGGCCCGCCGCTCCACTCCCGCCGCAGCTCGGCCCCGGCCCGAATCAGGTGGGTCAGGCCCAGCCAGCGCGCTGGAGTAATGAGCTCGGTCCGAGAGTACACCTGGCGGGGATCCGCATCGACATCGACTCGCGCCACATAGAGCCCGCCGATGAACCTGCCGTCCTGGGTTCCCTCGGTGAGGCGGTTGGTGAAGGGCATGGGCCCGGAAACCGTGGGCGCCTGGCTGAAGGAGCGCTGACGGACCCCTTCAAACGCTCCGGTCATTTCCAGCCGGGCTTCCTTGCCCACGCGGAACCGCGCCCGCTCCGACAGGCGGAGCCCCGCATCCCGGCTTCGAGAGGCCAGATCCGGAGCAATGGGCGACTCGGGCTGATCCTCCAGCACCTGAAAGAAGTCCAGCCGGGTATCCAGGGTGGCTCGGCTGTCCTCGCGACCGTACCGATGGGCGAGCTGCGCCGCGATCCGTGAACCGGTGTTGTCTCTGAATCCGGGCGAGAGCCGGGTTCGCGCCAGGTTGAGGGAAGCAGTTCCCGCCTGCGAGCGGCCCAATCGGGGCCCGCCGATCAGGGTAGCCTCAACCGTGCGGGCATCGGCCCGGACCTGAACCTCGGGATCTACCGCTCCCGCCCGGGTTTCCACCAGGATGACGCCCTGGGTAAGGTCGCCGAACCGCGCCGACGGAATCCCCCGAAGCACTTCGACCCGCTCGAGGGTTGCCGCGGGAATCCGGCGCAGGTCAATCCCGCCACCTGCGCTGGAAGGGAACCCCAGCTCACCGCGCGGTCCGAGGGTTTGCAGGTTTGCGTTATTGGAAATGGGAACACCATCGAGCACGATCTGGGTCCCGAACGAGGCCAGCGTTGCGGCGTCGGGGCCGGACACATCGGCTCCGCCGAGCTGGGCGGCTGAAGGACCAACCGGAATGGCGTGTAGCGCGAATTGCTGGACTCCGTCGAGACCGGGAGGCTGGAGCACCGTGCCGGGGATGAGCTCGAGCACCCCGGCGAGGCTGGCCGCGGTCTGGTTGCGAATGGCTTCCCGCCCGATCACTGAGGCGGTGCCGAGCTCGCCCTTTGCGCGGCTCGAGGGATCCGCGGTGACGATGAGCCCGGGAAGCTGGAGAGCGCTCCGTGCCAGCCTGAGCTCGAGATTCACGATCCCGGTATCGGGGAGCACGACCGGTTGGCGGAGCGGGGCATACCCGATCCGGATTACCCGGATCACCTGTGGTCCGATTGGAGCTCCCTCGATCCGGAAGCGTCCGGCGTCGTCGCTCAGGGTGGAGAGGGTACTGCCTTCGATCGTCACGGTGGCTCCGCTCAAGGGAGAGCCGGATACCGACTCGATGACTCTGCCCGTGATGGTTGGGCGCACCTGGGCGGTCCGCCGTCGCCGCGGTGAAGGCGATGAGGACGAGAGGAAGGAATCGGGCCGGTTTCATTGGCGCCGCCGCCGTGGGCGATCGAAGGGCCACCAGGAATCGCTCGAGGGCGCAAGCTCGAAGGAGCCAGGGCTTCTCAGAGTGCGCCCCGAGAGCCCGAGATACTTGGCGATGCTCTTTCGCAGCGCACCGGAGGTTCCGTAGCCCAGGCTGCTCGGCGACCTCTTCCTGGGTTCTGGTGGTGTGCTCGAGTGATTCACCGCAAGGAGCAGCCGGCACCATGCGAAGGCGGTGGCGGGAGGTGCAAGCCGCGCGCGGCGGAAGCGGTATTCGACCGCGCGAGCGTGGAGGCCATGGGCCCTTGCGACGCGCTCCACCCGGAAGGGGTTCCGGGCGTGCTCGAGGCCGTAGCGAAAGAAGGGGAGTACCGACGCGGGAACCTGGTTCTCCAATCGGGCGAGGATGAGGTCAATCGGTGAACGGTCCAGCATCACCATTCCTCAGTACCTCGCACCTGCCAACGACCAACAGCAGTGCTCAATGAGATATTGGTCTGGAGGGCTCCTGTCAATGAACTGGTAACGGCTCATCCCGGTGCAACATCACGCACGCGTTTACGAGAAAATCCCATTTGATGAGTGCTCCATTGCGCGAACCGTCCGCTTGGTTGCGGGTCTGGCGCTCGACTCGGTCTCCTCGAGGTTCCCAGATTGGCTGGCCCTGAGGATTGGTGCGGATCATGCCGCAGCGCAAACTCGTTTCGTTCCTGCTCGTCGCCGCCCTGGCAATTGCCACCGCGCTGGTCGTGGTGCTCACCCTGCGGGTCCAGTCCCTTTCCCGGTCCTACCAGCGGCTTGCCCTCCTGAGCGCGCGGCCGCACGCGGGCATCGTGGTGCCAACCTTCCGGACAGCTACCCTGGAAGGGGATTCCGTCACGGTCGGGGAAATCCATGACTCGGCGGCGGTCGCAGGTGCTGTTCGTCTTCGACACGAAATGCCCCTACTGCCGACTGACCATCCCGGTCTGGAAACGAATCGCTGATTCTGCGGGACGCCTGGTTCGACCACCGGAGGTGCTGGGCGTCTCGCTGGACTCCCTCGAAGAAACCCGGAAGTACGCAGAGGAGCAGGCGCTGCCGTACCGGGTGGTCCGGTTTCCTCTGCGGAAGCTGGCCCGGCTGTACCGCGCGACCACCATCCCGACGACGATCGTGCTCGACTATCAGGGTACCGTGGTTTTTGCTCACACCGGGATGCTGGACCAGCCAGCGGTGGTCGATTCCGTCTATGGCGCCGTGTCCCGGGCTCGCCGGGACACGGTGTTGATTGCGGGAAAGGGATCGGAGCCACGGTCTCTGCCCTGAAACTGCACCCGGGCGGTGCAGGCCAACTATCACTCTTGCACGGAGGAAAGCAATGTCGAAGCGTGTGAAATCGGGAACCGGCTGGTTGTTTGGCCTGGTGGTGGCGGCTGCGCTGGCAGTAGGGGCGAGGACTGCGTTTGCGAGCTCGAGCATGTGTCCCTTCATTCCGCCCCGCGATGTAGGGAGCTGCGCCAACCAGGAGGAATGCGACGCGCTCTGTGCCTTCTACAACCCAGGGGCTCCGGTCATACCGGTCTGCAATGGTGCCGGCTGTTGTCACTGCTACCTATGATCGAGTGAGAGCTGCTTCGAACCCAGCAAAGATCGGGGTTCGAAGCAGCTTTCAGGGCCGAGCAAATGGAGAACGTTGGCTCACCTTAAAGTCGAGAGCCGACCAGCGTGTGTCTTGGAGAACCGCTCGACCGTCGAGAGTGAGCGGAGTCGCGAGCCGCCGATACGCGAGCGAATCATCACCCTGCGTATTGCCAATCAGCTGTACCGACTCTCGATCAAAGGCCGGCGAGATGATTCGGTCACACTCTGGATATTGGGCCCTATACATCGACCGTGTGCTCACGACATCCACGATTTTATCAGCAGGAATGCGAGCCCACTGGGCAGCGTCAGCGGTGATTGGTTTGCGAACAAGGGCAGCCACGTCCAAGGGGCGCGCGAGAATGACGACATTCGCCAAATTGTTGAATGCCAGACCATGTCCAAGGGGGACTGGAAGTCCGACATCGGGGATGTTGGGAACGGCTGGATTGTCCACGTCTCCCGCACCTCCGAAAAACTCGAAGTCAGCTCCGCGGAGGTCCAACCCTTCCGGAAAAAGCGGGCGATGATCAATAGCATCCATCGCCATAACTGCCGTCTCTCCTGGCGCAAGCGGATATTGGGAACCCGAACCAGGGAGTTGCGAGAACCAGGCCGACCAAATCCCAGCCGGGTCTTCCGAGAAAGGCCGATTGGCGTCGCAACCGAAGGTCGGATAGTCGAATTGCCACGCTCTTCCGCTTCCTATGATCATCCCATCGAGGTACGCCGTCGTATCGCCGTTGTTGTACAGCCGTAGGTACCAACTGTAGAAGTAGCTCCCGATGCCGGTAAGGAAAAGCGCCTCGGGCTTGATTTCACTGATCACGACGCCCCGGCGCCGGCTGCTGGTGAGGTGGATCGGCCCGCTGCTCGAGCCCGTGACCAGAACGGTCTTGGTAAGGAACCCCACCGCGTCATCTCCCCGAGCCAGCCGGTCCCGCTCTGCCTCGTTGAGCCACCGCACGGCGTAGAGACTGTACCGCCCGCCGGGAATATCCTCGGCGTTCAGAGTGCCGTCCGGATTACTGCGCAGGTGCAACGGTGCCTGCGTGGTGTCCGCGGGGGTAAGAGTCACCTCGACGTCGGGGACGCCCTGACTCCAGCCCAAAGACTCTGCCGTGGCGGCATCCTCAGCGAGAAAGCGGAGCTCGAGACTCGCTGGTGGCGGGGGAGGAAGGACCAGCAGGTCGGTCTTGCCGAGGCAGCCGGTCAGCAGGAGCATACCGACCCACCCGGCACCACTGCCCGGAAGGCGCAGCAGCGCGCAGGAGATCTGGTGCGAAATGAGGGGAGAATCCACGAGACGGCCGCTCAAGAGGTCAATCCGAAGCTAGACAATCCACCGGAAGTTGCCACCCCTTTGCGCGTCTAGTCCGGTTCAAGGCCTCGCGAACGGGGCGCGGAGGACTGCCCGAAAGTCGAGGGGCGACCAGCGGGTATGCTGGAGATTTGGCTGGCCGTTGATGGTAAAGGGAACCTCGAGCCGACGGTAGGCAGGTGAGTCATCCCTTTGGGCCGTTCCCACCCCGGGTGCAACATCACGCACGGGTCGCTTCCCCGCTTGCGCGAACCGTCCGCTTGGTTGCGGGTCTGGCGCTCGACTCGACCCTTTCTTGCTCCCATATTGGCGGCCCTCATGGATTGAGGCAGACCATGCCACCGCGCCGGTTCGTTTCGTTGCTCCTCGTCGCCGCCCTGGGAATTGCCACGGCACTGGTCGTGATGCTCACCCTGCGGGTCCAGTCTCTCTCCCGGTCCAACCAGCGGCTTGCCCTCCTGAGCGTGCGGCCGCACGCGGGGATTGTGGTGCCAACCTTCCAGACAGCTACCCTGGAAGGGGATTCCATCACGGTCGGGGAAATCCATGACTCGGCGGCGGCGCAGGTGCTCTTCGTCTTCGACACGAAATGCCCGTACTGCCGACAGACGATCCCGGTCTGGAAACGAATCGCTGATTCTGCGGGACGCCTGGTTCGACCACCGCAGGTGCTGGGCGTTTCGCTGGACTCCCTCGAAGAAACCCGGAAGTACGCAGAGGAGCAGGCGCTGCCGTACCGGGTGGTCCGGTTTCCTCTGCGGAAGCTGGCCCGGCTGTACCGCGCGACCACCATCCCGACGACGATCGTGCTCGACTATCAGGGCACCGTGGTTTTTGCTCACACCGGGATGCTGGACCGGCCGACGGTGGTCGATTCCGTCTATGGCGCCGTGTCGCGGGCCCGGCGCGACACCCTGTTGATCTCGGGAAAGGGACCGGAACCACGGCCTCTCCCCTGAACTCCTGCACCGGGGCGGTGCAGGCGAACCATCAAACTTTTCAAGGAGGAAAGCGATGTCGAAGCGAGTGAAGTCCGGAACCGGCGTACTCCTGGGTCTGGTGGTGGCCGCTGCCCTGGCCGTTGGGGCGAGAACCGCGTTTGCCAGTTCGAGCTCATGCGCCTTCGTTCCGCCGCACGATGTAGGAAGTTGTTCGAGCCAGCAGGATTGCGTGAACCTCTGCGATACCTACAACCCAACAGGGTACGAGGAAGCCGTCTGCAATGGTCTGGGTTGCTGTCATTGCTATCTGTAGTCTCCTCTGGCCCGGCCCTGGCCCCCTCAGACCGGGGCCGGGGCGAGGCTTCAAGGTCGAGCGAAAGGAGTCCTCAGCGTGGTCCGGAAGTCGAGGGCAGACCAACGAGTGTGTTGGAGGATCGGCTGGCCAGCAATCGTGAACGGCACTTCGAGGCGTCTATAGGCGAGTGAATCGTCGCTTTGTCTGGCCCCCAACAGCTTCACCGCCTCCCGGTCGAAACTTGGAAGGAGGAGTCGCTCACATTCCGGATACTCCGACTTGTAGGTGGACTTGATGGCCATCACATCTATGATCATCTCCGAGGGAATTCGAGCCCATTGATTGGCTTCGTTGCCGAGAATCGTCGTTCGTGGAAGAGTGGCAACATCCAGGGGCATCGCGAGGAAGATCACGATGCCCAAGCCGTCAAACCCGAGTCCAGTCCGGGTTGGTCGGCCGGCATCCGGCACATTGGGAACCGCGGGGTTGTCCACGTCTCCTGGTCCACTGTAGAATTCGAAACTCGCCGCTCGAAGGTCCAATCCCTCCGGAAACAAGGGACGGTGATCGATGGCATCCATGACGATCACTGCTGACTTGCCCGGACCAACAGGGTACTGGGTCCCCGACCCCGGGAATTGAGAAAAGAACAGCGACCATATTCCTCCCGGATCTTCCGAATAGGGTCTGTTGTCGACGCAGCCGAAGGTGGGATAATCAAACTGCCTTGCTCTTCCGTTACCTATGACCATCCCGTCCAGGTATGCCGTCGTGTCCCCGTTGTTGTACAGCCGGAGGTACTGGCTGTTGTGGTATGTTCCAATGCCGGTGATGAAAAGCGCTTCTGGTTTCACTTCGCTAATAATGAGACCCCGTCGCCGGCTACTGGTCAGGTAGATCGGCCCGTTGCTCGATCCCGCGGTCAGAGTCGTCCTCGTCAGGAATCCAACCGCATCATCTCCGGTGACAAGTCGTCCCCGCTCGGCCTCGCTGAGCCAGCGCACTGCATAGAGACTGTAACGCCCGCCGGGAATGTCCTCCGCGTTCAGGGTCCCGTCCGGATTACTGCGCAGGTGCAACGGTGCCTGCGTGGTGTCCGCGGGGGTAAGAGTCACCTCGACGTCGGGGACGCCCTGACTCCAGCCCAGCGATGCCGCCGTGGCGGCGTCCTCGGCGAGAAAGCGGAGCTCGAGACTGGCCGGTGGCGGGGGAGGAAGGACCAGCAGATCGGTTTTGCCGAGGCAGCCGGAGAGCACCAGAACGAAGGGCAATACTCGCTTTCTGCGCGCGAGCCTTTGCACGACGGTGGGGGCAGACACGAAAACGCTGGAAGGTTCCACGAAATGACCAGTCCTCAACGATTCATTCGAAACTAGGCGAGGGCGTTCGAATTGCCACCCCTTTGCGGGTTCAGTCCGGTTTCAAGGCCTTGCGAACGGAGCGCGGAGGACGGTCCGGAAGTCGAGGGCCGACCAGCGGGTATGCTGGAGAATCGGCTGACCGCCGATGGTGAATGGAGCCTCGAGCCGGCGATACCCGAGCGAGTCATCACCCGGCGTCGTCCCCGACAACAATCTCACTGGCTCGCGATCATACTCTGGAAGAACCAGCCGTTTGCATTCTGGATAGGACAATTTGTACGTTGACCTTGTAGTCATTAGTTCGATGATCCTGTCCCTGGGGAATCGAACCCATGGCCGCGCGTCATGGTACACATCCGCGCGGGGAAGGGAGGCCACATTCACTGGAAGAGAAAGGAAGACCACATTGCCCAGAGAAATGAAAAGCAGACCATGTCCTAGCGGATCGGGATGTCCAGCGTCTGAAACGTTGGGAACGGAGGGGTTGTCTACATCTCCGGCGCCACCGTAGAACTCGAAATCCGCTGCTCTGAGGTCCAGCCCTTCGGGGAACAGTGGGCGGTGGTCGATCGCGTCAACTGCAACCACCGCCGTCTGACCGGGTAGAAGAGGGTATTGGGTCCCGGAGCCTGGGAATTGCGAGAAGAGAAGCGACCAGATGCCCGCCGGATCTTCCGTATAGGGCCGACCGTTCGCACACCCAAAGAGGGGGGCCTCTTGAAAGACAGTCAGCCCCCTCCCGATGATGAGTCCGTCCAGGTATGCCGTGGTATCTCCGTTGTTATAGAGCCGAAGGTACCAGGTGTAGGGATAGGTTCCGATGCCGGTAAGAAAGAGCGGCTCGGGCTTGATTTCACTGATTACTAGTCCCCGGCGCCGGCTGCTGGTGAGGTAGATCGGCCCGGTGCTGGACCCCGCAGACGAGTGTCGTCTTCGTGAGGAATCCAACCGCATCATCGCCGGCGGCAAGTTGTCCCCGCTCCTCCTCGCTGAGCCACCGCACGGCGTACAAACTGTAGCGGCCGCCGGGAATGTCCTCGGCGTTCAGGGTCCCGTCCGGATTGCTGCGCAGGTGGAGGGGCGCTTGAGTGGTGTCTTCGGGTGTGAGCGTCACCTCGACGTCGGGAACACCCTGGCTCCAGCCCAATGATTCAGCGGTGGCGGCGTCTTCCGCGAGAAAGCGGAGCTCGAGACTCGCTGGCGGCGGGGGAGGAAGGACCAGCAGATCGGTCTTGCCGAGGCAGCCGGTGAGCAACAGGGCCAAGGTGCATACGGCTCGCGCGCCCCCCGGTATGATGGGGAAGGAAGAAATGAGAACGCTGGAAGTCTCCACAAAACGACCGGTCAGTGACACTTTGAAACTAGACGGAGATCCGCGCGTCGCCACCCCTTTGCGGGTTCAGTCCGGTTTCAAGGCCTACGGCTTCCGGTATCGCTGGAGGTGCTGGAGATCGTCCTCGTCGCTCCAGGCCACGTATACGGTTCCCTTGCCGAACCCCACCACCCGGCTGTTCGGCTCGAGGGCAACCTTCTTGACCAGCGCCCCGCTCCGGTCGAACACATCGTAGGTCGGGATCTTGTCGCTGGCGGGACGGCTCCGGAGCACCCAGACCTCGCCATCCGGGGTTCCTAACACGCCATTGCTGCTGAACGCCGGCATGGTCTCCTCGAACTCCGGGTCGGGAAGGGTCACCTGGGGGGGAGGACCACCCCCGCCTCCACCACCGAAGGTGATCACCACCGGCTTCTGCTTCTTCCGAAGCTCCCGCACCTGCTCCTTCTCGGCTTCTCCCACCTTGATCGGCGTATAGGGCTGAACCGGCCCCGCGGTGACCCGGGCAGCGCCGTCGTACCAGACCACCCGGTAGGGTGCGGGCATAACCCGCGCGATCCGCCCGTCACCGGTCACCGCCCACGCCTCGGCCGGCGCAAAGACTTTCTGGCCGCCGCCAAACCGGACCGACACGTTCCCACCGCCCGCACCGCTCCGGTTGAGGGATGCGCTGCCAGCCGGCAGCTTGAAGTACGCGACCGTGTCGAGCTTGGGACTGCTGCGGTCCCACCGGAGCACCGGCACCGAATCGAGCTGGGTGCCGGTCTGGACCGAGAACGGGGTCCCCTGGAGGAACAGTCGCCCCCGGGCATCCGCGCGGATATTTCCGCCCAAAGTGATCCCGCCGCCCGGCCCGGCCGACTGAGAAGGCGGGAGATCGGCAACATCGCCCGGCTTGCCATCGGGCCCGATCACCAGAAAGCGCCGATTGAGCAGGTCATTGAGAAGCGTGGTTCCATCGGGGAGGCCGAGCAGCCCGCTCGGCATCGAGTACTCCCCGGGGCCCTTACCTTCGCGACCGACCCTGGTCATGGTGCCGGCCGAGAAATCGACCAGCTGTACCACTTTGTCGTTGATGTCCGCGACCAGCACCTTGCCATTGGGAAGCTCGCGGATCGAGGTGACATTCGTGAATCCTTCGCTCGATTCCGCGTCCGGCTTGCCCAGAGGAACCTTGGTCTGAGCCGCCAGCGACGCCGACAGGGGGAAGGCGAAGCAGCACAGCAGGGCCACCGACTTCATGGAAGTGCTCCTGGGGTTTGAAGGCGTGTCCAGCCAAGATGCGCCGGACCACTGGAAGGTCGCAGATCGGGGCCGGCCTCGGCGGGGTAGAGGGATCGGTACACCGCAACGTTCCGGAGGATCCGGCGAACGTAGTCCCGGGTTTCAACGTACTGGATGCGCTCGATGAAGACCTCGGTATCGTCCCCCGATCCGGGCAGCGACATCCAGGACTCCGCCGCCCGGGCGCCCGCGTTGTAGGCCGCCAGCGCCATCGGCAACGAGGGATACCGGTTCAGGACTTCGGCGAGGTGCGCCATGCCGAACCGGATGTTGATTTCCGGCTGGTGCAGCAGCGAGACGTCCCAGTCCCGAATGCCTTCACGGCGGGCCAGACTCGCGCCAAGCGACGGCATCACCTGCATCAGTCCGCGCGCATCGGCCCGGGAACGGGCGCCGAAATCGTAGAGCGATTCCTGCCGGATGAGCGCTGCGGCAAGAAACGGATCTACTCCGTCGCGCCGCGCTTCCTCGACCAGGGAAGGAATCTCTTCAAGGGGATACCCCATCGGCGTCGAAGCCACGTCGGGGACAGGCTGAACCAGTCGGAACGCCCGCCCGACCATCCCCCGCTCGAAAAACAGCCGCGCCATTCCGAGGCGCGTCCCCGGGCTCGCTTCGCCGAGTCGAGCGAGCCGATCGTACTCGAATCGGGCCTCGACGCTCAAACCGAGGCGATCGAGCAGCGCCGCGCGGTCAATGGCAGGTGACCAGCTCGCATCGATGACCGGCTCCGTCGTGCTCGGACTCGTATAGGACAAACTGGAGCCGAGCCGTTCCAGCGCCCGGAGGGCGTAATAGGACGAAGGATAACGGCGGATGATGGCTCGCCAGCGCTCGGTTGCGCGGGCGGTATCGCCAAGATCCCACAGAGCGCGGCCGCTCCAGTACATCGCCGCGACCGTTTCGGAGTGTTCGGTCCCGCGATCGGCCAGCGTCGTGAAACCGGCCCCGGCGCCTTTCCTGTCGCCCCCGACCCAGGCCATGAGGGACGACTGGAATGCGGCTCGAACGCCGTGCGAGGTTCGGGGAAACCGCTGCGCCACCTGCTGGAAGACTTCCTTCGCGAGGGACTCATCGCCGTTGTCCACCAACAGCTCGCCCGCGAGATATCCCGCGGTCGCGAAGGTTGCACTGTCTTTTCTCCCAGGCGTCGTCACGAAGATCTCGCGGAGCCACTGCATCGCATCGCCGCGCTGACCCAGCGCCAGCAGGTTCCGGGCGTGCTGATAGCGCGCCTGGGCGATGAGATCTTCCGCGCGCACCTCGTCGAGCTGCCGCATGGCCTCGCGCTGTCGGCCCTGCCGGCCCAGCGCAAGTCCCCAGGAAAGGCGATCGCTGTCGGTCAGGAGATGGGCAGGGTCGGCACGGCCGAATCCGGTCGCCGCGCGGCCCGGGTCCACCGTTGCGGCGCGCCGCGCGACCGCGAGCTCCTCGACTGGCGTCAGCGGATGAAAGTTCTGATCGAGAAGAGTGATGGCCGCCTTGAGATCGTCTCCCCCGATTCCGGAGAGCAGCGCAACGAGGTCACGACGAATCGAGGGACCGGGATCGGCGGAGTCCGCCTGGAGCCGCATCCGGATTGCGAGGAGCGGGGCGCGAAGCGAGCCATAGACCACCGCCGCGCCGCGATAGTCTCCGGCCCGGCTCCTCGCGAGGGCATCGGTCCAGGGAATCCGGGGTGTCGCGACGGTAAGGGAAATGCCGGCAAGAAGACTCGCGCGCGCCACGGAGTCGTCGGTCACGCCGGCCGCGCGGAGACGGATCCAGTCGGATATGGATGGAAGCTCCGAAGCCGCCAGGAGGTAAGTGACGGCCGCGCTGTCCCGTTGGTCGGTGCGATCGTATGCCCGGGCCAATACCAGCAATCTCGAGCCAAGGTTCCCCGGGCCAGCGGTCCGGATCGCCGCGACGGGCATCGTCCACTGCTGATTCGCTTCGCTCCACCCGGGCCCGTGCCAGCAAGGCCCGGCCTTCGCCCCCTTCCACGGTATCGAGCCACGACTGATTCCCGAGCAGCTGGGCCACCATGCCCCACCCCTGCCAGGCGGCGGCGCACCTCGCGGCAAACAGAAGCAGGCCGGGGTCCCGGTTGGTCCCGGCAAGCAGCGGGCTCAGCAGCTGGCTCGCGTGAAAGGGCCGGCCGGTTTCGAGAGCTCGGCGCGCTTCGGCTACTAGAGCCGCTATCGGGTGCCGCCTGCTGAGCGAGGCAGAAGGGAGTCGGCGAGATGGAACAGAAGCCCAGGACTCCCAGAATCCTGAGCTTCCGAAGCAGGGCGCGCGTCACCGGCCAAATGTAGGGCAGCCGGTGGGGGTTATGCTACGTGCCGGGCGGTTTCCTTCGGCATACGCTGGAGATAGATCGTGCCCTTGTCGGCACCCAGAGGACGGGGATCGGTTGGACGGATGATCCGGCCAACGAAGGCGCCATGCTCGTCGGTGATTTCCATTTGCTCGGTGCTGCGTCGCTTGGCTCTCAACATTCCTGCCCTCCGGATCGCGAATACCTTCTTCACTCCATGAGATGCCCTTGAGCAGTAAACCGTTGCACGCCCCCGGGTAGATTCCCGCATGCCACAAACCCGAAGGGAATTCCTCGAGGCCGGCGGGATCGCCATGGCCGGCCTTGCTCTCCCGCTGAGCCTCCTCCAGCAGGGCAGGGATGACCTGTTGGTCAGGGGCGGGATGCTCTTCGACGGCACCGGGTCGGCTGGACGAATGGCCGACGTCGCGGTCCGCGGGGGCCGGATCGTCGCGGTAGGCCCCGCCCTTCGGCGGCCAGCGGCCGATGTCATCGAAGCCAGGGGCCTCGCCGTGGCGCCCGGCTTCATCGACATCCATTCCCATGCCGATGGCAACCTGCTGGTGGATCCCCGGGGGGAATCGGTGATTCGGCAGGGCGTCACCACGATCGTCATCGGGCAGGATGGCACTTCGCGGGTCCCCAACCGGACCGGCGGGACCTCGATCGCCGAGCTGTATCGGCGCTTCGAAACCCTGCCAGGCGCGGTGAATGTCACCTCCATGGTTGGGCTGGGCACGGTTCGAGGACTGGTAGTGGGTGAGGCGGACCGCCCCGCTTCGGCGGCGGAGCTGGCCCGCATGACGGCGCTGGTGGAGAGCGCAATTCAGAGCGGCGCCTGCGGAGCGTCGACCGGCCTCGAGTACACGCCGGGCGCATTCGCCAGTCGTGACGAGTTGATTGCCTTGTGCCGACCTCTCGCCAGCCGCGGTCTTCCCTACGCCACCCACATGCGGAACGAGGACGACAAGCTTCTCGAGGCGATCGATGAGGCCATCGCGATCGCGCGAGGCGCCGGCTGCCCCCTTCATATCTCGCACCTCAAGACGGGCGGCGAGCGCAACTGGCCCAAGATCGACGCGGTGTTCGAGCGGATCGCGAAGGAGCGCGCAGGCGGGCCTCGACCTCACCTTCGACCGATACCCCTATGTGGCCTGGGCGACGGGGCTCACCAACCTGTTCCCGATCTGGGCGCTCGACGGGGGGAGCGAGGCGTTCCTGCGCCGGCTGGATGATTCGAGCGTGGCGCGGCGGATCCGCACCGAGTCGCTCGCCAAGGTCGCTCTGGTCGGCGGATGGGACAAAGTCCTGATTTCGGATGTTGACACCGACGTGGACCGGCCCGCGGTCGGCAAGCGGCTCGATGCGTGGGCCGCAGCGCAGGGGCTGGATCCTTACGACGCGGCGGTGGGGCTGCTCAAGCGGAACGGTGGCGACGTCGGCAACGTGGTGTTTGCGATGAGCGAGGCGAACCTGGAGCGGTTCCTCGCGCATCCCCAGGCCATGATCTGCAGCGACGGTGGCTCGTTTGCCCTGGCCGGTCCGGCCCGGAACGGGCACCCCCACCCCCGCGGGTTAGGGACGTTTCCCCGGGTGCTGGGCCGCTACGTGCGGGAGCGCAAGGTGCTCCCGCTCGAGCAGGCCATCCACAAGATGACCGGCGCCCCGGCCGCCCGGCTCCGGCTGGGCGATCGTGGACGAATCGCGGTCGGGAAGGCGGCCGACCTGGTGGTCTTCGACCCGGCCACGGTCGCAGACCGCGCCACCTTCGAAGACCCGTTCCAGTATCCGGTCGGGATTCCGCACGTGATCGTGAACGGGGTAATCGCGTTGCGGGGCGGTGAGCGGGCCGGGACCGGTACCGGGAAGGGGTTGGTCCCGGCCACCTGACGACATCCCTCCTTCGAGGGTCCACAGATTACGCGGATGAAGCGGATATTGGTCTAAGGATGTAGCGGTAGCGCGAATGAAATTCAGAATCGCATAGCTGAATGCGTTTCATCCGCTGATTCGAGGGATCCACCGATGACGCAGATGATACGGATGTTGGCCTAGAGGTTTGAAGGTGGCGCGAATGGACCATCCGCTAGCGCCAATTGTTGAATCCGTTTCATCTGTGTAATCTGTGGATAGTCACTCGTAGCGTAACGCCTCGATCGGATTCAGCCGCGCGGCCCGGCGGGCCGGCCACACCCCGAAGAACAGGCCGACGGCGGCGCTGAAACCCCCCGCCAGAAGAAGCGCACTGGCCGGAACCACCGCACTCCAGCCATTGAGGGAAGCGAGCAGCACCGCCATGCCGATGCCCAGCAGGATGCCCACCGCGCCTCCCACGAAGCAGAGCGTCAGCGCCTCGATCAGGAACTGAAGCAGGACTTCCTTGCGGGTGGCTCCCAGCGCCATGCGGACCCCGATTTCCCGGGTCCGCTCGGTGACCGAGACCAGCATGATGTTCATGATCCCGATGCCGCCCACCAGGAGACTCACCGCGGCGATTCCCGCCAGGAGCCAGGTGAGGGTCTCGCTCGCCTGGGCGCGCGCGGCGAGGAAGGTGGACCGATCGGTGATCCGGAAGTCGTTCGGCACCTCGGGCCGCAGCCGGTGCTCCCGCCGGAGAATCTGCTCGATCTGGAGCAGCGCGGTGGTCACCGAGTCGGGCCGGCGGAGCTGCACCGTCATGCCGCGCAGCCGATCGGTGCCGAAAATCCGGTATTGCCCGGTTCGGAACGGGATATAGATGCTCTCGTCGGGATCGTCGCGCCCGGGCTGATCGCCTTTGCGGGCCAGGATCCCGATCACTTCGAACGGGATCCCCCGAATCATCAGACTGGATCCGAACAGCTGGTCGGGGGAGGACTCGAGCTGGCGGGGCACGTCATTGCCAAGCACCGCGACCCGCCGGCGGGCCTGTTCGTCCCCGGCGGTGAAGAAGTGGCCGTGCTCCGGGGAGAGCCGAAGCACCTCGGCTACCTCCGGGGTCGTGGCGACGATGTCCACGTTGATGTTCTGGCTGCCGAGTTTGACCTGGAGATTTCCGCCCAGCGCAGGAACCACGGCCCGCAGAGTGGTTCCATCGCGCTTGAGCGCGTCGGCATCGTCGCTGGTGAGGCTGACCCGCTCGGCCACCGCGACGCCGCGCCACCAGGCCTGACCCGCGCTGACCGACAGCAGATCGGTGCCCAGCTGGTCGAGCTGCGACTGCACCGCGGCGCGGGCGCCCGAGCCCAGGGCAATCATGGTGATGACCGCCGCGACGCCGATCACGATGCCCAGCGTGGTGAGAAGGGACCGCATCCGGGTCGCCCGGATTCCTTCCAGGGAGACCCGGACGATTTCCAGCACCCTCATCGATTGCTGCCGCCCAGAGGGCTTGCCGACCGGTCGCGGGCCCACTGTTCCCGGCGCTGCCATTCCTCCAGCAAGCCGGTGGTGGGAAGGACCAGGACGCTGTCGCCCGCCGCGAGCCCCGATTCGATCGCGGTGTAGTCGTAGTCGGTGAGCCCGGTCCGGACCGGAACGGCGCGGGGCTCTCCATTCTTCACCACGAACACCAGGTATCGGTCGGTCCGCGTGTTACGCCCGCTCGCTTCGGGGAGGATCTGCTCCGGTGCGAGTCCGAGCGGTACCGCGAGCGCCAGCGCGTCCTCCGGCGAGCGCAGCGCCGAGTTGGGAACCGCCAGGGTATTTTCGACCTTGCCGATATGGATCTCGACCTCGGCGTTCATCCCGGGCCGGAGCAGGGATTCGGGATTGGGGATTTTCACCAGCACCGGGAACATGGTGACGTTCTGCTGGGTCACGCCCTCGGCCGCGATGCGTTCCACCGCGCCGGCGAAGGGCTGATTGGGGAAGGCCGCGACCCGGATGGTGACCGGCGTGCCGGGAACGATGGGGCCGATATCGGTCTCGTCCACCAGGGCGCGCACCCGGACGGTGTCGAGCGCCGCCATGCGGAGCAGGACCGCGCCGCCCCCCACATCCCGGCTCGCCGAGGCGATCACACTGCCGACTTCGACGCCGCGCTCGAGAATCACGCCGGTGACGGGGGCGCGGACCTCGGTGTCCTCCAGCGCGATCTGGGCATCCTGGAGGGCGCGCCGGGCCCGCACCAGCGCGGCGTACGCAGTAGCGCGGGCCAGCCGGGCCTGCTCCAGCTCGAGATCAGTGATGGCTCGCGACGCGTGCAGGCGCTCCGCCCGGGTGAGCTGCGCTTCGGCGTTGTCCAGCTCGGCGCGCCCCACCACCGAGTCGGCTTCCGCCTCGGTCACCGCATTGGCCGGGATCCGCGGATCGACGTGGATCAGCAGCTGCCCGGTGCGCACCCGGTCGCCTTCCTGCACCGCGATCTGGGTGATTTCTCCGGAGGCTTTCGATTTTACTTCGACGGTGGTGATCGGCTCAACCACGCCGGCCGCGGTGGCGGTGACGACGATGGAGCGGCGGGTGACTTCGGCGAGCTGCTGGTGGGATTCCGGCTCGGGCGAGCGGCACGCACCGAGTGCCCCGGCGAGCGCCGCCAGCATCAGTCGGACGGCCGAACGTCTCATGTCTCCCAGTCGTGTCATCGAATGCTATTCCTCCCCTTACAGGGTATCGCATTGGGAGACGAGAGGCAAGGGTTTTGCACCGACAGTTGACTATTATCGTATAGTACGATATCGTACTGATATGATTCCTGTCCTGATGCTACTGGGCTCACCCGCCCTCACGCAGCAGACCCGGTCGTTTTCCTTCGAGCTCCCCGCCACAGTCGCGGAGGCCACTCCGCTGTTCGGGCCAGTCCGGGAGCGGAGCTGGTAGGGTTGCCTACGTCGTGCACGAACCGGAGTTCATGGTGACGGAGATTGAGATCAGGATCCGGCGATCCCTCGACCGGGTCAGCCACGCGACCGTGACCTATCGCCGGTCCGCGCTGACCGAGCAGGCCAATGTGCTGGTCCAGGCGCTCACCCCCGAATGGGCCGAGGAGCAGGCCCGCCACTGGGGCGCCGCCATCACCGCCGCCCTACATAGGAGCCCGGGCGGTGGGTGAGGCCATCCTCCGCCTGGTCCCGCCCATTCACCGCGCGGCCCACCGCATCGGCCTCTATCTCGCGGCACTGCGCGAGCAGGAGCTGACGCAGGGCGAGGCGCACATCATGGCCCACCTGTCGGCATCGGGACCCGCGACGGTCGGGGAGCTGCACGCGGTCCTGGCCCACCAGCGTTCGACCCTGACGAGCATCCTCGATCGGCTCGACAGGCGTGGGCTGATTACCCGCGAGGTCGGGCCCCACGATCGACGGACCTTCGTGGTGGATACGACGCCCAGGGGCAAGAAGGTCGCCGCGCAGGTGTTGCGGCATCTCAAGGCGCTCGAGGAAGCGGTGACCCGCCGGGTAACCGAGAAGGACCTGCAGGGGTTCCTGCGGGTGGTCGCCGCGGTCGCCGACGTGGCGCACCGCGGCGACCGGAAGGCTACTTCTTCACCAGCGACTTCTTTATCCAGCCTTCGGCGTCCGGGCCTTGCACGTGCAGGAAGCCGTCTTTTTCCTCTCCCAGATAAACCAGCTTATCGACACTCTTGAGCGACGCCAACACTTTCGATCCATCCTGCGGGGCCGCCAGCAGCTTCACGTTGTCGATCTTCGGCATCACCACATCGCCATCGGCGAAGACCGAGCCGGCCTTGACCTGGTCGCCGTCGAGTCCGGCGCCCTTGAACCGGTCGGCCCGCGCCATGAGCTGTGCGCTTCCCTTGATGTTGTCGACGATGTTGTTGTAGTTGTCGAGATAGGACTGGGCGATGACCTTGCCTTCGGCGGTGTTGGAGTATCCCCCGCCGGCGACCGCGCCCCCGCCCAGCCAGGCGAATCCGCCCAGCGCGAAGTCGCGCTTCTTGGCCTTGCCCTGGGCCGCCGCGACCTGGATGCTGGTGCGGGAATCGGCGATCAGCATGCTGGTCTCCGCTTCCTTGAACTTGAGCCCGCCGGCGACTGCGCCGGCCCGGCGCCCCAGTAATCCGCCCACCGCGCCACCCACCCCACCGGCGTTCGGGTTATCGAACACCACCGCGGGGGTGAGAATGAAGTCGGCCGCCTTCATCTGGCCCTTGCCCATGTTCTCGTCCTGCTGCATCTCGCCGGCCCCGGCCAGGGCGCGCTCCTGCATCATGTTCTGCATGGCGACGCCGCGCTCGACCACCAGGAAGCAATTCGAGTTCTGCACCATCATCCGGATGAGGCCGGATGGGGAGCCGAGCCCGTAGCGCTGGAAGGCGGCCATGTACTGCTGTTGCGGCTCGACCACGGCCAGGGTGCCGATGGGTTTGTCGCACTTCCTGAGCTCGTCCTTGTCCGGCTTGTCGGCCGGCTTGTCCTGCGCGAACCCGATGGTGGCCGCGCCGCCGGCGCAGACCATCGTCCAGAGCGCTGTACGCATGATCCTGACCATGACTCCCTCGCTGATGGGTGGGGCAACCGCTGTTATACCATTGCGCGGAATGGGTGGCAAGACTGTCATGGTCCGGGGCCGGGTGTTGACAGCTTCCCGCCCAGGCACGATCCTCTCCCGATGCCAGATCGGTCGGGTCTTCAGGCCATCGCCCTCAGGCAGCGCCGTTTCGCCCTGGCCCTGACCGCAGGGATGATCGGCCTCTATTTCGGCTTCATCCTTCTCATCGCCTACGACAAGCCCCTGCTGGGTCGTATCCTGGTGCCGGGCCTCTCGCTCGGGATCCTGCTCGGGGCCCTGGTCATCGTAGGGTCCTGGCTCTTCACCTGGGTCTATGTCCGCTGGGCCAACACCCATTATGACACCGAGCTGGATCGGCACCGGTAGCATGCTGGCAACCCTTCAGGTGACCACCCGGATCGGGGAGCCCAACGGCGTCGCGATGGGCTTTTTCTTCGTCTTCATCGCCATCACCCTCGGCATCACCTGGTGGGCGGCCCGCCGCACCCGCACCACCGAACAATACTACGCCGCCGGCCGGACCATCGGTCCCCGACAGAACGGATTCGCCCTCGCCGGCGATTACATGAGCGCGGCCTCCTTCCTCGGCATCGCGGGCCTGGTGTCGACCACCGGGTTCGATGGCCTGATCTATTCGACCGGCTGGCTGGTCGGATGGCCAGTGGTGCTCTTCCTCGTCGCGGAGCCGCTCCGGAACCTGGGGAAGTACACCTTTGCCGACGTGCTCGCGGCGCGGCTCAGCCAGGCTCCAGTCAGGACCGCGGCGGCGGGGGGCACCCTCGCGACGGTATCCCTCTATCTGATCGCGCAGATGGTGGGGGCCGGGAGCCTGGTTCGCCTCATGTTCGGCATTTCCTACGAAACCGCGATCGTGATCGTCGGCGTGGTGATGATCGCGTACGTCCTGTTCGGTGGAATGATCGCGACCACCTGGGTGCAGATCGTCAAGGCGGTGCTCCTGCTTTCCGGGGCGACGATCCTCGCCTTCCTGGTCCTCTGGCGCTTCGGCATGAACCCGGCCGCGCTCTTCGCCGCGGCGGCGGAGCGGTACGGGTCGTCCGTTCTCGCGCCCGGCCGACTGGTCAGCAAGCCGCTCGATGCGGTGAGCCTGGGTCTGGCGCTCATGTTCGGGACCGCCGGTCTCCCCCACATCCTGATGCGGTTCTACACCGTGCCGGACGCGCGCTCGGCCCGGCGGAGTGTGTTCTACGCGACCGGGCTGATCGGTGCGTTCTATCTCCTGACCTTCGTGCTCGGGTTCGGCGCGATGGTGCTGGTGGGCTCCGAAACCATCAAGGCGGTCGAGCCCGGAGGCAACATGGCCGCGCCGCTGCTCGCCGAGCTGATCGGGGGCACCCCGTTCCTCGGATTCATCGCGGCGGTGGCGTTTGCGACGATCCTCGCGGTGGTCGCGGGGCTCACCCTCTCGGGAGCGGCCGCCCTGTCCCACGATCTCTGGGTCAACGTGGTGAGGAAAGACCGCGCGACGCCGAGATGAACAGCTGCGGGTGGCGCGGATCGCCACCGTCGGGCTGGGCATCCTGGGCGTGCTCCTCGGAATCACCTTCAAGGGCCAGAACGTCGCGTTCATGGTGGGACTGGCCTTCGCGATCGCCGCGAGCGCCAACTTTCCCGCGCTGGTGCTCTCGATCTTCTGGCGAGGTTACACCACCGCCGGGGCGGTCGCCAGCATGCTGGCCGGCACCGTGGGCGCGCTGGTCCTGATCTACCTCTCCCCGACGGTGCAGATCGACATCCTGAAGCACGCCACCGCCTGGTTTCCCCTTCGTAATCCGGCCCTGGTCACCATGCCGCTCTCCTTCCTCGTCGGCATCCTGGTATCCCTGGTCGCCAGGCGGCCCGCCGAAGCCGCCGGCTTCGACGGCTTGCAGGCCCGGATGCACCTGGGGGGCGACTCTCCTGACCCGCGTCGCGGGTCCGCAACACCCCGAACCGGTATCTCGGATTGAATCACAGCACCGAAAACCGGGCACCCGTTGCCGTGTCAACGCGGGGCACCGGTCGTCATGCTGGATGAGGGCATGGCGGGCCGGTTAACACGGGAGGAGATATGCAGATCCGCAAGGATGGCAAGGCTGGTTGGCTGGCGGCGCTGGTGTTCGGATTGCAGGCGTTGGTGCAGCCCGTCGCTGATGGCGGCGCAGGACATTCAGGTGGATGTGAACCCGCAAAGGAGCAGCGGACCGCCGTGGTATGGGGTCTGGTGGGTGTGGTTGCTGGCGGCCGTGTTCATCATCGTGATTGTCGCGCTGACCACTCGCGGAGGAGGTCGCCGCACGGCCTGATCCGGAAACGCCACGCCGCTGTGCCGCTTGCAACCGGGGCCCGAGTGAATCGGGTCCCGGTTTGCATTATTGTTTCAGATCTCCCGTTTCCGAGCGAGCCGATGATTGCTGCCCGTCTGACCCTGCCCCTGCTCGCCATTCTTGCGCTTCCCCTGCCCGCCGTCGCCCAGACCGCCGACACCGCCGTGCTTCGGCAGCCTGGTCTGGCGAAGCCTCGGCCCCAGCGGGGCGGCCGCTCGGTGGCGGCGGCGGGCTCGGCGGCCCGGCCCAACGAGTACTACATGGGAACCACCGGCGGGGGCGTCTTCAAGACGGTGGACGGCGGCGACACCTGGGCGCCGGTGAGCGACCGGTTCTTCGGGGGGACCATCGGCGCCATCGCGGTGAGCGAGTCCAATCCCGATATCGTCTATGTGGGCGGAGGGGAGTTTCCGATCCGCGGCAATGTTTCCCATGGCGACGGGGTGTACAAATCGACCGATGCCGGAAAGACCTGGACCTACGTCGGCCTGGTCGAGACCCGCCAGATCTCCAAGATCCGGATCCACCCAGGAATCCCGACATCGTCTACGTCGCGGCGCTGGGCCAGGTCTTCGGGCCGAGCCCGAATCGGGGGGTCTACAAGACCACCGACGGCGGGAAAAACCTGGAACAGGATCCTGTTCCGGAACGACACCACCGGGGCGATCGACCTGACGATGGACCCGCACGATCCGGAGACACTCTACGCCGGGTTATGGACCGCCTATCGGAAGCCCTGGCAGCTGGTGAGCGGCGGGAGCGGCAGCGGGATCTTCAAGACGACCGACGGAGGGCGGACCTGGAAGGAGCTGACCCGGAATCCCGGCATGCCGGCGGGCATCATCGGCAACATCGGCGTTGTCGGTCTCTCCCGCGAACCCGCGCCGGGTCTATGCGATCGTGGAGGCGGACTCGGGCGGGGTGTTCCGCTCCGATGACGGGGGCGACACCTGGATCCGGACCAGCGCCGACCGCAACCTCCGTCAGCGGGCCTGGTACTACAGCCGGATCTATGCCGACCCGCAGGACGAGAACACGGTCTATGCCAGCAACGTGAACTTCCAGCGTTCCCGGGACGGAGGGCGCACCTGGCAGCCGCTCCGCCCCCCCACGGCGACAGCCACGATCTGTGGATCGCGCCCAATAACCCGCAACGGATGATCGAATCGGACGATGGCGGGTCCACCGTCAGCACCAACGGCGGGCGGAGCTGGACCGAGCAGGATTTCCCCACCGCCCAGTTCTATCACGTCGTGACCACGACCCACTTTCCCTACCGGGTCTGCGGGGCCCAGCAGGACAACAGCACGGTCTGCATGCCCAGCCGGTTCTTCGACGGGGACCTCCAGGGGTTTTACGATGTGGGGGGCGGTGAGTCCGGCTACATCGCGGTGCGGCCGGACCAGCCCGACGTGGTGTTCGCGGGGAGCTATGGCGGGCTGCTGACCCGGACCGACACCCGGACCGGGCTGAGCCGGAACGTGAACCCCTGGCCGCTCAACCCGATGGGCCACAGCGCCATCGATCTCAAGTACCGGTTCCAGTGGACCTTCCCGATCGTGCTCTCGCCCCACGACCCTAACACGCTCTACGCCGGCTCCAACGTGGTGCACCGCTCCACCGACGAAGGGGCGAGCTGGACCGCGATCTCGCCCGACCTGACCCGGCACGATCCCGCCACGCTGGGCCCGTCGGGCGGGCCCATCACCAAGGACCAGACCAGCGTCGAGTACTACGCCACCGTGTTCACCATCGCGGAGTCCCCGGTGGAAAAGGGAGTGATCTGGACCGGCAGCGACGATGGCCTGGTGTACGTGACCCGCGACAACGGGGCCGGCTGGACCAACGTGACCCCGAAGGATCTTCCCGAATGGACCCGGATCTCGATCATCGAAGCGTCGCCCCACGGGAAAGGGGTCGCCTACCTGGCCGGCAATCGCTACCAGCTCAACGATTACACCCCCTACCTCTACAAGACTTCCGACTACGGACGGACCTGGACCCGGATCACCAACGGCATCGCCGCGACCGAATTTGCCCGGGTGATCCGGGAGGACCCGGCGCGGGCCGGCCTGCTCTACGCCGGAACCGAACGCGGGGTCTGGGTGTCCTTCGATGACGGCGGCCACTGGGAGCGCCTGCAACGGAACCTTCCGCCGGTTCCGGTCCACGATCTCGCGGTGGCGGAGGGAGACCTGGTGGCCGCGACCCACGGCCGCGGCTTCTGGATCCTGGACGATCTCTCCCCGGTCCGGCAGTACGCCGCTGGGCTCGCCGAGAAAGACGTGCAGCTCTTCAAGCCCCGGGACACCTATCGGATCGGGGGCGGATTCTTCTTCGGGGGCGGCGGACCCGGAGCGGCCTCCCGCGAGCTCGCGCCGCTCACCGGATGGGATGGGGCGGTGGTTCATTACTGGCTCAAGCGTCCGGGCCAGCGGGTTATGGTGGAATTCCTCGATGCCCGAGGGCAGGTCATCCGGCGGTTCTCCAGCGAGCTCGATTCCGTCGCGCGGGCCGATTCGGTCAACCGGGCCGCGGAGCGCGGCGCCCGAGCCTCCGCCAATCGCCGGGCGGCGGACAGCCTGGCCGCGCTCGGCGTGATGCCGGCTGCGGTCCAGGCCGACTCGGCCCCGCCTTCCGTGCCCAGGCGGGATGGCGCTACACCCCGCCGCCCAGGGTCCCCAACCGTCAGGGCATGAACCGGTTCACCTGGAACCTGCGGAGCGAAGATGCGGTGGGTTTTCCCGGGATGATCTACTGGTCGGCGGGAACCGCCGGGCCGGTTATTCCTCCGGGCACCTATTCGGTCCGGCTCACCGTGGGAGATCACTCCGAGACCCAGACTTTCCAGGTGCGGAGCGATCCCCGCGCCAAGGCGAGCCAGGCGGACCTCGACGCCCAGTACGCTTTTCTCATTCAGGTGCGGGACAAGGCCAACGAGGCGAACAACGCCGTCCGGACCATCCGGAACGTGAAGGCGCAGCTCGACGATCGTCGCGCCAAGGGAGGCGCCGGGTACGACCGCCTGGCCCGCGCGCTGGATTCGGATCTGTCGTCGGTCGAGGAAGAGATCTACCAGGTTCGCAATCGCAGCGGACAGGATCCGCTGAACTATCCGATCCGGCTCAATAATCAGATCGCCGCGCTCGCCGGGGTGGCCGCGAGCACCGAGGCCAAGCCGACCGCCCAGTCCTACGAAGTGTTCACTCTGCTGTCGAATCAGCTCGCTGCTCAGATTCAGCGGCTCGGCGAGCTGCTGGGACCCCGGCTCGCCGCGGTCAACGCCGAGCTTGCGAAGCGCGGAGTGGAGAAGATCGTTCCCGGGACGGAGCTTCCATGAGCCTGGCCCGTCGCGGGGCAGCGCTCGCTGCTCTGCTGGCGCTGGCCTGCGGTCCGGGCCGGGCAGCGATCCCGGAGGACGAGGCGCTGCCGTTCGGCTCTGATACTATCGCGACGCACTGGGATGAGCTTCCGCTCGCCGCTCCCACCGCGGGCCGGTTCGTGGTGATCTCCGCGCCCTGGGACTCCGCCGGGCTCACCGATTTTTCCCGGCACACGCTCGAGCCGCTGGGGGGACCGCGGGAGCGGGCCTACCTGCACCCGTTCCAGGTTTCCACGTTCCGCGACACCATCTACCTGGCCGACTGGGGCAGGCGGCGCACCACGGTGTGGAGCCCGGAGGGGCGGCTGCTCGATTCGATTGCTGCGCCCGACCGGCTCCGGGGCGCCTATGTCCGGGCCCGGGACGCGGCGGGGAACCTCTATTTCCAGATCGATCCACTCGCGGGAAGGGACGGCGGGGGCAATCAGGATTCGGCGGCGGTGGTGCGGGTCTCTCCCGGCCTAACCCGCATTGACACGGTGGCCCGGCTGGCGCCGATCGAGCTGGCCCAGGTCCATCGTGAGAACCAGCTCCGGTTCGAGCGGCGGGTCTTCAGCGGCAGCGACATGTGGGGGGTGTGGCCCGATGGGACGGTGTGGATTGCCCGGCGGTTCCGGAATCAGCTCGTCACGGTGGATCCCCAGGGGCGGGTGACCCGGGGGCCCGAGCTTCCCGATCCGGTGTTCGAGATCACCACCGCGGACCGGCGGGAGTATCTCTACAGCTATCCGGAAGACGTCCGTCCCCGGGAGGGCGACGTGGCCTGGGCGATCATCCATCCGCCGTTCATCGCCGCCTTCGGCGCCCCTGACGGCTCGGTATGGCTCGAGAAGAGCAAACCGGCCGAAGACAGCCTGCGGCGAATCCACGTGCTGGGCCGGTCCGGAGCGTTACAGCGAGTCCTGGTCCTGAAAGGGCAGGGGCGGCTGCTCGCAGTCGGGGCCGAGAATCTCCTCCTCGCCGAGCGCGCTCCGGAAGGAATTCGCCTGGTCAGAGTGAGAATTCCCGCGGCGTCACGCGGTTCCCCCGCGCCTTAGCATTCCTCAGTTCGGTCGACACGGCATCTGCCGGAGGCCCGCATGCGCTGGTTTTCATTGAGGTTGATGTCCGGACTGGTCGTCTCGGCCTTCGAAGCCTTTGGCTCGACCGTCCATGCCCAGGTGCCCACCGCCCCGACGCGCTACGAAGTCTGTCGCCAGGCGGTGACCCAGCAGGTAGGCAGGCTCGCGACGCAAGTCATGTACTTCAGCGGGGTGATGCGCCGTGGTCAGATCGACGACCTGGCATACAGCACTGCGTTCGCCGCCTTCCTCCGCGAGAAGTATGGCATCCCGCCGACCATCGGGATGACCCCGGAGTGCGGGTCCGCGTCCGATGAAGCGTCGGCGCGCAGGGTGATCGACGAGACGTGGAAGGATGCGACGGGACGATATCGCTATGTCGATACCGGGTGGACCTACCCAGCGGGGGCGTCGGCCCCACCACCCACCGCACCGCAAGCCCCGCGATCGTTGTCGAGCGAGATGGTGACCTTCGACTGCGACGAGGCTGGAACCAGGGTCACCGTCGCGGTCACGTTCTACTTCGATGACGGAAACCGGACCCCGAATCGAGCCACGATCATGATTGACGGCAAGACGATCGACTTGCGAAGGGATAGTGGCAACGCCAGCGGATGGGGCTTCGGTTCGGCGGCAGGGGTGGGTTTTACAAGGATCGGGTCAGGGGGCGGGACATTGGTCCGCGGCTCGAAGCAGAGCAGGTGCACCGCCCGCAGGTGATCGTGACGGATTAGGCGCTGTCCCCCAGCTCGCGCGCCAAACCCTCGAGATATCCCTTTATCGTCGCGGTGGGTGAGAACAACACGAGACCGACCGCCCGGAAGATCGGGTTCTTCACAAACCCGGCCTCGGTGATGGTGAGACGGGTGCCACTCCCCTCGGGGCTCAGCTCCCAGGTCCAGGTCCCGCCGAACGGCTGATCGTCGTCGACCACCCGGACGACCTGGCGGCGGGGCGGGTCCTGGGAAACGATCTCGAAGGTGACTTTGCCCTGCCTGGATCGCTCCACGAATCTTGCGGGTCCTGGGCCGGGCAGCATTTCCACTGCGCTGACATCTGCCCGCCACCTGGGCGTTCCGCCGAAATCCGAGATCAAGCTCCAGACCCGGTCCGGCGCGGCCCGGAGGGTAACCCGCATGCTCGCCACGTGGTTTCTGGGAACCAGGCTGCCGACCAGCGCGAGCACCAGGGGGATACCGATCAGTACTCCGCCCGCGATCCAGAGCCACCGCATCATCCGTCTCCCCGGTGCCATCGTTTGGGCTCCGCCGCGTTGAGGTCCCGGGCCGCCCGGGCGAGGAGGCCTAACCCGCGCACCGCCGCCCGACGTTCGGCCGGTGAAAGCCGGTCCAGCAGCAGCCCGACCCGCCCGGAATCCAGGATGCTGCCCGCCTTCATCGCCGCGGCGCCCTGCGGGGTGAGATAGAGCTCGAGCCGGCGCCGGTCGCCCTTCACTGGTCGTCGCACCAGGTAGCCGAGCCGCTCCAGCCGCTTGACCGCCTCGGAGACGGTGGACGGACGGAGGGAGAGGTGGCGGGCCAGGTCACCCGCGCCGACCGGCCGAATGGGATGCAGGTGCCCCAGGATCCAGCTTTCCCTCGCCGAGAGACTGGCCGGGTTGGTCCGCCGGCGGGGGTGCTGGATGTGGCAGGCGTGGTAGATCTGGGGATAGGCTGCGAGCACGTCGCGCACCGGGTCAATCATCCGGGAAAGCTTTCGCCGGATCGATGGTTCGTCAAATCGAACGATCTCTCACCTTGCGCTTCTACAATAGCAATCGTACTCTTGTAGAAGCGAAAGGGGTTTCATCATGAGCGGCCAGCTCGACCTGCCCCAGGGCACCCTGGATCTCCTGATTCTCAACGCGCTCTCGCTCCAGCCGATGCACGGCTGGGCCATCTCGGAGCGCCTCCACCAGATCTCCCGGGCCACCCTCACCATCCCGCAGGGGTCGCTCTATCCCGCGCTCCACCGGCTGGAACGGAAGGGATGGGTCGCGGCGGAGTGGGGCAGCTCGGAGAACAATCGCCGGACCAAGACCTATCACCTGACCCGCGCCGGCCGGAAGCAGCTCGTGGCCGAACGCGCGGCCTGGCGAGCCTTGACCCGTACCGTCGAGCTGGTGCTCGACATGCGTTGAGGAACTCCATGGGCCGCTTGATCAGCGAGATCCGCTACCGGCTTCGGGCGCTGTTCCGGCGCGGGGCAGTCGAGTCCGAGCTCGACGACGAAATGCGTTTCCATCTCGAGCAGGAAGTCCGCAAGCGGATGGCCGCCGGAGCCTCCCGGCCGGAAGCCGAACGGATGGCAAGGGCCCATTTCGGCGCGGTCGAGGGGACCCGGGACGACGCCCGCGACAGCCGCGGGGTGAGCTTCCTCGACCATCTCTCCCGCGACCTCCGCTTCGCGGTCCGCTCGCTCGCGCATCGCAAGGGACTCACCATCGGCGTCGCCCTCACCCTTGGCCTCGGCATCGGGGTCAACGCCACCATGTTCGGGATCGTGGACCGGCTGTTGTTCCGGGCCCCGCCGATGCTGGACGATCCGGGCACGGTCTCCCGGGTCTACCGGTTCACCGTGGACGATGGGCAGCAGCGGATCGATCGCAACTTTGCCTTCCCGACGTTCCTCGATATTTCCCGGCAGACCCCGGCGTTCGAGAAAGTGGCCGCATTCCAGACCCGGCAGCTTGGCGTCGGCGATGGCCAGGAGGTCGTCGAGGTCCCGGTGACCGTGGCGAGCGCTTCCTATTTCACCTTGTTCCGCGCGGTTCCGGTCCGGGGCCGCTTCTTCTCCGAAGCGGAGGATGCTGTACCCGAAGGGTCGCCGGTCGTGGTCCTGGGTTACGCCTTCTGGCAAACCCGGTTCGGCGGCCGAGAGGTGGTTGGGCAAACCCTCAGGGTCGACCGGATCATCTGCACCATCATCGGCATCGCCCCACAGGGATTCGTCGGCATGTCCGACCAGGGAGTCCCGGCGTTGTATCTCCCGATCACGGCATACGCGAATGCGTTTCGAGGGCCCCGCTACGCGGGGAACTACAACTGGAGCTGGCTCGAGCTGGTGGTGCGACGTCGCGCCGGTGTCAATCCGGAAGCAGCCGAGGCGGCGGTGAGCAACGGGTTGATCGAGAGCTGGCGGAAGGCGGAAGCCCAGGACAAGGGCTGGGGATCTCCCGAGGATAGCCGAGTGCGCGGGGCGCTCGGCCCGATCCAGTTGGGAAGGGGACCCGACGCCGGCACCGAAACGAAGACCGCGACCTGGATCGGCGGTGTTGCGCTCATCGTGCTCCTGATCGCCTGCGCCAACGTGGCCAACCTGCTGCTCTCCCGCGCGGTGGGTCGAAGGGGCGAGGTCGCCATGCGGGCCGCCCTCGGCGGGAGCCGTTCGCGGATCGCCGGACAGGTGATGATCGAGAGCGTGCTGCTCTCGTTGCTGGGTGGGGTGGCCGGCCTGGCGCTGGCACAATGGGGCGCGTCGGGCTTGCGAGCCTGGTTTCTTCCTGGCGATCTCGAGGTCGGGGTCCTGGGCGATTCGCGGACCCTGCTTTTCGTGGTCGGGGCTGTGCTGGTGGCGGGGGTCCTGACCGGACTCGCCCCGGCGCTGGATGCGGCGCGGACAATCACGGCCGGGTCGCTCCGGGCCGATGGCAGACAGGAACGGAGAGAACGTGGCGGACTCCGGGCGGTCCTGCTGGTGCTCCAGCCCGCTTTCTCGATGGTGCTGCTGGTCGGCGCGTTCCTGTTCGTGCGCAGTCTGCGCAACGTTCGCGAGTATCGGTTGGGCTACGATGTCGATCCGGTCGCGCTGGTGGGGGCGAGCCTTCGGGGCGCCCAGCTCGACGAGGCCATGCGGCGCGAGCTCAATCAGCGGATGCTCGATGCCGCGGCGACGCGTGCCGGGAGTGCGGTACGTCAGCCTCGCCGCATCGATTCCGTTCTGGAGCAACGAGGGACGGCGTCTCTACGTGCCGGGCGTGGATTCGGTACAGCGACTCGGGCGATTCATTCTGCAAGCTGGGACACCCGACTATTTCCGCACCATGGGAACCCGCATCCTTCGAGGGCGTCCCTTCGACGCCACCGACCGGGAGGGATCACCCCGGGTCGTGGTCGTGAGTGAAGGAATGGCGCGGGCCGTGTGGCCGGACCAGGAGGCGATCGGCAAGTGTTTCCGGATCGGCAGCGATACGGTGCCCTGCAGTACAGTCATCGGCATCGCGGAGGACATGAGGGTGCGCTCATTGACCGATGCGAGAGAGTTCACCTACTACCTCCCCGCCGCGCAGTATGACGGTGGCTTCGACCCGATCCTCCTCGCCCGGGTGGACGGGAAGGCTGCGAATTTCATCACTCCTCTCCGCGCCCGATTACAGAGCGAGATGCCGGGCGCCGCCTATGTGAACGTGAGGCCGCTCGAATCGCTGGTGAACCCGCGCATGCGCTCCTGGAAATTCGGAGCCACGCTCTTCGTGGCGTTCGGCGCCCTCGCGCTGGTGGTGGCCGCGATCGGGCTCTACAGCATGATGGCGTATGAAGTGGCCCGGCGTACCCGCGAGCTGGGCGTGCGCATCGCGATGGGAGCTTCGGTGTCCCGGATCCTGCGCGGAGTGCTCGCCCGGGGAGGCCGGCTGGTGCTCACGGGCATCCTGGTTGGCGGCGCCGCAGCGCTGCTTATCGCGCCCAGGATTCAGAGCCTCTTGTTCCAGCAGCCGGCGCGCGATCCTCTGATCTTCGGTGGGGTGGCGCTTGGGCTTGCGCTGGTCGGAATGGCTGCCACCCTGATTCCCGCGTTCCGCGCGACCCGGGTGGATCCGAACATCGCGCTGCGAGCCGAATAAAAAGGAGTCTGACCCCTTTTTCTTTAGGAGCTGCCTTACATCACGGTGCCGAAAGTGACCTTGCCCTTGGGGCAGGCGAGGTACACCACCATGCCCGGCTCACCACTCGTCGCGGCCCCTGAGTAACCGAGCGCGCTGAAGAATCGCTGCAGGGGGGCGGGATCGCGTTCGCGAACCTCGACTCGTTCCAGCCGGCATCCTCCCGGGGCACTCGTGCTCGGATGCGCGGTTCCCGCCGACCATTCGATCAGGAACGGCGCGAGGCCCAGACCGCCTCCATCGCCGCCTCCCGTTCTCCACTCCAGCAGACTGCCATCGGGTTGCTTGCGGGATCCCGGGGTCGGGCCCACCGGGGTGAACCCGGCCCGCTGGAGACTCTCGAGCAACGGCTCGAGCCGGCCCCCGTGGAGCGCCCAGCCCGCGACCGAGAGGTGAATGAACGGGATCACCGCCTCCGGGTTAGGCGCGGAGGCGCTGGGGGCGAGAATTTCCAGGTAGCGGCCGTCGCCCAGGCTGACCAGCGCGTTCTGGGTGTTACGGCCGGGGTGCTCGCCGCCTTTTCGCGGGGTGACCCCGGTTCGTTCGGCAAACTCGGCGATCCCGCGGTCCAGGTTGTTGATCGCCAGGATGACGTGATCGATGTCGGTGTGCGGGGCCTGGGACGAAGGAGATGCCACGGCCACTGCTCCGATGAGAGCTGGCAGGATTGGTCGCATGGTTCGAAGCTAGCACCGGCTAGGGCCTCTTGCCGTATTGCGCGTTGTACTTCTCGAATGCCGCCTGGGCCGCAGGACAATCTCCCCGCTGCGCCGTCGTCAGGATGTCGAAGACTTTGGCTTTGCGCATTGCATCCATTCCCGACGTCCGGCTTTCCCGCTGGGCCCAGCGATACAGCTCGCCGCAATCGGTCGGCGCGTAGATCGCGCGGGGATTCGCCGCCTGTTCTTTCTCCAGCACCTCGATCCGCGCCTGCACCTGTCCCGCGTCGAAGGCATTGGGCGCGAGCTGGAGATACTTCTTGGCGTAGTTCATCGACTGGAGCGGCTGGCCGCCCGCTTCGTAGGCGAGCGAGGCATTGAATGCCGCGGCGGGCGAGGCGGGGAACTGGTCCACCGCGTTCTTGAACTGATCGATGGCGCCGCGGAGGTTGTTGGCCTTGAGGGCTTCGACCGCTGCCGCGAACAATGCCGCCAGCCGGGTGCCGGCCTCCCCGGTCACGATCGGATCACGGGGTTTGACCTGAGTCGTGATGAACGCCCGGCGGAACGCCGAGATGAGCTCCTTCGAGTTGCTCGCGTTATAGGCTGCTCCTCCGCCACCGGAAGCATTGACAAGGTCGCCGAGGTCTTTCTGGGCCTTGCTGTCGTTGTCCACGCCGAAGCCCACCGCATCGATCCGCACTGGAATGCCGCTCTTCCGAAGGCCCGGCCCCGGCGTCCACCATCGAGCCGCAATCGTTCTGGCCGTCGGTCATCAGCATGATCTGGCCCGCTTTGCCGTGGCCGCTCTTCTGGAGGTACTCGTGGGCGAAGCCGATCGCTGGCGCGGTCGGGGTGCCGCTCCCCGGGCGGAGCGTCGCGATCGCCGCGATCAGGCTCTGATGGTTGGTGGTGAAGCCCTGTACCACCCGCCACCCTCCGGCGCAGCCGCCGTCGTAGGAGATCACCGCGACTTCGGTGGTTGGCCCGAGGGATTTGACCGCGTCGGTCGCCGCCGATTTGGCATTTTCCATCTTGTTGTTGTCGGCCATGCTGCCGCTGGTGTCCAGCAGGAGAACCAGGGACTGGTCCACCTTGGGATTGTTCATGTTGATTTGCGAGCGGGCAGGTCGAGCAGGCTCTTGAGGTTCTCTTTCTCGCAGGCGGGTGCCGACGCGAGGGCGCTGCTGCGCCAGCTGGAGCGCTTCGTCGTACAGCGCAGTTGCCTGGGCCTTGTCACCGGCCGCCGCCGCTGCGTCCGCCGCCGCAGCTTTTTCCTCGGCCTGCTGCGCCAGGGTGCGGGCCTGCTTCTGCCGGGTGTTCAGGTCCTTGATCCTGGGTAGCTCATTCACCACCCAGGAAAGCGTCTTGTCTTCGGCCTCGACCTGCTCGCCGAACCTCTGCGCTTCCGCATAGTCGCACTTGGTGTTCGCAGCTTCGACCGCCTGGTCGATCAGCTTCATCCGCTTCTCGACGTCCGCTTTCAGCTCGTTGTAGGTCGCCTCGATCTGCCTGTGGAGACACTCCGGGATGTCGGGCGTCTGGAGCCCCTTCTCCAGCGCGGCGAGCGCGGGCTCGGCGTGCTTGGCCCGGACCGCCGCGAGGCCCTCGCGGAGATGGACGTTCGCGGCTTCCTGCGCGGTTGCGGTCTTCTTGAGGATCGTGAGCTCGGCTTCGAATTGCTGCACCATTTGCTGGATGTTGGCCGGCGCTCCCTTGGGGAAGGAAGTGGCGACGAAATTCTTCGCGGCGGTCACCAGCTCCTGCTGTGCCGCAGCGGCCTGGATGTACTGGCAGGCCTTCTTGGCGTCGTCCCTGGCCTTCTCCGCCTTGCTGGTAAGTGGCGCGAGGCCCTTGATGATGTCTTCAACGTTGGGACCCGCGGCGGTCGAGTCTTTGCCGCCCTTTCCACCTTTCGTGGTCGTTGAGTCAGTGCCGCCTTTTCCCCCGCCGGTGCCGGTCTTGCTGCCGGGCTTCTCCCCTCCGCCTCCGGTATTGCCTCCCGTCTTCGAGCTGTCCGGCTTGTTCGCGATTTCCTTTTTCTCAGGGATGTAGGGAAGCTTTACGACGATCGCGGCGTAGTCCTTGGCGTTGGGATCCTTGCTCAGCAAAACGTCCGCGATCGCGCCGGAGCCGCTCCCGGGGCCGTGGCGTGGGTCGCCTTTGCTCGGCGCCACCTTCACGGAGTAGCTCCCCGCCTTGAGCCGGCCGAAACTGGTGCTGCCGTAGAGCGGTCCGGTTTCCTGGGTCTTGTTGTCGAGGGTGACCTCGGCCCCGTTGTAGAGCGAGCTGTCGCCTTTCTCTCCTAACCCGTACACGGTGACCGAGACGCTCCCCGACACGGTCGGCTCGTAGAGCACCACGGGCAGGTCGAGCTTGGTCAGCGCCACCTCGGTGCTGTCGGCATCCAGCAGGTGCCCGGTGAATCGAACGTCCGCCGTAATCGGGCGCAGCGACACCCAGCCGTCGGCATCGGGCTTGAACTTGTCGGCGTAGTCCTTGCCCGGTGTCCAACCGCCCGGCGCCCCTTCCTTGAGTCCGGTGATCTCCTGGTCCACCGTCAGCCCGACCGGGCCTTTCACCTTGCTCGGAATAGTCCGCACCTTGAACTCGAGGTTCGGCGGCAGCTCCTCGGTGGCGTAGGTGAACGGGTAGGTCATGATGAAGCTGGTCTTGTGCCGCTCGGCGAGCTCGAGCGCCTTCTGCTCCACCTGAGCGACCGCTTTTTCCTCCCCGGTTCGAATCCGGCCGTAGAGGGCGTCCTTGGCGGCCAGCACCGAACGCTCCGCGTTGAAGGCCCGGCCCATGGTCTTGGCAAAGGCGGCGCGGTCGGCCTGGTCGACCCCCTCCACCTGTTCCACCAGCTGATGGTGCTCGGTGAGCACCCGGGCGCACTCCCGGGCAATCCGGTCCTGCATCTTGTCGGTCTGATCCCGAAAGAAGCTGAGGAGCCAGCCTAACCCGCTGGCCTCCCCTCGGAGCTCGTCCTTGTACCCGGGGGGCTGCTTCTCGTACCACTCGTACACGTCGAGCCGGCACTCGGACAGGTAATCGCTGAAGACGATGTACTTGTACTTCTCCTCGTAGACCCTGGCGATCCGGCGGTAGAACGGAATATCGAAACCGAACTTGAGCTTGAGGTCCCAGGCGCGGTCCCGATAGGTGTCGGTGCCCGGCTGGAGCTTCTCGGCGGTCAGGATGCTGTCGATGCTGGACGCAAACTCCACCGCCGCGGTGTCGGCGAGCTGGGCGTCGCTCAGATTGTCCTGCGGAACGCCGCCGTTGGAATACTTGTCACCATTGATGACGGTGGCGGGTGCGATGGCCTCGTTGTTTTTGTAGAGTCCATAGAAAAGCGGGAAGCCGGGCGGGCTCCCATTGTAGATCGACTCCTTGGCGTCGGGCATCCGGTTGGCGCGGGCCCGGGCCGGACCCAGCGCGCCATCAGGGATTGGGCCACCCATTTCGTTGCGGGGACGCGCCTTCAGGGCCTGCTCGGTCAGGTCCTGATCGATCCGGGTGACAAAGTGGGTGTGCGGAATCTCGAGCAACCCGGTGGCGATGTTGTACGCCAGCATGGCATGGCCCAGCGCCGGCACAAAGTGCATGGCGGCAAAGAAGCCCACCGTGTGGGCCGCCTCCTCGTACTGGCCTTTGCGCGCCTTGATGAGGATGTCCGCGATGAGAAATGGAGTCTGGATCGTGTTCGGCATGTACCAGACCGCTTCAGAGAACGCCGCGTGGGCGAGCAAGGCCCCACACTCCCGGCCGGCCGCGGTCATCGGGTTGGGGTTGGTCTTGCAGCCGGCCTGATAGGCGCGAACCAGGTTGATCGCGGAAGATCCCAGCATCAACGCCGATGCGTTGTCGTGAAAGGCTTCCTTGAATTCATTGGCTTGCGACGACAATTGTGCGCCCAGCGCATTGTACGCCTTCTGGAACTGGGCCCGGCGCTCCGGGGCTCAGGGTCCACATCCGGCTTTGCACGATGTGCTCGCGGACGAATTCCTTGGGAATGGCCGATGCGTCCACCGATATGCCCCGAGCCCGGAGTTTGGCGACGGCCGCTTCTTTCTTCTCGATGGCCAGCTCCATCGCCCGCTCCTGCTGCTTCTTGATCAGGTCTTCGATGGTGCGCTGGACCTTGTTGCCGGGCTCGTTCTTGATGAACCTGTCGATCTCGACCCGGGTGACCTCGTCGAGCGCGCCGTAGAACTCCGCCAGCTCCTGATTCGGCGCGGTGGACATCGCCCGTTTCTTCATGTCGTGCCGGAGGAACGGATCTTCGATGCTGTTCACCAGCTCGTAGAAGAGGGCGACTTCAACGGCGCGCTCGAACGCCACCTTGCGGGCACCCACTTCGCCATCCAGAACAAACTTGTTGCTGATGGGGTCGAAACGGACCCGGTTCCTGAGGACGCCTTCCGGAGTCAGATCGCGGGCGACCGACTCCCTTAGTCCCGCCAGGGTCGCCTCGGCGAGCATCCGCTTGTGGTCCGTCTCGAAGAGCTTCTCCTGCTCCGACAGCACCGCACTGGCTTTCTCTTCCGGGGTGTAGTCCCGATCCAGGTTCTCGGAGAGGAACCTGGCTTCCGCCTGGGCCTTGTACTCCGCGAATAACTCCTCGCGGACTTCGGGCCTGGAATAGTCCGCCTTCCGCTTGTTCCGGTCGCCGGTCTTGTCGAGCTCGATCTGCATCGAGATGTCGATGATCCGCTTGAACCGCTGGAGATCGGGTTCGCTGAAAAGCGGTCTGCCGTTGTCGTCCATCAGGACGCCGAAGGACTTGCGGATGTAGTCCAGGAGAAGGTCGTCCCGCCGGATGGGCCGGCCATCCTTGGTCTTTCCCCACTCCTTGTTGGGATCGCTGTCATAGATCTGGGCATAGGTGTTGGCGAAGAAGCGCTGGTTCCCCATGCCGAGATTCACGACCCGGTTGCCGTACTTGGCCCGCCGGATCGCGTCCTGCACGCCGTCGCCGGAGTGGTGGAGGTACTCACCCAGGTTCTGGACGTCATTCCCCAGAACGTTCATGTGGTTGTACTGCGGGTGGACGCCCTGGTACCGCGCCGCGATGTCCCGGGTAAGCCCTTCCCGCACGATCACCTGCTTCTCGATCGGGATTCCCGGCTTGTCGAGCTCGGGATTGTAGGCCATCTCTTCGGTCCAGCCGTCGCGGAGCGCGCGATTGTGGACCTGCTCCTTGTTGCCGCCGGGCACCGAGTACTTCTCCTTGTCCCCGCGCAGCCGGCCCAGCATGTCTTTGACTTTGGCTTGGTGCTCGTGCTCGCTCAGGGATTCGTTGCGCCAGTCGGGGTAGAACTCGTCCCCGTTCATCACCTTGATCTCGACCTGCTCCGGGTTGATCCCCTGGTGCAGCGCTTCCCAGGTCTTGGTGTGCTCCGCGATCAGGTCTTCGATCTTGATGCCGGCCTCTTCGGCCAGGTAATAGAGGGTGTAGTCGAGGTCACTACGAATTCCGTTGGATTTGCCCTGGTTGGTGATCTCTACTTTGATCCCATGGGCCTGGAGGATCTGCTTCCAGACCATGAGATCCATTTGCTTTCGAAGCTGACCCATCTTCGCGTTCTTCTCGCCCAGGTTCGGGTCGGCCATGATCTGCCCAACCACCTTGGCGGCAGTGGGGTCGGTTTTGTAGACCTCGATCATGAATGCCACGTCCATCTGCGCGGCAGTTTTCCCTTTGATCTTCTCCCGAATGGCCTCGACCACTGATGCGTCGGGAGGTGCCACCGGCTTAGGGGCTTCGAGGGCCTTGAGCTCCGCCGCACCATGCGCCGCTCGGCGGTCCACGTCGCGCTGGACCGAAGGGGCGGGCTCCTCAGGCTGCAACAGCTCCGCATCGTTGGTCTTCGGCTGGGACGGCTCTGCGACTGGGGTCTTGGGTGGGGCGGTTTCCCGCTCGGTGGATGGTTTGATCCTCCCGTCCGCCAGTTTTTCCTTGCTTTTTGGGTCGAGCTCGACGAAACCTGCGCCGGGGTGGTCCTTTGCCTGGAGAGCCTGATAGTCCACCACGTAGCTGCCTTTTACTATGCCGAATGCTTCGAGCACCCGGATGGCCGCCACCAGCATCCTGTTGGTTGGCTCGTAGTGTCCCGAGTTGTTGTTGATGTACTTGATGACGCCGTCGACGGCCTCCATGTGGCCCGCGGCCGCGACCGGCTGGCCCGCGGGGATGGTCGAGTGATGGATACGCGGCACGATCGGGTCGGGGTAGCCGAGCCACTCCCGCATCACGACGTAGATGGAACCCTCGGCGTCCATCACGAACAACGCCTGCGCGGTTGAGACCTTGCCATTTTCGTTGAGGCGCGTGTCGAAGAGATGCCCGTTGACGTACGCCTTCCCGTCTTTGAACGACAGCTTGAACTGCTCCCGGACTGCCGGGTCGGTGAACCACGCCACGTCGTTCGCGAGATCATAGCGAGGATCGCTCGGGGTGCCGTATTCCGGTACCATCGGCAGGGTGGGGATGGTACCCCGCGCCTTCCAGTCCTGGGCAGCCGCTGAGCCGACGCCAAAGCCAAGCACCAGCGCGGCAAGGAAAATTCTCCGAAAGCTCATGCGCGCCACCTCTTGAGGTTCAGGCTACTTGATCCGCTTCTTGATGTCCTTGAACTCCTGGCTGTCGATCTGCATCTCCTGGTCGAGCGGGAACGCCTCCAGATACGCCGCGGTGTACTGGATCCGGTCCGGGGTCGGGGGATGGGTCGAGAGCAGCTTGAACGGCTGCTTGGGATTCGCTTCGTAGAGCCGGAGAAAAAACTTGGTCATGAAGGTCGGGTTGTACCCCGCGTTGAACGCGATGTGGGTGCCCAGGCGGTCCGCTTCCTTCTCCTCGCCCCGGCTGTAGCCGCGATCCAGCACCTCGAGTCCGAGGCCAACCCCGATGCCGATGAGCTGCTCCTTGAGGTTGCCGTTGTTCACCCCTGCTGCGGCAAGGAGCTGTCCCGCGATCATCCGCTTCTGATACGACGCCACCAGGGCCCGCGCGCTGTGGTGGGCGTAGATGTGCGCGACCTCGTGGGAAAGCACCGTCACCAGCTCCGCTTCCGAGTCGGTGAACTTGATGAGTCCCGTGTTGACCAGGATCCTCCCCGGGAACGCCATCGCATTCACCTGGGGCGACTCCACCACCTCGACCGTGTAGGAGAACGGCGGCCCGCCCGGCGACTTGGCGACGATCCGGTCCACCAGCTTCTGGAGATAGGTCTTGAGCTCGGCGTCATCCGACATCTTGAGCTGGGGCGTGAGGGCCTGGAGACCCTTCGCCGCGAGATCCTGCTCGAACTGTGGCGTGATTTGCGCAACCAGCTCGAGCTGATAGGTCTGCGGATTGAGCTTGGTCAGCTTGGCCGATGGACTCTCGTAGTACTTCCCGTATTCGTACCAGCCGGAGAGAAACGCGTCCTGGTAGGGACGCTTGAGGTCCATCATCTCCTTGCGGACATCCGGGTCGGTGGTAAGCGCGCCCGCCTGTGACGCCCAGCTCACCGTTTCCTTTGCCTTGCCGAGCTTGCCGTAGGAGAGCGCCAGGTACCGGGGGGCGTCTTCGGCGTCGGGGTCGATCTGATAGACCTTCTCGAGGAACTTCGCGCAGCGCTCGTAGCCCGACTTGTCCCCCGTCTCGCCCTGGTAGTAGTAGACCGCGCCGAGTCCCATCGCGGCCGCCCGGCTGGTGGGATTCTGTTTCAGCGCCTTTTCAAAGGACTGCTCAGCCTTGCCGAGATTCTTTTTCGCGGCGTTCCGGTCGCCGGAGATCGACGCCCGCGCCGAGGCGAGATCGGTCTCGGCCTGGTTCAGGGTTTCCGGGCCACGTCGGGCCAGGTTTTCGAAGGCCGACCCTTGGTGCTGTCCGACTGGGGACCGACATAGTTGGGCTGGGCCAGGGCGACGCTCCCGACCAGGCACAACCCGACCAGCAGCACGAGGGATCGACCCATGACACACCACCTGAGGGAGAGACCGGGTACCGGCAAATGGCGCGGCCCCGGGATGCTCGACGAGAACTCCCGCCGGCCCTCCCGGGCAACCGTACCATATGGTGCTAAGGCGCAAAAGGGGGATGAAAAGGCCGATCAGCGGGTGATGCTCCCCTGGAGCAATTCGAGACCCGTCTCCGCAAGCCGGCGATAGGGATGCCCCAGAGGGAGCTGGACCTGATCGAGCGCGAGCGCTCGCCGGTAGAGCGTGTCAGCGAGGCCCCGGTCGCCCACCCGCCGGGCCGCGTCGGCCAGGTACTCGTACCCATCCGTGACGAACCACGGCCCCCCGGGAGGACGGGCTCGCTCGAAGGCGACAGCGCGCTGATAGATCTCTCTCGCGTCGGGAGCCTCCCGTCGCACCAGGCAATAGGCGAGGCGGTTGAGAAGATCACCCTCATCGGAGGAAGCCGATCCTTTGAGGTCCGCGAGACCGCGACGGAGGAGCTGTTCCGCGTCGGCGGGATCTCCCCGCGCGAGGCGGATAGCCGCCACGGTCCGGAGACGTAGTGCGGCGGCCAGGCTGGTCGCGCCGTAACTTCGCTCCGCGAGTGCAAGGCCCTGACGGGCCAGCGACTCCGCCTCCTCGAATGCGCCCTTCCGCTCCAGCAGGATTGCCAGAACCGTCAGGCTGGCCTCGCTCTCGGGATGGGTTGGCCCGTAGAGTGCCCTGCTGATTTCGACGGCACCCCGCGCGAGGGGTTCGGCCTCATCGAGCCGCCCCTGGTCCCTGCGGGTGGAGGCCAGATACCGCATGGTGCGGAAAGTTTCCTGGTGGACCCGGCCAAAAACCTGGAGATCCGATGCGAGCGCCGGCTCGAGGAAGGCCGCCGCCGAGTCATAGTGCGCCCGCAAGAAAAGCAGGTAGCCCAACTCGGCCGAGACGATGTTCGCGAGAGCGCGATTGGTGCCGGGAATCCTGCCGAGGAGTCCGCGAAGCAAGGCATCCGCCTCGATGAGCTTTTCCTGCTGCCCCAGGACCCGCCCGAGATCGAATTCGGCCTGGAGCACGTCGGATCGGCTGCCGTCTGCCAGTCGGTGGTACAGGAGTAATGACGCGGCGGAGGAACCCCTCGCTTTCACTGAGCCGGCCAGTAGTCGAATAGAGATGCCCCCGTCGCGCCAACGTCGCGGCGAGATCGAGCGACGGCGCGGACCCAGGCCGGTCCTGGATCGCGAGCGCCCGGGCGAACAGCGAATCCGCCTCGGCCGAGTTCCCCAGGGCCGACTGGAGATCACCAAACGTGCTGAGGAGGGACGCCAGCGTCTCGGGATCCCCGCTCAGCTCGCTCTGGGCCCGCTGGATCGCGTCATCGAGGACCTGGTCGGCCGAGACCTCGCTCCGATCGGCCTGGTCGGGATTCCAGCCCTGGAGAAACCGACTTACCAGGGTCGCGCTCTCCACCGCCTTGAGCGCTTCTCGACGGGCCCGGTCTCGCTCGGTCTGCAGGCGGGAGAGATACCCGGCGCCCGCGACGAGGCCGACCAGCAGGAAGACCCCGGTGATGGTGAGGGCGCCGCGATGTCGGCGAATGAATTTGGCGGCGCGGTAGCCTCGGCCGGCGCTCCCGAACCGGAGCGGCTGGTGCCGAAGGTGGCGCTCCACGTCGTCGGCCAGGTCCAGCGCGGTCGGATAACGCTGCGCCCGGCTCGGCCCGGAGGACTCGAAGGACGATGGCGTCCAGGTCTCCCCGGAGGGCGCGTTGCAATCGGAGCGGTGTGGTGCCTCGACGCTCGCTGATCTTCCCCGGTTCCACCGTGGTGACCCGGCCATCCCGGTGCTCGATCCGGCTCGGGCGGGTGACGGTAATGGACGGCCGGGAAGGAAGCTCGTTGTCCGAGGGCTTGCGTGCGCCTCGCGAAGGGCGCCGCCCGGCGAGAAGCTCGTAGAGCAGAACCCCAAGCTGAAAGACGTCGCTCGCGGTGGTCACCGGATCGCCGGCGAGCTGTTCCGGACTGGCGTACTCGGGGGTCATCGGTCCCCGCGCCCCTTCCTGCCGGGTGATGGCATCGCTCTCGTCACCGGCCAGCAGCTTGGCGACCCCGAAGTCGAGCAGCTTGACCTCACCACTCGCCGTGACCAACACATTGGACGGCTTGAGGTCGCGATGGATGACCAGGCTGCGATGGGCCGAGTGCACGGTGCGACACACCGCGGTGAAGAGTCGCAGGCGATCCTCGATCGGCAGCTGCCTGGCGTCGCAGTACTCGGTGATCGGCTCGCCCCGAATCAGCTCCATGACGAAATACGGCCGTCCCTCCCCGCTCACCCCGCCATCGAGCAGCCGGGCGATGCCCGGATGCGCCAGACGGGCGAGGATCTGGCGCTCGCGGAGAAACCGGGCCTCGACCTCATCCGAATCCATGCCGCGCTTGATGAGCTTGAGGGCGACCTGCTGCTCGAATTGTCCGTCCGCCCGTTCGGCCAGCCACACCGTCCCCATGCCGCCCCGACCCAGCTCCTCGATCAGGCGGTACGGTCCGATCAGGGAGCCGGGGGTCTCACCGCGTCCGGCTTCCTGGCCCAGGTCGGCGAGAAACGGCGCGGCAAACGCGCTCGCGGTCCCCTCGAGGAAATCCGCATCGATCGCATCCCGCCAGCGATTCCCGGGGCCGGTCATGTCTCGGCCAGCTCGCGGTAGAGCCAGTCCTTGGCCTTCTGCCAATCCAGCTTGACGGTGCTGGCGGCCAGGTCGAGCGCTTCCGCAGTTTGTTCGATCGTCATCCCGCCGAAGAAACGAAGCTCGACCATCTGCGCGTATCGCGGGTTGATCCCGGTCAGCCGCTCGAGCGCTTCGTCGAGGGCCAGCATCTGCTCGGCCCGGTCCACCGACACGACCGGCCCGCCTTCGCCGAAGGTCAGCTGCTCGGGAATCGCGCCGCCGCCTCGCTTCTGGGCCCGATGGCGCCGGGCATAATCCACCAGCACCCGGCGCATCGCGGTGGCGGCCAGGGCGAGAAAATGGGCCCGGTCCTGCACCCTAACCCGCGTCACATCGAGCAGTTTCAGGTAGGTCTCGTGAACCAGCGCCGTCGTGGTCAGGGTGTGTTCGGTGCGCTCTCCCCGGAGGGCCCGGCTGGCCCGGGCCCGCAAGTCTTCGTACACCAGGGGAAAGAGCTGATCCAGCGCGTCGCGGCTTCCGCTGCGCCATTCAATGAGCAGGGTCGTCGCATCGAGCATAGGCACGCGCGTGGGAGCTGCTGGCGGGAGGGTAAGAAAGTGCTTCTAAAATACCGCCCGGCGGACCGAACCGATAGCGGCAGCGAAGAAGCGGATCGGCCCGGAATTCCTCCCTCGCGCAGGCGTCGGGACCGGGACTGAGGTCAGGGTTTTTCAGCCGATTCCAGAAAGCTCCGGGCTTCCTGCAGGGACTCGCGCCGGCTGTCCTTCCCGGTTCGCAACAGGTCACCATAATAGGACTTGGCGCCGGCCTGGTCTCCACTGCCGCGGGCCGCGCGGGCGGCGCCCAGGAGACTGTTGAATCGATTGGGGTAGAGCTGGAGAGCCTGTCGATAGGCGGCCAGCGCCCGATCGGGCCGGCCGGTCTCGAGCTCCAGGTCGCCGAGGAGCTCGAGCGCCGGCAAGGTGGGAGCCGGTGTGACCGCGGGCTTCGGGGTCTGCTCCTCCAGCGAAGCCGCTTCCAGAAGCGCCGACCGGGCCGTCTCGTTCTCGCCTCGACCATGCGCAATCCATCCTGCAAGCTCGAGCCGCAGGATGGAGATTTGCCGGGCGAACAGCTCTTCCCCGTTCTTCCTGGCAAGCGCTTCGAGTTCAGCCAACCGGGTTCGTTCCAATCCTGCCGCCTCCAGCTGGCCGAGGTGCGCCGCGCCCATTCCCCGCCCGAACCGGGTCACCGCCTCGGCCCAGGGAAAGCGATCCCAGTCCAGAGAGGCCGGTTGCCGGGGCGGCAGCGCGGCGGCCGCGGCCCAGTCCCGGCGCTCGAGCTCATAACGCGCTCGCGAAGATGCGAGGTGAAACGCCGTCTTGAAGGTGGGCTCGAGGCGGGGCGTGCCTTCCAGCCCCATCAGGTGGGTCAGCGCGGCACTGTCCGCGCCCTGCTGAAGGTAGGCGTATATCAGGTACTCGACCGCATGGGGAAATTCATCCCAGACCAGGTCGCCCCGCTCCCCGGCCGGGGTGGCGCGGGCCGCCAGGGCGGCGGCGAGGTTGCCCCGGACCACTCCGGGCCAATCGCCCAGCCGGGTATAGATGTGGGTCGGCATGTGGAGCGCATGCGGGTTATGCGGGGCGATCGCCTCATATTTCCGGGTGATCGCCATCAGCTCGTGCTCCCGCCCCGGCACGTCATTGGCGTGAATCAGGTAGTGCATGACGCCGGGGTGTTCCGGGTTCCGGCGGTACACCGTCTCGAGGATCGCCGCCGCCCGGTCGGCATGCTCGCGGCTGACGGTCGTGGGGGGCGTGGTCGCCAGGTGCGCCAGCGCGTAGAACACCGCCGCTTCAGGGTCATCCGGGTAGTCCCGGAAGGTGCGCTCCGCGGCGGCCTCCCATCTGCGGATCCGACCCCAGTAGTCGGGCGAATCAGGATCCTGATAGAACGCTTCGGCCTGGGCGAGAAAGGACCGTTCGCGCGCCGACGCAGTTCCCAGCCGAATCGGCGGTCTGGATCTCCCGGTATCCTCGCCTCAGCGTCCGCCAGTCCCGGGCGGGTGGGCCAGAGCGGCTGGAAAGGCGTCATCGCAATGCCCCAGTGCGCCATCGCGCAGCGCGGGTCTTTTGCGACCAGCGCTGCTGAAGGCTGTGCGGGCATCCGGGTAGGTCATGTGATGGAGCAGAGCCATCGCCTGATTGAAATCGCGCTGTGCCTGGGCCGTGCAGCTCACTGGGAAGCTGACGCTGCCCAGCTTCTCGGCGGAGTGCTGCGCCTGGGCGGCCAGAGGACACCAGGATTCCCGCCAGGATCCATAGCGGGGTCTTCATCTCGCTCCGGAGCACGAAGGGTCGGTTTAGCTCGCGCTGCCCGGCGTGAACCGGTAACACCACGCCTCGCCTTGAAGGACGGTTTCCCCATCCTGCCGCCACACCCTGATGGCAAGCTGGGTGACCGGCTTGGTGGGATGGACGCTGACCACTTCCGCCTCGGCGGTAATCGTGTCACCGATGTAGACCGGGGCGGTGAATTTCCAGTTCTGGCTGAGGAAAGACGGACCCCGGCCCGGGAAGGTCCTGCGCAACCAGGGCGTGCAGCAGTCCGGTCGTCAGCCCGCCCTGGACAACCAGCTCGGCCGAATTTCGTTCCCGCCACGAACGCCTCATCGAAGTGCAGAGGGTTCCGGTCGCCGGTGATCTCGGAGTACAGCCGCACGTGCTCCGCAGTGAGGGTCAGGGAGCGGGGCCTTCTGCCCGACCGAGAGGACGTCATGCGTCCGCCATGATCCAGCGCGCGGTCGCCTGCTGGGTTCCGAGCGAAACCAGGCAGTAAGCCGCGAACCAGAAGAACCCCAGGCCGAAGGTCGCGGTGAAAGTGACCAGCGACGGTCGTCGCCCGGTGCGAGGGGCCTGGCTGGCCCGCGCGGCGAGGTAGGCGATGAACAGCGCCACGGCGAATACGTCCGCCATGGACCACTTGGCGATCAGCTCGACGAAGTGCAGGGTGCGCCGGCGCCGCAGCCGCATCGTGGTGCGATATCGCCCAGAGCACCAGGCCCGCCTTGGTGAAGCGGAACCAGCACGCTGAAGAGCAGGATCAGTGTCGCCGCCGTGAGGCTGCCCACCTGGTAGAGATGCTTGACCGATCCGAGGATGCTCCGGGTCTGACGATACACCTCGATGGGCTGCCCGATGCCGAGCTGGCCTGCCGATCTGGCTCCGAGCTGGGTGACCAGGGCGCCTCGAGTCCTCCGGGCGCCGTTCGAGCATGGGAACACTGCCGGATTGATGAGCGGCCGGAGGCTCGCGACCGTGGTGTCCGAGAGTCCCTGGTCCAGAAGCTGGGGGGCGAGGACCGCGACCCCTTTCGGGTCGAGCTGTCCGCTAACCGTGATGACCGGCAGCAGGATGCCGGGCAGCAGCAGACTGATCGAGAACAGCAGACCGGCCAGCGCCAGCAGTTGACGGCGGCTCATTCCATCGGCTCCTCTCTCCGCGCCGCCGCTTCCGCTCCCGCCGGGCCCGGCCTTCCTCCAGCCACCGCTTGGTGATCTCCCCGGCCGTGGCATGCCGCGCTCCAAGCCGAACGCGAGACCGCCGCGAGCGCAAAAGCGCCAAGGATCAGGGTAAACGCCGAGGTGACGATCTCGGGCGCGAGGCCGAGCTGCTGCACCGCCATGAAAATCGCGATGGTGACCACCGCGGCCTTGGCGATCTTGGCCAGCACCGGAACGCCCGAGACCCCTCCCGCCGAAACCAGCACCACCGCCCGCACGAACTCGCCCACGATCATGCCCAGGATCACGATCACGATCGCGGCGATCAGGGTCGGGATATAGGAGAGCATGGTGCCGAACATCACGTTGATGCTTTCCAGTCCCAACGCGCTGCTCGCGAGCAGGATCACCACCAGCATCACCAGCCAGAAGAGCAGCTTGCCCACCGCGTGAATCGGGTCGAGCCGGGTCCCGGTCCGCCCCATCGCCTCGGAGAGCCCGCCCCGTTCGGCGACCTTGTTGAAGTTGAGCCGGACCAGCAGCCCGTCGGTCCACCGTTCCACCAGCTTGGCGATGAAATACCCGGCGACCAGGATCACGATCGCGCCGAGCGTCGCGGGGAGGATCGAGAAAAGCTGCGAGCCGCCGAGCTGCAATCGTTGCCACAGTTCGTTCACCGGTTCACCTCGATCACGAGTTTCCCGATCTGGTCACCTGCTGCCATCCGTTCATAGGCCCGCTTGCCTTCGGCCAGCGGGACCACGCTATCGACCACCGGCCAGAGCCTGCCGGCCCGGATCTTCTCCATGACCGCGGCAAACTCGGCGCTGGTTCCCATGGTCGAACCCAGCAGACTCCACTGAAACCAGAACATTCGCCGGATGTCTATGCCGACTTCCGGGCCGGTCGTTGCGCCGCAGGTGACCAGCCGCCCCCCGGGTGCGAGCGCCCGAAGCGATGCGTTCCAGGTGGCCTGCCCAACCGAATCCACCACGACGTTCACCCCTCCACCGAGCTTCTTCCTGATCTCCTCGACGATGTCCTGGGGCGTTCGCTCCCCATGGTTGAACACCTGGTCCGCGCCGAGCTCAGTGGCCTTCTCCAGCTTGGCCGCAGTGGATCCGGTGACCAGCGCGATGGCGCCGAGCTCCTTGGCAATCTGAAGCGCGGCCATGGCGATCCCGCCCCCCGCCCCCCAGATCAGGACCGTCTCGCCCGATGAAAGTCTCGCTCGCGTCGTCAGCATCCGCCATGCGGTGAGCGAGGAAAGGGGAAACGCCGCGGCCAGGGGCCAAGGCATCTGGTCCGGGATCCTGGCTACGTTCCGTTCTGGAACGATCACCAGCTCCGCGCAGGTCCCCGACCGGTGTTCTCCCAGAATCTGGAATGAGCGGCAGTACGGTTCCTCGCCGGCTCGGCAGACTTCGCAGTTTCCGCAGGAGATACCCGGGTTGATGGCCACCCGGTCGCCCGGTCGAACCTGAGTCACTCCCGGCCCGACGGTCTCGACCAGGCCGGCGCCGTCGGTCCCCACGATATGGGGGAAGGTGAGGGTGATCCCCTTCACCCCGGATGTAAGAAACAGATCCAGGTGATTCAGGGCGGCGGCCCGGATCCGGAGGCGAACTTCCCCTTTTCCGGGGAGGGGGGGTCAGGGAGATCGAGTACCTCGAGCGCTTGTGGCCCGCCAAGTCGGGTTAGGGCCAGGGCTCGCATGCTGGAAAAGTCCGCCTTGCAGAAGGGAGAAAGTTGTGCAAGATATATGGCCCCCTTTTGTCGGCGCCGAAGCGCCTCCCCCTCTGCGGCGGGGCCTGCCGCAGGTGAGCCTTTGGAGGAAGCCCGTATGGCTGCATTCCAGACCTCGGACACATGGGAGTCAGGCGGAGGCTGGATGGACCCGATGCCTTCGTCGTCTCCGCCACCACCCCCGCCTCCCCCGCCGCCGCCGCCTCCACCGGCGCCGCCGGCCCCGACGATGCGGCCCATGATGCCGATGATCGAGGACGACAAGCCGCCGGCGGCCGGAAGCCGGCGCGCCAGGAAGCCCGCCGCGAAGAAGCCCGCCGCGAAGAAGCCTGCGGCTCCCAAGAAAGCGCGCGCAAGAAAGCGGCTCCGAAGAAGAAGCAAGACGGCCGCCCGAAAAGCCGCCCGGAAGCCTGCCAGGAAGCCTGCTCGCAAGGCGGCCCGGAAGCCCGCCCGCAAGGCCCCCAAAAAGGCGGCTCGCCGCCCCATGAAGAAGAAGGGCGGCAAGAAGCGCCGTTGAGAGCGGGGGATCGCGTCCGGACGGGGCGGAATTCTTCCGCCCCGTTTTCATTTCAGGCGAAGGCTCACCATGACCCGCCCGGTGACGGCGTCCCGGTGCGGCGATAGATCTCTCCACTCACCCGCAGCCGATCGACGCTCCAGGCCGCCCCCGCAAACAGCACCGCGCGGTCGAGATCGACCGCCACCCTGGTGCGGTCCACGTCCCCGAACCGATTGGTGAAATTCACCTGAAATCGGGGAGCGAGATGATTGTAGCCCGCGCCGAGATACGGATGGACCCGGCCTCCAAGGGTCCAGGCGATGCGTCCCTTCGAGTCCCAGGATGTTGGGACGGAAGGCGTCCTTCGATCGGGTGCCCTGATAGCAGGGACTCGCGGCATCCTGGAGCGCCTCATCGTCACAGGTGATCGGTCCTTCGACCCGTCCGAAAGTGGCGTGCCCTCGGAGCGTCAGTCGTAGTCGCTCTCCCCCGAGCGCCGTGCTCCTCGCGAGCGAGACGCCGAACAGATTGGCCTTCGCGTCGCCGACCCGGATCGGCGGAACCCAGCTCGCCTCCAGCGGTGAACCGCGCCGGGAAGGCCGAGCGAGATCCGGGGACGGGCCAGCGCGAAAAGGAGATCGGTGTTTTCCGGCCCCGGCTTGTCGGGGCGGCAGATCGTCGGGAGTTGCGGTGACATCGTCCACCTTGGGCAGATAGGCGATCTCGATCCCGATGGCGAGCGAGCCGGCCTGTCTCGGTCCCCGCTTCCCACCCCGCTGAACGCGAGCGGCACGGCGAACTTTGCCATGGTGCGAGCCTCGTGCGACGATTTGCCGGGGCGGCATACATCATCCTGAGCACCGGCCCTTCCCGCCGCAACGAGCAAGCAGAATCCCCGCCGAGAAGGATCTTCACCGGACCACGACGGTGCCGATCATCGTCCCGCGTGCCCGTAGGCCTGCGAGGCGCCGTGGATGAGGCAGTAGTAGTGGTAGGTCCCGGCCGGTGGAGAAGGTGACGGTGAGGTCCTTGGGTGGATAGCTCACCGCCGCGGTGGGGGTGAAACCGGGAGTGCCGGTTCCGGAGTGACGCTATGGCCCGCCGTCCCACCCAGTGAAACGTCACCGTGCCGCCGACCGATACGACGACGGCGTTGGGGGAGAAGGCATTGTCGACGACCTGGACCGTCGCGGCCTGGACCGGGGATGCCGCCGGGGTCGGCCGGGAAGGGCCTGCCCGTTGTTTTCGGTCGATCCACTGCATCCGGCGAGCGCCGCGCCAGCAACGATCCAGCCTGTCCGAGTCTTCATCATGCACCCTGGTCCGAAACGGGTATCCAGAAGTCTCGAGCATCGGGCGTGCCGCCGGGCGGGAGCGCGCGAAGATCGAAGCCGCGGGTGCGTGTCACAAGGTCGCGCCGTGTCATCCGGACAGCCGGGGCCCGGCCGCTCGTGTCGAACCGACACGAGGCGGGATTAGTTTTTCCCCATGACAAACCACCGAGAGACCAGCGCCCCGCGATCCGGCTCAGCTCCCTAAGCCACGGCGCCGGTTGAGCCTGCAAGCTCGGTAGCGACGAGTTGGCGCAGGTGCTGCGCCATGTCCCCGCGATTTCGGATCCCAACGTGCTGGTCGATGCGGCCAGCCGCGACGATGCCGCGGTGTATCGGCTGGGTCCCGACCGCGCCCTCGTCGCGACCGTGGATTTTTTTACCCCGATCGTGGACTCCCCCTCGGATTGGGGCGCCATTGCGGCCGCCAATGCGCTCTCGGATGTCTATGCGATGGGCGGCACGCCGCTGTTCGCCCTGAACCTGGTCGGATGGCCCCGCGGGGTCCTGCCGTTCGAGCTTACTGGGCGAAGTCCTTCAGCGGCGCGGGAGAAGTGACCCGGCGAGCCGGCTGCCTCCTCCTCGGGGGTCACTCCATCGACGACGCCGAGCCCAAGTTCGGCCTGGTCGTGCTGGGCGACGTGCATCCCGACCGGATGATGACCAACGCCGCGGGACGCCCCGGGGACCGGCTGGTCCTCACCAAGCCGCTGGGGACCGGGATCCTGACCACCGCGTTCAAGCGCGACTGGATCTCCGAAGCCGGAGCTCGGCGAGGCGGTGCGGGTTATGACGACCCTGAACGACGGAGCGGCGCGCGCCGCGCTGGCGCATCAGGTCCGCTGCGCCACCGACGTGACCGGGTTCGGACTGCTCGGCCACCTTCGCAACGTGCTGGCCGGCAGTGGCGTCGGGGCCCGGATCGCACTATTCCCGGCTGCCCTTCCTGGCCCGCGCCCTGGAGCTGGCGGAGCGGGGCGCCATCGCCGGGGGGACCCGGCGAAACCTCGACAGCGCCGGTGCCGAGTGGGATCCGACTCTCTCGGAATCCGAGCGCCTGGTCACCGTCGACGCCCAGACCTCGGGCGGGCTTGCTCCTCGCGGTCCGCCCGGAACGCCTCGAGGGATTGCTCGCCTCCCTCGCTCGGGAGGGTACTCCGGCCGCCGCGGTGATCGGCGAGCTGACCTCCGACGCCGGCGTGCTGACGGTCACTCGATGAGCGACGTCCCGCCGTGGTCCATCTCGACGAGAGCTGTCTCGGCAATGGACGGGAAGCTCCCTCGCCGGGCGGTACCGCCGGCCTGATCGAAATCCGGGTCGGCTGAGCGATCGAACGCCGGGATTTCTTCGTGCACGCGCCCGACACCACCAACAACAAGATGGCGCTCGCCGGCGCGATCGGGGTGCTCCAGCTGCTGTCTCGAAAACAGGTCCGGCTGACCCTGCTGATCGTCTCCGACTCCGAATACCTGGTACGTGGGGTCCGGGAATGGATGCCGGGATGGCGGGCCCGGGGATGGAAGCGAAAGACCGGTGAAGTGGAGAACCTCGATCTCTGGAGGGCGCTGGAGCACTCGCTCACCCTGCATGAGGTGCAGTTCGGCTGGGTGCGGGGCCACAACGGCCACCCCAAGAATGAGTACGCCAACGACCTTGCGGTGCATGCGGCCCGGGAGCAGGAAACCAGCGACGGCGTGGTTCCGTCGGGGTTCGATCCATGGCTCGGCCGAGCGACGCGCGGCGGGACTCTATCTCGACTATGATCCGGACGGCGCGTTCGCGAGTCTGGAAGAGCGTCTGCGCGCCCGGGAACGATTCCCCCTCGACCTCGATGCGGCTCACTCCCCGCGGAGGATGATGCATGGATGAGCTGACCCGGTTCGCCCGCACCCTGGTGGAACGACTCGGCGCGAAGGCGGGGAATGGGCCGGTTTCGGTCCACGCAATTCGGAAGGAGATCCTTCCCTATCGGGCCGAGCGGCGAAATCTCGGATTGTCCAGCGTCGAGGACTACGAGATCGTGCTGCTGCGCCTGGTCGCGGAGGAACGGGGATTCGTGCGAACCGCGCCGCCGGGGTCCGCCGAGCGCTGCCGGGAGCTGCTGGCCCACCCTAACCCGGATCTCGGTGCGCTCGAGGAGTTGGGCGAGTCCACCATCCAGTTCACCTCGCTCGCCGCGGCGCCGGTGTTCGAACAGGCGGACGGGCGGACCGGCGGACCGGCGGAAAGAACCGAATCGGCGGACAGTCTGCCCGTCCGCCCGTCCGCCCGTCCGCCTGAGACCGGTCCGCCGGTCCGCCCGTCCGCCCGTCCGCCTAAGACCGGTCCGCCGGTCCGCCCGTCCGCCGGTCCGCCGGAAGGCTGTCCCCACTGCCAGGGGGCGCTTCCCCCTGATCGGGCGGTGGTCTTCTGCCCCTGGTGCGGCGAGCGGCTGGTCCCGCTTCTCTGTGAGCGATGCGGCACCGAGTTCGATTCGAGCTGGCGGCACTGCATCACCTGCGGCGCGCCGGTGCGCGATCCCTATCGCACGGGCTGAGATGCCGGATCGTACCGAGGTCGTCTTTCTCTCAGGCCTGCGCACCGGGTTCGGCAGCTTCGGGGGAGCACTGAAGGACCTGTCGGCCACCGATCTTGCCGCGGCCGCCGGCAAGGCGGCGATCGAACGTGCCGGCATCGCGCCCGCCCTGATCGATCATGTGATCATCGGCAACGCCATGCAGACCTCCGCCGATAGCGCCTATCTGGCCCGCCACGTCGGGCTCCGGGTCGGGTGCCCGATCGAAACTCCCGCCGTCACGGTGAACCGCCTGTGCGGGTCAGGCTTCGAGTCCATCGTGCAGGCCGCCCACCGGATTCTCCTCGGAGAGGCGCGGATGGTGCTGGCCGGCGGGACCGAATCCATGAGCCAGGCGCCCTATGTGCTGCGCGGCGCGCGCTGGGGAACCCGGCTGGGCAGTCCTCCCCTCCTCGAGGATCTCCTCTGGCAGGGACTCACCGATCAGCAATGCGGCTGCTCCATGGGAATCACCGCGGAAAATCTCGCCGTCCGCTACGGTATAACCCGCGAAGATGCCGACCTGTACGCACTCCGGAGCCAGCAAGGGGCGCGGACTGCGTGGGAGCGGGGCTGGCTCGAGGCCGAGCTGTGTCCCGTGCCGGTCAAGGACCGGAAGACCCGGGCGACGGTTCCCTGGATCGCGGATGAGCACATGCGGCCTGACACGACCCTCGATGCGCTCACCCGACTCACCCCTGTGTTCAGACCCGACGGCGTGGTAACCGCCGGTAACGCGTCCGGCATCAGCGACGGAGCTGGGGCCTGCGTCATGACCTCCCGGGCGATCGCCGGCGAGCTGGGCAGGGAGCCGCTGGGCCGTCTGGTGGCGTGGGGCGTGGCCGGAGTCGATCCAACCATCATGGGCATCGGCCCGGCTCCCGCCATCCGCCAGGCGCTCGAGCGGGCCGGCCTGACGCTGGAACAGATGGATCGGATCGAGGTGAACGAGGCCTTTGCCGCTCAGTACCTGGCGGTGGAGCGTGAGCTTGGCCTCGACCAGTCGCGGACCAACGTAGAAGGCGGAGCCGTCGCCCTGGGACATCCCCTCGGAGCCAGCGGTACCCGAATCACGGTCCATCTGCTGCATACCCTCCGCAGAATCGGCAAACGCTATGGGCTGGGATCGGCGTGCATCGGCGGGGGCCAGGGGATCGCCGTCATCGTGGAAGCATTCGGATGAGCGACGTTCCTCCCGGCAATCGAATCGACCGCGCTGCGCTCGAGCGGATCATGCAGCGCGCCGCCGAGCTCCAGGCCGCCGAAGCGGACGTGGGCGAAGGCCTCACTCCGGAGGAGGTTCTCACGCTGGGCCGGGAAGTTGGAATCCCGGGACGATACCTCCAGCAGGCGATGCTGGAGCAGGCAACCGCGATCGTCGCTCCGGCGCAGGCGGGGGTGCTCGGCCGCGTCGTCGGCCCCAGTGAAATCACCGCGCACCGCGTCGTGGTCGGTGACCCGGACGATGCGGCGCGGGCCCTGATCCAGTGGTTCGATGCCAACGAGCTCCTGGTCGTGCTTCGACAGCAGCCCGGCCGGGTGACCTTCGAGCCGCTCGGCGGGATGCAGGCGGCGCTTCGTCGCGGGACCGCTGCGTTCGGCGGCGGCAAGCCCAAATTCATGCTCGCCCGGGCGACGCTGGTGACGGCCACCTTCGCCAGGCTCGAATCGGGGTATTGCCACATCAGTCTCAGCGCGGACCTTTCGAAAACGCGCGGGGCCTTCATTGGCGGTGCGTTCGCGGGAGGCTCGCTCGGCGTGGCGGGCGCGCTGGTCGTGGGTGTCCTCAGTCCGTTCGCTCTGGTCTCGGCCGTCCCGGTCCTGGCAGGTGGCGCAATCGGCTGGTACGTCCTCAAGAGGTACATGCCGCTTGCCGAGCGGGCCCGCCTCGGACTCGAACGCGCCCTCGACTACCTGGAGCGCGGCGGAGTCAAGCCGGGTCACCAGCTACCGCCGAGGACCGGTGGACTGCTCGAGGTGATCGCCGGAGAGGTGCGGAAGGCGCTGGCAGGAAAACCCCGTGCGGAATAGAACCAGGGCTCTGGTGTTGCTTGGTATGCTGGCCTGTCGCGCCACCACCCATCGGCCGTACTTCACGCCCGTCCCGTTGGCCACTACGGTGCAGGTCGAGCTCGATATTGTTGACGCCACCCGGGCGCTGGCAGAAGCGCTGGCGAAGGACAGCGTGACGTTCCGGACCGTGCGGGAAAGAGATGGATTCCTCGATTCGGGCTGGATCGACGCGACCACCCTCGAACCGACCCATGCTCGTCCCCTCGGCCCCCGGGTGGTGCGGGTCAGGGCCTGGGTCAGTCCCGATCGCGAGTTCTGGAGCGAGCTGGTGGTGGAAGCCACCTATCGGCCCTTCGATGATCCATCGCGACCAGAACGCGAGCTCGATGTCCCCCTTCCGGAGAATCACCCGTTGCAGCGTCGAATCGCCGATGTGCTGCGGGGCCTGGTCGAACGCTATGGGGACGCCGAGACCCTCCGCGCGCTCGCGCCGCCGGTGCCGGTGAGACCCGATAGCGCCAGGAAGGACAGCACCCGCACCAAGCCCGATACCGTCCCGGTCAAGCCGAAACCGGATACCTCCCGAGCCTGACCGGCTCGACGCTCGGCACCATGTTCCCCGCCTCCTTCTCCGGTGAATTTCGGATCGATGCGGCCGCCCGTGCGGCGTATTCCGAAGGGGCGGGAATCTTTCGCATCCTTCCTCGCGGGGTCGCAGTCCCTTCGACCACCGCCGCCCTTCAGGAGCTGACCCGTTGGGCGAACGACAATCGGGTGCCCCTCATTCCCCGCGGGGCGGGAAGCGGCATGGCAGGAGGGAACGTGGGCGACGGCATCATCGTCGATCTCACCGCGCTCGACGGCTGTCCCTTGCAGGTTGACCCTCGTGCCCGGATCGTTCGCGCCGGAGCCGGCGTAACCCTCCGCGACCTCCAGACCGACGCCGCGCGTTTCGGCCTCAGGCTCCCACCCGATCCTTCCAGCGGGCGGTTTGCGACGCTGGGCGGCATGGCATCCACCAATGCCGCGGGTCCCGCCACGGTCCGTCACGGGAGCCTGCGCGGCTGGGTCGAGGCGCTCGAGCTTGTCACCGTCGAAGGCGAAATCGTCGCGCTCCGGCGCGGGACGCCTCGTCCTCCCGCCGCCGCGATCGATCGGTTCACCCGGGATGCCGAACCGTCCTTGCGGGCCGCCGCCGACCGGATTGCGAACAGATTTCCCACCACCCGCAAGAATTCCTCCGGCTACGCCCTGGACAGGTTCCTTGCCTCCGGTGACCTGATCGATCTTCTCGTCGGAAGCGAAGGAACCCTCGGCATCATCACCGGGCTCGAGTGCCGGCTCGACCCGATCCCCCGGTTTCGGAGTGGGGTGCGCGCCGGCATCCGCGACCTGGGGAAAACCGCGGCGAAGATCCCGGACCTGCTCGCGCTCGGGCCGGCGGTGTTCGAGTTTCTCGATCGCACTTTGCTTCGCTTTCTGGAGGAAGCGGGAATCGCAATCGACGCCGCATGGGATGGGTTGTTGCTGCTCGAGTTCGAAGGAGAGAATCGCGAGGCGGTTCTCGCCACCACGAGCCGGGCGGTTGAAGTGTTGGGCGATAACGCGGAAGACATCCGCCGGGCCGAAGGGCCAAGGGCCCTGGAGGAGCTTTGGGAGATTCGTCACTCGGCAAGCCCGTTGCTCGCCACGCTGGGAGATACCCTGCGCTCGCTCCAGGTCATCGAGGATGCCTGCGTCCCGGTCGATCGGGTCCCTGACTATGTCGCCGCGGTCCGTGCCGCCGGCGAGCGGCACCAGGTCCGGCTGGTGATCTTCGGGCACCTGGGCGACGGCAATGTCCACGTCAATCTTCAGCCCGACGTTTCCCGGGACGGTTGGGAGGCGGGGGTCGAACGAATCTTCGAGGAGGTCACCTCCGCCGTGATTCGGCTGGGAGGAACCCTGAGCGGTGAGCATGGCGACGGCCGTTTGCGCGCTCCGGTGCTGGAACACCTCTATGGTGCGGAGATGGTCGAATTGTTCCGGGGGGTGAAGCGCGCCTTCGATCCGCAGGGGATTCTCAATCCCGGAGTGAAGCTTCCACTCCCGGGCCAGCAAGCGCTGGGCGCTCTCAAGGTAGGCGCGTCGGCCGTCCCGATCTCCTCCGAGATCGAGCAGAAGCTCCGTATCATCGAGCGCACCGGGGGATATTCGGTGAGTAGATTGGAGATCACGTGAAACAGTATCTCGATCTCCTCGCCCACGTGCTGCACCACGGCCGACCCAAAACGGACCGCACCGGCACCGGCACCCTGAGCCAGTTCGGCTGGCAGATGCGGTTCGATCTCGCCGAGGGCTTTCCGCTCATCACCACCAAGCGCGTGCACTTCAAGTCGGTGGTCGAAGGAGCTGCTCTGGTTTCTTCGGGGAGAAACAACGACGCAATCGCTCAAGGCTGCCGGAGTTTCAATCTGGGACGAATGGGCAGGTCCAGAGGGGGATCTCGGTCCTATATATGGATACCAGTGGCGCTCCTGGCCGACCCGGGATGGCCGGTCGATCGATCAGATCGCCAACGTCATTAGAGAGATCAGGACCAATCCCGACTCCCGCCGTCTGATCGTCAGCGCCTGGAATGTCGCCGATCTGCCAGCGATGGCGCTCCAGCCGTGTCACGCGCTCTTTCAGTTCTATGTCCAGGACCGGCGGCTCTCCTGTCAGCTTTACCAGAGGAGCGGCGACGTATTTCTTGGCGTGCCTTTCAACATCGCCTCGTACGCGCTGCTGACGGCGATGGTGGCGCAGGTCACCGATCTCGTTCCTGGGGAGTTCGTCCATACCTTTGGAGATGTTCATCTCTATCAGAATCATCTCGAGCAGGCCAGGGAACAATTGAGTCGGGAACCCCGGCCCCTTCCCACGCTCCGGCTCGATCCCGTGGTCCGGGAGATCGATGACTTCCGCTCTGAGCATGTGACTCTGGATGCCTACGATCCCCACCCGGCGATCAGGGCAAAGGTGGCGGTGTGATCGTCTCGCTGGTCCTTGCGATGGCCGAGAACAGGGTCATCGGCAGGGGAGGGAAGCTTCCCTGGCATCTCCCCGATGACCTCCAGCGCTTCAAGAAGCTTACGCTGGATCACACCGTCATCATGGGGCGGAAGACCTTCGAGGAGATCAAGCACCCCCTCGCCAACCGCAGGAATGTGGTGATTTCCCGCGACCCTGGGTTTCAGCCTCGGGGTGCCACCATGGTGCCGAGCCTGGCGGAGGCGCTGGCGCTGGGCGCCACCGAGCAGGAGGTGTTCGTGATCGGCGGAGGAGAGATCTTCCGGCTCGCCCTGCCTCGCGCGGATCGTCTGTATCTCACCATGGTCCACGCCGAGGTCGAGGGCGACACCTTCTTCCCCCCGCTGGATCAGACCGCGTGGGCGCTCGAGGAAGAAGAGCATCATCCCGCCGATCCACGACACCAGTTTGCATTCTCTTTTCGCCGATACCGGCGGATTCGGGCCTGAAACCTATTGTGCGGTCCGATATTTTTTCCTTAGCTTAGGAATGCAGCTGAACTACCTCGCGTTTCGGAGCAACAGGAACTCATTCAAGGAGGTCAGTTGGCGGTTCGAATAGGATTCGCCTATAACCTCAAGCCTTCCCTCCCGGCGCCCTCCACTGCACCGCCCCATCACGTCCCCGCCAATCGCGCCCTTCGTTCCGATCTTACCCAGCCGGATCTCTATGCCGAATGGGATGAGCCCGAAACGATCGATGCCATCGCCAACGCCCTGGCGAGCGTGGGAGAGGTGATCCGGCTTGAGGCCAGCCAAGGACTTTCCCGCCCGCCTGCTCGACGCCCGCCCCGACTTCGTGTTCAACATCGCCGAAGGTCTCCATGGGGTGAACCGGGAGAGCCACGTGCCCTCGATCTGCGAGTTCCTCGGCATCCCCTATCATGCCTCCGATCCCCTCGCTCTCGCACTGACCCTCCACAAGGGGCGGGCCAAGGAGATCATGGCCTATCACGGGGTCCCTACCGCCCCGTTCGTCGTCGCCAACACCCGGGCCGATGCCCGGAACGTGAATCTGCCGTTTCCCTTGTTCGCCAAGCCCGCCCTCGAAGGATCGGGGAAGGGAATCACCGAAAAGTCCATCTGTAACAGCCGCACCAGGCTGGTCCAGCAGGTGGGAGAGTTGCTCGACACCTACGAGGAGCCGGTGCTCATCGAGAGCTGGCTCCCCGGGCAGGAGTTCACGGTCGCGATACTCGGAAACGGCAAGGAAGCCAATGCTCTGCCGCTGGTCTCGATGCGGTGGGATGCCCTGCCTCTGGGCGCCCAGCATATCTACGGCTACGAGGCAAAGTGGCTCTGGGATACGCCCGACCACCCCCTCGACCTGTTCGAATGTCCCGCCAAGATCTCGAAGGATCTGGCCCGCGACATTCGCTCCGCGGCGCTGGGGGCCTATCGGGTCCTGGGGTGCCGTGACTGGTGCCGGGTGGACGTCCGCTGCGACGCCGCCGGGCGGCCGATGGTGGTGGAGCTGAACCCGCTGCCGGGCGTGCTTCCCAACCCGCAGGACAATTCCTGCTTCCCCAAGGCCGCCCGGGCTGCGGGAATGTCCTACGAAGAGTTGGTTCAGTCCGTCGCGGACGTCGCCTGGCGGCGGATCAGCGGCCGGAGCCTGGAGAAACGGCGCAAGCGGGTCGCGGCGTGAAGATCGGAATCCTGTTCGACGCCGGCAGCGCCGACTGGAACCAGCAGGACGTGGCGGCGGTCATGTCCAACGTCACCGAGGTGCAGGTGGCGCTGCGTCAGGGCGGCCATGAGGTCGTCCAGATTCCGGTCGAGCTGGGCGACGTCGGCCTGGCTCCGCCGGGTGCAGCGTCAGGAGGCGATCTTCAATCTCTGCGAAGGCGTGAACGGCTACGCCAAGTACGAGGACTTCGCGGTCTCGGCGCTGGAGCTGACCCGGATCCCCTTCACCGGATGTCCGTCCTGGCCGGTCACGATCTGTCATCGCAAGCACATCGCCAATACGCTGCTGCTCTCCGGCGGCGTGCCGGTCCCGACCTTCATGCTCGCCAAAGGGATCACCCCGCCGACCGGGATCCGCTACCCGGTCATCGTGAAGCCGTCGGGAGAGGATGCCAGTGTCGGCATCGATCTCGGCGCGGTCTGCCAGACCCGCAAGGCCCTGCGCGACCGGCTGGCCCAGATGCTGGAACAATGGAACGACGTTCTGATCCAGGAATACATTCCCGGCCGCGAGGTGAACGTCGGGTTCATCGGTCGGGAGATCATGCCCATGTCGGAGATCATCTTCGAGCGCATGCCCGAAGGCGCCTGGCCGATCGTGACCTACGCCGGCAAATGGAATCCCGAAAGCCCGGAATACCACGGCTCCGAGCCGGTCTGCCCCGCCGACCTGGGCCCCGAGCTGGGCCGCCGGGTCAGCTCCGTCGCCAAGCAGGCGTGGGAAACCCTTGCCGGCTCGGAAGGTTACGGCCGGGTGGATCTGCGGGTCAGCGACTCGGGAGAAGTATTCGTCCTCGAGGTCAATCCCAACCCGGATCTTTCCAGTGACGCCGGGTTCGCCCGCATGGCCGCAGCCAGGAACTGGGACTATGCCGAGCTGGTGCAGCGAGTGCTCGAGGAAGGGCTGCGCCGGTTCGACCGCGCCCGCGCCGCCGAGGCTCTCACCCAGAACGTTCCTGCGTGATTCGTTCGAGTCTGCTGATATCCCCCGCCATTCGACCGCCCACGAGCGCCGATCGTGAGGCGGTCGAGGCGATCACGGTGCAGTCGGGCGGATTCCGCCCCGAGGAAGTCGTCGTCGCCCTGGAGGTCTTCGATGCCGCCCTGGGCATCGGAAGACCCCGTGATCCCGACTATGAGATCGCGCTGGTCGAGGTGGATGGCGGCCTGACGGGTTGGGCCTGCTGGGGGCCGACGCCATGCACCGAAGGCACCTTCGATCTCTACTGGATCGTGGTGGACCGGTCCTGGCAGGGAAAAGGGATTGGAACCGTGCTGATCGATGAGATGGAGCGACGGGTGGCTGGGCGGGCCCGGTTGATCGTGGTGGAGACCGCCGGGCGGGACGAGTACGAACCGACCCGGACATTCTATCAGCGGCGCGGGTACGCGCAGGAATCGCGGATCGCGGACTACTACAGCCCCGGAGACGATCTCGTGGTCTATGTGAAGCGGTGCCCCCAGCACCCAGCACCCTGCACCCAGGACCTCTAGCATGTCCACCTGGCAGGAGCTCCTCAAGCAACGCTCCATCACCAGCATCGAAGCGCTCGCCGAGCGTTTCGGACCCGAACACTTCCCCCCCAGTCATCACGAGAAGCTTCGCCGCGCCATCGACAACTTCGAATTCCGTATCTCGCCGCCCATGGTGGACCTGATCCAGTCTCCCGAGGATCCGATCTGGCGGCAGTACATCCCGACGGTGCAGGAGCTGGAGGTGGTGGACGGGATCGTGGATTCGCTGGAAGAAGATCGGGACAGCCCGGTTCCCAACATTACCCACCGGTATCCCGACCGGGCCCTCTTCCTGGTCTCACCGGTGTGCGCCAGCTATTGCCGGTTCTGCACCAGGCGCCGCAAGGTCGGAGATCCCGAGAAGATCCCGATGTCGCAGTTCGAGTCGGCCTTCCAGTACCTCGAGGCCCACCCCGAGATCCGCGACGTGATCATGTCGGGCGGCGATCCGCTCATGCTCTCGGATCGCCGGCTCGAGGCCATGCTGGCCCGGCTCCGCGCCATCAAGCACATCGAGATCATCCGGATCGGTAGCCGGGTTCCCTGCCACCTCCCCGAGCGGATCACGCCCGAGCTGTGCGCCATGCTGCGTCAGTTCCACCCCCTGTTCATCAACACCCATTTCAACCACCCGCTCGAGCTCACCCCGGCGGCGGTCGCCGGCCTCGGGCGCCTGGCCGACGCCGGGATCCCCCTGGGCTGCCAGACCGTGCTCCTCAAGGGCGTCAACGACACCCGGAGGTCATGGTCAAGCTGATGCAGGAGCTCCTCAAGGCGCGGGTTAGGCCCTACTATATCTACATGGCCGACCAGGTGGCCGGCGCCGAGCATTTCCGCACCACGATCCAGACCGGACTCGAGATCATGAAGGCGCTCCGGGGATGGACCAGCGGGCTGGCCAATCCCCACTTCGTCATCGACGCCCCGGGCGGAGGCGGCAAGGTACCGCTCCTGCCCGAATACGTGGAGAGCGTCAGCGAGGACGAGGTGGTGCTCCGGAATTTCAAGGGCGATCGATACGTCTATCGGCAACCGCGGCCGGGCCAGAACGGCACCCGGACCGCCGAGCCGGAGTACTTCATCGAAAATGGATTGGGAGCCCTGGGTACCGAGTTCGGAGTGACCGCCCGCTTCCATAATCCGGACCCCTGACCCGAAACCTCCTTATCGTTTCCGCAGTTTCCAATCCGGCAGACCAGCAAGCCACGAATACGGATCAATGGTGACCCCTTCCAGGCGGCGCGGCACCGCGGCCACCTGGGTGGGGTTGTAGAGCCAGATTGCCGGCACATCGGCATTGAGAGTGTCGAGCGCTTCCCGCCAGGCAGCGCGCGCTCCAGCGACTGGACCGCGGTACCACGCCGCCCGCCGAAAGAGGGAATCGAAGGCCGGGTTCTGGTATCGGGTGTAATTCAGCTTACCGATACCCTGCCGGGTCCACTGGTCCTCGAGGCTTCGAGGGCTCGGCTCGTCGAGCCAGGCTCCGATGAAGGTCTCGAACTTTCCGGTCCGCAGGCGCTCCTGGAACACGGGAAAGTCCACCGAAGTAATCGTGGCGCGGACCCCGATCTGCCGCCACATCTCCTGGACGATCTGGGCAAGGTTCCGGCGGGTGACGCTGGTCCCCGGCACCAGAATGTCCACGGTGAGCTTTCGCCCGGAGCGCGACAGGACGCCGTCAGTGCCTTTGCTCCAGCCCTCCGCCCCAAGCAAGCGTGCCGCGCTGTCCCGGTTCATCGGGATACCGGCCGCGCTCGAGTCATAAATCCAGAGGATCCGCGACATCGGTCCAGGCGGGGCAACCGCATCGGGACCGAAGACGCCGCGTGCCGCCGCCCTGCGGTCGAGCCCGAGTGCCAGTGCCAGCCGGACCTCGCGGGATCGCACCGGAGTCGGCGGGCCGCTGAGATTGAACCCGAGGAAGCCATAGACGGCCGCTGGATAGGAGACCGTATCGAGCGTGGTGTCGGCTCGAACCCGCGCGACCCGCGCCGAGTCGCCCACCGATTCGACCAGGTCCGCCTCGTGGCTGAGCAGCAGGTTCAGGGCGGCGTCGGGCTCACCGGCAAACCGCCAAACCACCCTTTGGATGTCGGTCCCGCCGCCGGTGCGCTCCAGGGTCAGCGACTGTTCCTTGTTCCAGGAAACCAGCCGGTAAGGACCCGAGCCGATCAGGCGAGCCGCGCTGGTGTCCTCGGCCCACCGATCCAGCGGAACCGTATTCCAGACGTGGCGTGGTAACACGCGGACGTACCAGGTGGCGGTATACCACTGCTCCGGGTCGGGCTCGGGAAACCGGAGCTGCACGGTGGAATCGTCCGGGGCGGTCACCGTAACCCGCGACAGCATCTCCTGGCCCCCGGCCTGGAGCGTCGTGTCGGCGTAGGCCGCGAAGGAGAAAACCACATCCTGTGAGGTGACCGGCCTCCCGTCGTGCCAGGTCGCTCCGGGCCGGAGATGAAACCGGATGGTGAGGGAATCGACCCGTTCCCAGCGCACCGCGAGCCCCGGGCGGTAGGCAGAGCTGTCGACCGGCGGAGCGTGGGCCGGCAGGGAAGCAAGCCGTTCGTAGATGAGGTCGCTGATGTCGCGGCCGAGCGTTCCGCCGACCAAGGGTGGCAGTAGCGCATCGGGAGTCCCGGTAGCGGCTATCACCAGCGTGCTGCAGCGTGGGCAGCCCGGCTCACTCCGACACGAAGCCAGGGTCAGGGCCGCGACGATCACCAACTGGGGCAGGAATCGTGGTGCTCATCGCAACACGGGTGCCTTTGACATGAACACTGTTTGTCGATCGATCTATTCCAGGACGGTATGACACTGTATGGTTTCTCCATAGTGCATGATCTTGCCAATGACATTGAAACCATGGTTTGATAACTAGTTACAGGTAACTGCAATATCGTGCTGTCAGCTTCTCACACGACCTCTAGCATGCAGGCACGCCGGTTGCTCATCACATGTGGTCAGGAAGTTTACAGTCACTCACCCTTTGCTTGAGCGAGAGGTTATGCGTCGTCCCCAGTTCTTCCTCAATACGATCCTTGGCGTGGTGATCGCCGCTGGTTGCTCTAATGCGCCATCCGAGCCCACCACCGAGGCGCCCAACCTTTCGCTTCTCGGAACCGTGAAGGGGCTGTTGTTCGCCAACTGTCCCAACGCACCCAAGTTCGATGTGCGGCAGAACATCGGGATCAATGGGGGAACACTGAACATGGGTCCTCACACCCTGGTGATTCCCGCCGGCGCGCTCTCCCGGACCGTGGAAATCCGCGCCAAGACCAGCAACAGCGGACCCGGCAAGGGAAACGGCATCGAGTTCGCCCCGGAAGGCCTGCACTTCAACCGGCCGGTGGCGCTCACCATCAGTACCGCCAACTGCACTGGTCTCGGGCTGCTGAATCTCCCGCTGATCGTGTACACCGACAATCTCCTGAACATTCTGGAGCTGCAGCCGTCGATTCCGAATTTGTTCGAACGGAATGTCACCGGGATCATCACCCACTTCTCCCGTTACGCGGTCGCGTACTAACGAGCAGGCGTCAGTTTCGCTGAAAGGAAGGCGCGACTCATGGATCATCGCAAGCCGTTCATGACCAGTATCCTGGGTGTTTCGGTTCTCGCGGGCGTATGACCTCGATTCCGCCGGACTCGTCCTCGGCAGCCGCACTGCTCCTTCGGACCGGACGAGCGCACGATCGCACCGGCCGGATGGAAGACGCCATCGCTGCCTACGAGCAGGCGATCCGGCTGGCCGAGCCGGGCGGTCGGAACGACAAGCCGGTGCTGGTGGAGGCCCTCCGCCGGCTCGGCGTGGTCCGACACCGCCGCAACCAGCCAATCGAGGCCCGGATCCTGTGCCGCCGGAGCTTCAAGGAAGCCAACCTCCTGGGGGATCCGGTCCTCGCCGGCGAGGCCCTGAATGCGCTCGCCGGATTCGATACCGAGACCGGCGATCTCGCCGCGGCGCGGGCGCTCTATCGCACCGCGCTTCCGCTCGCTGATGCCGTCCCCGGACTGCGGGGCCGGATCGAGCAGAACCTCGGTATTCTGGCTTGCATCCAGGGCGACCACGACGACGCGTTCCAGCACTACCATCGGGCCCTCGATGCGTTCCAGGAGGCCGGCGACGGCCACGGCGTTGCCATCGCGTATCACAATCTCGGTCTGATCGCGCTTCGCCGCAGCGAACTCTGCGAAGCCGAACGCTGCTTCTCCGCCAGTGCCGCACGGGCGGCGCAGGGCGGCGAGGTCTACCTCGAAGGTCTCTGCGAGCTCAGTCGGGCCGATGTCGCGCTCCGCCGGGAACAGCACAGCACCGCGCTTCGTCTCGCCGAGGACGCGCTGGAACGATTCGAGCGGATCGGGGCGCGGCTTCCCCAGTCGAGCGCGTACCGGATGATCGGCATGGTGCTCCGCGAGAGTGGCCGGGCTGCGATCGCCGAAGACCGGCTTCGCACCGCGCTCAACCTGGCCCGGGAAACCGGTTCTCTGCTCGACCAGGCCGAAGCCGCCCGCGAGCTGGGTCACCTGCATCAGGGTACCGGCCAGAGGAAGGAAGCGGTCGCCTGTCTCGACGTCGCAAGGAATCTGTTCCAGCGACTCGATGCCCGACTCGATCTCGAGGATGTGGGCCGCCGGTTGGCCGAGCTCGCCGCCTAGATGACCACCCCTTCGACCGGCCAGTCACCCGACACTTCTGATTCCGAGCCTCGGCCCGCCGGAGCCATGCTCCGGGCCGGCCGCACCCATGATCGGGCCGGGCGGCTCGATCAGGCGCTGGTCGCCTATGGAGAGGCGATCGAGCTGGCGGAGCTGGATCGGGACGGCGCCGTCCTGGCCGAAGCGTTGCGCCGGAAGGCCGTCGTGCATCTCCGTCGCAACGAGCCGGCTCTTGCGCGGGAGCTCTGCCAGCGGAGCTACCACGAAGCCGTCACGCTGGGGGACCGCGTCCTGGCCGGCGAGGCGATGAATGCCATGGGCGGCTTCCGCATGCAGCTCGGAGAGCTCGACGAAGCGCAGGGCACCTTCCAGGATGCCCTGCGCCTCGCTGCTTCCGACAGCTCCCTCCTCGGTCGGATCCACCAGAACCTCGGCATCCTCTCGAGCATCAGGGGCCAGCGCACCGAAGCGATGCAGCACTATCGCCTGTCGCTCGAGTCGTTCCAGGAAGCGGGAGACCAGCGCGGGACGGCGATCGCCTACCACAACCTCGGCATGGTGGCGAGCCAGCGGGGAGAGCTCAATGAAGCCGAGACTTCCCTGTCCAAGAGCGCGGTGATCGCCGCTCAGATCGAAGACGTGCACCTGGAGGGCCTCTGTTGGCTCAACCTCGCCGCGGTTTCGCACAAGGCCCAGCAGTTCGGCGATGCCATGAAGCGGGCGGAAGCCTCCCTTGCGATCTTCGAGCAGCTCGGCTGTCAGGCGGACAAGGCCGACACCTACAAGGTGATCGGCATGATCTTCCGCGAGACCGGCCGCCCGGTGATGGCGGAGGCGCGGCTCCGCGCCGCGGCCCAGATCGCCGTCCAGACCACCTCGGTCCTCACCGAGGCCGAGTCCTCCCGTGAGCTGGCGCTCCTGTACCAGACCCTGGGCCGGAATCAGGAGGCGCTCGGTCTTCTGAATCATGCCCACGGCCTGTTTGCCCGGCTCCGCGCCCAGGATGAGCTGGTGGACGTCGCCGGGAAACAGCAGGAGCTCGAGAACACCTTTCTCCTCGTGGTTCGGGAGTGGGGTCAGTCGATCGAATCATCGGACCACTATACCCACGGCCACTGCGAGCGGGTTGCCGAGTATGCGGTGGGCGTCGCGAGCGCGCTCGGGTTCGACCCGATTCAGCTCACCACGGTTCGGCTGGGTGCCTACCTGCACGATGTCGGCAAGGTGAAGGTGCCCCACGAGGTCCTCAACAAGCCGGGGCGGCTCACCCAGGACGAGTTCGAGATCATGAAACTCCATACGGTACACGGGGTGGAGCTCCTCGCCGGCATCGAGTTTCCCTGGGACATCAAGCCGATTATCCGCTCGCACCACGAGAAACTCGACGGAAGCGGCTATCCCGATCAGTTGAAGGGCGACGAGATTCCGCTCTCGGCCCAGATCATCGGGATCTCCGATGTCTATGACGCCCTGACCACCACCCGCAGCTATCGTCCCGCCATGCCGAGGACCCAGGCGCTGGCGGAGATGCAGCGGTGCCGAAACTGGTGGCGTCCCGACGTGTTCGAAGCCTTCATGCAGACCGTCGGCGCAGATCTCACCGAATCGGACCTGATCACCGCCGCCTGATCGACCCTCCCCCGCCGCACCCGTCGTTGGGGCGGCGCGACAGATTCACCCCACGATTTGAACTTTTACTGCACATATTCACGACACTTTGACATGAATATCATGGCGTTTAACATATTGAAACATAATGATTTATCACATAGCGCATGATTTTGCTGTATGAGAGATAAACGACATTTCCTGATTCGGCACATCGGTTGCTCTTCCACCCAGCGAAGCTCGCAACCCGAAAGAGGATTCCTTGTCTGACGCACCTTTGACCGCCGCACAAGTGCTGCTCCGCTCCGGTATGGCGCACGACCGTGGGGGTCGCCTCGAAGACGCGATCGCCGCGTACGAGCAGGCGATCCGCATCGCCACCGTGGGCGGACGCAAGCAGCGGCCGGTGCTGATCGAAGCGGTGCGTCGTCTTGCCGTCGTCCGACACCGTCGGAACGAGATCGACGAGGCCCGGATCCTCTGTCATCGGAGTTTTGAAGAAGCCCGGAATCTGGGAGAGGCGGTGCTTTCCGGAGAGGCCCTTAATACGCTCGGCGGTTTCGACACCGAAGCCGGCGATCTCGAAGCCGCCTGTGATCGGTTCCAGGCGGCCTTGGAGCTCGCGGGAGAAGCAGCCGGCCTTCGTGCCAGAATCGCCCAGAATCTCGGCATTGTCGCGTGCATCCGGGGCAGGAGTGACCAGGCCGAAGAGTGTTTTCGACGCGCCCTCGCAGCCTTCGAGCAGGATGGTGACGATGCCGGCCTCGCCGGCGTCTATCGCCACCTCGGGTTGATCGGAATGCAAAACGGCAGGTTCCACGAGGCGGAGCAGTTTTTCTCGGCGGGCTCGGCTCACGCCGTTCGCGCCGGCGATACCTGCCTGGAAGCCCTGTGTGATCTCGGGCGCGCCGAGGTCGGCCACCGCCGCGAGCACTACGCGACGGCGCTGCGGCTGGCGGAAAGCGCCCTCGACGTGTTCGAGCAGATCGGCGTCCGGGTGCCTCAGGCGAGCGCCTATCGGGTGATCGGGATGATTCTCCGGGAGAGCGGCCGCGCCGCAATCGCCGAGGATCGGCTCCGCACCGCGATGGCAATCGCGAAGGAAACCGGTGCGGTGCTCGAGCAGGCCCAGGCAACTCGCGAGCTGGCCTTCCTCCATCGCGCGACTGGCAGAGACAGGCGAGGCGGTCACGCTGCTCGAGCGTGCCCGAGAACTTCTCGCCGGGATCGGTGCGAGCCAGGACCAGGATGTGGCCGATCGCCAGATCTCGAACCTCGCCGCCTGACATGATTGACTCCGCCGCCCCTCGCTCCTCGTCCGGGAGAAACGACCCGGATCTGCGACCCGCCGGGGCAATGCTCCGGGCCGGTCGCTCCCATGATCGGGCCGGACGGCTCGACCCGGCGATGTCGGCGTACGCCGAAGCCATCGCGCTGGCCGAGCTGAGCGGAGAGCGTGCCGTGCTGGTCGAAGCGTTGCGCCGGAAAGCCGTGATCCACCATCGTCGCAGCGAATCGGAGCCCGCCATGCAGTTCGGCGAGCGGAGCTACGACGAGGCGGTTGCCATGGGCGATCGCGTTCTCGCCGGCGAAGCCCTGAATAGGCTTGGCGGTTTCGGCTGGCCGGGGGGCAACATCGAAGAAGCGAAAACCACTCTGAGAGATGCCCTGCGGGTCGCCGCGGGCGATCACGGCCATCCTCGGCGCGGATCCATCAGAACCTGGGGATCCTGGCCGTGTCGAGGGAAAGACGCACAGGGGACCGAGCACTACCTGCTCTCGCCTCGGCGTTCGAAAAGGCCGGTGACGACCGTGGCGCGGCGATGGCCTGCCACAGGCTCGGGTATGGTCGCGATCCAGCGGGGCGATTCGGCCGAGGCGGAGGCGACCCTCGCCGGAGCGCGGCATGGCTGCCCGGGTCGAGGACGTGTACCTCGAAGGGCAACTGCTGGCTCGACCTCGCCGCGGTCGCCCACAAGGAAGTCAGCAGTTCGGTGATGCGATGAAACGGGCCGAGGCTGCGCTCGCCATCTTCGAGCAGCTCGGCTGCAAGGCCGGGAAGGCCGACGCCTACAAGGTGATCGGCATGATCCTTCCGCGACACCGGGCGCCCGGTGCTCGCCGAAGCCCGGCTCCGCTCCGCGGCGCAGATCGCCGCCGACGCCTGTTCGATGCTGACCGAGGCCGGAGTCCTCCCGCGAGCTCGCGCTGCTGTGTCAGTGCCTGGGGCGGAACCAGGCGGCCTGACCCTCCTCAACCACTCCCACGGGCTCTTCGCGCGACTCCAGGCCCGGATCGAGCTGGTCGACGTTGCCGGGAAGCAGGAGGAGCTCGAGCGGACCTTCCTCCGCGTGGTCCGCGAATGGGGTCAGATCGATCGAAGTCCAGCCGATCATTACACCCACGGCCATTGCGAGCGGGTGGCCGAGTACGCCGTCGCGGTGGCCCGCTCGCTGGGCTTCGATCGGATGCAGCAGACAACGGTGCGGCTCGGGGCGTACCTGCACGACGTCGGCAAGGTGAGGGTCCCTCACGAGATCCTCAACAAGCCGGCCCGGCTCACCGAGGAAGAATTCGCGGTCATGAAGCTCCACACGGTGCACGGCGAGCCGAGCTGCTGGCGGGGATCGAGTTCCCCTGGGACATCAAGCCGATCATCCGATGGCACCACGAGAAGCTGGACGGGACCGGCTATCCCGACGGGCTCAGCGGGGACCAGATTCCGATCGCCGCCCAGATCATCGGGATCTCCGACGTGTACGACGCCTTGACGACCACCCGGAGCTATCGCGCCGCGATGCCGAGGGACCTCGCCCTGGCGGAAATGCGTCGCTGCCGTGACTGGTGGCGTCCCGACGTCTTCCAGGCCTTCATGGAGACCCTCGGCGCCGACCTCATCGAGTCGGAGCTGATCGCCGCCGCCTGATTAGTTTTGCAGGATGGCCCTTCCGACGGCCACTTCCTCGACGGCGACCTCGCCGGTCGGATCGAACCAGCAGAACCGAACCCGGCACCAAACGCGTCGCCAATACGTTGCTCCAGTGGATCGATCATCCATCGCGCCTGACCCTAGTCGCGATGCTGATCGGCTGGGGGGCAATGTACTTCGCCTATCGGGATCATTGGCTCGGCCTGGTCTTCGCCTTGGTCTGTACCGTCGCGGGCTTCGTCGCCGATGGAGCGGGGCCGCACCAAGGCGCGGGGCCGGTCCATGCGGCTGCGGGCCGCGATCGATGCCGCCGCGGCGAGGAATCGAGAGCTCGAGCTGCTTCGGGGGCTCGGCGCGACGCTGCTTCAGGTCCGGAGCAGCGGAGAGCTCCTCGAAGAAGCGGCGAGCCGCGCCAATCAGTCTGCTGAACTGCCAGAGCAGCCTCATCCTCCTGATGGCCGAGGAGGGTCGCTTCCTGCGGATCGCCGCCGCCGCCGGGCGCCTCCGGCGTGCGGTGGGTGGCCTGGTGCCGGTCGAGCGATCCCTGGTCGGGTGGAGCGTCGGGACCGACCGGCCTGGTCGTTCCAGGACATGACCCAGGATGCCAGGAGTTTCCCGGTCGCTGGCGATTCCCGCCGACCTGACCCGCATGGTCAGCGTCCCGCTTCGCTCCTCCGGGGTGGTGATCGGCGCGGTGACCGGGCTCAATCGCCCGGAGGATGCCGCCTTCAGCGATCACGACGTGGAGCTCCTCACTGCGCTGGGCGAACAGGTCGCGGTCGGCCTGGACCGCGCCTTCATGATCGAGGAGACCCGCCGGAGCGAGCAGGCCCTGGCCGACAAGAACCGGGAGCTGGTCCGGGCCACCAAGCTCAAGGACGAATTCCTGGCCAACATGTCCCATGAGTTCCGCACCCCGCTCAATGCGATCATCGGGTTCTCCGAGCTGGTCATGGCGACCCAGAGCGAGTGGATGAACGAGGAACAGCGGGACTTCATCGCTTCGATCGCGCGGAACGGTCGTCATCTGCTCGGGCTGATCAACAACATCCTCGACCTCTCGAAGATCGAGGCGGGCCGGATGACGGTGAATCTGACCCGGGCCGACTTCCGCGAATCGCTTCGGGCCGCGGTGACCGACACCGCGAGCATCCGGCTGGAGAAACGGCAGACCTGCACCATCGAGGAAGCCGACCAGCCGATCGAGCTGCTGGCCGATCACGTCCGGGTGCGCCAGATCCTCATCAACCTCCTCTCCAACGCGTCCAAGTTCACCCCCGACGCCGGGAGCATCCACGTATCGGCGGTGCGGACCTCGGTTCCCCTGCCGCTGCCGTCGAGCCGCACCGGCGAGGCTCCCCGGCTGGTCCCCCGCGACGCGGTGTGGATCTCGGTGCGCGACACCGGCCACGGCATCAAGACCGAGGACATGGACAAGCTGTTCAAGGTGTTCAGCCAGGTGGACAGCTCGTCCAGCCGCCACCAGCAGGGTACCGGGCTGGGCCTGGCCCTGTGCAAGCAGTTCGTGGAGATGCACGGCGGTACCATCGGGGTCGAGTCGATGTACGGCGAGGGCAGTACATTCTGGTTCGTGCTGCCACTCGAAGGCCCTATCCGCCACCCCCAATGAGCAGGAAAGCGCTCCGGTTCGCGCTGCGCGGGATCCTCCGGGCCCTCCGAACCTCGCGAGGCCTGGCGGCTCTGTTCCAGCTCGCCCTGGCCTTCCAGGTCGGGCCGATCAATGCCCTGATCGAGGCGTGGGAGCACGCCCATCTGAACGGTGTCCGCCATGGACACCTGATCCACTTCGAAGCTCGAGGGTCGCAGGATCACGACGACGCCTGTCTTGCCTGGCTTCCCTCGGGAAGCAAGGCACCGGTCGCCCGCGGCGGGATCGTGGTTGTCGCCTCCACGACGGTCCGGACCCGGGTCGTTTCCATCGGTCCCAGGTCGTTCCCCAGTTTCGTCCACCAACCGCCTTCCCGAGCTCCTCCTCCGCAGGTCTGAGCATTCCGTTTCCGCGCCGGCACCAGCCGGTGCGGCCTGACATTCACGGATTGCCATCCGGGTTCGGACCCTTTCGGGCTCCCCACAGGGGCTCGCGGGTTATGACCCAGGACCGGCTACATCGGAGAGCTACCCATGTTTGCAATTGCATTGGCAGGCGCGCTTCTGACGGGTGTGCCGGGCACCGTCCCGCCCACCCTGCCGGTTGGACACACCCTATCGGGCCAGGTGACCGATTCGAGCGGTACCGGCATTGCCGGGGTGCGGATCGTGGTGCTCGAGCTGGCCCGGATCACCCAAACTTCGCCGGAGGGGAAGTACAGTGTCCCCGATCTGCCCGACGGGAGCTATGGCATTTCCTTCAGTGCGATCGGATTCGCTCCGGTCGTGAGGCGGGTCACCCTTCAGGGCCAGGACCTGGTGCTGGACCTGGCCTTGAAGCCGAGCCTCATCGAGCTCCCAGCGCTCCAGACGACCGCGACGCCAATCGGGACTACCTTGCTCACCTCCCCTCAACCCGCTGATGTGATCGGGGGCATCGAGCTTCGGACCGCCCAGGCCCCGTCTCTTGGCGAGACCCTCAATGTCTTGCCGGGGGTCCACAGCTGGAGCACTGGCGTCGGTATCGGGAAGCCGGTGATTCGGGGGCTGAGCGCGAACCGGGTTCTCGTGCTCGACAACGGGCAGCGCCTTGAGACGGCCCAGTGGGGCGATGAGCACTCACCCAACCTCGAGACCGAGACCGCCGAGCGGATCGAAGTGATCCGGGGTCCGGCGAGCGTCCTGTATGGATCGGACGCGCTGGGCGGCGTCGTCAACGTGATTCCCAGGGATCTCCCCAGCGACGGCTTCCATGGGATGGCCTCGGCGGCCTACGGCGCGAATAACCGGCAGCCTGACGGCGCCCTGTTGGTCGAAGGGGGAAGCAAGCGCTTCGGACTGCGCGCCACGATGAGCGGACGAAAGAGTGACGATGTCCGGACCCCCGGCTATGTCCTCTGGAACAGCGCCAACCAGGCGATTGGTGGCTCGGGCACCGCAGGGTTCCGAGGGAGCTGGGGCACTCTCACTGGCACCTTTTCCCAGCGCAATGAGAAGATCCACCTGACCGACGAAGATCCCGAGGCCACCCCGCTCCAGCGGATCAACACCTCGCGGGCCCGTCTCGACCTGACCCTGCCGGTCGGCCTAACCCGCATCGACGCGAACGTCGGTTTTGAGCAGAATCGTCGCCGGGAATTCGAGGAAGCCGATGATCCCACCGTAGCCCTGGGACTGCGGACCCGGACCTGGACCGGCAATCTGCACCTGCATCACCCGGCCATCGGCCGCCTGAACGGGCTGATCGGTCTGTCCGGATTCCAGAGCCGGTTCAGCAAGTTCGGGGAAGAAACCCTGATCCCCGACAACAAGGCCTACAATATCGGCGCCTTCGCGTTCGAGCAGATCGATGCGGGTCGGTGGAACTTCTCGCTGGGGGCCCGGGTGGACCATCGCCACATGGACGTGTCCGATGATGACGAGCTCGGGGTGACCGCTCAGACCCGCAACTGGAACTCGGTGACCGGCAATGTTGGCGCGCTGTTCCGGATCAGCGACCCGGTGGCGGTGGTCCTGAATCTGGGCCGAGGCTATCGCGCCCCGTCGGCGTTCGACCTGTTTTCGAATGGGGTCCACGAGGGCACCGTGTCCTTCGAGCGAGGCGATCCAGCCCTCAAGAATGAAACCTCGATCAATACCGATCTTGCCCTGCGGGTGCAGAGTTCCCGGGTCCGGTTCGAGATCGGTGGCTTCGCCAACCTGATCCAGAACTTCATATTCACGGTTCCGACCGGTGAGACCGATCCGGAATCGGGGTTCGAGATTTTCCAGACGACCCAAGGGAATGCCAGACTTCTGGGATTCGAAGCCAGTCTGGAGTACCACCCGGTCGCGGCGATTCACCTCCAGGGATCGGCGGACTACACCCACGGTCAGAACACCGCCACCGCGAATCCCCTCCCCCAGATCCCGCCCTTCCGGGCTCAGTACCAGGTCCGGTTGGAAGGGAAGAGTCGCGGGTCGTGGATCGACCCGTACCTCATGGTTGGGGGCGAGACCAACGCCAGGCAGTCGAGGCAGGACCCTGCGGAGGCCCTGTTCTACGCGACGGCTTTCGACGGGGAAGGCTACGTCTCGCGAGGCTACACCCTCGCCCGGGCGGGTGCCGGGATCGGCATCGTGACCGGGAACGCCGTGTTACGGATCGACCTGCTGCTTCACAACGCCTTCAATACTGCCTACGCCGACTATCTCAGCCGGATCAAGACCAACGCGGAGAATCCGGGGATGGGGAGGAATTTCATCGTCAAGGTTTCTACCGACTTCTGAACGAGGGCGTGAGCGGCCGGGGTTCGCGGAGGCTGGCCCGTCGCACCAGCTCGACGTGGGCGGCGAGCACATCCGCGAACTGCCGGGCGATCGCCGCCGCGGCCCGGCCGCTCACGACTCCTCGGGTCCTGACCCCGAGGGCTCCGATCATTCGCCCCGCGACGGCCAACGGGACGAAAATCTCCTCCCGGGGACCGTCCATCCGGGACGCCCACTCCTTGCCCTGGAAGATCGATCGTCCCGGGAAGTCTTCGAGGGGGCGGCCCGGGACGTCGGAAAGGGGCCGGAGCATCTCGGGGTCGAGGGGAAGGATCTCGAACTCGCCCCGCCGCAGTTGAATGGAAATCCCGTCGTGCGGCAGCACCCGGGCCAGTTCTTCTCCGAACCGTCGCAATCCCTCAGCCAGCTCCGCGGTGCCGGCGAGCGCCGCTGCGGCGCGGGGAAGGGGAGGGTCCTCCGCCGGTTCGGCCGCCGGGCCCGGCGCGGGGAGTGACAACACCGCCGTTCCCGCCCCCCGCAGCGCGTGGACCCTCGGCGCGAGCAGGAGCGCCGCGAATCCGAGCAGCTCTTCGTCCTCCTCCCGGAACGCATCGGGCGTGACGCTGCCGAGCAGGACATAACCCGCGGTATCGCCGCCCACCGTCAGGCGGGCCGCCAACAGGGCGTGGATCGCCACCGCGGGGCTCTCCAGCTGCCAGCGGAGGCCCTCGATTTCCGCGAGATCGGGAATCAGCAGGGTGGACGATTCCCCGAATCGCTGCGCCAGAGGACCGAGCGGATCGCGGGCTTCGCTTCCCCCCGGGCCGGTCCAGCGACGTCGCCCGGCTCCGCTCAGCGGCATCAGGGTTCCCGACACCGCTCCCACCGTGAGAATCTCCAGCCGGTCGTGGGGGATCAGTTGGTGCAGGGTGCCGCTGGCCCGGCGGACCAGGTCGAGCCCGTCGGTCGCCTCGCAGACCGCCCGGGCCAGATGTTCGGGCAGGGTCTCGCGGGTTAGGCCGTGCTCCAGCAGGGCCGCCGGGGCCGACACCACCCGCCCGCCCAGATCGGCCAGGACCGGGGCCAGCTGGACCGCGAGCCGCCGGAGGGTCAGCGCCTCGCCCGGCCCGAAGCGGCTCTTCTCGAATCCGCCCAGCAGCACCACCCCCAGGTCCCGTGACCCGTCGGCGGGGCGGACCGGCGCTGCCATCGCCGAGGCGTAGTGGGCCCGCCGGAGCGTTTCTTCCAGGCCGTAGAGGTCGTTTTGCTGGAGCAAGGGCGCGGGCACCGGAACGTCGATGTGGTCCTCCGCGAGCGCGGGGGGACCCAGCAGCACCGATCCCCCGCGTGGCGGGTAGAGCCAGAGGGCGAAGAGGTCGTGGGGAATTTCGATCGCGACCGTGGCGCTCAGGGCGATGTGCCAGGTCTCGATGGCGGCCGGATCCGGGGCACCCCCTTCGGTGCGAAGCAGCGGAACCAGGAAATCGCCGGCCATGGAGGACCGGGGAGCAGGAGGCATGCCCCGGAGATTGTACCGGTCAAACCATTGTTCGGCAACCAGTTGGCCTCAGGCTGTCCGGGCCCGCTCCGTGTCCGCTGCAACCGACGGCGCAGCCAGCAAGACGATGAGGGCACCGATCAACGAGGCGATCGGAAGGAGCAGGATCGCCTTCTGGAGGCCGACCCGGTCGGACAGAAAACCGACCAGCGGAAACGCGATCGCATCCCCGGCCAGGTGAATGAACATGAGGAAGGCCCCCGCCACCGTGGTGGCGATCCGGGACGGAGTCACGTCGAAGATCACCGCGGCCAGGGGGCCATTGTACCAGGTGAGGAAAAAGAACGCCGCGGTAAAAACGGGAATGAACCAGTTCATGTCCTGAATGAACAGGAGCCAGATCGCGAGCGGAGCGCCCAGAATGAACCCTAACCCGGTGGCGAGGATCCGCCCGCTGGCCCACCGGGACCGCAGCCAGTCGGCGACGAATCCTCCCGCGATGGTGCCCGCGGTCCCGCCGATCAGGCCATAGGATCCCAGCAACAGGGTCGACTGGGTGCCCGACAGGCCGCGCTCCCGCGACAGAAAGGTCGGCGCCCATCCCACCAGACCGTTCATCCCGAACGAGATCAGGGCGCCCCCCACGAAGACCGCCACCAGGGTCCGGGTCGAGAGGATCCGCCGCGCGGCGCCCTCCAGGTCGCGCATCGTGGCCAGCAGGGCGTCGGCGCCCTGGCGGGAAGCGATGGCGGGCCGGGTGGGATCCTTGAGGCGGAGCACCAGGGCGGCGATCAGGAATCCGGGAAGCCCCAGGGCAAAGAACGCCACCCGCCAGCCATAGCGGTGCTCGAGCTGCCCGGCGATGAGGATGCCCGAGCACCCCGCCGACGGCCAGCCCCGACATGAAGAGTCCCATCGCGAGCGACCGGCGGCGGCCCGGGAAATAATCGGCGACCAGCGAAGCCCCGGCGGTCGCGGCGGCGGCGCCTCCTAACCCGATCACCGAGCGGGACAGGAGCAACGCGCCGAACCCGTCGGCGAGCCCGGAGAGACTGGTCGCGACGCTCCAGAGGATCACGCCCGTCGCGATCACCACCCGCCGGGAGCCGAGGTCGCCGATGATCCCGGCCGGCACCGAGGCGAGGGAGAACACCAGCACGTACGCGGAGCCGAGCCATCCGAGATGGGCATCGGTCAGGCCCAGGTCACGCTTGACCGGCTCGAACAACGCGAAGATGGCGTTGCGTTCCAGGTAATTGAGCAGATTGATGGCGGTGAGGAGCGCCAGCGCGTAATACGCGTAAGGCGCAGGCCGGGAAGGCTCGGCGGTGGTCGCGGACACCGGCACAATATAGTGGCCGGCCTTAGCTTCCCGGCCATGGAGCATGGACCGGAGCGAAGCTGGCGGGGACTGGTCCTCCGGTTAGCGGGCCGGGCGCTGCTCAATCCCCGTCTCGCCCTCGATCTCTTGCGGACCGCCTGGGCGTTTCGCCGGCGCTGGTGGTGGCGCCAGGCACCGTTTCTGCCGCTTCCCGATCGCACCTACCTGCGCTGGCGCATGTACACCGCCTACGGCGACGAAAACGCCATCCCTCCTCTTGGTGACGTGATCGGGTTCGCCCGGTGGCGCCGCGAAACCATGCGGCTGTGACCGATCCGCGCATCGTGATCGTGGGTGGCGGGTTTGGCGGGCTCAACGCCGCGCGGTCCCTGGGTGATGCTCCGGCGGACATCACCCTGATCGACCGGACCAACCATCACCTGTTCCAGCCGTTGCTCTACCAGGTGGCCACCGCCGCGCTCTCGTCCCCCGACATCTCCTATCCGATCCGTTCGGTGCTTCGGCGCCAGCGCCGCGCTCGAAGTTCTGCTCGGTGAGGTCGGGACCATCGATCTCACCGCTCGCCAGCTCGGGCTCACTGACGGTGACCGCATCGGGTATGACTACCTGGTCCTCGCCCCCGGCGCCCGGCATTCCTATTTCGCTCACCCCACTGGGAACAGGACGCGCCCGGGCTCAAGACCCTGGCCGACGCTGGGGAGATTCGCCGGCGCATTCTTCTCGCCTTCGAAGAAGCGGAACGGCATGGGAAACGCCTGACGTTCGTCGTGGTTGGAGGTGGACCCACCGGCGCCGAGCTGGCCGGGGCCATCGCGGAGATGTCCCGGGTACACACTGCGGAAGGATTTTCGGCGGGTGGACCCCCGGACCGCCCGGATCCTTCTGCTCGAAGGCGGGAAGCGGATTCTGCCCGGCGTATCCAGAATCACTCTCCCGCCGGGCCGCGCACCACCTGACCAGGCTCGGCGTCGAAGTGCGAACCGAGGCGCTGGTCTCGGCGGTCGATCCCGAGGGGGTGCGGGTCGGTGACACGACCATTCGCCGCTTCCGCGGTGATCTGGGCCGCCGGCAACCAGGCGAGTCCGCTGCTGCGCAGCCTCGGCGTCCCCCTCGACCGGCAGGGCCGGGTTTCCGGTCGAGCCGGATTGCAGCCTCGCCGGACATCCCGAGGTCTTCGTGATCGGCGATGCGGCAGCGTTTGCGCATCAGCCCGGCTACGATCTGCTCCCCGGCGTGAGCCCGGTGGCGATCCAGCAGGGACACTTCGTCGCGCGCACCATCGGGCGTGAGCTTCGCGGTAAGCGGCCCGCCGGCCGTTCCACTATTTCAACAAGGGCGAGCTCGCGGTCATCGGAAGAGGGTTACGCGGTTGCCAACCTCCCCCGGCTTCGGGTCTCCGGCTATCCGGCGTGGCTCCTCTGGGTCTTCATCCACATCTTCAATCTCATCGGATTCCGGAGCAGGGTGCTGGTGATGTTCGAATGGGCCTGGTCGTATTTCACATTTCCCGCGGGGCCCGGGTGATTCCCGGGCGAATGGCACCCGGCCAGGCCGGACAACCTTCCCCGTCCTGACCATGGCAGTGCCGCTCCCTCTGGTGACCGATCTCCAGGCCGAGGCCGCCCGGCTCGGGTTCGCGGCGGCCGGGGTGGCGTCGCTCGAGCCGAGCCGGCGCGCCGACGCGCTGGATCGCTGGCTCGCCGCGGGTTATGGGGGCACCATGCGGTACCTCCACCGCCAGGCCCGCCGCCGGAAGGCACCGGCCACCATCGTGCCGGCGGCGCGGGTCGCGGTGGTGGTGCTGGAGAACTACCTCCCTGAGCGAATAGGGAATGGCGAATCGGGGATGGAGGGTTCCCTCTCGGGTCCGGATTGCCAAGTACGCCCGGGGCACCGACTACCACCGGACCCTGACCGCCCGGCTCGAGCAGCTGGCCCTCTGGCTCCGGGATCGGGGCGCCACGATAACCCGCACATTTACCGATTCCGGGACCGGTGCCCGAGCGCGAGCTGGCGGAGCGCGCCGGCCTGGGGTGGATCGGCAAGAACACCATGCTGATCCGGCCGGGCGCTGGCTCGTTTTTCCTGATCGGCAGCATTCTTACCGATCTCGAGTTCGAAGACGGCGACATCCCTTCAAGAGACGCTGGATTCGGGACGGCGGACCTGGATTTCTGCGGGTCCTGCACCCGCTGCCTCGATGCCTGTCCGACCGGGGCCCTGGTGGAGGATCGGGTGCTCGACGCGACCCGATGCCTTTCCTACCTCACCATCGAATCGAAGGCGCCGATGCCCGGGACCGCGGTCGAGCGCATGCACGGCTGGGCCTTCGGCTGCGACATCTGCAACGACGTCTGTCCCTGGAACCTGCGGTTCGCCCGAGCCGACCGGGCGCGCCGAATACCGGGAGCGGGAACCGATCCCTTCCGGGGATCCCGATTTCTTCGACCGCATGAGTCCCGAAGAATTCGACGCCCGGTTCGGCGACACCCCCCTGGAACGGGCCGGACTCGACGGCATGCGGCGGAACTGGCGCGCCGCCTGGCAGGGCAGACTGGCGCGCGGAGGCCCGATGATCGAGCGGGTCCATTCCTTTGCGATCTTCGTCAACAATCTCGATCGCGCGGTGGAGTTCTATCGCGACGTGCTCGGGTTACCGGTCCACAAGCAGGGTAGCTTCGGCCTGGAGCTGTTTCTCGAGCCGCCCCACCTCGGGATCCATCCGGCGATCCATCCGGATGCCAAGGCCCTGGTCGGGCGGCATACCGGCATCACGTTCTATGTCCCGGGAATCCTGCACGTCGCTGGGGTGCTGCATGAGCGCGGGGTTCGGTTCGTGAGCGAGCCGACTCGCATGGCCTGGGGAGTCATGGCGATGATCGCCGACCCGGAAGACAACATCGTTCGCGCTATGGGAGGATTTGCCTCCCGATCCACCCGCCTAGGACCTGGTGGCTTTGCGCTTCCGGCGCCGCGCCGCGGCGGACTTGAGCTTGCGGGCTTCGCTGGGTTTGAGATAGTGCCGCTTGGCGCGGAGATCCTTGAGGATCCCGGCCTTGATGACCTTCTTCTTGAACGCCTTGAGGGCGCCGTCGAGGCGATCACCCTCTCCGATCGTCACTTCAATCATCCGAATCTCTCCGCTTTAGTAGGGCCCGCGATGAGGGATCAGGGACTAGGGAATAGCTGCTAGTCCCTAGCCCCTAGTCCCAGGTTCACTTACTTCGCGATCTTCACGACGTTCTCCGCCGCAGGACCCTTCTGGCCCTGGACGATGGTGAACTCCACTCGATCGCCTTCGACGAGCGAGCGAAACCCATCGGCCTGAATCGCCGAGTGGTGGACGAAACAGTCCTTTTCGCCACTCTCCGGGGTGATGAACCCGAAGCCCTTCGCATCGTTGAACCACTTGACCGTGCCGGTCGTACGCATTCCTGCTCCTTGCAGTGTTGTAATCGGAGACCAAGAGGTACTGACCGACTACAGGTGAGGGTTTCGGCAAACAAATGAGGGGTCGCAAATGAGAAGCGACCCCTGTGAATCGTTCCCGAAGTCTGTCTGATCACGCCCTAATGCGGTACCAGATAGCCATAGAATATAGCGCTCCGGCGGGATGGAATTCAAAAGGCCCCCGGCCGGTGCCCGGGCGGACTAGGGACCCCGGTAGGCGCGGGATGAACCGGGACGGCCGCGATCTGAGAGGCCGGCCAGGGCCACCGCGCCCAGCGCGAGGAAGCCCGGGAGGTGCCGGGTCGCGAACAGGGTAATGGCACCCACGATGGCAGGCAGCTCCAGCACCGACCAGATCAGGACCGCCCGGCCCAGGTGTTCCTGCCACCAGGCGTCGCAGGCCTCCCGGGATTCGAGGTGGAAGGGGGGGGAAGGCGGCGCCGGACCAGCGAAGCGATCGCGAAGCTCGAGAGCCCGGTGATCACCGCCACCCCATCGAGGGCCCCGAGGGAGACCGAAACGGTCCCGGTGGTCCGGGTTACCACGAAGGCCCCGAGAAGAACGATGCAGGTGCTGGCGAAGATGAAGGCGTGAAACGTCCGGGCGGTCTGAATCGCGGCGATTCCGGCTCAGGGAATCGAGTCGCCCGCTCCGCCAAGCTGAGCGGCGATGCTCAGGCTGTCGTCGGGAATGAGGGTGCCCTGGGCGCCCAGCAGCCGGAACAGCTTCCATTGTTCCTGCCGCGCGCGTGTAGACCCGGGAGCCGTTGTACATCAGGGAGATCAGCAGCACCCCTTCCGGCCGCCCCAGGTATCCCACCACCGTCGCCACGTCCCCCAGGGTCCCGGTCTTGGCCCGGACGATCCCGGGACCGGGCATGCCGACCGCGAGCTTCCGGAGGGTGCCGCTCCCATTGGTGGGAAGCAGCATCGGGAACCCGCGTCCCGAAGGAAGCAGGGGGAACCGGGCCAGGTAGGAAATGAAGGTGAGCGGAGTCACCCGGTCGTCGTGGGAAAGCCCGCTGCCATCGAGCAGCCGGAGGCCGGTCCCGTCGCCGGTCACCTGGCGCACGTGTTCGGCGAGGAGGTCTGCCGGGTTAGGCGAAGCCCCCGCCCATCGGAGCAGCAGCTCGGCCCCGATGTTCACCGAACGGCGGTTGATTTCCATCGCGATGGAATCGAACGGCGAGGAGCTGACCTGGGCCAGCACCATCGGCCGCGCCAGATCGAAGGCGGGCTGGGCCGGGGGCGCCTTGCGGTCCCACTCGATGCCGGCCATCTGGAGCGACCGGTACCAGATTGCTTCGACCACTGCTCTGGGCTGATGCGCGGTGAGGGTGAACCAGCGGGTCTTGGCGCCGAGACCGATCGTGCCGGTGACCACGAAACGCCCATTGGGTGCCTTCCGTATGCTCAGGTGGGCCCGGCGTCCCGCCACCGTCCTGGCCTTGAGGTCAACCAGGTCTGCGATGCCCGAGGGCGACTCGGAGCGGAGCACCGCGAGCTTGCCCTGTTGGCCGCCGCCCCGATCGCGAAGGTGACCAGCCCTTCGTTCACCACGATATTGCCTACCAGCGGGGCGAAGTACCGTCCCTGGTGGCGCGGGATCCCAGGCCGAGGGGAAAGACCGCGGTGGGCTCTCCCGTCGCGCTGACCAGCGGTGAGCGGGCCGGTAAGGCGGCGGACGCCCTTCTCGCGGAGCTGTTCGGCGAGCTCCAGCAGGGTGGGCCCACCGTGCTGCGGACGTTCGAGAGTCGGATCGCCATTCAGCTCGAGGCGACCAGTCTCCCACCCACGTGCCGGTGAACGGGTCGACGTGACCGGTGCCGATGAATCGGGTGCTGCGCCGCGCGTCGCCGCCCAGGACGCTGCGGGCGTACCCGGTGGTGAACAGCTTGACGGTCGAGGCGGGAATCATGGGGCGGGTCGCATCCACCGCCCAGAGGAGCTGGCCGTCCTGCCGGGCGACCGCGATGCCCCAGTGGCCGGGAGCGTCCCGGGATGCCCTGGCAAACCACGTTTCGAGGGTGGATTGCAGGTCGCCGGGGCCGGTTTCTCGCGCGCGCGAACGCGAGCGCCGGCAATCCGACACCCAGGGCAAGGCACAGCAGGCCAGAGCGAAGCGCGGGTCATTTCACCAAAGATTTGGCAATCGTAAGCAACTGCATGTTGCTGGTTCCCTCATAAATCGTGCCAATCTTGGCATCGCGGTAGTACTTCTCGGCGGGGTATTCGCGCGAGTAACCGTAGCCTCCGAACAACTCCAGCGAGGTCGATGTGATACGATCGGCAACTTGGGAGCTGAACAGCTTGGCCATCGCTGCTTCGAGGGTGAAGGGACGCCCGCCATCCTTGAGACGCGCGGCGTTGTACACCATGAGACGGGCTGCCTCGAGATCGGTCCGCATTTGCGACAGCTGAAACTGCACCCCCTGGAACTCGGCGATCGGCTTGCCGAATTGCTGTCGCTGCTTGACGTAGCCCAGCGCGGCTTCGAACGCCCCGCGCGCGATGCCGATCATCTGGGCCCCGATGCCGATGCGACCTTCGTTGAGTGTCTCGATCGAGATCTTGTAGCCCTGTCCGACCGGACCGAGCACGTTTTCCTCGGGCACGACGCACTGTTCCAGGATCAGCTCGCAGGTGCTGGAGGCGCGGATACCGAGCTTGTCTTCTTTCTTGCCTACCGCAAACCCGGGAAAGTCCCGTTCCACCAGGAATCCGGTGATTCCCTTGTAGCCTTTGGCCGGGTCCACGTTGGCGAAGATGATGTAGATCCCCGCTTCGGCCCCGTTGGTGATCCAGAACTTCCGTCCGGTCAGCTCCCAGTGGCCGTCGCGCTGCACCGCCCGGGTCTGGAGCGCAAACGCGTCGCTCCCGCTGGCGGGTTCCGAGAGGGCAAAGGCGCCCAGCAGCCCGGCGGTCATCCGGGGGAAATAGCGGGCCCGCTGTTCGGGCGATCCCCAGCGAAGCAGGCAGTTGTTGACCAGCGTGTTATGCACGTCCACGTAGATCGCCGCGGAGGCGTCGACCCGGGCCAGCTCTTCGATCGCCAGGACGTTGAGGAAGAACGAGCCTCCGGCGCCCCCCCACGACTCGGGCACCTCGATCCCCATGAGCCCGAGCTCGAAGAACCGCGCGATCAGGTCGGGCCTGAATCGTCCGGCTTCGTCCATCTCCTTCACATGCGGCGCGACCTCCTGTTCCGCGAACTCCTGAACGGTCTGGCGGAACAGCGCCTCGTCTTCGGACAGGACGGTAAGCGCCGGGGAGGACGCAATCGTTTCCGGCATCATGGCTCCGGGGTAAGTCCTGTGAATATAGGGGAAATTGCGCCATCGAACGGAAGCAGCCAGGGGCCCCCTAGGCCAGAACTTCCAGCGCCACGGGAACCCGGCCCAGGGGGGCGGAAACCTGGGCACCGGCCAGGCGCGACCGGGCCGCCTCGAGCATCTCGCGGGCAATGGCGACCCCCTCGGCGAGGCCCGGCCTCGCGGCCGACCTCGCTCGCCCTGCGCATCCGTACCAGCACCTCGTCGGGGACGGTCACTCCCGGCACCTCGTTGGCGAGGAACTCGGCGTTCCGGAGCGATACCAGAGGCCAGATCCCGCCGACGATCGGAATTCGGAATCCCTCGACCCGCTTGAGAAACCGATCGAGCTGGGCCAGGTCGAACACCGGCTGGGTGATGGCGAACTCGGCGCCCGCATCCACCTTCCAGTGGAACCGCTTGAGCTCGTGATCGAGATCGGGCGCCGCCGGATTGACCCCGACGCCGATGACGAACCGAGTCGGCGTGCCGATCGGATTGCCGCCGGGATCGAGCCCGCGGTTGAGCCGCGCCACCAGGTTGGTGAGTCCGATCGCATCGATGTCGAAGACCGCGGTGGCATCGGGATAGGGCCCCATCTTCGGCGGGTCGCCGGTGACCAGCAGCAGGTTGCGGAGCCCCGCCGCCGCGGCCCCCAGCAGGTCCGACAGCATGCCGAGCAGGTTGCGATCGCGGCAGGCGTAGTGGACCACCGCCTCGATCCCGACCTCGCGCTCGATCATGAGGCCGGAGAGCAAGCGCGCCCATCCGGCTCTGGGCCCGCGGGCCATCGGGCACGTTCACCGCATCCACGCCGGCATGGCGAAGCGCGCGGCACTGCTCGTACATCGGCGTGGGATCGACTCCCTTCGGGCGGCACGATCTCGACCGCGGTGAGGAACTCGCCCCGAGCGAGCTTCGCCCCGTAGCGCGATCGATCGGCCAGCGGAACCGGATCGAGCCCGGCTGGCCTTTGCCTCGACGGCCGGGGCGACCGCGACATGGTGGGGCGTCACCGAACGGACGAACCCGGCAATCGCCTTGATGTGGGCCGGGGTCGTGCCGCAGCAGCCACCGACGAACCGGGCGCCGGCCTCGACGATCCGGCGGGCGTATTCGCCCATGTACTCGGGAGACGCCATGTAGATCTTGCGATCGCCGACATCGCGCGGGAGCCCGGCGTTCGGTTGCGCCGAAATCGGGGTGCGCACCGTCGCCGGCGAGCTGCTCGACCGCCTCGAGCACGCCGTGCGGGCCGACCGAGCAATTCACTCCGATGACGTCGGCGCCCATCTCCTCCAGCATCGGACCGAAGACTGCCGGGCGCGGTGCCGTAGTGGGTGCGTCCGTCGGTGCCGACCGTCATCTGCGCGATCACCGGCAGGTCGGAGACGCCGCCGGATCGCGGCGAAGGCGGCGCGAAGCTCCTCGACGTCGCTGAACGTTTCCAGCACGAATCCATCCACGCCGCCGCGCAACAGTCCCTCCACCTGGCGGGCAAAATCCGCTTGCGCTTCGGCGATGGAGGTTTCCCCGAACGGCTCGATCCGGAGACCGAGCGGGCCGATCGCTCCGACCACCGCAGCCCGCGGGCCGGCGGCCTGCCGCGCCAGCTCGGCGGCCGCCTGGTTGATCCGCTCGGTCTCGGCGGCCAGTCCGAACTGGGTCAGCTTCCGCGGATTCGCGCCGAAGGTGTTGGTCTCGATGAGCTCGGCGCCGGCCCGCACGTACTCGCGGTGAATGTCGCGCACCAGGTCGGGCTGGCGGAGATTCAGCTCGTCGTAGCAGACGTTGAGGAAGACGCCCCGGTCGTAGAGCATCGTTCCCATCGCCCCGTCGAACACGTGGGTCCGCCCGTCCGCGATCAGCTCGCGCAGGGTCATGGCTGATACCCGAGATTCGGCCCGAGCCACCGTTCGATCTCGGCGACCGGCATCTGCTTCCGTCTGGCATAGTCCGCCACCTGATCGCGTCCGATCCGTCCGACCCCGAAGTAGCGGGCCTCGGGACGCCAGAAATACCAGCCGGATACCGAGGCGCCGGGAAGCATGGCGCAGCTCTCGGTCAGCATGATGCCGGTGGACGCGCTGGCGTCGAGCAGGGCGAACAGGGTGTGCTTCTCGGTGTGATCGGGACAGGCGGGATATCCGGGCGCCGGCCGAATGCCCTGATAGGTCTCCCGGATCAGCTCCCGGTTGTCGAGCCGCTCCTCGGGGGCGTACCCCCAGAGCTCGGTGCGAACCCGCTGGTGCAAGCCGTTCCGCGAACGCCTCGGCCAGCCGATCGGCGAGCGCTTTCGCGAGGATGGCCGAGTAGTCGTCGTGGGCCGCTTCGAACTCCGCGACCAGCCGGTCCAGGCCGTGGCCCGCGGTCACGGCGAAGGCGCCGACGTAATCGGGTTCCGTGCTGGCGCGCGGCACCACGAAATCGGCGAGCGCGAGATTGGGGCGATCGGAACCCGGAGTGCGCGCCATCTGCTGGCGCAGAGTGTGGATGGTCGCCACGCGCTCTCGCCGGTCCTCGCTCCGGTACAGCTCGATGTCATCGCCGCGAGGACGCGGCGGCCAGAATCCCACCACCCCTTTCGCGGTGAGAAGGCTTTCCTCGACCATCCGATCGAGCAGGGCGCGCGCATCCGCCATAGAGAGCCTGTGCCGCCTTCGCCGTGGCGGGGTTGGTGAGCACATCGGGGTAATGTCCCGGCATCTCCCAGGTCTGGAAGAACGGGGTCCAGTCGATGCGCTCGACCAGCTCGGCGAGCGGGTACTCGGAGAACGCTCGGGTGCCGAGAAAGGCCGGCCGGGTCGCCGGGACACCATTCCGGAGCACCAGACGGCTGGCGCGGGCTTCGGCCAGCGATACGAGTCGGTCGCCGCCCGGGCGGCTCTCCCGTTCCCGCCGGACGGTTTCGTACTCGGCGGCTACCCCGGTGACGAAGGCTGGGCGCAGGGTGTCGCTCAGAAGATGCGAGGCCACGCTGACCGCCCGGGAAGCATCCAGCACGTGAACCACGGGCCCGTCATAGCGAGGCGCGATCTTGACCGCGGTGTGGGCTTTCGAAGTGGTGGCGCCGCCGATCAGGAGCGGCAGCTCGAACCGTTCCCGTCGCATCTCCTCCGCCACGAAGCACATTTCTTCGAGCGAGGGGGTGATGAGACCCGACAACCCGATGATCTGGACCTGTTCCCGGCGGGCGGTTTCCAGGATCCTGGCGCAGGGAACCATCACGCCGAGGTCGATGACCTCGTAATTGTTACACTGGAGCACCACGCCGACGATGTTCTTGCCGATGTCGTGCACGTCGCCCTTGACGGTGGCGAGCAGCACCTTGCCCTTGGCGCGGGGCGCGGTCGCGGCCTTTTCCTCTTCGAGGAACGGCACCAGGTAGGCGACCGCTTTCTTCATCACCCGGGCGCTCTTGACCACCTGGGGCAGGAACATCTTGCCGCTCCCGAACAGATCGCCGACGACGTTCATGCCGTCCATCAGCGGTCCTTCGATGACCGCGAGCGGCCGTCCCAGCGTAACCCGCGCCTCCTCGGTGTCCTCCACGATGAAGGCGTCGATGCCCTCGACCAGGGCGTGGGCCAGCCGCTGCTCCACCGGCGCTTCCCGCCATCCCAGATCGGGGACGCGGGAGGCGGTCTGACCTTTGACCGAATCGGCGACCGCCAGCAGCCGCTCGGTCGCGTCGGATCGCCGGTTCAGGACCAGATCTTCGACTCGCTCGAGCAGGTCGGGCGGGATGTCATCGTAGATCGGCATCGCGCCGGCATTCACGATCCCCATGTCCAGGCCGGCTTTGACGGCGTGATAGAGGAAGGCGGCGTGGATGGCTTCGCGGATCGGCTCGTTGCCGCGGAAGGAAAACGAGAGATTGCTGACCCCGCCGCTGACGTGGACTCCGGGAAGCTCCGCTTTGATGCGACGGGTGGCGTCGATGTAATCGACTCCGTAATTGTCGTGGACCTCGATCCCGGTGCCCACCGCGAAAATGTTGGGATCGACCACGATATCCTCGGCGGGAAAGCCGGCCCGTTCGGTGAGGAGTCCACAGGCACGCCGCAGGATCTCGACCCGGCGCTCTACGCTGTCGGCCTGGCCCTGCTCGTCGAAGGCCATCACGATCACGGCGGCGCCATAGCGGCGCACCAGCCGGGCCTGGCGGAGGAATTCCTCCTCTCCCTCCTTGAGGGAAATCGAGTTGACCACCGAGCGGCCCTGCACGCACTTGAGCCCGGCTTCGATGACCGACCACTTGGAGGAATCGATCACGATCGGAACCCTTCCGATCGCGGGCTCCGAGGCGATGAGGCGGAGAAACGTCGTCATCGCATGCTCGGAGTCGAGCATGCCTTCGTCCATGTTGACGTCCAGCATCTGGGCGCCGCTCTCCACCTGCTGCCGCGCCACCTCCAGCCCGTCTTCGTACCGGCCATCGGCAATCAGCTTCGCGAACCGGCGGGAGCCGGTGACGTTGGTCCGCTCGCCGATGTTCACGAACAGGGTGTCGGGTCCCACGGTGAGCGGTTCCAGGCCGGAGAGCCGCAGCCGGGACGGGAGAGCCGGCCTTGCGCGCGGCGCCACTCCCTTCACGGCGGAGGCAATCGCCTCGATGTGCGCCGGCGTGGTCCCACAGCACCCCCCGACGATGTTGAGGAGGCCCTGGGCGGCGAATTCTCCGATCACCGTTGCCATCGTCTCCGGGGTTTCATCGTAGTCCCCGAAGGCATTCGGCAGCCCGGCATTCGGGTGAACGCTGAGCCAGACCGGAGCGGCCCGGGAAAGCTCCTGGAGATACGGGAAGAGCGCGCGGGCGCCCAGCGCGCAGTTGAAGCCGACCGAAAGCGGGCGCGGCGTGCATGACCGAATGCCAGAAGGCCTCCGGGGTCTGCCCGGACAGGGTGCGCCCACTCTGGTCGGTGATGGTGCCCGAGATCATGACCGGGAGCCGGAAGCCGAGCCGGTCGAACACCGTTTCGATGGCGAAGAGCGCCGCCTTGGCGTTCAAGGTGTCGAAGATGGTCTCGACCATGCAGGAGGTCGGCGCCGCCCGTCGATCAGGGCGGTGGCAGCGTCCGCGTAGGTGGCGGCGAGCTGGTCGAACGTCACGTTTCGCGCGGCGGCGTCGTTGACGTCGGGAGAGAGTGACGCGGTGCGGCTGGTCGGGCCGAGCACCCCCGCCACGTAGCGCGGACGCGCGGGGTCGGCCCGCTCGGCGCGATCGGCAGCCTCGCGGGCCAGCCGCGCCGCGGTGCGGTTCAGCTCGACCACCAGGCCTTCCATCCGATAGTCGGACTGGGAGATCGCGGTCGCATTGAATGAATTGGTCTCGATCAGGTCGGCCCCGGCGGCGAGGTACTGGTCGTGGATTTCCGACACCACGTCGGGCCGGGTTAGGCACAGCAGATCGTTGTTGCCCTTGAGGTCGAGCGGCCAGTCGGCAAACCGGGCGCCCCGGTAGTCTGCTTCTCCCAGCCGGTGGGCCTGGATCATGGTCCCCATCGCGCCGTCCAGCACCAGAATCCGCCCGGCGAGAAGCGCGTCCAGTTTCGCGAGACGGTGGCTGCGAGGATCCGGCGCAGTATGGCGATGCAAGGCATCCACTCCTGACGACAAGAAACCCGAGGCTCAGACGGCCCCGGGCGGCGATTTAGCGTTTGTTTAACGTGGCCGCAAGCAGCGCAAATCACCACGAACGTTGTCCCGGACCTGAAAAAGATAATGCAGGGCTCGGGCCGCCGCCCGGGCTCAGGAAAACCGGCTCAGAACCTGATAGGTGCCGACATGGTCGCCGCCGCCTTCCAGAATGGGAATCCCGTTGCGTTCCAGCCAGGCATGGGCCTCGAGGGCGTGTTCCTGCGACCGTCGCACTCCGATGCGAAGCTCTGCCGCGCGACCGGCTCTATGGAGCAGATAGTAGAGTACCAGGGCCCGTTTCAGGCAGGTCCGGTTCCAGGGCTTCGGCATTCTGGTCAGGACCCGGTCGACCCAGTCGCCCAGACGATGCTCGTCGACGCCCGGCACCGGTGATCGGGGTCCCGCCGAGCGGGTGAGCCATCGCGTCAGGGCAGGAAGGGAAACCACATTGAGGAGCGGGGGAAGCACCGCGCAGGCGATCGAGGCACGGATCCGCCAGCGCACGGGAAGGGCACTCACCCCGTTTCCTCGAGAATGACCTTGGAGGACAAACATTGGTCGAGAAATGCCCGGGTCGTGCTGGTCGCTTCCGCGGTGCTGACCTCATAGACGTCCATCAGGCGTGCGACCAGCTCGTCGAAGGTACGAGGCTCCTTGACCGCCTCGAGGATGGTGAGTCCAGTGTCGTTCACGCTGAAGTAGCGCCGCTCTCCGAGATGCAATACCACTCCTTCGCCCTGGAGTTCGGCGATTCGAAGGTCGTCGTGCCGGCGATATCGGATTTCGCTCAAGGAAGCATTCCCATCAAGGCGTGGGGATGCTCGAAGATATCGGGTCCGAGAGTCGCTCTGTAGCAGCGAGCCTGCCGGCCCAGGCGGGAGAGCACATCGAGATGCTCGGTGGCGGCGGTGGCCTCGAACATGGCCCATGGTGAGTTCTGGATCAGGTGCCGAAGGATTTCCCGGGGCTGGGCTGGAGTCAGAATGGTCCTCTCTCCGGTCCTTTCCGCAAAAAGAAGGACATCCGGTTCGACGACCTGGACCCAGGTGCCACCCAACTCTTCGACCGTGAAGGAGGTCTTGTCGCGTCGCGCGACCGGCTGACCGCCGCGGCATCCGAGGAGGTCGAGGCCGCCGCTTCGGAGGGCAATCCGGTCGCGAAATCCGAGTGCGGCCACCCGTCCCGCTCGATCCTCGAGGAAGACGGCATCGTCAGTTCCGATCTCCCAGCCCCGCCGAGCCAGGAGCGCTATGGTCGTGGACTTGCCGGCGTGGGTGTTACCGATCAACATCCATCCCCGACCTTGCGGGTCCCTGGCGGTGCCGCCGTGCACGTGAAACCGGGATTCCCTTTTCCAGAGAAAAATCAGGACCACCAGCAGGAACCCGCGGAAGAGCAGGTCGGGCCTTTGGGTCGATTCCCGGGTTAGGACAACCTCTGCCGCCGGACCGATCGAATCAATCCGGGCGACCGCGTGGCCGGGCCAGCGGACCTGGACCCATCCCTGGGGCGCGCCGGCCTGGATTTCCACGAAGCCCTGGCGGTAGATGACCCGGTGGTCTTCCAGGCAGGGAAGCGACTCCGCCACGTCGATGGTCAGGGCCAAGTGGGCCGGAAGGGGCATGCGCGATTCCTCAAGCCACCGCCGGAGGGCTGCCTCGAGCTCCGGATCGTTGGTTTGAATTGCGCCCGTCATCGAGAACTCCGTCCCGAAAATAAGAAACCCGCCGACGGAGTCGTCGGCGGGAAATCTCGATTGCAACTCTACCCTAAGATCTACGGTATCGCCGCCAGAAACCTGCAGGAACATCTGCGTGAGTTCGGCCAGACTCGATTCCGAAACCAGCTTGGGGGCCGAGAATTTCTTCTTCATGGGCTCTCCTCCCAACAGGGGTTCGGAAAAGCTACTTGCAATCAACGTGCGCGCAAGCCTGGCAGCGGGAAGCCAATGCTTCACAATCTATTAAGTCATTTACTGACAATTACTTACGGGCAACAAACCGACAAGATACCTGGGTCGAACACTCGACCAAAACCGTTGGAAGGATCTCTCTGGTGTTGCGGGTGCACTATGAAAAAATGATCACCCGGGTGGCGACCGGCTAGGCGAGGCGCTTTTCCAGTAGGTACCAGGTCCGCCCCCCAATGTATCCCTCGCGGCGCAACGCCCGGTTCCATCCGAAGGCCTGGAGCAGTCCCTCTTCCTTCTCGTGATCAGTCCATAATTCCAGGAGCTGGGCACCCTGTTCCTGGGCTCGCTCTTCGAAAGCGGCGAGCAGCCGGTGGGCATGGCCTCGATGCCGTTCGCGAGAGATCACTGCGACTTCCAGCACTTCCGCCACACCACCCCGGAGGGCCCACCGGAGACCCCCGATCCAGTCTCCGATCTCGTCGGTCAGGACGAGATGCCGCTCCTCAGCAAGCTCGGACGCCGGGCCTTCCGATTCAACGTCCTCGGAAAGCTCCCGGAGCCAGGCGGAGAATTCCTCCCCCTCCTCCATGTCCCGAATCTTGAGCTGGCGATCGTCCTGGACCATATGCTCCGTTCCTGCGATGGTACTGTCGTACTGAACCAAACGAGATGCATACAGTATGCCTGCTATCTGGTACGACAGACGTGGGACTCAGGTTTCGCTTTTCCACAGGCGATCGACTCCGTCATCCCCCGCGCAAGCGTCCCACAGGCAGTGGTTTGCGCCGCCTGCGCCGCGTCGGATTCTCCGTTGGCGGTAGCGGTGGCGCAATTCCGACCGCCCCCGAATGTGACACACACCGAACACTCCACCTTCTGGGCCGACAAGGTTGTCCATAGCAAGAAGGCGGTGAACGCCGCGAGCGCCAAAATGGCGGCGATGGTGCTCCGTTTCATCGTTTCTGCATCAAGGCAGGGATCACGACCGGAAGCGCCCCGCCCAGCCAGACGATCACTCCGGCTAGGGCAGCCTGAGCCGTGGTCACCTTGCCCATCTGTTTGATGCCGATCACGATCAGAACGGTGACCCACAGGGTGAAGATGTCGATCCGCCCCAGGAAGGCCATGAGCACCGCCCCGGTCTGTGCCGGATCGAACAGGCGGGCGAGACCGAGATTCACCGCGAAGCGCGAGGTCAGCTTGGTCTCATCCAGCAGCAGCGCCTGCACTGCGTTGGTGATGATCTCGATGAGCCGGGGAAAGAAGGCGAAGGTCGCAATGGTGACTCCCTGGACGTAGCGAATCGGCGCGCCGGCGATCCGGCCGGCGACCCACACCAGCAGGCCAAGAAGGAACGCCCCGATCGGGATCCCGACGATGACCCCAACCGAGGCGAACATGCCGCCCATCTTCTTGGCGGTCGCGATCTGCTCGGGAGTGAGGTTGGGATTCGAGGCCATTCCCCTGGTAAACTCGGCATCGAAGATCGGGGCCATGGCGCTCCGGGTCAGGAAAAAGAGCACCGCCCAGACAACGATCAACACGAGCAGAGCCAGTCCGAATTTTCCGTCGCTGCGCCGTTCGAACAGCTCGGCGGGGGCGATGTACACGTCGATGAAGTCTTCCGCCTTGCCAGCGGGTTTGGCGGCTGCAGGTGTCGACTCGCTCATCGATCAACCTCGGAGGTTGGAGTGGAGTTCTGGCGCACCCAGTCCAGGTACCCGGAGTCGCCGGCGTCGATCCGGGTCGCGATGATTTCCGGCTGCCGGTACGAATGCAGGCCCCGGATCCGGCTCATGGTGGCATCGAGGGCTTGCTCGCTGGTCTTGGCGATGCACTGCCACTCGACGGCTCGTTCGACGTTGCCCTGCCATCGGTAGGTGCTGGCGACGGGACCGACGATCTGCACGCACGCCGCCAAACCCTCTTCGACCAGGGTCTCGGCGATCCGGCTGGCCGAGGCTTCGCTATCGATTGTCGTCAGGACCTGATAACACGCGATCAACGGCAATCGGCCGGAGGCGGCAACAAGGTCCCGATCCCCGGCGTCTGGGACGGGTCCACCCCGTCCGGAATGGGAACGACGCCGGCGCGCCAGCCGCTACGGAACGAGACGGCGAGACGGTGACCCTGGGGGTCGGGCTCGACCTTGGCGACCTCGGGCAACCGCAGCGCGAAACAGGTTGCCTGGGCGGTCTGCTGGGCCAGCTGGTCGGGCGCATCGCCCATGTACCACGCCGAAAGCGACCGGCCGATCGCTACCACGGAAGCCTGTTCGCGTCCGTAGCGGGCGAATTGGGTGGCCGGCACCAGTCCGCTCTGGTCGACGACCGGGTCGTAGTTGTCATAGGTCCGGCAGGCGGTCACCAACGCAAATGCCGGGACGAGGGCGAGCCAGGATATGCGCATGGGGCGGAATATAGGGTCTGGAATATCTTGATGCGATGCTCCTCCGGAGATTTGCCTGCTGGCTTGGGATCGCCGCGGCCGGGTGTGGTCGCGCCGCCAAAGAGGACGCCGGCCACGGGATGGACGGCCCCCTCGTCGTTTTCAACGCCGGAAGCCTGGCCTTGGGGTTTCGCGAGCTGCTGAGCGCGTTCCGTGAGCAGCACCCGGGCCTCAAGCCGCAGCAGGAAAGCTCGGGGAGCCTCGAGGCGGCGCGGAAGCTCACCGAGCTGGGAAAGATCCCCGACGTCCTTGCGGTGGCGGACTACAACGTGATCACCAAGTTGCTGATCCCGCGCTATGCCTCGGGGTACCTTCCCTTTGCGTCCAATGCGATGGTCCTGGCTTACACCGAACGCTCCCTGTACGGTGCCGAGATCACGGCCGAAAACTGGTGGAAGATTCTGCTCCGGCCGGCGGTGCGCTGGGGGCACTCCGATCCGGCTCTCGATCCGAACGGCTATCGCGCGCTGATGGTATTTCAGCTCGCCGAGTCCTACTATCACGAGCCGGGCCTTGCCGGACGACTGGATCACGCGCTCGACCCCCGGAACATCCGATCCAGCGAGGCCCAGCTGGTGGGGCTGCTCCAGGCCGGTGAATTGGACTACGCCTGGTCTTACCGTTCGCTGGCGGCGAGCACCGGCCTCAAGTGGCTGGCTCTTCCGCCGGAAGTGGATCTCAGCGACCCGGCGCGGGCCGACCGGTATGGCACGGCGATGGTGCGACTGCCCGGGTCCCGACTGGCCGGCGACTCGGTCGAGTTCCGGGGTGAGCCGATCGTGTACGCCCTCACCATTCCCGTGGGAGCGCCCCATCCTGAGCTGGCCCGCGCGTTCGTTGCGTTCGTGCGATCCGATTCCGGACGACGGATACTGGACCGCGCGGGGTTGGTCGGAATCCCTTAAATTTCCCCTCCTGCGAACTCGACCGACGGAGTCCTCGATGAGTGGCGTTGCGAATATTCCCGTTCCCCGAAACGAGCCGGTTCTCTCCTATGCCCCGGGCACCCCGGAGCGAGCCGCGATCAAAGCCGAGCTCAAGCGACTGGGCGGCATGGTCACCGACATCCCGGTGATCGTGGATGGCAAGGAAATCCGCACCGGCCGGACCGTGAAGGTGGTCGAGCCCCACAAGCACCGTCATCAGATTGCGCAGACCCACCAGGCCGACGCGCGTGCTCTCAATGCGGCGGTGACTGCGGCCCGCAGGGCTCAGCGCGAATGGTCGAGCTGGAAGTTCGAGGATCGTGCCGCGGTGCTCCTCAAGGCGTCCGAGCTGCTGGCCGGTCCGTGGCGGCAGGTACTCAACGCCGCAACCATGCTGGGCCAGAGCAAGACGATCTTCCAGGCCGAGATCGACAGCGCCTGCGAGATCATCGATTTCTGGCGATTCAACGTCCACTACGCCGAGCGGATGATGGCGGAGCAGCCGATGTCTTCGCCCGGGGTGTGGAACCGGATGGATTACCGTCCGCTCGAGGGGTTCGTCTACGCCATCTCGCCGTTCAACTTCACTGCGATCGGCGCGAACCTTCCGACTGCCCCCGCGCTGATGGGGAATACGGTGGTCTGGAAGCCGGCTGCGACTGCCTCTCTGAGCAATTACTTCGTGATGCGGCTGCTCGAAGAGGCCGGGATGCCGCCCGGCGTGATCAACTTCGTACCGGGTGACTCCCAGCAGATCTCCGCGCGGCTGCTGGGCGACCGGCATCTGGCCGGGATCCATTTCACCGGATCGACCGCAGTCTTCCAGTCGCTCTGGCAGCAGGTCGCCGAGCGGCTTCCCGAGTACGCGGGCTACCCGCGGATCGTGGGAGAGACCGGCGGGAAGGATTTCATCCTGGCGCATCCGAGCGCCGACCCGATCGCGCTGGCGGTCGCGATGGTTCGGGGCGCCTACGAATACCAGGGGCAGAAGTGCAGCGCGGCTTCCCGCGTTTATGTGCCGCAGAGTCTCTGGCCCGAGGTGAAGCGCCGGGCGGTGGACATGATCGGTGAGCTCAAGATGGGAGACGTCGCCGATTTCCGGAACTTCATGGGCGCGGTGATCGATGCGAAGTCGTTCGCGAAGCTGAAAGGCTACCTGGACCGCGCGAAGAAAGAGCGGGGCACCACGATTCTGGCGGGCGGTGGTGCGGACGACAAGAAGGGCTGGTTCGTCGAGCCCACCCTGATTCAGGTGAAGGACCCCGGGCATCGCCTCATGTGCGAGGAGCTGTTCGGACCGGTGCTCACCGTCTACGTCTATCCCGATCGTGACTGGCGCCGGATCCTCGGCGTGGTGAACACTACGAGCCCGTATGCGTTGACTGGATCGGTGTTCGCACAGGATCGCGCCGCGGTGATCGAGGCGAGCACCGCGCTCCGCCAGGCGGCGGGCAACTTCTACGTCAACGACAAACCGACCGGGGCGGTGGTGGGGCAGCAGCCGTTCGGTGGCGCGCGGGCCAGCGGGACGAATGACAAGGCGGGATCGATCCTGAACCTGATGCGCTGGGTGTCGCCGCGGTCGATCAAGGAGACGTTGGCGCCGCCGCACGACTACCGGTATCCGTTTCTCGAGGCAGAATAGGCGGCTTGGCACCGTCTTAACCCTCTTGCGTCAAACTATGCCGCTTCATATGTTTGCCTAACGCCCACCGGAGAATCACCGGATGTCGGAAGCGTTTCGGAGCTCCGACGAATTCGACGAACAAGCCCACCAACTCTACAACCAAGGCCGCTACGACGAAGCGCTCGACACGCTGCGGGATGGCCTTGCGCTCTACCCTAACGCGGTCGAGCTCTGGACCGGCACCGGGTACGCCCATCTTGCGCGGGAAGAGTTCGCCTGGTCGCGCCGGGCATTCGAGCAGGCGCTGGCCCTCGATCCCGATCAGGAAGACGCCCTCGCCGGGATGGGAGAAGTGCTGCTTCCGCTGGGCGATCGTCGCGGCGCGCTCGAGCGCTTCGAGCGACTGCTCCAGCTGGGCTTCCAGGAAGACCACGAGCTCATGCTTCAGGCGGGCCGGGCCCTGTTCCGGCATGCCGTGCTGCCTCCCGCGCACCGGTTCCTCGAGCTGGCCCAGGCAACCCAGCCCGAGTGCGTCGATGCCCTGGCCTGTCTTGGCTACGTCACCCACCGGCTGGGTCGGGATGGCGCCGCCTTCTACTGGCTGCGGCGGGCCCTCGCGGTGGAACCCAACTACGCCGAAGCGCGGGTGTACCTCGCCAACATGCTCTACGATCGCGGCGAAAGCGGTGCCGCGCTGAGCCATTTCGAAAAGACCAGGCCGGATGACCACTTCGACGAGCTGGGACTCTGGCGCACCGTTGAGCTCAAGCGAACCCTGTACCGCCTGGCCGACGACGATCCCGAGCTGGTGCCGTGGCTCAATCGCCTCGGCGAGCTGGCCCCGGATCCGGATCCCACCGAGGACCTGCTCGCCGAGATCGAAGCCCAGCAGCCCGACGGCACGATCCGCGACCGCCATCAGCTCGAGCTGTTCGGCGCGCTGGTGGCGGAGGTGCCGGGCATGCGGCGTCGAGGCGACGGACACCAGGTCTCGATGCTCAATGGGAACGTGCTGCGAGGAACCTGGGACGAGATCCTGCTCCAGCTCAAGGTGGCGGAGCCCAACTCTTCCTCGGTCTCACTCTCCGAGTTCATGGCGGGCCTGGCGCGCCGAGGCCGCGAGGAAACCGGAGTGATCATTCCGCTCCACGATGCGGAGGCGTTCATCCGGGGAAGCGCCGAGGCGGGGGTTCTGCGGATCCTGACGTGATTGCGCTCCAGGAAGTCTCCAAAACTTTTCGCTCCCTGACCGGCCGCCGCGTGGCGGCGCTCAGGGAGTTTTCGTTGGACCTGAATCCCGGCGAGGTGGTCGGCATCGCCGGGCCCAATGGAGCGGGCAAATCCACGCTCCTCTCCCTGATTCTCGGTTTTCTCTACCCAACCAGCGGCAGCGTGACGGTGGAGGGGCAGGCCCCCCGTCGCTACGTGGAGCGCCACGGAGTGGGATACCTGCCGGAGATCTTCGCGCTGCCGCCCCGCTGGGGGGTGATCGAAGCACTGCGGCGGTTCGCGGCGCTTGCCGGGTTAGGCAGCGAGACCGGGTCCCGGATCGAGGAGGTCGTTGACCTGACCGGTCTGGAGGAACACCGCCGGAAGCAGGTGAAACAGCTCTCCAAGGGAACCCTGCAACGGCTGGGACTGGCCCAGGCGCTCATGGCGCCGCGCTCTCTGGTGATCCTCGATGAGCCGACCCACGGACTCGACCCGGTCTGGACCCAGCGATTCCGCGACATCGTCCGGGATACGCGGCGAGCCCGATCGCACCATTCTGATCGCGTCGCACAATCTGGACGAGCTGGAGCGGGTGGCCGACCGGGTCGCCATCATCCACCAGGGGCAGCTTCAGCGTCTGGTGCGATCGGGTGGAGGCGGGGTTGAGAGCACGACCGCCGCGACCTTCCGGCTTGCTTTGGCGGCGCCGTTCCCGGGATTGGATCAGATCTTTCCCGGATTCACCGACGGTCGCGGGACGCCCGCTCGAATTTCGGGTTCGCGGCGATCTCCAGGCGCTCAATACCGGCCTCGCCGCGCTCCTTGCACAGGGAGGGCGGGTTTCGGCGTTTGTTTCCGAGGAGACTGGACTGGAACGAGAATTCCGCGCCGCGGTCGGGGGTGAGTCGTGAAATTGCCGGTCCGCTATACGGGGTGGTTGCTCCGGGACGCCGCGATTCGTCCCGGACTTGCCGCGCTGGCGTGCGCCGCGCTCGCGACCTTCATCGCCACCCGGATGCCGGTCGCGATGCGGGGAGGCAGCACCGACCAGCTCATGGTCCGTTTCGTGGGCCAGTTCGACTGGGTGGTGATCCTGATCGGCACCTCTGGCCTGGTGGCCTGGGATCGTTCCAGCGGCTTCTACCGGACTCTGTTCAGCTACCCGATCGATCCGGCCCTCTACTACCTTCAGCGCTGGATCTTCGCCGGGCTCGCCACGCTGCTGCTGGTGCCGTTCGCGGGGCTTGGCTTTCTGCTGGTGACGGGCAGTTTTTCCTACTCCGGACCTCTGCTGGTGCGCGTGCTGATCAAGTTTCTGTTGCTGGGCGGTCTCACTTTCGGATTGTCGACGGTGGTGCGGGCTGACTGGGCCATCGCCTTCCTTGTCTCCCTGGTGCAGACCATCCTCCATGGACTGGATAGCGCGGGCATGCCGTTGGGTGCGTTTTCCCGTCTCCTCTCGCGCGGGCTTCCCCCCTTCCATCTCGGTTCCTTCGCGATGACCTCCACGCCGGCGTACCCCACCGGGCCCGAGATGCTCCACGCCGCTCTCTATGGGATTGGAATTCTCTCCGTGACCATGCTGGTGCTTCGGTACCGTCCTCTCGGGAGCGGCGGTCGGGCCTGATGGCGGGATGGACCGAAGACGTTCGGCGGGAAGTGCTGCCGAACGGGCTTACCCTGCTGGCTCAGCGCATTCCCGGGGCCCCGGCGGTCGCGGTGGTGAGCGCGGTACGGGCCGGCTTCTTCGACGAGCCGGATCGGCTTGCCGGCGTGAGCCACATCCTGGAGCACATGCTCTTCAAGGGAACGCCGACCCGCGGCGTGAGCGACATTCCTCGTGAGACCCGGTCCGCTGGCGGCTCGCTCAACGCGGGCACCGGATACGACCACACCTCCTACATCACGATTCTTCCTCCCGCGGCGCTCCGCATCGGCCTCGACCTTCAGAGTGACGCGCTGCGCCGGAGCCTGATCGACGAAGACGAGCTGCGCCGCGAGCTGATCGTCATCATCGAAGAGGCCAAGCGCAAGCTGGATTCTGCCGCGTCGGTCGCCGGAGAAGCGTTACATCAGCTCCTGTTCGATCACCACCGGATCCGGCGCTGGAGGATCGGCACCGAAGAACAGCTCCGGGGCGTCACCCGCGCCGATGTCGCCGAATTCTGGCAGTCCTATTACGTGCCGGGCGAAACCGTCGTGGCGCTGACCGGGGAGCTCTTTCCCGACGAGGCGTGCGCGATGGCGCGGGAATACTTCGCCGACTGGCCCCCGATGCCGTCACAGCGGGACCGGTCTCCGGTAGAGCCGGAGTGGTCGGCGGTGCGGAGCCGCACCATTCGAGGCGATGTCACCGCCGCCGACCTCGCGTTGGGATGGCGCACTGTGGGTCGGCTCCATCCGGATGCGTTGGCGCTCGACCTCGCGGCGATGGTGCTGAGCAGCGGAAGGTCCAGCTGGTTGTACCGCGGAGTCCGGGTTCCCGGCGCGATGACCAGCGTCGGGGCTTCTCATTTCACGCCGCGCGAGGTCGGGGTGTTCTCGATCGGCGGCGAGCTGGACCCGGGGAAGCTTCCCGAAGCGCTTGGTGCTGTCGGCAAGCAGGTGCAACGGCTCCGGGACTCTGGCCCGGACTCCAACGATCTCGAGCGGATCCGCACCCTCCTGCGGGCGGGGTGGGCGCGACGCCTAGAGTCGGCGGAGGGCCGGGCATCGGCGCTTGCCTCGGCCGAGATGGATGGAGACTACCGGTTATTGGACCGGGAGTACTCCCGGCTGCTCGTCATCTCGGCGGAGGAGATTCAGCTCGTCGCGCGGGAGTGGCTCGATCCGAACCGGATTGCCGGGGTGGTGTATCTCCCCGAGGGAAAGGGTGAGGATCTCGACGCCGGGCTTCTGAAAGACGCATTCGCGCCGGTGGCTTCCGTCCCGGTCTCCCGCGCCGCCCCGACCGGGCCACCCGACGAGCTTCTCCGGATTGCCCTTCCGGGCGTCACGCTACTGCTCAAGCACCGCCCCGGGGTTCCGCTGGTGTCGCTGGGGCTGTACCAGCGACGCCACCGTGCCGAAACCCGGCACGAAGCCGGCCTCGCCGCGCTGGCGGTTCGCGCCGCGGTGCGGGGCGCGGGCGATCTGGACGCCGGGGAACTTGCGCTCGCATTCGAGCGCCTGGGGGGCGTGTTAGGCCCGGTCGTTGCGAGCGAATGGTTCGGCTTCGCGACCTCGGTGCTCAGCATCCACGCCGAGGCGGCGGTCCGCCTGCTCGATCTGGTGTTCCGGACTCCCCGGTTCTCCCCCGAGGAAATCGGCCAGGAACAGAAGACGCTGCTCGAGAGCGTGATCCAGGACGCCGACGACATGAGCCGCTATCCGGTGGAGCTGGCGTTCCGGGCCCGGTTCGGTCCCGAAGGCTATGGCCTCCCGGTCCAGGGAGTCCCCGAGTCGGTTGGGGCGCTCGACGCCGCGAAGGTGGCGGAGTGGCATCGTGAAGCGTTGACGGCTCCGCGCCGACAGCCGGTCCTGATCGCGGTCGGTGACTTCGATGCCGACCGGCTGGGTGAGAGACTCTCCGAGCTGCTGGGGAGTTTCCCGCCCCGGCAGGAAGACTGGAGCCCAATCGCGGGTGATCCAGCGACGCGATCGGACCGGATCCTGGCGGAGGAGCGGGCCAAGCGTCAGACCGCACTGGCGATGATGTTTCCCGGACCGACCCGCAACGCTCCCGAGCGTTTCGCCGCCGAAGTGTGGGCCGCAATCGCGGGGGGCCTGGGTGGACGGTTATTCGTCGCGCTGCGCGACCGGCTCTCCCTGGCCTACGTGGTACGCGCCTCGGTCTGGCAGCGGGGAGGGGCGGGAGCGATCCTCGCTTATCTCGCGACCTCCCCGGAGCGCGAGGAAGAGGCGCTGGCCGCCATGGGGAAGGAGCTGCGGCGCTTCGCTGACGAGCCGGTGCCAGGCGAGGAGCTCGATCGCGCGATTCGCTTCCTGACCGGCCAGATCCTGATCGGCCGGCAGACGGTCGGAGCGGTGGCCGGCGAAATTGCCGAAGCCTGGCTCGCTCGGGGAGAGGCGGGACTCGAGGAGCTTCGCGACCCGACTGCCGGGATCCAGGCGGTGACGGCAGCATCGGTGCAGCAGGTGGCGCAGACCGCATTCGACGAGGAGCGCTCGGTGCTGGGAATCATCCGGGGAGTCGCGGAGCCCGCTATGTTACGCAACGACCATCAGGATCTCGCGGATCGATCCCATGGAACAGGCTGATCACGCTGTCGCCAAGCCGGGTCACCGGCTCTGGTGGTCCCCCGCTGACGCGTTCACCGCGCTCCGGATCCCGCTTGCCGTGGCATTCGTGCTCATTTCCGACGTGCGATGGCGTATCGGGATCCTCACCGCAGCGGCGGCGAGCGATTTCGCGGACGGGTTCGTGGCGCGGCGCTGGGGAAGCTCGCGGCTTGGCGTGCTGCTCGATCCGGTGGCGGACAAGGTCTTCATGCTCGCGGCCTTCGCCGTGGTCCTCGAGTCGGGCGCCCTGTCGGTGCTCGAGGTGCTGGGCGTGCTGGCGCGGGATATCGCCGCCGCGATTGCTTTCGTCGCGACCATTGTGCTTCGCAAGCCGTCGCTGATCCCGGCGCGGCTGGGGGGGAAGGCGGTCACCGTCGGGCAGCTGCTCCTTCTGGTGGCATTCCTGCTCGATTCCGCCTTGTTGCGACCGCTGGCCTGGGCGACCGCCGCGATCGCGCTGTATGCGATCTGGGACTATTCGCGGGCCGCGGCGCGCGCACAACCGGTGGGTCGATAGGGAAAGGAGGGCTCGATGGCTGACGAACACATCCGTAACGCGGTGGTGGAATGGGAAGGCGGGTTACGGTTCCGGGGAGGTGCGCCGGGCGGGCCGGAGATCCGCCTCGACGCGGAGCGCGGAGAAGAGGGTCCCGGACCGATGGTCACGCTGCTGGTGGCCGCCGCGAGCTGTGCAGGATCCGACGTCGTCGGAATCCTTCAGAAGATGCAGGTGCAGCTCGAACAGCTGGTGATCCGGGTCAGCGGACGGCGGGCTCCCGATCACCCCCGGCGGTATCTCACCATGCACTTCGTGTATCAGCTCCGCGGTAGTGGGCTCGACGAATCCAAGGCGCGCCGGGCGGTCGATCTGTCCCACCAGAAGTACTGCTCGGTCATCCAGTCGCTCAACACCGACATCGCGATCACCTACGAGCTCGACCTCGGGTGATTCGGGTCGCGCTGCCGTGGGGAGCGCTTCTTGTCGGCCTTGTTGTCGCCGGACCCCTGGCTGCCCAGGCTACGACCCAGGCGCCGCAAACCGAGGGGTGGATTCTCGAATGGGGGGTGCACGGCACTGTCCTCATTGCCGACAGCTTGCGCGTCGGTCTGGTGGCGGGGCCGCGCATCGCGGTCCGGACCCTGGGAGGAACCCGGGCTTCGCTGTCCCTGGGCGCCGGAACTCTGGGGGATTCGCTGACCGGGCGGATCGAGGGAGCGATCGAATACCAGCTCGCGCCCAGGGCGCGGGGGAGGCCGGGGTTCTACTTCGGCGGAGGACTGGTGGGCGAAGTCGGCGCGCAACGCGGCGGATACCTGTTGCTTTTCGTGGGGCTGGAGCAGAGTCCCGGGGATCACCGCGGCTGGGCATTCGAGGCCGGCCTCGGAGGCGGGGTTCGGCTCCGAGCGGCCTACCACTGGCGGCGATTTCCGAGGGGATGGGTTTCCCGCTGAAGACACTGCGCCACCCGGGGGAAACCCGGATGGCGACCTGCACTTTCAACGAATCAGCTGGCGGAAGATCCCGCGACTTCGGGATTGGCCCTGACTACGGGCCGGCAGAACCGTTCTCCCAGGACCCGGACCTGACCGAGCTCTTCCTCGGTGAGATCGGGATACCGTTCGGAGAGGTACTGCATGGTGTCGTCGATCCATTCCTTCTGATGTTCGGGGTCGGCCTCGGTGACCCCGCAACGGAGAATCTGACTGAAAAGCTCGTCGCGGGCCTGGTCCACCGTCGAGGGTCCTGCGGAACGACCGGCCTTCTTTCGGCTCGTCATGCACCTTCCTTGGAGGGGGGTTCCTGCTGAAAATGGGCTAAGCCATTGGTCGATATGAATATAATCGCCAGTGGAGGGTCAGCGCAATTAGATTTGGCGGTCGAGGTGACGATGTCGCAGGATCACGACGAGATATACGGCGAGGCAAGGGTCGAAGCGCTCCGGCGCATGCTGAGATCCTTCGCCGATCGCATCCTCGAGCTGGAGCGTTCCGACCGGCTGCTGCACCACGTGCCGGAGCTGCTTCGCCGCCTGGGGGATCTGCGTTCGGAGCTGTTTCATTACGAAGTGCGCTCGACCTACGACACGCCGGAGATCGCGGAACACCGGCGGCTGGTTGAAGAAGCGAAACAACAGCGAGACTTCCTGAGCGAGCCAGAGGACGACGAGCCATGGCGAAACCCCAACCCCGGTCCGGCGTAAACCAGTTCTACCTCCTGCTGGCGGCCATCGCGCTGATCGGCGCGGGCACGCTCGTCTGGATGGTCATGAAACCCAAGAGCGTCAGCATTCCGGTGGACGTTCAGGTCCAGGTCTCCGATACATCGGGATTCCGGGGCTATTACCTCGGATCGGACAGCGCCCGGGTCGAAGTCACCGAGTATGCCGACTACCAGTGTCCGGTCTGCGCCGATTTCGAGCGGGTCCAGTTCCCCACGATCCGGCGGCAGCTCATCGAGACCGGCCTGGCGCGGTGGCGATATCGGGACTTTCCGCTCGACAATATCCACCGCAATGCCCGGCTCGCGGCGCACGCGGCGGCCTGTGGCGACGAACAGGGCAAGTACTGGGACATGCACCGGACCATCTACGCCCACCATCCCGAGTGGGCCTTCACCAACAGCGATGTTTCCGGGAAATTCCACGACTATGCGGCTGAAGCAGGGCTCGACGGGAGCCGTTATGACGCGTGCATGTCGAGCGCGAAGTACGCCGGCCGTATCGAGGCGAGCCTCAAAGAGGGGCAACAGCTCGGGGTACCCGCTACGCCGAGCTTCGTGATCGGTGGGCGGCTCTATCCCTCGAGCCTCCCTTCCGATTCGATCCGGTCGCTGGTGCAGGCGCAGCTCGCCGCTCCGGCCCCGTCCGCCCCGCGGACTCCGTGAACCTTCGCCGGATGGCGCTGGCCCTGCTCTCACTGGCGGGGCTCTTCGTCGCGTTGTACCTGCACCTGTTCAAGGTCGGTCATGATCGGATCGCTGGCCTGCGGGACGGGAGGGTGTGAAACCGTTCAGCTCTCACCCCAGAGCCGGTTTCTCGGCGTCGAGCGTCGCGTTCATCGGCGTGCTGGGCTACGCGGGGCTGCTCGGGCTCTCCCTGCTGGCCTTGCAGCCGAGATTCGCCGGAGTGTCGTGGCCGATCAAGATGATGGGGTGGCTCTCCATTCTGGCGGCGGGATTCACCGTCTACCTGACCTACCTCGAGCTGTTCGTCATTCACGCGATCTGCCGTTACTGCGTCGGGTCGGCCGTCATCATCCTCCTCATCTGTCTTCTCAGCCTGGTGGAGCTTCGCCGCGCCCGCCAGGCCGCGGCATGACGGACCCGGTCGCCGAGCCAGCCGAAGCGCCCTCGCGGAGCAGTCTCACGGCGCTCTGTGTCGCGGCGCTGGGGGTGGTGTACGGCGACATCGGAACCAGCCCGCTCTACGCCATCAAGGAGTGCTTTCTCCCGGCTCACAATCTTCCGCCCACGGAAGCCAACGTGCTGGGTGTGCTCTCCCTGATCTTCTGGTCGCTGACCTTCGTCATCTCCATCAAGTACGTGAGCGTCCTGCTTCGGGTGGATAACCGGGGTGAGGGCGGGATCCTGGCTTTGCTCGCCCTGGTGCGTCCGGCGGGCGTGCTGCGGGGGAAGAACAAGCTGCTGGTCCTGCTGGGTCTCTTCGGGGCGGCGCTGCTCTACGGGGATGGGGTGATCACCCCGGCGATTTCGATCCTGGGCGCGCTGGAAGGGATCAGCGTTGCGACCCCGGCCCTGGAGCGGGTGATCGTGCCGATCGCGATCGTGATCCTGCTGCTGCTGTTCTCCTTTCAGAAGCGAGGCACCGCCGGGGTGGGCCGGGTGTTCGGTCCCATCATCATGGTCTGGCTCGCGATGATCTCGGTGTTCGGGGTGCTGGGAATCGCCAAAGCCCCGGCGGTGCTCGGGGCGATCAATCCCTGGCATGCGGTCGATTTCTTCCTGCGCGACCGGCTGGTGGGATTCCTGGTCCTGGGCGCGGTCGTGCTGGTGTTCACGGGCGGTGAGGCCCTGTACGCCGACATGGGGCATTTCGGGCGGCGGCCGATCCGCCTCATGTGGTTCGCGGTGGTCCTGCCGGCCCTCCTGCTCAACTATTTCGGGCAGGGGGCGTTGCTGCTGGTCGATCCGGCCGCGGTCGATAATCCCTTCTACCGGCTGATGCCGGAGTCCTTTCTCTACCCGGCCGTCATCATTTCCCTCGCTGCGGCGGTGGTCGCCAGCCAGGCCCTGATCAGCGGGGCCTTCTCGCTCACCCGGCAGGCGGTCCAGCTCGGGTACTCCCCCCGGGTGACGGTGGTGCACACCTCGCACCACGAATACGGCCAGATCTACGTGCCGGAAGTGAACCAGATCCTGATGGTGGCGTGCATCGCCCTGGTGGTGGGATTCCGGAACACCAGTGGACTGGCAGGCGCCTACGGCATCGCGGTGACCGGAACCATGTCGATCACCACGATCCTGTTCGCGAAAGTGGCCCGGGACCGGCTGGGCTGGGGCCTCCAGAAGGTGATCCCTCTGGTCGCGCTGTTCCTGCTGGTGGATTCGGCCTTCTTCGCCGCCAATCTGGTGAAGATTCCGTCGGGCGGATGGTTTCCCATCCTGCTTGCCTTTGCGGTCTTCGCGCTGATGACGACCTGGAAGCGGGGCCGCCACATCGTGACGACCATGATGCGGGAGAATTCCCTTCCGCTCGAGTTGTTCATGCGGGACCTCGAGCGGCGGGACCTGACCCGGGTGCCGGGGACCGCGGTGTTCATGACCTCGGACGCGACGATCGCTCCGCCCGTGCTGCTTCATCACCTCAAGCACAACAAGGTGCTGCACCAGCGGGTGTTTCTCATGTCGGTGATCACCCGGGACGTTCCCTACGTGCCCCAGGCCGAGCGGGTCACGCTGGAGCCGCTGGGCCAGGGGTTCTACGTGCTGGTCGCGGCGTACGGCTTCATGGAATCGCCCAATGTGCCCAGGATCCTGGCCAGCCTGGAGCCGCTCGGGATCGAGATCAAGCTGATGGAGACGACGTTCTACCTGGGCAGGGAAACCCTGATCCCGACCCGGACCAGCCGGGCCCGGCGGGCGGCGCTGCTTCCCAAGGGGCTGTGGATGTCGCTCTGGCGGAAGAAGGTCTTCGTGGTGATGACCAACAACGCCCGGTCGGCGACGGCCTTCTTTCACCTCCCCGCGAACCGGGTGGTCGAGCTGGGGGCGCAGGTGCAGATCTAGCGGTAAGAGGTGACAGCGGTGAGAGGTGAGAAGTCAGAGGTGAGAAGGGAGAGCCCGCCGGTCACCTCTCACCTCTCACCTCTACCTCTCACCTATCCTTCTTCAGCTCTCGTACTGGTCCTTCAGCCTCGCGACCACATTGGGGTCCGCGAGCGTGGTGGTATCCCCTAATGCGCGTCCTTCCGCGATGTCCTTGAGCAGACGCCGCATGATCTTGCCGCTCCGGGTCTTGGGCAGGTCGGCAGAAAAGAAGATGTCGTCCGGGCGGGCGATCGCGCCGATCTTCTTCGTCACGTGGTCTTTCAGGTCGTCCTTGAGCGATGACCCCGCGGCATGTGGCCATCCTTGAGGGTGACGAACGCGGCGAGCGCTTGTCCTTTGAGGCTCATGGGTCTTCCCGACCACCGCGGCCTCGGCCACGGCGGGGTGGTCGACCAGGGCGCTCTCGACTTCCATCGTGCCGATGCGGTGTCCCGCCACGTTGAGCACGTCATCGACCCGTCCCAGGATCCACCAGTATCCGTCGTCGTCGAGCTTGGCCCCGTCACCGGCGAAATAGCTGCCCAGGGAACCGGCTCCAGTAGGTCTGCCGGTAGCGCTCGTCATCGCCATAGATCGTGCGCAGCATTCCGGGCCACGGCTCGGTGAGGGTCAGGAATCCGCCGCCTTTGGGTAAGGCCGTCCCTGGGCGTCGACCAGCTCGGCGCTGATCCCGGGGAAGGGAATGGTGGCGGAACCGGGCTTGGTGGTGACCACGCCGGGCAGCGGCGTGATCATGATTCCGCCGGTTTCGGTCTGCCACCAGGTATCGACGATCGGGCAGCGCTCCTGGCCGATCTGCTGGTGATACCAGATCCAGGCTTCGGGGTTGATCGGCTCGCCGACGGTGCCGAGGAGCCGCAGGGTGGAGAGGTCGTGCCGGGCGGGATGCTCGACGCCCCATTTCATGAAGGCACGGATCGCGGTGGGCGCGGTGTAGAAGACCGTCACTCCGTAGCGAGCCACCAGGGCCCAGAAGCGGTCACGGGAGGGCCAGTCGGGCGCACCCTCGTACATCAGCACCGTGGCTCCATTGGCGAGCGGTCCGTAGACCACGTAGCTGTGGCCGGTCACCCACCCGATGTCGGCGGTGCACCAGAACACGTCCTCTTCGCGGAGATCGAAGACGTACTTGGTCGTGGCGGCGACCTGCACCAGGTACCCGCCGGTGGTGTGTACGATGCCCTTCGGCTTTCCGGTCGTCCCCGAGGTGTAGAGGATGAAGAGCAGGTCCTCGGCGTCCATCGTCTCCGGCTCGGCTCGAATCGCGGCGTCGGCCAGAAGGCGGTGCCACCAGTGGTCCCGTCCTTCCTGCATGGTCGCGAAGGTTTCGTCGCCCGCCCGCTTGATCACCACGACGTGCTGGATGGAGGGACACTCGGCCAGGGCGTCGTCGGCAAATCGCTTGAGCGGCAGGATCTGGCCCCGCCGGTATCCGCCGTCGGCGGTGATCAGCGCGACCGCTTTTGCATCATTGATCCGGTCGCGAAGCGATTCGGCGGAAAATCCTCCGAAGACCACCGAGTGTACCGCGCCGATTCTCGCGCAGGCGAGCATGGCGATTGCCGCCTCGGGAATCATCGGCAGGTAGATCGCGACGCGGTCGCCCCGCTTGACCCCCAGGCCGCGGAGCGCGTTCGCGGCCTTGTTGACCTCCTGAGCCAGCTCCCAGTAGGTCAGGGTGCGGCGATCGCCAGGCTCACCCTCCCAGATCAGCGCCGCCTTGTTCCGGCGAGGTCCCCTGAGATGGCGGTCGAGGCAATTGACCGACGACGTTGAGCTTCCCCTCCAGGAACCACTTGGCATGGGGCGGCTTCCACTCGAGGACCCGGGACCATGGCTCCATCCAGTCGAGTACCCGCGCCTGCTCCTCCCAGAATGCCAGCGGGTCGCGGCGGGCCGCTTCGTAGAGCTCGGGGCGCGCGATTGCCTGCGCGGCGAACTGCGGCGGAGGGGGGAAGCGACGTTGCTCCGAAAGCAGGGTGGAGAGTTGATCGCTCATCGAGTCGGGGATAGGGGATAGGGAAAGGAAGGAAGGGGTGGGGGAATAGTGTACCGCAATTTAATTCAGGCAAGGGCGAAAGGTTGCGCTTGCAGATCCCCACGAGGTAATGCGGAGTGCGGTGTGGCGGGGAGGGGGATCCGGTTCCAGCGACTGGATAAGTCGCGCTCGTCGCGAGACTTGATCATATGGCATCGTACTCGCCGTTTCCGGGACCATGCCAGTCATTCGTGACCTTGATCGCTCGATGACCGCCCCCGCCGAACTCGGGTTGCAGACGCGCACCCCGTTTCGGGAGGCCGCCTTTCACGAGCTTGAGGAGCTGACTGATGGCGGCACCCTCCGGGTGGACGTGGGCGCGACCCGCCGGGTCGATTCCGCGGGGCTTTCAGCGCTCTGGCTGATCCACCGGCGTGCAGCGGAGCGCATGCAGCGGGTGGTGCTGTGCAATGCTCGAGAAGAGCTGCGGTATCTCCTTGCCCTGACCGAGATGGCGGACCTCTTCGAGCAGGCCTAGGTCCATCCCGCTGGTCCGGCCGTATATTGGGTCACGTGACGGCCCCGTCGGCTCCTCCCCCGCTTGAAGGTCGTAATCTCGAACGCCGCTTCGGCTCGTCCCGGGCGCTCCGCGGCGTGTCGCTTATCGGGCGTGCCGGCGAGTGCCACCTGGTGGTCGGTCCCAACGGGGCGGGCAAGACCACGCTGCTTCGTCTCCTGGCCGGGTTGGCGCGACCGAGTGCCGGCACCGTCCTGATCGATGGAGCGCCGCTGACCCGGGAGCCGTCATCGCGGCGGGGCATCGGGCTACTCTCCCATCAAAGCCACCTGTACGACGATCTCACCCCGCTCGAGAACCTGGGCTTCACCGCGCGCCTCCACGGCCTTTCGAAACCGGCGGAAGCCGCGGAACGCGCCCTGGCGTCCGTCGGGCTGGCGGATCGAGCTCAGTCTGCGATCCGGAGTCTGTCGAGAGGAATGGTGCAGCGGGTCACCATCGCCGCGGCCCTGCTCCACGGACCGAAGATCCTGCTGCTCGATGAACCGTTTACCGGGCTCGATCCCGCGTCATCGAGCCAGGTCGCGTCGATCCTTTCCGCAGAGCAGGCGAGGGGTAGTGCGCTGGTGCTGGTGAGCCATGATGTGCATGAGTCCTGGGACCTGGCGACCCACGTGCATCTCCTGATGGCGGGAACCTGGCACTCGAGCGGCCCGCGGGAAGAAACCCTCGACGGGTTCCTGCGCCGGTATCGCGAGGTGGCGCATGGGTGAGGTGCTCCGGGTGGCCCTGGCGGTGGCCGGGAAGGATCTCCGGGTCGAGCATCGCAGCAAGACCGCGCTGATCGCCGCGGTGGGATTCGCCGTGCTGGTGCTGGTGATCTTCAACTTTGCCCGTGACGCCGCGGTGCTCTCCCGCGAGATGCTGGCGCCCAGCGTGCTCTGGATCACCTTCGCATTTTCGGGTACGATCGCGCTCAATCGTTCGTTCACGCTGGAACGCGAGAACGCCGCCCTGGATGGACTGCTGCTGGCCCCGGTGTCACGCAGCGCGCTCTTCCTGGGTAAGTATCTCGCGAACCTGGTCTTCGTCTTCGTGATTGAAGCGGTGGCCCTGCCGCTCTTCATGGTATTCTTCGGGCTCGAGGTGTCGGGAGCGTTCTGGGGCCTCGCCGCGGTCACGGTCATTGCGACGATCGGGTTTGTGGCGGCCGGAACCATGTTTGCCGCGATGACGGTCCGGACCCGATTCGCGGAGCTGATGATGCCCCTGCTGCTCTTGCCGTTTCTGCTGCCACCGGTCATCGGCGGGGTGCAGGCCACCGCTCGGCTCCTTAGCGGCCGCCCGATTGGAGAGATCGTCGGGTGGCTCCGGATTCTCGGGTTGTACGATCTGGTCCTGGTGACCGCGTGCTTGTTGCTGTTTCCAGCGTTGATGGAGGAATAAGAGTGGCCCGAGTCGGCAGAACCCTGATCGCGGTCGGGCTGATGGGTCTGGCTGGCGTCTACGTGCTCGCCCTCCGATTCACCCCGATCGAGCGATTCCAGGGTCTCCCTCAGAAAATCTTCTATCTCCACGTTCCTGCGGCGTGGAGCGCGCTCCTGGCGTTCTCGATGGTCGGGATCGCGAGCATCCTCTACCTCTGGCTCCGGGATCCCCGTCTTGATCGGTTTGCCGAGTCCGCCGCGGAAGCCGGGCTGGTGTTCAGCCTCGTGATGCTGACGACCGGGCCGCTGTGGGGGAAGCCGGTCTGGAACACCTGGTGGACCTGGGATGCCAGGCTCACCTTCACCCTCATCCTGTTTTTCCTGTTCCTCGGCTACCGGGCGTTGCGGGGCGCACTCCACGATCCGGGCGAGCGGGCCCGGTTCAGTGCGGTGCTGGGGATTCTGGGTCTCATCCTGGTCCCCTTCGTCCACCTGACCGTGTATCTGTTCCGGACGCTTCATCCCCAGCCGATCGTGCTCAAGCCGAGTACGCCGTCGCTGCCCGGGTCCATGCTCCGGACCCTGCTGGTGTCGGTGGGCACCTATACCGTGCTGTTGATCGGCTTCATCATCACGCGATATGGAACCGGGGAGCCTGAGGGGCAGGAGGAAGTCGGCCATGGCCATTGATCCCCACGCCAACGCGGGTTATGTCCTCGCGGCCTACTGCATCACCGCACTGATTCTGGGAGGGTATGCGTTCCGGTTGTGGCGGAGGAGCCGGGGCGGCTAGTTCGCCCGGAAGAGCAGGGCCGCGTTGATGCCGCCGAAGCCAAACGAATTGCTCATCAGGTATTCCGGTTGCTCCTCGACGCCGGTCCCCCGGACATAGTCAAATTCACAGGCCGGATCGGGGTGTTCGAGGTTGACGCTCGGGGGAAGCCACCGCCGGGCGCTCGCCAGGGCGCAAATGACGGCCTCGATCGCGCCGCTCGCGCCGAGTGCGTGGCCGTAGTATCCCTTGGTCCCGCTCACCCGGACCCGCTCGGCGTGGCGGCCGAGGACGTTCCGGATCGCGAGCGCTTCGGTGGGATCGTTGAGCGGGGTGGACGAGCCATGGGCGTTGACGTAGCCGATCGCCTCGGCCGGCACCGCCGCCGAGCCCAGTGCGGTCCGCATGGCGCGGGAGGCCTGGCGACCATCGGGACGCGGCGCGGTCATGTGGTGCGCGTCGTTGGTCAGCCCGTAGCCCACCAGCTCGGCGTATATGGTCGCGCCGCGGGCGCGGGCCCGCTCCCTTTCCTCGAGCACCAGCACGGCGGCCCCTTCCGCCATGACGAAGCCGTCCCGGTTCCGGTCGAAGGGACGGCTCGCGGTGCCCGGGTCGTCGTTCCGGGTGGACATGGCCCGGATGATGGCGAAGGCGCCATAACTCAGAGGGGAGAGGGGCGCCTCGGCGCCGCCGGCGAGCATCAGGTCGGCGTCGCCTCGCTGGACCGCGCGAAAGGCTTCACCGATCGCAATCGCGCCGGAAGCACAGCTCATCCCGTTGGTGATGTTGGGTCCCGAAATGCCCAGCTCGATCGCGAGGTTGCAGCTGCTGGCCCCCACGAACACGGTGAGCGCGAGGCCGGGCTCCACCTCGCGTAACCCGCCCCGCAGGTACTTCTCGTGCTCCTGTTCGGCAAAGCTCACTCCGCCCAGCGCGGTCCCCATCATCGCGCCGACCCGGTCGGGGTCTTCCTGGGCGATCTCGATGCCGGCATCCTCCAGCGCCAGTCGTGCCGCGGCCAGGGTGAAGAGGGAACAGCGATCGAGCCGCCGGGCCCGCCGCGGCTCGATCCACCGGGATGGATCGAAGTCGTCGACTTCGGCCGCCACGTGACTGCGGAACGGCGCGGGATCGAAGCGGGTGATCCGGCGCACCGCGGAGCGGGCCGCACGGAGTCCGCTCCAGAGGGCCTCGCGTCCAATGCCAATCGGCGTGACCGGACCAAGTCCGGTGATGACCACACGGCGTTCAGGCACGAGGCCTCCCTTCGGCGGCGCGCCCGATGCCGGCCAGGGTGCGCGATGCGATACCCTTCACAAAAACCGGTCCGATGAGCCATGCGGCGGCGGGATACCGGATCAAGGGCCAGGGGGGACCCTGCCACTGGTGGACGATCGTGGCCCGAGTGCCATTGCCTTCGGGGACCACGGTCCAGAGCACATCCATTCCGCTGGTGACCCCCCGCACGTGACGGTACCGCACTTCCCGGCGCGCCGAATCGACCCACATTTCCGATTGCCACCAGGTGGGCCAGCGGACGGGACCGAACGGACGCCAGGCAGCCATTTCCACTAACCCGCTGCCGTCCGCCCGCCGTTCCTGAAACCGGACCCAGCGATAGTGGGACAGAATCTCGGGCCAGCGTTCCACCTCGCTGGCGTGCCGGAAGACCGCCTCCGGAGTCGCGGCGATGTGAAGGGTGTCCACGGTGCGCATGAGCTATTGCCGGCGGGCGGGGGCAATCGCTACCAGGCGCGCCCCGGGCCTGCGAACCACGCGAGCGGGAAGATCGGCACGACTGAGGAGATCGGAGAGGCTGGTGGTGGTGAACCCGCGGCGGAGCGAAGTCACGCCATCGCGGATCGTGTCGCGGTCGAAGCGCAGGGTCCATCCCGCGAGCGGATAGGTCCACCGAGCCAGGGCCGAATTGCGCAAGTCGGACACGATGATCGCCCGGCGAGCCACCCGGCCGCATTCGCGGAACAGATGGATGGTGGCGTCGGGAGAGAAATGATGGGCGACCTGGCTCAGGAGGACATAGTCGACGCTGCGATTCCGGAGCGGTAGCACGCCCCCGTCGGCGACGATGCTGGCGAGTCCGTTCTCCCGCGCCAGGCCTGCCGCGTTGCGATTGTATTCGATCCCGACCGGGCAGAGCGTAATGCCCCGGCGGCGGGCCCATGCAGTCGCCATCCTGGGGAGATCGCCGGCGCCGGTTCCGACGTCGAGGATCGTGAATGGTCCCGGCTCCCTCGCCGGTAACGCGCTTCGGAGACCGAACCGGATGGCCGCCGCGCCGCCCAGCCAGCGATTGGCCCGGGCGATGTTGCCGAGCGATTCCCGCACCATGGGCGCTGCGGCAAAGCGGTCGTCGAGCAGCTCGACGCCGGTCGCCGACATTTCCAGGACGCTCATGCCCCGCCCGCCAGGTACCCGCCGCGATAATAGAGGAGTGGCTTGCCACCACCCGGCTGGACCCCGCCTCCCACGACCCGTCCCACGAAAACCGTGTGATCGCCGGCTTCGAATCGTGAATGGGGCACGCAGAGAATTCGCGCCATCGCGCCGTCCAGCAGCAGGAACCCCCGATCGTCCAGCCGGTACCCGACGCCGTCGAATTGTCTGGGAAGGGTGGAGGCGAATCGCCGTGAGAGGGTTTCCTGATGACTCTCGAGAATATTGAACACGTAGCCTTCGGCCTGGTCGATTACCGGGTAGAAATCCGCAGCGTGATCCACGTTGACGGACACCAGCGGGGGATCGAGCGAAACCGAGGCAAAGCTATTGGCAGTCATGCCGGCGGGCTCGCGTCCGGGGCCGGTCGCGGTGATAATGACCACCCCGGTGGCAAAGTGGCCGCAGAGCTGGCGGAACTGGGCCGGATCGACGTCATGGTAGGGCATCAGAGCATCACCTGCGCGAGAAATCGCGGGTTGAGGACGGCGCGGGCCGGGAGGTAGTCTCCGGTGACGCCGATCAACGTATGACTCAGGCCACGCTGATCGAGATGCCGGACGGCGCGGTCGAAGAAGGCCGGCGCCAGCATGGCGTGTCCGATCATTCGCTCCACGATCCATTTGCCGGCAAAGGCCCGCCGCCGGGCCGATCGATAGCGAGCGAGCGCGCTCCGGTCCAGCGGGGCTCCCGCCAGGAGCGGATCGAGGAGGGTCTCCTCCACCAGCTCGGCGCCCCGGAACGCGGCACACATCCCCTCGCCGGTGAACGGGTCGAAGAAATCGGCGGCGTCCCCGAGGAGGAGCGCGCCCGGTGCGGTGACCGGGCTGGTCCAGGTGGCGAACGGTCCGGCAGCCATAACCCGGCGTGTTATCCGGTCGCTCCGGACTCTGCCCCGGACCCCGGTGAATCGTTCCAGCTCCCGGAAAAAGTACCCTGCCGGATCGCCTCGCACGTCCCGGATGCGGGTTCTCGGGAGCACCAGCGCCACGTTGGTCACTCCGCCGCCCAGCGGATTGAGGCCGACGTATCCCTCGGGTCCGACGTGAAGCTCCGCGGTGTCGCCCATCTCCCCAACGGCTTCGACGTGCGCGGCGAATGCGTATCGGCGGAGCAAACCGGTGTGGCGGCGGCCGATGGTCCGGGCCATCACCGAGTGCAGGCCATCGGCGCCGACGACCAGACGCGCATCGAGCTGACGCAGCTGACCTGCCTCGCGGACCCTGAGCCCGGTGATGCGACCGTGCTCTCGCGCCACATCCACGACCGTGCATCGCTCCCTGATTTCCGCGCCGGCGTCGCGGGCCGCTGCGACCAGGGCATGATCGAGCACCCGGCGGGGCACCGAAAGACCGGTGTCCCGAAATGGCCGTCCTGCTCGGGCAAAGAGACCGGTGAGGGTACCGCCGTGCGCGGCGGCGACCCGGGTCCCCTTGATGTGGAATCCTCCCGACCGCTCGACCCGCTCCAGCACGCCGAGCGTAGCAAGGTGACGGACCCCTTCGGGGCTCATGTACTCCGAACAGGTCTTCTCCCGGGGAAAGACGGCACGGTCGCAGGCAACTACTCTGAGCCCCGAACGAGCCAGCCGGATGGCGAGCGCGGCGCCGGCGGGTCCGGCGCCGGCGATCGCGACATCGTACCGGGCCGGACTTACTGGAGTGCCCACGCCGCCGCGCCCGCCAGTGCGGTGATCGTGGTGGTCAGCAGGTTCACTCCGTCGTTGTCGAGCCATGCCCACCCTTTGTCGGGAATCGTCTTCGCGCCGCACTGGTGCCGTCTTCGCTCGGTCTCTGTCCCACAATTGGGACACTTGAACCGTCCCTGGAACCTTGCCCCGAGGAACGAGTCGAGGAACATACCACCGACTCCAATCAGGAAGCCCGCGACTCCCAGGGAGATCGCGCCGATTGCCCAGGCTCCGACCCACGCGACGAGCAGTGCGCCGGTTGCCGCCCCCGCTGTCCCCTGCCAAGTGACGCCGCCGGAAGTGCCGGGGGACACCCTGCGGCGGGTGCCGAACAGGACCGGATGCGCTCTGCTCCTTGCGCCTATGCTGGTTGCCCAGGTGTCGGCGGTGGCGGCGGCCAGCGAGGCGGTAACGGTCCAAACGGCCAACGCTGGTGAGATGAGTACGAACAGACTTCCCAACGCCGCGGCGCCTCCGTTTGCGATGACCTGGAGGGCGGTGCGGGTTTCGAGCTGGGACCGGTCCGGAAGGATCCGTCCGATCAGGGTGCTGGAAAGGAAGAAGGTTCCCAGGACGATGGCGCCGGCCCAGCCGGTCGCCCCCAGGATCGTGGTCCCGACCAGGGTGGCCGCGAATGCGCCTCCGGGAGTGAGCGCCCTGGCCCACCACGCGGTCGCCGAGAGCGCCGCTGCGAGAGCCACCGCCAGACCCAGGGACATGAGCAATGCTGCCCTGGCCTTCGGGTCGGTGCAACCGGACCTTACCTGCCCGGCGGGGACCCGCTAAGTTGTCGCGGCGTGACCCCCCCTGACGGGCTCCCCGCACTCATTCCCCTGAGCCTCCTCGAGGCAATTCGGAATCTCGATACCCCACTCGATGACGGCCTGAACGAGCTGGCGGCCGAAATGATGTCGAAGCGCCTCGGCCTCAGCCAGACCGTCGCCATGCAGATCGATCGGTATCAAGACAGCGCCAGCCGCAAACAAGTGGTGCCGGAAGACGAGGTCATTCTGATCTTCCGGCTGGTGGGCCGTCGTCCGGACGCTGCTCTGGTGTACGCCGACGCGGGGCGCCGCGCCGCCCGCCACGCGGTCCGCAGTGCGGGCCTTGCCACCAAGACCGCCCTCCGCACCGTGCCACGGGGCATGGGGCGCCGGTATGGCGTCGGCGCCGCGACCCGATTGGCCCGGACCCGATTGGGAATCCCGCTGGAGCGGCACACCCTGAAAACCGGGGAGACCGTGACCAGCCGGCTGACCGATTCCCTGGCGACCCGGGCGGGGTACCCGGGGACCGGCTGCGCCTTCTACAGCGCGGCGCTGGCTGAGCTGCTCCGCTTGACCAGCGGCTTCGAAGGCGCGATGGTGCACGAGCACTGCCGCGGCAAGGGCGACGCCTATTGTTCGTGGCGAGCCGTCGACTCGGGAGGGTACGAATGAATCGGTGGACCGAGGAGGACCGGAAAGCCCTGGCCGAGGCGCTGGCGCCCAGCGGGGCGGCCGGCTGGCTGGTGTTCGATTTCCAGGGCCATAACCCGGTGGCCGGCCGCCTGCTCGGGCTCGGCGGGTTAGGGTCGCGGCGGATCTTCGTGCTGATCACCCCCGACGACGACCCGGTGGCGGTGGCCCACAAGATCGAGCTCGGCCCGCTGGAAGGGTTCCCCGGGCGCATCCTTCCCTACGCCCGGCGCGAAGAGCTGAGCCAGGCGCTGGGGAGCCTGGTGAAGGGAAAGACCGTGGCGATGGAAATCTCCGAGCGGAACGAGGTTCCCTACCTCGACCGGGTCCCCCACGGCGTGGTCGAGCTGGTTGAATCGCTGGGAGGCAAGGTGGTCTCCAGCGCGCCGCTGGTCACCCGGTTCGTTTCCCGGTGGTCCGAGGCGGAAGCCGCGTTGCATCGGAAGGCCGCCGAGGCCCTCGCCCGGATTGCCCGGGAGGCGCTCGAATTCGCGGTGGCCCAGGGCGACAAGGGACTCACCGAAAGTGCCCTCATGGAGCGGGTCGTTTCGGCGATGACCGCCGAGGGCATCACCCCCGATCATGCTCCCATCGTCGGATTCGGTCCCAATGCGGCCAATCCTCACTACGAACCGGTCGCCGGGAAGGACCGTACTCTGGCGCGGGACCAGGTCGTCCTGCTGGACCTGTTCGGGCGCTATCCTGACGGGATTTCGGCGGACCAGACCTGGATGGGATTCAGCGGGCCCACCCCGCCGGAGCGGGTTAGGACGGTCTGGAATGCCGTGCGGGACGCCCGGGATGCCGCGCTCGACCTGGTGCGCGCCGCCGGGCGGGAGGGCCGTTCCCTCGCGGGGTTCGAAGTGGACCGGGCCGCCCGCGCGGTGATCGATCGGGCCGGGTTCGGGGACTCCTTTGTCCACCGCACCGGCCACTCGATCGACCGGGAGCTGCACGGCTCCGGTCCTCACATGGATGACTACGAAACCCGGGACGACCGGATCATCCTGCCGGGGTGCGGGTTCTCGGTGGAGCCGGGGATCTACCTGACGGGCGACTTCGGAGTGCGGAGCGAGGTCAATGTGTACTGGAGCCCCAAGGGCCCCGAAGTGACTCCCCGCGAGATCCAGCGAGAGTTGATCGTCACTTCCTGAGGATGAGGACCTCGGGCGCCGGCGGGCGATGCCCGAACGGCACGTACCGATCGATGCCCATCGCCACAAACAGCAGCGCGAGATACAGCAGGGAATAGCGGTACATCCGCCAGGAGAGGGGAGAAGGCCCGGTCTCCCGGAGCAACTGGATACAATACCAGAGCAGCCGCGCGCCGAGGAGCAGCGCCGCAACCGCGTAGAGGATCCCCTGGTTTCCCGACAGGGTCGGAAGAATCGTGAGCGGCAGCAGCATCAGCGTGTACACCAGCATCTGCACCTTGGTCTGATGGGCCCCCTTCACCACCGGCATCATCGGAATCCCGGCGCGGGCGTAGTCCTTCTCCTTGATGAGCGCGAGCGCCCAGAAATGGGGCGGGGTCCAGTAGAAAATGATGGCGAAGAGGTACAGCGCGCCGAGATCGAGTGAATTCGTCATTGCCGCCCAGCCCACCAGAGGCGGGAACGCTCCCGCGGCCCCGCCAATCACGATGTTCTGGGCGGTCGCGCGCTTGAGCCACATGGTGTACACGAAGACATAGAACAAGCAGGCCCAGGGCAGCGAGCACCGCGGCCAGCAGGTTCACGAAGCGCCAGAGCAGAAGAAACGAGGTCACTCCCAGGCCGATCCCGAAGACCAGGGCGGCGCCGGGAGGAATCCGACCGGAAGGCACCGGGCGGACCCGGGTTCTCGACATCACCGAATCGATATCGCGATCGAACCACATGTTGATCGCATTGGCGCCGCCGGCCATCAGGAACCCGCCCAGCGCCACCCAACCGATCAGCGCCAGGGACGGTAATCCCCGGTCGGTGATGAACATGGGTGCAATAGCGGTGACCAGAAGCAGGGAAATCACCCTGGGCTTGGTCAGGGCGAGAAGATCCCGGAGCACCGGGGGGTCTGGAGGTCCGGAGGTCTGGAGGTCGGGAGGTTCCATAGGCATTCTGGCTGAGAATATATACCTTTGCGTGTCCCGTTCGATTCCCGACTTTCCGACCTCCAGACTTTCAGACCGGACCTCCTGAGGCCTATTTCGGAACCCGCTGCGGTACCTGCTCCCCGCGATGCTTATGGCGAGCGCCTGCCCAGGAGCGTCGGACTTTTCGCCTCGATCATGGTCCTCATCGGGATCACCATCGGGAGCGGAATCTTCCGGGTCCCCGCGACCGTTGCCCAATCGCTCACCGCGCCGGGTCCGTTCCTCCTGGTCTGGATCCTGGGCGGGGTCATGGCTCTCTGCGGCGCCCTCACCCTGGGTGAGCTGGCCGCGCTGTTTCCCCGAAGCGGGGGGATTCTGGCGTACCTGGCCGAAGGGTTCGGCCCAATGCCCGCGTTCCTGTTCGGGTGGTCCCAGCTCGTCATCATCCGGGCGTCCGCCCTCGGGGCGATCGCCACCATCTTCGCGGAGTACTTCGGCCGTTTCGTCCCGCTGACTCCCCAGGCGGTTCACTGGGTGGCCGCGCTGGTGATCGCGGTCATTGGATTTCTCAACTGGGTCGGGGTGCAGAAGGCGGCCATGGTCAACAACGTGGCCACCGGAGTGAAATACCTGGCCCTGATCGGGCTCGTCCTGTTCGCATTCACGGCGCCGACCGGATCGAGCGGGAACTTCGAAAACGCCTGGGTTGGAGGCATCGCCATCTCGGCGTTTGCCACCGCGCTGGTTCCGGTGATGTGGGCGTATGACGGCTGGGCCGACCTCTCCTTCATGAGTGGAGAGGTGAAGGACCCGGGACGCACCATGCCCCGGGCCCTGATCTTCGGGACTCTGCTCATCATCGCGATCTATCTGCTGGTGAATGCCGCCTACATCTACCTGGTCCCCCTCGCCGAGATGGCGCAGCCCCAGTCCGGGCTGATCGCCGCGACCGCCGCCGAGCGCATTCCGGCATTCGGAGGACTGGGCGCTCGGCTCATCGCGGCGGTGGTGCTGATTTCGACGTTCAGCAGCGTGAACGGGACCATGATGGCCAGTCCGCGAATTTTCTTCGGGATGGCGGATCGGGGCCTCTTTTTTCAGGGCATCGCTCGGGTTTCGCCCCGGTTCAAGAGTCCTTCCACCGCGATCCTGCTGGCCAGCGTGCTGGGGGTGGTGTACGTCCTGTTCAACGACTTCCAGCAACTGGCGGACAAGTTCGTTCTGGGGATCTTCCCCTTCTATGTCCTGGCGGTGCTGGCGGTCTTCATCATCCGGGCGCGGCAGCCGGACCTGCCCAGGCCGTATCGGGTGGTGGGATATCCCATCGTTCCCCTGTTGTTTCTGCTGGGGGCGTTGGGAATGATAGTAAACGCTCTCATCACCAAGACCGCCGATACGGCGTTCACGTTCGGCATCATTCTGGTCGGGATCCCGGTGTTTTACGTTGCCCGGGCCATGGGGAAAATCAAAGCCTCGTAAGGTAGAATCACGCCCCAGTAACGGTCCCGTTACACGGGTTGCTTTGGCTAAGAGGCGCGGTAAGTTTGGGCGGCATTTCCCGGGGCAATCCCCGATCCCTTCGGTTTCCGTTTACATCGTGAATGTTTCCTCTGGCGGAGGCTACTCATGAAGAGGTGGTTGGCTGCATCTGCGCTCCTCGCACTGGCGGGGTCGCTCCTGAGTTCGACCGTGATGGCTCAGGGGGTCACAACGGGCGCGTTGAACGTTCGGGTGCGGAATCAGGAAGGGGCGCGTCGTCGCGGGTGCCCGGGTCACCGCGACACACATTCCTTCCGGCACGGTCTACACTGGCAGCACCATGGCCAGCGGCCGGGCAGCGATTCCCGGGGTGCGGGTCGGTGGTCCCTACAAGGTCACCGTCGCGGCCATCGGGTTCGAGCCGAGAAGCATGGAGGACGTGTTCGTCAATCTGGGGGTCTCCGAGGATGTCGATATCGTGCTGGCCCCCACCGTGGTCACCCTCGAAGAGGTGACCGTCACCGCCACCGGAGAAACCGTCTTCAGCTCGCGTCGTACCGGCGCGGCCACGACGATCTCCCGTGAGGTCATCGCTGCGCTGCCCTCGATTACGGGGCGGTACGAGGACTATCTCCGGCTCACCCCCCAGGTTCGGGGCACTTCGTTCGCCGGGCAGGACAACCGGCTCAACAACATCACGGTCGACGGGTCCTACTTCAACAATGGGTTCGGTCTGGGGAGCGGCCAGCCGGGTGGCCAGACCAAAGTGGCCCCGATTTCGATGGCGGCGATCGAGCAGGTCCAGGTGAACATCGCGCCGTACGACGTGCGGCAGGGCCACTTCATCGGGGCCAATATCAACACGGTGACCCGGAGCGGTACGAACGAAGTCGTCGGGATGCTCCAATACGCCTTCCGGCAGTGCGACGTCACCGACGACGGAACCTGCGCGAAGAAGTTCGGGATTACCCGGATGAACGGGAACCAGGCTGGCGCCAATACCGTCAACATCGGCAACTTCGATTTCAAGCGGTACGGCGGCTATCTCGGCGGGCCGATCATCAAGAACAAGCTCTTCTTCTTCGGAAGCTACGAGAAGGACCAGCTTTCTTCTCCCGGCACGACCTTCCGGGCCAATACCGGCACCGAGACGGTTGGGGGTGGGGTGACCCGGGTGCTCGCGTCGGACCTGGACCAGCTGGCCGACTTCCTCACGACCAAATTCAACTACGACCCGGGCCCGTATCAGGACTACAATTTCGACACCCCGGCGAAGCGTATTATCGCCAAGCTCGACTACAATCTGAACGAGCGGAACAAGCTGAGTGTCCGGTACAACCACCTGGATTCGTTTACCGATAAGCCCGGTATCCAACTCCAGCTCCCTGGGCTTCGGCACCCGGAACTGTCAATACCACCGCGCTGAATTTCCAGAGCTCCAACTACCAGCAGGGCGAGAACATCCGCTCGATCGTCGGGGAGTGGAACTCGGCCATCGGCGACCGGATCCACAATGACCTGATCATCGGGTACAACTTCACCAACGAGAGCCGGCAGCTCGGCAAGTCTCCCTTCAAGGTGGATGATCCGACTACCTGGTTCCCGCTGGTCGACATTCTCAGGCTCTCTCCTCCGACCAGACGGTCTACACCACCTTCGGGACCGAGCCCTTTTCACCGTTCAATCAGGTCAAGTACGGGACCTACCAGATCCAGAACAACTTCACGATCTACGGCGACAAGCACGACTGGACCTTCGGGGTGAGCGGCGAGCGGTATCCACTCGATCAACGTCTTCGACCCGGGATCCCAGAGCGTCTACACCTTCAATTCTCTGGAGGACTTCTACACCGACGCGAACGATTATCTCGCCCATCCGGACCGCACCACTTCGCCGGTGACCCTGCGACGGTTCCAGGTCGGCTACCCCAATCTTCCGGATCCGACCTGCGACGGGACCAACTGCCCGGTCGGCACGCCGCGTGCCCAGCCGATCCAGCCCCTGACCGCCTGGTATGCGGGGCGTCTATGCCCAGGACGAGTGGCGGGCCACCAAAAACCTCAAGCTGACCATGGGCATGCGGTTCGACGTGCCGATTTTCGATTCCACCGGCTTCGTCAATCCGATCGCCAACTCGATGACCTTCCGGGATGAGAACAACAGTCTGGTGCAACTACAAGACCCAGAAGCTGCCCAACAGCAATGATCCAGTTTTCGCCCCGCTTCGGCTTCAACTACGACGCGAGCAACGGCAAGCGGAACACCCAGATCCGGGGCGGGACCGGGATCATGAGCGGCCCCCCGCTCTATGTCTGGATTTCCAATCAGATCGGCAATAACGGCATGCTGACCGGGTCCGCAGTCGATCGACAACACCACGACCCGTCCCTTCAATCCCGACCCCGCGGCGTACGCTCCCAAGATCGGTGACCGGGCAGCCGGCCTCGAGCTTCGCCCTCGCGTTCACCGATCCGAATTTCAAGTTCCCCCAGCTCTGGCGCTCCAACCTCGCGGTGGACCACCGACTTCCCTGGGGCATCGTGGGGACCGCCGAGGGGATCTATAACCGGGACATCAACGGCATCTATTACATCAATGCCAACCTGGCTCGGCCGCAGGCCCAGTATGCCGGAGTCGACGGCCGGAACCGCTGGTTCGCGAGCTGTCCGACCTCGACCGGGCGGCAGCGGGACCTGCAACCGACTCAACCAGGCCGCGACCAGCGCGGTGGTGATGAAGAACCAGAGCGTGGGGCGTTCCTGGGAGGTCGCAGCCTCGCTGGAGAAGCGATTCGACAACGGGTTCTACGCCAAGGTGGCCTACGACTATGGCCAGGCCAAGAACACCGTCGATCCGGGGTCGATCGCGCTGGGGACCTGGCAGGGCGTCGCGATCGTGGACGACCCCAACAACCCCGGCCTCCACTGGTCCACCAACTCTCCCGGGCACCGGTTCTTCGCGGCTGATGGCCTACGGGCGGGACTGGTTCAAGTTCGGCCGGACCACCCTGTCGGCGTTCTATAACCTTCAGACCATCGCGAACCTCTCGTACCTGTTCTCGGGCGACGCCAATGGCGACGGGAATACCGCCAATGACCTCCTCTACATCCCGGCCAACCAGGATGAGATGAACTTTCAGGCGTACACCCAGGCCGCTCACGTCGTCGCCGGGGTACACGATCGCGCCGGCGCGGGTCATTACCTCGCAGGAGCAGCGGGATGCCTGGGATGCCTACATCACGCAGGATCCCTACCTGAGCAAGCACCGGGGCGAGTACATGGAGCGGAATGCGTTCTTCCTGCCCAAGGTTGGGCGGGTGGATCTCCAGCTCACCCAGGACATCCACACGCTGGTCGGGGGCCGGCGGAACTCCCTCGAGCTCCGGGCCGACTTCCTCAACTTCGGCAACTTCCTGAACAAGGACTGGGGCATCAGCCGAGGAGTCGTCAACAACCAGCCCCTCCTGGTGTCCACCAGTAACTCGGGCTCGGTCATCGGCTGCTCGGCGAACCTGACGGGTCTGGCGGATGCCTGCGGCCGACTCCAGTACCGGCTCCGGAACTTCGAGGACCCAATCCGGATGTCGAGGGCCAGAACCACTACGTCTTATGGGCGAGGGAGCCCGGAACGCGACGTTCGAGAAGACCGCCACGACCAGCGACGTTTGGAGGCTTCAGATTTCGCTGCGATATCTGTTTAATTAGCGTGCTAGGTGATAGTGAATAGGTGGTAGGTGAATAGCGAGGAATGGCGAGCGGGGATAGATGCTCCCCGTTTCTTTCCCGGTGGGTTTTGCTATTCCCTATCCCCTATCCGCCAGTCCAGCACCTACGTTCTCACTCTCACGAGCAAGCCAGATCCCCATCACCAGGAAGATCCGTTGGGCAGCCAGGCGGCCGCCAACGGGTTCATGAGTCCGGAGGAGCCCACCGCCTGGGCCAGGTTGATCATGAGCAGATAGACGATGGTGGTCCCCAGGCTGATCGCAATGCCGACCGCCGCACCGGCGCGGGGCGCCGAGACCGCGAGCGGGGCGCCGAACAGCGCGATGATGAGGCAGGCGGCGGGGAGCGCCACTTTCACCGCCTGCTCCACCTGCAGCTTCTTCACGTCGTTGCCCGATGCCTGGACCGAGGCGATGTACCGCCCCAGCTCTCCATAGGTCATTTCGGTGTGATTCTTCTGCTCGACCAGCAGCTCCGCAGGGCTCTCCCGGAATGCCGGCAGCTTGAGCTCGGCGAAGCTCATGGTGAGCACACTGCCGTCCCGGGACAGGACGCTGCTGGCCCCATTCATGAAACACCCAGCGATGGTCCGCCGGCTGCCAGTGGGCGCTGTCGGCGGTGATCAGCATAGAGCGGAGTGGTACTGTCCCGGATCGCCCGCTCCAGCACCACCTGCTGCATGCGATTCTCGGACGGAATTGAGCTGGCGCACCGTGTAGACCCAGCCGGTCGGGCTCCGGAAGACAAACGAATACCGGTTGAGGAGCGTGCGGCTCCGGCGCTCGCCCTGAAGCTCGAGCTGGCGGGAGGTCGTCTCGGTGGCCCATTCCCCGATCAGGAACGCCAAGACGGCGGCCAGCGCGGAGACCAGCAGGATGGGGCGGATCAGCCGGTGAAAGCTGATGCCGCCCGGCCTTCGCGGCGGTGAGCTCGGAGTGGCGCGCCAGGGGACCCACCGTGAAGACCGCGGCAAAGAGGCAGGCCGCCGGCATCATCTGGGCGATGTTCTGGGGGAGCGCGTACAGATAGCTCAGGGCGATGGTGCCGGGGGTGAGGTCCTTCTCCAGCAGCTTCCGCAGGTTGTCGGTGAGCTGGGTCAGGATCGACACGACCGGAAGCCCGACCGCGGTGAGCAGGAAGATCCGGAGCCACTGCCCCAGGACGTAGCGGGAGAGTTTCATGACGCCGGCTTCCTTGCGGCGGCGGGGAATCCATCCCACCAGCCAGTCCGCCAGGTCGGCGAGATCGCCTCCGCGGGTCGATCCGAATTCGCGGTTCACCTTGAGCAGGCCCGAGGACCCCGGCGACCAGCACGATGAGGTTGGGGAGCCACATCGCGAACGGCGGGATTCATGATGCCCTTGTCGCCCAGGTTCTCGCCTACCGTGAGCCCCACGTAGAACACCGCGAAGATGACCAGGCTCGCCCCGATCACCAGACCCATGCCGCCTCGAGGGAACCGGAGCGCCAGCGCGATGCCGATGAGCACGAAGGTCAGTGCAGGAGACGGCGAGCGAAAACTTCTTGTGGATCTCGACCGTGTACTGCCGCGATCCGGCCCAGGGCCAGCGCCTCCTGGTCCCGCGCGTCGGCAACTTCGCTCAGCGAGGCCGGCGGCAGGATGGCGGAGAACCTGGTGAATGGGCTCGTTACGTCGGCCCGCGGGACGGTATCCTGGGCGGCCCCGGCGGGCGGCTCCTGGGCCTGGGCCTTGCCGGGCAGACAGCAGTTGCCCGGTCCATCGCTCGAAGTTCCGCCAGGCCGCGGCGCAGTGCGGAGGAATCGTGTGTGGGTCAGGCGGAGCCGTATCCAGGACCTGGGACACCCGGAGCAGGGCGCGAACGCCATTCTCGGCGATATCCTCACGGTGCAGGCGGGCTTGCGCGAGGTCCTGGCGATAGCGAACCACCCGGTCCACCATCTGGCAGGTCGTCATCTCGCGATCACCGGGCTCCACCTGCCCGAAACTCTGCTGAAAGGCGTTCTGAGCGTTCCGCACCGTGATCCGGTTGGTCGCGAAGCGGGTCAGGTTCAGGCTGCCCGGCTCGCCCATCTGGTATTCGTGAATCTCTCCGTGATGCAGCAGAATGGAGAGATCCTTTCCCTGGCGCTCGAAGGACATGGCGCCGCTGTCGGCATGGATGACCCGGCGCGACGTGGGCGGGCTCAGGTCATAGATCACGATCTCCCGCATCCGCCCGTTGGCCGGCTCGATCCGGCTGGCCTGCAGGAAGTACTGGGACTGGGGCAGGTTGTTGATCGCCTGCTCTTTGAGGACGAAGGTGGGTTTCTTCTGGGCGATGTCGCTCTGGAGGTTGAGCAGCCGGAGGTTCCCGCGGGGGAGGACCTGGTCGATGAACACGAAATTCGCCAGGGTCATGACGAGGCCCGCGGCCAGCACGGGACGGAGCATCTGGAAGACGCTCACCCCGTTGGCGCGCATGGCGGTGAGCTCGCTGTCGGCCCCCATCTGGCTGAATCCGTAGAGCACCGCCACCAGCACCGCCATGGGCAGGGTCAGCGCCACGATGAATGGAATGAAGAGGACCAGCACTTCCGCGACCACCCGTCCGGGGAGGCCCTTGCCGACCAGCTCCCCCAGCCGGCGGGAGAGCTGATTGAGCATGAGCATCGCGGTCTGGGCGATCCAGGCGAAGAGGAAGGGGGCCGCGAGATTGACGAGCAGATGCTTGCGGAGAAGACGCATCGAGAGAAAGCTAGCTACCTTCCAACCCGAAACCAGAACCTCGATGCCAACCATGCGCACCCATCTCGCCTCGGCCCTGCTGCTCGTGTCGCCCGGTTGCGGGGGCACCGCGCCTCCCGCACCGGAGTTCGACGGCGCGGCGGCCTACCCTACGTCAGGCTCAGCTCGCCTTCGGGCCCCGGATCCCGGGGCAGGAGGGACACCGCCGGATGGCGGTGTGGCTGGACAGTCTGCTCCGGACCCGGGCCGATACGGTCATTGCCCAGCGGTGGACCCACGTAACCCGCTCGGGCGACTCGCTTCCTCTGGTGAATTTCATCGCCCGGTTCAATCCCGGCGCGCCCCGCCGGATCCTCTTCCTGGCGCACTGGGACACCCGGCCTCACGCCGACGGTCCCAGCAGCCCGGACACGCCGCGGCGCTTCCCGGCGCGAATGACGGCGGCTCGGGCGTGGCGGTGCTCCTCGGGATGGCGGACGCGCTCAAGGCGCTGCCTCCCGCGATCGGGGTGGACCTGCTCTTCGTCGACGGGGAGGACTACGGCGATTTTTCCTCGGACGTGGACGTGCTGCTGGGGTCGCGCTACTACGCCGATCATCAGGTCGGCCGGACCCAAGCCGAAATTCGCGGTCCTGCTCGACATGATCGGCGACAAGGACCTCCGGATCCCGCCGGAGTACTACTCCCAGACCGCCGCGCCCGACGTGGTGGAGCTGGTCTGGAAGGTGGCCGAGCGGATGGGACACAGCGCGGTCTTCGTGTCGGGCGACGGCCCGGTGCTCACCGACGATCACGTACCGCTCCAGCAGGCCGGACTGCGCGCCATCGACATCATCGATTTCGACTACGGACCCGACAACCGGTGGCATCACTCCACCGAGGACACGATCGACAAGATCAGCGAACAGAGCCTCAAGGTCGTGGGCGACGTCATGATGGGGGTGGTTCGCACGGTGCGACCGGGATAATTCGAGCGCCGGACCGCGTGAACCGGATGCGCCCCTGGTCCGGCGCGCCGGTATCGTGTCGCGATGCAGGAAAAACACGCCGTCTTGCTGCTGGTCGGACTCGCGGTGGCGGGTCACGGAGTTCGGCTCCTCCTCACTTCTCCAGAAACTCCTCCCGGGCAGATCCTTGCGAAACCGCAACCTGGATCGGGACCCGGAGCCCAACGCGATCGTGCCATACGCCTTGCCCGGCCGCTCGGCAGGGCCGAAACCATGGACTCAACACCGCCTCGGCAGAGGAGATAGCCCGTCTTCCCCGTATTGGCATGTCCCTAGCAAAGCGTATTGTGGCCTACCGGGCAGCCCATGGGGGCTTCGGATGCCCTTCAGATATGGAAAAGGTTGCAGGGGTGGGACCTGCGCTGGTGGCGCAGCTTGAGGGGAAGGTTCGCTTCGGGGGAGTGGTGCAGGGCCCCGCTCGAGCCAATGAAACAGAGCAACTCAGCACGGGACAAGTGCTTACGCACTTCTCCAAGGCTGATAGACCTGAACTCTGCGACGCTCACCGACTTGCTCGGCCTGCCGGGCATCGGGCCGGCACGCGCGCGGGCGATTCTGGCATATCGCCGAGACAAGGGGCCATTCGCCGCAGTGTCGGATCTCCGAGCGGTGCCTGGCCTGACCAGGTCGGTGGTGACCAAAGGTGACACCGATGGTGACGGTGCGGTAGGGATTTCGGGAAGCCAAGGGTGAGTCAAAAAAGGGAGAAGGAATGTCGGCTGTCGCAGTTCCCGCGGAACGTCTGGGCGATCTCCTCGTCAACGAGGGATTGATCACCCGCGACATGTTGCAACAGGCGCTGGCGGAGCATCGCTCCTCCGGCATGCCGCTGGGCTTTGTGGTCGCCAAGCAGGGATCTGGTTCCCGAAGTCGAAGTCACCCGGCTGGTGGCTCGCCAGCTCCGGGTTCCCGCGGTGGATCTGTCCCGGTTCGAGGCCGATCAACGGCTGCTCAAGCTGATCCCCGCCGACATGGCCCGGCGCGACCTGATTCTCCCGCTCAAGCGCGACGGGAGGACCCTCACCGTGGCCATGGCCAATCCGACCGACCAGATCCTGCTCCAGGAACTCCGGTTCATCACCCGGTTCGACCTGTTCCCGGTGTTCGCCGGGGAGCTGACCCTCCGGAACCTGATCGACCGCCATTACCAGGGAAACGAGCAGCAGCTCCAGTCGATCCTGAAAGACATGGAGGGGCTGAGCGAGGACGTCGAAGTCGTCGAAGAGAGCGAGGACGAAGGTCCCGACGCCATCGCGATCGACGACGCGCCGGTGGTCAAGCTGATCAACGGGCTCCTGACCGACGCGGTCCGGCGCGGGGCCAGCGATATTCACATCGAGTCCTTCGAGCATGAGATCCGGGTGCGCTACCGGGTGGACGGGACGCTGCTGGAAATCATGAAGCCCCCGCTCCGGCTCAAGGCGGCACTGATCTCCCGGGTCAAGATTCTCTCCCAGCTCAACATCGCGGAGCGGCGGGTGCCCCAGGACGGGCGGCTCAAGCTCAAGATGGGGAATCGGGTCATTGATTTCCGGGTCTCCACCCTCCCCTGTCTCTTCGGCGAGAAGGTGGTGCTCCGAATTCTCGACAAGGGCAATCTGGCGCTCGATCTGACCAGCTTCGGATTCGAGACCAAATCGGAACAGGATCTCCTCCGGGCGATTCTCAACCCCTACGGAATGGTCCTGGTGACCGGCCCGACCGGCTCCGGCAAGACGACGACGCTCTACTCTGCGCTTCAGCGGATCAACACCCTCGAAACCAATATCATGACCGCAGAGGACCCGGTCGAGTACAACCTGCACGGGATCAACCAGGTGCAGGTGAACAACGACGTGGGTCTCAGTTTCGCGGCCGCGCTGCGGGCGTTTTTGCGGCAGGACCCCAACGTGATCATGATCGGTGAAATCCGGGACCTGGAAACCGGCAGCATCGCGGTCAAGGCCGCGCTGACCGGGCACCTGGTCCTTTCCACCCTTCACACCAATGACGCGCCCAGCACGATCACTCGAATGCTGGACATGGGGGTCGAAGCCTTCAACGTGTCGGCCGCGGTCAATCTCGTGGTCGCGCAGCGGCTGGTCCGCCGGATCTGCGGTGAATGCCGCGCGCCCGCCATCTATCCGCGGGAAGAGCTCCAGGCGCTGGTCGGATCGGGGGTCGGCCTCGACGAGATCGCCGCGATTCCGATGATGAAAGGCAAGGGATGCGATGCCTGTGGGGGCACCGGGTATCGGGGACGGTCCGGTCTCTTCGAGGTCATGGCCATTTCTCCCGAGCTCCGCCGGATGATTCTCCGGAACGCCTCAGTGGCCGACCTCCGTGACCAGGCGGTCCAGGAAGGCATGTTGACGCTGCGGGCGCATGGACTGCTCAAGATGAAGCAGGGTACCACTACCCTCGAAGAGGTTATCAAGGAGACGGCAGCATGACCCTGAACCTGCGGACCCTGTTGCAGGAGATGATCGATCGGGAGGCCTCCGACCTCCATGTGACCGTCGGCGAGCGTCCCAAGCTCCGGATCGACGGACAGATGGTGGATGCCTCGCCGGAAGAAATTCTCACGCCGAAGGACACCATCACCCTGTCCTACTCGGTGCTGACCGAGAACCAGAAGAAGCGCTTCGAGCTGGAGGACGAGCTGGACTTTTCGTTCGGGCTGGAAAACCTGGCCCGGTTCCGGGGCAACGTCTTCAAGCAGCGGGGCTGCGTGGCGATGGTGCTGCGGATGATTCCCTTCAGCGTGCGCACCCTGGACGATCTCGGCCTGCCTCCGATTGCCCGGAAGCTGATGGACCGGCCCCGTGGCCTGGTGCTGGTGACCGGGCCGACCGGCTCGGGGAAATCGACCACCCTGGCCGCGATGGTGGACCTGCTCAACAAGAACCGACGGGGCCATATCATCACGGTGGAAGACCCCATCGAGTTCATCCATCGCCACCAGGGATGCCTGGTGAATCAGCGGGAAATCGGGACCGATACCAAAAGCTTCGCCACCGCGCTCAAGTACGTGCTGCGGGAAGACCCCGACATCATCCTGGTCGGCGAAATGCGCGATCTGGAGACCATCGCCGCGGCGTTGACCATCGCGGAGACCGGCCATCTGGTGCTCGGTACCCTGCACACCAATTCCGCCGCGGAATCCATCAACCGGATCGTGGACGTCTTCCCGGCCAACCAGCAGCCCCAGATCCGGGCCCAGCTGGCCTTCGTGCTCGAAGGCATCATGACCCAGATGCTGCTGCAGCGGGCCAACGGAAAGGGAAGGGCGCTTGCGATGGAGATCATCGTTGCCACCCCCGCCATCCGGGCCCTGATCCGGGACGACAAGATTCACCAGATCTACTCCTCGATCCAGGCCGGCAAGAAGCACGGCATGCAGACGATGACCGACTCGCTGTACCAGCTCTACATGAATCGGACGGTCTCCCGCGAGGAGTGTCTGCGGGCCGCCACCGACCAGAACGAGTTCCTCCGGGTAATCGGTGAGAAACCGCTGGAGGAGATGCCGATCGCGCCGGCGAGCAAGCCGCAGCCGGCCGGCAAGCGTTAACCCGCGAGGATATCGACGATGGGACTCTTCGAATACACCGCCAAGAACGCGAACAGCGGGCAGATCATGCGGGGGACGCTCGACGTTCCCACCCGCGACGAAGTCATCGCCTTCATCCGCAAGAACCGGATGATCCTGGTCAGCGTCCGCGAGGCGCCGACCCAGATCAAGCTGCCGGCCTTCCGGAAAGGGGTGAGCACCCGCGACGTGGTGATCTTCACCCGGCAGTTCGCCACCATGATCAACGCGGGCCTTCCGCTGGTCCAGGCGCTCAACATCCTGGCCCAGCAGACCGAGAACAAGACCCTGAAAGAGGTCGTGCGCACGGTGGTCTACGACGTCGAGGCCGGGAATACCCTGGCCGACGCGCTGCGGAAGCATCCCAAGGCGTTCAGCGACCTCTATGTGAACATGGTCGCCGCGGGCGAGGCGGGCGGTATTCTCGACACGATTCTCAACCGGCTGGCCGGCTTCCTCGAGAAGAACGACGCTCTGGTGCGGAAGGTCAAAGGGGCGATGGTGTACCCCGCGGTCATCTGCAGCGTCGCGGTGATCGCGGTCGCGGTGCTGCTCATCGCGGTGATTCCGACCTTTGCGTCGATGTTCGCGTCGGTCAACATGGAGCTCCCGCTCCCCACCCGGATCGTGATGGGAGCCTCCTCGTTCCTGATCCACTTCTGGTGGGCCATGATCGGCGCGCTGGTGCTGATCTTCTTCTCCTTCCGGGCCTACCACCGGACCCCCGACGGGCGCAAGGTCATCGACGGCGCGTTGCTCCGCGGGCCGGTCCTCGGCGACCTGCTCCGGAAGTCGGCGGTGTCCCGGTTCACCCGAACCCTGGGCACCCTGGTCTCCTCCGGCGTCTCGATTCTCGATGGGCTCGAAATCACCGCCCGCACTGCCGGCAACCGGGTCATCCACGACGCCATCATGTCGTCCCGGCATTCCATCGCGGGCGGTGAAACCATCGCCGGTCCGTTGCAGGCGTCCGGGGTGTTTCCGCCCATGGTCATCTCGATGATCTCGGTGGGCGAGCAGACCGGCGGTCTCGACTCGATGCTCACCAAGATCGCGGACTTCTACGACGCCGAAGTGGACGTCGCGGTCAGCGCGCTGCTCTCCCTGATGGAGCCCCTCATGATCGTGGTGCTGGGTCTCATCGTCGGCGGCATGGTGGTCGCGATGTACCTGCCGATCTTCGACATGGTGAATACGGTGCAGTAACAGGCGGACAGACGGACAGGCGGACAGGCGGACAGACGGACAGCGGGGTCAGGGCAGAGCGCTCTGACCCCGCTGCGTTTCCAGTCCCCAAGGGGTCGAAACAGGCCCTGGTGGTACAATAGGGGGAGGGGGTATATTGGAGCATGAAGGCCCTTCCCCAGCTCGAGGTTCCTTCCGGGGTTGATCCGGTGTGCGGCATGACGGTGCCGGTCACCACTCCGCACCGGCACACCCATCAGGGGCAGGAGTTCCTGTTCTGCTGCGCCGGCTGCCTCGCCAAGTTCCGCGCGGATCCTGAGCGATATCTCTCCCCCAAAGAGTCAGCGCACGCCAGTGCTCCTGCCAGTCACCACGCAGCCGGCCCTTATACCTGCCCGATGCATCCCGAAGTGATCCAGGAGGGGCCCGGCAGCTGTCCCATCTGCGGGATGGCGCTCGAGCCCATGGGTGTTCCGTTGCGCGAGGAGGGACCCGACCCGGAGCTGGTGGACATGTCCCGGCGCTTCTGGATCGCCCTCGGCTTCACGATGCCCGTGGTGCTGCTCGCCATGGGGCATCTTCTTCCCGGCGATCCTCTCGGTGGAGTGCTCTCTCCCACGGGAAGGAACCTGGTCGAGCTGATGCTCGCCCTTCCCGTGTGCACCTGGGCCGCGCGGCCTTTCTATGCCCGGGCCATTGATTCGGTGCGCCATCGCGCCCTCAACATGTTCACCCTGATCGGTCTCGGCGTGTCGGTCGCCTTCGGATACAGCCTCGTTGCGGCGCTGGTTCCGGGCGTGTTTCCCGAGGGATTCCGGGAACACGGCGTCGTCCCGGTCTATTTCGAGCCCGCGGTTGTGATCGTCACTCTGATTCTGCTGGGACAGGTGCTGGAGCTGCGAGCCCGCCGCGCCACCCGGACCGCATTGCGTGGCTTGATGGACCTCGCTCCTCCGACAGCCCGGCGGGTTTCTCCTCTGGGAGAGGTTGAGGTTCCCCTGGGCGAGGTCGCGCCGGGGGACCACCTGCGGGTCCGTCCCGGGGAGCGAATTCCGGTAGACGGCGTGGTGCGGGAAGGCTCCACCGTCATCGACGAATCGATGATCACCGGTGAGCCGATCCCGGTGGAGAAGCGCGCTGGAGACTCCGTGGTCGGAGGTACGGTCAACCAGACCGGGGGATTCCTCATGGAGGCGCAACGGGTCGGTCATGAGACCCTGCTGGCGCGAATCGTGGCGCGGGTCGCCGAAGCGCAGCGGAGCAAGGCTCCGATCCAGAGTCTGGCGGACCGGGTGGCGGGGGTCTTCGTGCCGACCGTAATCGCAGTGGCCGCGGTGACGTTCATCCTCTGGGCCTGGCTGGGCCCCGCTCCGCGCCTGGTCCACGGGCTGATCAACGCCGTCGCCGTGCTCATCATCGCCTGCCCCTGTGCCCTCGGCCTCGCGACCCCGATGTCGATCATGGTCGCGATGGGGCGAGCCGCCGGCCTCGGCATCCTGTTCCGCGACGCCGAAGCCATCGAGCGATTCCGCGAGGTGGACACCCTGGTGGTGGACAAGACCGGGACCCTGACCGAAGGGAAGCCACGGGTCGTGGCGGTGGAAGCCGCGCCGGGCTTCGCGGCTCCCGGCGTGTTAGGCCTGGCCGCCGCGGTCGAGCGGGGGAGTGAGCATCCGCTCGGACCCGCCATCCTGGCCGAGGCCGAGGCGCGGGGGATTGCTCCGCGGCCCGTCGGCGGACTCCAGGGCGTGCCCGGCAAAGGGGTTCGCGCCACGATGGATGGTCAGCTGGTACGTCTGGGAACCGCCCGCTTCATGGAGGAGTCCGGGGTGGATCCCGCGACCCTGCGCGGGCGGGCGGATCAGCTCCGGAACGCCGGTCAGACCGTGGTCTTCGTGGCCCAGGGAGATCGACTCGCAGGACTCATCGGGATCAGTGATGCGGTGAAACCGGAAACCGGGGAAGCGCTCTCCTCACTGGAGGGGAAGGGCCTCCGGGTGGTGATGGTGACCGGAGATAGCGCCGCGACGGCTCAGGCGGTTGCCAGAACCCTCGGCATCACCGCGATCCATGCCGAGGTATTGCCGGACGAAAAAGCCGACCTGGTCAAGCGCCTGCAGGGCGAAGGGAAGGTGGTGGCCTTTGCCGGCGACGGAATCAATGATGCGCCGGCGCTGGCTCAGGCCGATGTCGGCATCGCGATGGGAGCCGGCGCCGACATCGCCAAGGAAAGCGCCGGGGTGACCCTGGTGCGTGGTGACCTTCGCGGGATCGTGATCGCCCGCCGGATTTCCGGGCGGGCCATGGGCAACATCCGCCAAAACCTCTGGTTTGCCTTCGGCTACAACGCGCTCGGAGTTCCCATCGCCGCTGGGCTCCTCTACCCGTTTTTCGGACTGCTGCTCTCTCCGGTGATCGCCGCCGCCGCCATGAGCCTCAGCTCCGTTTCCGTCATCGCCAATGCGCTGCGGCTCCGGAGGGCGTGAATCATGGCGCAGTGTCCTTGCGAGGTAGCCGAACGCAGGCACCCGGAAGCCGGCCGGTGTCGATCCCGACATCAAGGACCGGAACCTCAAGCGTCTCCGCCGGATCGAAGGCCAGGTGCGGGGTCTCCAGCACATGGTGGAGCAGGATCGCTACTGTCCCGAGATCATGGTGCAGATCGCTTCGGTTCACGAGGCACTCCGTTCGGTGGGGCGCGAGGTCATGCGGAACCATCTCCGCTACTGTGTGAGCCAGGCGGTACGTCAGGGTGGTGAGTCGGCCCAGAAGGTCCTGGACCAGCTGCTCGACCTGATCCATACGACGTCGCGGTGAGGTGCGGTTAACTTCCTGCGTTCCGATTTCACTTTTCCAGACGAGCCATCGATTGACGATCCGCATCGCGGTCTTGTTGGCGTTGTGCGCGATTCCCCTCTATGCCCAGGCTCCGGCGGTCCACCCCGATCCGGTGGCGGCGCGGCCGCAGGGGCGGGCCGTTCGAGTCGAACGCGGTCCGGTGCTCACCGGACGAATGGACGATCCACTCTGGCGTGACGCTCCCGTGATCGGCGGGTTCGTCCAGCACGAACCGCTGGAGGGCGCCCCCGCCACCGAGCGGACCGAGGTGCGGGTGCTCTTCGATCATGACGCGATCTACATCGGCGCGAGGCTCTTCGACTCCGACCCGGCCGGCATCGTGCACGGCGAGTTCCGCCGGGATGCGGATCTCAAGGAGCAGGATTCCTTTCTGGTCGTGCTCGACACCTATCTCGACCGCCAGAATGCCTTCATCTTCGGGACCACACCGGCCGGGATCGAGCACGACGGCCAGGTGACCCGGGAGGGCGAGAACGGGTTTGGCGGGCCGAGCGGTACTGGCGCCGGGCCGAATGGCCAGACCGGTACCGCGAATCTGAACTGGGACGGCACCTGGAAGGTGATGACCTCGGTCGATTCACTTGGCTGGGTGGCGGAGTTCCGGATTCCGTTTCAGACTCTGCGCTACAGTGGGGGCAAACCCCAGCAATGGGGACTCAATTTCGCGCGCTTCATTCGCCGCAAGAACGAAGAGGACTTCTGGTCCCGGGTCGCCCGGCAATACAACGCCTACCGGGTTTCCCAGGCGGGGACCCTCGAGGGGCTCGAGCCGCCGGGGCAGCGGGTCATGCGGGTGACGCCCTACCTGCTGGGCAGCGTGCAGCGGGACTTCCTCGCCTCCCCCGAGGCGAAAACCTCGGTCGAGTTTGGCGCGGATGCGAAGCTCGGGGTAACGCCGAGTCTCGCGCTCGACCTCACCTACAACACCGATTTTGCCCAGGTGGAAGCGGACGAGCAGCAGATCAACCTGACCCGCTTCAACCTGTTCTTTCCGGAGAAGCGGCCGTTCTTTCTGGAGAACTCGGGCACCTTCGCGTTCGGAACCCCCCAATCGGTGGATGTGTTCTTCAGCCGGCGAATCGGCATCGGTGCCGACGGGCGCCAGGTCCCGATTCTGGGCGGCGGACGCCTCAGCGGGAAAGTGCACGGGTTCACGGTCGGTCTGCTGGACATTCAGACCGAGCGGGTCGAGGTGCTCGAACAGGACCTCATCGCCCCGCAGAACTACGGCGCGGTGCGGCTGCTCCGGGAGTTTCCCCATCGCGCCCGTATCGGAGCCATCGCGGTTACCCGGCTGAATACCGATAGCTCAGCAGATTACAACGTCACCTACGGGATTGACGGCCGGTTCGGGTTTGGAGAGGCGCTGACGTTCGATAGCTATTTCGCGCGCTCCGAGACACCGGGCATCGACGCTTCCTCGAACAGCTGGCACGTCGCCGGCAATTATGCCACCAGACAGTGGGAACTCGGCGCCGCGATTCGTCAGGTGGACCAAGGGTTCGATCCGGAGGTCGGTTTTCTGGAGCGGCCGGCGTTTCGATTCTACAACTTCCGGATTCTCCGCCACCTGCGAACTCCGAAGATTCCCTGGTTCCGGGAAGCCCGTCCCCACATCACGTTTCGTCAGTACGACGACCCTGACGGTGCGCCGCAGAGCAGGCTGATCCACATCGACACGCACATGCTGTTCGCAAACGGCGCCTTCTTCGAGATCCCCGGGCTCAACTTCATCCGGGAGGCGTTCCGGAGTCCCTTCGCGATTGCCCCCGGCGTGGTGCTCCAGCCCGGCGTGTACGACTGGCTTGAGTGGCAGATGAACTACAACACCAACCTCAGCGCACCGGTCTCGGTGGGCGGCAAGGCCTCCGCAGGCCAGTTCTACACCGGGACCCACGAGGCGCTGACGGCCACCGTCACCGCCCGGCCGAGCCATCGCCTCGACGCCCAGTTCCGGCTCAACCTGGAGCACGTGAGCCTCGATGAAGGAAGATTCGATCGTGTCCTGGTAGGGCTCCGGCTGGCCTATGCCTTCGCGCCGCGGATATATCTCCAGAGCCTGATTCAGTACAACAACCAGACCGGCACCTTCGCAGCGAATGTGCGCTTCAGCTGGCTTGGCCCCGCGGGGACGGGGTTGTTCGTCGTCCTGAATGAGGGAAGGGAAACCGGGGCCAACGCGCGGCCCCTTCAGCGCGCGATGGTCGTCAAGTTTACTCGTCAGATCGATCTGTAGGAGCGTTACTGGTACTGGATGTAGAGCGGCCGGGGCCGCAGGGTGAGGATTTCCCGCGGGGTGAGCAACGGCTGCCCCTTCCTGGTGTCGTTCCGGAAGAAAAGCTTGAACCCGGTGAACTGCACCGGCTCGGCGACCTGGCAGAGTGCGTAGCTATCGAATTTGAGCCAGGGTTCTCCCCATCCGTCCATGTTGATCACGACCTGCACCCGAGGGTCGAGCCGGATGCCTTTGGCGCCCTGAAGCATTCCGGTGGTAAAGCGATGAACCACCAGCACCTTGGGGGGAAGCTGGTCGCGATCCACCAGCTTCGCGAGCGTTTCGATGGCGTGATTTATTTCGGCGGCGGTCACGGTGCCGACCCGTTTGCCGGGACGGTGTCCCGCACTGCGATAGTGCATGTAGAACTCGGGGTCGATCGCCAGATGGACGTCGGGCCGGGCCAGCCAGGGCAGCAACCGTGGCAATTCCTGTTCGATGGTACTGAGACCGGCCTGGACGTCGAGGAAGAGGATGGCGTTCCGGGAGTGGGCCCAGCGATAGACTTTTTCGATCACGCTACTATCCATCCGGATTCGGTACATGCCGTCGCGACCCGGCTGCTCCTGAGCCACGACGGTGATGAGATGGAGGGCTGGCTGGACCGGAGTCTCCGGGTCGGCCTGCTGCCACTCCTTCGTGATCGTGTCGAGCCTGGCGAGCATCCGGTCGGGAGCAATCTCACCCAGGATTCCCATACGGGTCGAGAGTGGGTTGCCGTAGAACGCGACGATCCGGTTCGCGGGAAGGATCGACTGCGGTATCGGATCAGGTCCGGCCACCGGCCACCCTGGCTGACGGAGTCCCTTTCGAATTGCCGATGCGAGCGAAAGGCTGTCCCGGAAGGTCCGACCGGACGCCGTTGCGGCCCGGGAAAGCGGCGCAATGGTGTCCTTTGGGGCGGGTTCCGGCCCCGGGCCCAGCTCTCCCAGTTGAAGGGTTTTGAGATCCCCGGGCCCAGCCGGGGGTGGACTCTGCGAAGGGCGCTCGACCAGAACGGTCGGACGGTTGCACGCCAGGAGCGCGATCACGAGCAGGAGAGCTGAGGCGGGGGGGAAGCGAGGCGGCATTGTCGGATACTGACGGTGCATTTTCCTTGCCACCCGCCCGCTCCCGCTCCTATTGTTCTCGACATCAATTCTTTCAGGAGGTCCTTGTGCGACCATGGCGCATGGCGCTCCTGGTGCTCTGTGTGGCGACGGCCTGCCGGGTCGAGCAGCGGCTTCCCCGGGTCGGGTCGGGTCTGACCACCGCGGACGGGCTGCTCCGGATTCCGGCCGATTCCGAAATTCCGTCCGATCCGCTTGGGCTGGCGATCCGGCGGGGCCGGGCGCTGCTCCAGCACACGCCGGACAGTCTGCCGGGTTATGCCAGCAGCGCGCTTCGCTGTTTCAGCTGTCACCTGCGGGACGGTACCCAGCCGGGCGCGTTGCCTTTGGTGGGGGTCTACGCCCGGTTCCCCCAGTATCGGTCCCGGAACGATCTCATCAACCTGATAGAAGACCGGATCAACGACTGTTTCGTGCGGAGCCTCAACGGCGCCCCGCTCCCGCGGGAAGGCCCCGATATGCGGGCGATGGTGGCCTACCTCGCGTTCATCTCGCGAGGGGTGGCGCCGCCGGGGGAGGTCCCCGGGTTAGGGGTCCGGGCGATGGCCCCACTGGCCCCCGACACCGGCCGGGGCAGGGCGCTCTTCGGCGCGATCTGTGCCCGCTGTCATGGACCGGACGGCCAGGGCACCGTCCTGGCGACCCCGCTCTGGGGCCCCCGTTCGTTTAACATCGGCGCCGGGATGGCACGCCTCAACACCGCCGCGGGTTTCATCCGGGAGAACATGCCGAACGACCGGGCGGTGGTGCTCAGCGATCAACAGGCCTACGACATCGCCGGGTTCGTGCTGGCCCATCCCCGGCCCGATCTTGCCGGCAAGGCGCAGGACTGGCCCAACGGCGATCCTCCCTCTGACGCTCCCTACGCCACCCGAGGCCGGAGCGGCAACCAGCCGCGGGTTCCCCGCTCTCCGTGACCGCCCCCGGCGGACTTCCCGACCGGACCATCCCGCCGCACGCGGGCGAACGCCGGTTCGGTCCGCTCGAGCAACGGAACTTCCTCCGCTGGGTGTACCTCGGCCGCACCATCCTCGCCACGCTGTTGCTGGTCCGGCTGTCGCTCAACCGGACCTCCGCGCCGGACATCGCGTTTTACGGCGTGCTCATCGTCCTGCTGGCGTATGCGGTCACCGGCTACGGGTTCTTCATCAGTTACGTCAGAAAACGACGCGCCGGACTGCTCTTCCTGTTCTGCCACGCCGCCACCGATCTCCTGCTGGTCACGATGCTGGTGCATTTTGGCGGGGCCGGCAAGAGCGGGTGGGTCGCGCTCTACGTGCCAGTCATCGCGGTCTACGCGCTGCTGATGCCGTTGCGGCTGAGCGTTGCCACCGGCATGGTCGCGGCCTCCCTCTTCCTCATCGATTCCTTCCTCTTCCAGGACATCCCCGAAGGAAGCTGGGTCTGGGGCCAGGTCGTGGTGTTCGCGATGATCGCCCTGGTCGTCGCGTACCTGGGCCAGCGCCTCCGCGCCGCGTCGTATGAGCACAGTGAGCTCGAGATCGAGCTGCGCCGGGTTCGTATGGAGGCGGACGAGATTCTCCGGAGCATTCGGAGCGGCGTCATCACCGTGGATGGCCAGGGTCGCCTGGCCTTCATCAACCTGGCCGCCGAGCATCTGCTCGGTCTGCCGGCGGCCGAGTGGGCCGGATTTCCGGTTCTGGAAGAGCTGGGCCGGCGGTCGCCCGAGCTGCTCGACGCGATCTCCACCGGAATCCACCGGGGGCGCCGGGTGGTTCGCGGGGAGGGTACCGCCTGGCGTGCCGACGGCCGGCAGGTTCCGATCGGGCTTTCTACCACGACCTTCGTCCGCCCGTTGGAGGACCTCCCGAGCGTTACTGCAATATTCACCGACATTTCCGATTTGCAGCAGATTCAGGCATTGCACTTGCGCGCCGAACGTCTGGAAGCGGTCGCGGCGCTTTCAGCCTCCCTGGCGCATGAGATCAGGAACCCCCTCGCTTCCATCCGGAGCTCGGTCGAGCAGCTGGCGCGGGTGACCCGGGAGGATCCCGATGAACGGGTGCTCGGCGACCTGATCATGCGGGAAACCGACCGCCTGAGTCGGCTGCTTGGAGAGTTTCTGGATTTCTCCAGGGTTCGGGCCAGCCACTTCGACACCGTTGACCTGACCATGGTGGTTCGGGGGGCGGCGGAGCTGGTCCGGGAGCATCCCGATACCGGCCCCGGGGTCGATATCACGGTCCGGGGAGATCCCACGGAAATCGAGGCGGACGAGGACCTGATTCACCGGATCTGCACCAACCTGATCCTGAATGCCGCCCAGGTGATGAATGGGGCGGGCCACATCGAGGTCATCGTGGACCAGCCCTCGCTCGGGGAACTGGCGAGTGGGCCCGGGGGTGGGGACGATCTCGAGTTCCCGGTGCGCCTGCGGGTTCGCGACGATGGTCCCGGCATCGATCCCGAGCTGATGCCCAGGTTGTTCGAGCCGTTCGTCTCCGGCCGGCCCGGCGGGAGCGGGCTGGGCCTCGCGATCGTGCAGCGGGCCGTGGTGGCGCACCGTGGTGTCGCGACGGTGGAATCCGCTCCCGGTGAAGGCACCACGTTTACCATTCTGCTCAACGGCAAACGGCCTCTGGAGGGTGATGCATGAGCCAACAGGCTTCGATCGTGATCGTGGATGACGAGTCCGGCATTCTCGATACCCTGCGCATCCTCCTCAAGAAGGAGGGATTCGAAGTCACCACCGCGCAGGGTGGGAAGGCCGGCCTCGAGCAGATTCGTTCGGGGAATCACGATATTGTCCTCACCGACGTCCGGATGCCCCAGGTGACCGGGCTCGACATCCTCGCGGCGGCCAAGGAGCAGGATCCGGTCACCCCGGTGATCCTGATGACGGCGCAGGCGTCGCTGCAAACCGCGATTCAGGCGGTCAACCAGGGCGCCTTCTACTACATCCAGAAGCCGTTCTCCAACGAGGAAATGCTCGCGATCCTCCGGCGCGCCTGTGAGTACCGGCAGATCCGGGTCGAAAACCGGCAGCTCAAACAGGAAATCCGCCGGCGCGACAAGAACACCGTGGTGCGCCCGATCGGCAAATCCCGGCGGTTCATCGAAGTGCTCCGGCTCGCCGAGCAGGTCGCGCCGAACGATTCCACCGTGCTGATTCAGGGAGAGAGCGGGACCGGGAAAGAGGTCCTCGCCCGCTATACCCACAATCTGTCCCAGCGGGCCGATGGACCGTTCCTTTCGATCAACTGCGGCGCGCTCCCGGAAAATCTCCTGGAGAGCGAGCTGTTCGGGCACGTGAAGGGTTCCTTCACCGGCGCGGTGCGCGACAAGCAGGGCCTCTTCGCGGCAGCCCGGGGCGGAACCTTCTTCCTGGACGAAGTCGGTGAAATGCCGCCTTCGCTCCAGATCAAGCTGCTCCGGGTCCTCCAGGAGCGGGAGGTGATTCCGGTCGGCGCAACCGAGACTATTCCGGTGGACGTGCGGATCGTGGCGGCGACCAACCGTGACCTGGAAGAGGAGGTGCGCCGGGGCCATTTCCGCTCTGACCTGTTCTACCGGCTCAACGTGATCGCCCTCGAGCTCCCCTCGCTCCGGGACCGGCGGGACGATCTGATTCTCCTGATCGACTACTACCTCCAGGAGCTGGCCGGGGAACGCGACGAAGGGATCAAGGCAGTTTCCGCCGAGGCGCTCGACGCCGTCATGGTCTACGACTGGCCCGGCAACGTGCGGGAGCTCCAGAATGCGCTCGAACACGCCGTGGTTCTGAGCAAGGGACCCCTGATCGAGCCGGTTTCCCTGCCGGAGCGGATCACCCGCCGCCGTCGCGAGCCGCTGGTGGCGGAGCGTTCGTCTCCTAACCCGTCCCTCGACGTGATCGAGCGGGCCTACATCATGTGGGTGCTCCAGGCCGAAGGCGGGAACAAGACCCGCGCCGCCGAGATTCTCGGAATCGACCCCTCGACGCTGTATCGGAAGCTCAGCCGGTACGAGGAGCAGCCGGCTGCCGGGTGATCGTCCTCCTCGCCGTCCTCTTTGCGCTGTCCGGTGCCGCCGGACTGTTCTACGAGGCGGTGTGGAGCCGCTATCTCAGTCTCTTCGTCGGGCACGACGCCTACGCCCAGGTCCTTACCCTGGTCATTTTCCTCGGGGGTATGGGGCTCGGGGCACTGCTGGTGAGCCGTCGCTCCGCCCGGATGACCGATCCGCTGATCGCCTACGCGCTGGTCGAGCTGGTCATCGGGGTGATCGGTCTTCTGTTCCACGATGCGATGTATCTGCCGGTGACCGGGTGGGCGTACGATCATCTGTTTCCCTCGCTCGCCGGCGGGACGCTGCTCCTGGTCAGCAAATGGTCGCTCGCCGGGCTCCTGATCCTGCCGCAATCGATTCTGCTCGGCGCGACCTTCCCGCTCATGACCGCGGGAGTGCTGCGACGATTTCCTGACGCCCCGGGGCGAATCCTCTCCCTGCTGTACTTCACCAACAGTCTGGGCGCCGCGATCGGCGTGCTGGTCGCCGGGTTCGGCCTCTATCGCCTCGCGGGGCTTCCCGGAACTCTGGTCGCGGCGGCGATCCTGAATCTGCTGGTGGCGCTGGGGGCGATGCTGGTCGGGAAGCTGGGAAAATGGGAGGCTGGGAAGGCCGCCAGGTCTCCGGAGCCTCCGTTCCTCCTCACCTCCCATCCTCCCACCTTGCCGGCCTCCTTCTCGTCGTCGCAGCCGGCACCGCGATCGCGTCGTTCATGTACGAAGTTGGCTGGATCCGGATGCTCTCGCTGGTGATGGGCAGCTCGACGCACTCCTTCGAGCTCATGCTCTCGGCCTTCATCATGGGCCTCGCCCTGGGGGCCGGATGGATGCGGCGGCGGGCCGACCGCCTGGCCCACCCGGTTGGTACCCTCGCCGTCATTCAGCTCGTCATGGGAGCATTGGCGCTGGGGAGCCTGGTGCTCTACCTCCAGTCGTTCGGGTGGACCGCGGCACTGATCCAGGCGACCGCCCACACCACTGCGGGTTATGGGCTCTTCACCGTCGCCCGCTACCTGGTGTGCCTCGTCATCATGCTGCCGGCCACCTTCTGCGCCGGGATGACCCTGCCCCTCATCACCCGGATCCTCATGACCGGAGGCCAGGGCGAGCGGGCCATTGGTGTCGTCTATGGCGTCAATACACTCGGCTCGATCGTGGGCGCCGCGGTGGCGGGTCTGGTGCTCTTTCCGGTCATCGGGCTCAAGGGCGCGCTGGTGCTGGGTGGCGCGCTGGACATGCTGCTGGGGGTGGTGCTGGTCGGGAGGATAGGAAGATGGGAGGTCGGGAAGATCCCAACCGACCGTCCGTCTTCCCGTCTTCCTGTCCTCCCATCCTGGATGACGCCCCTTGCGCTGACCGGGATCCTCGTGACTGCCGTGCTCGCCGGGGTTCACTGGGATCAATCGCTGCTTTCGAGCGGGGTGTTCCGGGTGGGGCGGGTGATCGGCGACGAGGAACGGGAAATCCTGTTCCATGCCGACGGTCGCACTGCGACGGTCCACGCGACCCAGTTCCGCCGGAGCGGCATCCGGGTCCTGTCCACCAACGGGAAACCGGATGGCTCGCTGGGGCCGGTCTGGTTCACGTCCTGTGACGCCGCCGCGCCGCGCCAGCCCCTGGGGTTCGACGACGGGACCCAGACCCTGCTGGCCTTGTTGCTCCTCGCCCACGCGCCCCATGCGAAAGCCGGAGCGGTGATCGGACATGGCACCGGATTGTCGTCCCACTTTCTCCTCGCCAGTCCGGAGCTCGCCAGTCTCAACACGATCGAGATCGAGCCGGCGATGATCGCCGGTTCCCGGGTCTTCTATCCGGTGAACCGCCGGGTCTTCGATGATCCGCGGTCGCACCTGGTGCGGGGCGATGCCCGCGCTTTCTTCGCGGCATCCCGGGCGCGCTACGATCTGATTCTCTCCGAGCCCTCCAACCCCTGGGTGAGCGGGGCGAGCGGTCTCTTCACCACCGAGTTCTACAGCCGGGTCCGCAGAGCGCTCGCCCCGGGCGGGGTGTTCGGCCAGTGGGTGCACACCTACGAGCTGTCCGATCCGCTGGTCATCGACATTCTGGCCGCACTGCACGAGAATTTCGCGGACTATCGGATTTTCCTGATGAGCGGGGGGGACGTCCTGGTCGTGGCCTCACCCGCTGCCCCGCTGCCCCGGCCCGACTGGTCGGTGGCGCGGCTCCCGGCCTTCCAGCAGGATCTCTGTCATTTCCTCCCGATGACCGCCGCCGCACTCGACCGCACCGTCGTGGCCGAACGATCGCAACTGATACCCCTGTTCGTGCGGTGGGGACGCCCCAATTCCGATTTCTATCCCGCGCTCGACCTCGGCGCAGAAGAAGCCCGGTTCGTGCAGCAGGCCGCGGTCGGCCTCGCGAACCTGGGATCCGGAGTGGTGGACTATGCCGACCCGGAGTTCAACGCCCGGTTCGACACCGCGACGACCAGCGGAGTCTTTTCGGCGCCGAGGGTCAAGGCGATGCTGCTGGCGTCCCAGCTTCGCCGGAGCACCCAGGACTCCGCGTGGTCGGAGCGGCCCGGTGCGGGTGAGGGTTACCTGCTCACCAACTGGAATCGCCGGATGGACTCCGATCAGCCTGCCGGAAACTGGCGAAGCTGGACCGCGGAGTTCTGGAGCATTCAGCGCGCTCTCCACGGGGGCGGAGCGCCGCCCGATTCCAGCTTCTTCGCACGGACCCGGCGCTATCTCGAACGGCACCGGCCGCCGCCGGGTCCCGAGGCCGCGGTGGATCTCGCGGAATCGCTGGTCAAACGTCAGTTCGACGCCGGGCTGGTGCCCGCCGAGCAGCTGGTCGGTGAGACCCGGGAGGGTCGGCTCTGGATTCCGGCAGACGACTTGCTGGATGCCGCGGTCCGGATCTTCCTCGCCCGCGGCCGGGTCGAGGAAGCGCGCGGTGCGGTCCAGGCACTCCGGGGATCTTCGGGACGTACCCCGGAGGACCTCCGCACCTTGCTCATGGAAGCCTCCATCCAGGAGGCCCTCAGAACCCCGGAGCATTAATGGATATTCCCAGGCTCTCCGTCATCGTTCCGGTGTACAACGAGCGCAACACGGTCGAGCAGATCGTGGATCGTCTGCGGGCGGTTCCCTTGCCCATGGAAATCATTGCGGTCGACGACTGTTCCAGTGACGGAAGCGCGGGCATCCTCGACCAGCTCAAGGCGTCGGGGGCGATCGACGTGGTCATCCATCACGAGATCAACCGCGGGAAGGGCGCATCGCTGCGCGACGGTATCGCGCATGCCAGCGGAGAGGTCATCGTGGTCCAGGACGCCGACCTCGAATACGATCCCCACGAATTCGGCCGGCTGCTCTCTCCCATCATGGAAGGCAAGGCCGACGCGGTCTTCGGTTCCCGGTTCCTGGGAGGTGGTGGCCGGGTTCTCTACTTCTGGCACTCGGTGGGAAACAGGTTGCTCACTACGCTGTCGAACATGTTCACCAACATCAACCTGACCGACATGGAAACCTGCTACAAGATGGTGAAGGCGCCGCTCATGAAATCCCTGGTGCTGACCAGCGACCGCTTCGGCTTCGAGCCGGAGGTGGTTGCCCGGCTGGCCCAGGCCAAGGCGCGCATCTGGGAGCTTCCCATCACCTACAGCGGGCGCACCTACGAGGAAGGCAAGAAGATCGGCTGGCGTGACGGAGTGGCCGCGTTCTGGCACATCGTGCGCTACAACGTGTTCCCGCCCCGGAGTCGGCGCTGACCGATAGCCCGCGGTCTGATCGAATCATCACCGCGGCAGCCGCCGCGCTTTTGCTGATCGTGGGCTTCCTTCCGCTGGCCAACTGGATCCCTGGCGGGCCCGAAGCGCCCTGGTTCGGCGCCGTGGCCCGGGATGGTCTCCAGTCCACCGCGATCGCGGCGGGTATTGCCCTCCTGCTCGTGCTGCTGGCCCGGCGGATCCCCGGGTTATGGCGCGAGGGAGCGCTCGAAGCGACCGGCGCTTCCTTCGCGTCTCAGGGGGGCGTCTGGATCTTGGCGATCGCCGGCGCCGCGCTCCTGCTCTATGGCCTGACCGCCTGGCTGGTCTTCAGCGGGAAACCCCTCCTGATCGACGAAATCGTGCAGGTGTGGCAGGGCCGTCTCCTGACCCATGGAAGGCTGTGGATCCCCGCCGCCGCGCACCCGGAGTTCTTCAGCAGCCTCCATATCGTCGAGCAGGACGGTCGAGTCTATGGACAGTTCCCGATCGGTGGGCCGGCCATGCTGGCACTGGGCAGTCTGGTCCACGCCGAATGGCTGGTGGGCCCGGTGTTCGGTGCGCTGGCGGTGGCGGGATTCGGGGTGCTGATGCGCCGGATCGAGCCCCGCCCCCTGGTCGGGCTCGGTGCGACGCTGTTGTTCGCCCTGGCGCCGTTCGCGGTGTTCATGTCGGGGTCCCACATGAATCATGTGACCGCGCTCGGCTGGCTGGTGTGGGGGATGGTGGGGCTGGTGGGTGCGACTGCCCGGACCGGCACCATCGTCGCGGGGCTGCTGTGCGGGTTATGCCTCGGGCTGGCGGCCACCATCCGTCCGATCGACGCGCTGGCCTTCGCGCTCCCCGCGGCGGGATGGCTGCTGATCGCGGCGAAGCAACAGCGGCGCCTCGGCCCGCTGCTCGGGGCGGGCGGCGGCATTCTGATTCCCCTGCTGCTCCTCGGGCTGGCCAACCGGGCCACGACCGGATCTCCCTTCCAGTTCGGCTATTCGGTCCTCTGGGGGGCGGGGCACGGGTTAGGGTTCCATGTGCCGCCCTGGGGCGAGCCCCACACCCCCCTCCGCGGGTTCCAGCTCATCAACCTCTACCTGCTCCGGCTCCAGACCTATCTCTTCGAATCGGGGATCCCCTCCCTCTTGCCGGCGACGGTCGCGCTCGCGCTGACCCGCCGGCTCAGCGGGTTCGACCGGTATCTCCTGGTCGCGAGCGGGCTGGTGGTCGGATTGTACTTCGCGTACTGGCACGACGGGTTCTACCTCGGTCCCCGGTTCATGTACCCTCTGCTCCCCGTCCTGGTTCTCTGGACCGCCCGGGCCATCGGGGCAATCCGGTCACGACTCGGCGGGGAGAGCGACCTCACCCGGATGGCCATCGTCACCGGACTGGTGGCGATCGCCCTGAGCCTCTGCGTTGGAGTCCCCGAACGCCTGGGTCAGTATCGCGCCGGCATGCTCTCGCTCCGCTGGGATGCCGACCGGGCCGCGGAGCGGGCCGGGGTGCATGACGCGCTCGTCCTGGTGCGGGAAAGCTGGGGCGCCGAGCTGATCGCCCGGCTCTGGGCCCTCGGCATCACCCGCCCGCAGGCCGACGCCGTGTATCGAACCATCGACCCGTGCCGGCTGGACGCCGCGATCAGCACGCTGGAGGAGCGGGGAGCCCGGCGCGACGATGCCATGGCGGTGCTGGCTCCGCTCCAGGCCGACTCCTCCCGGCTGGTCACCGCGCCCGAGCTGACCGGCGATCCCTCCCTCCGGGTCGAAGTCGGGGCCCATTATTCCGAAGCCTGCGTCGGGAAGCTCCGCCAGAACCAGAACGGGTTCACCCTCTTTGCCCCGTTGCTGCTGGCGCGCCGGAGGCAACCTGTATGCCCGCGATCTGGGCGCCCGCGACAGTCTCCTGCTTCCCGCTTATCCAGGACGAGGCATCTTCCTCCTCAAGCCGCAGTCGGGCGGGGTTGGAGCCATGCCGGAGTTCCAGCAGCTCGACCTCGATTCGCTCCGTGCGGCTTGGCGGCGCGAGCGGGGGAACTGATCCTGCCCGGTGCGACTACACCGAAACCCACAGGTTCCCGCAAGGACCAACCAACCTCGCCAGACCCTTCGACAGCGCTACGCCGGTGACGTGTCTCGCGAAGGCGTTGCTTCTCCTGGCACTGAATCCAGCTGCCATCCCAAATCCAGCAAGGGGTTCAACCCGAGGCTCCGTAGCGCTCCCGGAGCGCCGCGAGCTCTTCCGCCACGAGCGAAGCGAGCGCGGGGCTCCGATACTTGCCCCTGATCTGGCGCAGCTTGAGCCCGGCCAGGTCCAGCAGGCACTGCGCCGAGTCCCGAAAGGGCCGCACCGAGGTACCCAGGTTCCGCCGCAGCCGGACCGGTACCCGCTTGATGTCGAGCCCGTGCTTGAGCGCGAGATAGACCACCTCGACCTCAAAGGCGAAGCGGTCGATCCGCACCAGCCGGAAAAGCTCGTCGGCGACGTCGCCCCGCACCGCCTTGATGCCACACTGGGTGTCGAAGAAGCCCCCGGTCACCAGGGTCCCGACGAACTTCGAAGCGAAGCCCGACAGCATTCGCCTGGCGAGCGAGGTGGCCTCGCCATAGACCGACCCTGGCAAGGTGCGGTCGCCGATCACCAGGTGGAAGCCCCGGGCGTCGATCAGTTCCGTCATCAGCGGGATCAACTCACGGTCGTAGGGCAGGTCGGCGTCGGTGAATACGCGGACCCGCCCGCGCGCCGCCAGCATTCCGGTGCGCACCGCCGCGCCCTTCCCGCGATTCCGCTCGTGGCGGAGCAGCCGGATGTTCGCCCGGGCCGGGAGCGGAGCGGACTCGAAATCGCCGCCGCCGTCGTCCACCACCAGGATCTCCCAGCTCGGCAGCGCCCGGTCCAGGTAGCCCGCGAGCACGTCCGCCGAGCGCGCGGCGAGCGGGGCTGCCCGATAGCTCGGCAGCACCACGCTCACCGTGGGAAGAGGGCTGCTCATCGGCGCAGCCGTGCCGTGATCATGAGGTCATAGAGCGGATTGACCCGCACCGGTCGCTGCAGCCAGCGCTCGGAGAAAAGCCGGCGCAGTGGGAGACCCACGAGCGATCCGATGCGGTCGAGCAGATAGCCCCGGCTCACCACCAGACCGACGTAGCGCATCGTCTCGATCTCAAAGCCGGCCTCCGTGAGGAGCCGACGCAAGGTCGCGCGGTCGAAAAAGAAGAGATGCTCCGGGATCTTCGACCAACCGGGCCAACGGCCTCCCAGCGCGCGTGCAACCGCGCTACCGGCGTCGGGCGTGGAAAGCGCCAACAATCCGCCGGGCCGCAGGATGACGGAAATCCTGCGGAGCGTGGCGAGTGGATCGGGGAGGTGTTCGAGAACTTCCCAGAGGGTGACGAGGTCCACGCTATGGGGCGGAATTCCCGCGTCCTCGAGAGTCGCGTGTTGCACGGGCTGCCGGAGAATCTCCTGCGCATAATGGGACGCCCAGACGCTCGGCTCGATGCCTTCAGCGTCCCAGCCTGCCGCCGTGGCCTGTTCGACAAAGAGCCCGATGGCCGCGCCGACGTCAAGCAGTCGGTTCCCACTGCGCGGTGAGGGAAGCAGGCGGAGTCGGTGCTCGAAGGTGCTGCGGGTATGTTCGACCTCCTCCAGATAGCGGTCATAGCCTGGCTCACCGAGGCGGGCGTGCGTGAAGTATGCTTCTCCATAGAGATCGCGCAGCTGACTGGAGCTGGGCTGCGGATGGAGAAAACGCAGCCCGCAGGTGCCGCAGGCAAGAACCTGAAAGTTGCCATGCCTGAGCGCTTCTTGAGGCGCCGTCGCGGCGCATAGCGGACAAGGACGGTCGCTCATGGAAGACCCAATGAGTATCGAGGGCGTGCCCCAAGCGCCAGTCGCCCTCTGGCGCTGGCGCGCCGCGCTCCTGGCGCCATTTCTATCGCTGCTCGTAATGCGGCCCTGGGTTCCCCGCGCGTTTCCCATCTGGGATTACGCCGAGATGCTGCCACTGCTCCGTAGGTCCCGGGGAGTGGTCGGGACATTTCTGGCCCTCGCGGAGTTCTACCGCACCGACGGCCGGGCCAACTTCCTGACCTACGCCCAGATCGCGCTCACTTGGGGTGTCACGGGCGACAATCCGGTTGGCTGGCAGTTCCAGCGCGCGCTCTTCATGCTCGTGGCCGCACTCCTGCTGGTCATCGTCGCGCGGCGACTCGGCGCCAGGCCCCTCGCCGCCGGACTCGGCGGTCTCCTGTTCACCCTGGCGGTTTGTTCGACGGAAGGCTGGCTCTTCCTCATGGGAGAGCCGCTCGCGGTGATACTGCTGCTACTGCTGGTGCTCGCCGCCGCCGGATATCGCACCACGCCAGCCTGGCGGCTTCGCGCCGTCCTCATCGCGCTGCTGGCGCTCGGCGTCATGCTGAGCGAAAGAGCTCCTCGGAGTCTGCCTTCCTGCTGTCATTCTGCTCGCAATCTGCTGGGAGCCAGGCGAAGGATTGCGGCGGCCACGGCTGGGGCTGCGGGAACGGCGACTCGCCATTCTTCTGCTGCTGGTTTTGGTGGCCGAAGGCTTCTCGGTGAGGGCGGCGCTGCAAGCTGCGGCGCCTAACGGATATGCGGCCGCCTACGGGAGCGGAAGCCTCGAGCCCGGTCGGATCGTTACCCTGTTCCAAGCGATGCTGCTTCCGGCGCGGTTTACCTCGGCCGGCGTGGCGACGCTCCTCTATCCCGCCAACGTTGCTTTCCTGCTGGTGCTCGTTCTCGGCAGCGCTCGTCCCGAGGGGGGCGGCCGTCCTCGAGCTGCAGGATGGTTGGCGGCGGGCTTGCTTGCGTATCCGGTCATAGGCGCCTTGAGCTATGCGCTTTGGCCCCGCTATTCGGCGTTCTACGGAATCCCGTTCTTCGCCGCGAGCGCCCTGCTCTTCGTGCTCGCCGCCGGCGCGATTGAGCGCGCCCATCGCATCGGGCGATGGATCGCTCTGGTTCTCGGCGGTGCCGCGGTGTTTTACAGCGCAATCGTCGCGGGCCGGGTGATCGAGGAGAAACATGCCCTGTCGGATCTCGCGGTCCGGATCGCGGAGTCCTTTCCGAAGTACCCGCGGCTCGACACCTTGTTGATCTCGACGCCTGAAACCGGTGGGCGGCGCTGGCCGGTCACCGCCCTCGAGCTCTCGCGCTATGCGATCGCGATCGGAGTTCCGGATTCCGCCCTTCCCATAATCCGGGATGCCGCGTGTTCGGAGGTGGCCCGGCGGCTCGGTCAACCGTTGGGACGCAATGCGGTTCTCAACGACCAGAACCCGTGTGGGCGGCTTCCGCAGAACACCAGGATCTGGCTGGCTCCGATCCGCTATCGCGACTGGCTCACGCTGGCGCCGATCATGGATACTGTGAAGGTGGAGCTATTAGCACCCAGCTGGGGAAAGTAGGACGCCGGCACTCGGCTCCGTGTGGTTCAATCTTTCTGTGGGCCCCCATGCCAACCCGGAGTTCGCAATCCCGGTGGGGCGGTTCTCAGGGCAGGCTCCGCTTCCTTTCCGGTTGCGCACGGGCGAGTCGCTTGAGAGTGGATTCGAACTCCGGTTGCCCTGCGTCCACGGCTTGTCGGGCAACGCTGATTGCCGCGGCGGTATCGCCGACCGCCAGGTCGCACTCGATCGTCCTGGCGCGAAGCACGGTGGCCTCCGGATGGCGCAACACCCCCTCGTTCAGAATGGGAAGCGCCTCTCCACACCGCTTCTGAATCCGGTAGAGTTGTCCCAGCGCCTCGAACACCGCCGGATCCTCCCGGTACAACGTCCAGGCCTTCCGATACGCCCGTTCGGCGTCGCGGTGTCGCTGGTGCTGCGCGTAGTAGGTCCCGCTGACCAACTGGGCGCGGTAGGTGTCGGGGGCGTCCCGTTCCAGTCGGGAAAAGAAGGTGTCCTCGTCTTTCCATACCCGGGTGCGCTCGATGCTGCGGGCCGCCGCGAGCCCCACGATCAGAATGCCGAGTCCGGCGATCGCCACCCGGAGAGCTGACCGCGACGGCCAGCGGTCGAGCATCCTGGTCCACCCCCATCCGATGACGAGGGCGAACCCCACGCTTGGGAGGAACAGGGTACGCTCGGCGAGCAGAATGCCGGTCGGGGTGGGCACGTTACTCACCGGGGCCAGGCCGATCACCATCCAGGCCAGCCCGAGCCCGAGGATCGGTGCCCGCCGGGCCGACCACCCGATGAGCCAGAGCGTCCCGAGGGCCAGCGAAAGACCGAGCAGGTGCCAGGCGGTCAGCACGGTGGTGACCGGGAGCGCAGGGGGGCCGTAGTGGGCCTGAAGGTGGACCGGCCAGAGAAGAAGCCGGGCCCAGACCGGCACCACCGCCAGCATCGCGATGGTCCGGTCGAGGAGTCCTAACCCGCGGAGCGGCACCTGCGGGATCTCTCCCGCGAGGCCGCCGAACAGGATGATCCGGACCAGGAGCGCCGCGGCCCCCACCCCGCCGAGCCAGACCAGCAGCGCCCCGAAACGGCGGCGCTCCCCGGAGGAGGGGCGATCGGTCGGCAGGACCAGCGCCACCGCGACCAGCAGCAGCGGCAGCACGTACCCGGTCTCCTTCGCCGCGATCGCCAGGGCATAACACGCGGCGATCAGGACCCGCCGGCCCGCCGAAAGCCCCTTCGGCGAGGCGCGCCAGGCCAGGAAGCGGTCCAGGGCCAGCAGAACGAGCAGCGTCGCGAGGAGCTCGCTCTGGCCTACCCCGTTCGCCACCGCCTCCACGTGGACCGGATGGACCGCGAAGACCAGCCCCGCCGCGAGGGCGCCGGACCGCGGGAGCATGCGCCGCGCCAGGCGCACCACCAGGATTGTCACCAGCACATAGAGCAGCGCGTTCATGGCGTGGAACGGGAAGGCGGCACCCTGTCCGATCGCCCACTCGAATGCGAAGAGCTGAATGGTGAGGGGCCGATAGAGCAGTCCCAGCGGCCAGTAGGGTGAAGTCCAGATTCCGACCAGGTTCCCGGGAGCATGGACCAGGGGATTCGCGACGATGGCATGCTGGTCGTCGTACACCATCCCGTTGGCGATCCCGGCGAGCCCGATGAGGAGCGCCAGCGCCGCCGCCCAGATGGTGGCTCGCTTCATCGCGCGATCACTTCTTCGTGGTGGATGCGGTGGAGGAAATCGACCCGCCCCCGGTATGGGTGGTGATCGAGTCGAGCAGCTCAATCTTCACCGTGCCTGGAGGCGCCCCCACCCGCAAGGCGGATTCGGCGGTCGCCTTGATCTGGCGCCAGCTGTCCGCCTGGTATTCATAGGAGATCCCGATGAGCGCGGAGTTGCGTGCCTCCCGGTACTTGCCCAGCGCGAGCAGGCAAGACACCATCGAGGCTCGCCAGCCGATGAAGTTGGGATGCTGGGCCAGCCCTTCCCGATAGAGCGGCAGCGCCGGATAGCAGAATCCCTTGAGCCGGAGCCGGTTCGCGTAGTCAACCATGACCTGGGTGAGCCTCGGAGGACTCAGGCTGATGGCCTGCCGGTATTCGCTTTCCGCTCGGGCTTCGAGCTGGGCGCCCCAGTACATCTCGGCCAGCGCGTGGTGGGCCCGGTAGCTGAGCGGCGCATCGCGATTCGCGGTCTGGTACCAGAAGGTGAACTGATCGGACCAGACCGGATGGCGAGTGCTGCTCCGGGCGACCCCCGCGATCAGCAGGGCTCCAGCCAGCGCGGCGAGGCCGACTTTGGCCCGGTAGGTCGCGCGGGGCAGGACAAGCTCTGCGGCGCCGGCAATGGCCAGGACGATGCCGAGACTGGGGAGAAACAGGGTCCGCTCGGCCAGCACGATCCCGGTCGGGACCAGCACGTTGTGGACCGGGAAGAGCGCAATAGCACACCACACCAGACCGAACGCAACCATGGGAGCCCGGCGCCAGCTCCACACCGTCAGCACGATGACCAGCAGCAGCAGCTCGAGGCCGAATGTTTGCGCCGCCCCCCAATGGGTCTGCCCCACGATTTCGCCGGGGCTGTAGTCGCCCTGAAGGTGGGCCGGCCAGAGAAGGAGTCGGAACCAGTGGGGCACCACGCTGAGCATGGTGATCGCGCGCTGCCCCATGGTGAGGTAGGACAGGGCCTCGGCGGTGAAAGAGCCGACCAGGTCGTGCAGCACCAGGGTCCTGAGTCCGTAGAAGGAAACCGCGACGAGGGTGAGAACAAGAAACAGGCGGCGCACCTGACCCGCACGACGGGTCCAGGAATCGGAGGAACGCACCAGGATGCATTCGGCCGCCAGAAGGAAGGCCGGAATCATCAGGGCATTTTCCTTGAAGAAGCACGCGACCAGGTAGAGACCGGCGATGCCGAGCTCGGTCCGGGTGGAGATGGGCCCGCCGGCTTTCCGCGCCTTCAAATAGGCAATCAGCGCGAGACAACTGAACAGCGCCACCCAGAGTTCCCCCTGGTTGACCGCCATAGCGACTGCTTCTACATGGACCGGGTGGACTGCGAAGAGTGCGGCCGCGACGAAGGCGGTCGCAAAGGACAGCTCCAGTCGCGCAAGTCGCAGGACTTGGGTGCATACCACGGCATACAACCCGTAGCTGAACAGTCGGAAGACCACGGCGGAGCCGCCCCCGATCGCCCATTGGACCGCATAGGAAAGCAATGCAAGCGGGCGATACAGGTCCGGCACGAACGGCGGCGGCCAATAAGGTTTGCCGAACATCCGCCAGCTGCCCAGGAGGTCGTGCACCGGGGCGTTCTTGAGGATGATGGCAAAATCATCTTGTGCGAACTGATTGCTAATCCCGGACATGGACGCGGTCAGCACGAGAAAAACCAGGCCGAGCAGCGGCAGCCAGGAGGGGTAGCGGCGGGAAATCACGGCGGATCCTTGCGCTCCGGGTCGAGTGAGGGGTCCCGGGGGCCTGCTTGCAAACTCCAAGGCAGCGCCCCGTTGCGGCTGTCCTGCAGGGTCGGAATGCAATCGCGGATCCCCTTGAATGGGAACGGGTTAGCTCCGGGGTAGGGGGGTGGCACCATCGTTGCTCATCTTCTCCGCTGGATCGAATGATCCGCTGCGTACACTCTTACAAACTTTGGAGGGCAGGAACCATGCTGAACCGGAAGGGTTTCACTCTGATCGAGCTGCTGATCGTGGTTGTGATCATCGGCATTCTGGCCGCAATCGCTATCCCGAAGTTCGCCGCCACCAAGGATAAGGCCAAGCTGGCCTCGGTGAAGACGGACCTGCGGAACATGATGACGTCCGAAGAGGCCTATTTCTCGGACTTCGCTGCGTACGGGGACTTTGCGGCGCTCCAGGCCAAGACGAACTCCTCGCTCTCCAGCGGCAACACCATCGCGATCACGACCAACGCGAGTGGGTATACCGCGACGGTGAGCAACAGCTCGATCACGACCGGCTTCACCAAGTGCCAGGTCCAGAACGGCGCCGGGGCCACGTCAGCCGTTGACGGCGCCATCGTCTGCTCGTAAGTCGGGCATCGAGTGACGCAGCGGGGGGCCGCGGGAATCCGCGGCCCATCGTCCGCCGATGAATCAAAGCTCCATCGGGGGGCGACCCGTAGCGATCGCCCCCCGCGGTGTGTTCGGAATGTTCAAGGGAGTCCAGGGAATGCGGAACGGCAAGGCGGGCTTTACCCTCATCGAGCTACTGATCGTGGTCGTGATCATCGGCATTCTTGCCGCGATCGCGATCCCGAAATTCGGTGCGACCAAGGACAAGTCCCGGCTCGCGGCAGTGCGCAGTGACGTCCGCAACCTGATGTCGTCGGAGGAAGCGTACTTCTTCGACAACAGCGCCTACGCTGACTATACGGCGCTGCAGACCGCCACCCGGGCCAATCTGTCGCCCGGCAATACTGCGGTCATCGCACCTGGGAGTAACGGCTACACCGCCACGGTGAGCAATGCCTCCATCTCGACCGGCTTCACCCAGTGCTCGGTCCAGATCGGTGGCGGAGCGACCGCCGGCGTTGACGGCGTCATCATCTGCTCCTGAGCTGACATGAATCTTCTCGTCCTCGGCAAGGAACAATCGGGCTTCGGCGCTCCGGCGCTGGAGGAAGCGGGTTATGAAGTCCGCTTCCGGACCGATTTCGACGCGACCCTCATCGAGGCCCAGGCCAGCGCCGTCGAGGGGATTCTGCTCGATCTCGAGGCGGGAGAAGCCGAAACCCTGGATTTTCTCCGCCGCTATCGCGCGGGAGGGGGGACCGGGGTGGTCCTGGTCTCGGGCGACACGGTGAGCGCCGCGCTGGCGCCGGTGGTGCTCCGGGAAGGCGCCGACGGGTTCGTCCGGCAGCCGATCGTCGCCGAAGAGCTGGTGCTCGTGCTCCATCAGGCCGCCGAGCGCGAACGACTCCGCCAGGAGGTCGCCCGGTTGCGGGTCACTCTGGGCGCCCGCGGCCTCGAGCCGCTGGTGGTCGCCGAGGATCCCAAGATGCGCGGGCTGCTCGAACAGGCCGCCCGCGCCGCCGCCGATGACGTCGCGGTGCTCATCACCGGGGAACGGGGGACCGGCAAGGCCCTCCTCGCCCAGGCCATGCACCGCTTCAGCCGGCGAGGGGAAGGCGCCTTCGTCGCGATCGATTGCCGGACCGCCCCCGAGCTGGGCGATCCCGACTCCCTCTGGCGATCGGCCGATCACGGCACCCTTCTCCTCAATGAGATCGAAGCCCTTTCCCCGACCAGCCAGATGCTCCTGCTCACCGCCCTGACCCCACCCAAGAACGGGAACGGGAATGGCCACGGGAACGGCAAGGGGAATGGCCACTCAAACGGGGCCAGCCACCCCGAGAGCCACCAGAGCGGGCCGGATGTGCGGGTTATGGCCACGACCGGCGGCGCCATCGAGCGGGCGGTGGAGGAAGGCCGCTTCCAGCCCGAGCTGCTCCGCCGCCTGACCGGCAACCGGATCAACCTGCCGCCCCTTCGGGAACGGCACGAAGACATTCCTGCCCTGGTCGCCCACTTTGCCCAGCAGGTGGCCTCCCGGACCGGACGCCCGATCAGCATCACCCCCCAGGCCCTGATTCTGCTCTCCGGTTACCCCTGGCCCGGCAACGTTCGTGAGCTCAAGCAGGTGGTGGAACGGGCCGCCACGCTCAGCCCGACCGGACGGCTGGATCGCACCGACTTTCCGAGCTTGATGGGAGAGGTGGGGCCCGGCACGGGCGGGAATCTCGCGCTCAAGCCACAGGTCGAGGCGGTCGAGCGCGAAGCGATTCAGCGGGCCCTGGCCTCCGCCAAGGGAAATCGGCGGGAAGGCGCCCGATTGCTCCAGGTCAGCCTGCGAACGCTCTTCTACAAGATCCGGCGCTACGGCATCACCTGAGTAATTCAGGCCCGCATCGCAGCGATCGGGTCCTCGCCAGTCTCATCCTCCGCCCCATCTTCGGGGCATGTCCAAAGCAGGCTTCACCCTCATCGAGGTTGTTCTCACGCTCCTGATCATCGCCACCGGCGTGCTGGCGGTGGCCGAGTCGTTGACCCGGCTGGTTCGGCTCACCGCGGCTGGACGGGAGCGAGGCAGAGTGGCCGTGGTGCTGGAGTCCCGGCTCGACTGGCTGCGGAGCGAAGCGCGTCAGGCTGGGTGCGCGGTACCCGCCGGGGGGACGGCCCGAAGCGGGGAAGGAATCGTCGAGTCCTGGACCGCCAGGCCGGTGGGGTCTTCGATCGAGGCGCTGGTGATCGCGCGGGGTCCCGGCCGGTCATCGCCCGACACCTTGCTGGTCCGGTTCCCGTGCCTGTGAGCCGACGGGGAATTTCCCTGGTCGAGGTTCTGGTCGCGACGACCCTGACCGGATGGATCGCGGTGCTCACCGCAATGGTGCTCGACCGGAGCGCGGGCGCGGCTGGAGGACCGGAAGGCACGACTCACCTCCGAACAGGCGCTCCGCGCCGGCGCGAACGCGATCCGCGCCTTCCTCCAGGGCGCCGAAGCGGCTGACTCCGACCTCCAGGTTGTCGCGCCGGCGGGGTTGACGATCCGGGTGGTGCGCGGCAGCAGCGTGTTATGCAGCGTCACCGCCGGGATGGCGGTGGCTCGCCGCGGCGCCTGGTGGAGCGCGGTTCGCGAGCCGGTCGCTGGACGGGACAGCCTGGCGCTCGGCACGATCACCGGAGAGCACTGGATACTCGGAGCGGTGCAGGGGGGCCCCGTCAGCGCTTCCTGTCCGGACGGCGCTCCCGGGATCGGGCTGCCGGTCGCTCTGGATCCCGCCGTCCTGGTGAATCTTGGATCCGGCAGCCCGGTTCGCTTCTTCGAGCCGGTCGAGCTCCGCGGCTATTCGTCATCCGGATCCGACTGGATCGGCCTCCGCCAGGTCGCCACCGGCGAGGCGATCCAGCCGCTCGCGGGTCCGCTGGCCCGGCCTGGCCTCGCGCTCGAGTATTTCACGACAGAGGGCGGGAGTGCGAGTCAGCCAGCGCACGGTCTCTACGGTTCTCTTCCGGATCAGGGTCCTGACCCTCGATGGCAGGCCTGACAGTCTTTCAGGAACGGTCCTGCTCCAGGGTGGGGCAAGATGAGAGTCGATGGTCGTCGCGGATTTGCTCTGCTCCTGGCTCTCGGCACCCTCCTTGGACTTGCCGCCATCGTGCTGACCGCCGCAATGCTGGCCCAGAACGAGGCGAGGTCTGGCCTCGCGGCGCTGGCACGGATCGAAGCGCAGGGCGCGGCCCTGACCGCCGCGAGCGATGCGCTCGAGGGATGGAGTGAAGCCGACACTCCACTCGTTCCCGGGGAGGAGCGGACGATCGTAACCGTTACCAATCCGGGTCCCGTAACCGGAACTGCAACTTTGCGCTCGCTCGGTGGACCGGTCTTCGCGATCCGTGCAAATGGTGTCCGGCGAGAGGCCTCCGGGAGTGCAATGGGCTACGCTTCGATCGAGATCCTGATTCTCCTGGATTCCGTAGCAGGTGGGCGGGTCCGGCCGCGCGTTTACCCGCGCGGGTGGAGGATTCTGCCCTAACAGTTGCGAAACATCTCCTGGCCCGACTTGAGCCTCCTATGACACCCCCCTTGCTTCCTCGATTTAAGCCCTTTGACTACAACGCATTACGTAGGGCCAGAAAGTCGCTGGCATAGCGGTTGCCCGCACCATCTTGCTCCGGGTGCAAGGCTGAGCAGGGGCTGGGAGAAGCCGGTTGGATGGTCGGTTGGGCCGGCGTTCCCTAAGTGGTGACGGTAGAAAGACTTGCTCGGCCTTATCTCAAGCCCTATTGTAGAGAGCAGCGGGTTGCACCCCTCCTCGCGCTAACAGGAACAACGGATGGCCTTGTTTAGCCGGACCCGGACTTCGGTTGGCCTCGATATCGGGAGCGGGCAGGTAAAGCTCGCAGTCATTTCCCATGGGAGCGGCGAACCGGTCCTTTCCAAGGTGGCCATGACCCCGCTCGCCGACGATGCGATCGTGGAGGGGGAAGTCATGGACCCGGGCATCGTGTCCGAGGCGGTCCGCACTCTCTTCGAACAATCCGGAATCAAGTCTCGCCAGGTCGTGACCGCAGTAGGCGGTCGCGACGTGATCATCAAGAAAATCCCCATGGATCGGATGAAGGAATCCGAGGCCCGGGAAGTGATTCGATGGGAAGCGGAACAGCACGTTCCCTTCGACATGGACAACGTAGAGCTCGACTTCCAGATTCTCGATCCGGAGGGCGAAGGGCTTCAGATGACCGTGCTCCTCGTTGCCGCCAAACGGGAGCTGATCGATCACAAGGTTTCGCTGCTGTCAGAGGTCGGGGTCGACCCGGCCATCATCGACGTCGACTCGTTTGCCCTCCACAACGCGTTCGAGCTGAGCTACCCCGAAGGGATGTCTGGGGTCGTGGGCCTGGTGAACATCGGCCACGAAATGACCAACATCAACATCCTCGATGAGGGCATTCCGGTTCTGACCCGGGATCTGCCGGTGGGAACCCGGCGGTTCCGCGAGGACCTTCAGCGGGAGCGGGGATTGTCCGCCGCGGAGGCCGATCGGGTGCTGCAGGGTTTCGAGACCAACGACGTGCTCACACCGTTCCTCGAGAGCCGAGGCGAAGAGCTCGCCACCGGTATCGAGCGCGCGGCCGCCTTCCTTCAGACCGCGGCGCGTTCGACCAGCGGACTTGCCCGGCTGTACACCTCGGGTGGTGGCTCCCGGATCCCCGGCCTCACCAAGGTCCTGGGCGATCGTCTCCGACTCCCGGTCGAAATGACCAATCCGCTCAAGCGGCTCCATGTGGATCCCGGGGCGTTCGACGGGATGAACATCGACGAGGTAGCGCCATTGCTGATGCTTCCAGTCGGCCTCGCGCTCCGGACCGTCTGATCGATGATCACCGTCAACCTCAAACCCGGCGCCAAGCGGGTCAAAGCAGCCGGTTTCGGGAGCACCTTCAAGGGCATCAAGGAGCTTCCCTCCAAGATCAAGGATCCCTGGCCGGTTGCCGCGGTCGTCGCGTGGGTCCTGCTGGTCGGATTCGTGGGCTGGATCTGGATCGGCTCCGCCATCTCCATGGGACGGATGGAGGGCGAGCTGGCCGCCAAGCGCGCCGAGAACCGGCGCAACCGGCAGCTCCTCGCCGAGAAGCGCCGCGCCGAATCGGCGCGCGACTCGGTGATTGCGCAGATCGCGACCATTCGCATGGTCGACGAAGACCGCTACGTCTGGTCCCACGTGCTCGACGAGGTGGCTCGCGCGCTTCCGCCTTATCTCTGGCTGACCGATCTGCAGCCGACCACGCCTGCCGCCGCCGATACGTCGGCGATGGTTCCCCCGCCCACGGTGCAGCTGACCGGGCGGACCATGGACCTCGCGGCCTTCACCCGGTTCATGCGCCAGCTTGAAGATTCTCCCTGGTTCCGGGATGTCACCGTAATGACGACCGGCACCGAGATCGATCACGGGCGGGCGGTCACGACCTTTGTGCTCAAAGCGAGCTATGTCCGGAACCGGTCGGAACCGACCCACGCCACCCCGGGGGAATGAGCCATGGCACTGCTTGATTCTCCCCGTAACAAGGCGATCGTGGCGATCCTGTTCGCCGGGCTGCTCGGCTACGTGGTGTACACCGGCGAAGGCATCAACACCTTCGGATTGTCCGGGCTCAAGACCAAGCGGGAGGCCGTCCACGCCGCGCGGGACTCGATCGTGTTGCTCACGGCGCAGAACGACAGCGTCCGGCGCGAGCTCGCCAAGGGAACCCCGGAAGAGCTGGCCAAGCGCACCGAAGGGTATCGTGCCACGCTGGAAACCCTGCGGCAGCTGGTTCCCGAGCGGGGCGAAGTCCCCGGGCTGATCGACGCGATTTCCTCCCGGGCCAAGACCCGCGGGGTTCATCTGGCCGTCTTCAATCCTGACCCGGTCGAATCCGGACCGGCTCCGTTCGATACCTATCGCTACCGGCTCTCCGTGATCGGTCGCTACGACGAGATCGGATCGTTCCTCAGCGACGTGGCGGGACTCCGCCGCATCGTGGTGCCGATGGATGTGGCCCTGGTCGCCGCGAATGCCGCCTCGGCACGCGCGTTAGGGGATACCACCAGCGGCATGCTGGAAGCCAAGCTGGTCGTGAAGACCTACGTGAAAGCCGGGAATGAGGGAGGTTCCGGTGGTCACTGACCGACTGGTGCTGGCAATGGGGATGCTGATCCTCGCCGGATGTGGCGGCGGCGGGACGACGGATGCACCGCCTCCCCCTCCTCCCCCAGGCGTGGAGGAAGATGCGTCCCAGGCCCCCGCTGCGTCGACGACGCCGGCGGCGCCCAAGCCGGTTGCGCTCGACTCGTCCTTGATTCCCGAGCCGGGCGCCGAGCTCACGCGGGAAGTGTTCAACTATCGGGGCGGCAGCCGGGATCCATTCGTGTCGCTGCTCGAGGGCAAGAACGTCGGTCCCGAGCTGGGCGATCTGGACGTCGTCGGCATCGCATTCGTCTCCGACGATGCGAAGTCGAGTGCCGCGGTCCTCTGGGATCGCGTCCATGCCAAGCAATACACCGCCCGCGAGGGCGAGCGAGTCGGAAGGGCCCGGGTGGTAGCCATCACCCGGCTGGCCGTTCGGTTTACGATTGATGACTTCGGAACCCAGCGCGAGGTTACGCTGGCGCTTCGCAAGCGGGAGGACGTCCCATGATCGGAAGTTTCTGGTCCCTGCTCCTTTCCTTCGCGCTCGGAGTACCCGCCGGTGGGGCGGGTCCTTCGAGAGGCGATGGTGAGGTGCGCGCCGTGAGCCTGGTTCCCGTGCCGGCGGATGGCCGGGCCCAGCTCGTTATCGAAGTGAGCGGCACCATCGAGGTGACCGATCGCGTGCTCCGGGATCCCAACCGCATCGTGCTCGACCTCGCGGGCGCGACGCTCGCCTCCGGCATGGCGCGGTCCTACGACGGGATTCCCCGCGGCGTGGTGCGGAACGTCCGGATCAACCAGTTCACTCCCAACGTCGTCCGGGTCGTCCTGGACGTCGATCAGCTGGTCTCGTATCGAATCGAGCGTGGTCCGGAAGCCATCCGGGTCTCGTTCGACGCCGGCCAGGAGATCCAGGCCTGGAATGCGCCGGTCGCTGCGCCGATCAACGCCTCGGCGGCGCCCGTCTCGGAGCCCGCTTCGATCGCACCGCGCAGGATGTCACCGGTGTTGCCGGTGAGCAGCGCGCCGATGCAGCAGCGGCAGGCCCAGCGGATGACCATCACGTTCAACAAGGCCCCGCTCGAAGCGGTGGTGGCACAGTTCCGGGCAGTCAGCGGGCGGAGCATCATTCTGGGCCGCGATCTGGGCGAGCGCCCGGTGACCGCCGAGGTGGTCGACCAGCCGTGGCCGGAAGCCTTCTACTCGATTCTCGGCGCGCAGGGGCTCCGGGTACAGGAGATGCCGGGCGGCATTCTCCGGGTGGATGACCCCGCCAAACTCGCCGAATCCGATTCGCTCGAGCCGGTGGAAATTCGCCTGCTCCGGATCAACTACGCCCGGGCCAGCGAGCTCGCCAAGTCGGCCGAAGGCGTGTTGAGCGCCCGCGGCAAAGCGGTACCCGACACCGCCACCAACTCGATCGTGCTCCGGGAAACCCGGGCCAACATCGACCAGGTCGAGCGGTTCATGCTCCAGCTCGACATCAAGCCGAAACAGGTCTCGATCCAGGCGAAGATCATCTTCGTCGACCGGACCGACCTGGAGCAGCTCGGCTTCAAGTACGACATCGGAAGCGCGAGCCAGTTCTACAATCAGATCGTGCAGCGGCCCGACCCGGTGTCCGGCGGCCTCACCCCGTACGTGCCGGCGCGCACCATCGTGGACCTGGGCGGCAATCAGGTCAGCGCGATCGGGAACGCGTCGTCCATCATCACCTCTCCGGCGATTGACCTGCTCTTTTCCACGGCGATCGGCGGCTTCTCGATCACCAGCTTCCTCCAGGCCCTGCAGCAGGTCGAGCTCTCCGATGTGCAGGCCGAGCCGACGATCACGACGCAGGACAACAAGGTGGCCACCATCCGGGTGGGTGAGGACATCCCGGTTCGGGTGATCGACCTGGCCTCGGCGCAGTCGGCCGCGGGAACCGTGGCGCGCGCCAACGTCCAGTTCCGGGAAACCGGTATCAAGCTGCTGGTCACCCCGCACATCACGGACGACGGCAACATCTTCATGAGCCTTCAGACCGAGCGGTCCAGCATCCAGACCCTGGCTGCGGCCGACCTGGGTTTCATCATCTCCAAACAGGAGTCCAGCAACCAGCTTCTGGTGGCCGACGGCGAGACCGCGGTCATCGGCGGACTGACCGTCACCACGGTCGAGAAGTCCAGGTCGGGGATTCCGCTCCTGTCCTCCCTGCCGCTCATCGGCAGTCTGTTCAGCTTCAGCAGCAATCGTGAGAACCGGAAGGATCTCATCATCCTCGTGACGCCGAGGGTCATCGGGAACTAACTTCCCCGGCGTGACGCTTCGCTTCACAACCGCAGGGGAGTCGCATGGGAAGGCCCTCGTCGTCATCGTCGAGGGCCTTCCCGCCGGCTTGCCCCTCTCCGCCGAATTCGTAGACCACCAGCTTGCCCGCCGGATGCAGGGCTACGGGCGGGGCGCCCGCATGAAGATCGAGTCGGACCGGATCGAGTGGCTTGCCGGGGTCCGCTCCGGCGAGACCATCGGCTCACCAGTTGCCATGCTGATCCGGAACCTCGACTGGTCCAACTGGGAAGACGTGATGGCGGCCGAGGGCACCCCTGGCGACCTCCGGCGCCGGCGGGTGACCCGCCCCCGCCCCGGGCACGCCGATCTGGTCGGGGTGCTCAAGTACGACCGGGTCGACGCCCGGGACATTCTGGAGCGGGCCAGCGCGCGCGAGACGGCCGCCCGGGTGGCCGCCGGCGCGCTGGCCCGGCGGCTCCTTGAGGAGTTCGGGGTGGACATCGGGAGCCACGTGGTCTCGCTGGGGGGCATCCCGGTCGAGGGTGGCAAGGCCCTGCCGATTCCCTTGAACCCCGCCGTCGATGGATCCCAGGTCCGGGTCCTCGATTCCGATGCCGAAGCCAGGATCATCGCCCGGATCGACCAGGCCAAGAAAGCCGGCGACACCCTGGGTGGCGAAGTCGAAGTGGTGGCCACCGGAGTGGTCCTCGGCCTGGGGAGCCATGCGAGCTGGGATCGCAAGCTCGATGGCCGTCTTGCCGGGATGCTGATGTCGATCCCCGCGGTCAAAGGCGTCGAGGTCGGCATGGGCTTCGGCGCGGCCCGGGTTCCCGGGTCCCAGGTCCACGATCCCATCGAAGCCGACGCCCAGGGCGCTCCGATGCCCGGCCCGCGCGGTGGATTCCGCCGGACCAGCAACAACGCCGGCGGTCTGGAGGGCGGGATGACCACCGGCGAGCCGCTGGTGGTCCGGGTCGCGATGAAGCCGATCTCGACCCTGATGTCTCCTCTCAAGACCATCGACCTGAAAAGCGGGGAAACCGCCAACGCCCAGAGCGAACGGTCCGACGTGACCGCGGTTCCCGCCGTCGGAGTGATTGCGGAGGCGCTGGTCGCCCTGGTGCTTGCAGAGGCCATGCTGGAGAAATTCGGGGGCGATTCCCTGGGCGAGCTCCGCCGGAACTACGAGGGCTACGTCGCCGGGTTAGGGCGGCGATGGACCGAGCTCCGGAGCCCTCCCCCGGCGTCGTGAAGCGGCACGTCGTCCTGGTGGGGCTGCCCGGCTCGGGAAAAACCACGGTGGGCCGGCTGGCCTGGCAGCGCTGGCCCGCCCTCCTGGCCGGCTGGACCGATCTCGACGCCGACATCGTGGCGGAAGCCGGCCGGTCCATTCCGGAAATCTTTGCCCGGGCCGGCGAGCCGGGTTTCCGCCGGCTCGAGCGGGCCGTCATGGAAGCCGCCCTGATCCGCGATCCCCACCTGATCGCCGCGGGCGCCGGCTGGATGTCCGAGCCGGGGAATCTCGCCGCCGCCCGCGCCCGTCACGTCGTGGTCGCGTATCTCCGGGTTAGGCCCGACCTGGCCGATCGACGGCTGGGGACCGCGACCGATCGCCCCCTGCTGTCGGGACAGAATCGCCTGAGCCGGCTGACCACGCTCCTGGCCGAACGGGAATTCTGGTATCGGCAGGCCGACGCCGAGATCGACGGCTCGCAATCGCCCGAAGACGTCGCGGACGCCCTGCATGCGGTGGTGCTCCGATTGGCCGCCGAGTAGCCGAGCGTCAGCGCGGCCGGGAGAAAACCAGCCGGACTCCGAACCCAGGAGCAGCAGGCCGGTCGCCCGGTCAAAGCCGGTCACCACCCGGGGTCGCGAGAGCCATCGGGACAGTGGACGCGTCAATCCGGTCAGAATCCCGAACCAGATCATCCCTTCCACCGCGTGAATGCCCGCGAGCCCCACGCTGAAGAGAGTCACCGAGACACCGGCCGGGATGAACTGGGGCAGGAAGGTGAGATAGAACACCCCGACCTTCGGGTTCAGCAGATTGGTGAGATAACCTCGCAGAAACCATCCCCGCGCCGAAACGGTGGTCCCCGAGGGTTTTTCTCCGGCAGGAACCCCTGCTTGCCGCACCAGGAGCCGCACTCCCAGATAGACGAGATAGCCGGCCCCGACGATCTGCATGACCCGATAGGCGGTCCGGGAGAGCAGCAGGAGAGCGCCGAGTCCGGCCGAGGCGGCGATTGCCCAGGTCAGGCATCCGAGGCAGATGCCAAGCCCCGCCAGCAGCGCGCGTCGAGGACCTTCTACCGCGGCGGTTCGGAGAACCAGGGCGGTATCGAGTCCCGGCGCGATGGTGAGGAGCGCCGCCGCGGCGGCAAACGCGAGAAGGGCTCCCAGGGGTGTCATGGGCGCAAAGATACCCGCCTATCATTCCTCCATGTCTCTGCTGCATGCCACGGTAATCGGAGGCGGGCTGGCCGGGTGCGAGGCGGCCTGGTCGCTCGCCGAGCGGGGAGTCCGGGTGACCCTGGTCGAGATGCGGCCTTCGGTGAAGACCCCCGCGCATCAGACCGGTAATCTCGCCGAGCTGGTGTGCACCAATTCGCTCAAGTCGATCGAGCTCACCACCGCGCACGGCCTTCTCAAGGCGGAGCTCCGAATGCTCGGAAGTCTCCTGCTGGAATGCGCCGATGCCGCTCGAGTTCCGGGGGGCTCGGCGCTGGTGGTGGACCGGGAGGCGTTTTCGTCCGGAGTGGACGCGAAGATCCGGGCCCATCCGATGATCGAGGTGAGAGCAGAGGAAGCCGGGGCGCTTCCCGAGCTCGGGATTGTAGCGACTGGACCGCTGACGTCTGATCGGCTGGCGCAAGCCATCGCGGCGCGACTGGGGACGACCTCGCTCGCGTTCTACGACGCGATCGCTCCGATCGTGAGCGACGAGTCTCTCGACCACGAGCTGCTCTACCGGAAGTCCCGATATGGCAAGGGCGACGGCGACGATTACCTCAACGCTCCCATGACCCGGGCGGACTACGAGGCGTTCATTACCGACCTGAGCGCCGCCGATCAGTACCATGCGCACGAGTTCGACGAGGTGCCGTATTTCGAGGGCTGCCTGCCGGTGGAAGAGATGGCTCAGCGGGGTCCCGAGACGCTTCGATTCGGCCCGATGAAGCCGGTGGGTCTCGCCGATCCCAGGAACGGTCGCGAGCCCTACGCCGTGGTGCAGCTCCGCCGGGAAGACCGCGCCGGGCAGATGTGGAACCTGGTCGGGTTTCAGACCCGGCTCCGGATTCCCGAGCAGCAGCGGGTCTTCCGTCGGATTCCCGGCTTGGGAGAAGCGGAATTCCTCCGGTTTGGCAGCATCCACCGGAACGCGTATATCAACAGCCCCGCGACGCTCGGTCCCGGGTTATCCACCCGGGACGGGCCGCTGACCTTCTTTGCCGGGCAGCTCACCGGCGTCGAGGGATACACCGAGTCGCTTGGCACCGGCATCCTTGCGGGCATCAATCTCCATCGCCACCTCAGCGGGCGGGACCTCGCGGTTCCTCCACCCACCACGATGCTGGGGTCCCTGCTGCGGTATCTCCGGGAGGCGGACCCGAAGCACTTCCAGCCGATGAACGCCAACTTCGGCCTGCTGGATCCCCTGCCCGGCAAGGTGCGGAAGGCCGACAAGCGGAAGGTGCTGGTGGAGCGCGCCCTCCAGGAGTTCCGCGACTGGAGCGCCAGTCTGTGACCGTGACGATACGCCGGAAGGCTGATCGCCTGCTCGAGTCGTTTCTGCTCCATCTGGAGAAGGAGCGGGATCAGTCGCCCCACACGCTCAAGGCGTATCGTCGGGACCTCGAGGCGTTTGCCGAGTTCTGCGACCGGTTCTATGGTGCCGGCTGGCGATGGGCCGGGGTGGACCGGCTCGGCGTGCGGGGGTTCCTCGGCGAGCTCGATCGGCGCGGGCTATCGCGTCGCTCGGCGGCCCGGGCGCTCTCGGCGGTCCGGTCCTTCTACCGCTACCTGCAGGTGCACCACGGCATCGCCAACAGCGTGGTCCGGGCGGTCCGGACCCCGAAGATCGAGAAACGGCTCCCGACCCATTTTCTCCGGGAGGAAATGGACGCGCTCTTCGCCAGGGCCGAGGCGCTTGCGGAGGATGGGGCTTTCCTCTCGCTCCGCGACCTCGCGATGCTCGAGCTGTTCTACTCGTCGGGTCTCCGCCTCGCCGAGCTCCGGGGCCTCGACCTCCCCGCGCTGGACCTGCTGGCCGATCAGGTGAAAGTGCGGGGCAAGGGACGCAAGGAGCGGATTGTCCCGGTCGGGCGGCGGGCGAGTGCCGCGCTCCGGCGCTATCTTCTCGCCCGCGAAGCAATCGCGCGGCGGCCCGGCGCAGACCCGGGAGCGGTATTCGTCAATCGCAATGGGCGGAGAATCGGTGCGGTCACCATTCAGCGCCGGATGCATCGCCTGTTCACCAGCGCCGCGCGGGATGGCCGAGTGCATTCGCTCCGGCACACCTTCGCGACGCACCTGATGGATGCCGGCGCCGATCTGCGGGCGGTGCAGGAGCTTCTGGGACATGCATCGCTCAGCACCACCCAGATCTATACCCATACCAGTGTGGAGCGGCTCAAGCAGGTGTATCGCAAGGCCCATCCCCGGGGAGGCTGAACTGAAACTGCACGGAACCACCATTCTCGCGGTCCGGAAGGGCGGGCGCACCGCGCTGGGCGGCGATGGACAGATCTCGATCGGCGACACCGTCGTCAAGGCGACCGCCAACAAGGTGCGGAGTCTCAAGAGCGGGCGGGTGCTGGCCGGCTTTGCCGGCTCGGTGGCGGACGCGCTCAATCTGTTCGAGCGGTTCGAGGAGAAACTCGATCGCTATCCGGGCAACCTCCCCCGCGCCGCCGTCGAGCTGGCCAAGGACTGGCGGAGCGATCGCGTGTTACGCCGGCTGGAGGCCTTGCTGGTGGTGGCCGACCTGGAACACATCTTCTGGCTCAGTGGCAGCGGCGAGCTGATCGAGCCGGACGACGGCATTATCGCGGTCGGGTCGGGCGGGACCTACGCCCTCGCCGCGGCCCGCGCGCTGGCGCCCGATCCGAACCTGAGCGCCAGAGACGTGGTGCAGCGGGCCCTGGACATCGCCGCCGAAATCTGCGTGTTCACCAACGGGAACGTCACCATCCTGGAACTGTGACCACCCCACTCCCCGAAACCCCCACCGCAGAGCCGCCCCAGCCCTGGCTCGAGGAAATGCCTCCCGCCCAGATCGTGGCGGAGCTGGACCGCTACGTCGTGGGGCAGGATCCCGCCAAGCGCGCCATTGCGATCGCGGTGCGCAATCGCTGGCGGCGGATTCAGGCTCCCGATCCGATGCGGGATGAAATCACCCCCTCCAACATCATCCTGATCGGACCGACCGGGGTGGGGAAGACCGAGATCGCGCGGCGGCTGGCCCGGCTGGCCGGGGCGCCCTTCGTGAAGGTGGAAGCGTCCAAATTCACCGAGGTGGGGTACGTCGGCCGCGACGTGGAAGGCATGGTGCGCGACCTGGTGGACGCCGCGGTGAACCTGGTGCGAACCGAACGGGAGGACGAAGTCTTCCCCCAGGCCGAGGGTAGAGCCGACGAACGCCTGCTCGACATTCTGCTGCCGCCTCCCCCGCCGGAACCCGCGGCCCCACCAGGCGAGCCGGGCGAGTCTGGCGAGTCTGGCGAGTCTGGCGAGTCTGGCGCCTCGATATCCCGCTCCCGTGAAAAACTCAAGGCGCTGCTGCAGGAAGGGAAACTCGACGATCGGGAGGTCGAGATCGAAGTGACGCCGCAGAGCTTCCCACCGATTGATCTGATGCAGCCGCCCCAGGGACCGGAAGGCACCGACTTCAACTTCACCGAATGGCTCCAGCACATGATGCCACGGGCCAAGAAGCGGCGCATGGTCCGGGTGTCCGAAGCGCGCCGGATCCTGGTGGACGAGGAGCTCAAGCGCATGGTGGATCAGGAAGACGTGGTGAATGAAGCCCTGGACCGCACCGAAAATCACGGGATCGTTTTCGTGGACGAAATCGACAAGATTGCGGGCGAACGGGGTGCGGGTGGGCCCGACGTCTCCCGGGAAGGGGTGCAGCGCGACTTGCTCCCGATCGTGGAAGGCTCCACGGTCCAGACCCGCTATGGCTACGTGCGGACCGATCACATTCTGTTCATCGCCGCGGGCGCCTTTCACGTTTCCAAGCCATCCGACCTGATCCCCGAGCTCCAGGGGCGCTTCCCGATCCGGGTGGAGCTGGCGCCGCTTCAGGAGCAGGATTTTGTCCGGATCCTTACCGAACCGGAAAACGCGCTGACCAAGCAGTACGCCGCGCTGGTGGCCGCCGAAGGAGCCGAGCTGACCTTTACGCCGGAAGCGATCAACGAGATTGCCCGGGTGGCCCGGGTTGCCAACGAACGCATGGAAAACATCGGGGCGCGACGGCTGCACACGGTCATGTCCACCCTGATGGAGGAGCTGCTCTTCGCGCTGCCCGACTGGCCCGAAAAGACCATCCAGTTCGATGTCACGGTGGTTCGGGAGCGGCTGACCCGGGTCCTGGGCGACGATGACCTCCGCAAGTACATCCTGTAGCATGACCCGCTGACCGGATGGGAACACCCGTCCAGGTCAGGCACGACCCCGACCGGCGCCGATTCGAAACCTCCGGCCCGGATGGCGAAGGGTTTCTGACCTACGGCGAGGTCGAACCCGGCGTCCTCGACTTCGACTATGTGGAAGTCGCCCCCCGATTCCGTGGGCGGGGGGTGGCGGGTCAGATCGTCGAGGCGGCCTGCGACTATGCCCGGAGCGCCGGCGTGCGGGTTATTCCGACCTGTCCTTATATTGCCGCCTGGTTTCGTCACCATCCCGAGTGGCGGACCCTCCTCCACCCCCTGGAATCCCCATGAGCAACGACCGTGCTCCGCTTGCCTCGCTGATCATCGCCATCGGCCTCTCCGCAGCCGGGTTCCTGACCGGTGTGGGCATCGGCCGGATCCGGCAGGACGAGCGGTATGTCACCGTGAAAGGCATCAGCGAGCGGGAGGCCCAGGCCGACCTGGCCATCTGGCCGCTGCGCATCTCGGCGGCCAGCAATGACCTGGCAGCGGCCCACGGCTCGCTGGAGAACAGCGTAACCCGCATCATGCAGTTTCTGGTCCGCAACAAGGTTGATACCAGTCAAGTCTCCCGGCAGGATTTCCGGGTGATGGATGCCTTCACCAACCAGTACGCCGGGGCCGAGCGGATCAGCAGCCGGTACGTGATCCACGAGACGATCCTGGTCCGATCCAGTCAGCCGGACCTGGTCCAGGCGGCCAGCCAGCGGGTCGCGGAGCTGGTGAGTGCCGGCGTGGTGCTGTCCTCGGGAGAGGAATACGGGGGCGGGGGGCCGACCTTCGTGTTCACCGGCTTGAGCAAGCTCAAGCCGGAAATGATCGCCGAAGCCACCGCCCGCGCCCGCGAGGCCGCCGAGCAGTTCGCCCGGGACTCCCACAGCGGCCTGGGCGGGATCCGGCGGGCCAACCAGGGCGTCTTCGAGATACTCCCCCGCGACCAGGCGCAGGGGATCACCGAAGCGAGTCAGATCGTCAAGACGGTGCGGGTGGTCAGCACGCTCGACTATCTGCTACGCTGAATGGAGTTCACCCTTTTTGTCAGGAGAAGCTTCGTGCGGAAGACGACGGGGTTGGCAGTACTGATGCTCGCTGCCAGCGGGTGCAGCGGCAGTACCGATAACAACAACGGCAATGGCAACGGCAGCATGACTGCATCGATCGATGGGGCATCCTGGACCGGAAACCTGGCGACCGCCGCGAGCTATCAGGGAACCGTGCTCGGATTCGCGGGGACCAACGGCTCCTACCAGATCAACATCACCCTGAGCGGTGTCAACGGGACCGGAACCTATACCCTCGGTACCGGGCAGCTCTCCATCGCCACCGTGGCAACTGTCTCGACCTCCCCGCAGGTCTGGGTGACGTCCTCGACGGGTGGGACTGGCTCGGTCGTCATCACCAGCCTGACCTCGAGCGCGGTGCAGGGCACCTTCAGCTTCACCGCGGTCGGTTCGAGCGGCGGCGCCACCGGGAACAAGGCCGTCACCAATGGCCAGTTCAACGTGACGTTCTAGTTCTCCACTCCTCGAGCGCGGCGACGCGCGCCTCGAGGTGACCCAGACGATCGGAAGGAGGCGGCGGTCCCACCGGGGCCGCCGCTTTCGATTCCGGGGCGGGTGCGGGTGCGGGTGCGGGAGCGGAAGCAGTGCGCCCGGTGGTTCTCGTCGTGCTTCCCCGGGCGGGTTTCACCCCCCGCGCGGCGAAGCGCAGCAGACCGCGCCCCAGAGGACCGAGCCAGACCAGCCGGAAGAGTCGCTCCCCGATCGGCATCCGGAATGGACTCCGGATGAGGAGCATCACCCCGATTCCCACCAGGGCGAATCCCGTGACCGCCATGATCGAGACCGGAACAGGGACCAGGTAGGAACCCGGACGTATCATGACGCGCATCGACCGGGCCCAGATGATCAGCACGAATCCCATGACGAGCTGGAGCGCAGCCGGCCAGAGGGTGCGTCGTCGTCGTCGTCGAGTGTCCGGGTCGCTCCGCAGGGCCTGGCGTGCGCTCTCCCGTTCGTCCACGACGGCCCGCAATCCCTTGAGCGATTCCCCGGGTGAATACCCGGCAAGCGCGAGCCTCCGGGCGGAAGACACCGTCTGGAGCACCCGGGCCAAGGCCATCGCGAAAAGGACAATGGCGGGAAGCACCGAATCCAGCTGGGCGAAATCGTGCAGCCGGTTGATCTGGTACAGGAGCCAGCCAATCAGGCAGAGGAACACCAGCACCAGGCTCAGGGTGCCTGCCTCCGAAGCGAAGAGACGGATCGGGACCGGGATCTCGGGAGGAAGGAGGCTCGCCAGGTCGATTTCTTCGACCAGGGCCTCCGCGGTCGCGAAACGCTCCTCGGGAGACTTGGCGAGACACCGGTCGATCGCTTCCGCGAGCGGGGCCGGGAGATCGGGTCGAAGAACCTGTGCCGGAGGGGGAAGCTCGGTGAGCTGTTTGACCAGGATCTGAGGGACCGAGGTAGCGGAAAAGAGCGGTTTCCCGGTGAGGGCGAAGAGCGCAACCATTCCGAGCGAGTAGAGATCGCTCCGGCCATCGACGGCTTCGCCGGAGGCCTGTTCCGGGCTCATATACTCGGGGGTCCCGACGATCTCGCCCACCCGGGTGAGGCCCGCGCCGTCGATCGGCGCGCCGACCGGCCGTGAGATTCCGAAGTCCATCAGCAGGGCTCGGCCGGTAGCCCGCTCGAGCATGATGTTGTCGGGCTTGATGTCGCGGTGAACCACGCCGCGCCCATGGGCATAGGCCAGGGCGTAGCCGATGTCCTGGAGCATGCGCACCGTGCCGCGGGAATCCAGCACCCCGCCCCGGCGGATCCGCTCCGCCAGGCTCTCTCCCTCGACGTATCCCATCGCGAACGCGAGCAGGCCATCCTGGTCTTCGACCGAGTGGACCGGCACGATGTTGGGATGCGAGAACGAAGCGGCAGTGCGGGTTTCCCGGAGAAATCGCTCCCGAAGGCTGGCCTCGGTTGCGAACTCCGCCGGCAGCACCTTGAGCGCCACCATCCGGTCCAGCCGCAGATCGCGCGCGAGATAGACCGCGCCCATCCCGCCGCGGCCCAGCTCGCGCTCGATCGCATACCGGCTGTCGAGACGACGACGAATTTCCTCGAGCGGTGTCGGAGCGGTCATCGAACCTCGAATCGGCCCTCGGAGAGCCGGTTGCCGTCTTCGTCGCAGACGATGGTGTATACACCCGCCTGCCAGCTTCCCGGATTCCGGGCGCCCCAGCCGCCGGAAGCCATGGTGAGGGTTGCCGACGGTTCCAGCCGGAAAACCAACCTCGGGGTTCCACTCACCGTGCCGCCGTTGCGCAGATACCGGCAGGCGATCGAGGCCGACACGGTGCGTTCCGGGGCCTCATGAGAGACCGCCAGCTCGACATTGATGAACCGCGCGTCGGCGGCGGAGAAGGTGCTCCGGTAATCCCGCTGGTCCAGGGCGGTGGTACCGTACCCCGATTCGAAGAACCGCATGGATCGGACCCGCCCCCCGAGTCGCCCCAGGGTTCCCGCCTGACGGGTGGGCGGGGGTGGCGGGTTAGGAACCAGCGCCGGAGGCGGAGGCGGCTCCGGTCCGGGTTCCCGGTCCGCGCCGGCCATCACCTCGAACCAGTCGCGACCGATCAGCTTCCCGCCGTACTTGCACTCGACCCGGTAGCGTCCCGGTTTCCACCAGCCGCCCCGGGCGGTGCCCCATCCACTGTAATAGGCGCTCTCGGTCCACTCGGGTTGCATGCGACCGTTGATGGCCAGCGAGGTGAACACCTGGCCGGCCGAGGTGAAGATGTCGCACGCCATCGGGACGGCCAGCTCGCGGCCAGGCGCCTCGTTGGAGAACCGCACCTCGACGTTGATGAACCGGGACGGTCCCGCCCCGAACCGGGAGTCGTAATGCCGCTCCGGGGGCGGGGGCGCGCCGGAACCCGATTCGAAGAATCGGAGGCCTTTGCTGAGGATCCGGAGCGAGAACTCGTTGCCGCCCGCGCTGGAAACCTCGTGGACCGTGAAGCTCACATCGCGAACCGGCCGCTTCCGGACGATGGCATAACCCGCGCCCCCGAGCCCCACCACCGCGATCAGGAACCCGACCCCGAGGCGCTTCCAGCTCCGCGGCGGTCGAGCAGCCCGGGGCGGCCGAGCGACCCGCGGCAGGTCCGCCGGCTTGACCCGGTGCGCCGAAGGCGGCTCGGGAAGCGGAGGACTCGAGCTCGCGAGCAGCGCGCCGACCTGCTCGGCCAGCCGCGACGTGTGGGCCTCGAGGTCGGGAGTCAGCGCGTCGAGCCAGTGCCGGGTCCGGAGATGGTACTCCATCGCCCCTTCCGGCATCACGTCTTCGATCCGGAGCGGGATGATGATGGCGCCTTTGCGGACCGCGGCGTCCACCTCGTTGATCACATTGGACGAGCGATTGGCACTCGCCGAGAACACCACTACCAGCGCCCGGGAGTGCTGGATGGCCTCCATGATCGACTCGGCCCAGATGGCGCCGGGCTTGATGTCCCGTGGTGCCATCCAGCAGCGGATCCCGGCGCGCTCCAGCCCGTGGAGCACCGCCAGGGCCGTGTTGCGGTCCGGGCTCGAGTACGAGATAAAAACGTCGTGGGCCATGGCCCGTCGGGGTGGCGGGGAACCCGAAGATTACGGCCTGGCGCGACGGCGCGCCAAAGCGGGTCTTGGGGGTCAGGGCTTGACCGGTTTCAAAACACCCCGCACCTTAGAGGCATCCCAATATCACTGGAGTCTTTCATGAAACGCGGGAGTTTGGTGTCCGTTGGTCTGGTTGCCCTTGCCGCAGCGGTGATGCCGGCGACCGCGAGCGCGCAGTATGTCTTCGTGGGCGGCGGCGCCTCGATACCGATCGGCGACTTCAAGGATGCCGGAGCGAAGACCGGCTGGATCGCACAGGCCGGCGTCGGCTACGACATTGGAGACAAGGGGCTATGGGTGGAGGCTGAGGGATGGTATGGGTCCGAACAAGTACAAAGGGGTTGCGGGCAAGACCGATCTGCTCGCCGGGCTCGGCGCGGTCGGATACAGCTTCATGCCAGGCAAGAAGATGTCGCCCCTACGTCGTGGCGGGCGCCGGGTTCATGTCGGCCAAAGCGAAGCCCGCAGACCGGAGCGAGCGTCGACCTCGACGAAGTTCGCCTATACGGGCGGGGCCGGCCTCGGCTTCAAGCTGAATTCCACCGTGAACTTCTGGCTCGAGGGACGTCTCATCGGAACCAAGGACGCGAAGTTGATCCCGGTGAGCGCCGGGTTCACATTCAATTTCGGGAAGAAGAGCATGTAAGCCGAGGGCCCTCGGATTCGGTGCTCCCGACTCCCAGCGGGAGTGCCGGGTCCGGCGGGTTAGGACCGATCCAGCACGCGTTCGATCCGGCGGTCCGGAATAAACCAGGCGAGTCCCACCATCACGTAAATCCCGAACCCCACCAGCGGGGCCACCAGCGCGATGGGGATCCCCACCGCGTAGAGCACCAGGGACAGCTTCCCCTTGAAATCCGCTCCGACGGCGGTCGCGAGCGCCGATTCCCTTCCGTGATGGTCGATGAGCGCGCGGGTGAGCAGGGAATAGGCGAACCCCGCCGCGAGAAACACGACCCCGTAGGCCGCCACCGGAATCGGGGCGAAACGGCTGTCACCCACCCAGTTGGTGGTGAACGGAACCAGCGAGAGCCAGAACAGGAGATGGAGGTTGGCCCAGAGGATCCGTCCGTTGACCTGGTCGGCCGCCTGGAGCAGGTGGTGATGGTTGTTCCAGTAGATCCCGATGAACCCAAAGCTCAGGACATAGGAGACCAGGTGATGCCGGATCCCTTCCAGCCCGGCCAGGGTCGGCGCCTCCGGCGGGCGCAGCTCGATCACCATGATGGTGATGATGATCGCCAGCACCCCGTCGCTGAACGCCTCCATCCGTCCCTTCGTCATCCGGTATTCTCGGCGGGACGCCGGGAGCGGAACCCGTAGATCACCACGCCGATCAGGGTCGCGATCGCCGCGTCCCGCGCCTGGGACCAGGTGGTATGGGAGAGCAGCCAGAGGGAAAGCAGTAATGCCAGGCCGGCCAGCACCCACCCCCCGGGTACCCGGAACAGCGCCGCGGGCGCCCCCGGTTTCCGGCGCAGCACCGGCAGGGCCAGGCAGGTCGTGGTGTAGGCCAGGAGCCGGGCGATCACGCTGATGGTGGCGGCATACACGAAGGTCCCCGAGAGCGTCAGCACCAGCAGCACCCCGGCGGTCACCAGGATCGCCGGGTTAGGGGTCCGGGTCCGGGGGTGCACCGTGCCGAACCAGCGGGGCAGCTCGCCCCGTTCCGCCATGGCGAAGAGGAGCCGGGGCGCGACCAGCACGATCACCAGCAGATTCCCCCCGATCGAGACCAGCGCGCCCCCCGAGATGATCGCCCCGCCCGCGGGGCCCAGAAACCCCCGCGCCGCGTCGGCCAGGGGCCGGCTCGAGGCTGCGAGCTCTTCGGCCGGCATCGTCCCGATCGCCACGACCTGGATCAACAGGTAGACCACCACGACCACGCCGATCGCCAGGAGCAGCGCGGGAGGCAGGTCGCGTTGCGGGTTACGGGCTTCTCCCCCCGCGATGGTGGCCAGCTCGAAGCCGCTGAACGCGAAGACCAGGAGGAGCACCGACACCGAAAAGGCATCGAGCGAGGGCAGCGGACCGGCCTGATACGCTCCGGGCCGCAGAAAGAAAAAGCCGGCCACGATGAAGAACCCGAGGGGGACCAGCTTCGCCACCGTGAAGATGTTCGACGCCGTGGTCGAGTTCCGCACCCCGGTCAGGTTGAGCGCGGTGAGGAACACCACGATCACGACGATGGTGACGATGCGTCCCAGGCTGCCGCCCGCGCCGGGCCAGAAATAGCCGAGGTAGGACACGAAGAGATTGCAGCTCGGCCGCGAACGCGGTGAGCCGCGCGATCCAGAGCAACCAGCCCACTTCGAAACCCACCAGAGGCCCGAACGCCGCGCGGGCGTACAGGTAGGGCCCTCCAGTCCCGGTGAATCGACTGCTCACCTCCGCGAAGCAGGCCACCATGATGGAGACCACCACCGCGCAGATCACGAAGGCGAGCAGGCTCCACACCCCGGTCCGCCGGAACACCTCGGCGGGGAGGCCGAAGATCCCCGATCCGATGATCGTGTTCACGCCCAGCGCGACCAGGTCGCGCCGGCGAATAACCCGGAGGAGTCCCTCCGAGGCGAGGGGCTGGGCCAAGGCGATCGGCTAGAGGTAGCGGCCGAGCGCCATGGCGGCGATCGTGATGATGAGCAGGACGTCGATCACCAGACCGGCCTTCATCGATCGGGCTCGGAGCCGCTTGGCTTCGGCGTGGAGGCCCTGGGGGTTGGCCGAGGTCGCCGCCTCCTGGCTCAGCCGCATCGCCTTCATGAACGACGGCCGGACGATCGTGATCCCGATGAGAAAGGCGAGAATCGCCGAGGCTCCCCCGAGGCTGTAGCTCCGACCTGCTCCGGTCTGCATGTACTCGGAATTGAAGCCCCCTGACACGTGCCAGAGGAGCCAGACGCCGGCTAGGATGGTGAGAAGCGCGGAGACCGCCACGATCTGGGGGTAGTTCCGGCGCACGATTCCGGCCCCGACTTTCCCGCCGTCAGGCCCGGCCTCCTCGATCGAGGGAAAGAGAAAGAGCGTGGCAAACAGGTGAGCTCCGAACCAGAAGGCGCCCAGTCCGATGTGCACCAGGCGCATTACCAGCAGCAGCGCGCTCATCAGGATCTCCGCACGAGAGGGTTGAAGGAGGCGCAAACGTACCGCCGAGTTCGCAATGCGGGCAAATCCACCGGACCTGCCGAAAACCCCGCTGAGGTGATACACTCCCGCCAATCTGACAGTGACTCCAAACCCCGGATCAGGCTCCCATGCTCAAGCACACTCCCCTCGCTGACCTCCATCGCTCCCTGGGCGCCAAGATGGTTCCGTTCGCCGGCTGGGAGATGCCGATCCAGTACGCCGCCGGCATCATGGCTGAGCACCAGGCGGTCCGGAACGGGATGGGGGTGTTCGATGTCTCGCACATGGGGGAGTTCGAGGTCAGCGGTCCGGACCGGAATGCGTTCGTCAACCGGCTCACCACCAACGACGTCGCCGCGCTCGAGCCGGGCGGGGTCCAGTACTCGGCGCTGCTGACCCGGGAGGGAACCTTCCTCGACGATTGCACCGTGTACCGGTTCGAGGATCGCCTGATGCTGGTGGTCAACGCGTCGAATCGGGACAAGGCGTGGGAGCATATCGTCGATCAGAAGCAGAAGGGCACCGTCAACGTCCGGCTCAAGGACATCTCCGAGGAGACCGGACTCCTCGCGGTCCAGGGACCCAAAACCCAGGCGGCGCTCCAGCCGATTGCCGGGTTCGACCTCGAGACGATCGGCTACTACAAGTGCGCCCAGGGGGTGGTGGGCGGAGTGCAGTGCTTCATCTCCCGAACCGGGTACACCGGCGAGGACGGGTTCGAGATCTACTGCCGCTGGCGGGACACCGTCGCCCTGTGGGAGGCGGTGACCGCCGCCGGGGCGGCGCCGACCGGATTAGGAGCGCGCGACTCGCTCCGGCTCGAGATGGGCTACGCGCTCTACGGCCAGGAGATCGACGATACCATCACCCCGCTCGAGGCCGGGTTAGGCTGGATCGTGAAGCTCGGCAAGGGCGCCCCGTTTTTCGGGGAGAAAGCCCTCCAGGAGCAGAAAGCGCGTGGAGTCACCCGCAAGACCGTGGGCTTCCGGCTGCACGGGCGGGGCATCCCGCGGCACGGGTATCCGGTGTGGTATGAGGGCCGCCAGGTCGACATCGTCCGGAGCGGCGGACAGAGCCCCTCGCTCGGCTACCCGATCGGGACCACCATGCTGCCGGCCGAGGGCGCGAAGATCGGCAGCCGGCTCCAGGTCGAATGCCGGGGCGAGAAGCTCGACGCCGAGGTGGTGAAGCGTCCGTTCTGGACCAAGGGGTCGGTCAGAAAGTGAACGGTGAACGGTGAACGGTGATTCCCCTGTCGGCCTCCGGATCGGGGTGCTCACCGTCTCCGACGCCGGGGCCCGGGGCGAGCGGGCCGATGCTTCGGGGGATCGGATCGCCGAGTGGATTACCCGGCACGGCTTCACCCTCGCCTCTCGCAAGCTGGTCCCCGATGAAACCGTCGAGATCGTACGGGCCCTCCTCGAGGGTTCCGACGATGCCGAATGCGATGTGATCCTCACCACCGGGGGCACCGGCCTGAGCCCCCGCGACATCACCCCCGAGGCGACCCGGACGGTGCTGGATCGCGAGGCCCCGGGGATCGCGGAAGCCATTCGAGCCGCGGCGGTTCCCCGGTTTCCCCGGGCGGCGCTCTCTCGCGGGGTAGCGGGGGTTCGGGGCCGGACCCTCATCGTGAACCTTCCGGGAAGTCCGGGCGGAGTGGCTGACGGGCTGGCGGTCCTGGAGCAGTGGATCGAGCACGCGGCGCAGCTGCTTCGCGGCGATCCCACCGATCATTGAAACGGGGCTCATGACCCAGATCCTGGTTACCCTCGCCGACCTCGAGACGGCGGTGCCCCTCAACGCGGCACTGGAAGCCGCCGGCTTCAGCACCGCGGTGGTCTCGCCGGTGGACGACGCAACCGCCGCGCTCCGGCGGGAGCACCCCGACCTCCTCATTCTGACCGGCTCGGTCCGCGAGCCGATTGCCTCCCAGCTCACCCGGCTGGCCCGGGAAGCCGAGATCTACACGCTCGCGCTGCTGGAGCCGACCGACAGCGAACGGGGGGAGCGGGGCGCCGGGTTAGGAGCGACCGCGGTCCTCACCAAGCCGATCAAGCCGCAGGACGCGGTGGAGACCGCGCGCCGGCTGGTCGAACGCCGCCGGCTCCAGCAGGAAGCCGGCATCTCCGGGCAGAGCCCCGCGATTCACGAGCTGCTGGTCAAGCTGGAGCAGATGGGGCCGGTCTCTTCCACGGTGCTGGTCCAGGGAGAATCGGGCACCGGGAAGGAGCTGGTCGCCAAGGCGCTCCACGATCTCTCCCCTCGGCGGGGCAAGGCGTTCATCGCGGTCAACTGCTCGGCGCTTCCCGAGACCTTGTTGGAATCGGAGCTGTTCGGCCACGAGAAGGGCGCATTCACCGGTGCGGCGGAGCGTCGGTTAGGCCGATTTGAGCTGGCCGACCAGGGCTCGATCTTCCTCGACGAAATCGGCGACGTGCCGCTCGCGGTGCAGGTCAAGCTGCTTCGGGTTCTGGAGAGCCGGACCTTCTTCCGGGTCGGCGGGACCCAGCCGATCAAAGTCGACGTCCGGGTTATCGCGGCGACCAACCGCGCTTTGCGTGATCTCGTAGCGGTCGGCGAATTCCGCGAAGATCTGTACTACCGCCTGTCGGTCCTGAACATTTATCTGCCTCCGCTTCGGGAGCGGCGAGAAGACATTCCGCTCCTGGTCCGCCGGTTCATCCGGGAGTTCGCCAAGACCCATGATCGGCCGTTTCGCGGGATTACGGCCGAAGCCCTTACCCGGCTGGTCGAAGCTCCCTGGCCGGGGAACGTCCGACAGCTCCGAAACCTCATCGAGTCCATGGTTGTCCTGGCGCCCGGCACAGAAATCCGGGCTTCGGACATTCCTGGGGATGTGCTGGAGGGCCCGTCGGTCCTCCCGGTGCTCGCCGGAGGGCGGGGCGGTGGGGGGGCCACCCTGGGTCCCCAGGAGCTCGAATTCATCCTCCGGGGCCTCGTGGATCTCAGGGTCCAGGTCGAAGACCTTCGTCGCAGGCTGGATTCCGGGGGCCCCGGGCGCCCCTCCCGGGTCCAGGTCATCGAGGTGCCCGAACACACCCTCACCCCCATAGAAATCGACTCCGAGGAGCCCAAGCCGACCCCCCCCGTCCTGTACCGTAGTGGCATGACAATGGCTGATGTAGAGCGTGCCACTATTGCCGCAGCTTTACGCGAGTGTCAAGGAAATAGACGGAAAGCGGCTGCAATGCTCGGCATAGGCGAGCGGACTCTGTATCGGAAGATCAAAGAGTTCAAGATCGCCTAAGTAAAGGCGCCAGAACAATTTGAATCTGGGGGACGCTTGACACGGGAGGACTTCTTCCCAATCTTGGGTCTGTCCGTATCCGTTCACTTTGGCGGGTCGGCGTGAACTTTGTCATCAATGGCGACACCTGCGTCGCGTGCTTGGCGTGCGTGCGGGTGTGCCCCACCAACGCGATCGCAGTGGCGCCCAACGCCGCGACGGTCCGGGTGATCGATGAGGCGTGCATCCGGTGCGGCTTGTGTGCACCGGAGTGTCCCCACGACGCGGTGGAGGTGAGTGGTGAGCTGGGCCGGGCGGTCGCGATCGCGGCCGAAGGCACCGGCATCCTGGTCCTGGGCACCGAGTGCGCGGCGCACTTCTATCCGGTGCTTCCCGATCAGGTCGTGAACGCGTGTTATGCCGCGGGGTTCCGGCTGGTTTCTCGCGGCGTGATCGGCGACGAGCTCGTGGCGGCGGAGTATCTCCGCCTCTGGCGCGCGAACGGGTTTCCGGGCGGCACCCTGATTCGCTCCACCGATTCCGTGGTGGTGGACGCGATCCGGTCCCAGTATCCGCAGCTGATCCCGCACCTCGCGCCGGTCGCGGTTCCCGCGGTGGCCGAAGCGCGCTACCTGCGCTCGATCCACGGTGAGGACGTCCAGATCGTGTACGCGGGTGTGGTGCCTCCGCCCGATGGGTCCCGCGAGGAGATCGATGCGTCGATCACCTTCGCGGACCTGGCCGAGCTGTTCCGGGTTCGGGGGGTGACGGCGGCGGCCCAGCCGGTGGTATTCACCCGGATACCGCAGGAGCGGCGGCGCCATCTCTCGGCGGCCGGTGGAATGCCCCTCGGGCTTCTGGCCGAGCTGACCGAGACGAGCACGAAATACCGGAAGCTCCGGGGCCTGGCGGCGCTCAAGGCGCTGTCCCGGGCGGTGACCGATCGGCTGCCCCTGGGCTTCGTGGATATCCTCTCGAGCGAGGGATCGCTCGACCACCCGCTCTCGGGGCCCAAGGACGAGCTCTACTGGCGCCGGGCGGTGGTGCAGAATTCGGAACCCCCCCGGAGCCGATTCCCGGTGGTGGAACCCGGCGTGGTTGCAAGTGTTGGCGCGGTGTTCGATCTCAAGGCGCGGCACCCGGCCGCCGATGGCGCGGCGGTGCAACAGGTACTGAAGACGATCGGACTTGGCCCCAACGGAAAGCCCTGGGATTGTCGGGCCTGCGGGTACGAGACCTGTCGCGGGTTTGCCGAGGCGGCGGCGCTGGGCCGGGCGAGTCTGCGGCAGTGCGCTCCGTTCCAGGAGCGGCGGGCCGAGGAGTCACAGCGCGAGGCGGCGACCGACCTCCTCACCGGGCTCGCGACGTTCCGGGTGCTCCGGGACCGTCTGACCCAGGAAGTGGAGCGCAGCAAACGAAGTGGCGAGCGGTTCACGGTGCTCTTCATCGACCTGGACCGGCTCAAGCAGGTGAACGATTCCTACGGCCACGAAGCAGGGAATGAAGTGCTTCGGGCGGTGGCGTCGGAAGTGAGGGCGGCGGTCCGGGCGTCGGACCTCGCGGCCCGCTACGGTGGAGATGAATTCGTGGTTATCCTGACCCGCACCCACCAGGACGGGGCGGAGCGGGTGGCCGAAAAGATCCGGGAGGGCGTGGAAGACGTGGGCCGGCGTCTGGGGTACCAGGCGGCCTCGGTGACGGTGAGTGTGGGGATCGCGGAGTTCGATCCTCAGCATCCGTCGGGCGGCGACCTGCTGGTGCAGGCGGACCGGGCGCTCTACCGGGCCAAATCGATGGGACGGAACACGGTGGTAGGGCCACTGCTGCTGGAGGAGCGGACGGTCGGTGACCGGTGACCAGTGATCGGTTGGCCATGAGGGGCCGGTGACCAGTCGAAAGGGGGAGGATGGAGTGAGCGGACCGTCAGCGTCGCGCCCGGATCCTGGCCCTCGGCAGCCGCCTTCCGGCATCACCGGAGAGAACCTTCCGGATCCGTGGGGGGTCCGCCGAGCCGAGAATCTGCTCACCTCGCTCGAGGGGGTGTTGTCGGCCCGGGTAGTGACGACCCCGCTGGGCGAAGTGAGCGAGGTCCACGTGCTGGCGCAGGCGGGGTTGCCCGCCAAGCAAATCGTCCGGAACGTGGAGTCGGCGTTGCTGGCGCACCTGGGACTCCGGGTGGATCACCGGAAGATCAGCATCGCGCAGACGGCGGAGGTCAAGCCGCTGGAGACGCTGGAGCAGGGCGCGGTCCGCGAGAAGTCGCTGATGCGGAGCGTGTTGTTCGAGAACATTCAGGTCATGCCGGGCCGGCGGCCCGGGCGGTGCCTGGTGCTGGTATCGATGAGTTGCCTGGGGGCGCACGAGTCGGCCGAGGAGGAAGGGCCGGACACCCAGCGGGGTCGGGTGGAAGCGGCGGCCCGGGCGACGGTGGCGGTGCTGGACCGGTGGGTGTCGAGCGGGGCGCTGGTGCTGGATACGGCCAAGGCGCTGGAGCTCAATGACCGGCAGCTGGTTTTCGTGGCGGTGCACGCGGTGAATGGAAGAGAATCGCTGCTGCTCACGGGGACGGCGGAGCCGAAGGGGAACGTGGAGCGGGCGGCGGTGCTGGCGGTACTGGATGCGACCAACCGGTGGACCGAGGCGCGTCGGCCGGCGTAGGCATAAGGGTGGTTGAAGGATTAACCCGCAGGACGAGAATAGGAGACAACCGACTAAAGGGAGGGGACCCCGGCATCGCGGCAATTTGAGCGAAGCCGAGAGGGCACAATCGAGCGGAGCGTCTGGCTGGCCGTAGCGGGGCTTGCCACTTCCCAGTAGGAGCAGGTGGATTCAAGGGGGGAGGTGACGCTCTACATGATCGAATGGCTCGCGGCATTGTTCTCGGCGCTGTTTGCGGCTGAGGTGCAGAGTTGGACGTAATGCCGTGACCGTCGGGGGCCCCGACCCTAGTCTGAATCACAGATGCGCAAGATCTCCATTCATTCCTATGTCAGCCTCATCGCAGCCGCCTGCGTTATTGTTGTGGCTGCGTCCTGGTTTGGCCGGGGTGTATATCCAGGATCTTGGGGCATTCTCGTCCTGCTTACAGCTGGATTTCTGCTTGAGATTTCCGCAACAGCACTCCGAAGTGGCAACGCCCATGGCTCACTGTCATTCGTAACTGACCTTTCAGCCGGCCTCTTGTTCGGTCCGTTCTGGGGGGCCGTGGTTGCGGCGTCTTTCATGACGTTGACGCAGTTCTATACGCGCCGCCCAGCCCTCAAAGGTGTCTTCAACGTTACGCAGCGTATTCTTTGCCTAGTCGTCTTCCTTTGGATCTACCGTGCGCTTGGTGGGACGATTCCTCCAGCGTTCCTGCGAGACACGAAGCTGATCAGCGTTCAGACCGTAATACCGGTTGTGATTGCATTTTTCGCCGCGGCATTTGCCTACTTCATGCTGAATTCGTTGTTTGTTAGCGGGGCAGTAGCGCTGAGCCAGAAGACCTCGCTTATCGAGACCTGGAGAAGGAATACTCTTTGGGTACTCGGCTATGACGTTGCCGCTAGTTATATGGCCTTCTTCATTTCGTGGCTTTACCTGCGGTTTGATGGCCCGGATGGGTATTCTCGGCTGGGTTTCTTGGCCGTGTTCCTTCCAATCATTGGGGCGAAACATGTTTACACCAAGCTGAACCAACTGCAGCGCCTCTATGACGAGCTTGACTCTGCTCACGACAAATTAGAGCTGAATGTTCGCGAGCAACTCGAGATGATGGTGAAGTCCATCGAAGCACGCGATCCTTACACATCAGGCCACTCGAGACGTGTCGCAGCTCTCTCCCGCGCCCTTGCTACGGATCTGGCGCTGGAAGCCAAGCTGGCTGACGAGATCGAGAACGCGGCGCTATTGCATGATGTCGGTAAGATTCATGCCGAGTTCGCTCCCATTCTCTCCAAGGAAGGCCGATTGACGGCCGAGGAATGGGAAATCATGAAGACGCACTCCGTTAAGAGTGCGGAACTTGTCGCACTCTTCTCTCGTTTCCAAGGAAATGTCCTCAGCAGTGTTCGTTCCCACCACGAGAGGTGGGACGGGAAGGGATACCCGGATGGTATTGCCGGGGAAGGGATCCCGCTCGGAGCGCGCATCATCATGATTGCGGATACGATTGATGCAATGAGTACAGACCGACCTTATCGAGGAGCACTTCCGCTTGATAAGGTCATGTCTGAGCTTGTCAAGTACCGTGGAATTCAGTTTGATCCAGCGCTGGTCGATGTAACCGTGAATTCAGTGACAATCCGGCGACTGATTTCTGATAGAGATTTTCTTGCGGAGCAGGTTAGCACAATAAAAGCGGCACCACGGAAGTCACAAAGGCCTGCTTTGCGATCGCAAAAGAGTTTTTGGGAGGGGTTGCGATCAGCGGTCGGGGCTCAAGAGACCTAGTCTCGTCATTTGCTGAGCGCACGGCTCGGGGATACTAGCAAGCGATTGTTTCGCCCGGACCTCCGCAGCTCGGTGGCCCTTACCCAATAACCTGCACAAAAGAGCAATGGCACAGTCGAGTTCTGCTCGGTCCAACGCGTCTAGACGAGTGGCGGTCCGTCGAAGCTCAACCAGGGTGGTAAGCTGAGCCTTGTGGGTGTGGTTCTTCTGAGCAAGGATCGCGGACCAACGAGAGTATGTGCCAGTAAGCGCGAGGGTTGCTGGGGACGACTGAGTAGCGCCTGCTTCAACGGCTTCCTTGAGGGCCTCAGATTCCCTTCCTAGCAGCCAAAGAATATCCGCCTGAAAGAATTTCCCCCAGTCGGTTACCCACCTTAGTGAACAGCCCTGAGTCTCCCTTGAAACGCTGACGAAGGCCTCCTCGGCTTCACGGTCCTTCCTCAAATTTGCTGCGGCAAGGCCCCATAGTCCTGAGGCGCGTATACGTTCGAATCGGAGCCCGTCATTCCGACCTAGTCCATGGGTTCCAACTTTGTCGGGCTCACACTTACGAGCTGTCTGAGCCCAGGTTAGTTGAGATGAATAATTGCCTAGACGGTACATGACCGTTGACAGGTTCCCCGAAGAGACCATTTGAAGCCATTCATTCCCAAGCCGCTTCGCCAACGCGTGAGCGCGCTCCAACGGATCGAGAGCGTCCAGGTATCTTCCCTCCGCAATTGCAATTACACCGATGCCAATTCGAAGGGACGCTAGCGTTGCGTTCTGGTTACCTGAGGTTTCAAAGAGGCCGCAGGCCAAATCAAGTGCTTCTGAGCTCGTTGCATTATCCCGGCAATGAAAGGCTGTCATTGCCTTTGCTGCGAGAACCAAGGCCTGTTCTCGCGCCTCAAAGTCCGCCTGCTTCATCTCCTCAAGGGCAACTTGAAGGTCTCCAATCAGACCCATGTCTCTGATTACACCGGCTATGCTGGCTGAGCTGAATGCAGCCTGTGCCTGAGCCGCTGGAGTCACTCGATTGCGGTATGACTCGATGAAGGACCTGACACAGCTAGCCGCCTCCGAGCCTTGAATTAGTCCCAATTGATTCCTCGCGCCCAGTTCCAACTCATCGCACATTTCGAGGATTCTGACATCGGTTGGCTTCCCGCCGCGAAGCTCGTCAACCGTTTCCAGAATCGCTTTCGCATCTCCCATCTCGTGGTATGACTCGGCCAGAAGCAAGGACGCCTCCTGCCAAATCGTTCCCTTGAGCTCCCGCAGCGCGGACGCCAATGCCCTCGCCGCCTCGTCGGGAGCCCCACTCGCAATCGATTGCCGGGAGCCCGAAATCAGAAACGGCGCCGCCTCATCCCTCCGCTTGGCCCTGATGCAGTGCCAGGCAACCTCCAGCCCGGGAATGACATCGCCATTCCCAATCGCCTCGAGAAGCTGAGTGGCCACGCTGTCATGAAGCCGAACCCGCGTGGAGGCGGGAATCTTCAGGTAGATTCGCGCCCGCATCACCTCATTGGTGAATTCGAGCCGCTGGTCGGTGCTCCGCAGGATCCGGCGTTCCACCAGCTCCGACAGCGCCGCCATGATCTGCCCCACGCTCAGGTCGAGGCACTTGAAGTATTGAAAATCGTTGAGACGCGGACCCAGGATGACCGCGAGATAGAGCGCGATCCGGTGGCGAGGTGAGAGCGACGGCACGATCCGCTCGATAAACTGATCGTAATCCTCCGCCACCAGCGCGGCCCCCGAAAAATCAGATCGCATCGCCGTGAGCAGCAGGGCGAGGGGCGCACTCGGATGAGTGACCCAATCCCGGGACAGAAGCTCCAGGGCCATCGGATTGCCAGCCGCGGTGCGGAGGATGGCCCTCCGCTCCGGCGCACCGGGAATCTTCCCCGCCTCATGAAAAATCATCCGCAGCAGTTCTTCCGCTTCGCCTTCGCTCAGCGCCGGGAGATCGATCCGCCGCACCGCCAGATGGGCCACCGCCCGACGGATCCGCGCTGCCTGAGGCGGATCTTCCGGGCTGGGCGGTCTCCCGCTCAGAATCACCATGAGCCGGTGGTTCTCGCTGCGCCGCAACAGCAGGTGGAGCACGCTGAGGCTGACTTCGTCCGACCGCGGATAGTCGTCCACGATGAGAATCAGCGGCTGCTCTTCCATGATCGCGTCGAACATTGCGAAGGTCCCCTCGGCGAAGTGCAGCCGAGCCGCTTCACCCTCGGTGTTCATCGCCGGGGGAAGATTGGGAAAACGCTCCCGAACCTTCGCGACAATCCGGGCGACTTCGGCCAGCGACGCGGGGGCGGTCCCGGTCACGCCGGGACGATCCAGCAGCTCGGTAATCAGCGCTCCCATCATGCCGAACGCGATGCGCTGCTCCAGCTCAAAACACTGGACCCGCGCGACCGCAGCCCCCGCGAACGAGGCCATTGATCCAAAGCGCATGGCAAGGGTCGATTTCCCGATCCCCGATTCCCCGGTGAGGAGGACGTGGGTGCTCTTCGACCGGCGGGTGGTCTCCCAGGCCTCGAACAACACCCGGTACTCGGCGGCGCGGCCGACGAAGGGCCGTTCCCCGTATTGCTCGACGATGGCGGCGGCCGGATTTGTCGCCAGGGCCAGGCTTCGTTTGCGCAGCCGGGCCGCGAGCGCCTCCACCTCGACCGATGGCGCGGCCTGCAATTCTCGGTGGAGGTCGCCCTTCCATCGTTCGTACAGCCGCAAGGCGCCGAGCCGGTCGCCCTGGAGGGCCAACGATTCCATCCGCGCGATGACTCCTTCGTCGGCGAGCTGATCCAGGCCCAGCAACCGCTCGGCGAACACCGTCATGGCACCCGCATCGCCGGAGCGGCGAGCCCGATCGATGAATGCAGCGAGTGCGGTCTTGATCGCAGGCAGGAATTCGGCGCGCTTGCCGTCGAGCCAGTGCTGGAACCCCGGCGCGTCCACGATGTCGAACTCGCGGAGCAGTCCATCGACTTCCAACGGAGGGTCGATTTCGGTGCCGAACAATTCCCGGCTCTCGAGACGCTGCAGATCCGTCACGATGGCCGGACCGGTGAACTGCGCGATGTCTTTCTTCCCCCGGATACATTCCGCGCCGAAGATGGCCCGGAGGACGGAGAACCCCATGGAAAGGGACTGGCCACCCTTGCCGTTGGAGCGCGGCCAGAGCAATTCCACCAGGTGGTCGCGGCGGAATGCCGGCCGGGCCCGCTCAAGCGTGAGGTAGATCAACAACGCCAGGTGCTTGCGAACCTTGAAACGCACCCGCCGCCCGAATGGATCGAGCAGCTCTGGCGTTCCCATCACCTTGAGATAGAATGGATCAGCCATTGCGCATCCTGATCGGCTCGCTTTCGGCAGATACTACCGGCCGTACCAAAACCGTCAAACCTCGCCCAAATTTGACCGGGATTCGTTTGAGGTTCTTGTCGGGGTTTCTTCGGGAAGCCGTGAATTGAGGTTTTCGGTGCGCAACGGGATTCGCTTCCTCACCCTCGCAATGCTTGGCCTCCCCGGATCCATCGCGGCGCAAACCGTGACAGGCATCGTTCGGGATCCCGCCAACAAACCCCTCCCCGGCGCGGAGGTCATCATCGAGAACCGGAGCGCCAGAGCCGATACCGCCGGTCGCTTCCGGCTGGACAAACTGACGCCGGGAATGCACCCCGTCGTGGTCCGACTCATCGGGTACTGGCCCCTGCGGTCGCAGGTCGTGGTTTCAGCCAGGGAACCCACCGAGATCGAGTTCGTTCTCCACGCCGAGCCTTTCAATCTCCCGAGCGTCGAGGTCACCGCCTCTCGCACCGGCATCTATGGCACGGTGGGGGATGCCGGTTCCCGACCGTTACCGGGCGCGCGAGTGGAAGTCGCCGGCACCAACGGTGGCGAGATGCTGGCCGACTCGGCGGGCCGCTTTGCCTTCTCCCGGGCCGACCACGGCTCCTACATGGTACGGATCACCCTCCCGGGTTATGCGGAGTGGCGCAGAATGTTCGAGATGCAGCGGGGAACCGGAATCGAGCTGGGCGTGCGTATGGCCGTCGGCCCGCCCCGTATTTCCCGGTTCGAGGACGAGGCCATCGCGAACCTGGGGCGTCGGCTGGCCATCAATGATCCCACTGAGCGGATGACGCCATCGCAGCTCGCGCAGTACGAATCGGAAGGCCTTTGCGACGTCAACCGCATTACTCAGTTCATCGGGCGGGATCCGGCCGCCACGGTGACCCTCATCGTGAACGGATACCGGGTAATCGAAGAGTTCCCGGTCCGGGCCCTCTGCCTTTACAGAGCCAATGAGGTGGATCTCGTGGAGTTCGGGTCGAGCGTCTGCCGGGATCTGACCCGCACCTTCGCGGACCTCCTGAATACCTGGTGCAGCGGCATCCCACCCAAGGCTGGGCCGAGGCGGGCGGTGCGAAGCATGGTGGGAGGGGGGCAACCGGTTCAGAAGGGCGGCGGCGGCTTCGTCGCGATCTGGGAAAAACGCTAGCCTAACGCGCGCCGCTCCAGCCGCCGGTCGCAACCAGCTCGCTCACCAGGCTTTCGCTGCTCCGCTCCGCCGCTTCGGCGCTGAAGTTGGTGACGATCCGGTGCCGGAGCACCGACGGCGCCACCGCTTTCACGTCGTCCAGGTCGGCCATCGGCCGGCCTTCCATCGCCGCCCGCGCCTTGGCGCCTAACACGAGGTATTGCGAGGCCCGCGGCCCCGCGCCCCATTCCACGTACTCCCGAATGAACCCCGGGGCATCGCCATCGCCCGGTCGGGTCATCCGCGCCAGCGAGACCGCCGACCGGACCAGCCCCTTCGAGACCGGGATCCGCCGCACCAGCCTCTGCATGCCGAGCGATCTCCGCCGCGGTGAGCACCGGGCGCATCGTCACCGACACCTCTCCCGTGGTGCGCTCGACCACCTGCTCTTCCTCGTCCCGCGATGGGTATCCCACCCGGAGCTCGAGCATGAAGCGGTCGAGCTGGGCTTCGGGCAGGGGATAGGTGCCTTCCTGCTCGATCGGATTCTGGGTCGCCAGGACGAAGAAGGGGTCGGGGAGCTGATAGGTCTTGCCCGCCGCGGTGACCTGGTGCTCCTGCATGGCCTGGAGCAGCGCGGCCTGGGTCTTGGGCGGGGTCCGGTTGATCTCGTCGGCCAGGAGCACGTTCGCGAAGACCGGTCCCGGCACGAACCGGAAGCCGCGCTTGCCGGTGGCCGGGTCCTCCTCGACCAGCTCGGTGCCGGTGATATCTCCCGGCATGAGGTCGGGGGTGAACTGGACCCGGTTGAAGGAGAGATGCAGCGCCTCGGCGATGGTCGAGACCAGCAGGGTCTTGGCGAGCCCCGGGACCCCGATCAGCAGCGAATGACCGCCGGCGAGGAGCGCGGTCAGCACCCCGGAGACCACCTCGTCCTGGCCCACGATCCGCTGGGCCACCTGGCCCCGAAGTGAGCGCACCGCGGCGGCCAGGCGCTCGAGCTGTTGAACGTCGTTGTCTTGAGTAGCGGTCAATTTCGAGTTCCGAATCCGGCGTCCCGGAGGACCTGGAGGGGGTGAATGAGGGGTGGAGATTAGGGGGGAAACCGGGTCCGGGGAAGGGTCTGGTTTGCTTGCGAAATTTTTCACAAAGTCCTAAATTCCACCCCGAATGGCCGAGGAAAACAGGGAACAGGAGCTGGGGCGCGGGTACAAATACCTCGCCATGGGGCTCCGATTCGCCGGCGGGATCGTGGTTTTCCTCTTCGCCGGGTACTTCCTCGACAAGAAGCTCGGTACCATCCCCCTGTTCCTGCTGATCGGGACGGTGGGAGGCGGGATCCTGGGCTTTCTCAGTATCTATCGTGAGCTGACCGCGGAAGAGAAAACCCGGCGCAAAGACGGCGGGAAATGAAACTCACCGGGTTTGCCGGACTCATGCTGACCGCGATCATGGCCGGGATCGCATGGAGGGTCTGGGGCGAAGCGGCGGCGATCGCCGCGCTGGTCTTCGGTCTGATCGCCACCGCGATTCAGCTTGGCGCGCTCGCGGTCATGGCGCCGGTTCGAGGTGGGAAGGATTCCGCCACGCTCCCCAGGTTCATGGCCCGGTGGGGAGTCGGGATGGGACTCCGGATGGCCGGAGTGATTGCGCTGGCGGTCTTCGCCGCGGTGGACCGGACCCACTTTCCCGCCTTGCCGGTGGTACTTGGATTTCTCGGGGTATTGCTCCCCTTGCTGGTTTTGGAGGTCAGGCTGGTCCGATGATCCAGGAGCCCATCAACGTCGGCGAGATCGTCCTCCATCACACGGCGGACGCCTACGCGATCGACTTCTATCCGCTCGGCAAAATCGCCTGGCACAAATGGCCCGACCTTCATCTTGGCGGGCTGACCATCAACCTCACCCCGACCAAGCACGTGGTCTTCCTCGTCATCGCGGCGCTGCTGGTGTTCCTCACCATGAAGGCGGCGGGATGGTCCCTCGCCAAACAGCGGGCGGGACAGACCGCGCCGAAGGGTTTCGCGGCCGCGATGGAAGGACTGGTGCTCTGGGTCCGGAACGACATCGCCATCGCCAACATCGGTCATGACGGGGCGAAGTTCGCACCGCTGGTGATGACGTTCTTCTTTTTTATCCTGTATTCCAACCTGCTGGGTCTGCTTCCCTGGGGAGCGAGCCCGAGTGGGAACCTCGCGGTTACCGGGGCGCTTGCCATCATCGCTTTTCTGACCTTTGAGATCGGGGGCATGATCAAGCTGGGACCCAGGGGCTACCTCCGGACGATTTTCCCCAAGATTCCCGGGATGGAAGGCGTCGGTGGCGTCGCGATGTCCATCGCCATGGGTCCCATGGAGCTCATCGGGAAACTGGTCAAGCCGTTCGCCCTGGCGGTCCGGTTGTTCGGCAACATGACCGCAGGCCACTTCGTGATTCTTTCCCTCCTCGGGATCGTGTTCCTGTTTGGGCACATCGGGGTATGGAGCTATGGAATCGCCGGGGTGACGGTTCTACTCGTGGTGGGCATCATGCTGCTGGAGCTGTTCGTGGCGTTCCTGCAGGCCTACGTGTTCGCGCTCCTGACGGCGGTGTTCATCGGGATGATGCAGCACGAGCATTAGAGAAGGGCTAGGGTTCCTGGCTGCCGCGCCGAGGTACCCGGTCGAGCGACCGGGCAAAATCCGCTGGCTCATCGAGCCGAGGGCGGATCACCGCGGCAACGGATCGGCTGGAGAGACGATCCCGCGCCCGGGCGGCAACGGCGATTTCGCACTCTCCATGAACCACGAGGAATGCTGATATGCTGAACATGCTGGCACTGCTCCAGGCGGTTCCCGAGGCGGTCGAGGCCGCCAAGAACACCAACGCCCTGCTGGGCGCCGGGATCGGCATCGGGCTCGCTATCGTCGGCGCGGGGATCGGCCTGGGCCGGATCGGGGGCCAGGCGGCCGAGGCGATCGCGCGGCAGCCGGAAGCGAGCGGTGAGATCCGCGGCGCGGCGCTGCTGTTCGCGGTGCTGCTCGAAGGCGTCACGATCATCGCGCTGGTCTTCGCCCTGCTCTTCAAGCTGATCCGCTAGGCACCGGGCCAGGTCCGGGAGACTCTCATGATCCACACCGTTCTCTTCCTGTTGCAGGAAGAAGGGTCGCATGCCGTGGACGTCGGGCCGGCCTCGCCATTCGAGGTGAACTTCGGGCTCTTCTTCTGGACCTGGGTCGTTTTCCTGTTGCTGCTCTGGATCCTCTGGAAGTTCGCCTGGCCCGGCATTCTCAAGGCCACCGAGGAGCGGGAGCGAAAGATCCGGGGCGATCTGGCCGAGGCCGAGCGGCAGAACACCGAGGCCAAGGCCGCGCTCGACGAGGCCACCAAGCGCGAGCTGGAGGCCCGCAACGCCGCGCAGCACCTCCTGGCCGAGGCGAAGGCTGCGGTGGAGAAGGAGCGCGCCACCGCAGTGGACAAGTTGCGCCAGGAGCAGGAAGCGATCATGGCGCGCACCCGGCTCGACATCGCCACCGAGCGAGACAAGGCGATCGCCGAGCTGCGGCGGGAAGCGGTGGACCTTGCGATCGGGGCCGCCTCGAAAGTGATCGGTCAGCGGCTGGACAGTGAGACCGACAAGAAGATCGTGATGGACTATCTCGCGAAGGTGGGCACTGCGTGAGGGCGGCCACCATCGCGCGGAACTACGCCGAGGTGCTGTTTTCTCTGGGCGAGAAGAGCGGCCAGACCGAGCGGTATGCCGATCTGGTGGAGGCCCTGGCTGCGGCTATCCTGGCCTCGCCCAAGGTCGAAGCGGTGCTCATGTCGCCCAAGATCACCCGGACCGCCAAGGGCGACCTGCTGGCCCGCGCGGTGGCCGGGGCGCCGGCCGAGTTCGGGTTGTTCATCAAGGCGGTGGTCAAGCGGGGCCGGCAGCTCCTGTTCGGGGAGATCGCGAACCAGTATGCCGGGCTGCTGGATGTGAAGTTCAACCGGGTCCGCGCCGGCATCACGCTGGCGCGGCAACCCGAACCCGCGCTCCAGCAACAGATCACCGAGGCGCTGTCCCGGGCGGTCGGCAAGGAGATCGTCGCGGGTTATGCGGTGGATCCCGAGATCCTGGGCGGGGCCATCGTGCGGATCGGCGAGCGGCGGATGGATGGTTCCCTGCGCCGCAGACTCAACCAGCTTCGGAGACAGCTGCTCACCCGCTAGACGCCGGCTTCCCGCGGCCGGGATTCGGGCCGCGGGGACCCGGGACTCCCGTTTCCGGCCGATTCCGCCGACCTTACAGCATGTTCAGGACGTTCGCGTTTCTTGCGCTTGCCGGTAGCGCACTCGCCGGCGGGTGCGCGGGTGCCACCACGGTCAGTGAGCTTCCCACCACGGTGACGGTGAAGTTGGGCGAGGAATTCGATATTACCGACCCGGCCCTCACGGTGCGATTCGCCGAAGTGCTCCAGGATTCCCGGTGCCCGGTGGATGTCGCTTGTATTCAGGCGGGATCGGTCACCATCCGCTTCTCCCTGTTCGAGCCGAATGGCAACCAGAACACCCTCGTCATCGAGAGCGATCACCCGGCGGAATACTCCCACGGGGTCGGGCTCAGGCTTGTCAGCGTCGATCCGTCACCTCACTCCGGCGTGATCATCAACCCCAAGGATTACCGCGCGACCCTCGAGGTTTCCCGTGCACCCGACTGAGCGCGGAGTGGGCACTCTGCTGCTCGTTTTCGGGCTCTCGAGCACCGTTGTTGCCGCGCAGGCGCTTCCCGCTGGTCTGGTCGAACGCGATGTTGTGGTGCCTGGACCGGTTTCGCTTCCCGGCACTCTCACGCTGCCTGCGGGAAAGGGTCCCTTTCCCGCACTCATCATCGTTCATGGATCGGGGTCGGGGGATCGCGACATGACGATGGGCGAGATCCCCCCTCTCAATCAGATCAAACCCTACCGGGACCTTGCCTGGGGTCTGGCCCAGCGCGGAGTCGCGGTGCTTCGTTACGACAAGCGCACCCGGGTCCAGCCCACCTGGTTCCTCGGCAAGGTGTTCACGGTCAAGGACGAAACCGTCGATGACGCGGTGAGCGCCCTCGCGGTGCTGCGGCTGCAGCCGGAGGTCCGCGGCGATCGCACCTTCATGATCGGCCACTCCCTCGGCGGCATGGTGGCTCCGCGGATTGCGGCTGCGGATAGGAAGCTGGCCGGAATCATTCTCATGGCCGGGGCGACCCGGCTCAAGCTGGCCGATCAGATCGACCGGCAGATGGCGTACCTCCAGGCGATTTTCCATGGCGCCGATTCCGCCGCGCTCGCAGGGCAGCGGGTTCAGCTGGCGCCGGTGCTGGCCAGGATCCGGAAGGTGACGCCGGCGGATTCCGACAAGCCGGAGCCATTGTTTGGCGCCCCGGCCAAGTACTACCTCGACCTCTCCGGGTACGACCCCGCGATCGCGATGCGGGGCTTTGGAGGACCGATCCTCGTGCTCCAGGGAATGCGGGATTATCAGGTGATGCCCGATCAGATGGAGGACTGGCTCTCCACCCTGGGGCCGCGCCGCAATGTGACGGTCAGGCAGTACGAGAAACTGAATCATCTTTTCCTGCCGGGCGAAGGCCCGCCTTCTCCGGCCGATTACCGCAAGGCTGGCCACGTCGATCCCCAGGTCATCGCCGACATCGCGGAGTGGATCGCTCGGCGGTGATCTGGGCAGCGCTCCTCCTCCACCCCGCGTTCCAGGCCCCGTCGCCCCCGGCGACCTACTGGCAGCAGCGGCTTGACTATCAGATCGACGCCCGGCTGGATGAATCGCGCGGCGTCCTGGCGGGACACGAGCTGATCCGGTACCGCAACAACTCTCCCGATACGCTCAGGTCTCTCTCCCTTCATCTGTATCTGAACGCGTTCCGTCCGGGATCCCGCTGGGCCGATGCCGACAGCGCGGAAGGACGCCGGCGCTTCAACGATCTCGAGGATCCCGACTACGGGTTCAATCGAATTGCGAATGTGCGGCTGACAGAAGGCGGGCCGGCGGACCGGCGGGCCGGCGGGCCGGCGTTGCTCGAACCGGTATATCCGTTCGCGCCGGACAGCACCATCGTGCGATTCATACTGCCGTTTCCCGTGGCACCGGGAGATTCATTCACCGTCTCGATGGAATGGGAGGCCCGGCCGTCCACGGTTCCCCGGCGCCAGGGCAGACGGGGCCGGGCCTACGATTTTGCCCAGTGGTATCCCAGGGTGGTCGCGTACGACAAGTTCGGCTGGGAGGAACATCCACTCTATCCGGGAGGGGAGTTCTACGGCGACTTCGGGGACTTCAAGGTGTTGCTCGATGTTCCCGAGGACCAGGTGGTCGGAGCCACCGGGATTCCGGTGTGCGGCGATCCGGGCTGGGAGCGCGCCAACCGCAATCCGGCCCGGCCGGTCGAGTATGGCCGGGAGACCTATGGCCCGGTGGTGTGCAGCGGACTGGCCGATGCCGGCCGGAAGCGGATCGTGTGGGTGGCGAAGGACGTCCACCACTTCGCGATGTCGATGAATCCGCAATATCGCTATGAAGGCGGACGATACGGCGAGGTCCTGGTCCACGTGCTCTACCAGCCGGGCGACGAGCGAAGCTGGGGCGGCGGCGTGGCGGTGCGGAACACGGTCGAGGCGCTGGGATGGCTGAACCACCTGTTCGGACCCTTCGCGTGGCCCCAGCTCACCAACGTCCACCGGATCGAGAGCGGGGGCACCGAATTCCCCATGATGGTGATGAACGGGTCCGCCGGGTTAGGCCTGATCCTGCATGAAGGCGGCCACAATTACCTGATGGGGATTCTCGCCAACAACGAATGGAAGGAAGGCTTCCTCGACGAGGGGTTCACCAGCTTCCAGACTTCGTGGTACAGCGAGACCCACGGGGGCCGGAGCAATTACCCGCTGCTGGAGCGGAGCATGCTGCTCCAGGATCTGGACGGCTGGTCCCAGCCGATCAGCGAGCCGGGAGAAGCCTTCCGCAATTTCTCGACCTACAACGCGATGACCTACAATCGCGGGGAGCTGTTCTACCATCAGCTCCGGAGCATGGTGGGCGATTCGGTCATGCGGGTGATCCTGCGGACCTATTACGAGCGGTGGAAGCTCAAGCACGTCGATGAAACCGCGTTCCTGGAAACCGCCGAGGCGGTGTCTCATCGCGACCTGAAGACCTTCTTTGCCCAGTGGCTCCATACCACGGAGCTCTACGACTACCGGGTGGGGCGGGTGAGTGCCAGGCGGACAGGCGGTCAGGCGGACGGGCGGACGGGATACCTGACACGGGTTGAGGTGCTCCGGAGGGCGCCGGGCGTCTATCCCGTCACCGTGGTGGTGCGCAGCCGGGAGGACTCGGCGGTCACCCGGGCCCGGGGGACCGCTGAGCGGGAGTGGGTCGAGCTTCGGACCAGGGGGCAGCCCCGCGAAGTGGAAGTTGATCCCGATGTCAGGTCCCACGACTGGAACGTCCTCGACAACCGGAAGAAACGGGGACTGCTGGGTTTTCGCACCGCCCCGCGCACCGAGGTCTACCTGGACCGGTACTTCTCCCAGCCGACCCGGCGCGACCGGCTGACGCTCGGCCTCATGCCGGTGGCGTGGTACAACGATCAGGGCGGATTGACGCTGGGCGCCCGGATGCGCACCGACTACCTCGGGCGATTCCAGCAGAACCGGCTCACGCTCGGTGTCGAGACGCGGCGCCTCGCCGATGGAGAGTCGCGTCACGGCAATCTCTGGGTTCACCTGGGCAATCCGACCGCTCTCTACCGGCCCAGGACGTCGCAATCGTTCGATGGGTACTGGGTGGAAGGTCGCGCCGGGCTTCGGGCCGGCGCCGAGCGGGAGCTGAGCAGTCGCAGAACCGGCGGAATCCGCAGCTTCGCGGGCGCGGACGTGCGTTGGCTGGTCACCACCGATACGTCGTATCTCGACCGCGCTCTGTGGGACGATGGGGGAACCCTGGAGGCGACAAGCTGGTGGCGCGGCTCCGATTCGACCGGGAACTGGAAGCTCTCCTGGCGGGCTTCGCTCGGTGGTGGGGTCGAATACCGGAATCGTTCCCCCGGGACGGTGACGGAGGACCGTTACGATACCCAACCCTATGGACGGATCACTGCCGAGTTCGTTGCCGGGGCGGCCCTGGCGCATAGAACGGAACTGCTGTTTCGCGGATTCGCGGGCGCGGTTCTATCGCGGGACGTGCCGCTCAAGCAACGCCAGCTCTTCGTCGCGGGCGCCGACCCGTACGAACAATTCGGCAATCCCCTGGTGCGAAGCCGCGGCGCGCTTCTGGTCCGGGAGGATGTCCATTATCTGGTCCCGGGTGGAGGGGGCGTGCGCGGTGTTTCGCCCGCGGTGAGCGCTACCCGGCTCGTCGGGGTGAACGCCGAGGCGAGCCGGAGTCTGTATTTCACACCGGGCGGACGCCTGCTTCGGGATCTGCGTGTCGCCGTCTTCGGCGACCTGGCCATGGGGAACGGCGACCTGACTCACGCCGGCCACAACTTCGATCTGGTCGGAGACGCCGGGGTCGGGATTCGCCTGCGACACCATATCGGCGATACTTTCTTCACCTCGCGACTGGACTTCCCCCTCTACACCAACCGGGAGGACCTCGCCGCGATGGCGCAGGATGGGTCCTTCGGGTTCCGCTGGGTGTTTTCCGTCGAAAGACCGTAAAAGGAGATCGTGATCATGGCTCGGATTCCATACATGGCGCCCTGGGCGCTCGGTATCACTTTGCTCGCCGGCGTGCGAGCGCCCCTCTCGGCCCAGGGACGGGCCTTCACGGCGAATGACTGGTACCGGCTCACCACGGTGAGCGGGCCGGCGGTTTCGCCCGATGGCAAACAGATCGCCTTCACGGTGACGACGGTGGTGACCGCCGAGAACAAGCGACACAGCGAGGTCTGGGCGGTGCCGGCGGCGGGCGGCGACCCGATGCGGCTCACTTCTCCGGGGACCGAAAGCTCGAATCCGCGCTGGTCGCCCGACGGGAAACTGCTGCTCTTCACTTCGACACGGCCGGGAGGGAAGGGCCGGACCTGGGCCTTGCGGATGGACCAGCCAGGGGGTGAGGCATTCGAAGTGGACAGCCTGCCGCCCGGCTCCTCGCCCAGGAACGGCAGCGTGCTGGTGTGGTCGGAGTCGGACACCACCCGTGCGGCGCGGGACACCACCCAGCGGGATCCGTTCGGCCGGATGCAGCCGATGGCGCGGCCTCCCTACGGGGCGATCACCCGGCCGGTGGACCCGGCCCGGTTCGACGGCCGCCACATTGTGGAGTTCCCCTACGTGGCGAACGGTCCCGGGTTCATTCCTAACCCGCGGGAAGCGCGGACCTACCGGGCCTCGCAGCTCTGGATCCGTCCCCTCGATGGAGGCCCCAAGCGATCCCTGACCAGCGGGCTCTACTCGCACCAGAACGTGCGGGTTTCCCCGGATGGGCAGTGGATCGCCTTTACCGCCGATCCGGCGCTCCGGCCCGATTCGGTGGTCCGGGCCGAGCGGGATTCCCTGGCCCGGCTGCCGTATGACGCCAAGCGGGACGAAGCGCCCAGGAATGACGCGGACATCTTCGTGGTCGCGGCCAGCGGTGGCACCCCCCGGCGGATCACGACGGCGAACGGCAACGAGGGCCAGCTGGCCTGGTCTCCCGACAGCAAGCGGATCGCCTACATCTCCGCTCCCACCCGCACCGGGAGCGATCGGATCTACCTCGCCGACCTTTCCGGGGGGACCCCGGGCAATCTCCTCGGCGACTGGGTCTACGAGCCGAATGATCTGACCTGGCTCGACGACGGCCGCATCGCGTTTTCCGCTTCGATCGGCGGCAGCTCGGCGCTCTATCTGCTGGATCCGGCCACCCGGCAGCGCACCGAGGTCCTGAGTGGGCGGCGCCGGCTCTCCGGTTTCGACCTGTCTCCCGATGGGAAGGTCGTGGCCTATGTGTCCACCAGCCTGACTCGTCCGACCGAGCTCTACGCCGCGACGGCCGACGGCAAGGGAGAGCGCCAGCTCACCCATTTCAACGACAAGGTGAACAGCGAAATCGCCTGGTCCGACGCGGAGCGGTTCACCTTCAAGTCGGTCGGCGGCCTGGAAATCGAAAGCTGGCTGATGAAGCCATACGGATACCAGCCGGGCAAGAAATATCCCCTGGTGCTGTACATCCACGGGGGGCCGCATTCGGCGTACGGTGAGAACTGGTTCGACGAGTTCCAGAATCTCGCGGGGGCCGGCATGTGGGTGCTCTTCACCAATCCGCGTGGCTCGAGCGGATATGGTGCGGGGTTCACCTACGCGACCCGGGGACGCTGGTTTGCGGAGGATTATCAGGACCTGATGAAGGCGGTGGACATCGTGGCGAAGCGGCCCGACGTCGACTCGACCCGGATGGGAGTGAGCGGCGGCTCATATGGCGGCGTGATGACGGCCTGGGTCACCGCGAAGACCACCCGGTTCAAGGCGGCGGAGGCGGACCGGATGATCGCCGACTGGACCTACTGGTACGGGGCCTCGGATGCCCAGGGACTCACCGAGTTCGAGTTCTACGGAACCCCCTGGGAAAATCAGGTCATGTACGATTCGCTCTCGCCGATTCGCCGGGTCACCCGGGTCAAGACGCCGACCCTGATCGTCCAGTCCGAGGAGGACCACCGCACTCCGATCGGGAATGCGGAGATGTGGTTCATGGCGCTCAAGAAACAGGGCGTGCCGGTCGAGTTCGTGCGGTATCCGCGATCGACCCATGATCTGTCGCGGACCGGCGAGCCGTGGCTCCTGGTCGACCGGCTGGGACGGTTGCGCCAGTGGTTCGGGTACTGGCTCCAGGGTGAAGGCGGCGGGAACGGGAAGGTTGCCGCCGGAGGTGGCCAGTGAAGCAGAGCGGTCCCTGCACCCATTACACCTGGGAAGAAATGCCGCGAGAGCGGGTGACCGACCTGCTGGAGCGGCGGCTCATCACCGGCGACCGGATGATGCTGGCGCACGTGTATCTCAAGAAAGACTGCGTGGTCCCCAAACACAGCCACGAGAACGAGCAGCTCACCTATGTGCTCGAGGGCGGGCTCCGGTTCTGGATCGGCGAGGATGAAGCAGAGATAGTGGACGTGCTGCCGGGACAGGTGCTGGTGATCCCGAGCCACGTGCCGCACAAGGCGCTGGCGCTGTCGGATACGCTGGACGTGGACGTGTTCTCGCCACCGAGGCAGGACTGGCTCAACAAGACCGACGACTACTTGAGGCGGACCAGCGGACCGGCGGACAGGCGGTAAATAATGGATCTTGGGCTGCGGGGCCGGGTCGCGGTGATTGCCGCCGGGAGCAAGGGGCTCGGGAAAGCGGTCGCGGAGGAGCTCGCGGCGGAGGGGGTTTTGCTGGTGCTGTGCGCCCGCGGTGAAGAGGCCCTCCGCGCCACCGCCGACGGAATCCGGAAGAGATTCGGGGCGAAGGTGTACACCACGGCGGCGGACGTCGGGAAAGCCGGCGAACCGGAGCGGGTGGTGCTCGAGGGGATCGCGCAGTTCGGCAAGGTGGACATCCTGCTCACCAACAGTGGTGGGCCACCGGCTGGTCCATTCGAATCGCACGGACCGGAGGTGTGGGAGAATGCCTATCGCCTGGTGCTTGGCAGCGTGGTTGAATTCTGCCGCGCCGCGGTTCCCGGAATGAAGGAACGGGGATGGGGCCGAATCCTGAACGTGACCTCGATCGCCGCCAAGCAGCCGGTGGACAACCTGATGCTCTCGAACAGCATCCGGGCGGGAGTGATCGGATTTGCCCGGACCCTGGCCAACGAAGTCGCGCCCTTCGGCATCACGGTCAACAATCTGGTGCCTGGGTTTACCCGGACTGACCGGATGGTGGAGCTCTCCGAAGTCACTGCGAAGAAGGAAAGCATCACGGCCGAGGAGGCGCTGGCGCGTTATGCGGCGCAGGTGCCGATGGCTCGCATGGGGGAGCCCCGGGAGTTCGCAGCCCTCGCGGCGTTCCTCGCCTCGGACCGGGCCAGCTACATCACGGCCCAGTCCATCGTGGTGGATGGGGGGTGGATCAGAGGATTGCTGTGAGGCGCCAGGGTGCTAGGTGCTTCGACCTGCCAGCACCTAGCCCCTGTCACCCACGACCTATGAAGTTCTCGAGCAGGCCTATCGCTTACTTCCCGTTACGATACGCTGGGCAACCCCGCGAGCCAGCGCTGCGTTGAGATTGGTCAGGGCGAGCCGGCGATCGCCGAGCAGCTCGTAGCTGATCATCCGGGCCGTTCCCATGTCGCCCTTGCGCTGGGCCGCCAGGGCCCGTGCGAACGGGCCACCCGCCTCGCTCGTGTTGGGATTGGCCAGGGCTTTCATCGCGTCGTCACTGCGCCCTTCCGCGACGTAGACCAGGGCGTCCATCACCTGGAAGTTGGCGGTCTGAGATTCGTTGGCCGACTGCCCGATGGCGGCCTGGACTGCCTGGTGGGCGCCGGCGTAGTCCCGCTTGGCGAGGGGCTCCAGCACCGCCGCCACCTGGGCCACGTTCGGGTTTCCTCCGCGGGCCGCGGTCGCGTGAGAGGCGGCGGTCTTGCCGTCCCCCAGCCAGAGATCGGTCATTGCCATGGTATTGTGGAGACCGAGGGCTGCAGGGGTGGCCTCCAGGGCCAGACTGAGCTCGCTCATGGCGGCTTTGGCGTTGCCGTCAATCAGATAGGTGGCCGCCATCCGACGGTGACGCCCTGGATCACCCGGGAGGGGAACTTCCTTCTCCGCGGCGGCGAGGGTAGCCCGGGCCAGGTCGGTCCTTCCCATGAGCACCTGGGCCTCGGCGATGCCATCGCCGGCGGCCTGGTAGGCGGGATCGAGCTCGATGGCCTTCTGGTAATGCATGATCGCCTCAACGAACCGCCCGTCCCACTGGAGCAGCTCGGCGTAACTGTCATGGGAGTTGGGGTGGTTGGGAAGCAGCCGCACGTACTCACGGACCTCGGTCATCGCTCCCTGGTGGTCGCCCATATTCCACAGATTGTAGGCCATGGTATTGCGAACCGGAGCAAAATTGGGGAAGGCGTTCTTGACCTGGCGCATGGCGAGCTGGGCATTGACAAAATCCTGATTCGGGAGGCTGGTGGAGGTGAGGGCTCGCCGGTAGGCCAGGGACGGCTCCCCCGGCATCTCCGAGGCAGCGGCCCGGAACAGATTGAACGCCGAGGGTCCATGACCGCGGAACATCTCGGCGTAGGCCATCGCGGTCAGCATCTCGTTGGGAGAGGTCCTGGCGGCGTCGGCCAGCCCGCGCTCGATCTCGCCGGCGCGCTCCGGAGAGTTCGCCCCGAAGGCCGTGCCGGCATGCAGGATGCGGGCAAGCCCGAACGAGGGGTCCAGCTCAACGGCCCGGGTGAAGTGGGCCTGGGCTCCGGGGATGTTGACGTTGTCGAAGTCGGTCATGCCGGCCCGGAATTCGGCGGCGGCTTCTCCTGAGGCCTTGAGCTCGAGCTTCGCGGGCGGTGCGCTGGGGGCGGCTTGTGAATGGCTCGCACTCACCCCGGCGACCGACAGGGCAAGCAGGGCGGTCAGGACGCGGGTAGCGCCGCGGTATCCGGAGCAGTTGTGCATGGGCTTCCTCCCAGTGGGGCGACTGAAGTGACCAGAGGACGGCAGGGGGGCGATCGTTGACAAGGTACCGGTGGATTCAGGCGCTCGCAAGCACGGACGGCCTCTCCTAACGCGCTCTTCACACAACGGCAGGAGCCGATTGGAATGCCGGGGGCCTAACACGGTCCCAGGAAGGAAGGAGGGTCACGGTGATCGCGGTGGATGGGGGTGGGTGAGGCGGGCACTTGTTACGGCTTCGCCAGCTCGATCTTGAACGGCGCCCGGCCGTGGAGCTGGATTACCGTGGTGCCCTTCGCTTGACCGAAATGGACGTTCTTCGCCGGCAGGAACAGGAACGACCCCGTCTTGTAGGTCACCAGTTTCGACGGGTCGGCCTTGTCCCCCATCCCAAGCATGAAGTCACCCTCGAGCACCGTCAGATTCTCGGCGTTGGGGTGCCAATGAGACGGGAACTTGTAGCCGTCGGGGAACATGAGCCGGATGACGTAGGTTCCAGTTTCGGCGTTCGGATCGCCGTACAGAGCTGCGATCTTGGCACCAGGATCGAAGCCGGGTGGCTGGATCGGTGCCCAGGTGAGCTTGTCGGGGGTCATCACGGCGTGCCCATCGGGGCTCATGGTCGCCTGAGCCAGGAGAACAGGGGGCACCGACAGCACCAGCGTCGTGGCGAGGGCACTGCGCTTGAGGAATCGCATATCTACCTCCAAGGGGACACCGCACCAAGGGTGCCAATGGTAGCCCGATTGAGGGGCGTGTCAATCAGAAGTCGGAAACCAGCGCCTCCAGCTCAGGCCGTTGGGCGAGTCCCACGTGCCGCCCGCTTTCTTTTCCCTTCCGGAAGGCAATCAGGGTCGGAATCCCACGAATCCCGAACCGTTCGGTGATCCCGGGACTCCGATCGGTGTCCAGTTTGAGGATCAGGCAGCGACCGGCGCGCTCGTGGGCCAGCTGGTCCACGATGGGTGCGATCATCTTGCAGGGCCCGCACCAATCGGCATAGAAATCCACCAGCACGGGCACGTCGGTGCCGGAGAGGACCGGGTCGAGGGTCTCGCCGCTCACCTTCACGGGACGATCGAGGAGGAGGGGTCGCTTGCAGGACCCGCAGCGCGGACCATCGCTGAGCTTGGCGAGATCGATCCGGTTGAGCTGGGCGCAGAAGGGGCAGGGAACCGTTGCGTGCATAGCGGAGAATAATCGGGGCGGTAGATTCGTCGGCATGAAATCGCATCCGGTACTCATCGTCATCGCATTGCTCTCGCCGGCCCTCGCCGTCGCCCAGACACCGTTCGCCCCCAGCTGGAAACCGGTCGCCGACGAGTTCCATCGGACCCTCGCGGCCGAGGGCGTGGTCGGAGGGAGTCTCTGGTTTCTGCGGGGCGACTCGGTGATGGCGCGGGAGTTCCACGGGCTGGCCGATCGGGGGACCGGCCGCGCGATCGACGCCAATTCGATCTTTCACTGGGCGTCGATCACCAAGACGATGACCGCCATCGCGATCATGCAGCTTCGGGATCGTGGCAAGCTCTCCCTCGACGATCCGATCGTGAAGTACGTGCCGGAGCTGATGGCGGTCCATGACCGGTTCGGTCCGGTGGAAGCCATCACCATCCGGAACCTGCTCAGCCATTCAGCGGGATTCCGCAATCCCACCTGGCCCTGGGGCGGCGACGAGCCCTGGCACCCCTTCGAGCCGACCCAGTGGGCCCAGCTCGTCGCCATGATGCCCTACACCGAGATCCTCTTTGTGCCGGGATCGAAGTACAGCTACTCCAATCCCGGCATCATTTTTCTGGGAAGAACCATCGAGAAGCTGAGCGGCGACGACTACGAAGTGTACATCACCAAGAACATCCTCATGCCGCTCGGCATGACCCACAGCTACTTCGATGTTTCACCGTACCACCTGGTCAGTCAGCGCTCCAACAACTATGAAGTGCGGGAGGGCAAGACCGTCGCGAACGGACTCGATTTCGACACCGGCATCACCGTGTCGAACGGCGGCCTCAACGCTCCGATCACCGACATGGTGAAGTACTTCCGGTTCCTTCTGGGGGTTGGCCCGGGCGCGACGGGGCCGGTCCCCATTCTCAAACGAAGCTCCCTCGTGGAGTTGTGGCGTCCGGTGCTGCCGGTGGATGACGCCGAGGCGATGGGCGACTCGATCGGGCTCAGCTTTTTCATCCGGCATCAAGGGCCGGTCCGGCTGATCGGGCACACCGGTAGCCAGCGGGGATTCCGCGCCTTCTTCTATCTCCAGCCGGAGCGCGAAGAGGCGGTGGTCGCGGCGTGGAACACGGCGCCGGCCGATGAGGTGCCGGGAGCGCATCCCGACACCCGGGGGATTCGGGAGGCACTATTGGGGAAAGTGGTTTGGTAGGTGCTAGGTGCTGGGTGCTGTGCCCTACCACCTACCACCTAGCACCTAGCACCTGAGTATTTTCTCTCATGCGAGTCGATCTCAACGAACTCCTCGGTCTCCCGGGCGACCGTCGCCGGTTCTTCCGCCAGAGCATCGGTCAGTGGGGCGAGGCGATGCTCGAAAAAACCGAGCGGAGACTCGCCCCTGAGAAACACACTCGTCCGCCGGGGGCCCTTCCGGAAGTCGCGTTTCTGGCCGCGTGCACCCGCTGTGGAGCCTGCGCACCGGTCTGCCCGCCCCAGGCGATCCACTATCTGCCCGCGAGCACCGGCCTCGCGGCGGGGACCCCGTCGATCGATCCGGCTCGCCAGCCCTGTATCGCCTGCGAAGACATGCCTTGCGTTCACGCCTGCCCGACCGGCGCGCTGACTTTCCCGGCCCACGGATGGGAAGGCTATCGCCTGGGTACGGTGGAGTTCATCCCGGAGCGGTGCGTCACGTTTCAGGGGACGGAGTGCCGAGTGTGCGCGGACGCCTGTCCGATCGGGGAGCGCGCGCTGGCGATGGACGAGCAGGGACACCCGGTCCTCAAGCGGGAAGGCTGCGTCGGGTGCGGGGTCTGTGTTCGCGAGTGTATCTCGGCCCCCACCTCGTTCTCACTTACTATCGCGGAGGATCGATGAAAGAAACGCCGGTGCCGTTCCGAGTCGACAAACCCTGGGGGTACGAATTGATCTGGGCCCGGACCGAGCGTTACGTGGGCAAGATCCTTCACGTCAAGGCGGGCCATGCGCTGAGCTGCCAGTATCACAATGTGAAAGACGAGACCCTGCACGTGCTCCAGGGCGAGCTGCTGCTCCGTCTGGGCCAGGGCAGCTCGCGCAGGGAGATCCGGTTTCAGCCGGGAGAATCCATCCACATCACTCCGGGCACGATCCACGAGCTCGAAGCCATCTCCGACACCGATGTGCTCGAAGCCTCAACGCCCGAGCTCGACGACGTGGTCCGCCTTACCGATCGCTACGGGAGAGCGTGACCGTGCAAGTGGTCATCCCGCTCGCGGGGAAGGGCACCCGGCTCCGCCCCCACACCCACCTGGTGCCCAAGCCCCTGCTCAAGGTGGCCGGCCGTCCGGTCATGGACTGGGTGATGGACACGTTGGCTTCGGTTCCGGTCAGCGAGCTGATCTTCATCACCGGTCACCTCAAGGAGCAGGTCGAGGAGTACGCCTCCAATCGCTATGGGATTCCCTGCCATTACATCGAGCAGAAGGTGCAGGACGGCACCGCGGGCGCGATCAACCTGGCGAAGCCGCTGGTCCGAGGGCCCATTCTCATCGTCTTCGTGGACACGGTGTTCGAGGCCGACCTGACTCTGATCGACCGGACCGATGCCGACGGAATCATCTGGGCCAAGGAAGTCGAAGACTATCAGCGCTTCGGCGTGGTGGTGACCGATGATGCGGGTTACATGACCCGGATCATCGAGAAGCCGAATCAGCCGGTGAGCAAGCTGGCCAACATCGGGCTCTACTACATCCGGGACGTTGGCGCGCTGTGGAAGGGAATCGAGCAGGTCCTCCAGCGCCCCAAGAACCAGGGCGAGTACTACCTGACCGATGCCTTTCAGCACATGATCGACGGGGGCCGCCGGATTCTGACCGCGGAGGTGGGGGGCTGGTACGATTGCGGCAAGCTGGAAACGCTGATCGAGACCAACGAGATCCTGCTCCGCAAGGGCGCCGCCCGTCACGGGCAGTTCCCCGGCGTCACCATTCGGGAGCCGGTGCTGATCGAAGAGGGCGTCACCATCGAGCACTCCACCATCGGTCCGAACGTGACCATCGAGCGCGGCACCGTCATCCGGGACAGCGAGCTGAGCCATGCGCTGGTGGGCAAAGAGTGCCAGCTGATCCGGACCCGGCTGCAGTACAGCATGCTCGGCGACAACGTGGTCCTGCGCGATTTCCGCGGCGCGGCGAGTCTGGCCGACCACAGTGAGCTGACCGGCGCGACCTAGTGGCGGCGACCGACGCGCTCTGCCGGTCCTTTCTCGATCTCTGGTGGCATTTCGATCCCTCCGGCGCCACCATGGGGCGTCTGGCGGATTTTTCCGCCGATGGTCTCCGGCAGCACACTGCGGCGCTCCGCGCGATCTCGGCGGCTACCGAAGAGCTGGAAGTCGAGGATGTGGCGGATGAGATCGACCGCACCGCCCTGCTCGACCATCTCCGGGTGCTGCTGTTCCGCTTCGAGCACGAGCAACCCTACCGGACCAATCCGCTGCTCTGGACCGAGCATCTGCTCCGGTCGTTCTCGACGATTGGCGAGAGGGGATCCCGATGAGGCACTCGAGGCGGCCGCCAGCCTGGAGCGGCTCCGGGCGGTCCCGGGTTTCTGTCTCCACGCGCGGGAAACGATTCGCAAGCCGCCGGCGATGCTTGCGCGGGGAGCCCGGGAACAGCTCGGGGAGCTGACCCGGCTCCTCTCCGGAATCCAGGATCGGTTCAGCGCGCGGTGGTCTCAGAACGGCGCCGACGCGGACGGCCTGGTCGCGGAAGCCAGAGCCGCCCTCGACGAGCTGCGCGCCGCGCTCGACGACGAGATCGTGCCGGATCCGGATCCGTATGCCGGCGCCATCGGCGAGGCGGAAGCGGACCGTCGTCTGCATTACGAACACGCCAGCATTCACAATGCCGGTGAGGTCTGGCGCGCCGCACTCCGATCCACCGGAGAAGTCGAAGCCGAGGTGGTCGCCCTGGCGAGGGAGCTCGATCCCCACGATTCCTGGCAGGAGGTCTACCGGTCGGTGCGCGGATCGACGCTGCCGGCCGCGGAGATGGAGGGTGAGTTCGACCGGTGGCGGACCCGGGCCCGGGCCTTCGCCATAACCCGGGGCCTCGTTCCGCCCGCCGAACCGGCGCCACTCGACGTCGAGCGGGTGCACGACCCGGAACGCCGCGCGATGGTCTGGGCCGAGTACCGGATGTCGGAAGCCGGCCTCGGCCGGGTGGTGCTGGGCGAGGTCCCGTCGGCCTGCCTGCCCTGGATCGCGGTGCGATTCGGCGAGCCGGGTCTCCATTTCCACGCCAGCCTGACCCGCGACCTTCCCGCCCTGGTCCGCCGCCACATTGGCTCCTCGAGCACCACCGGCGGGTTCGGGCTCTACATCCAGGAGCTCATGGCCGAGCAGGGATTCTGTCCCGAGCCCGCGGCCCGTCTGGTCGCCCGGGTCCTGGTGCTTCGCCAGGTTGCTCTTGCGCTGGTCGATATCGGGGTGCATACCCGCCAGCTCACCACCGAAGAGGCCATGGCCTACCTGTCGGAACGTCTCCCTTTCGATCGGACGCTGGCGCTGGGCGATGTCCGCCGGGTGCTCGCCGATCCGCTGACCGGTTGTGCCGCGCTGCTGGGCTGGCAGGAGCTCAGGCGCCTGCGGGATGACGATCGCGCCGCGCGGGGGAGTTCCGATCCCGCCGATTTTCATCGGCGCCTGTTCGGATTCGGGGGGATCCCCATTCCACTGATCCGGTGGGGGATGGGACTCGATGCCTGACGCGAAGGTATCCGGCCGGGTCAAAGGGCTTTCGCTGGTCTCGCTCTTCAACGACTTCGCGAGCGAGATGGTGTACCCGATCCTTCCGGCGTTCATCACCGGGCCGCTGGGGGGAAGCGCGGTGGTCCTGGGCGCGCTCGATGGCGCGGCGGACCTGACCGCCGCCGTGATGCGGTGGGTGAGCGGGCGCCTGGCGGACCGACGGGGCTGGCCCAAGCCGCTGATCCTCGCGGGTTATGGCGTGGCGGTGCTGGTCCGCCCCTTCATCGCGATCGCTTCCGCGGCCTGGCAGGTCATCGGATTCCGGGTGATCGACCGGGTGGGCAAGGGGCTCCGGACCCCGGCCCGGGACGCGGTGATTTCGCACCTGACCGCCCCGGAGCTCCGGGGCAGGGCGTTCGGGTTCAATCGCGCCGCCGACCATCTGGGCGCGGTGCTGGGATCGCTGCTGGCGTGGATGCTGCTCCGGGCGAACGTGGGCGTGCGCGACGTCATCGGGTGGAGCGCGCTGCCGGGCGTGGTCGCGGTCATCGTGCTGGTGTTCGCGTTGCGGGGAAGTCTCGAGTCTCGCGCGGGGTCAGACCGTTCGGGGTCCGACCCCTTTGGGGACCGGGGCCGTATGGGGTCAGACCCCAAGCTCGTGGTCCGTAGAGAGGCCGATGTCCAAAAGGGTCTGACCCCGACGACGATCCGCGATGTGACCGGCTCCTCCTACTGGTTTCCAATCAGCGTGCTGGTGCTTCTCACCGTCGCCCGGCTTCCCGAGACGCTCCTGCTCCTCCGGCTCCAGCAGCTCGGCGTGCCGGTGGCGCTGGTGCCGCTGGCCTGGGCGGGGTTGCACGTGGTGCGCAGCGGCTCTTCCTATCCGGGCGGTCTGCTGACCGATCGGGTCGGCCCGCGCTGGACCTACCTGCTGGGCAGCCTGGCATACATCGGGACGGCGCTGGCGCTCGCAACCGGTCTCGGCGAAATCCCGGCGTTCGCGGTGTTTCTCGGCTTTGGAGTCGTGGCGGGATTCATGGAGCCCGCCGAGCGAGTGGTGATCGGTAAGCTCGCGCCGGTCAAAACAGGACGTGGGTTCGGGAACTATCAGGCGCTGGCGGGGTTCGCGGCGCTGCCGGCAGGGATCGGGTTCGGGGCGCTGTACACCCGGGCCGGGGGTCCCACGGCGTTGCTCACCTCGGCAGCCCTTCTCGCCGGCTGTGCCGTTCTATGGGTCTTCGCCGCGCGCCGGCTGGGGGATTGACCCCCAGGCCGGTCTTGGCGCCGGTTTCCTGTTGTCATCGGACTGTCATTGAGGCGCCATGATCTGGCCATCCTCCGCTCCTAGCTTGAAGCGGTAGAGGGCAGCTCCGCCTCTCGGATCGGGGCCATCTCGATGTCATGAATGGTTTTGAAGGAGGAACGACCCGAAGAAAGCCCGGAAGAATCCTCAACGGAATTCGGGACTTTCCGCATGTGGATTTGGAACTGAAACACCGATGTCCGATGCTCTTCTCCTCAGGTGCACCCTGATTCTGACTGGAGGAGAGCGATGGTCCCGTCCGAAAGGAGGTCGCGAATGCTCGCGATGATTGCCGTCAGTTGTTCCGTGGCATGCTCGGAGCTCACGGACCCTAATGCGGCGCTCCACGTACCTCTGGCGGCGGCAGAGGTCGTCCAGGTGACCGGCGTGCCAGCTTCCGGCGATACCTACATCCGGAGTGGGTCGCCCAATCAGAACCAGGGGAGCGAGGCGCTCTTGCGGCTCCAGTCGAGCGGCCACAACCGGGCACTCATTCGATTCGAGCCGCAGGCGATCAGCGCGGCGGTGGGGACTGGCACGCTCCAATCGGCCCGGCTCGAGCTGACGATCACGTTGAACGCGAACAACTGGGGCACCAGCGGTCGGACGATTGATCTGCATCGTTTGACCCGAGCGTGGACCGAATTGGGTGCGACTTGGAACTGTGCAGTGGACACGAACCCTGGGGATTCGTCAGCCGATTGTTCCGGGCCGACGAGCTGGGAAATGGGAAATGCGGGTCCCAGCCCGTGGGCGCCGGCCCCGACCGCCACGACGACCATTCGGAATGGGCAAACCGGCGTCGTCGTGCTCGATGTGACCAGCGACGTGCTGCCGCTGCTCAGTGGGGCCGGTGGGGCGACGGAAGGCTGGATCCTCAAGAAGACTGAGGAAGGACAGGCTGGACACGTCGAGTTCGGGTCGAGGGAAAGTGGCAACCCGCCCAGGCTCATGCTGAACATCCAGACTGCGGATACCAGCCGTCCTATCCTACCTCCCTTAGGAGTACCTTACCCGGCAGACACTCTGTTCGTGGTCGCGAATCCGGCAGACCCGACCTTCTTCTGGTATCGACGGGGATTCATGGTGACGTTTGCCGATACCGTCAGCGGCCAGACCATTCGATCATTCCTTCAGGCGTTTGAGGCAGAAGTGATCGGTGGCACTTATGACCCGCGGCCCGACATGACCCTCCGGGTCAGGGATCCCGGACCAGAGTGGCAGGCTTATCGGGACCTCTTGGCTCAGATGCATGCATCGCCGGGTGTCATAGAAGTGACGCCGCTCAACCGAACCGGATTGGGGAAGGGGATTGAGGCCCGGTATCCCAATGACGGGTCCGGACTGGAGCGGTCAGCGTGGTTTGATTCCTCTGGAACCACTCGCGCCCTACGGGCTATCCGAGCCCCTCTGGCGTGGGGATGTGAAACCGGAACCTATGGCGGCTCGATTCCTCGTGTAGGTCTCGTCGAATGGGGCGCGGATACGACACTGTCCGATCTCCAAGCATCGGACCCGCGAGTCTTCATTACTCACCCAGCACCCGGAATCCCGGAGCCCCTACCCACACCGATGGACACGGCCCATTCTCGGGCTGTTGCCGGAATTCTCACCGCATCCGGTGACAACGGGATTGGTACTGCCGGGGTGACGTGGCATACGAGCCTTCGGCTCTACGTCGAGCAAGGCCAGCCCAGCATCAACCGGTTCGCCACTGCGTATCTCCCTGGCATTATGGCCGATGCGCCCCATGTCTTGAACATCTCCGTGCGGCTCTATGGCAGCGACACACTCCTTATTCGACGGGCGGTCATTGGGTTGCGCGATCTGATGCAACGTCTGCCCAACCTCCTCGTAGTGGTTGCGGCTGGCAACCTTCCCGAGTCACCACGTATTGAGCTGTCACAGGCGTTGAACGATACAACCAGCATCGTTCGGGCTGCCCTGATCCGCCTCCGACAAGAGAGTTCCGGATTCCGAGACCGAATCATCGTTGTGGGGGGCGCGGACAGGGTGGGCGCGATTTGGCAGGGTTCGTCGTTCATTCGAGGAGCAACGGATATCGCTGCCCCTGCCGAAGGCCTCACCGTCCTTGGCGCTGGTGATCAACCTGTCACTGGAGCGTTTGGCACGTCCTTCTCGGCCGCCATGGTGAGCGGGGTCGCCGCCCAACTCCTGACCATGGACCCCACACTCACGCCGGCCCAGGTGAAGGACTACATCCTGCGCGGCGCACAGGTTCGCAGGGTGAACGCCGTGACCGGTGATTCGATCCCTGCTACACCCATCAGCGGAGCACCGGAGACCATCTACCAGCTCGATGCCTACGGAGCCCTGACACTGCTTTCCCGGGAACGCCAGGGTGCTCCGGTTTGCGGCTTCCCCGTTTCAGTTCGCGGGTCACACCTGGTGCTGGAACGCCCGGTGCAGGCGGAATCGCTTTCGCTCTCCGGTAACCCTCAACTCTATTCCCCTTCGATGGCCCAGGGCGGAAGGAGGTTCGCGGTCACTAATGGAGCCAATGCCAGAGTTTCCGAGATCGATCATCGAGGGAACCTGCTCCGGACCCTGGAAGAGGGAATTCTGGAACGGCGATACCTGGAACGCGATACCGTCGACGTTCAGGATGCCCTGTCAACCGGAGGCTGGACCCGCCCGGTATTCCGCTATCGACCGTCGCGCCCTGGTATCCCGACCGACTACAATCCCTGGATTCTCGCACTCCCTGCCGCGCAGGATGACATTGTCGGGCAGGATTGGGAGTTCGATCCCACTGGTGACCACATCATCCTGAACGCAACGGCATCGCCTACCCACCTGGAGACCTATCGAATCGGCTGGTACCTAATAGATGTGGCTGGACACTCAGGGACTCCGATCATGGAATGGGGGAACGATCCAGCTTTGACGGATTGTTACCGGTCGGGAGGGCGCTTCTGCCTCATACCCGACCAGGGCCAGGCAACCTGGTCCCATGATGGACGGCAGTACGGTGTGTTCATCCCGCAAAGAGAAGTCGAACCTTCGGACGGAGTCCCATTCCTGAAATACCTTCGCCTCGAACCGGGTTCCCAACGGGCCTCTGACTCAACAGTCGCCTGGCACACCCTCGTGCTGCTCCGAGGGGTACTCAATGCCACGACAACCGTCAGCGGCTTCTGGCTGATGCATCCCCGGTTTCATCCCGAGGACATTGCCATCGGGTTTCGAGAGCTCAGTACCTCACCCGCCTGCTCCGCAACATCGAGACTGGTCGCGACTATTGCGGTCAGGCTGACTCAATCCGCGGTGCCGCAAGGAGAGTGCCTGAAAGACGCGGGAGAGTACTGGCCAGCGACCTCCAGCGTCAGACTCCGACCGCAACCGAGACATCAGGAATGAGGTAGTGCGTCTGACCCCGACGTCGCCGGCTAGGGCAGCGGGACTCCCTGGGAGCTGGTCCGGAGCGAGCCGGTCATCGTCACGGTTCCGCCCGCGCCAAGATCCATGGTGACCTCCATGCGCGCGTTGGTCGAGCCCGATCGCACCAGGCCGTTTCCCACGTCGATCTCGAGGGTGCCGCTTCCGTTCATGCTGAGAGCCACCCTGGCAGACCCGCCGATGGCCGGCATGGTGATGTCGCCATTCAGATTACCCACCGAGATCTGATCGAAGAGCGCGATCACCTGGCCGCTGTTGCGGTTCACGCTGCGCAGGCGGTAGGTCACCGTGCCCTCGAGAATGGGGGGCTCGGCGCCACCCATGCCGATGTCGAGCGGAATCGGCATTCGGAGCGGGGTGACCACGCTGTCTCCCGGCACGAGGGTCCCCCGGGGGAGACCGCCAAGGCTCGAGGTCATGAGCTGCCGGAGGTTGGCCACCTGTTCCTCGAGCTCCGGTGGGGCCGATAGCTCCACCACCTGGCCCGCTGAATCGAACCGGGCCCTGATGCGCTGTCCGGAAAGGTCCACCGGATGGGCCATCCGGGTGCCATTAATCGAAGTGCTCGCCGCCAGGGTGTCGTACTGAAGCTCGGAAGTGATCCCTCCCAGCGAATCGACCTGGCCGGTCCGCTGCACGAACCGCGCGATCGTCGACCCCTCCACCGGCACCGGCACGGGGAGCGCCGGGGAGGAAACGTCGAAATGAATCTCCTGAGTGACGGTGATCCGGACCGCGGAGCCGGGGAGCGGCAGTCTCGGAATCGTCACACCGGTCTGGGCGGAGAGCGCGGCGGGAACAAGGCCCGCCAGGAGGAACGACCGGATCAGCAGCACCGGCTGCCACCGTTCCCGTAGCGGGTGGCCAGATACTGGTCGTAGTACTCCCGCTCGCTGAGCGCCTGGCAACCGTGCTGACGGGCGTGTTCCCGATGCCGCTCGTAGTCGGGCATGCCGCAGACCTGCTTCAAGGTCCGGCGAAACCGGTCGAACCGGGACTCGCGAGGCTGTTCCCGTTCCACCTTACGCATAGGCAGACTCCACGTAGGCCGCTTCCTTGACCACGGCCGCCTTTCTTCCTTGTACCACCGCGATCCATTCCCGGATTGAAGCGATCAGGAGGGCCACCACGATCACCATGAAAATGCCTGCGAGGGCCGCGTCCACCCGGTCATTGAAGATCAAACGGGCTCCGGCGGCCGGATCCGTCGTGCCGGCCGCGATCCTGCCCGCGATATCCCTGGCGTGGGCCAGGAAACCGAGGCGTGGGTCGGCGGCGAAGATCTTCTGCCACCCGCCGTGAGGGTGACGGTCAGGAGCCAGCCGAGCGGCACCAGGGTCACCCAGGCGTATTTCGCCTTGCCCATCTTGATGATGATGGTGGTGCCGACGCAGAGGGCTACCGCCGCGAGCAGCTGATTACTGATGCCGAACAGCGGCCACAGCGAATTGATCCCGCCCAGCGGATCGAGCACTCCCTGAATCAGGAACCATCCCCATGCCACCACCACCAATCCCGAAGCGAGGAGATTGCTGGGATACCACGAGGTCCGTCCCAGCGGCTCCCAGGCGTGGCCCAGGAACTCCTGCATCATGAACCGGCCGACCCGGGTGCCGGCGTCCAGCGTCGTCAGGATGAACAACGCCTCGAACATGATGGCGAAGTGATACCAGAGACCCATGAGCTGCTGGCCGAAGGCGCCGCTGAAGATGTGGGCCATGCCCACCGCCAGCGAGGGGGCTCCGCCGACCCGTCCGAGGAGAGTCACTTCTCCCACCGAACCGGCCAGTGCGCTGAGCTGTTCCGGCGTGACGACGAAACCCCATTGCCGGATCTGGTCCGCCGCGGCCTGGACGGTGCCTCCTAACGCGCCGATCGGAGCGTTGATCGCGAAGTACACCCCCGGCTCCAGCGCCGCGGCGGCACACAGCGCCATGATCGCGACGAATGATTCGGTCAGCATGCCGCCGTACCCGATCAGCCGGGCATCGGTCTCCCGGCGGATCATCTTCGGCGTGGTCCCGCTCGACACCAGCGCGTGGAATCCGCTGATCGCCCCGCAGGCGATGGTGATGAAGGCGAAGGGGAAGAGCTTGCCGGCGAAGACCGGCCCGGTGCCGTCCACGAATTTCGTGAGAGCCGGCATCTGGAGCGGTGGCATCACGATGACGATGCCGATCGCGAGGAGCACCACTGTCCCAACCTTCATGAAGGTGGAGAGGTAGTCCCGGGGCGCGAGCAGGAGCCACACCGGCAGCACGCTGGCGATGAATCCGTAGATCATGAGCGCCCAGGCGATGGTCAGCCCGCCATGGGTGAAGAGCGGCGCCAGGCTGGGTGACTGCGCCACGTACCGGCCCCCCACCAGCGCCAGGACCAGCAGGATGATGCCGCCGATGGTCGCCTCGACGGTCTTTCCCGGACGAATGATCCGCATCCAGACGCCCATCCCCAGCGCGATCGGGATGGTGCAGAGCAGTGAGAAGATGGCCCAGGGGCTGTCCTTGAGCGCGTTGGTCACCACCAGCGCGAGCACCGCGAGGAGGATGATCATGATCGCCAGGATCGCCACCATCGCGAAGAGCCCGGTGATCGGACCGATCTCCTCTTTGGCCATCTGGCCCAGCGACTTGCCGTTCCTCCGCATCGAGGCGAACAGGATCACAAAGTCCTGCACCGCGCCGCCCAGCACCACGCCAAAGACGATCCAGATGGTGGACGGGAGGTACCCGAACTGAGCGGCGAGGACCGGCCCGACCAGCGGTCCCGCTCCGGCGATCGCCGCGAAATGGTGGCCGAACAGCACGAACCTCCCGGTGGGAACGAAGTCCCGGCCATTGTTGAGCCGTTCGGCAGGAGTGGCTCTACGGGGGTCCAGGCCCACCACTTTGTCGGAGAGGAATCTCGAATAGAACCGATAACCCACCAGGTAGGTGCCGACCGCGGCGAGCACCAGCCACGCCGCGCTGATCGTCTCTCCCCGATGGAGCGCGATCACCCCCCAGGCGGTGGCGCCGGCCAGGCTCAGGGCGATCCAGAAGAGCGTTTTCATAGCCACCAATGTACGGTGCGGCACGGAGTTGCTCCAAGTCCCGGCTTGCGGCCTCCTGGGGCGGCCCGTAGCTTCGCCGGAATTCCCATGTCCGCCTCCTTGCCTGCCTCCTCCGGCGCCGTCCTGGAAGCACCCCAGGCCGAGCTCGTCATGTCCTCCCGATTCCGGGGGAAGGTGGCCATGGTCTCAGGCGGGGCCACCGGACTCGGCCGTGCGGTCGCGATCGAATTCGGCCGGCTCGGCTGCAATGTGGCCTTCTGTTTCGTGGACCTGCCCGGCCGGGACGTCCGCGATATGGCTCTGCTCACCGAGACCACCATTTCCGCCATGGGCGTCGGGGTATACGCCGACTGTTGTGACGTGCGGGACCGCAGCCAGGTCGAGCGGTTCGTCGCGAAGGTCAAGGAAAAGTTCGAAACGGTGCACTTCCAGGTGAACAACGCCGGCATCGCCAAGGACGGCGCCCATTGGCGGCTCGGCGGAGCCGAGTGGGCCGAGGTGATCGAGACCAATCTGACCGGCGCATTCAATTGCATTGGGGTCGCCGCGCCGCTGTTCCGGGCTCAGCGATTCGGCAAGATCGTGAACGTGAGCTCCCACCTCGCGGGCCATCCCGGCTTCGGGGTGACGAGCTATGCGGCGAGCAAGGCCGGACTCGAGGGGCTGACCCGCGCGGTCGCGGTCGAGCTGGGGCCGGCGAACGTGAACGTCAACGCGGTGGCTCCCGGCTTCATCAAGACCGAGCGGCTCCAGCAGCTCCCGCCCGAGGTGATCGACAAGGCGCGGAAGAGCTCGGTGCTGGGCCGGATCGCCGAGCCCGAGGACGTGGCCAGGGTGATCACCTTCCTCTGCTCCGAGGAAGCCCGGCACATCACCGGGCAGACGATCGTGGTGGATGGAGGCCTTTCGCTCGAGTAGTCCATTAGTTTTCAGTCTTCATGCCATCCATGTTCCGTTTCCTTCCCCTGGCGATTCTCGCCGCGGCGCCGCTCGAGGCGCAGCATCCGCCCCCCAAGGGCCAGAACGCACTGCTCACCACCGGTCTCGCGGGGCAGCCGGTCGCCGTGCTGCCGCTCACCATGATCCTGGCGGACCCCCGGGTTCCCGGTACCCGTGGCTCGACCGCGCGGAACACGCTGGTCCACTGGGCCGACTCGTTGCTGGGGGATGCCCTCACCGAGCGGGCGGGCGAGGTGAACTGGATTCTTCCCCCCGCTCTTCGATCCGCTTCCCGGCGCGCCGCGGGGATGATTCCTTCCCCCGATCAGATGGGCCAATCGGTGATGCGATCGTCGAACCTGAAAGAGGTCCCCGATCCGTTGCGGAGTTATCTGCGTCAGCTCCTCGGCCTGGCCGGCGGAGCGCGTTACGCATTCATCCCGGCCGCGATGAGCCTGGACCCCGCCGGCACCAACGGAGACAGCCTCCGGATCAGTCTTTCCGCCGTGCTTACCGACGGGCGGCTGGGGCGGGTGGTCTGGCGGACCTTGGCGCAGGGACAGGGTGAAGACGCCGAGTCGGCGTTCCGCGCCGCGCTCGCGACGCTGTTCGCCCCGGACCCGGGGGGGCCATGACCCACCGGGTCTCGCTGATCCCGGGCGACGGGATCGGCCCGGAAATCACTGAACAAACCGTGCGGGTGATCGAAGCGGCCGGCGTAACGGTGGAATGGGATGTTTGCCACGCGGGAATGGCGGGCATCGAGGCCGAGAACACTCCGCTCCCCGAGAAGACCCTCGCGAGCATCCGGGAGCGCAAGATCGCGCTCAAGGGGCCGCTCACCACGCCGGTCGGCGGCGGATACCGCTCGGTGAACGTCGAGCTCCGCAAGACCTTCGATCTCTACGCCAACCTCCGTCCCGCGATCACCATCCTGCCGGGACGGTACGAGCACGTGGACATCGTCCTGGTCCGGGAGAACGTGGAGGGCCTCTATTCCGGGGTCGAACACTTCATCCGGGTGGGGGACGATCCCCACGCGGTCGGGGTCTCCCAGGCCATCGTCACCCGGTTCTCCTGCGAGCGCATCATCCGGTACGCCTTCGAATATGCGGTGCGGCATGGCCGGAAACAGGTCAGCATCGTGCACAAGGCCAACATCCTCAGGATGGCCAGCGGCCTGTTCCTCGAAGTGGGACGGGCCATCGCGAAGGAGTACGAGGGCCGGGTGGTCGCGAACGAATACATCGTCGATAACTGCGCCATGCAGCTGGTGCTCAAGCCGGAACAGTTCGACGTGATCGTGACGACCAACCTGTTCGGCGACATCCTGAGCGACGAGATCGCCGGGCTGGTGGGCGGGTTAGGACTTACCCCCGGGGGCAACATCGGCACCCACGCCGCCATCTTCGAAGCGGTGCACGGCAGCGCTCCCGACATCGCCGGGAAAGGCATTGCCAATCCGTCGGCCCAGATGCTGGCGGCCGCGATGCTGCTCGATCACCTGGAAGAAGCCGACGCCGCCCGCCGGCTCCGCAACGCCCTTGGTATCACCATCCGCAAGCTGGGCATCAAGACCCGTGACCTGGGCGGGTCCGCGACCACCCGGGAATTCGGCGATGCAGTCGCGGCTCGCCTCGCTTGAGCCGCCGGTCCCGTGCTCCCGCTGCGAGCAACGGGTTCCCGGAATCAAGTGGGGCGACCTCTGTCCCCATTGCCTGGGCGAGCTCAGACGTCGTGCAAATCCCATTGCCCGGATCATCTCCCTTCTGTGCGTGGCCGGGGTGGTCTGGTATGCGTTCTATCGACTCCCGCTCACGCTGACGGTTCGCATCTGGGTCGCCGCCATCGCGATCGCGACCTATTTCCTGGTGCGGAGGATCGTTACTCAGATTGCGATCGAGGTCATGAGAGGCCGACGGACGGGCGGATAGGCGGACAGGCGGATAGGCGGATAGGCGGATAGGCGGATAGGCGGATAGGCGGACAGGCGGACAGGCGGACAGGCGGACAAGGAGGATGGCATCATGAGAGCATTGCTGCTGCTGGCAGTCGCCGCGAGTCCGCTCGCGGCCCAGACCAGCTTGACGATCTACAACGACGGGCGGGTCCTGGTTCGCCGGACCGTTCCGGTTCAGGTGCCCGCGGGAACGTCGAGCCATCAGCTTCCGCTTGGACACCTGCTGCCCGGAAGCGTCTTCTCGCTCGATTCGGCGGTTACCGTCACCGGCGCCCGGTACGACGAATCCATCGACGAGTCGAACGCCATGCGGCGCGCGGTCGGTCAAACCCTTCGCTTCATCGTGCCCCGCGCCAACGGGGCCGACACGGTGAGCGCCACGGTGCTCGGCGCCAATCCCGAGCGGTTCAGGCTCGGTGACGGCCGTATCCTGTTTCAGCGGCCCGGCATCCCCATGTATCCCGCCGAGCTGGTCCTCAACGAGCCGACTCTGGCTCTGGCGCTCCGATCGGCTTCAGCACGCCCGAATCTCAGGCTCGGTTATTTCACCGAGGGGGCCGGCTGGCAGGCCGAGTACTCCGTCATCCTGGACCGGGCCAGCGCGCGGGTAAGTAGCCAGGCGGTGATCGCCTCTGGCCTGTTGCGGGAGCTGAACGCCGAGGTCCAGCTTCTGGCAGGTTCGGTGGGACGCGCGGACAAAGGCTCAGGTCCAATGCCGGCGAGTCCGATGATGCGGGCCGAGGCGTTTCAGATTCAGGGACCCGCAACCGAACAGCAGGTCGGCGAATCGCATCTCTACACCGTGCCGGGGCGGGTGACCCTCGAGCCCGGGGTGACCACGAACGTCACTCTGTTCGATCCGGCGGTGGCGCCGTGGGAGCGGAGTTACCTGGTCCGGGGTCAGATCAATTACTACGGCCCGCTCCAGCAGCTTGGCAACGATCCCGGCCAGACTCCGGTCAACGTGATGTACACCTTGAAGCGCACCGCGCGGACTTCGTTCGGCGACCTTCCCCTCCCCGGCGGAGTCTGGCGGCTCTATCAGCCCGACGATGCTGGCCGCCTTCAGCTCATCGGGGAGGCTTCGGCCGGCCATACTGCCCCGGGTACCGACGTGCGGCTGCCCGCCGGCGACGCGTTCGATCTCACTGCGATCCGGACCCAGCTGAGCTATGCGACCCGGCGCGACTCCACCCGCACCATCGCGACCGCCGATTATCGAGTCAGCATCACCAGCGCCAAGGACAGCGCGGTGACGGTGGAGGTCTGGGAGGAGCGGGCTGGCGAATGGTCGGTCGTGCAGAGCTCGGTACCCGCCGAGAAGCTCTCCAGCACGCGCACCCGGTTCCGGGTCCGGGTGCCGGCGCACGGAGAAGCGGTGCTGACCTATCGGATCCGGGCGGTGTGGTGACGCGGGTCACCCTCGCGCAGCTCTCCGATATTCATTTTGGCCGGGATGTCGACCTGGACCAGGTCGCCGCCATCGAACGGGTGATCGCCGAAGTACGGCCCGACGCCGTGGTGCTCGCGGGCGATCTCTCCCAGCGCGCCCGCCACGGCGAGCTGCAGCGGGCGCTGGCCTTCGTGCAGGCGCTGGAGCGGATCTCGCCGGTGCTGGTGATTCCGGGAAATCATGACGTGGAGTGGTGGCGGAGCCCGTTCGGACTCCTCGGGAGTGCCCGGCGGACCCGAAAGTACCGGATGTACTTCGGGAACAACCTCACCCCGCACCTCGAGCTTCCGGGGGTGATCATTGCCGGCGCGCTGACGAGCCACGGGATGGCCCTCGGCTCGATGACCTGGAATCTCAACGACCTGGCAGTGAAGGGTCATCTTCCGAAATCGGAGACCGATCGCCTGACCCGCTTGTTTGCGGCAGCCCCCCGGGATGTCGCGCGAGTGGTCGTGATGCACCACAATGTCCTTCGCGGAGAGATCTCCCGCCGGATGGGTCTGGCCCGCTGGAAACAGGCTCAACGCCGGCTCAGAGCGACCCGAGCCGACCTGATTCTCTGCGGCCACGACCATCAGGAAGGGACTGGCCAGCTCGGTGGCGTGGTGGTGGTGGCGACCACCAGCGCGCACGCGCACCGCCGGGTGCGGGGCGACCGCCCTTCGGCGTTCAACCTGGTGGCGATCGAGGACGGATCCATCGAGGTGCAGCACGTTCGATGGGAACGGGGCGAATGCCGTTTCGTTCCGGCAGGGATGGCCAGTTTTGCCCGGGCGCCCCGGTGATCGCCCAACTCGACCTTTTCTCCGTTGTTTCCGCCTTACAGCTTCCCGATCGGTTGTACGCTGCCGGCCTCGACCGGCAAACTCCCGTCATTCTGCACGCCAACCGGCGCGTTCTGGTATCGCTGACCTCCGTGCCGCGCTTCGGGTGCATCGGGGCTACGCCGCTGCGCCCGACCAGGTGATCGTAGCGATCGCGGAATGGGCCCGCCCCGATGGGCGGCGGCAGGGGCGGCTTGGGCGCAGCGCGTCCTGGCCCAGTTTCCCGTTCACGCGCATGCGCCCGGGCCGGAGGCCGCGAGGACGCCGGAGCCGCGTCCCGGCGACGAGCCGGTTTTCGCCCGGCTCCACGCGCTGCATGAGGAATTCAATCGGGCCCATTTCGACAATGCGCTGGGACGAGTCCGGATCGGTCTCTCGACTCGGATGCGGCGGCGGCTGGGCGAGTTCCGGCTCTCCGCCAGCGGCCCGCACGAGATCGTGATCGGACGCCGGCATCTCCGGCGGGACGGATGGAAGGGGGTTGCGGAGACCCTGCTCCACGAGATGGTGCACCAGTGGCAGGCGGAAACCGGCCGAAACCTCGGACATGGCGCGGAGTTCCGCCGGAAGCTGCGAGGCTGCTCGGCACTGAGTACTTTTACGCGCCTTTGCATGGAGCGTTGATGGCCTTCGAAGGGGTGGATTTCTACCGGGTGGACGGGCTCCTCTCCGAAGAGGAGCGGGCCGTGCGCGACACGGTGCGCGCCTGGGTCGAGGAACACCTCATCCCGATCATCGGCGATTACTACATCGAGGGCAAGTTCCCCAAGCAGCTCATCCCCGGCCTCGCCGAGCTGGGCGTGTTCGGCGCCAATCTGCCGGAAGAGTATGGCTGCGCCGGGCTCAACAACGTGGCCTACGGCCTGATCATGCAGGAGCTGGAGCGGGGGGACAGTGGGATCCGCTCCTTCGCGTCGGTGCAGGGCGCGTTGGTGATGTATCCGATCTACGCCTTCGGCTCCGACGAACAGAAGAAGCACTGGCTGCCGCGCCTCGCCTCGGGGAAGGACATCGGCTGCTTCGGGCTCACCGAGCCCGACTACGGATCGAATCCGGCCGGGATGATCACCACCGCGAAAGAGACCAAGGACGGCTGGGTGCTGAACGGCACCAAGATGTGGATCACCAACGGCAGCCAGGCCACTGTCTCGGTGATCTGGGCCAAGACCGGCGCGATCGACGACGCCAAGTCCATCCGCGGTTTCATCGTCCCGACGTCCACCAAGGGCTATGCCGCGAAGGACCAGAAGGGCAAGCTCTCGCTCCGCGCCAGCGACACCAGCGAGATCCATCTCGACGAAGTGCGGCTCCCGAAAGATGCCATCCTCCCCAAGAGCGGCGGCGTCAAGAGCCCCCTCTCCTGTCTCACCCAGGCGCGGTACGGGATTGCCTGGGGCGCGATCGGCGCCGCGATGGCGTGTTATGACGAGGCGCTCCGCTACGCCGGGGAGCGGGTGATGTTCGGGAAGCCGATCGGGGCGACCCAGATCCAGCAGGTCCGGCTCGCCGAGATGCTGACCGAGATTACCAAGGCCCAGTGCCTGACGCTCCAGCTCGGCCGGCTCAAGGACGCAAAGACCATGACCCCGCAGCAGGTCTCGCTGGCCAAGCGGAACAACGTCGACATGGCGTGCGAGTGCGCCCGGGAGGCCCGCCGCCTCCTCGGCGCGAACGGGATCCTCGCCGAGTATCACTCGATGCGGCACATGGCCAACCTGGAATCGGTATACACGTACGAAGGCACCCACGATATGCACTCGCTGATTCTGGGCGAGGAGATCACCGGGCATGCGGCGTACTGAAATGGGGTCAGACTCCTTTTTTGGGGCGGGAGCCGGATCCGATGGGTAAGATGGCAACAGCAAAAAAGGAGTCTGACCCCATTTCCTCATGAATATCGCCGTCTGCCTCAAGCGCGTCCCCGACACCGAATCCCGATTCGTGATTGCTCCGGATGGGAAATCCATCGATACCGCGGGCCTCAAGTTCGACATGAGCGATTTCGACGGGTACGCCCTCGAAGTCGCCCTCCAGCTCAATGAGAAGCAGGGTCCCGGCGAGACCACCGTGATCTCACTGGGCCCGGAGGGCACCGGGGAGATCCTGCGAAAGGCGCTGAGCATCGGGGCCGACCGCGGGGTTCACCTGAGCTGCGCCGCCGTTCCCGCCGACGGCCTCGTCCTCGCGCGGGCCCTTGCCGCCGAGCTCAAGGACCAGCCCTATGACCTGATTCTGTTCGGCCGGAACGCGACCGACACCGGTGCCGCGACGGTCGGCGCGATGACCGCGACGCTGCTCGATCTCCCCTGCGTCACCGCGGTGTCCTGGCTCGAGATCAAGGACGGGAAGGGTACCGCGCACCGCGAGCTCGAAGGGGTCACCGAAACGGTGAGCTTCCCGCTGCCCGCCGTGCTCACCATCGATGAAGGCATCGCGCGTCCCCGCCTGCCCTCGCTCAAGGGAATCATGGCGGCCAAGAAGAAGCCGATCGACACCCGCGCTGTCTCGCTCAGTGAGCCGCGGGTGACCATTCAGAAGATGGAGCTCCCCCCGAGCGTGCCGGCGGCCGCATCGTTGGAGAGGGTGCCGACGCGGTGCCGGAACTGGTCCGATTGCTCCACGACGAAGCGAAGGTGATCTGAGCATGGCCGGCGACATCCTGGTGATCGCCGAGGCCAGGAACGGCGCCCTGCGCCGGGTCTCCTTCGAGCTGGTGACGGCGGCACGCCAGGCGGCTGAGGCCACCGGCGGGCAGGTCCACGCGCTGCTCCTCGGGGGTCCGGGAATCGCCGCGGCCGCGGGAGCGCTCGCGGGTTATGGCGCCGATCTGGTCGTGCTGGTCGAACAGCAAGGCCTCGCGCTCTATCAGCCAGAGAGTTACGCGGCGACCGTCGCGACCCGGATCGAGGCGGGCGGCTATCGCGCCGTGCTCTTCGCCGCGTCGGCTCAGGGCCGGGACCTTGCTCCGCGAGTCGCGGCCCGGGTCGATGCGGGGCTCCTGGCCGACGTGGTGGAGTTCCAGATCGAGGGTGACGCCGTCCTCGCCCGCCACCCGATGTACATCGGCAAGACGATCGCCACGCTGCGCCTCACCGGGAGCCCCGCGCTCCTCTCGCTCCGGCCCGGTGCGGTCGCCCCGGCCGAACACTCCCGCCCGCTCGAAACCGAGATCGATGGCGCCGGCGGTCGAGCCTTCGGCGGGACGGGTCGTGGTGACCGGACTCTCGGAGCGCGCCGCGGCGAAGCTCGACCTGGGCGAGGCGCCCATCATCGTCAGCGGTGGCCGCGGACTCAAGGCCGCCGAGCACTTTGCCATGCTGGAAGAGCTGGCGGCCGCACTTGGGAATGCGGCGGTCGGCGCCACCCGGGCCGTCACCGACGATGGGTGGCGTCCCGCCACCGACCAGATCGGGCAGACCGGACGCCTGGTGAGTCCCGATCTGTACATTGCGGTTGGCATCTCCGGCGCGATCCAGCACCTGGCCGGGATGCGAACCTCCCGGGTGATCGTCGCGATCAATCGCGACAAGGACGCGCCGATCATGAAGATTGCCGACTACGCGGTGGTCGGCGATCTGTTCGAGATCGTGCCCCGCCTGATTGAGGAAATCGGGAAGATCCGTACCACGCAGTAGTCAGGAGAAATTAGCGATGTCGTTTCGTTCCTTGCCCTGGGGCTCTCTTGCGTCTCGCCAGTCTCCAGCCGAGCCAGGCGCAGACCGGGCGCCGCCCGCCCGGCGTGCTCCGCCGCACCGTTCCCGCTGACCAACACGATTCAGCGCGCGTTTGCGGCGGGGACCCGGGATTCGACCGGAAGGCCGGGACGGAACTACTGGCAGCAATGGACCGAATACACCATCAACGCCCGGCTCGATGTCCCGACCAATACCATCGCCGGGCATGAGACCGTGATTCTCCATAACAACAGTGACTCGGCGCTCCGGGTCATCATCCTCCGGCTCGACCAGAACATCTTCAATTCCCGCGCGGCGCGCAGCGATTTTCTGGCGAAGACCATCGAGGTGACCGAGGGGATGCGGGTCACCCGTCTCGCGGTGAATGGCCAGGCGGTGAGCCTCGAGCCATCGCGAGGGTCCCGCGGCGGCATTTCGACCGCGAACGGTCCCGGCGCGGTTGGACTGGATGAGACCGTCGCCCAGGTCGTCCTCTCAAATCCGGTGCCCGCCCATCAGGCGGTCACCCTGGAAGCGGACTGGAATTTCAAGGTTCCCAATGTGGCGGCCGGCCGGGGCATCCGGATGGGACGCGAAGCAGATTCCCTCTACCAGGTGTCGCAGTGGTATCCCCGCATCGCCATGTACGATGATCTCCGCGGATGGGACACCGAGCCTTACTTCGGCCAGTCGGAGTTCTACAACAACTTCGGGCGCTGGGACGTGAGCCTCGACGTACCCGCGGGCTGGGTGGTCGGCGCGACCGGAACGCTTCAGAACCCGGAGCAGGTGCTGAGCGCCACCACGCGCGACCGTCTCGGCCGAGTTACCCAGTCGGATGAACAGCAAACCATCGTCGGCGCCGGGGAGATGGGCGCCGGCAAGTCCACCCTCGCCGGCGATCGCCTGGTCTGGCATTTCACCGCCGACACCGCGGGAGATTTCGCCTGGGCCACGTCCCGGAGCTACGTCTGGGATGCGACCCGCGCCACCATCCCCGGCAGTGGCGCCATCCCGGTCAACATCCTCTATCTCCCGGGCGATAGCGCCTTCCGGCGTGCCGGCGCCGTCGTGCGGCACGCTCTGGAGTTCTACTCGAAGCTCTGGATGCCCTACGCCTTTCCCCAGCTCACCATCACCGACGGCCCGGAGCTGGGGATGGAGTACCCGATGTTCATCATGTCGGGGATCGGGGCCGCCGACCACGAGACCGGCCATCAGTGGTGGCCCATGATGGTCGGGGTCAACGAAACCTGGTACGGCTGGATGGACGAGGGCTTCAATCAGTACATGAATATTCTCTCCGGCGCAGACTTCCGGGGTCTTCGCGGCGACTCTGGATGGCCAGGGCCAGCAGTACGGCCGCACCAGCGGGAACGAGCTCGAATCCCCCATGATGTGGCCGGCCAACTACCAGGGCCCATTCTACGGGTTCACGACTTACATCAAAGCGCCCGAGATGCTGTCGATGCTGGGCGCGCTCGTGGGCGACAGCGCGGTGCAACGAGCAATGAGCGAATACGCCCACACCTGGCGGTTCAAGCATCCCTCGCCCTGGGACTACATGTTCTCCATGAACCGGCCCTGGGCCGCGACCTCGGCTGGTTCTGGTACTCGTGGCTCTTTACGACCGATGCGGTCCAGGGATCGATCGCGAATGTGGTGAGCACCGGAGCGAAAACCACGGTGACGGTTCGCCAGGATGGACAAATGCCTTCGCCGGTCGTGCTCCAGGTCCAGTTCGCACCCCAAGGCCCGGCGATCCGGCCGATGCCCAACAGCCAGATGACCGACAGCCTCACCGCGGTGGTGACCTGGCCGGTGGACGTGTGGTTCGGTGGGCGCGCGCAGCTTCGAGGCGGCCCTCAATTTCGGGGGACGGGAACATCACCAGGGTTGCGCTCGATCCGTTCCGGCGATTCCCCGACCGGGATCAGCGCGACAACGTCTGGCCCGGCAATGGCGGGCACGATCTCGGTCTTCTTGCGTGGGCCCGGGCGGGCCGGTATCGTTTGCCGCTATGAGTGGCCCGGCCTTTGTCCCTGCGGTTCCACCCCCGGGCGCTGATCCCGGCGGGGCCGCAGGTTCCTCCCCACGTTCCATCAATGGCTGTTCGCGTGCATCGCGGGGCCTGACCGGGGCAAACAGCTCGCGGTGAGCGGTCCCGAAATCCTGACCATCGGCCGCGCGTCCGATTCCAGTCTTCTGAGCGAAGACCCCGAGGTCTCGGAGCGCTTCGCCACGATTCAGCTCCAGGGCGCCGCGCTGCACCTCCGTGGCCTGGGAGACACCCTTCCCTACATCGACGGGCATTCCCGGATGGAGGCGCTTGCTGGTGCCGGGCCAGCAGGTGCGGATGGGACGTTCGCTCTGGCAGGTGAACGGACCGGGGAGCGGTCCGGGGATGATGGGACTGGTGAGCCGGCTGGGCGACCGGCTCAATCTGATCGCCGGCCTGGAGAAGCCGAGCGATTTCCGTCCCGCCGAAATGTTCTCGGAGGTGATCAAGCGGCACCCCGACGAGGAAGTGGAGGCGTACTTCACGGTCGGAAGCGCGACGACCACGCCGCAGCTCCTCGTCCATCGACGGCAACTGGCCCCGGCCCTGGATGTTCGTGCGGATGCTGGTGATGTCGCTGATCCTCTACGTCGGATTCCTCTGGGTCTACGATCAGTTCGAGAACATCCGGCTGTTGCCCGGCCTGATCATGACCGGGTCGGTCGCGGTGCCGTTCGCGCTGCTGATCTTCTTCTTCGAAGCGAACGTGCCCCGGAACATCTCGCTCTACCAGGTGATCAAGCTGGTGGCGCTGGGCGGGCTGGTCTCGATCATCATCTCGCTCTTCTTCTTCCGGTGGACCGGACTCTCCAGCTGGCTGGGCGCCGCCGCGGCCGGCATCATGGAGGAGAGCGGCAAGGCCCTGACCCTGCTGCTGGTGGTGACCCGGCCCCGCTACCGCTGGACCCTGAACGGGCTGCTGCTCGGGGCCGCGGTGGGGACCGGCTTCGCGGTGTTCGAGTCCGCGGGTTATGCGCTCGACTTCGGCCTCCAGGACAACAGCATCCAGACGGTGCGGGACATCATCATGAGCCGGGGCCTCCTCAGCGTGCTGGGAGGCCACACCCTGTGGACCGGCCTGGTGGGCGCGGCGCTCTGGCGGGTGCGCGGCAACCGGAAGTTCAGCCCCGGGATGTTCTTCGACGCGCGGTTTCTCCGGGTCTTCGGGCCTGTGCGTCGTCATGCACATGATCTGGAACTCGCCGCTCAACCTTCCGGCCCACCTCAAGCACATCGGCCTGGGCGTGGTGGTCTGGTTCCTGATCATCGAAATGATCCATGCCGGGCTCAAGGAGGTGAAGGTCGCCCAGATCGAGGAAGCGACCGGGCAGCATCCGGCGCCGGTTTGATGGGCGTCGTTCGTTCCGCTCCGTCACCAAGCTCCTCTCCCGCTCGACCGTCTCATTCGCTCCGACCCTCCCGGCGCGGAGGCGCTTCCCCTCGATGTGCTGATCGTCGGGGCCGGTCCGGCCGGGCTCGTCGGCGGCGATCGAGCTGGCCAGCCTGGCGAGGCGGCACCACGACCTCGCTGGCGATCGGCGTCCTCGAGAAGGCCGGCGCGCTGGGCGAGCATTCGCTCTCCGGTGCGGTGGTGAACCCGGCCGGTTTCCGCGAGCTCTTTCCCGACCTCCCGGCCTCCGAGCTCCCCTTCCGGGGCCCGGTTCTCCGGGAAGAGGTGCGGCTGCTCACCCGACGGGGCGGGATCCGGATTCCCACTCCGCCGACCATGCAGCAATCACGGCAACCATGTCGCCTCGCTCTGCGAGATCGTGCGCTGGCTGGGCGAGAAGGCTACCGGGCTCGGCGTCGATCTCTTCACCGGGTTTCCGGCCGACGCGCTGCTGGTGGAGGGGAACCAGGGTCCTCGGGGTTCGCACCACGCCCTCCGGGCTGGACCGGCAGGGGCAGCCGGGGAGCGAATACCAGCCTCCCACCGATCTCACGGCGCGGATCGTGATTCTGGCCGAGGGGACCCGGGGCCCGCTGACGCCAAGCCTGGCGGAGCCTGGCGCGGGGTCGGGAGCCCTAACCCGCAAATCTTCGCGCTCGGCGTCAAGGAGGTCTGGCGGGTTGCCCGGCCCCTCGACCGGATCGTCCATACCCTCGGGCTGGCCGATCCCGCTCGACGCCTTCGGCGGGAGCTTCCTCTATCCGATGGGGCAGGATCAGGTCGCGCTCGGTCTGGTGGCGGGCCTCGACGCCAGGGATTCCGGGTTCGACGTCCACGAGCTGCTCCAGCGGATGAAGCTCCACAAGTTCTTCCGGCGCGTGCTCGAAGGGGGGCGAGCTGGTCGAATGGGGCGCCAAGACGATCCCCGAGGGCGGATACTGGAGCCTGCCCGACCGGTTCTCGGGCGATGGGCTGATGACCGTGGGTGATTGTGCGGGAATGGTGGACGTCGCGTCGCTCAAGGGGATCCACTACGCCATGCACGCCGGGCTCCTGGCGGCCCGGGCCGCCTTCGGGCCCTCCAGGGCGAAGCAGCGGCGGGGGCCCGAGGGCTGGGAGGCTTCGACCAGGCGGTCCGGCGGAGCTACATTGCCTCCGATCTCAAGCGAACCCGGAACATGCGATTGGTCTTCAAGCACGGCTTCCTGCTGGCGGGCCTGGAGAACGCCCTGCTCACGCTGAGCGGCGGGCGTTTGCCCGGCCGCCGCATCGCGATCGAGGAAGACGCCGCCGCCCCGCGCCGGGCCGGAGCCGCCGATCCGCTGGTCCGGATGGAACGCTCACCTTCAGCAAGCTCGATGCGGTCTTCAAATCGGGAAATGCGACCCGGGATACCATTCCCTCGCACCTGGTGCCGGGCAGCGAGATCGACGCCGATCTGGCCCGCTTCTACGCCCATGTGTGCCCCGCCGGCGTGTACGAATCCACCGACGGGGGACTCCGCATTAACCCGCCGAACTGTGTCGACTGCAAAGCCACCGACGTGCTGGGGCCGCGATGGATGCCCCGGGAAGGCGGGAGCGGGCCCCGCTACCGGTTGATGTAATGGGCGACGCGACCCCGCGCAGGGACCGGCTGGATTTCTGGACCCCGCCCGACGCCGAGCTTCTGGAGAGCGCGGTGGCGGCGGAGCCGATGATCGCCAAGGCGCGACTGGGGCTGACCCTCGCGCTCCTCATCATTCCCTTCGCGAACCTGGTGCTGGCCCTGCCGCAGGAGGGCCGGGGTCAGTTCGTCGGCATTGGGGTCATCCTGGTCGCGACCGTGCTGGCCGCGAGCACCAACATGCTCGCCGCCCGGGCCCTCCACCGGACCTGGCTGCCCTTCGTGACCAGCATGCTCGACGTCACCCTGGTGAGCATCGCGCTCTACGGGTTCAGCATCCTGGGCGATCCCCACCAGGCGGTGAACAACAAGGTCGCGTTCGAGACCTATTTCCTCGCCATCGGCGCGACCTGCCTCCGCTACGACCCCCGGCTCTCGATCGTGGCCGGGCTCACCGCCATGCTGGAGTACGGGGCGATTGCCCTCTGGGTGGTGCTGGGTCACGACCTGACCAGCACCGAGTTTGCGCCCTGGGCCTATGGACGGTTCGACTGGGCCGACCAGGTGGCCAGGATCTTTCTCCTCGGCCTGTTCAGCGTGTTATGCATCGTGATCGTGACTCAACTCCGGGGCCAGCGCCGGATGTCGAGCTACGATGCCCTCACCAGCCTGGTGAACCGGGCCTCGTTCGACCGGATCCTGGCCGCGGAGATCCGCCGCTGCAAGCGAGACGGCGATCCGATCTCCGCCGCCATGGTGGACCTGGACCGGTTCAAGCACTTCAACGACACTTACGGCCACGCCGCGGGCGACGAGGCCCTGCGCATCGTGGCGGCCATCATGCGCCGGTTGGTGCGCCGGAGCGACCTGGTGGCCCGCTATGGCGGCGAAGAGCTGGTGCTGGTGATGCCGCGCACCACTCTGGAGCAGGCCCACAAGCGGCTGGAGGCGATCCGGGAAGCGGTGGCGGGCGGCGCGGTGCCGCTGCCCAAGCGCGAGAAGAGCGTGGGGGTGACGGTCAGCGCCGGGGTCGCCTCCTGGCCGACCGATGGCGACAATCCCGAGGACCTGATTCACATCGCGGACGCCCGGTTGTTCCAGGCCAAGGCGCTGGGCCGGAACCGGGTCGTCGCGACCAGCGATGCCGCCGCCGCGGTGCAGGCGACGACCTGACCCGGGAACACCCTCAGGGAATCCGGGTGATCTGACCCAGAAAGAGAATCGTTCCGGAGAAACGCTCCCGGATCGCCAGCAGGAACGGCCGGTCGATCATCAACGTCACGGGAGCTGACGTCACGCCAACGCCTACCGATGTGGCCGCGGCCGCTTCGGTCCCTTCCTCGTTGATATCCACGAAGGTCTTCTGGGTCACCCGGGTGAGATAGAGATTGCCGGTCATCGGTCCCTCGACCATCGCGCTCAAGTCGGCCCGCTCGGCGTCGAACGCCCGGCGCATGCCGAGCGCAGCCAGGTCGTCCTTGAGCTCGCGCTTGATCTCGAGGCGGAGCCTGGGCATCGCGAGCCCGATCTTGACCTGGTGCAAGTGCGGTGATCCACTCGTTCCACTTTGCCGGTCCGAGTCCGGTGGTGGCCTGGCTCAGCGACCCGCCCTCGTGGGGCAGCACGATAGTCATCGACCAGGCGCCATTGCCATAGAGCAGATCCACTACATCCACGTCGGCGAGCGACGCATAGCGGAGAGTGTCCGGCTCTCGATGCATCATCTGCACCGTCTGCACTCCTCCGGTCGCCGCATGGAAGGGGCCCGGCGACGTCCGGTCCGGATCGAACGCCGACCGCCACTTTCCCTTGAAATAGACGGCGTTGATCAGGAACATGACTTCGTTGCTCTGCACGTTATCCAGGATCGTCGGGATCTTGCCGCCGGTCTTCTCCTTCACCCAGGTGTTGATGGCCTCCAACGACGCGGGCGCCTGCAGGTCGAGGGAACGCACTTCCGCGTCGAAGGAGGTGCGCGCGGCGTCGAGGAAGCCGGCCCGCCAGCTGATCCCGTTCTGGGCCCAGATCGAGTTGGCAATCCGGAAGTCGGTCGAACCGTCGAGACCGCGGAGCAGGTCGATCAGGCTGCGGTAGCCGGCATCGATCTCCGGGAGCGGCAGCTGGTCGACCTGGAGCGCGACGCGCATCGAGTCGAGGGTGAGTCCCGCCGCGCCGTTCATCGTCATGCCGAGCGCCATCGCCGCGCTGGTGGGAGACAGGAACAGATTGTCGTCCGGAGCCTGCGCCCGCGCTTGCAGGAACAGCGCGAGACCAAACCCGTTCGCGCCGCTCACCAGCTGTGACTCCGCCGCGGTGAGGGTGCGCGGGAGCCCGCTGATAAGCGGAGGAGGACCCTCGCTTTCCGAGGAGAGCGAGCATCCCAGTGCCAGAAGCGTCATTGCCGCAGTGATCGGCTTCATCGTTCATTCCCCCAGGATCTTGACCACCACCCGCTTGCGACGCTGGCCATCCCATTCGCCATAGAAGACCCGCTGCCAGGGCCCGAAATCCAGCTTTCCCCTGGTGACGGGCACGATCACTTCATGGCCCACGGTCAGGCTGCGAAGGTGGGCTGCGGCATTGTCCTCGCCGGTTTCGTTGTGCCGGTACCGGTCCGGCTCCCAGGGCGCCACCGTGTGCTCCAGCCAGTGAAGGATGTCGTGCCAGAGTCCCGACTCGTGATCATTGACGAATACTGACGCCGAAATGTGCATCGCCGAAATCAGGGCAAGCCCCTCCTGGATCCCGCTTTTCTCGAGCTCCTCGGTGACCGTATCGGTGATGTCGATGATCTCCTGGCGTTTCCGGGTCTCGAACCAGAGGTAGTGGGTGTGGGATTTCATGAGACAAAAGCTAGTCGGCCGCCGGTCCGGAAATCGTCCTGCTCGACATCGGCCTGCCAACCCTCAATGGCTACGAGGTCTGCCACCGGATGTAGAGCCGCCCTCCGCGTCGAACGTCTCCAGCAAGGAAGCAGGCCCTTCAGCAGTTTTCCGGAGTCTCGCTGTGCGCATAGCCCAGATTGCTCCACTCTATGAGCGTGTCCCCCCGAGCCTGTATGGAGGAACCGAACGGGTGGTCGCCTGGCTGACCGATGAGCTGGTCCAGCTCGGTCACGAAGTCACGCTGTTCGCGAGCGGAGATTCCGAAACCTCTGCCCGACTGGTCCCCTGCTCCCCTCAATCGTTGCGGCTCGACCAGCAGGCGGTGGATCGCCTCGCCCACCACGTCGTTCTCCTGGAGGAGGTCGCCCGCCGGGCGGAAGAGTTCGACGTCCTTCATTGGCATATCGACTACCTCCACTACCCCCTGAGCCGAAGGCTGGGGCGCCCGCATCTCACCACGCTGCACGGCCGGCTCGACATCCCGGATCTGGTCCCGCTGTACCAGGAATTCGATGAGGTCCCCGTCGTCTCGATTTCTCAGAGCCAGCGTGACCCGGTGCCTGAGGCCAACTGGGTCGGAACGGTGCATCACGGGTTGCCCCGGGGACTCCACCGCCCCGGAGACGGTCGCGGTGGATACCTGGCCTTTCTGGGCAGGATCTCTCCGGAGAAACGGGTCGATCGCGCCATCGAAATCGCGCGCGGGGCCGGATGGCCGCTGCGGATCGCGGCGAAGATCGATCCGGCGGATCAAGCCTATTTCGACGCCGAAATCAGGGATTTGCTCGAGGCGCCCCATGTCGAGTTCCTCGGGGAGATCGCCGAAACCGACAAGGGGGAGCTGCTCGGCGGCGCCGCGGCGCTGCTCTTTCCGATCGACTGGATGGAGCCGTTCGGGCTGGTGATGATCGAAGCGTTCGCGTGTGGCACCCCGGTCATTGCCTGGCGGCAGGGAGCAGTCCGGGAGATTGTGGAGGACGGCGTGACCGGCTTCGCGGTGGAGAGCCTCGCCGAGGCGATCGAGGCGGTGGGCCAGGTTGGATCCATCAGCCGGGCCCGCTGCCGGGAGGAGTTCGAGCGACGGTTCACCGCGGACCGAATGGCGCGGGATTACCTCGCCCTCTATGAGCGCCTCGGTGCCGAACGGGCCGGATCCCCCCGGTCGCGGTTGCGCCCGCGCCCTGCCGTGGACACCCCCCTCCCGGCCTCGCGATGGTCCGGCCGTCCGGCCATCCAGGCATGAAACCCGACGCGCTCGACGTCTCCGATATCGTCGAGATCGGAGACCAGTACTACATCCTGGCCACTTCGATCCTGGCCCAGCATCAGGATCGGGTGCTCAAGCACGACGATACCTTCGCCCTGTTCGATCGCTTTGGCGATATCAAACCGGTGGGCCGCGGCGAGGAAGGCCTGTTCTATCACGGGACCCGCTTTCTCTCCCGGCTGCTGGTCCGGGTCGGGCGGGATCGTCCCATGCTGCTCAGCTCGCGGGTCAAGGAAGACAACGGGCTGCTGGCGATCGACCTCACCAACTTCGACGTGGCCCACCGGGGCAAGCTGGAAGTGCAGCGCGGCACGGTGTACCTGGCCCGCACCATCCTGCTCTGGGACGGGGTCTGTTACGAGCGGCTTTCGGTCCGGAACTTCAGCCGGAAGCCGGTCGCCCTCGAGCTGGTGGTGAGCTTCGACGCCGATTACATGGACATTTTCGAAGTCCGCGGCCTCCACCGCCGGGAACGGGGCACCCGGCTGCCCACCCGGGTGGACGAGAACGTCGCCGTGTTAGGCTACCGCGGCCTGGACGGGGTGGAGCGGCGGACCCGCATCACGATCACCCCGGCGCCCGGGGCGCTCTATCCCGGTGAGGCCCGCCTTCCGGTGCAGCTCGAGCCCCGCGGCGAGATCACCTACTGGGTCACCGTGGCGTGCGAGCTGGATGGCCGGGCGCCGCCGTCTCCGCTTCCCTTTGCGACCGCGCTCGACAAGGCCGCCGAGTGTCTCCGGAGCCGGAGCCGGTCCGGCTGCGGCATCACCACGTCGAACGAGCAGTTCAACGACTGGCTATCGCGGAGCCGGGCCGACCTCGCCCTGATGATCACCGATACCCCGGACGGCCCGTTCCCCTACGCGGGCATTCCCTGGTTCAGTACCCCGTTCGGGCGCGATGCGCTGATTACCGCCCTGGAATCCCTCTGGCTGATGCCCGATCTCGCCCGCGGAGTGCTTCGCTTCCTGGCCCTGCGACAGGCCGATCGGACCATTCCCGAACAGGACGCCCAGCCCGGCAAGATCCTTCACGAGCTTCGCAGCGGCGAGATGGCGACGCTCGGCGAAATTCCCTTCGGCGCCTACTATGGCAGCCAGGATGCAACCCCGTTGTTCGTCATGCTGGCAGCGGCGTACTACGAGCGCACCGGCGACCGGGCCTTTGCCGAGTGGATCTGGCCCCATGTCGAGCGGGCCCTCGCCTGGATCGAAGAATCCGGCGATCGTGACGGCGACGGGTTCGTCGAATATTTGCGACAGTCGCCCGAGGGGCTGGTGCAGCAGGGCTGGAAGGATTCTTCTGACTCGGTGTGGCACCAGGACGGCCGGCTCGCCGAAGGGTCGATCGCCCTGTGCGAGGTTCAGGCCTACGTGTATGCCTCGTGGCGTGGCGGGGCCGGACTGGCCCGCGCCCTGGGCCTGGATCCGGTTGCGCAACGGTTCGACGCCAATGCCGAAGCGCTGAGGCAGCGATTCGAATCGGTGTTCTGGTCCGAGGCACACGGCACCTACGTGCTCGCGCTCGACGGCGACAAGCAACCCTGCCTGGTACGCAGTTCCAATGCGGGGCACGCGCTGCTCTGCGGGATCGCCTCGCCGGAGCGGGCCGCCCGGGTCACCCGGTCGCTGCTCGCGGCCGACAGTTTTTCCGGCTGGGGCATTCGCACCATCGCCAACACGGAAACGCGCTACAACCCGATGTCGTATCACAACGGCTCGGTCTGGCCCCATGACAACGCGTTGATCGGGTATGGTATGAGCCGCTACGGGTTCCACGAGGCGGCGCTCACCCTGCTGAGCGGGCTGTTCGACGCCAGCCTGTTCGTCGAGCTGCACCGGCTTCCCGAGCTGTTCTGCGGATTCCATCGCCGCACCGGCGAAGGACCGACCCTGTATCCGGTGGCCTGTGCGCCCCAGAGCTGGGCCGCCGGGGCCACCTTTCTTCTGCTGCAGGCCGCGCTCGGCCTCGAGGTCCGGGCGCCCGAGCGGCTGGTCCGGCTCCGCCATGCCCGGCTGCCCCAGTTTCTGGACGAGGTGAAACTGACCGGCCTTCAGATCGGGGATGCCGAGCTGGATCTCGCGGTCAGTCGGCAGCCCCAGGGGGTGGTGGTGAGCATAACCCGCAAGAGCGGGGACGTCGAGGTCACTCTGGTGCCCTGAGCCGGTCGGCCCGCGCCTTCCCGAGCGACGCCAGCACCCCCAGGGTCAGCAGCCCCATCACCACCGCCAGGGAGACACCGGTCGAGAGATGGACCCAGGCCGCGGCCACCATTTTGAGCCCGACGAAGACCAGGATGGTCGCCACCGCCGGCTTGAGGTAGACGAAGCGGTCCATGGCCCCGGCCAGCAGGAAGAACAGCGCCCGGAGTCCGAGAATCGCGAAGACATTCGAGCTGTAGACGATCAACGGGTCCCGGGTGATCGCGAAGATCGCGGGGATGCTGTCGATGGCGAAGACCAGGTCGCTCCATTCCACGACCAGGAGGACCAGGAGCAGGGGAGTGGCCAGCCAGCCGCGGCTGGTTCCTCTGGTGAAGAACCGATCTCCGTCGTAGCGATCGCTGAAGGGAAACCAGCGCCGGGCCACCCGGACCAGCGGGTTCTTGTCCGGCTCCAGCCGGTTCTCCGATGAGGTTCGGTAGAACCGGAGTCCGGTGATCAGGATGATCGCGCCGAAGAGGTAGGCGATCCATTGGAACCGGGCCAGGAGCAATGCCCCGAACCCGATCATCGCCCCCCGCATCGCGATGGCGCCGATGATGCCCCACTTGAGCACCCGGGCCTGCAGCGCCGGGGGAAGGGTGAAGTACTGGAAGATGAGGAGGAAGACGAAGAGGTTGTCGACGCTGAGCGACAACTCGATGAGATACCCGGTGTAATACTCCAGCGCCGGCGGGAATCCCACCTGGGCCCAGATGAACAGGCCGAACCCCAGCGCGAACAGCACGAGACCTGCGCTCCAGAACCCGGCCTCGCGAAACGACAATGCGTGGGCCCGGCGGTTGAGCACGCCGAGATCCAGGATCAGGAGTCCCAGCACGACGCCGCCAAAGACGAGCCAGACCCAGGGATCGTGAAGGGTGATCACGCTGCTACCATGGCGGCTCGGCGACGTGCCCGGTGTCGTCGAGCCGGATCGCGCTGGCTACTGCGCCGGCCGGCGTTTCGTGCTGGCCCTCCGGGACGACCAGCAACGCGTTGGCCTTGACCATCGAAGTAAGAATACCGGATCCCTGCGGTCCGGTGAGACGCGCGGTCGGGAGCTCGCCCGTGCCCGGCGACGGCTCGGTGACGACCGCGCGGAGGAAATGCTGAAGCCGGGGCCCCAGCGTGATCGACTCGGTAACCCGCACCGGCACGGTCCGGCGGAACGGCAGGGTCTGCCCCATCATCCGGCGAATGGCCGGCCGGACGAACAGCTCGAACGTGACCATGGTGCTCACCGGATTGCCGGGAAGCCCAATCCAGGGAACTTTGCCGAGCAGGCCGAATCCCACCGGCGCGCCGGGCCGCATCCGCAGCTTCCAGAACCGGGGCGCGAGACCCAGCTGGTCGAGGACCGGGCGGAGATAGTCGTGCTCACCGACGCTGATGCCGGCGGTGGTGACCAGCAGGTCGCAGAGCTGGCCGCGGGTCAGGTGTTCGCGCAGGCTCTCCGGGGTGTCCGCCGCGATTCCCAGGTCCACCGGCGTTCCGCCGGCCTGGCGCACCAGCGCGGTCAGGGTGTGGGTGTTGGAGCTCGCGATCTTCCGTCCCGAAAGAATCTCCTCGGGGCGGTCCAGGCCGACGATCTCGTCGCCGCTCCCCAGGATCCCGACCCGGGGCCGGCGATAGACGACGGGAAATCCGATCGCGAGCGAGGCCAGCACTCCGAGCCCGGCGGGTCCCAGCTCGACCCCGGCCTCGAGCACCACGTCTCCCTGGCGAATGTCCTCCCCGGCCCGCCGGATGTTGACGCCGCAGTCGCGGTCGTTGACGACCTCGACAGTCTGTTCCCCGGTCCGCCGTTCCGCCTGTCGGTCTGACGTGTCTTCCTGACGGATCACCGAATCGGCCCCATCGGGCAGCGGCGCGCCGGTGAAAATCCGCGCGCATTCTCCCGGGCCGATCGTGCGGGTCGGGAAGGCGCCCGCGGGAATGCTCTCGACGATCCGGAGCTGTCGGGGCGCGTCGGCGCGGGCGCCTCGAACGTCCTCGGCGCGAGCGGCGTAGCCATCCATCGCGGAGTTGGTCCACGGGGGCACGTTCATGGGGCTCACGACCGATTCGGCGAGAACGGCGCCGAGCCCATCGTCGAGCGGCAATCGCAGCGGAGGCTGGAGGGCGATGTCGGAAAGAATCCGGCGCGCCGCCTCTCCCGGGGCGAGCGGTGGGGTCACAGGACCAGCGGCTTGGCGTGCTCCGAAATCAGAACGGTGAGCATGTTGAGCCACATCGTATCGGAGAATCTGAGGACCCGGCAGGGGGCATCGTATTTGGGGTCGTCGGTCATGATGGCGATCCACTCGTCCGCGTTCTCGGCGTGGGCATCGAAGAGCGGAGCCGTCGCCACCACCCGCCGGAAGACCTCGATTTTGGGAAGGGCGGCCTTCTTGAACCCCTCGACGATCACCAGGTCCATGTCGCTGAAATAGCGCCGCGCCAGCTCCTCCGGGCCGGCTTCGTCGGGTCGCCGCTCGAAGCTGACCCGAAGGTCGGGCGACGCGACCACCACCCCATCCGCGCGACCTTCATTCCAGTGCCGCCATGAGTCGGTGCCGGCGCGATCCACATCGAGGGGATGGCTCGCGTGTTTGATCGTGCCAATCCGCTGCTTCTGTCGCTTGAGCTCATGCGATAGCGCGCAGACCAGGGTGGTTTTTCCCGCGTTCTTGTGACCGATCACCGACACGATGCGGGTCACGAAACCATCCCGTTGGCCCGGACCAGGTCCTCGGCCGTGTTCACGTTGAACCAGAGCCGCCCCGGATCGCTCCCGAGGTGGCGACGCAACTCGTCCTGGGAAAGAATCTGCACCCGCACCTGCTGGTGAAAGGCGATGGCTCGAAGATCGCCCTGTTCGAGCGCCCGCGCCATAGCGGGGACACAGCCGGGCCCGTATCCGGCACAGAGCGGCTCCAGTCCGCGCTTTCCTTCGCTGGCGGGGATCACGACATCGGTTCCGGCGAGACGATCCGCCAGGAGCCGGATCAGGGAGGCCGGAACGAAGGGCATGTCCCACGCGACGCACACCACCGGCGCCGGGGCCCGCACCACCGCGGTGTAGAGTCCGCCCAGACTTCCCGCGCCGGGTCGTTCATCGGAGACGACCAGGAGGTCGCGATGCCACTCCGGCGCATCGGGCGCGTTGGCGACGAGCAGCGGCAGCTCGCCCAGGGCTTCCTGGAACGCATCGACCAGCCGGTCGAGGATCCGGCGTCCCCCAACCTCCAGGAGACCCTTGGGGGCGCCGCCCATCCGGGTGGCGCCGCCTCCGGCGAGAATCGCTCCCCGGACCGGGTCAGTCGGGATCGAGGGAGGGCTCCCCGGGCCGGTGCAGGTGGGGACTGCCGCTCACCGCCCGCCCGACCAGGACCATGCCGGTCCGCCGGGCGATTTCGACTGCCATGGTGGAAGGGACCGATGGGGTCGCGACCCAGGCCAGACCCGCTCGCCCCGCCTTGGCGGCCAGCTCGGCGGAGACCCGGCCGGTGACCAGCAACCCTAACCCGGCGAGCGGCTGCCCCCCCAGGATCATGGTGCCGATCACCTTGTCCACCGCGTTGTGGCGGCCGATGTCCTCGGCGTGGGCCAGCAGGGTGGCGCCGTCGGTCAGCGCCGCCGCATGGACCCCGCCGGTGTCCCGGTAACGCTCGCCCTGGTTGAACAGGGCCTTGAAGAGCCTGCGAAGCGGGTCGACCGGGGGTGGCTCGCCCCGGAGCGGGCCCGGCGCCAGCGACTCGGGCTCGGCCAGATAGATACTGACCGCGCCGCACCCCGAGGCGAGGACCGGCCGCCGGTTTTCATTCCTAACCCGGGTTACCCGCTCGGCCGGGACCTCGGCCCAGAATCCCAGATCGGTGGCGCAGGGCCGGAGGTGCACCTGGTCGATCGTCTCGATGTATCCCTCACCCGCGAGCCAGCCGATCGCCAGCTCCTCGAGCAGGTCCGGGGTGCACATCCAGGTGACCACCGGGGTTCCGTTGACCTCGAGCCAGACCGGGACCTCCTCGACCGCCGCCTGATCCGCCATGCGCCCACCCCGTTTGACCGGACGGATCGGGTCGGCGGGGTCACTGCTCACGGGTCACCGTCGCCCTCAGGGTTGCGTCCTCGGCGATCGTGACTGATTCGAGCTCGACCGGCCGGCGGAGCCGGGCCGCCACCCGGGAGAACACCAGCCGGGCAATGGCCTCACAGGTCGGCAGCGTCTTGCCCTCGGCGAACTCGGGCAGCGCGAGGTGAAGGGCCTTCCCGTCGAATCGCTGACGAACCTCCTCTTCGAGCACCCGGTCGAGCTCGGCGAGATCCACCACGCTGGCAGTCTCCGGATACACCGGTCCGGTGACCGTGACCGCGCAGGCATAGTCGTGGGAGTGCTCCTCGGTGACACTGCCGAACCGGGCCCGGTTCTGCTCGGCGGTCCAGTCCGGTTTCCAGTACCGGTGGCTGGCGCGGAACCGGAGAGTGCGGGTTAGGCTTGTGGGCATGGAAACCCGGGCTGCCGCTCAGAAGGGCCGGCTGAATGCATAGCTGAGGCCGATCGAATACCAGCCATTGGCCAGCCATTCCTTCACGGGAGAGGAGAGCACCGGCGGCTTGGAAAGGTCGTTGATTGGGGGGAGGCGGTAGCTGTCAGGATACTTGACCTGCCAGAACGCGCTCCGGGCTTCGAGCCGCAGGAACAAGCGCTCGGTAAGGAAGACCCGGGTACCGATTCCCGGCGTGAGTGACGCCTGGACCCGGAATTTGAATCCGCTGGTATCCGCCGGAACCCTTGCGCCCAGCACCAGGCCAAACCCCGCCGACAGGTACGGCGCCAGCCGGTGCCAGGTCTTGCCGCCGGTCAGATTGAACTGAAAAATCCCCTCCCCCATGATGATGCGCTGGGGCACGGTGTCGCGCGCCGCGAATTCGATCGGATAATTCGGATCGATGATGACCCGGTCGAGCCACGCCATGCCACCCGCCAACCCGAGCCCGAGGGTGCCGTTGGCGAGAAAGTCGTAGCGGATCCCCACGATGTTCCCGCTATGAGGCGCAACCCCGAGGGTCCCCCCGCTCCCCCCGAACCATCCGGCGTTGGCGCCGATGAACTGGCTGTACCGCAGGCTCCGATAGGGCGAGCGAGCCGGATCGTGGCCGACCTGGGCCAGCGCCCGCGCGGGGAGCAGAACGAGCAGGAGCAGAGCCGGGAGTCTCAGGGAAATCCGAAGCATCACGAAAGTTAGCCCTTCCCGCGGAGAGACAACCCGGTCATCTCGACCGGCTGCTCCATGCCCAGGAGCTGAAGAATGGTGGGAGCGACATCCCCCAGGGCGCCGCCGCTCCGGAGCCGGCGGAGCGGAGTGTTCACCGCCACCAGGGGCACCGGGTTCGTGGTGTGGGCGGTGTGGGGGCCGCCGCCCTTGGGATCGAACATCATTTCGCAGTTTCCGTGATCGGCGGTGATCAGGAGACGGGTGCCGCTCTTCTCGCAGGCCGCGACCAGCCGCCCCAGGCAGGCGTCCACCGTCTCAACCGCTTCGATCACCGCGGGGAGCACCCCGGTGTGTCCCACCATGTCCGCGTTGGCATAGTTGCAGAGAAAGAAGTCGTGCTCCTTTCGCTCCAGGGCGCGGCACAAGGCGTCGGTGATGCCCTGGGCGCTCATCGCCGGCGCCAGATCGTAGGTCGCGACCTTGGGCGAGGGAATCAGCACCCGCTCCTCACCCGGATAGGGAGGTTCGTGGCCGCCATTGAAGAAGTAGGTGACATGGGCGTACTTCTCGGTTTCGGCGACATGAAACTGCGAGCGGCCGAGTTCGGCCAGGAACTCGGCGAGCACGTGGGCCAGGCTGATGGGCGGAAAGGCGATCGGAAACGGGAAGGTGCGGTCGTACCGGGTCATGGTGACCAGGTCGAGCTTGGGGCGGTCCGGCACCGGAAACCCGTCGAACGAGTCCACCGCGAGAGCCCGGACGATCTGGCGCATCCGGTCGGCCCGGAAGTTGAAGCACAGGACCCCGTCGCCCGGGCGCAGGGTAGCGCGGGGGGCGCCATCGCGGGTTAGGACGACTGGCTTGATGAATTCATCGGTCTCTCCCCGCTGATAGGCTGCCTCGATGGCCTGGACCGGATCCTCGGCGGCCTGCCCGGTGCCATGCACCAGCAGGTCGTAGGCGAGGCGGGTCCGCTCCCAGCGGTGGTCCCGGTCCATCGCGTAGTAACGACCGATCAGCGAGGCCAGCTCCGCGCGCGGACCCGCCAGCGTTCGCAGGTTCTCCACCAGGCTGGTGACGAAGCCGGCCGCCGATTTGGGAAGGGTGTCGCGCCCGTCGAGAAAACCGTGAATCGCGATCCGGGGGACCTCGTGGCGCAGACCCAGCTCGACACAGCCGAGGAGATGAGCGTCCAGCGCATGCACGCCGCCGTCGCCGATCAAGCCGATGAGATGAAGGGTGCCGCCGCTCTTGCGGATCCCGGTGCACAGCTCGACCAGCGGCGGCAGGGCAAAGAAGTCGCCCTTGGTGATGCTCGCCGAGATCCGCACGATGTCCTGCGGCACCACCCGGCCGGCCCCCAGGTTCAGGTGCCCGACCTCACTGTTGCCCATTTGTCCGTCGGGGAGTCCCACGGCGAGTCCACTGGCATCGAGGAGGGTGCGGGGAGAGCCATCCCACAGGCCGTGCCAGACCGGGGTCCGTCCCAGCTCGATGGCGTTCCCTTCACGGCTCTCTCGATATCCCCACCCGTCCAGCACGATCAAGGCAACCGGTGCGCCGTTGGCTCGGCGGTTTGACATGCTCCTCCCCGGCGTCTACAATGCCACTCGTGACGGACGTGCCGCAATCTAGTCCTTCGCGGAGCGCCCTACCAGCCTGTTTCGGTGTCGTAGCCGCGCTTTCGGGAACGCTCTTCGCCCAATCCGCCGTATCCATTCCGCAGGACACGCCGTTCTTCAAGGATCCCGGTGGTACCCGTCTGGGGACCCTCGTCGCTGGTGCGCGGGTTGGGACGGGACAAAGCTCCGGAGGATTCACCCAGGTCACTCTTGATGGCTGGATCTTTTCGGCGTCTACCCAGTCGGACGGACGGGAAGGTTTCGATCTCTCGGTGAAAGTCACCGAAGGGGAGAACGTCCGCACCGAACCGAACGGCCGGCTGATCGCGCGGGCCGTCGAGGGCACCCTGTTCAAGCGGGTTTCCACTTCGAGCGGCTGGACCCGGGTGCGGCGCGCGGTCTGGATTTCCTCGCCCGCCGTCCGCCGCCCCGCGGTCGCGGAGCGATCCGCGGCCCCTCCGCAACAGTCCTCACGACCAGTCGCGGACACCGCAAAGACCGTTACTCCGCCGCGGGAGGAAAGGCGGGCTACGCTTCGGGTGGAGTCCAGCCTCCGACGAGCTCCCGACGGTGCGGTGCTTGCGAAGCTCGCCGCTCCGGCGGAGGTCTCGGTGGGAGAGGCCCAGGGTGAATGGGTGAAGGTCACGCTCGAGGGCTGGGTTCGCCGGAGCGAGGTGGACAGCGCGGTCGTTCCGCGCCCCGCGATTACCGCCGCGATGCTGCGCGACAACCCCGATCGGTACGTCGGGCAGACCGTCGACTGGCGGGTACAATTCCTCGCGATGCAGCAGGCCGACGAGCTCCGGCCCGAGATGCCGGCGGGGCAACCGTATCTCCTGGTGCGGGGGCCCCTTCCCGAATCGGGGTTCGCGTATGTCACGGTGTCAAAGGCACAGGCGGAACAGCTCCAGGGCCTGATTCCCCTGGAGGAGCTGTCATTGACGGTCACGGTGCGGGCGGGGCGAACCCGGTTTCTGGCGACACCGGTGGTGGAACTGGTGCGGAGGAATCCATGAACGAGCAACTCAAGCAACGCATCCAGCGCCGCCTCGAGGCGCTCTCCGATGAGCGCGGATACCAGATTCTCGATTACGTCGAGTTTCTCGAAAGCAAGTACGCCGAGCGGGTCAATCCGACCAATCTCCTGGCCCGGATCTCCGAGGGGATCGAGGACACCATGCGATACGCCAAGCTTCCCATCAAGGCCATTTCCGGCACCGCCGGCCTGGTGGACAGCGCCGGCAAGGTGATGAAAGGCGTTGCGGCCGCCGCCGAGAGTGTGATGGACGAGGCCCTCGGAAAACCCAAGCCGCCCGCTTGATTTCCCCGTGAGCCAACCGTAATCTTCCGGATGGGTACACTGCGTACGGATATCGGCCTCACCTTCGACGACGTTCTTCTGGTTCCCCGTCATAGTCTGGTCCATCCCCGCGACGTCTCGACCGCGTCCCGTTTCACCCGCGCCATCCCGCTTCAGATCCCCCTGGTTTCCGCCGCCATGGACACCGTGACCGAAGCAGACATGGCGATCGCGATGGCTCGGGCGGGTGGCATCGGGGTGATTCACAAGAACATGACGCTCGACCGGCAGGCAGCCGAAGTCGATCGGGTCAAGCGCAGTGAGAGCGGGATGATCCTGAACCCGATCACCCTCGGCCCGGATCGTCCGCTTCGCGATGCCGCCGCCCTGATGCGGCGGTTTCGCATTTCCGGCGTGCCGATCGTGGACGGGTCGGGCCGGCTCATCGGGATCATCACCAATCGCGATCTTCAGTTCGAGCGGAACCTGGATCAGCCGGTACGGGAGGGCATGACCAAGGACAAGCTCGTCACCGCGCCGGTCGGGACCACGCTCGACGAAGCCGAGCGGATCCTGGCCCAGCACCGGATCGAGAAGCTCCCGGTGGTGGATCCGGAGGGCGTGTTACGGGGCCTCATCACGGTGAAGGACATCTTCAAACGGCGCCAGCATCCCAATGCCAACAAGGATCAGCATGGACGCCTCCGGGTCGCGGCTGCGGTCGGGGCGGGGAGTGAGGCTCGTGCCCGGGCCAAGGCGTTGATCGACGCCGGGGTGGACGTCCTGGTGGTGGACTCGGCCCACGGGCACAGCGATGGCGTGCTCAAGACGGTGGACGAGCTGCGCCAGGCGTATCCCGAGGCCCAGCTGGTGGCCGGGAACGTCGCGACCGAAGCCGGCGCCCGCGAGCTGGTGCGCCGCGGAGTGGATGCGGTCAAAGTCGGCATCGGCCCCGGAAGCATCTGTACCACCCGGGTGGTGACCGGTGTCGGGGTTCCCCAGGTCACCGCGGTGTCCGACGCGCTGCGCGGGGCCGGTGACATCCCCTTGATCGCCGACGGCGGGGTCAAATACTCGGGCGATGTGGTGAAGGCGCTTGCGGCGGGGGCCTCTTCGGTCATGATGGGATCGATGCTGGCGGGGACCGAGGAGAGCCCGGGCGAGAGCGTGCTGGCCGAAGGACGCCGCTTCAAGATGATCCGCGGTATGGGAAGTCTCGCCGCGATGCAGGACGGCTCGGCCGACCGGTACTTCCAGGACGGAGAGCTCTCCCCTTCCAAGATGGTTCCCGAGGGGATCGAGGGGCGGGTCCCTTACCGGGGGCCGGTTGGGGACGTACTCTTTCAGATGGTGGGAGGCCTCCGGAGCGGCATGGGATACTGTGGCGTCGCCGATATTCCGTCCTTGCAGCGCGACGTCGAGTTCCTGCGGATCACCGCGGCCGGCCTCCGGGAATCCCACCCCCACGACGTGACGATCACCCGGGAAGCGCCGAACTACAGTGTCTAGGTGCGAGGTGCAAGGTGCTGGGTGTTAGAGGGTTCCCGAGCACCTATCACCCAGCGCCTAGCACCCAGCACCTTTCAACGGAGTCCATCATGAACCTGTGGGCCACCAAGTCCGTAACCGCGCTGCGCGCCGAAGCGGAGGCGGTCGGCGAGAAGAGCCTCCGACGCACGCTGGGCCCCTTCAACCTGACCGCGCTGGGCATCGGCGCCATCATCGGGGCCGGCATTTTCGTTCTCACCGGCCAGGCGGCGGCGCTCTACGCCGGTCCCGCGGTGCCGCTCTCCATGGTGCTGGTCGGGATCGCGTGCGCTTTCGCCGGGTTATGCTACGCCGAGATGGCCAGCGCGGTACCCGTGGCGGGCAGTGCCTACACCTATTCCTACGCCACCATGGGCGAGCTGGTCGCCTGGATCATCGGCTGGGACCTGGTGCTGGAGTACGCCGCCGGGGCGGCCACCGTGGGGGTGGGCTGGTCGGGGCACCTGGTGGATCTTTTCAAGAACTTCGGAATCGTCCTGCCCGAACGGCTCACCAACGCCCCGACCGCCTGGTGCACCGCGGAGAATGTGGCGAACGCCGTCGCCGGGTGCGCCCACACCGGGCTCAACCTGACCGGGGCGATCCTCAACCTGCCCGCGGTCTTCATCGTGGCGCTGATGTCCACCATCCTGGTGATCGGCATCCAGGAGTCGGCCCGGGTCAACAACCTGATCGTCATCCTCAAGGTCACCATCGTCCTGCTCATCGTGGGGGTGGGCCTTGCCCATATCACGCCGGCCAACTGGCACCCCTTCATCCCACCGAATACCGGGCACTGGGGCACCTATGGCTGGTCCGGGGTGCTGCGCGGGGCCGGGCTGGTGTTCTTCGCCTACATCGGATTCGACGCGGTCAGCACCGCGGCGCAGGAGGCCAAGAATCCCCAGCGGGATCTCCCGATCGGGATTCTGGGGTCGCTCGCGATCTGCACCGTGCTCTACGTGGTGGTGTCCGGCGTGCTGGTGGGGATGGTGCCCTACCAGGAGCTCAACGTGAACGCGCCGGTCGCCTATGCGCTGGAGAAGGTCGGGGTGGGCCATGGGATCCGGATCCTGGTGGACGTGGGCGCCGTGTTAGGGCTCGCCTCGGTCATCCTGGTCATGCTCCTGGGTCAGTCGCGGGTCTTCTACTCCATGTCGCGGGACGGCTTGATGGGCCGGTGGGGATCCAAGGTGCATCCGAAATTCCGCACCCCCTATCTCTCCACGATTTTCACCGGCATCGCGGTGGGACTTGCCACCGGCATCCTTCCGCTCCAGCTCCTGGGTCAGCTGGTCAATATCGGGACCCTGCTGGCATTCGTGCTGGTCTGCCTCGGAGTCATCATACTCCGCCGCACCCGACCCGACCTCGAGCGGCCCTTCCGGACTCCGCTGGTTCCTCTGGTGCCGATCCTGGGGGTGATTTCCTGCGTCGGTCTCATGGCCACCCTCCCCGGCGACACCTGGCTCCGTTTGATCGTATGGCTGATCATCGGCTTCGTGATCTACTTCGGCTACAGCCGGAAACACAGCGTGCTGCAGCGGGAGCGGGAGAGCGCCGGGAAATAGGACAGGAGGATAGGAGGATAGGAGGATAGGAGGATGGGAGGATGGGAGATGGCAGCATCCCATCCTCCCATCTTCCTATCCTCCCATCTTAGTTTCACCCCATGTCCATCACGCTCTCCGCCGACAAGCTCAATGCCGCCCAGGAGATCGCCGCACTGCTCGGGACGGGACGACGGGTTGCCCTCACCACCCACGTCCATCCCGATGGCGATGGCCTGGGGAGTGAAGTCGCCCTCGCCCACCTGCTCCGCAATCGCGGCCTCCAGGTCGTCATCGCCAATCCGACGCTGACTCCACCGCGCTTCGAATTCCTCTTCCACGATCTCAATGGGATCGATCGAAGCCGTGAGGCGGTCAAGGCCTTGCGCGCCTCCGACGTCATCGTGGTCCTGGATATCTCGGACCTCGACCGCCTCGGCATGCTGAACCAGACCGTCGCCACGCTCGGCGTGCCGGTGGCCTGCATCGATCATCACGTGAGTCCCGGCACCCTGCCACCGGGTCCCCGCTATCTCGATCCCACCGCGGCCGCCACCGGTGAGCTGATCTGCGAGATCGCCCTCGCGAACCGCTGGGCGTTGACCCCGCCAGTCGCGCGGGCGCTGTACGTGGCGCTGGTCACCGACACCGGCGGGTTCCGTTTCAGCAACACCAGTCCCCGCACCCTGCGGGTCGCCGCCGAGTTGCTCGAGACCGGGCTCGATCCCGAAGCGATCTACATGGACGTGTACGCCAATGCGCCGAAAGGCCGGGCCCGGCTCTTTGCCGAGACCCTCCAGACCATGGTGGTCGAGGATGGCCTTGCGTGGGTCACCGTGCCGCCCGGGGCGCTGGAGCGCCATGAGGTCACGGTGGACGATCTGGACGGCATCATCGAATTCCCCCGGTCGATCAGCGGAGTGCGCCTGGCGCTCCTGTTCCGCGAGATGTCCCAGGACCGGATCAAGGTCTCGCTTCGCTCCGTGGGCGATGTGGATGTCGCAGCCTTCGCGAAACCATTCGGTGGCGGCGGCCACAAGCACGCCTCGGGACTCTCCCTCCCCGGAACACTCCCCGAGGTCCAGGAAAAAGTGCTGCACGAGGCGCGTCGCTACCTCGGGCGGGATTAGATTTGACGAATGCGCCTGGAGCCTCCCGGATGACCACGCTGGACCGCATCGAAGAGACCCTCGATACGCTGCGTCCGTATATCGCCTCCCACCGCGGCAAGGTGGAGGTGGTGGATTTCGACGAGTCCGACGGCGTCCTGCTGTTGCGGCTGGGGGGGACCTGTTCCGGCTGCAGCGCGTCTTCGATCACGCTCCGTCAGGGCATCGAGGCGCGGTTGCGCCAGATGGTCCCGGAAGTCCGACAGGTCGATGCGATCTGAACCGAACCCCCCGCCGGCGTGAGCGCGCTCCAGGCCCAGGTCGGCGCCGCGCTGACCCGGATCAAGAATCCCCGACTCGACAACGACCTTCTCTCCGCCGGGATGATCCGGGATCTCACCGTGTCCGACGACGGCGCGGTGAGCTTTACGTTCCTGCTCTCCCGGGACGATCCGGCCACCCTGGTGCGGGAGGCCCGGGCCGCGGTCAGGCAGGTGCCCGGAGTTCGCGCCGACGCGGTCAAGATCACCGTGATGGATCCGGCCGGCCCGTCCCAGGCCACCCACGGCCCGCCCAGCGGGGCGCCGCAATCGGCCGGGTTAGGAGTCCCCGCTCCGGTGCCCGCTTCGGCCCCCCGGCTGGGCCGGGTGATCGCGGTGAGCTCCGGCAAAGGCGGGGTCGGGAAGTCCACCGTCGCGGCGAATCTGGCGATCGCCCTGGGCCGCCAGGGCCACCGGGTCGGATTGATGGACGCCGACATTTATGGACCCAACATCCCCAGGATGTTCGGCTCGTTCGCGAAGCCGGCGGTGGTGGGCGGCCGGCTTCACCCGCTCGAGGCCTACGGCGTCAAGCTCATGTCGATCGGGTTCCTGGTGGAGCGCGATGCCCCGGCGATCTGGCGCGGTCCCATCATCATGAAGGTGATCCAGCAATTCCTCAATGACGTGGACTGGGGTGAGCTCGATTACTTCCTGGTCGACATGCCCCCGGGGACCGGGGATGCCCAGCTTTCCCTGGTGCAGTCCATCGCGGTGTCCGGAGCCGTCATCGTCACGACCCCGCAGGAAATGGCGGTGGGCGATGCCCTCAAGGGCGCGAAGATGTTCGAGCGGGTCAACGTGCCGGTGCTGGGGATCGTCGAGAACATGGGGCCGTACACCGACCCCGCCAGCGGGATTCGCTACACCTTCTTCGGGGAGGGCGGGGGAGAGCGGCTCGCCCGGGAAACCGGCGTCCCTCTGCTCGGCTCGGTGCCGCTCCAGCCCGGGCTCGCCGCCCGCGCCGACGAAGGGCGGCCCGTGGTGACCGATGCCCCCGAGAGCGCCGCGGCCCTGGCCTTGCTCGCTATCGCGGAACAATTCCACCGGTTGGCAGGCGCCCGACGGGCCGAGCTGCCGGTGATCAGCCAGTAGCCGCTACTTCCACTCCACCCGCACTCCGCCGACCGCGGAGCGCACCTCGATATCCACCTTGCGGTTCGCCTGGTCGAATCCTTCCGAGGTCCAGGTTTTCCCCTGGTGACTGAACCGATCGCCCTCGAACTTCGCCACCAGGCCTTCCATTCTGACCCGGATCCCCATGTCCTGGGGAGCTTCGAACACCACCCCGCCCACCGCCAGGCTGAGATTCATGCGCGGGTCGCCCCGCCAGGCTCCGGCAAGATCGATCCGGATGGCGCCGACCCCGCCCTCGAACCGCCAGGTCGGACAGCCGCCGTTGCCCGCCTGTTCGATGGTCAGCTCCCCGGCGCCCGAGGTAAACTCCGCGCTGGCGCAGGGCTCCGGGTTAGGCTCGGCGAACCGGATCGCGGTCCGGCTCGCCCCGGCCGCGATCCGGACGGCCTGAATCCGGAGGCCGCCGAGATCGAGCACGCCGTCTCCCGCGCCCAGAGTCATCCGAAGATCGAGAGCGGCCTCCGGGCTGAATCCGATCTCGGCGGTCTGGGGAAGCACCCGGCGCCGACCGATCCGAAACCCGCCCCCATGGGTCATCGCGGCGCCGAGCCGTACCTCGCCGTTCTGACCGTATTCGCCGATGGGGCGGAACCGGGTCGGGTCGTAGCGCAGCTTCAGCTCGAAGAGACTCCCGTTGGTCGAAGGGCCGATGTGCACCCGGCCGGCGGCGTATTCGATGTCGGCCCGGAGCCGCCCTTCACCGGAGTACCCGCGGATGTAGGAGTAGTCCTGCAGCACCGGCGCCGGGCCGCACGAGGCGGCCAGGAACAGCAGCGGAAGAATCGGGCGAGGTCTCATGGCTTGGGCCGTTTGACGGCGGTGACCCCGTAGCGCGGCGTCGCCCAGAGGTATTCGTCGGTCATCGCTTCCGGCGGCAGGAACCGGCCGGCGGCCTCACCGCGGAGCCCCGCGCGAGAGAGCAGGAAGGCGCCTAACCCGGCGGTCCCGGCGACCCAGGTGGGCAGCAACGCGACCAGAAACACCAGCGTGCCGGCGACCGGGATCCCGGCAAAGACCACCCAGGCGGCCCAGAGGAGCGAGAGAAAGGCGGCCCCGGTGAGCAGATAGCGGTAACTGTTGGGAGACATCGCCACGCCCGCGGCCATCCGGCGGCGGGTCCGGATCTCCCCCATCGCGTGCAGCGCCGAGACCATGCCGCCGAGGACCGCGGTGAGGAGGAGCAGGGGAACCACCAGGGCGACGAACGGCAGCAGCAGGATCCCGACGATGCTCAGCACCAGCCCGGCCACCACCAGCGCCGCGGTCGGCAGCGCGATGATCTGGGCGAGGACCCCGATCAGGAACGAACGGTAGAAGCTCCGGGCCACCGTATCGGACACCACCTCGAGCCGGGGCCGCGCGAAGGACACCATGCCGAAGCCGGCCAGGACCACCGCGGCGAGGACCCCGAAGGTTCCGGCTGCGCGGGTTAGCGGGCCCGCCGCCTCCGCCCGTTCCGCAGCGGCCACCGCCCCCTGGGCCGGCACCACCCGGAGCTCGCCCTCGACCTTTCCGCCCTGCTCCAGCGCGCGGCCCCCGATCACCAGCGCATCTCCGGTGACCTTCGCGCCGGGATGCAGCACCAGGTTGCCGTCCAGGACCACCAGGTTCCCCCTCACCAGGCCCGACAGGTTGGCGTCGCCCCGGAGGACCAGCAAGGGACCATCGAGGCGCTGACCGGCCGCGACCGTGACGCCACCCGATCGCACCACGCCGCCGGGAACCGTGATTCCGTCCCCACTCGACCCAGGTCCGAGCGCACCCCGCAGGCTCCGCTCCAGGCTTGCCGGATCGTTCAGGTGCTCGAGCGAGATGGTCTGACGCTGGTTGTCGGGCTTGACGGATGGGGCGACGAGGACGGTCGTGGCGAGCAAGAGCGCAATCACAGGAGCACGATCACCACTTCGGGTTGGCGGCCTGCGCCGGAGACATCATCAACCGGCGGAACGCCACCATCGCCATCGCGTAGCCCACCGCGACGACCAGCGCCGCAAAGACGATCCGGGCACCCGATCCGCCGAAAGCCCGGAGCGACGCGATCCAGGGCTGCTCGGACAGGTTCTGGGCCAGCGTGGCGAACCCTTCCCAGATCAATCCCCGAACCAGCGCGCCGCCGCGATCCACCAGCGCAGACAGAACCGCCCGATTGAACAGTGACCAGATCACGCTTGCCCCGAGCGCAACCGCCAGCGACGCGGCCAGCGCCAGCGGGCGGCGCCGAGCCGGCACCGTAGCCGGCACCGGTCGGGAGATCTGCGCCATGACGCGGTTGGCAAAATCCTGCCGAGGCGAAAGCGACGGGAGCGTGTCGAGCATGCGAAGGACCGAACGATCCCGTTCGACCATCGCCCGGCAATCGGCACACTCTTCGAGATGTTGCTGAGCGTGGGGAGACAACGACGCAGAATGGAACGCATCCAGGTCGTCGGTCGTGAAATGCTGAATCGGCCATGTCATGGGGTGCTGTACGGAGCCCTTTCGTTTCGAGTTTCTGACGTACAAACCTGAAACGTCATTCTTCCTTCAGATGTTCCAGCATGGCACGCAGCTCATGTCGCGCACGATGGATATAGGTCTTAACGGTGCCGAGGGGAAGATCCAGAATCTCGGCGATTTCCTCGTAGGATCGGTCTTCGACGTGACGGAGCAGAATGCAGCTCCGGTACTCGGGACGGAGCCTGGCGATCGCTTGCTCGATCTCGCTCCCGAGCTCGCGGTTGGCGACTTCATCGAGGGCGCTCTCTCCCCCGGAGCCGAACTCGAGCGTCGTCGCTTCGATCGCATCGGGTGTGGTGGCATGGGGTGAGCCTTCGAGCGAAAGGGTGTCGAGCTCGCGGCGGCGGAGCTGATCGATCGCGACGTTGTTGGCAATCTTGAAGACCCACGAGCTGAATTTGAATTCGGGGCGATAGGTGGCGAGCGCATTGAGCACCTTGACGAAGGTGTCCTGTGAAAGGTCTTCGGCGAGCTCGCGATTCCGGACCATCCGGTAAATGAGGGAGAAGACCGGCCGCTGATATCGGCGGACCAGCTCGCGGTACGCTGCCTCCTCTCCCTCGCGGGCCCGGAGGACCACCTCCTGGTCGGTGAGGGCCAGGAAATTGGGGTCAGACTCCATTTGTCCCAATGGAGTCTGACCCCAATCTCTCCCGCTTGCGACCGGGCTTCATTGAAGGGTACATTCGGCGGCTATGTTCGCCACGGACAGGGAGTTACCGGTCACCGGCGGGGCTCCCAAACGGGCCTACGTGCAGGGCATCTTTGCCGCGATCGCTCCCCGGTACGACTTCCTCAACCATTTGCTCAGTGCGAACCTCGACCGGGGCTGGCGCCGCCGGGCGGTGGACACGCTGGGCTGGGAAGCGAAGCCGGACGGCTGCTACCTCGATCTGTGCGCCGGCACCATGGACCTCGCCGCGGAGCTGGGGAATCGGGCCGGCTTTGCCGGGTCGGTGATCGCCGCCGATTTCGTGCAATCGATGCTGTTGCTGGGGCGGGGCAAGTCGTCGCGGACCATCCCCGCCAATGCCGACGCGCTCAACTTGCCGTTCGCCGATGCGACCTTCGATGGCGCCACGGTGGGATTCGGGGTGCGCAATCTGACCGATCTGGATGGCGGCCTCCGGGAAGCGGCGCGGGTGCTCAAGCCCGGTGCGCGTCTGGTGGTGCTGGAATTCACGACGCCCCAGCGTAACCCGCTCCGCGGGCTCTACATCTTCTACTTCCGGCATCTCCTCCCACGGATCGGCCGCATGATCTCGAAACATAGGGATGCCTACGACTGGCTGCCAGCATCGGTGCTTGCCTTTCCCGCCCCGGACGCGCTGGCCGAGCGGTTCCGCGCCGCCGGGTTTGTCGAGGTGCATTGGCGGCCGGTGATGGCAGGGATCTGCGCGATTCATGTGGGGGCTAGGGGCTAGGGGCTGGGGACCAGGGATTAGGGGAAGGAATCGACATGACGCTCGACAGCTTGCGAGAATTCATCGAAGCGATCGACCACGTGGGAGAGCTGGTCCGGGTCCGCGAGCCGGTCGCTACCCGTCTGGAGATCGCGGAGGTGGCCGACCGCTGCATGAAGAGCCCGGGCGGCGGGCCCGCGCTCCTGTTCGAGCAACCGATCATGGAAAACGGCCGGGTGAGCCCGATTCCCGTGGCAATCAACCTGTTCGGCTCGATGCGAAGGATCTGCCTCGCCCTCGGCACCGAGCGGCTGGACCACATCGGGATGCGGATATCCGAGCTGCTGGAGATGAAGGTGCCCGAGGGGCTCATGGGAAAGCTCGCCATGCTGCCCAAGCTCGCCGAGCTGGCAAAGTTCCCGCCCCGAACCAAAGGTGGGCGTCCCGCGTGTCAGGAGATCGTCTGGCAGGGGGACGAGGTGGATCTCGGGAGAATCCCGTTCCTGGTGACCTGGCCCGAAGATGGGGGACGGTATATCACCCTGCCGCTGGTGATCACCGAGGATCCTGTCAAGGGAACCCGCAATGTCGGGATGTACCGGATCCAGGTCCTCGGCCGCAACGAGCTGGCGATGCACTGGCAGCGCCACAAGGTCGGCGCGGCCCACTGGCGCGAAATGGCGGAGCGGAAGGAACCGATGCCGGTGGTGATCGCGCTGGGCGGGGATCCCGCAAGCATCTATTCGGGATCGGCCCCGCTTCCGCCCACCATCGACGAATTCCTCTTCGCGGGGTTTCTCCGGAAGAATCCGGTCGAGCTTGGCAAGGCGGTCACCTGCGACCTCGCGGTTCCCGCCGAGGCCGAGCTGGTCCTCGAGGGCTACATCGATCCGGCCGAGGACCTGGTCCTCGAGGGCCCCTTCGGCGATCACACCGGGTTCTACTCGCTCGCCGACTATTACCCGAAGGTGCATGTCACCGCCGTGACGATGCGGAAGGAACCGATCTACCCCGCCACCCTGGTGGGCCGCCCTCCGATGGAGGACTTCTACCTGGGCCACGCCACCGAACGGATTTTTCTTCCCTTGCTCAAGCTCACCGTCCCCGAGATCGTGGACTATCACATGCCGGCTCCGGGGATTTTTCACAACCTGGTGTTCGTGTCGATCGACAAGCAGTATCCCGGCCAGGCCTGGAAGGTGATGAATGCGCTATGGGGCCAGGGCCTCATGTCGCTGGCCAAGGTGATCGTAGTGGTGGATAAGGAAGTGAACGTGCAGGATCCCGACGAAGCGTGGTGGGTGGCGCTCAACAATATCGATCCCGAACGCGACGCCCGATTCACCATGGGGCCGATCGACGTCCTGGATCACTCGAGCCGGGGGTTTACCTACGGCAGCAAGATGGGGATCGATGCCACCCGGAAGTGGCCCGAGGAGGGCTTCACCCGGGAGTGGCCAAAGCGGATCGAAATGGATGCCGGCACCCGGCAGCGGGTCGATGCGATGTGGGCCAGACTGGGAATTCGGCTGTGAGGTGCTGGGGGCGAGGTGCCGGGTGCGAGGACCTCGGATGAGGGATTCCAGCACCCAGCACCCAGCACCCAGCACCTCTCGCGAAGGTCAGACCTTCTCCGGCAGCAGCCTCCTCGCCCGCTACGCGAGCTTCGTCAAGCTCCCTCACACCCTCTTCGCGCTGCCCTTCGCGCTGCTCGGCCTGCTCGCGGCGTCGATCCGGTATCCGGTGACGATCCGGACCGTGGCGCTGGTGATCCTGGCCTTTTCCGCGGCGCGCTGGGTCGCCATGGGGTTCAACCGGATCGCCGACCGGTCCTTCGACGCGCGGAACCCGAGGACCCGGAATCGCGAGCTTCCTCGCGGCGCGCTGACCCTTCGCCAGGCCTGGGTCTCGGTGGTCGTGGCCGGGGCGCTGTTTCTCTGGGTCTGCGCGGAGATCAACCCGCTCTGCCTTGCCCTGGCCCCGCTCGCGCTTGGATGGATCGTGAGCTACAGCCTGACCAAGCGATTCACCTGGTGGCCCCATCTCTGGCTCGGGCTGTCCCTCGCGATCGCGCCGGCGGGAGGTTTCCTCGCGGTGAGCGGCCGGTGGAGCGAGCCCTGGTGGCTCCTGCCGGTGATCGGGCTGGGGGTCGCGACCTGGGTGGCCGGGTTCGACATCTTCTATGCCCTCCCGGACGAGCAATTCGACCGTTCCGAGGGTCTCCGGAGCGCGGTAGTCCGGCTCGGCATAACCCGCAGCATCCTGCTGGCCAAACTGCTCCATGGGGTCACCATCCCGGCCCTGGCGCTGTTCGGATGGGGCGCCGGGTTCGGACCGGTGTACTACGCGGGACTGGCCGTGGCCGCCGGGATCCTGGTGTACGAGCACCGGCTGGTGCGCCCCGGCGATCTCTCCCGGCTCGACGCCGCATTCTTCACGATGAACGGGATCATGAGTGTGACGGTGTTCGGATTCGCCCTGGTCGACCGGCTGCTGTAACGGGGGCCGGCCTCCTCAGGGAAGGGTGTAGTCGAGGAGGTAGGAGTGTTTCCCCTTTTCGATGATGATGGTGAGGGTGCCCGCGATTCCCGCCAGCTCGCCGGTGCCGGAGTCCGGAATGATCGTCACCAGGAGATCGGGGGTTCCCCGGGTCATCACGCCGCGGTGCAGCAGCAGGAACGAGCCCGGTTTGCCGCGGAGGGTCCCCTGCGACCCGTTCCACCGCGACATAACCCGCTGACTCCTTGACCGCCGTCATCCCGGTGAGCATCTCGCCGGTGCCGGTGGCCTCGAGCTCCCCGTGGTACACCTTGTCGAGGGACATCCGGCCGAGCGGCGAGCCGGTGCTGTGGTCGTAGGCTTCCATCGGAGCAAGCCTGACGTCGAAGGTTCCCTTGGCGGGCATGGTTTTCGTTTCCTGGGCGTGAAGACTGGTGGCGAAGAGCAGAGCCAACCCGAGCCGGCGCATCGCAATCAGATCGCGGTGGGATGGCTGGGCTGGTAGAGACCGAGATGGGCACCGCTCGGCAGCGGGAATGAGGTGTATCGGCCCCACTCCGCCTGGCCGACTTTCCCGAACCGAACGCCTTTGCTCTTGAGCTCCTCCATCGTCCGGTCCAGGTCGTCGCAGATCAGGTAGAGCACCGCAGCGGCCATCGGGGTGTCCGCATGCTCCATCGTGAGAGATTTTTCTTCGGGATGGACCGCCAGCTCGGTGGGCGGAGCCTTGAAGATCAGCCAGCCGCCGCCGACATCGATCGCCGAAAGTCCCAGGACGTCCCGGAGAAACTTGCGGTCTGCGTCGTCGTTGGTGGTATAGAGCAGGAAATGCGCGCCCGTGATCATCGTCGCCTCCGGACCAGCCCCATTCTCGCGCCGCGGTGCGATCCGCGCAACTGCGATACCTTTGAACATGGCACAGAATCCCCCGCGACCCTCTCGACCCGGGAAGCCCGAGCCTCGGCTTCCGGCCCGGCCCAAACCCGCGCCGAAAAGGCCGCCCCGGCACCCGGTCCGGTCTCCCACCGCCAACCGCCGGGGTCGGTGAACCCGCTGCCGATCGTTCTCGCTATCACGGGAGCCTCCGGCGCACCCTATGGGGTTCGGCTGCTCCAGGTGCTCGCGAGCCACCGGATTCCCACCTGGCTGCTGGTCTCGAGCCACGGCTGGCGTCTGCTCGCCGAGGAATGCGGGATCGCCGATCTCGACGCGTTGGGTTCCGCGACGGGCCCCGACTGGTCGACCGTCACGCCATTCGACGATCGTGATCGCGGCGCCAAACCCGCAAGCGGCTCCCAGCGCACCGCCGGCATGGTCGTCTGTCCCTGCTCGATGGGCACCGTCTCGGCGATTGCCCAGGGCTCCAGCCGCTCCCTGATCGAGCGCGCCGCCGACGTCACCCTCAAGGAACGCCGAAAGCTCATCCTGGTCCCCCGCGAAACTCCCCTCTCACTGGTGCATCTGCGGAACCTGGTGCAGGTCACCGAGGCTGGCGCTACCGTCATTCCCGCGGCACCGGGGTTCTATCACAAGCCCACTCGTGTCGAGGAGCTGGTGGACTTCATGGTGCAACGCATTCTCGACCAGCTTGGCCTCGAGGTCGAGCTGGGACCCCGCTGGAGCGGCTGATGCGCCTCGGGATCATCTCCGACACCCACAACTTGCTGCGGCCCGAAGTATTCGAGCTCTTCCAGGGGGTCGACCGGATCCTCCACGCGGGAGACATCGGAGACCCTGACATCCTTCTCCAGCTCGAGACCATCGCGCCGGTGACCGCGGTGTGGGGCAATACCGACGATGCCGCGGTGCGGGCCCGGCTGCCGGAGGTGGTGGAGCAGGCCATCGAAGGGTTCGCGTTTCTGCTGGTGCACGGACATCAGCTCGGGTCACCGACGCCCGAAACACTGAATCAGGCCTGGCCCGATGCGGAGGTGATCATCTACGGCCATACCCACCGGCCCCTGCTGACGATGGTGGATCAGGTTGTGACGGTGATGAATCCTGGAGGGGCAGGTCCGTTGCGATTTGGGTTACCGGCTTCGGTGGGAATCATGGAGCTCGAGGCCGGCATTCCTCCGCGGGCCCGTCTGGTGCCGATGGAATAGCCGCTATTCCATCTCCACTTCGAAGATCCCGCGAGTGGCGCTCGGTCCGACCGGAACCGGGGGATGCAGCTCGACGATCGCGTCGGCGGTATCCTTTCGATAAACGATGACCCGCCGCGCCGCTTTCCGGGCAAGCCGGGTCCAGTAGAACCGGGCGACCCCCCAGAGGACCACCGCGGCGGCAACGCCGAGGCCGACCACCCAGAGCGGAGAGGCGCCGCTCATGTTCACGCCGGCGGCCACCAGCACGACGATCAGCACCACGCCAAGGGCCGCGGCCGCGAACGGGCCGAGCTTCCAGTAGTCGAAGTCGCCGAAGACCCGCACCATGGTTTCCTCGCCCCGCGGGACGACGGTGATCACCGTCTCGCTGGTATCCCGGCGATCGCGCCACTCGAGGCTTCCGGAAAGCTCGCTGGCGTGACCCTCCCGCCCGGTGAACTTCCGGATCTGGGCGATCAGGTCGGCAAAGGCTTCCGGCGACATCGGGTGACCGACCACCGCGGAGGTGCTGAACGAGGAGCTTCGACCGAACAGGAAACGCAGGAGCCGGCGCCGGCGGGGAATCTGGGGGACCACATTGGCGGCCCGCTCGACCAGCTGGGGCGGGATCCCGAGCTGTTGCGCCACCAGCTGAATGTCTTCGAGGGAGTGCCTCGGCTCGTCGGCTTCCTCGCCCCACCGCAGCGCGGCGGACTGGCGAAGGATCTGCGCCATCTCCTGGTCGGTATAGAGCGTCGCCATGCTGGAAACCTAACGGATTCCGGGGGTGCTTCAAGCAGACCGGCGAACGAATCGGCCCGGCTGGACGTATTCGCTTATTAGCTGCAAGCTTAAGCGCTGGCCGATCCCCCCTCTGGAGGCTTCATGAAGGCATCTGTCCCGTTCCCTCTGGCTCCTCGCCGCGGCGGCCGCCCTGCACGCTCCCCGGCTTCTCTCCCAGCAGCGGATCGACGAGGAATACACCAAGAAAATCAAGGAGTATCTGCAGGATTCCCGAATCACCACCGAGCTGGTCGATTATCTGCCAGCCTCGAGCAGCGGTCCCGACGCCGCTCAAATTCCTGGGGCGGATCGTCGGCACGCCCGGTGAGCTGACCCACGCGAAGGACATCCAGCGCTATTTCGGGGCGCTCGACGCGGCATCGCCGAGGGCCCGGATGTGGACCATCGGCAAGACCGAGGAAGGGTCGCGATATCGTGCTGCTCGCGATTGCGGACGAGGCGACCATCAAGGACCTGGATCGGTACAAGGGGATGCTCGGTCGCGCTCACCGATCCGCGCAAAACCTCCGAAGCCGCCGCCCGCCAGCTGATCCACACCGCCAAACCGATCTACTACGCTACCAGCGGGATGCACTCGCCGGAAAACGGCGGGCCCGAGATGCTGATGGAGCTGGCCTATCGGCTGATCGTGGACGAATCGCCCTTCATCCGGAACATCCGTGACAACGTCATCACCTTCATCACCCCGGTGCTCGAAGTGGACGGCCGGGAGAAGGACGTCGATACCTACTACTTCAACAAGGCGCGGGCCCAGGGCGATGCGCGGCTCCCGCTGATGTACTGGGGCAAGTACGTCGCCCACGACAACAACCGCGACGGGATGGGCCAGTTCCTCGAGCTGACCCGGGCGGTGACCCGCACGGTGCACGAGTGGAAGCCGACCATCCTGCACGATCTCCACGAGGCCCAGACCTACCTCTATGCCTCGACCGGGACCGGGCCCTACAACGAGCAGCTCGATCCGATCACCATCGACGAATGGTGGATGCTGGCCCAGAACGACGTGATGGAAATGACCAAGCGGGGGGTGCCCGGGGTGTGGACCTACGGGTTCTACGACGGGTGGGTCCCCAACTACATGTTCTTCATCGCCCACTCCCACAACTCCATCGGCCGGTTCTACGAAGTGCAGAGCTACGGGCCCGACAACTACGTGGTCCGGCCCGGCGCGACGACCACCAGCCGGGAATGGTTCCGGCCTAACCCGCCGCTTCCCCAGATCAACTGGGGTCCCCGCAACAACACCAACATCCAGGAATCGGCGCTGCTCTTCGCGCTGTCCCACGTGGCGAAGAACAAGGAGCTCTACCTGGAGAACTACTGGCTCAAGAACAAGCGCTCGGTCGAGCGGGGCAGGAGCGGCCCCACCTACGCCTGGGTCGTTCCCGCCGCGCAACGTCGCAAGGCCGAGGCGGCCGACGCGGTGAACGAGTTGCGCCGGCAGGGCCTCGAAGTGCAGACCGCATCAGCAGCCTTCAAGGCGGGGAGCGTGGAGGTGGCCCAGGGCGATTACATCATCCGGGCCGACCAGCCCTATCGCACCCTGGCCGACATGTACTTCTCGCTTCAGAACTATGCGCCGGCCAATCCCGCCCCGTACGACGACACCGGCTGGACCTTCCAGCTGATGCGGGACGTGACGGTCACGCCGGTGACCGACAAGGCCATCCTCGACCAGAAGATGAACCCGGTCACCGCGGCGGTGCACGCGTGGGGCGGCATCACCGGAACCGGGCCGGTCCTGGTGGTCGATCACACCAGCGACAACAATCTCGTGAGCTTCCGCTTCAAGCTGGCCAATGTTCCGATGCAGGCCGCCGAAGAGGATTTCGAGTCAGCCGGTCACCGCTTCCGCGCCGGCGCGTTCGTCATCGCAAACGCGGACCGCAGCCGCATCGAGCCGCTGCTCAAGGACCTGGGCCTTTCCGCCTGGGCCATGGCCTCGCGCGCCCACGCGTGCGGACCCACGATCTGGATCTTCCCCGGATCGGATACGTGCACAGCTGGCAGCGCACCCAGGATGAAGGGTGGGTTCGGGCCGCGCTCGATACCTACGGGATTCCCTACAGCTACTTCGCCGACCAGAAGCTCCGGGATGGCAATCTCCGGTCGAAATACGACGTCATCATCTTCCCCCACGTCGGCGGGAACGCGCAGTCCCAGGTCAACGGACTTCCGATGACCGGCAAGACTCCGCTGCCCTATCAGAAGAGTGACAAGTATCCCAGCCTCGGCGCGCTCGATCAGAGCGACGACATCCGGGGCGGCATGGGGATCGAAGGATTGATGGAGCTCTACAAGTTCGTGCAGGAGGGCGGAACCCTCATCACCGAGGGATCCACCGCGACCATCTTCCCGGAATACAACCTGACGTCAGGGATTACGGTGGAGAACCCCTCCGAGTTGTTCGCTCGTGGCTCGATCCTTCGCGGCATCATCGCGGACCCGAAGAGTCCGCTGGTCTATGGCTATGAAGGGCATTCGCTGCCGGTGTACTTCAGCCAGGCGCCGGTGCTCAATGCCGGCGGCATTCTCGGCGGGTTTGCGGGCTTTGGCGGACGGGGCGCTTCCAGCTCCCAGAACATCACCCCGATGGCGAGCCGGCTGAAGCTGTCTCCCTACGGGTCCGCAGGAGAAGCCGCCACCGCGGAGCCTGGCGGTGGGGGCGCCGGCGGTCGGGGTGCTGGCGGTGCCGGTGGCGGTGGCGGAGGCGGTGGTTTCGGAGGATTTGGCCAGTTCGGTGGACAGAATGCCGCCGAGCGGCCGCGTGTCGTCATGCAATTTCCCAGCAACCCGGCCGAGATGTTGCTCTCCGGCACGCTGGCCGGGGGCGAGAGCCTCGCAGGCCGCGCTCAGCTGGTCGATGCACCGCTCGGAAAGGGACACGTCGTGATGTTCGCGCTGCGCCCGTTCTGGCGCTGGCAGACCCAGGGCACCTTCATGCTGGGCTTCAATGCCATCATGAACTGGAACGATCTTGACGCCGGCCGCTCGAGCACCGGGTCGCAGGCCGTAGGAGGAGGAGGAGAGCGGTAGGGTTACACCCCGAAGGGATAAGTCTCCGGTAGCTCTCCGCGGGTCCATTCCGCGGAGGGCTCCACCGGTTCCCGCGCGGCATCCTGATCTCCTCCTCGTGCGCCGTGTCTGACTTCAGGCCGCGCTTTCCTGTATATTCCGCGGTCAGCCTCCACCCGACTTCCGGCCCGGACATGCAACCGACAGACGTTCGCAATCCGAATTACTACCACAAGGTGGTGGATTGTCAGTGGGCCTGTCCCGCCCATACCAACGTCCCCGAGTATCTCCGCCTGATCGCGCAGGGACGCTTCACCGAGTCGTACGTCCTCAACCGGGAATCCAACGTCTTCCCCGGCATCCTGGGACGAACCTGCGACCGTCCCTGCGAGCCGGCCTGCCGGCGCACCCGGGTGGACGGAAAACCAGTCGCCATCTGCCGTCTCAAGCGGGTGGCCGCCGACCTCCGGGGCGACATCGCCGAATTCCTTCCCGCCCGGGCCGAGGTTCCCAACGGGAAGCGAGTGGCCCTGGTCGGGGCCGGCCCCGCGTCCCTCACGATCGCCAACGACCTGCTGCCGCTGGGGTACCAGTGCGTGATCTACGAGAAACTCGCCCGGCCGGGCGGACTGATGCGCACCAACATCCCCGCCTTTCGCCTTCCAGCTGCCGTGCTCGATGAGGAAATCGGCTACATCGTCGAGCTGGGCGCGGAGATGCGCTACGAAACGCCGGTCACCAGCATGAAAGCGCTGCTCGCCGACGGATACGATGCCATCTTCGTCGGGAGCGGCGCTCCCAAGGGCAAGGAGCTCGACATCCCGGGCCGCTGGGACACCGACCGGATTCAGATCGGCATCGAATTCCTCGAGGGCGTGCACTTCGGCCACATCGAGAGCATCGGCGAGCGGGTGCTGATCATCGGAGTCGGGAACACCGCAATGGACTGCTGTCGTACCTCGCGCCGGCTCGGCGGAACCGACATCAAGGTGATTGCGCGCCGGTCCCGGCCCTATTTCAAAGCGTCTCCCTGGGAGCTGGAGGACGCCGAGGAGGAGGGCGTTCACATCGTCGAGAACCACTCGCCCAAGCGGTTCGTCCTGGAGGGAGGCCGGCTGGTCGGCATGGAATTCGACGTCCTGCGCTGGACCGAGGCCAACGGACGCCAGAAGAGCGAAGTGGTGGAGACCGTGGTGCTGCCCTGCGACGATGTGATTCTGGCGATCGGTCAGGAGAATGCGTTTCCCTGGATCGAGCGGGACATCGGGATCGAATTCAACGAGTGGGACATGCCGGTGGTGGATCGCGCCACCATGCAGTGTTCGGTCCCCGGCGTCTTCTTCGGGGGCGATGCGGCCTGGGGTCCGGAGAACATCATCTGGGCGGTGGCCCACGGGCATCAGGCCGCCATCTCCGTGCACAATCATTGCCGGAGTGTCCCGGTCACCGAGCGGCCGCCCGAGGGGATGACGCTGGTCAGCTCCAAGGTGGGCATGCACTCGTGGAGCTACAGTAACGACTACAACCCGTCGCCCCGCGCCAGGATGCAGCACGCCGAGCTGGTCGAGCGGTTCTCCAGCATCGCGGTGGAGGTCGAGCTCGGGTTCACGCCCGAGCAGACCGCGCGGGAGGTCGAACGCTGCCTCAACTGCGACGTGCAGACCCACTTCAGCGCGCCGCTCTGCATCGAATGCGACGCCTGCGTGGACGTCTGCCCGGTGAACTGCCTGACCATAGCGCCGAACGGACCCGAGGAAGCGGTGCGGGCCGGATTGTCCGCCCCCGCGGTGAATCCGGCTCAGGCGCTCTACGTGTCGGATGACCTGCCCCAGACCAGGCGGGTCATGCTGAAGGACGAGGACCTCTGCCTCCACTGCGGGCTCTGCGCCGAGCGGTGCCCCACCGCGGCCTGGGACATGGCGCGGTTCGATCTCCTGCTCCCCTACGCGGGCCACCCCGCGGAAGCGGCGGTGGCGGCGTGACGGTCCGGATCAACGATTTCGCGTTCAAGATCGCCACCGTGAACGGGACCGGATCGGCCAGCGCCAATACCCTGCTCATGCAGGCCATTTTCCGCATGGGCGTCCCGGTCTCGGGAAAGAACCTGTTTCCCTCCAACATCCAGGGACTCCCTACCTGGTACGAGATCCGGGTGAGCGGCGACGGCCACACCGCCCGCCCCGCGGCGATCGACCTGGTGGTCGCGATGAATCCGTCCACCTATCCGCAGGACGTCGCTGCGGTCCGCGCCGGAGGCTATCTCCTCTACGACGACTCCTGGCCGCTCGAGGCCGGCCTGCAGCGCGACGATATCACCGTGTTAGGGGCGCCCTTCGGGAAGATGTGCGTGGAGGCCTTCACCGGCGATCGGGAGCGGACCCTGCTCCGCAATGTCATGTACGCCGGAGCGATCGCCGCCCTGATCGAGATGGACATGGAGGTGGTGGACGCGGCCCTCCGGGAAACCTTCGGCCGGAAGCCCAAACTGCTCGACGCCAACTTCCGCGCGGTCCGGCTGGGGTACGACTTCGCCCGCGCCGAGCTCGAGTGCCCGCTGCCCTTCCGGCTCGCCCCGATGGACGCGACCGCCGGTTACATCCTGATCGACGGGAATACCGCGGCGGCGCTGGGATGCCTCTACGCCGGCGCCACGGTCGGTGCGTGGTACCCGATCACCCCTGCGACCTCGCTCATGGAATCGTTCCGCGGATTCTGCGAACGCTTTCGGGTCGACCCCGAAACCGGGGAGCGGAAATTCTGCATCGTGCAGGCGGAGGACGAGCTCGCGGCGGCGGGGGTCGTCATCGGCGCCAATTGGGCCGGCGCCCGGGCGTTCACGCCCACCGCCGGTCCGGGGATTTCCCTGATGCAGGAGTTCATCGGCCTCGCCTACTACACCGAAGTGCCCGCGGTCTTCTTCGATGTCCAGCGCACCGGTCCCTCGACCGGGATGCCGACCCGGACCCAGCAGAGCGATCTGCTGTCGCTCGCCTGGGCCTCGCACGGCGATACCAAGCACATCGTGCTCTTCCCGGCCAATCCGGAGGAATGCTTCCACTTCGCGGTGCAGGCGTTCGATCTCGCCGACCGGTTTCAGACCCCGGTGTTCGTCGCCTCCGATCTCGACATCGGAATGAACGACTGGATGTGTCCCCGGATCGAGTGGGACGACAACTACACGCCCGACCGGGGCAAGGTCCTCGGCAAAGAGGAGTTGGCCGGGCTGGAGCGATTCTTCAGATACCTGGACACCGATGGCGACGGGATCGCGGCCCGGACCCTCCCCGGGGTCGACCCCAAGGGCTCCTACTTCGTGCGGGGGTCGGGCCATGACCGCTACGGCGCCTATACCGAAGACGCCGACGCCTACCGCGATGTGATGGATCGCCTGGCCCGGAAGCTGGCTTCCGCGGCCGACGCGGTTCCTGAGCCCGAAACCAGAACCCCGGGGAACGCCGAGCTCGGGATCATTACGGTGGGTGGCTGCCGCGCCGCGGTGCTCGAGGCGCTGGACCGGCTTCGCGACCAGGGAATCGAGCTCGACTATCTCCGGGTGCGCGGTTTTCCGTTCGGCGCAGTGGTCCAGGAGTTTCTCGACAGCCATGAGCGTTGCTTCGTGGTCGAGCAGAACCGGGACAGCCAGCTCCGGACCCTGCTCATGGCGGAAACCGGCACCCCGCGGGACCGGATGATTCCTGTGGTCGAATACGGCGGATTGCCCCTCACCGCGGATTTCGTGGTGGAACAGGTGACCGCACGACTGGCGGAGGCCTCGGTATGACGTCCATCCCCAAGCCGCCGGTCCGCCACCCCGCTCTGGCCCGGAACGCGCTCGGCCTGACCCGGCGGGATTACGAAGGTGCGATGTCGACCCTGTGCGCGGGCTGCGGCCACGATTCGATCACCGCCGCACTGGTGCAGGCGTTCTTCGAGCTCGATCTGCCGCCCCATCGCGCCATCAAGCTGAGCGGTATCGGCTGCTCTTCGAAGACCACCGCCTATTTCCTGCGCCAGTCTCACGGGTTCAACGCGGTACATGGCCGGATGCCCGCGGTCGCCACCGGCGCCAACGCCGCCAACCGCGACCTGGTGGCCATCGGGATCTCGGGCGACGGCGATTCGCTTTCGATCGGGTTAGGCCAGTTCTGCCACGCGATCCGGCGCAACGTGAGCCTGACCTACGTCCTGGAAAACAACGGCGTCTATGGTCTCACCAAGGGGCAGTTCTCCGCCTCCGCCGACCTCGGGTCGAAATCGAAGCGCGGCGAGGCCAATGCCCAGCGCCCCATCGACCCGGTGCTGCTCGCCCTGACCCTGGGCGCGAGCTTCGTGGCCCGAAGCTTCTCCGGCGACAAGGCCCAGCTCGTCCCGATCCTCAAGGCCGGCGCTCCGGCACCGCGGCTTTGCCTTCGTGGACGTGATCTCTCCCTGCGTGACGTTCAACGACCACGAAGGGCTCCACCAAGAGCTACCGGTTCACCCGGGAGCACGCCCACGAGGTGGCGCCGGTCGATTTCGTGCCGATCGTGACCGAGATCGTCGCCCCGGGCAACGGCAGCCCCGGGGCCACGATGGACGTCGCGATGCACGATGGGAGCGTGGTGCGCTTCCGGAAGGTGGAGGCCGGAGTACGATCCGACCGATCGGGAAGCCGCGTATGCCTACGTGCGGGCCCGGCAGGAGGCGGGAGAGGTGGTGACCGGGTTGCTCTATCTGGAGGAGGGGGCGCCCGACATGCACGGGATCAACCGTACCGTCGCGCGTCCCCTCGCCGAACTGTCGCATCAGGAGCTCTGCCCCGGCAACGCCGCGCTGCAGGACGTTGCTGGAGGAATTCCGCTAGCCGATCAGCGCTTGTCCGACCCTTGCCGCCCTGGCTCTTGAGCCAGCGCTCCGCGGCCATGCGGGCCTTGTTCGATCCGCCGTACACCGCATCGGAAAACAGCTTGCTCTTGAATCTCCGGCTCTTGGTGTCGGGATTCACTTTTCCGAACGGGATGCGCGCCTGCCATCCCTTCGTATTGGATTGCTTCGAACGAACCCGGACGATCCAGCTCAAGGTCGGCCTCCCCGGTCGAAAGGGTCACTGCCGGTAAGATAAGACATCGAGATTCCGGCAACAGGCTTGCGGTTTAGGCTAATCAGTGGGGCGGGAAAGCCGCCACCCCGCCCGCCTGCATCCAGCTCGCCCAGCGGGGTGGTCCGCTTGAGCGCCTCGGGATGACGCCGGAACCAGCTCATCACCAGCAGCATTTCCTCGATCGTTCGGCGGGGAGCGGTCCCCCCGGCTCCGGGGCGTCATCCAGCTCGGCGGCCACCACGGCACGAAATGCTTCCCGCTCGATCGGGGTCGCCGGCCAGGGGTAGGCCGCCCGGACCGCTCCCCGCCGGATCAGGTAGGCCCGGTCGTCTCCGTGGGACCCCGGGCTGGTGATACACGAAGCTCAGGAGCTCCACCGCCGCGCGGGCCCGGGTGGTGGCCGCGAGCAGCCATTCCAGGGCTTCGAACTTCTCCCGCCACCGCGCCGCCGCCTCGAAGGCCCCCTGCTCGGCGGCCCGGGACATTTCGGCGACGATCCGGTCGATCGGTACGATGGAGCGTCCCTCCAGGAAATCCACCGCCCGCGCGACCCGCTCCCGATAACCCGCATGACTCACCAGCCCGGCGCAGGGGCCGGAGCACAGGTTGAGCTCGTACCGGGAGCAGCCCGCCTGCCGTGCCGATCCGAACAGATCGCCCTGCTCGGCGAACACCATCGGCATCTGCTGGCGGCAGTCCCGCAGGCCCAGCAGGTCGCTCAGCACCCGAATGGCGTCGCGGGCCCGCGCCGGCGAGGCCAGGGGTCCGTAGTGGGACGCGTTGGCGGGCGAGGGGTGGCCGGCAAAGAGTGAGCCGGGGCGCCGGATCGGCGGAGACCGCGACGAACGCGATCCGCCGGTAGCGGTTCATCTGGACGTTGTAGGGCGGGCGCCATTTGCGAATATCCCGGAGCTCCGCCAAATGCGCCGCGAACTCGCTCGGCGCGTACTCCCAGGCGATGTCGGCGGCGGCGTGGAGGATCTTGGCGGCCTTGTCGTTCCGGGGCGCGCGGAAATAGGAGAGCAGCCGCACCCTGATCCGCTTGGCTTTGCCGACGTATAACACGCGCCCGGCGCCGTCCATCATGCGGTACACCCCCGGCCGGGGTTCGGCGAGGGCCTTGACCCGGGCGGACAGACGGACCGACGGACCGACGCGACAGGGGGAGCTGAATCATCACTCAGCCCGTCTGCCCGTCTTCCCGTCTGCCCGCCTCATCGCTGGCAGCGATGACAGAAGACCGTGATCCTCCCATCGATCGCGTGGGTGCCCGCGAGGGTCGTGCCGCACCGCACGCAGGGGAGACCCTCGCGGCCATAGACCTTGAGCTCGAGCTGGAACCCGCCCTTCTCGCCCCCGCCGGTTCGATAATCCCGGATGGTGGAACCCTGGGCGAGGATGGCACGGCGGAGGATCCGGCGGAGGGCGCGGTAGAGCGGCGCCACCGCCTCGGGAGCCACCCGGTTGGCCGGCTTGGAGGGATCGATCCGGGCCGCGAAGAGGGCTTCCTGCGCGTAGATGTTCCCCACCCCCGCCAGGGCCCCCTGGTCCATCAGGACCTTCTTGACCGCGGCGCGGGAGCCGGCCAGGACCCGGCCTAACCCGGCAGGCCGGAAGTCCGCCGCCAGGGGCTCGGGGCCCAGCGCCTCGTCGTAGTCCTCCCAGGCCCGGTCGTCGAGCCACAGCAGGGTGCCCAGCCGCCTTGGATCCCGATAGACCAGCTCGCCGCCGCTCCGAGAGAGCAATGCGGAGCACCTGATAGTCCGGCGTCCCGAGCCCGGATCCTCCCATCCTTCCCCGGCTCCGACCTCGGACCCGGAGCCGAAGAGCGAGCCCGTCATGCCCGGTTGAACCACCAGCCGGCTCCGATCGGTGACGATCACCGCGTGCTTGGCCCGGCGAAAGACCTCCCGGACCCGGGCACCCTTGAGGCCGGCGAGCAGGCGCCGGCGGGTTACCCCGCGCAGGACGTCGTCATGGGAAAGCCGGGCCGCCACGAAGCTGCGCCCGGTGAGCCGGGGCTGGATGGCGCGAACGAAGGTTTCGACTTCGGGAAGCTCGGGCACGCAAAAGGTAAGAGGTGAGAGGTGAGAGGTGAGAGGTGGTGAGGTGCTACGTCGAGGGGCTTCTCAGCACCTAGCACCCACCTACCTCGCACCTCGACACCTACTTCGCCACCCGACCTTCCTCTCTCCATCCGATGTCAGCGCGGAACTGTTTGCCCTCGAACCGGATGGCCGCCGCCGCTGTCCCGGCTGGCCTGCTGGGCGGCCGGGAACGAATCAGCGAGCGCCGTGACCGCGAGCACCCGGCCTCCGTTGGTGCGCAGGATTCCCCGCTGGTCCGACTGGGTCCCCCATGGAACACCAGGGTGGTCTCCGGGAGTGAGGCGGGCAGCTCGATGACGTCGCCGGCGCGAGGGTCATCGGGATACCCTGCGGCCGCAAGCACGGTGGTCACCGCCGCCCACGAGGTGACCTCCATGGCCGGCAACGGTTCCTCATGCGCCGCGGCGTGGAAGCATTCCGAGCAGTCCCGATCGGATCCGCGGGATGATGGCCTGCGCCTCGGGGTCCCCCAGCCGGCAATTGAACTCGATCACCGAAGGAGTGCCCGGAACGATCGATCATCAGGCCAGCGTACAACACGCCCGTGAATGGGGATCCCCTCCTGGCGAGCTCTTCCAGCGTGGGACGGAGGATGCGCGACTCCACCTGACCGAGCAGCAACGAGGTAGCGATGGAGACCGGACTGTAGGCTCCCATTCCCCCGGTGTTGGGGCCGAGGTCGCCGTCAAGGAGACGTTTGTGGTCCTGGGCCGTCGGCAGGATCAGCAGGTCCGTGCCATTGGTGATTGCCATGACCGACAGCTCTTCGCCTTCGAGGAAGGTCTCGACGATCACGGTGCGGCCCGCCTCGCCGAACAGACCGTCCCGCAGCATGCTGGTAGTGATCCGTTGGGCTTCCGAGCGGGTTTGGCAGACCACTGCTCCTTTGCCGGCAGCAAGACCGCTGGCCTTTACGACAACCGGAAGCTCCTGCCGGTCGACGTAGGCCAGCGCCAGGTCCAATTCGGTGAAGGTCCGGCTCGGCGCAGTGGGGACCTTGGCCTTGGCCATCACCTCCTTGGCGAACGCCTTGGAAGATTCGATTCTGGCGGCCGACGCGGAGGGACCGAAAACCGCCTTGCCGGCCTCTCTCAGCCGGTCGGCCAGTCCCGACGCCAGCGGCGCTTCCGGGCCCACAATCACCAGGTCGATGTCGTGGTGCAGCGCCGCTGCGACCAGGCGGTCCACGTCGGTGGGACCGATCGGCAGGTTGGTCGCCAGCGCTGCAGTCCCCGGATTTCCGGGCGCGGCAAACAGAGACCCGGTGCCGAGGGCGCGTTGGATTCCCCAGCAGATGGCGTGTTCCCGTCCGCCACCTCCAACCACCAGCACCTTCATTTCTTCTGGGCCCTTCGAAAAGCCTCTCGAGCCGCTTCGGCGGCTTTCTTTGCGGCTTCCGTCACCTTGGCCTTGGCCTCTTTGAATTCACCGGCATAGAAGTCCTTCGCGTGACCGAAATCCGAGCGGACCGAGCGTTCTTTCGCCTCACCGCCGCGACGAACGTACTCACCCCGAAGAATACGCTCATAGTCCCCGCCGGCGATCCACTTCTGAAGCTCGGCCGCCCGGACGGTGTGCATGGGGTGGGTCAATGCCAGCGTATTCACCAGCTTGTACACGAAGTCGAGTCCCTCGTTGGTGGCGACGTACTCATTGGCCTGGGCGATGAACGGATCGATCGCCATCTGTCCCGATTCGAGCGCGCCACGATAGGCGCCCGCCATTTTCATGAAGAGCTGTTGCGAGGCGATGATGTTCTGGCTGCCGAGAAGTCCCGCCCGATCGGCCGACAACTCCGCCTTGCGGGACCATTCCAGCACGGCGAGCCGGATCGGAAGCAGCGCGATCCCGGCGAGAAACGGCAGAGATCCAAGGCTGACCAGCAGCAGGACCTCGGCGATGGTGCGATAGAGAGAATGCCCGCTCACCACATGTCCCATCTCGTGGGCGAGCAACACCCGGATCTCTTCCTCGTTGAGAAGCTCGAGCGCGGCGGAGTGGATCACGACGAAGGGATCGTCCACACCGTAGGCGCCCGCATTGAAGATCGGGGTCTGGGTTACGTAGAGCTCGGGCAGTCGGGGCCAGTCGAAGGTCGAAGCCACCTCGACGTGGAGCCCGTAGGCGATCGGATACTGCGAGGGTCCGGCCCGGACCGCGTTGCCCTGGAACAACAGACGGATCCCACGTTCGCCACCCAGGAACGCCACGATTTTTCGCACCAAGTCATCGAAACCCGGCACCGCCCGGAGCGCTTGCAGGGCGGCGCGATCGGCGGGGTGCTCCCACGACACCGCCGCGATCTGGGGGAACGCGACTCGGGGACGGTAACTCGGGACCGACGTCATAGTGCCTCCTTCATCCAATAGCCTGTTTCAGGTCCGCGATCAGGTCTTCCACGTCTTCGATCCCCATGCTGAGCCGGAGCAGACTGTCGGTAAGACCGATCCGCTTCCGGATCTCCAGGGGAACCGAGGCGTGGGTCATCGAGGCCGGGTGCCCGATCAGGCTTTCCACGCCGCCGAGGGATTCGGCGAGCTGGAAGATGCGGACCCGTTCCACGATCCGGCGTGACAGCTCGATGTCTTCGACGTCGAACGACACCATTCCACCGAACCCTCCCATCTGGCATCGTGCCAGCTCGTGCTGGGGATGGGTCGGGAGACCGGGGTAGTACACTTTCCTGATCCGGGAATGGGTGGTGAGCCATTCCGCCATCCGGCGGCCGTTGGCGTCATGCTGTCTCATACGGAGGATCAGCGTTTTGGTTCCGCGAAGGGCAAGCCAGCAGTCCATCGGTCCCGGGACTGCCCCGCTCGCGTTCTGGATGAAGGCCAGCCGCTCCGCCAGGTCGTCCCGGCTGGTCACCAGCATCCCCCCGACCATATCGCTGTGGCCATTCAGGTACTTGGTCGTCGAATGGAGCACGATTTCGGCGCCCAGCTCGAGGGGGCGCTGGAAGACCGGAGTGGCAAAAGTGTTGTCCACCGCCACCGGAATCCCCCGCGAAGCGGCGAGGTCGCCGACCTTTCGGAGGTCGGTGAGAAACATCATCGGATTGGTGGGGGTCTCGCAGTAGATCAGGCGGGTCTCCGGGGTCAGGGCCCGCTCCACATCGCCGATGTCCCGGGTGTCCACGAAGCTGAACCGGACCCCGAAAGTCTCGAAGACCCGGGTCATCAGCCGGTGCGACCCGCCGTAGAGGTTGTCGCCGGAGACGACGTGGTCGCCGGGCTTGAACAGCTTGAGCAGGGCATCCAGCGCCGCAAGACCCGACCCGAATGCAAACCCGTAGGTTCCCCCCTCGAGCGACGCGATGTTGCGTTCGAGCGCTTCCCGGGTGGGATTCTGAGTGCGGGCATACTCGTAGCCCTTGTGTTTCCCGAGCCCCTGCTGCCGATAGGTCGAGGTCTGATAGATCGGCGTCATCACCGCCCCGGAGAGCGGCTCGTCGACCTGGCCGGCGTGGACCGCGCGGGTGGGCAATCCGTACGCCAGATCGTCCGGAAGAATGCGTGTCATGAGAGGGGAGACCTGTCGGTGAGGGGAGACTCCCGATTAGTGTTGAGGTGGTGGCACCACCTCGCAGCTAGCCCCTAAAACCTAGCACCTAGCCCCTATGAGGTCCGCCTGGGACAGATTCAGATGGCGGTCCGCATGCTGGAGAAGAAGGACGAGTATACCCGCGGGCATTCCCAGCGGGTCAGCCGGTATGCCGCCCGCACCGCCACGCTGCTGGGCATCTCCGGCGATACCCTCGATCAGATCAAGCTGGGCGGCGAGCTGCACGACATCGGCAAGATCGGCACCCGCGACGCGGTCCTCCGGAAACCGGGCCCGCTCACGCCGTCCGAGTTCGAAGAAATCAAGCAGCACGTGTTCGAGGGCGAAGAGATTCTCGAGCCGCTCCGCCGGGACCACCCCATCGTGCTCCAGATCGTCCGAAGCCACCACGAGCGCTACGACGGGAGCGGGTTCCCCGATGGACTTCGGGGCGAAGCCATCCCCATGCCAGCCCGGATCGTCGCGGTGGTGGACGCCTTCGACGCCATGACTACCGAGCGGACCTATCGCATGCCGGTTCACGCCAGCGAGGCAATGGCGGAATTGACGGGTGCCGGGCCGCAGTTCGATGCCGGCATGGTGCGGCGTTCGGAAAGGAGGTACGGAGCTAGGTGCTAGGTGCTTTCAGCACCTCGTACCTGCCGCCTAGCACCTACCGCTACTTTTCGTCATGACTTCCACTCTCATCATCTCCCCCTCAGGGGTTCGTGGCATCGTCGGCGTCGATCTCACGCCCGAGCTGGTGCTCCGCTGGGCCGCCGCCCTGGGGGAGCGGGCCATCGCGCAGAAGAATCCCCGGGTGGTTCTGGGGCGCGATGCCCGGACCAGCGGAGAAATGTTCGCCCGCGCCGCATCGGCGGGCCTGATCGCGGTCGGATGCGAAGTCATCGACATCGGGATGGTGCCCACGCCCACCACCCAGCTCGCGGTCGAGTTCCATCACGCCGGTGCGGGCCTCATGCTCACCGCGAGCCATAACCCGGTGGAGTGGAACGCGCTCAAGCTCATCGGGCCCGACGGGGTCTTTCTGGATGCGACCGGTGTCGCCGAGGTGCGGGCCCGCGCCGAGCGCGGTCCGGCGTGCCAGCGATGGGACGGCATGGGACAGGTCCGCCAGGATGGCGCCGCCATCAACCGCCACATCGAGGCGGTGCTCAAGCTCCCCCTCCTCGACCTCGAATCCATCCGGCGCCGGCGCTTCAAGGTCGCCCTGGACTGTGTCCGAGGCGCCGGGGGTGCCATCATCCCAGACCTGTTGCAGCGACTCGGCTGTGAGGTATCCGGGATACACCTGGAGACCGACGGACGGTTTCCCAGGGAGCCGGAACCACTGCCGGAAAACCTGGGGGAGCTTGGCGCCCTGGTTCGAAGCTTCGGGGCCGACCTGGGCATCGCGGTGGACCCCGATGTGGACCGACTCGCCCTGGTCGATGAAAAGGGCCGCCCGATCGGCGAGGATTACACCCTGGCATTTGCGGTGCGCGCCGTCCTGAAGACTCTCCCCAAGGGAGCTGCACCCGCGGTGGTGGTGGCCAATCTCTCGACCAGCATCGTGGTGGAGGATGCGGCCCGGGATGGCGGCGCCAGGTTCGTCCGTGCGCCGGTCGGGGAGTCAAACGTCGCCAGAGCAATGCTCGATCAGCGCGCCGTGATCGGGGGCGAAGGCAACGGCGGGGTCATCCTGCCAGAGTTGCATGCCGGGCGGGACGCCCCCCTGGGGGTGGCTTTGATCTTGCAATACCTGGCACTGGAGGGTCAGTCCGTATCGACTCTCGTTTCCGCTGCCCCGCAGTACCGGATTTTGAAAGCTAAAGTAAAGCGTGGTAGCGACTTACCACCAGTTTACGCAAAGCTGAAATCCCGGTTTCCGGAGGCAAAAGCGGACCAAACTGACGGGTTGCGCCTGTCCTGGGCGGACAGATGGGTCCACCTCAGGCCATCCGGGACCGAACCGGTCATCCGGATGATCGCGGAGGCTCCCACCGAGTCGGACGCAAACGCCCTGATCGACGCATGCCGTGCCCTGTTCTGATCAAGGAGTGAGCTCGACTCATGTGCGGCATCGTTGGCTACGTTGGTCCCCGACAGGCTTCTCCAATTCTTCTGGAGGGGCTTCGTCGTATGGAGTACCGCGGCTACGACTCCGCCGGTGTGGCAATCATCAACGGGACTGGACTCAAGATTCAGAAGGCTGCGGGCAAGCTCGCGGCGCTGGTCGAGAAGGTCGGAGCGCACCCCACCAAGGGGACGCTCGGAGTCGGGCACACCCGCTGGGCGACCCACGGGGCGCCGACCACTCCTAACGCGCACCCCCACCTCGATCAGAGCGGCCGCATCGCCGTCATCCACAACGGAATCATCGAGAACGCCAACGCGCTGCGTCAGGCGCTGGCCAAGCGCGGTCACCTGTTCCACTCGGAAACCGACACCGAAGTGCTGGCCCATCTGATCGGCGCTTATTACGAGGGCAACCTCGAAGAGGCCGTCGCCGAGGCGCTCTCCGATGTGACCGGCGCCTACGGGATCGCGGTCATCAGCTCGGAGGAGCCCAATCTCCTGGTCGCCGCGCGAAAGGGATCGCCCCTCCTGGTCGGCGTGGGAGACGGTGAGTACTTCGTCGCTTCGGACGCCTCGGCGATCCTGGAGCACACCCGGAGTGTGGTCTATCTCGACGACGGCGAGATGGCGATCCTGACCCGGGGAGGGTATCGGATCCGCAACCTGGTCGAAACTCACGTCGACAAGCCGGTCAACCAGATCGAATGGGACCTGGCCACCATCGAGCGCGGCGGGTATCCCCACTTCATGCTCAAGGAAATCTTCGAGCAGCCCGAGAGTATGACCAACACGGTGCGGGGGCATCTGCTCGAGGAAGAAGGCAGCGCCCGGCTCCGCGGACTCAACCTGTCGGACGAGCAGCTCAAGCGGTTCACCCGGATCATCATCACCGGGTGCGGCACCTCCTGGCACGCCGGGCTTATCGGCGAGCACCTGATCGAGGAGTTCGCGCGGATCCCCAGCGAGGTCGAATACGCCTCGGAATTCCGCTACCGCAATCCGGTGATCGACGAGAACACCCTGGTCATCGGGATCTCCCAGTCGGGCGAAACCGCCGATACCCTGGCGGCGCTTCGTGAGGCGCGGCAGCGCGGCGCCACGACCATCGGCCTCGTCAACGTGGTGGGCTCGAGCATCGCCCGCGAGGTCCAGGGCGGACTGTATCTCCGGGCGGGTCCCGAGATCGGGGTCGCCAGCACCAAGGCGTTCAGCAGCCAGGTCGCCGCGCTCGCCATGGTGGCGCTCAAGCTGGGTCGGCTGCGCGGCGGCATGAGCGTGATTCAGGGTCGGGAATTCATCCAGGCGCTCAGGGAGCTGCCCAACCAGATCCGGGCCATCCTGGATCGCGCCCCCGAGATCGAAGAGCTGGCCGCCCGGTTTGCCGAGGCGCATAACGCGCTCTACCTGGGCCGCGGCGTCAACTTTCCGGTCGCGCTGGAAGGGGCGCTCAAGCTCAAGGAGATCAGCTACATCCACGCCGAGGGCTATCCCGCGGCCGAGATGAAGCACGGGCCGATCGCCCTGATCGACGAAAACATGCCGGTGGTCTTCATCGCGCCCCGCAACACCGTCCACGAGAAGATCGTGAGCAATCTCGAGGAGGTGAAGGCGCGGGGTGGCCGGGTCATCGCGATCACCACCGAAGGCGACACCGAGATCGCCGGTCGGGCCGAAGCGGTCTTTACCATTCCGCCGACCCATCCCCTGCTCGGCCCGGTGCTCGCGAGCGTCCCGCTCCAGCTCCTCGCCTATTACGTCGCAGTCCGTCGCGGCTGCAACGTGGATCAGCCCCGCAACCTCGCCAAGTCCGTCACCGTCGAATAGCGAAGCACCCCGGCCCTGGGGTTCCGGTCAGTGGACCACGGCCGGACTGAGCCGGAGATACAGCGCCAGGCCCAGAGGAATCCGGGTTCCATAGGTCGTTTTCAACCGGTCGGGCACCAGGTTGAGAGTGCCCTGGAACCCCGCACCGAGGGTCGCACCCTGCCAGCGCCCGAGCTCCCGCACATAACCCGCTGACACACTGGTCACGCTGAAGCGGGTGCCCGGTGCGGCCCCGGCGATCTGCAGGTCCTCCGCGGTCTTTTCCACCCAGGTAAGCCGGCCGAAGAGGTTGTGGCGGACCAGGTGGAGGTTCGATTCGACTACAACGCTGTGGGTGGTGCGATCGTGGCGGCTGGCGCCCCAGATCACCCCCCAGGCCCATTCGCGTCCCCCGGAAAGAGGCCGGACGTGGAGGACGGAAGCGCCGAAGCGTCGCTCCGATTCATCGGCATGGCGAAGATCGGGGCTCTTGAGGAAGCCATAGCTCGCACTCGCGCTCCACTGAGAGCCCGGGTTCACCGTGAGCCGGGTGCTCCACGAATCGGGCACGCGGAGGTCGAGGTTCCAGCGGTCTTCATCGGGCTCCCGCCCGTTGAACCAGCTCCCCTCGAGCTTGGCGTGGCGGGTGAACACCCCGGCCGTAAGCACCCCGAAGCTGATGTGGGTCGCGTCCTGCCAGTGGTGCGCGATGTTGGCGAGTGGATCGCCCTGGCTGGAAGGCCGGTGCATATAGGCCACCGGTCCCAGCGCGGGCTCCCCGACCGGCCCGCCGTATACCGACAGGCCCAGGTTCCTGCTCACCCGTTGCTCATAGATCGCCGCCAGCTCCACGAACAGATCGTGGGGGTGCTGGCGGTCGTGCAGCGGCTCCCCTCGCCAGGTCTCCCCGCTCTGGAGAAGCAGGGGATACCCCCGCCCGCCGATGGTGAGCGGCTCGGCGCTCGCCATGGCATGAAGGTGGAACAGGCCATCGCCACCCATCACCGGCCGCATGGCCATGAACATGAGCCAATTGGGGCTGGTGACCTGGGTCGCGCCGCGCGGGGAGAACTGGCGGTCGAACAGCAGAGCAGCGTCCCCGTGGAGCATCAGCATCCAGCGTCCCGGCATCCAGTGGTAGGCCCGCATGGCGGAAGCGTCGGGCAGCCAGGCGCTCCCCGAGCCCATCCGGGTATGGGGAATGCCCAGGGGACCCGGCGCCATCTCGGCGAGATGCGACATCCCCGGCATGTTCTCGTGCTGGGCTGCGAGCGACCCCGCTCCGAGGAGGAGCAGGAGTGCGGCGCCCGCTATGTTAGTCGCCATGCGAGTGGTCCTTCAGCGGGTGCGTCGCGCTTCGGTGAGCATCAACGGCACCGTTGTCGGTCGGATCGACCGTGGGTTCTGTCTCCTGGTGGGCTTCGCGCACAACGACTCGGCCGATCAGGTGCGCTGGATGGCGGAAAAAATAACCGGCCTCCGGGTGATGGGGGATCCCGAGGGGAAGATGAATCTCTCTCTCGAAGAAGTGGGCGGCGGGGTGCTCGTCGTCAGCCAATTCACGCTGTACGGCGATGCCTCCAAGGGACGGCGGCCTTCCTTCATTGACGCGGCACGGCCCGACGTCGCCATCCCCCTTTATGAGCTGTTCTGCGATGCGCTCCGCCGCAGCGGACTCGAGGTCGCGACCGGCGAGTTCGGGGCGATGATGGAGGTGGAGATCCTGAACGATGGCCCGGTGACGCTGGTGCTCGAGCGAACCGCGTGAGCCAGCATCCTCTGGTCCTGGCCTCCCAGTCTCCCCGGCGGAGCCAGCTGCTGACGATGCTGGGGATTCCCCACGTCGTGAAGCCGGCCGAGGTCCAGGAGATCAGACTCCCTCGCGAGAAACCCGCGGTCTACGCCCAGCGGCTGGCCCGGGACAAGGCAAGGGCGGTTCCTGGTCGCTGGGTGCTGGGTGCTGATACGATTGTGGTGGTCGAGGACGAAGTGCTCGAGAAGCCGGCCGATCCCGAAGACGCGGTGCGGATGCTCAGCCGGCTGGCGGGTCGCCGGCATGACGTCATTACCGCCATCTGCCTGATTGCCGATGGGGTGGAGTACGAGGCCTCCGATACCTCCGCGGTCTTCTTCCGGCCCGCCGACCAGGCGACGCTCCGCGAGTACGTGGCCACCGGAGAGCCGCTCGACAAAGCCGGTTCCTACGGGATCCAGGGATACGGCGCGGCGCTGGTGGAGCGGATCGAGGGGGATTTCTTCTCGGTGATGGGATTGCCGGTCCGACTGGTGCTGGACCTGCTGGCGCGGGCGGGCAGGCCCTACCGTTTCGGGGCCTAACGCGGCGCGGCGACCAGGTACCGTCCCGGCGCGGTGATCGGCGCGCTGACCATGTCGGTACCCGGGCGGGAGGTTGGCAGGAAGGAGACCTGGCCGTCCTCCACCCGACCGACCCAGAGCGCCTGCTCGAAGACCAGATCGCTTCCGTAGCGCTCGCGCGCGCCCGCCGGCGCGAGGAAATGCGAGCCATAGCTGAAGATCAGGGTCACCTCGCCGTGCAGCGCACCGGTGACTTCCAGCTCGAGTCCATACTCGCCCGGGGTCGGATGAATCGCGATGCGGACGCTGTCTCCCGGCGGCCCGGCCAAGGTCGAATCGGCGAATTCCATCCGCGCGAACAATCCGAAATCGGGAGCCGATCGGCGCAGCACGACGACTCGGCGTGCTCCGCGCGGGACGGTGACGGTGGTATCGTCGGGCAGGATGCCCGCGGCTTCCAGCACATAGACCTGGGCAAGGGGCAGGGGCCCTTTGGGCAGTCTGGGGAGACGGAGGCTTGCCGGCCGAGGAGGGGCCGCCGCAGCCCGCCAGCAGCAGGATGGCGCTTGCTCCGCGCCACATGTCCCGGCTTATTGAGAGCACTGCCGATGCCGCATCGCTCGCGTCCGATCGCCGCTCTCGTGGGAGGCCTGCTCCTGGCGGTCTTGCCGGGAGCGGTCGCTGCCCAGAACTGGAACGACGCCGAGGTCGCTCAGCTCATCCGCCGGGCGATCCTGGTGCGGGAAGCCAGCTCGCCCGATTCGGGACTCGTCTCCTATCAAAGTCGCGCTCATGGGTTCGTGTTCTACCTGGTGCAGACCGGGCCGGGATTTCCCGATCCACCCCGGATCGCGAAGGCCGACGAGCTGAACGTCCAAGTCTATTGGCACGCGCCCGATGTCGGCAAGCAGCGCATCGTGTCATGGCGGAGCCAGCCCTACCTCCCGATCGAGGTGAACTATCACCGCGATCACCTCGGCATCGTGATGAACAATTTCGGGCCCCGGATCCGGATCGGGGAGGGGGACGAGGTCCGCGACGCGGTCCACCCGCTCTCGATCGAAGGCCTGGCCGACTACGACTACGCCATCTTCGATACCCTCACCATCCGCACCGGTGCGGGCGGGCCGCTCAGCGTGCTCGCGGTCCAGGTGCGCCCCCGGAACAGGGCTCGGCCGCTGGTCGTGGGCACCATGTACCTCGAGCGCAGCAGCGCGGCTCTGGTGCGCTTCGAGTTCAGCTTCACGCCGGCCGCCTACCGCCAGCCCGAAGTGGAAGACATCAGCGTCCTGCTCGAGCAATCGTTGTTCGAAGGGAAATGGTGGCTGCCCTGGTCCCAGCGGATCGAAATCCGGCGCCGGCCGGCCGCTCTTCGATTACCCGATCCGCACCATCATCCGGAGTCGCTGGGAAATCGGCGACTACGACTTCGAGTCTCCCTTTCCGGAGTACCTGCGCGAGCGCCCCCGAATTCGGAGGGATGGTGACCGCGGGCCGGGATACCGGACAATGGGCCACGCTCGCTCCGGGCCGCGGCGGAAGCGGCGGAGCCATTCGACCGCAGGGAATTCGACGAGCTCAAGACCCGGGCCCAATCCCTCATGGCGCTCCAGGTGCTCGAAGGGCTTCCCCGGGGCCGGCTCGGGACGCCGGCGCTGTCCGAGCTTGCCCGGGTCAACCGGGTCCAGGGACTCGCGGTGGGATTCGCCCTGGGGATGCGATTCGACGGTGGCTGGGAGAGTCGCGGATCGATCGGGTACGGTCTCTCCGATCACCGGGTCACCGCGAGTCTGGGAGGGGGCCTGACCCGCGGAAGCAACGTGTGGAGTCTGGAAGCCCGCCGGACCATTCGCGACATCGGCGATGAACCGGTGGTGAGCGGGGTGGTCAATTCGTTTCTCGCCCAGGAATCGGGCATTGACCTCGGCAGCTACCTGCTGGGCGAGGAGATCGGTGCGGGATACCAGCGCCGGCTCGGTCCCCGGTGGACCTTCGACCTGGCCAGCCGGTTCGAGCGGACCACGCTCGGTCGAGACCGCCGCCCATCCGATCCGCCGGGAGTACCAGCCTAACCCGGAGCTCGGGAGCGGCTCCTACTGGCTGGCCCGGGGCGGCCTCACCCTGCGGAGCCGGGGAGCCCTCGATCGGTCCGATCTCAAGGCGACCTTCGGCGTCGAGGCCGGCGCGGGCGCGAGCGAGTATCTCCGGCTGACCGTCCGGTCCGACGGCAGCGTCCCGCTCGGAGACGGCCTCGGACACCTGCGGCTTCGGACCCTGCTGGGTCTCGCGACGCCCGGGTTGCCCAAGGTGCGAAGCTTTGCGATTGGTGGCCGTGGGACGCTGCCCTCGGAACGTTTCCGGGGATACGGCGGCCGGCGGGTCGCCACCATGCTGCTCGAGTGGCGGATTCCGGTCCCGGTGCCGACGGTCGGCCTGGGACCGTTCGCGAACACCGGAAACCGGGCCATTCTCGCCCCGCTCTTCGGGGTCGGGTGGGCGGGCGGCGCGATCGATGGCCTTCCCTGGGGGAGCAGCAATGGAGCCCGGCCGGTGGCAGGCATCGCAGCGGAGCTGATCCAGGGCTTGTTGCGTTTCGAGCTCGCCCGGCCGCTCCGCAACGTCGCTGGGGAAGGCGCGAAACTGCGTCTCACCGTGGACATCAGCCCGGAGTGGTGGCCGATTCTGTAAGGCGGACAGGCGGACAGGCGGACAGGCGGACAGGCGGAACAGGCGGAAAGGCGGAAAGGCGGAAAGGTGGAAAGCGGTGAGGCGACGAAGCGAAACGTCCGGCATTTCTGTCCGCCCATCCGCCCGTCCGCCTGTCCGCCTGTCTATGAAGCAGCCTTCCGGATTCGGTCATAGAGTCCCCAGGTGAGCTTGGCGGCATGGTCGCGAACCTGATTCAGCTCTTCCAACTCTGCCCCTGTAAGGATGCCGATGTCTGTCGCGAGTCGAAACACGTAACTCAGTTCGGCCAGCGACCCGAGAGCGCTGTCGAGAAAACGCCGGAATTCGCGGGCTCCCCGTTTTGCGGAACCTTCTACGATGTTTGCGGCGGCCGAAAAAGCTGCCCGCCTTGCCTGTGATACCAAGCCATAGCGTTCCTGGTCGGGCCATCGGCGGGTGATGCGATAGGTACTCAAGGCTAGGGCATGACAGGCATGCCACGCCTTGAATCGCTCATAGGGCTGCACCCGATCAGAATTGCCACCAGACCGCGATGCGCCGTGATCGTTTTCGCGGATGACGTACCATTTCTGTCCGCCTGTCCGCCTGTCCGCCTGTCCGCCTGTCCGCCTGTCCGCCCAATTAGCTTTCCTTTCGACATGGCGTTCTCCGACGAATGGCTGCTGGCGACGGTCTCCTCGATGGTCCCCGAGGGAACTGGCTGCGCTTCGGCGCGAGGTCAACGATCACGGTTCACTGTGGGAGGCCCTGGTCGAGCGACGCCTGGTCCCCGATGATCAGCATTCTTGAGGCGGTCGCCTCCCGGTTTCGCATTCCGATCGCCGACCTGACCCGGATGGACACCCGGGTGGTCGAAACCGTGCCCGAGCAGGTCGCCCGCAAGTACCAGGTCCTTCCCCTCCGGACCACCGATTCGTTCCTCGAAGTGGCCACCGCGAATCCGTTCGACATCGACGCCGAGAAAATGCTGGCGTTCGCGACCGGGCGGGAAGTCCGGATGGTGCTCGCTCTCGCCGTCGAAGATCCGGGAGAAGCTCGACGAGATCTACCGGCCCGACGACGTGGTCTCGAAGCTCCTCGACGGCCTCGCCGAAGACGCCGAAGTCACCCAGATCGTGGACGAGCCGGACGAGTACCGGGCCAGCGCGGAAGAGGCCCAGGCCCGTCCCATCATCAAGCTGGTGGACACCCTGATCGCCGACGGGATCACCTCGCGGGCCAGCGACATTCACATCGAGCCCGCCGAGGGCGGCGTGGCGGTGCGGTACCGGATCGACGGCGTGTTACGCCAGGTGATGCGGATTCCCCGCTCGGCCGGAATCCCCCTGATCTCCCGGATCAAGATCATGTCGGGGATGGACATCGCCGACCGGCTGCGTCCCCAGGACGGCCGCTGCCGGGTCGCGGTGAACGGCAATCCGGTGGACCTGCGGGTCTCTACCCTGCCGGCGTCGCTGGGTGAAAAGGCCGTCATCCGGATCCTCAATACCAAGTCCACGGTGCTCACGCTCGAGGCGCTGGGATTCCTCGAGGAAGAGCGCCGCACCGTCACCCAGCTGCTGGCCAACAAGGAAGGCATCCTCCTGGTGACCGGGCCGACCGGCTCGGGCAAGACCACCACGCTGTACGCGGCGCTCCGCCAGGTCCAGGGCGAAGGGGTGAACATCGTCACGGTGGAGGATCCGGTCGAGTACCGGCTGGGCGCCAACATCGTGCAGGTCCAGGTCCACGAGAAGGCCGGGCTCACCTTCGCCACCGCGCTTCGGTCCATCCTGCGGCAGGACCCCGATGTGGTGCTGGTCGGCGAGATCCGCGACATGGAAACCGCCCAGATCGCGATCCAGGCCTCGCTCACCGGGCACCTGGTGCTCTCGACCCTCCACACCAACGACGCGCCCAACACGATCACCCGTCTGGTCGACATGGGGATGGAGGCGTACAAGGTCGGCTCGGCCCTGCGGGGGGTCGTCGCGCAGCGGCTGCTCCGGCGGCTCTGTCCCCATTGCAAGACCAAACAGACCGATCCGATCCCCGAGCGGGTCAAGAAGTTCCTCCCGCTGGGGGTGCAGGAGCGGCTGTTCCAGGGGGTCGGGTGCGGCGAGTGCGCGATGACCGGCTATCGCGGCCGCTTCGCCATTCTCGAGATCCTGGTGATGACCCAGGAGCTCGAACGGCTGATCTCGAAAGGCACCACCGCCGACCAGATCGCCTCCACCGCGCGCGCCGACGGCATGAAAGGCCTGTTCGAGAGCGGCCTTCGCCACGTGGTCAGTGGGGAAACCTCGATCGAGGAGCTCCTCCGGGTCACCGAGCCGCCTCGCGAAGAGGACTGAGCGGGAGGATCGGACGGCAGTGGAAAGAACGGCAGCAGGCAACCCGGGGCGGCGCCGGCGCGGGTTATGGACGCCGGCGACGGAGCCCCGCCCGCGATCCATGTGACCGTCGCCGCCCCCACCCCGACGCCCGCCGAAATCCGGGCCGCGTCCTTGCTGGAGTTCTCACCCGCCTTCGAGCTGCTGGACGATCTGCCGCCGCCCCGGACCGAGATCACCCGCAAAGGCGCGCTGGTGCTGCTGGTGGACGACGAGGACCAGCTCCGCCGGGTGATGCGCGACCTGCTGGAGCGCCAGGGATACACCGTGGTGGAGGCCCGGGATGGCGCCGAGGCGCTGGACGAGGTGGACCGCCACGGCCCCGACATCGTGATTCTGGATCTCAACCTGCCCGGCGTGGACGGGTATTCGGTGCTGTCCCAGCTCCGTTCGCGGCAGTCCACCCGGCAGCTCCCCATCATCGTGCTGACCGCCAAGGGGGACGAGGACAACGAGGTCCGGGTCCTCGAGCTGGGCGCCGATGATTTTCTCACCAAGCCGTTTCGGGCCAAGGCGCTTGCCGCCCGGCTGGAGAACGTGCTGAGCCGACGGGCCCACCCATGAGACAAGGTCGGAGCGGTCTCCAAATCCTCCATTAGAACCGATACACCAACCCGAACGACAGCACCGGATACAACGGTACCTTGTGGACGTCATCCTGGATATTGGCGATCTCGGCGTCCAGATCGGAACGAAGCTGGGGGTTGTTCGCGGCGCCGGTGCGCTCGAGGCTGACCTTCCCCCGTCCGAGCGCGGCGCCAACGTCGAAGACGAACTTGATGGCCCGATGCTCGGCGGCCGGGGTCCCGAATCCAAACCCGAGGTAGGGAGAGAGGCCCGGCCACTTGATTCGGCCGGACAGGGTGCCCACTTCGCTGGAAGTGTAGGTGTGGTTGTTGATATCGAAGGTGCCTGACTCGGTGGGGACTCCGGTTCCCTTGAGGTCCACCGGGTTGGTGATCAGGCCTCCGCTCAGGTGGAAGCTGCCCCTCCCGTGCCGGGAAGAAATCGGCCAGCAGCGAAACCGCCGTCATCTTGAGGTGGGCATCGAACGCGATATCGCTTTCGGTGCGGCTGTCGCTGATCTTGAAGTAGTTGAATCCGGCTCGCAGCCCCAGGTGACTGGTCAGAAGCTTGGCGCCCTCGAGCCCGTAACCCAGGGTGCTGAGGCGAAGCCCGACCGATGCATCCGCGCCGTGCTGCGCCACCAGCCGGAGGGGAGTCATGGTGGACATGGCCACGCATAACGCGACCGCGCTGCTACGAAAGGCACGCATGGACGCCTCTGGATTTTGGGGAGCTTTGAAACTAACCGGGCGGTCGGAGAGTCGGCGAGTCGCCGGAGGGTCGGAGCGGTCGGGCTAGTTCCTCATATTGTGATAAGATCCCTCCGCCCCGCCGGTCCTGCCCTCGTTGGCCTATGTGGACGTGCTGGTCTTCCGCGGCCAGGGCGACCATCTCGAAGTCCTTTGTCTCCGTAGGAGCGGGAAAGGGCGCTCACCCGGTTCGTGGGAAGCGGTTCATGCTCATATCGATCCCGGCGAGACCCCGGTCGACACCGCGCTCCGCGAGCTCACCGAGGAGACCGGGTTACGTGCCGAGCGGCTCTACAACCTGAGCCGGGTGGAATCGTTCTACCGTCACAGCACCAACGAGGTCGTGCTGGTGCCGGTGTTCGTGGCCTTCGTGCCGTCTAACGGGGAAGTCCGGCTGAGCGAGGAGCATGATCAGTGCGAGTGGCTCCGGCCCGAAGCGGCCCGGATCCGGGTAAGCTGGCCCCGGATCCGGCGGGAGATCAATCACGCGCTGCGGTTGATCGGGCTGGGAAACGCGGGGCCGCTGGAGGACGTGCTGCGAGTGCCGGCCGGCCCCGCGGGCTGAGATCGCTGTTATTTCTTCTCCACCTTGGTCGAGTCGGGGAAGGCCATCAGATAACCCAGCCGCCACTTCCCGTCGGTCCCCTTGTCGATCCCCACCACGTAACGCCCCCACTCGTGGGTCATCGTCCCGTTCAAATCGAACATGTCGTGGTAGGTCCCGATCTGGCTCGCCGCCTCGTTGCTGATCGGGAAGGTCGCGATCGGCATGATGTCCGAGGCGGAAAACTTCCGCGGATCGGCGCCGAGCCCCGCCTGGATCGCGGCCCGCCCCTTGGCGCGGGGCATGCCGTACACGTCGAGGGTGGCGTCTTCGGTGAAGAGCTGCGCAAGGCCCGCGGCGTCACCCGCCAGCTGGAGCCGGGAGTACGAGGAGCGCAGCGAGTCGGTACCGGCCATGACCGCGGCGCTGTCCACGGCCATCGCGCCGCCGGCCATCGAGTTGTCCTTCGGGGTGCAGGCCAGCGCGAGTCCCGCGAGCGTAGCGAATGTGACGAATCGCATGATGAGTCTCCTCACTTCTTCACGGGAACGATGGAATCCGAGAACGCCATCAGGTAGGTGATCCGCCACTGCCCATCGGTCCCCCTGGCTACACCCATCGCATACCGACCGAAGTCCATCATCTTCTTGCCACCGGCGGTGGACCCTTCGGTGTAGCTGCCATTCTGATAGGCCAAGTCGCTGGTGACCGGGATCGTCATGTCCGGCATGAACGACATCGAGGTGTACCGGACCGTCTTGAATACCGGCTCGAGAAACGCCTGCACCGCCCCCCGGCCCATCAGCACCGGTGCACCTCGCACGTCGACCCGGACACTGTCATTGTACATGGCCACGATGGCCGCCACGCTGTTCGACGTATCGGCCGCGACGTAACGCGCCAGAAAGTCGCTCACCGCGTTTCGCACCGCGGTGGAATCGACCGCCGGGGCAGCGGCCTGCTTGCGATGCCGGCGGGCTGCAGGCGAACACCGCGACCGGGAGAACACATAACGCGAGACGACGACCCATCATGGTTCGTCTCCTGGGAGGTGAAAGGAGGCTAATAGACTACGCTGCGGAGGGTTTTTTCGCCAGCGCGGCCATCATGCTTGACCGAAGCTCTTCGATACCGAGCCCAGTCGTGCTGCTGGTGGCGAGCAGGTGCTCCGCCTCGAGTCCCAGCTCCAGAGCCCGTTTGCCGGTGGCGGTCACTCGCTCGGCCCGGGTCAGCTTGTCGGCCTTGGTAAGCACGACCAGAGCGGGCCGTTCCTTCTTCATGAGGAGGTCCTGCATCTCGAGATCGTCCGGAGAAGGCGGGTGACGGATGTCGAGCAGCCAGACCACTCCGGTGAGACCAGGACGTTCGCCGATCACCCCGTCCACCAGATGGCGAAACGCGGTCCGGTCACCTTTGGACGCGCGGGCCCACCCATAACCCGGGAGATCCAGCAGGTAGCCGGACGGCATCCGGTACACGTTGAGGAGAGTGGTCTTGCCCGGCGTTCCGCTCACCCTGGCCAGCTGGCGACGGCCCGCCAGCGCGTTGAGCAAACTCGATTTTCCCACGTTGGACCGTCCCACCAGGACCAGCTCGGGGGCGGGTGGTTCGAGCGAGTGGCGAGGATCGGGAAAGCTGCCCACGAAGCTGAGGGGCAGCGGAGGAATCACGCTTCCTTGATCTGGCGGGGACGCTCGGTCACCACGATCGGCACTTTCCCCTCGGTGATGCACTCCGCCGTCACCACCACTTCCCGGACATCGTCCCGGGACGGCAGCTCGAACATCAGGTCGGTCATCACCGTTTCCAGGATCGCGCGGAGCCCGCGCGCTCCGGTGGAGCGCTTGATGGCCTTGTGGGCCACCGCGCGGAGCGCCTCGGGGTCGAAGGTGAGGCCCACCGATTCCAGCTCGAAGAGCTTCTGGTACTGCTTGGTGATGGCGTTCTTGGGCTCGACCAGGATCCGGACCAGCGACTCCTCGTCGAGCGATTCGAGCGGCACCACCACTGGCAGCCGGCCCACCAGCTCGGGGATCATTCCGTATCGCAGCAGGTCGTCGGGCTCGGCGTTACCGAACGGGTTCTTCTTGTCCGGCTCGGCCCCGGCCCGGTTTCCCGCGTCGGAGAACCCGATCTGCTGCCGGCCCAACCGGCCCTCGATGATCTTGTCGAGCCCGTCGAAGGCCCCGCCGCAGATGAACAGGATGTCCTTGGTGTTGATCTGGATGTATTCCTGCTGGGGGTGCTTGCGGCCGCCCTGGGGGGGACCGAGGCGACGGTGCCCTCCAGGATCTTGAGGAGGGCCTGCTGCACCCCTTCGCCCGAGACATCCCGGGTGATGCTCGGGTTCTCCGACTTCCGTGCGATCTTGTCGATCTCGTCGATATAGACGATCCCGCGCTCGCATTCCGAGACGTTGAACTCGCCGGCCTGGAGCAGGCGCACCAGGATGTTCTCGACGTCCTCGCCCACATAACCCGCTTCCGTCAGCGTGGTCGCGTCGGCGATGGTGAAGGGGACGTCCAGGATCCGGGCCAGGGTCTGGGCCAGCAGGGTCTTGCCCACCCCGGTGGGACCGAGCAGCAGAATGTTCGACTTGTCGAGCTCGACCCCGCCGGCGTCCCGCCCGTTGGCCGAATTGATCCGTTTGTAGTGGTTATAGACGGCGACGGCCAGGGTTCGTTTGGCGCGCTCCTGGCCGATCACGTACTGGTCGAGGACTTCCTTGATTTCCGACGGGGTGGGGACCTGGGTGATGTTGTCGACGACTTCCCGCTCTTCATCCTCGGCCAGGATCTCGTTGCAGAGCGTGATGCATTCGTTGCAGATATAAACAGAGGGACCGGAAATGAACTTCCGGACCGAATCCTTGGATTTCCCGCAGAACGAGCACCGAAGGTGCTTGTCATTCGACATGGCTGCCCACCCGGCGCCCGCGCGCCACCATCAAGACGGCTGAAAGCTGGGTAGCGGCCCCGGCAGGGTCAAGTGGCGACCAGCTCGGGATGACTCGCCGGGGCCATATGGGGTGCGAAGACCTGATCGATGATGCCGTAGGTCTTCGCTTCGTCGGCGCTCATGTACCGGTCGCGATCCATGTCCTTTTCGATCTGCTCGACCGACTGGCCGGTGTGAAACGCGTACAGCTCGTTCATCTTGTTGCGCAAATAGAGGATTTCCCGGGCCTGGATCTCGATGTCCGATGCGCTGCCCTGCGATCCGCCCGAGGGCTGATGGATCATGATCCGGGCATGGGGCAGCCCGCTCCGCTTGCCCTTGCGGCCGGCCGCGAGGAGGAAGGAGCCCATCGAGGCGGCCATGCCCATGCAGATGGTGTTCACCGGGGCGCGGAGGTGCTGCATGGTGTCGTAGATCGCCATTCCGCTCGACACCACCCCGCCCGGCGAGTTGATGTACATGTACACGTCTTTCTCGGGATTGTCGGCGTCGAGAAAGAGCAATTGGGCGATGATGATGTTCGCGACGTCATCGTTGATCGGAGCGCCAAGGAAGACGATCCGGTCCATCAGGAGCCGGGAAAAGATGTCGTAGGTTCGCTCGCCCCGGCTCGACCGCTCGATGATATACGGAGGATAAAGCATGCTGGTCACGATCCCGCCTCGCTCGTGGTGGATTGATCGAGGAGCCAGGCGAAGACCTTCTCCTCGGTGAGGGTGCGCTCCAGCTCGGGAAGCCGCTTGGCCTGCTCCAGCGACGCGTAGATCTTGGCGGGCTCGCTGCCCCGCTGCCCGGCGATCTTCGCGATCCGGGCGTCGAGGTCCGCCTCGGTGGCCCGGAGATTCTCCCGCTCCGCGAGGGTCGAGAGCACCAGCTCCCGGCGGACCTGCGCCGTCGCGATGGGCCGGAACTCCTGGTAGAACGCCTCGGCCTTCTCGTGGGGAACCTCGTAGGCGTGCAGGAGGTTGTGGAGCATCCGGTCCACCATGGACGGCGGCGCCTCGATGTTGTTGGCCTCCACCAGCCGCTCGACCAGCTGCTCCCGCACTCCGGCGTCGGCTTCCCGGCCCGCGGTCGCGGCGAGGTCCTCCCGGACCGCCTCGGTCAGCGCCGCGAGGGTCTCGAAATCGCCCACCTCACGGGCAAACGCGTCGTCGAGCGCGGGCAGCTCCTGGCGCTTCACTTCGTGCAGCGTAACCCGCACTGACCGCGCGAGTCCCCGCTTTTCGGCGTCGGGATGATCCTCGGGAAACCGGACCTCGGTCTCGACCGTCTCGCCCGGGAGCAGGGTCATGATCTTCTCCTCGAGCGCCGGGATGGCCTGGCCTTCCCCCAGCACGATCGAGTACGGCTGGGCCGGCTTGGCCTCCCCGTTCTCGATCGGCGCCACTTCGACCCGGACCATGTGGCCCGGTGCGGGCTTCTCGCCCTCGACCGGCAGCCAGCTCGCCCGCTGTTCCCGGAGCCGGTTCAGCTGTTCGGTGACCATCGGGTCGGTCACCGGCGGGACCGTGCGGGTTAACTGGAACCCGCCGGTCCGGGCCAGGGTAACCTCGGGCCGCACCTCGACCACCAGGTCGAACTCGACCGGCTGGCCTTCCTCGAACTTGAGGTTCCGGATGGCGGGATCGGCGATCGGCTTCAGGGATTCGCTGGTCCGGGCCTCCTCCCAGCCCTCCCGTACCACCTCCTCGATCACCCATTGGCGGATCTCATTCACGAAACGCTTCCGCACCACGGCCTCAGGCGCCTTGCCTTTCCTGAACCCGGGGAGGCGAGCCCGGCTGGCGTACTGGCGCACCGCCTTGGTCTCGGCCTCCCGTACCCGCTCCACCGGCACGGTGACCCGCAGGGCCTTGGAGGCACTGTCCTCGGAAGTCGTGGTGATGGTGATGCCTGTCATGAGGGGAAATATAGAAGGTGCCAGGTGCTGGGTGCTGGTAGGTGCCAGCACCCAGCACCCAGCACCCAGCACCTACCGAAATATCGAGAGAATTCCGGTGGTGGTCCCGGTCAGCGCCCGGATACCGAACTTGGCGAGTCCCGCGAGGAGCGGGACCCCGACACCGGCGCCAAGCAGAAACGCGTCCAGGGTGACGAGGCGCGGAGTCCAGGCATCCACCAGACGCCGGCTCCGGGTGACCACGAACACAGCGATGGCGGCGCCATTGACGAGGACAAACAGGACTGCCGCGGTGCGGAAAAGAAAGGTGCTGAGGCTGGTCAGGAAGCCAATGACGGATTCCATCTTGTCAAGGTATCGTCCCCGAAGGGAAGCGCAATGGGAAGTTGCGAGTTGAGACGTGTGGTATGCGAACGCCGGGAGTCGAACCCGGACGGGTTGCCCCACAGGATCCTAAGTCCTGCGCGTCTGCCAGTTCCGCCACGTTCGCGAGGTGACAGCAGGAAAATCTAGCGACAGAAGGACAGGCGGAACGGCGGACAGTCAGAAAGAGAAAAGGCCGCGGAGTCTCTCCGCAGCCTTCGCTCGATCGGTCCGCCCGGCCGCCGGTCCGCCCTACTTGATCGCCACCCTCACCACCCGTTCCTGACCCTGCGGGTTGTACACGATCAGGGTGACGATGCCGCCCGGACCCGGGCTCCGCAATGCAGCACGCAGCTCGGCTTCAGTGCGGACCGGCTGGCCCTCGACCTTGAGAATCACGTCCGGACTTCCACTCTCCACCCCGACCAGCTTGTCGCCCGAGGGGCCGTCACGATCGACGTCCTGCACCAGAAGCCCCCGCACGCCGCTCGGAAGCTGAAGCTCCGTGGCGATCTGCGCGGTCACCGCCGAAACCTTGATGCCCAGCGACTGAATGCTGGCCGCAGCCGGCGCGGTGTCACCCGGGTTCTCCCGGTCCGGCTGATCGGAATCGCTGTCGGCCTCCGCGGTCTCGGTGGCGGGCACCGTGGTGAGCCGCACCGCAAGGGTTTTCCGGATCCCGCCCTTCCGCGCCACTTCGACGCGGACGGTCTGGCCCGGGTGCTTGAACCCCACGACCTGCTGAAGCTGCGCGACGCTCTCGACCGCCTCGCCGTCGATTGAAATGACGATGTCGCCCTGTTCGAGCCCGGCCGCCTTGGCGGGCGAGTTCTCGCTCGAGAACCGGGAAATCCGGACCCCGCGAATGTCGGGCATTCCCACGTACTGCGCGTCGGCCGCATCCGCTTCGGTCACCAGCACGCCGAGCGCGGCGCGCTCGACCTTGCCGGTCTTGATCAGCTGATCCATCACGTTACGGGCAAGATCGATCGGAATCGCGAAGCCATAGCCCTGGCTGTAGCCGGTCTCGCTCGCGATGGCCGAGTTGATGCCGATCACTTCGCCCCGGACGTTGACCAGCGGGCCACCGGAATTCCCGGGGTTGATGGTCGCATCGGTCTGAATGAAATCCTGAATGCTGCGGTCGGTCCGGCCGGGAAGACCCGGCAAGCCACGCCCCTTGGCGCTGACGATGCCCTGGGTGACCGTGAAGGTCAGATTCGCGCCCAGCGGGTTTCCGATCGCCAGAACCCATTCGCCAATCCGGGTATCCGTGCTTGATCCCAGGCTCGCCGCGGTCAGGTTCCGCGCGTCGATCTTGATGACCGCCACGTCGGTGGTCGGATCGGTTCCGATCACCTTGGCCGGGAAGGATCGGCGGTCGAGCAGCTCGACCGTGACTTTCTCGGCGCCATCCACCACGTGGTTGTTGGTCAGGATGTACCCGTCCGTCGAGACGATGAACCCGGATCCCGAGCCGCGCTGAATGACCGGCTCCCGGTTGCGCTGCTGGGGAAAGAACTGCTCGAAGCCCCGCGGGACGTTGGGAGCCACCACCCGCTGCTTCCGCTCCGAGGTGATGAACACGACACTGGGTCTCACGTGTTCCGCAATCGACGAAAACGCGTCGCTCAGGTCGATCAGGGCCCGGGCGCCGGGCAGCGAAGCGATGTTGCTGACGTTCCGCTGCGAGGCGAGCCGTGCGCTGCTGTCCCCGGCCCTGCCGCTCTGGGCGAGCGAGCTTCCGGGGAGATTGAGTAAGCCGGCGAAGAGCAGACCGAGCGCGAACGCCAGGCCGATCAGGCCGGTGAATTTGAGCCAATTGAGTTTGCGTACCGACATGTTATCCAGATACCTCAGTCAAACGTTTCTGGGACGCTCCCTACACAATATAGAAAGATGCGCCCAGGACGGAGAGTCGCAGGCTAGGTGGTAGGTGGTAGGTGGTGGGTGCTACCTATCACCTAACACCTATCACCTAGCACCTATCACCTATCACCTACTTCTTCTCCTCATCGACGATTTCGTAGTCTGCCTCGACCACGTCCTCCTTGGGCTTCTCTTCGGTCGGCTCCGCTCCCGGGGCGGATTCCGCTCCGCCGCCCTGCGCGGAACCAGCCTGCTGATAGAGGGAAGAGCCCGCCGCCGAATACGCGGCTGAGAGCTCGCTCAGCGCGGCGCGGATGCCGTCGGCGTCGCCGGCCCGGAGGGCCTGCTTGCCGGCTTCGAGGGCGGTATCGAGCCGGCTCTTCGCGTCGGGCGCCAGGCGATCCACCCACTCCTTGCTGTCCTTCTCGACCCGGTAGACCAGGCTATCGAGCTGGTTGCGGGCTTCGATCTGATCCCGCCGCTCCTGATCGTCCTTGGCGTGGGCCTCGGCCGCCTTCACCATCTTGTCGATCTCGGCATCGGAAAGTCCGCTTGACGCCTCGATCCGGATCTTCTGCTCCTTGCCGGAGGCTTTGTCCTTGGCAGACACGTGGAGGATGCCGTTGGCATCGATGTCGAAGGTGACCTCGACCTGCGGCATGCCCCGGGGTGCTGGCGGAATGCCGGTCAGCTGGAACTTGCCGATGGTCCGGTTGTCGACCGCCATCTGTCGCTCGCCCTGGAGCACGTGAATTTCGACCGTGGTCTGGTTGTCTTCCGCGGTCGAGAAGGTCTCCGATTTCTTGGTCGGAATGGTGGTGTTCCGCTGGATCAGGACGGTGGTGACTCCGCCCAGCGTTTCGATGCCGAGTGAAAGCGGGGTCACGTCGAGCAGGAGCACGTCCTTCACCTCTCCCGCCAGCACGCCGCCCTGAATCGCGGCGCCGATCGCCACGACCTCATCGGGGTTGACCGACTTGTTGGGCTCCTTCCCGAAGTACTCCTTCACGATCTGCTGGACCTTGGGAATCCGGGTCGAGCCGCCTACCAGGATCACTTCGTCGATGCTCTTGGGATCGAGACCGGCATCCTTGAGGGCCTGCTGCATCGGGGGAATGGTGCGCTGGATCAGGTCATCCACCAGCGACTCGAACTTGGCCCGGGTCAGGGCCATGTTGAGGTGTTTGGGGCCGGACTGATCCGCGGTAATGAACGGAAGGTTGATATCGGTCTGCTGGGTGCTCGACAGCTCCATCTTGGCCTTCTCGGCGGCTTCCTTGAGCCGCTGGAGCGCCATCGGATCCTTGGAGAGGTCGATGCCCTGATCCTTCTTGAACTCGGTAACCAGCCAGTCGATCAGGCGCTGATCGAAGTCGTCGCCGCCCAGGTGGGTGTCTCCATTCGTGCTCTTGACTTCGAACACGCCCTCGGCGAGCTCGAGGACCGAGATGTCGTAGGTGCCGCCGCCCAGGTCGAAGACCGCGATCTTCTCTTCCTTCTTCTTGTCGAGTCCATAGGCGAGCGCCGAAGCGGTGGGCTCGTTGATGATCCGGACCACGTCGAGCCCGGCGATCTTGCCGGCGTCCTTGGTGGCCTGCCGCTGCGCATCGTTGAAGTAGGCGGGAACCGTGATCACCGCCTTCTCGACCGTGAAGCCGAGATAGTCCTCGGCGGTCTGTTTCATTTTCTGGAGGATCATCGCGGAAATCTCGGGCGGAGTGTATTTCTTCCCGCCGATCTCCACCGAAGCGAGGCCGTTCTGGCCGGCGTCCACCTTGTAGGGGACCCGCTTGGATTCCTCGGTGATTTCGTTTATCCGGCGGCCCATGAACCGCTTGATGGAGAAGATCGTCTGTTTGGGATTGGTGACTGCCTGCCGCTTGGCGACCTGACCGACCAGCCGCTCGCCGTCTTTGGTGAAGGCGACCACCGAGGGAGTGGTCCTTCCGCCTTCAGCGTTGGGGATGACGACCGGGTCTCCACCCTCCATGACGGCCACAACCGAATTGGTGGTGCCCAGATCGATCCCGATGATTTTCGAGGCCATTGGCTTGCCTTCGGTGAAAGTCAGCTACCTCGGTGACTTCGGCGTGGGGCTCATTCCCCACAAGAAAGCACCAGACAGTAGTTCCTGAGCAACCAACATACCCCCATTTTCTGTCATTTTGGCACATTCTCGTGCAGGGTGCTAGCCCTCCGGCGTCAACCCGGACAGGACGATCCAAGGACGGCAAATGCCGGAAGGAGAAACGGGCCCGAAGCCAATAACCTCCCGCCCGGTTCCCGAACGCGGTAACTTCGCTGGCATGTCGAAGACTCCGGTCTCGACCATGGCAATGGGTGCCACGGTACCGAAACCACGGGATGAGGATCTCGATTTCTTCGGGATCACCAACCTGGGGAAGGTCCGGAAGGACAACCAGGATCATTTTCTGGTTGCCACCCTGCACAAGACCATGCGGGTGCGGGTCACCAGCCTTCCCAACCCCGAACTCCTCGAGATGCCCAGTCAGCGGATCGCCTCGGTCGGCATGGTGTGCGACGGAGTGGGCGGTCACGCGGGGGGTGAAGACGCGAGCCGCTCGGCGGTAGAAGCGGTCACCAGCTACATGACCAACGCGATGGAGTGCATGCTCGGGGAACCCCATCACGGGAATGCCGACCGATTCCTCGAGTCGCTCCGGAACGCCGCCGACAACGCGCACCAGCGGGTCGCGCGGAAGGCGCATGAAAGCGGTGATCGCAAGGGGATGGCGACCACGCTCACGCTGATGCTCGCGGTGTGGCCCGACGTGTACCTCCTCCAGGTCGGGGACAGCCGGGCCTACCGATACCGGCAGGACGAGCTGGAGCAGCTGACCCGAGACCAGACCATGGCCCAGGAGCTCCTGGCCTCGGGGGTGCTGACCCCGGAACAGGCCGCCCGGAGCCCGTATTCGAATGTGCTGTCGAGCTCGCTGGGGGGATCCACCTGGACGCCGGAGGTGTCCCGCAGCGATCTCCGCTACGGGGACGTCTTCCTGCTCTGCACGGACGGCCTAACCCGGCATGTTCCGGACGAGATCATCGCCCAGCGGCTTCACGGCCTGACCTCCTCGGAGGCCGCCGCCCGCGCCCTGCTTCAGGACGCGCTGGATGCGGGAGGGACCGACAACATCACCGTGCTTGTGCTGCGCAACAAGCTGGGGTCTCCGTCGTGACCTATCCGGATTCCCGGAAGTCCTCCAGCGTTTTTCGAATCGCGAGCGAGAGGGTTTCCCGGTTCCACGGTTTTCGCAGGACCGGAAGCGCGGTCTGGTCGGCATAGCCGGTGGTGAGGAGAAAGGGAATCCTGATTCCTCGCCGGGCCACTTCCAGTCCCAGCTCGTCTCCTCCCATTCCCGGCATGGTCCGGTCGGACACAATGAGGTCGAAATCGCCGGGCTCCTGCTCCAGCACTGCCAGGGCAGCAAGACCGTCGGATGCCTCGGTGACCAGGTAACCCAGGCGCCGGAGCATCCGGGAGCCGATCCGGCGGACCGACTCATCGTCCTCCACGAGCAGGATGCGCTCCTTCCCGCCGGTGATCTGCACAGTCTCCTTCGACTCGACCGGTCTGGCGGACGCGGTTTCTACCGGAAAGAGCAGCTTCACCGAAGTGCCCTGGCCCGGATTGCTCTCCAGGATCACACTGCCCCGATGCTGGTGCATCAGGCCATACACCATGGACAGGCCCAGACCGGTGCCCTTTCCGGGTGGCTTGGTGGTGAAGAACGGCTCGAATGCCCGGCGCCGGGTTTCCTCGTCCATTCCGGCTCCGGTGTCGCGGATCTGGACCGCAACGGTGACGGGATCCACCTGAGTCACCCGGATACCCAGGCGGCCGCCGTGCGGCATCGCGTCACGGGCGTTGGTCGCGAGATTCAGTAGCATCTGCTCCACTGCGCCACGATCGGCCCAGATCCATGGCAGGGGCCGCTGGACCTCCATTTCGATTTCGATGGTCGATGGGAGCACGCGTCGCAGGGTGCGCTGGAAATCGTCGACATAGGTTTCGAGAGACAAAGGGGCAGGCTGCAGCCCTTCCTGGCGGCTCAATGCCAGGAGCCGGCGAACCATTGCTTCGCCGCGCCGGGCGGCGTCCATGATGTCCCGGAGGCCGCTCGCTGACTCGACCGAGAGCTCGGGCAGATCCTGACCCAGCAGCTCCGCGTTCGCCATCATGACGGTGAGCAGGTTGTTGAAATCGTGGGCGATGCCGCAGGTGAGCTGACCCAGCGCGTCCATTTTCTGAGCCTGGCGGAGCTGGTCCTCCCGCTCGACCTGGTGAGTGATGTCGCGCTGCAATCCGATGTATCCGATGAGCCGCCCTTCCCCGTCGCGCACCGGCGAGATACTCGCTCCGGCGGTGTAGAGCGTCCCGTCTTTCCGGCGATTCCGGATCCGGCCCCGCCAGATCTGTCCCTGTGCCAGCTTGTCCCAGAGCCCTTCGTAGAAATCGCGTTGCTGCAATCCGCTCTTCAGGAAGCGGGGGTTTTTTCCGACCGCCTCCTGCTCGGTGTACCCGGTGGCCCGGACAAAGGCCGGATTGACGTAGAGAATGATTCCGCGGGCGTCGGTGAAGATGGTGATGACATCGGACTGCTCGATCGCCATGCCGAGTCGGGCAAGCTGGAGCGCCTGGGCCTTGCGCGCGGTGATGTCCTCCACGATGCACATGATCCGGTCGATTCCGGGACTTCCGTTCCGGATCGGCGCGGCCGCGATTGAGACCTCGATGGGGGTGCCGTCCTTGCGGCGGCGGGTCGTCTCGATCCCGGTGATCGTTTCACCTGCGAAGACTCGCGCCAGAGTCTGGCGGAACTCCGGGAAGGATCCCTCCGGCACGTACGGAAGCACCTTGCCCACGACCTCTTCCGGGGTCCACCCGAGCATCCGGGCGGCAGCGGTGTTCCAGGTATTCACCACCCGACCCTCGACATCGAGGTCGAAGATGGCATGGGGGGAAGCGCTGATCAGCGCTTCGAGCGATTCGGCGGACGGTGACGACACGCCTCAAAAAGGCAGCCCGGCGCGTGAAGGCGTCTTGATGACTTGATGAAGGAATCTTGCGGGTCAGCCGAGGATCAGGCCGCCGAACCCGGCCGGGTTCTGGCGATCGCCCCGGAGATAGATCCACCCTTCGCCCCCGCTCCAGGCAAGCTGCCCCGCGCGGCGCACCCGTCCTTCCCGCATTTCGTTCACCAGAAGATCGAAGCGCAGTCGGTCGGCCCAACTCCCGGAAACCAACGGGTGCGCCAGGCTGACGGTGATCGTATAGCCCTCGGGATCGGGTGACCAGGTTCCCTGGACGCCGAGCCCTTCGGCTCCGATCGGCCGGACCGCCAGGGGTCCGCTCTCCTGGGGCACGATGAGCGCCGCCGCGACGCGTCCCTCCTGAGCGAGATATACCTGCAGCCCATCCGAGTTGATGTCTTCCGGCTCGTTGTCGAGGTTCAAGGGTGGCGCGTCCGTCGGCCGGAAGATCAGCTCCGGCTTTCGAACCTGGATCGCGAGGTAGAGGGCGTCGCCATCCCAGTTGATCCACGCTTCCGCTGAAAACCGCTCGGGGTCGTAGGGCTCCTCGCTCCGCCGATACTGGTGCTCGCTGTCGAGAACCAGCGGGTCGGACAGGTCGAATCCGTCCAGGCTGCCGTCGAGCGAGGGCGGCGTGGGGATCCTGCGAACGACGGCGACGACTTCCTGCTCGAGCCTCTCCTGAAACAGAGGCCGGTGAGGTTTCGGCCGCGGCCGCAAGCCGCCGAGCTTCGTGGTCGAGCCTGCCGCCTCAATGGAAACGCCCTCGGGGCCTCGCCGAATGTCCACGATGCCACCTCGGGTGCTGATCCGGATTGTCTCACCTTCCATCGCGATGTCGGTCACCGCCGCCGGATCGTCAGAGGGCGCAAGATCGATCACGGTGAGCCACGCGGCGCGCGGGGTCACGGCCTGGAGGGAAAGGAACTCGCGCTCTCCGGTTTCTCCCGGGAGTCCAGGGCCCTGAGCCCGGGTCAGGTCCGCGCCGGGGGCGAGGAAAAACACCTGCAGCGAGCGATGCGCCGCGGGATCGGTGACCTGCAGGGTGCGAACCCCGGCACTTCCGGCTTCCCCGGGAGGTTTGAGCTCGCCCCGGAAGTGCCAGGGCAGCACCAGCTCCCGTGCTTCCGCGGAATCGAGCTCGAGCAGGTCGACGAGATGACCCGGTCCCAGTATCACGGTGCGGGTCAGGTCTCCCGCGCGGCCCCGGGCCCAGGCCCAGGGCGGTACCGTGTCGAACCCGGCACACCAGGCCTCCGCGCCGCCCGCGTTCACGCCGCCGAAGAGCGGCGCGTTATGGGCCAGGGCGGAGCGGTACCACGCCAGGGTGTCGTGGACATAGGCTCCGGTCCCGGGATCGGGAAGCCAGTGCAGCCCATCGGCATGCAGGGTGAGATGGAGATGGCTGGGATGGCCGTGGCCCGGGACGGCGGGACCGCACTCGAGGCTGGCGTAGCTCTGTTCGTGACGCAGCACCGCCACTCCCTGATCGGGAAGGAGGATGCTCCCGGGATTCCATTCCAACTCGCGGGGCGGACCCAGCGGAATAGCAGGGGCGACCCACCAGGACAGATCTATGCGCTGGCGGGATTCCGGGGGCGGGAGTCCGGCGTCGTTCAGCCAGGCGTCGTAGCCCTCGCCGAGCGAAGGATGAGGTACCCGGTACAGCGCGGTGAGCCATGCTTCGAGCTCGTCGTCTTCGCCGAGGAACACGCGGCCGATTTCCCAGATCTCGAGGGACGCGGGGTGGGCGAGCGAGACCCCGTATCGGGAATCGTGCCGGGCCGGATAAGTGAAGTCGGGAAGGGCCGAGGTGGCCGGAGCAAGGAGGGCGCTGCGAAAATGATCCCGGACCTCGGGGTCCTCCAGCATGTCGAACCCCATCACGTTGGCCCAGCGGATTCCCTGCAGGAGGCCGCGCAGGGCGAACAGGTGGTAGTTCTCGCCTTCCCACCACATCCCGTCGGCGCCGAACCCGTCGGCGAGATGTCCCAGGAGGCCGTTCCGCGATTCGACCGCGGTGGCCAGGAGCTCGGCGTCTTCGAACCAGACGGCGATGCCGGCGAGTGCGGCGGCATGCCAGGTCTGCCGGTTGGAGAGCCCTTCGTTGAACTCGCCGATCAGGTTGGCCGCCTCGTCGGCGATGCGGTTGATGCCCTCGACCCGCTCGGCCGGGAGCCGGCCCGCCGCGCGGAGGGTGGTGGCGGCGGCGAGGAGGGAATTGATCCAGAGCGACTCGAGATAGGTCGAGAAAAAGAGGTGGGAGGGACCCAGGACGTTGTCGCGGTTGGGGAGGGCGAAATAGCGCTCCTCATAACCCGCCAGCAGCTCCACCGCCCGCGCCGCCGGGGCCGGGTCGTCGCGCAGATCGGCCAGCAGCGCGAGTCCGGCCGCGCGTTCGGCGAGCCAGAGGTGCTGGGCCCGGGCCCAGTGGCGGTGGTGCCGCTCCCCCGACCATTCCCGGCCGCAGCGGGGACAGCGGTGCCGGTCCGGGCTCCAGGGGTCGAACAGGAGCGCGCTCCCATCCTCGGGGCACCAGCCCCCGTCCCGGGAGAGGAGCGCTTTGACCGACGGCACCGGAGGCATCCGGGCCAGCAACGGCGCGGCGCGGCGGTCGAGGGTCGCGAGGAAGCGGGTTAGGCCGCCATCCCCGCCGCGGGCGGCACTGTGCAGGCGCTCGCGCTCATCCTTCGTCAGCATCGCGAGGGAAGTACCTTCTGCATGGCGGGACAATAATAGCAGGCGAACCTTCGACCGTGGATCGCATGACCGACGACGTCGCCCTCGACGAGCTGCTCTCCCGGCCCTTGCCGGCGGTGACCGAGGCCATGGCCCGGATCCCGGGCGACATCCTGATCCTCGGAGCGGGCGGGAAGATGGGTCCGAGCCTGGCTCGGCTCGCCCGCCGCGCCTCGGAGGAAGCCGGCGCGCGGCGCCGGATCGTCGCGGTTTCGCGGTTCGGGGATGCGGTGGGCCGCGCCTCGCTCGCCCGGGACGGGATCGAGACCGTGGCGTGCGATCTCCTCGACCCCGGGTCGTTGTCGGGGCTTCCCGACAGCCCCAACGTGATTTTCATGGCGGGCCAGAAGTTCGGGACCAGCGGGGACGCAGCGCGGACCTGGGCGATCAACGGCTTTCTTCCCGGGCTTGTGGCTCAACGTTTTTCGGGAAGCCGGATCGTCGCGTTCTCGACCGGCAACGTGTATCCGTTCTGGCCGCTGGAGAGCGAAGGTCCCGGCGAGGCGGACCCGGTGGGACCGGTTGGGGAGTATGCCCAGTCGGCGCTGGCGCGGGAGCGAGTGCTCGAGTTCCACGCGGAGCGCAATGCAACCCCGATGTCCATTCTCCGGCTCAACTACGCCATCGAACCGCGCTACGGGGTCCTCCGCGATCTGGCGGATCGCGTGCTGGCCGGCCTCCCAGTGGACGTCGGCATGGGCAAGGTGAACCTCATCTGGCAGCGTGACGCCAATGCGGTTGCACTTCGGGCCCTGGAACAGTGCGCGGTCCCTGCTTTCACCGTGAACCTGACCGGGCGCCCCGCGTACCGGGTTCGCTGGCTGGCGACGGAGCTGGGGCGGCGGCTGGACCAGGTGGTGCGATTCGAGGGCAGGGAATCGGAGACCGCGCTGCTCAGCAACGCGCAACGCATGGAAGCGCGGTTCGGCGTGCCGGCGGTCGATATCGGGGAGATGCTGGACCGGGTCGCGGCGTGGGCCCAGGGTGGAGGCCGTTCGCTGGGCAAACCGACCCGATTCGAGGAACGGAGCGGCCGGTTTTGAGGGAGGCGACATGACACCGGCGAGCTGGCGGGCGGCGCTCTCCCGCGGCATGGTCATCCCGGCCCACCCGCTCGCGCTGACCGCGGCGCGGAAGCTGGACGAGCGACGGCAGCGCGCCCTAACCCGCTACTATCTCGATGCCGGCGCAGGCGGCATCGCGGTCGGGGTGCACACTACCCAGTTCGCGATCCGGAACCCCCGGCACGGCCTGCTCGGGCCGGTTCTGGCACTGGCCGCGGAAACGGTGCGGGAGCAGCGGCAGCGCTACCCCGGGCGCCAGGCCCCGGTGCTCATCGCGGGCATCATGGGCCCCACGTCCCAGGCGGTGAAAGAGGCGCGGCTGGCGCGGGAGCTGGGCTATCACGTCGGCTTGCTCGGACTCGGCGCATTGCCGAAGGCGTCCGACCCGGCGTTGATCGAGCACGCCCGGGTGGTGGGACGGGAGATCCCGCTGATGGGGTTCTATCTCCAGCCGGCGGTCGGGGGGCGCCGGCTCGGCTATCGGTTCTGGCGGCGATTCGTCGCGCTGCCGAGCGTGGTGGCGATCAAGATCGCGCCATTCAATCGCTACGCGACCCTGGATGTGATCCGCGCGGTCGCCGATGCGGGGCGGGAGGGCGAGATCGCGCTCTACACCGGCAACGACGACAACATCGTGGTGGATCTCCTGACGGTGTTTCCGGCCCAGCGGCCGGACCAGCGGCGGGCTCGACGGATCCGAATGGTCGGGGGCCTGCTGGGTCACTGGGCGTACTGGACCAGTCAGGCGGTGGCCCTGCTCAAACGGACCCATCACCTGGTAAGGGGAAGCAGGCTGGGTGGCCGGGCTCCGGCGGGGCTCCTCGGACTTGCAGGCCAGATCACCGACGCCAACGGGGCGATCTTCGACGTGGCAAACCGGTTTCGCGGCTGTATTCCGGGAATCCACGAGATCCTGCGTCGCCAGGGGCTGCTCAGGGGCCGGTGGTGCCTCGACCCCGATGAGGAGCTCTCGCCCGGGCAGGCCCGGGAGATCGATCGGGTGTGCGCGAGTTATCCGCATCTCGCCGACGACACCTTTGTCCGGCGTCACCTCGACGACTGGCTCAGGTAGCGGGGAACGAATGCCGGGTCAGGCCGGGTTGAGGAATCCGGCCAGGTTGCCGTGCTCGAGGCGGTCGCGATCCTCGGCGGACAGCGCCAGCAGATCGAGCTTGGCGAGACTGGTTTCGGGAAGTCGGAGCGGCATTCCGGTTCCGAAGGTGAACCGCTCGATGCCAACGGTTCCCAGCAGCAATTCCAGGTGATCCTCCGGCGGGCCCCATACCCAGCTGATATCCCACAACACCCGGCGAGCCTCCTCCGGCGTCGAGCCGAAATGGACCTGCTCGATCAGCTCGCGATCGGCCTGGGTGACGATGAACCGTGCCGTTCCCTGGGCACGAAGCAGGGCTCGCAGGCTCGCCGGATCGAGATCCGGGGCGGGGTCGTTGGGGTGGCGTTGCCGTCCATCTTCCAGTCGGACGGTCAGCAGAAGGGGCAATCCCGCGGCGGCTGACGCGGTGGCGAGCGCGCGCATCTCGCTGCCGGCCGGATCCAGACCGTAGAACGCAGGGTCGGCTCGCACCGCGGGTGCACCGCGCTCGGCGGCCTCCCGCAACACCCGACCCCATTCCGGCAGGCCCGGATGCACGGCGGGAACTGGACGGAACCGGGCTTCCTGCTCGGCCCATTGATAGAGCACCGCGTTTCCGGCGGACGGGTCTTTCCAGAAGATCGCGGGGAGATTCGAAATCCACGCCTGATCGGTGCCGACCCGGTCCATCGCCTCGAGCAGGGCAGGCGGCGACCCGCCGGTGATTCGCCGGAAGGGATAGTGTCCGAGAAAGGCGTTGACATCGACGCGCATCGTCAGCTCCGGAACCGTCCGGCGGGAAAGATCCCGGCCGCGTTCTTCCACCGCACCGCTTCATACGCCTCGGCGGGAAGGATCCGCTCCAGGTATCGCAGCTTGGCCCAGCCGGTGTCCATCGTGATGTCGCACCCCCAGAGCAGCCGGTCCACGCCGACCGACTCGATGCAGGCCTCGAGCATCCCCGCATCGACACCGCTGCCCGACAGATCGACGAAGATGTTGGAGACCGAGCGGATCGCCACCAGCGAATGCAACCAGTCGCCGCCGCCCCCGATGTGCGCCAGGATCAGGGGGACTTCGGAGTGCCGCCTGGCGAGGGTCGCGAGCTCGACGGCATCCGACGCTTCCTGACCAGGCCACTCGCGGCGGCGGTGCTGCCAGATGTGATGAAGGATGGGAACTCGATGCCGGCCGGCCGCTTCGGCGATGGGATCGAGCAGCGGATCATCGGCCCGGCGGCTGGCGGCAAGCTTGATGCCGATCATTCCCGCCGCAAGGCACCGCTCGATTTCGGCGAGGGCGTGCTCGGTGTAGTTGGGATTGACGCAGGCGTATCCGTGAATCAGGCCGGGCCGGGCTCGACAGAGCTCGAGCAGCATGTTGTTGCCGACGGTGACGTCTTTGGGCGAGGGGAGGTAGGTGGGTGAGGTTCGCCCCCAGCTTCCCAGGATGGACGCGACGTGGGATGTGATCCCGATGCGCTCGCCGGCCCGGAGCCGGCTGTCGTTCCGCTCGGCCCAGTCGGCGCGGGGGCCGGCGGGATGATGGAAGTGGGCATGGACGTCGATCAGCATCAGGAGCGCAGCTCCTCGCAGGCGTCCGCCAATACCTGAAGACCGGTGTCCACGTCGGCATCCTGGTGAGCCAGGGAGACGAAGTTATAGGCAGTCCGCTTGAACAGCAGCCCCCGCCTGGCGCAGGCGCGCGCCAGGGCCATCCCGTCGGCCGGGTTATGAAAGGTGAGGTGACACATCTCCGGGATCCCGGCGACCCCGGCGAGCTGGTCCGGGAAACGGCGCGCCAGGCTCTCCAGACCGGCAAGCAGGCGGTTGCCGCGTTCCGCCAGATGGCCGACGACATTCTGGTTTTTCATCACCTCGAGGGTGGCCCGAGCCGCGGCGAAGGAGACGAATTCGGTCGCCATGGTCGAAGAGATCCAGGTTCGATCCACCTGATCCATCAGGCCGGACCGTCCGCCGACGGCGGCAATGGGAAACCCGTTACCGATCGCTTTGCCGAGGACCAGCAGGTCGGGGTCGCCGCCCCAGCGTGCCGCCGCGCCGCCCAGTGACACCCGGAATGCCGTCTTGATCTCGTCGAAGATGAGCAGGGCGCCACTCCGGGTGCACTCATTGCGGACGGTGCCAAGCCATTCGGGGTCGGGCGCGGCATTCACGACCGGCTCGAGCACCACACAGGCGAGCGCGTCTCCCGCGGCGCGGATCTGTGCCACGGCTCGCTCGATGTCGTTGAAGGGAAGCTCCTCATAGAGCGCGCGGACCAGGGTGGGAACTCCGGCTTCCCGGCTGCACCAGTCGAGCCAGCCGTGGTAGCCGCATCCAAGCACCCGGTCCCGCTGGGTCGCGGCTCGGGCGAGTCTGACCGCCGCGGCGACGGCCTCCGCACCGGTCTTGAGGAATCGCACCCGTTCGAGCGACGGCATGAGGACGGCGAGCTCTGAGGCGAGGGCTTCTTCTTCGACCGGGGGCAGAGGGCCGATCGAGCCACGCTCCACGGCTTCGATCGCGGCCCGGTTCACATCCGGATGGCCATAGCCCAGCGCGACCGCACCCAGTGCCATGATGAAGTCGAGATACTCGCGACCTTCCGCATCCCACACCCGGGCGCCGGCGCTTCGCTGCATGCGCCGGGGGAGGCCAGACTCCGCGGCGTCGATCCCGAAGAGCGCGTTGGGACGCTTGCTGCCAGTCGAAGTAAAACCCGCGACGCGCGCCGTCATTGGTACCGCACCCCATCGGCGGACCAGCGGCAGGGAATCACTCGCGCGCCGGCCTGCCTGGCCGCCTCGCTGGCCCGGGCGGGGTCGGTGGCCAGGAAGAACATCGAACCGCCGGCGCCGGCGCCTGCCGCCTTCCCTCCAATGGTCCTGGCCTCCTTCATCGCGGTCTCCAGGCGCCCCATGGCGTCGGTGCGCATCTCGGGATCGAGGGCCTGCTGGCGGCGCCAGTTTTCGGTCAGCAGGCCGCCTACCCCGGCCAGATCGCCGGCCAGAGGGCCTCGGTCATCGCTTCGGCTACATCCACCAGCGCCTCCAGGGCGCCGACGATCTGGCGGTCCTTCCTGGCGTATCCCTGCATAACCCGCTCGATCGTCCGCGAGGAAACCCGGGTCATGCCGGTGTAGCAGATCACCAGGTGGGCGGCCAGGGCATCGAGGAACGCCGGATCCAGGTGCAAGGCCTCGTTCTTCACCTCGCCATGGTCGAAGCTGAGCCGGAGCACCCCGCCGATCGCCGCGGCATACTGATCCTGCCGGCCGCCGGAGAAACCGGCTTCTACGGCTTCGAGCTGGAAACCCTCTTCCGCCAGCGCGGCGGGCGTCCGTTCGATCCCGCGAGCCCGATCGAGCACCGCCACCATCGCGACGTCCAATGCGCCGGAGCTGCCCAGGCCGGAGCCAGGCGGGGCTTCGCACCAGGTCCGTAACCCGCAGGGGGGAAGCCCCGAGCGGCGGAGCGCGGCCTTGAGGAGCTCGAGCTGGCCGTAGCTGGACAATTCTTCGTGACTCAGCTCGAGGGTCTGATCGAGGTCCACCGACTGGAGGAAATAGTGCTTCCGGTCGAGCGAGAGCTCCGCGAAGGCGCGGACCTCGATCGCCGCGCTGACCACGAGCCCCCGTTGCTCCACCGCGAACGGGTCCACATCGGTCCAGCCTCCCGCGAAATCGAGGCGGAGCGGGGCGGAGGCGCGCAGCAGCGACTCAGCGGCCATGCCCGATGTGCCACTCGCTCAGGGTGACCAGCTCGCCGCGCAGGTCCATGCGCACGCCCAGCACCCGGCGATTCATACCCTGCACGCCACGCGCGTGATAGAGAAACGTGGCGGGCAGGGAATCCTCGATCAACTCCAGAAGTGTGGCCGGTCCTGGTCCGGCCCGCAAACCGGCGATCGCGAGCACCTGGTTCAGGTGTCCCATCGCGAGGTCCCCGGAAATCCCCATGACCGCGGCGTCGAACTCGTGGGTGGGCCCCTGGACCCGATCCAGGAAGGTGGACAGCTCGAGCTGGCGGAGCCTGGCGTGGATCCCTGCGTTGGCGAGCTGGGCCTGAAGCAGCTGCTCCAGGGCGGCTTCGCCGCTGCCGACGGTGAGGAGCTCGAAGTCGATCGGTGCCTCGTTGGTTGGCCGGGTGGGCGCCGCCGCGAGGGACGCAGGCTCGGACCCGCCGAGCGCCGGGGGAACCGGGCTTGTGGCGGGGGTTCCGTAGCCGAAGAGGACGCCATCCACGATCGCGCTCCGATCGATGGCCGCGGTCACTGCGCGCCGGGCACTCAGCCGGTCGAAGGGCGGATGACGCAGGTTGAACACGATCGCGTAACTCAGGAGCAACGGATAATCCAGCACGGCGAGCCGATCGTCGGCCCGGACGAATTGCGCGTGGGCCGGGTTGATTCCCGCGAAGTCCAGCTCTTCCGAAGTCAGCGCTGCGAGCTTGGTGGTCGGCTCGTCCACCACGGCGATGACGAACCGCGCGAGCCGGGGAGGGCCACCGAGGGCGGCGGGATACTCCGGATTGGCGGCGAACACCCAGGCCCGGTTGGGCTCGTGCCGCACGAAACGAAAGGGACCATTGCCGATGGGATTCCGATTCCAGGCCGCCTCGCGGATCCGCGCGAAGGGAATGCCCTCAAAAGCATGACGGGGCAGCATCGCGAGGTCGGTGAGAACGTCGGGCATCCGGTCCTGGGGACGGGAGAATTCCAGCCGCAAGGTGGAATCATCGACCACCGTCACGCGCTCGAGGTCCGCCAGATCGGACCGGCGGGGATAGCCGGTCTCGACCGCGCGCGCGGCGTCGAGGGTCCAGCCAGCATCGCGGGCGGTGGTCGGAACGCCGTCATGCCAGCGTAACCCGGTGAGAAGATGGAAGGTCAGGGCGGTGCGATCGGATGACCAGCTCCAGGTTCGAGCCAGGGCCGGCGCGGGTGCGAGCGCGCTGTCATAGCGTACCAGGGTCACCAGCAGGGCGTACCGCTGTACCTGTTTTGCCAGCGGATGGACGGTGAGGAGGGGATTGGGGCTCTGGAGGTCGGCGCCCGAAGCGAGGATGACCGTATCGCCGCGCCGGCCCGCGCCGGCACAGGCAACGAGGAGAACCAGGCTTACCCCGGGGAGACGGCGCACCTCCAAGTGTACACGGGGCGATACATTCCGGCATGATGCGGCATCTGGTGGTCGCCGGCGCCCGCGGCGTCCTGGTCATCTTCGGTGTCGTCACTCTCACTTTCATGCTGTTGCGGCTCGCCCCGGGAGACCCGGTGCGGCGGATGCTCGGGCCCGCGGCAACTCCGGAACAAGTCGCGGTGAGCCGCCATGAGCTGGGACTCGACCGGCCGGCACTGGCACAGTATTCCACCTGGCTCGGGCAGGCGTTGCGGGGTGATTTCGGCACCAGCATCGCCCAGGGGCGACCCGCCGCCCGCCTGTTGGGAGAGGCCTGGCCGGCCACTGCCTTCCTGGTGCTCCTGTCGATCGGACTCAGCTGGCTCATCGGAATGGTGATCGGGGTGATTCAGGCCAACACCCGTCGCCGCGGCGTGGACGGAGTGATTTCCGGCGTGACCGTCGCGTTCAATGCGATGCCGGCCTACTGGCTGGGACTGGCGCTGGTGATGCTGTTCACCTACGAGCTGCGGTGGCTTCCGGCGTTCGGGGCGGCGGGGATCGATGCGGAGTTTCTGGGAGGATGGGGGCGAATCGTGGACCGGCTGCGTCACCTGACGCTGCCCCTCGCGACCCTCACACTGATCGGTCTGGGAGCGGATGCCCGCTTCACCCGTTCCACCATGCGTCAGCTCTCCTTCGCTCCCTTCCTGCTGTCGGCCCGAGCTCGCGGACTGACCGAGGGGCGGGTGGTCGTCCGGCACCAGGTCCGGAGCGCGCTGATCCCGATCGTGACCCTGCTCGGCCTCTCTCTGCCGGCGGTCTTTTCGGGTGCGGTGTTCGTGGAAGCGATCTTCGCGTGGCCGGGGGTCGGCCAGGTACTGGTGCAGGCGGTCCAGGCGCGGGACTATCCCGTCGTGATGGCGGCGGCGACGGTCAGCGCGGTGCTGGTCGTTGCCGGCAATCTCCTGGCCGAGCTGCTGGTAACCGTAGTGGACCCGAGAGTGCGCGATGCGACTTGACGGCCGCGGGAAGCTCGGCCTTGTGATCGTCTCGATCATCCTGGTGCTGGCGGTGGCCGCGCCGGTCGTCGCGCCGGTCAATCCTGACACGCAACGCGACGTGGTCGCCACCCGGTTCCTCGCGCCGATGACGACCGACGCTCACGCGGTCTTCCACCCGCTGGGGACCGACCGGCTGGGGCGGGATGTGTGGTCCCGGCTGGTGTACGGCGCCCGGATCTCGCTCGCGGTGGGCGGACTTGCCATGGCGCTTTCGCTGGTCATCGGCATCGGCGTCGGCGCGGTCGCCGCGGCCGGCGGCGCGGTGACCCGCAGTGCGCTGCTGGGACTCACCGACTTCGCGCTGGGTCTTCCCCGCGTGGTGCTGCTCCTTCTGCTCGCGGCGCTCTGGCAGCCGAGCGCGGTGCTTGTCATCGTGGTCCTCGGGGTCACCGGCTGGATGCCGGTGGCCCGGCTGGTGGACGCGGAGGTGCGGGCCCAGCTGGCGCGCCCCTATGCGGAGGCGGCCAGCGCTCTGGGAGCGCGACGGACCCGGCTTCTCCTCCGCCACGCCCTGCCGAACGCGCTGGCGCCGGTCATCGCCCTCGCGACGCTGGGCGTCGGCAATGCAATCACCCTGGAAGCGGGGCTCTCGTTTCTGGGGTTAGGGGTGCAGCCTCCCACCGCCTCGTGGGGCACCATGATCGCGAGCGGGCGCGACACCGTGGTGAACGCGCCGTGGGTCGGACTCGCCCCGGGAATCGCGCTGGTGCTGGTGGTGGTGGGGTGTACCCTGCTGGCCGATTCGATCGAGGAGCGAAGGACCGGCTAGAACCAGGTGCGGACTCCGAAGGAAACCGTGCGGCCTGGAAGCACGGTCGCGTTGTCGGGCTCGCCGGTCTGGTAGTTGAGCAGGTTGTCTCCCGACAGGGTGAGGCCGAGGCTGCGGGTCAGGGTGACGGCAACGCTGGCGCGGAGCCGGGTGACGCCGGGGTACTCTTTCCAGAACTCCCGCAGATTCCAGCCGACGTAGTCCTGGGTGGGACGATTGGTGGTCGCGAACGCCTGGGCCAGCGCGATGCGATCGTAGCTGATCCAGTGGTAGGCCCGATACGCCGTGACCGCGGCGTTCCATCGCGCCGCGGAGTAGGACCCGATGACGCTCAGAGTCTGCTGGGGCACTTCCAGCATGCGATTCCCGGCGCGAAGGTCGCCGGTATAACCCTGCGCCACCTTCCGGACCCGGCTGTCCACCTGGGAGTACGCCCCGGTGAGCCCGAATCCACCGGAGTGCAGGGTGCCCTGAAGCTCCCATCCCCGATTGGTGATCTCTCCCACGTTCTGAAGCTCGGAGCCGAGCCGGCCGGTGGGCGGACCATCCGGGCGGGGACCCGCGTTCCTCGCGAGCAGTACCCGCTGAATGAGCCCGGAGGCGACCTGATCGAACCGGGTGATCTGGAAGCTCGCGGCGCGGCCGATCACCAGATCAACGCCGGCTTCCACTCCCGACTGTTCCTCCGGCTTCAGGGCCCGGCTGGCTTCGTCGCTGAGGATGCCGTCCCACAGGGTCTGCCGGGCCGGAGCATCGGGCCAGCGGATGCCCTTGCCGTAGGCGCCGCGCAGCTTGACGCCGACGATCCCGTAATTCCTGGTCCAGGCGAGCCCGGCCATGGGAAGGGTGGCCCAGCGCTCGGTGCTGGTTGCGCCTTCATCGCGCTCCAGTCGCACTCCGCCGTTGAAGTGCAGTCCCCCGAACAGCGCGGCGGTGAACTGGGTGGTGAACCCGCTGTTACCGCGCCAGCGGGTGATCTCCTCGTCGGGGTCGCCGGCTGCGTTCGGCATGATTTCGTAGGGCATGGCGCGCTGCCGGAGCACCGACTGCTCGGCGGAAAATGTCAGGTCGGCGAGCCGGCGCTCATTGCCCAGCTTGACGACGGTGCTGGCGCGGAGGGTCGCGCGGCTCGCGGACCCTTGCGCACTCGCCAGGGAACCGGCGCCGGTGAGCGGGATGGGAGTGTGGGGATCGGGGACCCCGCTCAGGCTGTAGCCATCGAGCCCGGCGGTGAAGGTGTGCTGCCAGCGTTCACCCGGAAACACCTTGAGGGTGGCGCCGGCGGTGTACTCGGCCAGCGATTCGACCCCGGCAAGCGGCTGGGCCGGGACGCTGCTGGTGTCGGAGGCCCGCCAGGGCGCGAGCGTGCGGGTTATGACCGGGCTTTCGCCGGTCCCGGCCCGCATCCCGAAGAACCGCAGCGTGCCGGTGAGCAGGCTGGCCTCCCCGACCCGGCGTCCGACCGCGGTGGCGAGGAGCCGCCGGGAGGACGCGTCGGCAAAGTAGGCGCCGGTCGCGCCGGCGTCGACATCGAGCGATGCCGATTGCAGGTTGGAGCCGGTGCGGAACCTGGCGGCATAGGACTGGTCCACCGCAGGGCTCGAGGTGTACTGGCTTCCGGCCAGGCCGATCCCGGCGTCGAAGCGGGCCCGGAGGGAGCTCTCTCCGGTGTCGTATCGGGAGATGATGTTGGCCACGCCGCTGATGGCGTCGGCGCCATAGAGGGCGGCCCCCTGGGGGCCCCGGATCAGCTCGATGCGGTCGATCGCGCTCGACTGGATCCTGGTGAAGAGCAGCGGATTCGCAAGCTGGATCCCGTCGAGATACACCTTGGGGTAGCTCGCTCCGAAGGAGCTGGCGCCCCGGATACTTCCGTACTGCGACAGCGCGCTGACCGGCGATTGTTCCCACAGCCATAACCCGGGGACCTGGCCGTCCATGGCGGAGGAGAGGGTGGTGGCCCCCCGCTGTTCCAGGGCCCGTCCGTCGAGCACGTCGAGGGCGATCGGCAGCCCGCTCTGGCTGGCTCCGGCCGGAGAGCCGGTCACCACGATGCGTTCGAGCTCGACCGGCGGGGATGGTGGGGTGGTGGCGACCTCCCGGGCGACCGGCGCCAGGACCACGTGGTCGGCGGCCAGGGGCACCAAGCGGAGGGGCAGATCGCCTAACACGCTGGTCAGGGCATCGCCCAGGGTCACCGCGTCGAACCGGAGGCAGACCCGGCGGTCGAGGGGAACCGCTTCGCCGCTATAGGACAGCCGGATCCGCACCTGCGCGGCGATCCGGTCGAGGGCCTCGCGCAGGGACACCTCGCGGGCGTGCAGCGAGAGCGTTTTTCCGAGCGGGCCGGTCCACTCCCGTCCGGAAAGCGAGGCGGTGAGATCGGGACAGGAAGCCGGCGGGGTCCAGGCCAAGGCTCGCGCCGACGACCCGGTCCATCCCCAGACCAGGACGAGCGCCACCGGGAGCGGCCGGAACCTCCATCTCATCGATTAGGGGGATGCCGGGCAGGCGGAGCGGGTCGCACCACGGCCGTGTCTCCTTTTCGTTCGATCGAAGCACCGAGGGCGAGCCGGAGCACTTCGAGGACCTGGTCGCGCGATTCCCTGGAGAAGCGCGCCGAAACGTGCCGGCCGACCAGGCTGGAATCGGCGAGGACGAGCTCGAGACCAAACCAGCGATGCAGATCTTCCCGAACCCGGCTCATCGGCGCGTTGTCGAAGATCAGCTGGCCGGTGAGCCAGGCCAGATCGGCTTCGTTGCGCTGCCCGGGGACCGGAGTGGCCTGCCGGGCGCCCAGGGTTCCCACTTCACCCGGCTTGAGGGTGAGGGTTCGCCGGGTCCGGCGCACGGTATCCTGCAACTCGACCGAGCCGGACTCCACCATCACCCGGACCTCCTCGCTGCCGGTGTGAACCGTGAACCGGGTCCCGAGGTCGACGATTTCGGCCGCTCCGGCTCGGACCACGAACCGGTGGGTCGCATCGTGCGGGACGTCGAACATGGCCTGGCCCTGGAGGGTGACCACCCGATCGGGGAGGCCATAACCCGCGATGACGTCGAGCCGGCTGCCGGGGCCGAGCACCGCGGTGGTGCCGTCGGCGAGACGAATGGAGTCGGTCTGTCCCACCCCGGTGGTGAAGCTGGTCGGGTCCTGGTGGGGAGGAGCGGTGCGGACCACCCGCCAGATCAGGGTGGCGCCGGCGACGAGCACGAGGGCGGCGGCAAGCCGTCCCCAGGTGAAGGCGCGCTGGCGGGAGGGGAGGTCAATGACCCTGGCTTCGCCGAACCGGGCCTTGACCCGCTGCAGGGCGGCCTCGACATCGACGGCGGGATCGGCTTCGGTGCCCCGCTCGAGCGAGGCCAGGAACGGGCCAAGGGATGGATCGGTCTCGGCCCAGTCGCGGACCTGCGCCTTCTCCTCGGCAGAGGCCTCCCCGGCCGCGTGGCGTCCCAGGACGATCCAGTCGTTTTCGGTGGTTGGCTGCCTCATGTGCAGATGACACCCCTCCCACGTATCACCCTATATTCGAGCGACCCCAATCCCAAGCCCTTCCACGAGCGTCCCGGGTGAGCGACCAGGAAAACTTCGAGCGGCTTCGCCAGGGCGACGAGAGTGGATTCGACGAGATCTTCCGGGCGCATTATGGGAGTCTGGTTGGGTTTGCTCAATCCATTCTCAAGGATCGGGCCGACGCCGAAGACACCGCACAGGAAGTCATGCTGGAGCTGTGGCGCCGTCGCTCAAATATAGTTCTCGAGACTTCCCTCCGGGCCTACCTGTTCCAGTCCACCCGGAACCGCGCGCTCAACCGGATCCGCCACCAGCGGGTGGTGGACCGGCTCGATCCGGAAGTCGCGAAGCCGACTCCAGCGCCGCGCCCCGACCGGGAGCTGGCCGAGCGCGAAATGAGCATCGTGATCCGGCGCGCCCTGGATGACCTGCCGGATCGGTGCCGGGAGGTGTTTTCGCTCTCCCGCGACCGGGGACTCAAGTATGCCGAGATCGCGACGGCGCTCGGGATCTCGATCAAGACGGTGGAAGCACAGATGGGGAAAGCGCTCCGGATGCTGCGAGAACGTCTGGGGCCCTGGCTGCCGGAAGGCGGGCGTTAGGGGTCAGCGGCCCGGTTCGTGTCTTCTGCACGAAGGCCGGTGGCGATCCGGCGGAGTCGGGATCGCCAGAACACGCAGCCAACGGAGATTTGCCCCATGGGTATCCCTCGACTGATCGTCGCCGCGATCCTTCCCCTCGCGGCGGCCTGCTCGCTGACCACCGATAGCACGGATTCGACCGAGCTGCTCGCCGCGTTTCAATCGGCTCCCTACGGCATGAGCAATGTGTCGAGCACTTTCGCCACCAGCGCCGACCAGGAGGGCACGGCGTGGGCGCCTCCCGGCCGGCCGGGCCACGAATTCGGCCCGCGGCGGTCCGGCGGGTGGTCCGATGGGGTTCATGATGGGAGGGCTGGGAGGCGGATTCTTCGGCGGCCTGTTCGGCCCCCATTTCGGGAATCGTCCGGTGAGCGAAGACGGCGATGGCGGCGCCTGCGGCTTCAACAGCGGCAGCGGGCGAGTGGAGTGCGGGCCGGTGACCCGGGGTGGTCTCACCATCACCCGTTCGGCCCAGTACCTGGACGGAGCGGGCCAGGTGCAGAGCGGCTTCGACAATCAGACCACGAACTCCATTAACACGCAGATCTCGGTCACCGGGACGATCACCCGGCGGGACAATGCCAGCACCGACGTGGACGCCTACAGCGACCGCACCGTCACCGGACTCGCGGCCGGCAGCACCCAGCGCACCGTGAACGGCACCTCGCGGGGCCACGAGCTGACCACCGGCACCGACCGGACCGGCGATTTCACGGCGGAGCGACTGGCCGGGGATACGGTCCAGAACGTGGTGATTCCGGTGGTGGGCGACGGGCGACCCGCGCTCCCCAGCGCCGGGACGATCATCCGGTCCATGATGGTCACGGTGACCTACACCGGCTCCGACCCCCGCACCCTAACCCGGCGCGAGGTGGTCACCTTCACCGGCAACGGCGGGGCCACGATCACCATCACCCACAACGGCGAAACCAGGACCTGCACTCTCGCTCCCGACGCGCGGCCGAGCTGCTCCTAGGGCCGGGGCGCGAGCCGTCGGTGGAAGGACTGCACCGGAAGGAAGGCCTCCTCCCAGAGCTGCTCGAGGCGTTCGGCGAGGTCCGGGAGATCGAGGGGAAGCAGGGCCAGGGCCAGCTCGAGGCGATGCTGGCCCGGCTCCTGGGCCTCGGGCGTCGGGACCGGCCAGGCGGCGTGTCCGGGGCGCTCGGGCAGCCCGTCGCGGGTTAACTCTCCCACCCCCCGAAGGACGCTGATCAGCAGCACGCCGTGCGGGGTCCACTCGTACTCGAAGAACCCGGGAGCGAACACCGCGAGCACCCCCGCCGGTCCCTGGGCCGCGACAAAGCGCTGGGCCGGCGCGGTCTTCACCTCCCGCTCGATGGCGGCGACCGGCGGGGCCTCCGGCACCGGGGCAGTCAGGTCCAGCCCGACCGTGCCGCCCGCGATCACCTTGCCCCGTCCTGCCGGGAAAGCCAGCCGGAGCCGGTGATCCGGCCCGGGATTCTGGAGGTCGATCCGCACGGTGAGCAGGGACGAGCCCGCTTGGAGCGCGGTCACCATGCGGGCGTCGAGGCGGCCGGACGGCAGGCGCACCGACCAGCGGGTTTCCAGCGCGCCGATGAGGCTTCCATTCGCGTGGATGGCCTGCCCGAGGGGCGAGATGGTTCCCTGCTGGGGCGACCCACCGGGCGAACAGGTGTAGAGATCGCCCTGGTCGGGCTCATCCACGAAGCGGAGCAGCCCTGCGAGGCTGGTTCCGGTGGTGCGGTCGGCCAGGGTGATGGACCCTTCGGGACTGGTTCGAGCCGCCACCAGCTCGTTCGAGATGGTATCGGGCGCCGAGACGAGGAGCGGCCCGTCGGCCGGGTCCGGGCTGGGAACCACCTGGAGGGTCGCCAGGCCTAACCCGGGAAGCTTCGGGGCGCGGACCGCGATCCAGACCCGGTCCACTTCGTCCTGGTCGGGGTAGCGATGGAGATCGTCGCGCCGTTCCTGGTCCCGGCGGACGGCGAGAACCTGGACCGGCAGCACCTGGCCGCCCGCGGTTCTGAGCCCGAACGGTGCGGCCCCCACCCCGGTCCGGGGAGTCCGGCCGTCCGGGGCGCCGACCAGAATATCCCGGCGAAAAAATGTGAGCATCGCGGTCACCACGCCGGCCCGTTTTCGTTTGACCGGATTCCACAACAGCAGGCGGCCTTCCGCGCCACCGGCGTCGTCTCCCGCGTCGAGCAGAGTGTTCACCGCCGCCTGGACCACCTCACGGCTGATCGTGTTCACCGCCCGAATCCGGAGCGCCTGCTCCTGCTGGGCCTCGTCGCAGGTGGTTCCGGCGAGGGTGTCATGGAACTGGGATTGGAGCAGAATTTTCCAGGCCTGGTCCAGCGCGGGCGAGCGTCCCCCACCCCGGATCCGCGCGTCGAGCGGCTCCGCCACCCGGGCCAGCCGGAGCTCGGCGGCGCCGTGGGCGGCCTTGAGCCGGGCTCGCGCCGAGTGGGTGTCCTGGAGGTCCCAGGTGTAGCCGCGGCTCCGGCGAAGCGACCCGCGGATGACCGGCGCGACGGGCGGCTCACCCTCGACGGCATCGAAGTACTCCCCTAACCCGCTGATCCGGACCGCCCCCCCGGGCTCCAGCGCGGCCAGCCGGTCGCGGAGGACCGACACCCGGGGCACCATGGCGTGGTGGTCGGCGCCGAGAAACACCGCGAGATGGGGAGTCGAGGCGCGATCGATGAGCTGCTGCCGGATCCGCCGCCATTCGGTCGGCAGCGCCGGGCTTCCGGCGAGCCCGATGGCGTCGTCGTAGCCGGCCGGGGGAAGCTGGTGGGTCAGCAGGCTGGCCCCATCGGGCGACTCCCACCGGTAGAAGTCGCCGGGTCGCCCGAGGCCGCGCCGGATCACCGCGCGCCGAAACCCGAGCTCGGCGGCAATGGCGGGGAGCGCCGCGGGATGACCGAAGGCATCGGGACTGTAGAGCACGTCGAGACACTTGCCGAATCGTTCGGCCGCCCGGCGGCCTTCGATCAGGTTGCGGCGGATGGAATGGGCCGAGGGCACCAGCAGGTCGGCCAGCACGTACCACGGCCCGATCTCGAGCGCGCCGCGTTCCACCTGGGCCCGGATCCGCGGCTCCTGCTCGGGACGAATGGCCAGGTAGTCCTCGAGCAGGATGGTCTGCCCGTCCAGCAGGAACCGGGCATCGGGATCCGCCTCGAGCTGGTCGAGCACCTGGTCCAGCACCGGGACCAGGCGGGTCTGGAAAGCGGCCCGCGGCAAATACCACTCGCGGTCCCAGTGGGTGTGGGGAATGAGATGGAAGGTGTAGCCGGACGGGCGGACGGGCGGACCGGCGGACAGGGGGACTATTCCGCCAAGATGGAGAGCGGCCCGCGCTCTTCAGGGCGTAGGGCGGCCGGATGTCCTAACACGCGGCGGACCAGGTCGGTCCACCAGTCGCCCGGAGGCTCTCCGGTCCGATACCGCTCCAGCATCGGCCAGGTCTTGTCATGAATCGCTTCGCCCCGGGCCAGCGCGTCCTCCGGGTCGATCCTCTTCGTGCCGCAGCCAGCGGCGGCCGATCTGGGCGTGCAGGACTTCGTCGGCCCAGTCGTAGTCGTGGAAGTGGGCCGACAGATCATCGCCTGCCTCGACCGCGGTCCGGTATTCGAATCGCTTCCCGGTCTCCCCCGGCATGAGCGACTGCTCGATGGCGAAGAGCAGGATCTGTCGCTCGAGCGGTGTGGCGTGGAGGTTGAGCCGGAGCGCAAACCCGACGTTGAGCGGGATCCCGGTCCAGTCCACCCCGCGGGCCTCGAGCGCGACGCTGCCCATCATGGCGTGGCGGGTTTCGTCCCAGAGCTGCCGCGAGTAATCGAGCTGAAACTCCCAGGGCTGCTCGGGACGCTCCACCAGAATGGAGGCCATCATCTCGGGGACGTCCATTTCCAGGGTGCGCTTGGCGAGCAGGGCGAGGTTCCGCTCGTCGGCCGGCACCCGGGCATCGTTGTAGATCACGTGCGGGGGAAAATCGAACGCGTACTGTCCGGTAAACCGGTGGTCCCGCCGGGGATGAAAGTCCGGGATGAACGGTTGTCGTGCCCGCGGGGCCGGAAGCTCCGCCGTCGGTGCGGAAGCCGGACCGGCGATGCCTCCCGCCGCATCGAGCCAGGCGCGGAGATGGTCCTGCCACTCCGTAACGACCGTGGCCTTGGGTCGATCCGCTCCGGTGAGGGCCGAGAGCGCCTGACGGCTCCACCCGAGCGCCGCCTCATGATCCAGCAGCGCGGCCTGGAGAATGCGCCGGGTCGGCTGATCAACCAGCGGGTTACTCCGGGCCAGATGGTCGCGATACGCCGCGGCGAGGGCCTCCCGCAGCACCTGGTAGCTGCCCGCGAGGAGCTCGACATGGTCGGCGCTCCACAGAGCTTCCGCGAGCGCGCGGTCGAGGGATTCGTCCGGGGCGTGATCGAGTGGAGGAAGGGGATGCCGCATCTCGCCGATTCTCCGACGGAGGGCATCGGCGTGCAGACCGTCCTGCCACTGGTGCAGCGCGAAGCCACACTTGAGCTCCCACACGGGTTCCGCGGTCAGGTGCGACAGCAGGTCGCGCATCAACCACCGCTCGACCCACTGATAGCGGAGCAGGCGACGAACGGTCTCCTCCACCGCGAAGCCGATCCGGGCCGCGTCCTGATAGGAAGCGAGGCCGGCCAGCGGTGGAACGCCAAGGGACGGCGCTGCGCTCATGGCGTGGGACGAGGCTCAGGGCCGAGCACGGCGGCGAGCTCCGCCTTGACGACATCGAGCTCCTTGCGAAGGACTTCGTATCGCTGCACCGCGTCGCGGCCGACCTTCTGATCGGTGTTCGCCGTCATGCTGGCGAGGTAGGTGATGTGGGCCTGGAGCCCTGGTTTTCCATAGCGCACCGGTTCGGTGAGCAGCTTGCGGGCGATCGCCTGCACCCGGGCGGCCGTGTCGGCGGTCGCGCCGGTTGCCCCGCGGGTTCGACTCAGGAATTGCTGGACCCGGGCCACGGTCCGCCCCGCCTCGCCGACCATGCGGCGCATTCGAAGATTGTGCGCGTATTCCGCGGTCAGATCGGCGACGGTGGTTCCTTCCGCGGGGAGCCGTGGATCGATCCGCACGGTCAGTGGCTCGGTCCTGGTGAAATCTCCCACGGTGACACGGACCTGGTATTCGCCCGGGGGCGCCATCACGCCTTCGGAATGGCGGAGATCCCACACGAAGCGGTTGATGCCCGCCACCCTGGTCACCTGACTCGTAAAGAATCTGCCGAAGCCGAATCCCTGATTCTCTTCGTCATCCCCACCGCCCCGGCCGCGAAAGACGGGCGGAGGCGTGGCGCTGCTGTAGCTGTTGATCACCGCACCGCCCCGATCGAGAATTTCCACCTTGACCGCTCCATCCGGGATCGCGGGCAGGTAATAATCCACCCTCGGGCCCAGCAGGGCGGTCGCGGTGCGGGTGTGGTAACCACCGGGCGATGGGAAGAGAGTGATCTCCCCGGGCCGGGTGGCGGCGAGCTGACGCACCGGCGCCAGGTCGTCGAGGATCCACAGCGCCCGTCCCTGGGTGGCAATGATCAGATCGTTCCGGAACACCCGCACGTCGTTGATGGGCACGTTGGGCAAGTTGAGCTGGAAGGGCTGCCAGTGGGCCCCGTTGTCGTAGGAAATGAACATGCCGAACTCGGTCCCCGCGTAGAGCAGCCCCTCACGCTCGGGATCCTCCCGGACCACGCGGGTCGGCCAGTCCGCCGGAATCCCGTTCTTCCCGTCGGTGAGTCGGTTCCAGGTCGCGCCGTAGTCATCGGTGCGATAGAGATAGGGCTGGTAGTCGCCGAGGAGATAGCGGTACACGGCGTAGTAGGCGGAGCCCTTCCGGTGCGGGGAGACGTCGATCCAGGCCACTCGCCCGCCGGAAGGAAGGCCCTTCGGGGTGACGTTCTTCCAGGTCTTCCCGTTGTCGCGGGTCAGGAAGAAGGGACCGTCGTTGGATCCGGTCCAGATCACGCCCGCTTCGTGGGGGGATTCGGTGATCGCGTACAGGGTGCTGTAGAACTCCTCACCGGTGACGTCCCGGGTGATGGGCTCGCCGCTCGCGCCCTGGCAGCACTCGGGATGGGCGGTGAGGTCGGGCGAGATGGTTTCCCAGGTCACGCCCTTGTCGCGGGTGCGGTGCACGAACTGCGATCCGTAGTACAGCACGTCGGGATCGTGCGGAGAGGTCGCCATCGGGGACACCCGCTGGAACCGGAGCATCAGGTCGCTGGCGGGGTTGCCGTAGAGCGATTGCGCTCCTACCCAGTAGTTCCGGGTGTGCCCCGACGTCATGTTCATGACTTCGTATTGTCCCTTGCAGGCGCCGTACACGATGTTCGGATTCCGGGGATAGGGCATGATGGGTCCGGTCTCGCACCCCGGTCCGGTATGCCAGTCGCTCAGGTCGAACGGATTAGCCACGCTCGAGATGATCAGCGTGGTGTTGTCCTGCTGCGCCCCGTAGATCTGATAGGGAAACAGGGTGTCGGTCCAGACCCCGTAGATCTCGGCGGTGGCCTGGTTCATCTGGGTGGACCAGGTCTTCCCGCCGTCCAGGGAGACGTTGGCGCCGCCGTCGTTCGACTGGATCAGGGTATTCCCGTCCCTGGGGTTGACCCAGATGTCGTGGTTGTCTCCGTGCGGGGTGCGGAGTGGCGTCATGGTCCGGCCGCCGTCCACCGACTTGAAGAAACTCTCCGCCCCGGCGTAGACCACGTCGGCGTTGGTCGGATCCGCGCCGAGGGTGGTGTAGTAGAACGGACGCTGGACCAGCGCGCCCTGCGAATTCATCTGGGCCCAGGACTGTCCCGCGTCGTCGGAGCGATAGAGTCCCGCGCCGGGTTTGGCCTCGACCAGGGCGTAGATGCGCTGCGGGTTTGCCGCGGTCACCGCGAGATTGCCCTTGCCGATCAGGTCGTTGGGCAGGCCGGTGGTAATCCGGGTAAAGTGCTCGCCTCCATCGGTGCTCTTGTAGAAGCCGCCTTCGTGGGAGCCGCTGATGATGGTCCACGGTTTTCGCTCGATCCGGTTCATCCAGGCGTACACCACGGCGGGGTTGCCGGGCATGAGCTCGACGTCCATGGCGCCGGTCGAATCCGACACAAACAGGGTGTTCTTCCAGGTGTTCCCGCCGTCGGTGGTCTTGAAGAGGCCGCGCTCGTGGTTGGGCTTGAAGATGTCGCCGTAGGCGGCTACCCAGACCGTGTTAGGGTCGGAAGGGTGGATCCGCAGGCCGCCGATCTGGCCCGCGTCATGGAGACCGGCAAAGCTCCACGTCTTGCCGCCATCGGCGCTCCGGTACACCCCCCGCCCGGTGGAGACGTTGCTCCGGACCCCATCCGATCCGGTGCCCACGTAGATGACGTTGGGGTCGGTTTCGGCGACCGCGATCGCGCCGACCGAGCCCAGGGGAATCTTCCCGTCCGTGATGGGCTCCCATTTGGCACCACCGTCGGTGGTCCGGAATACCCCGCCGCTCGCGACGCCCATGTAAAACGTCTTGGGCTGGGACGGCACTCCGGTGACGGCGGTGACCCGGCCGCCGCGCGAAGGGCCCACCAGTCGATAGCTCAACCCTTTGAACAGGGCGCTATCAACCTGGGCAGAGGCGGTCGAGGCCAGGGAGACGAGACTCAGGAGCGTGAGCGGAAATCGAAAGGACATTGCGGATATCCGGAGAGAGGGCTGGAGTCCTACATAGTAAACCCTGACTTGGACTGTGGCACCGCCGGGCTCGTGCCGGCCGCCTCGCCGGCTCCGCGGGGGATTGCGAAGACGGCGATGGCAGCCAGCGCCGTGTAGACGGCCATCATCAGGAACAGGGGCCGGTAGCTCCCGAAGACATCGAACAGCGCCCCGTTCATCGGATCGCCGATCCCGCCTCCGAGTGCGATCGACAGCAGGAAGAGCGCCGACAGCACCCCGCGACGCTCCCGGGGGATCGGCTCCACGAAGAGCGGATAGGCGTTCACGGTCGGGAAGGTCCATGCTGCCGCCGTCAGGGCAAGCAGCGGAGCCGCCTGCGCCATGCTGCTCACCCGATCGAGCGCGACCAGGCACCCCGCCATCACGCCGAACCCGGCGAGCATGGCGTTGCGCCGTCCGAATCGCATGCCGATGAACCCGGCCGGCAGCGCCCCGATCACCCCGCCGACCGCCCACGCCATGAACCCGATGGTGACGTCCTCGGGTCGCACGCCGAAACGCTCGGTGCCATGCAGCGCGAACCAGGTGGTGAAGGTCTGGAAGGTCAACTGGACCAGGAGAGCGGCCAGGAACATCGGCCGGATCCCCGGCATCGCGCCCCGCATCGCGCTCTGGACCGCCTCCCAGAGAGACCGGTAGCTCGCCTCGACGGCGCTCCCGTGTGGCGGGGGTTCGCGGAGACCAAGGCCAAGTCCGGCGGCGATCAGCAGCACGGTCGCTGCGGCGATCAGGAATGCGCGCTCCATCCCGAGCACCCGGCCAAGCATCAGGAAGACGATGGCCCCGACACACATCTGGAAGGTGACCGAGCCGGTGGCGAGCGAGCGAAACCGCGAGGGGACCGCGTCCGCGATGACCGCCTGGAACGGAGAACGCTGGACGTTGATCCCGGTGTAGAGCACCACGATCGCGGCGATCACGCCCACGATCCCGAATCGGGCCGACCAGGGAAAGAGCGCCATCCCGATCGCCGAGAGCAGCAACGCGCCGACGATCATCGGGAGCCGGCCGCGGCCACTCACTCCGGCCCGGTCGGACGCGGCGCCAGCCCACGGCACCAGAAGGAGCAGGAGCAGGTTGTCGATCGCCATCACCGCGCCGATCGCGGTGCGATGGTCGCCCAGGGTTTCCCGGACCAGGGGGGGAACAAAGGTGCTCAAGAGCGGCCCGGTCACCCCGGCGAACAGACCGCCCAGGCCGACGCACAGGCAGATGCCGTAGGGCGTCCGCGCCGCCGTCCGCCCGGCGTCAGGACCAACCGTATCGGGTTGGGGGGTCACGTCCCCATATTACGTGAAGGTTGCTCCCCACACCACCGGACGAGGCGGCGGCGATGGACCCGATGTTTCTTCCGGATGTCGAAGCGAATCCGCAGGGCGATTCGCCCTATGCGAGCCTGATCGCCCAGGCCCGGGCCGCCGGTCGGGAGTACCCGCAGATCTGGCACCTGTTCGCGTTCAAGCCGCACGCCACGACGCACCTCGCCCATTTCACCCAGGAAATCCTTCGCGGCGAGGCGCCGCTCAGTCCGGGATTTCGCGAGCTGATCGCGGCGCGAACCAGCGGCCGGAACGGGTGCCCGTTCTGACTGAAGTCTCACGCCGCGGTCGCGGCGGTGCTGTTGGGAAGCGAGGAGCTGGTCCGCGGGGTCCTGGAGGATCTCGACAGCTCCGGCCTGAGTGACGCCGAGAAGGCGCTGCTGCGTTTCCTCGACCGGGTGAACGACGACTCGCCCCGCATCACCGGGGCCGACATCGAGCCGCTCCATGCAGCGGGGTGGACCGACGAGCAGATCTGGTATGCCGTGACGGTATGCGCCCTGTTCAACTTCTACAACCGGTGGATCGACGCGACCGGCGTCCATGCCCTCTCCGACGAAGCCCATCGTGAGGGCGGGAAGCGAAGCGCGGCGGGCGGGTACGCCCGGAAGTAGAGGGTGGGCTAGGAAATTCCGAGCAACGCAGCGGCATTCCCCCCGAGAATCCGGGCTTCCTCCTCCGGGGTCAACCCCAGCGACTTGACCGTCGAGGTCATCCGGGGAATGCTGCCGATCTGGTGCGGGTAGTCGGACCCGGCCAGGATCTGGCCCACCCCGGCGAACTGGATCGCGAGACGCAAGGCGTCGGGGTCGAAATTGACGGTGTCGTAGTAGAACTGTTTGAGGTGCTCGCTGGGTGGCGCGGCGAGATCCTTCCGGCACTCCGCGAACATCTCGAACCCGCGATCGAGCCGCTCGGCCAGATAGGGGATGGTGCCGCCCAGGTGGCCCAGCACCCAGCGGATTCCAGGGAACCGTTCCGGGATTCCGGCGAACACCAGGTGCGCGGCGGCGAGCGTGGTGTCGAACAGGAATCCCACCAGCGGCATGAGCCAGTACTGCTGCATGGCCTCGACGCCGAGCGGAAAGGTGGGATGGATGTACATCACCGCGCGAGCATCGCTGGCAGCTTCCCAGAGGGGCCAGAACCGCCCGTCGGCGAGCGGGACGCCGTTGACGTTGCCGAACACCATGCAGCCGCGGAATCCAAGCGCCCTAACCCGCTCGAATTCGCGCACCGAGGCGGCGGGGTCATTGAGGGGCAGGGTGGCCAGGGCGGTGAAGCGCCCACCCCGCTCCTGCATCACGCCGGCAAAGGCGTCGTTCACCATCGAGGCCAGCCGGGCGGAGCGGTTCTGCTCCTCGAGCAGGGTCCCCGGGCAGGTGAGCGAGATCAGCTGCCGATCGACCCCTTCCCGGGCCAGGACCTCTTCGCGATAAGCGATGTCCCGATGACCCCGGACCGCGATGTTCGCGTCGCCCGGGGAGTAGAGCACCGGATTGCCTTCGGCGTCGTCTCGCACCGAAAGCGCGCTGGCCCCCTGGCGGAGCGCATCGATGAAGGCCGGCGGGTAGTAATGGTTATGGACGTCGAGGATCATGGATGCTCACCGCGAAGTAGTAGACCGGCAGACCCAGCAGCACGAGACCCAGCCCCAGTGCGGTGTTGATCGGGTCGGCCACGACCTGGCTCACCACCACCAGGAACGCGGCGACGGTGAAGATAACCGGCAAAACCGGGTACCCCCACATGGCGTAGCCGCGCACCAGCCCGGGTCGGCGCCGCAGCAGGATGACCCCGATCGCCATCAATCCGAAGAAGATCCATTCGGTGTACACCACCCGGGTGAACAGGGCCCGGAAGGTGCCCGTCGCGACCAGGACGCTGGACCAGATGCCCTGGAGCACGATGGCCCGATGGGGAGTCTGGAAGCGCGGATGGATCGCCGCGGCCCAGCGAAACAGGAGCCCGTCCCGCGCCATGGCCAGGTAGACCCGCGGGCCGGTGAGCACGATGCCCGCGAGGGCGCCGAACGACGAGAACATCACCAGGCCCGCCACCGCCCGCCCGCCTCCCGCGCCGAGCAACGCTTCCGCGAAATCGGCCGCGACCCGGGTCGAGCCGGCCACCGCGTCGAGCGGGAGGACATAGAGGTACACCGCATTCATCGCGAGATAGCAGAGCGTCACGACAGCGGTTCCCAGGGCGAGCGCGCGGGGAATGGTCCTGGCCGGGTCAACGGTTTCTTCCGAGCTGTAGGTCACCATGTGCCAGCCGCCGAACGCAAACAGCCCGGCGCCGAGACCGACCAGCACGTCCCAGCCGCGGAGCGCTACCGGGGCGGCCGCAGGAACGAAGTGGGTCGGAACCCGCCCGCCCAGGGTTACGCCGAGGATCACGATGAGCAACACCGCGAGGAGCTTTCCCGCGGTAAAGGCGGTCTGGAGCCGGCTTCCCTGTCGGACCCCGACATAATTGATCCCGGTGAGCAGCAGGATGACGCCGATCGCGACCAGCCGGGTTTCCAGGTCGCCAAGCGGGATGAGCGTGCCGGCATAACGCGCGAAGATCACCGCGACGGCGGCGATGATGCCGGAATGCATGCTCCAGAACATCGCCCAGCCCCACAGGAACCCCAGGGGCCGCCCGAAGGCCTCGGACAGATAGACGTAGACCCCACCGCTCCGGGTGAAGGTGGACGCCAGCTCGGCGGAGACCAGCGCCCCGATCAGGGTGATGAGCCCGGCAGCGAGCCAGGTCCCTAACACGCCCGCGACCGAGGGCACCCGGGAGGTGATTTCGGAGGGCTGGACGAAAATCGAGGCGCCGATGATCGTGCCGATCACCAGCGCCGCGGCGTGAGGGAGCCGGATGGCGCGTCGAAGTTCCGGCGCCCTCATGACCGGTGAGCCGGTCGCCTATCGGATTCGGAAGCGCTTGCGGCGGCGGGCCTTCCCGCGGGCGGCCATGGCGCCCACCGCCGCGGCGCCGATCCCCAGCGCAGTCGCGGCCACCGCGACGAGCTTCCGGGTGTTGATGCCCTTGAACTTGGTGGCGAGCCGCTTGCCGAGGCGCTGGCCCTCGCGCTCGACCGCCTTGAGCGCGGCGGTGGCGGAAGCCATGGACATCGCCTTGGCGGCGGGCTTCGGTGATTTGGCTGGGGCGCTCTTCCGGGTTCGGGTCGCGGTGCTCCGGGATTTCTTGGATCTCGTCGCCATTCTACCTCCGTGAAATGGTGTGCGCGTTAATTGGGAGACGCATCGGATGGCTCGCCGCTCACGCCAGGGCGCGGGTCAGGGCGCGGCGGGTGAGGACCCGGGCCAGGTGGGCGCGATACTCCGCGGAGCCGCTCAGGTCCGTCATCGGCTCGATCCCGTCGGCGGCGTGTTCGGCAGCGTTCCCGATCGCTCTGACCGATCGCTCCCGGCCCAGAGCGGATTCGACCGCCGCGGCCCGATACGGCTTCGCCGCGACACCGGTGACGCCGACCCGAACCCGGTTTCCATCGATCACAACCGCGACACCGCAGAGCGCGAATCCGCTGGCTTTCTGGGCGAGCTTCTCGTAGCCGACCGTTCTTGCCGTCCTGGGGACCCGGATGGCGGAGAGGATCTCACCGGGCTGGATCGCGGTCTGGAACAGGTCCACGAAGAAATCTCGGGCCGGAACCGATCGGCGCCCACTCTTCCCGGTGACCTCGAGCTCTGCCTCGAGGGCGAGCATCGCCGCGGGCCAATCGGCCGCGGGGTCGGCGTGGGCCAGGCTTCCCCCGATGGTTCCCCGATTCCGGACCTGCACGTCGCCGATCTGCACCGCTACCTGGTGGAGGAGCGGACACGCTCGCGCCAGCAAGTCATTCGATTCAATATCGTAGTGGGTCGCCATCGCGCCGATCGCGATACGATCGCCATCGGCACGAATCGCGCGGAGCTCTGCGATGCGACCGATGTCCACCAGCGCATTCGGCTGGGAAAGACCGAGCTTCATGGCGGGAAGGAGGCTGTGCCCGCCTGCCAGTACCCGGGCCTCCTTGAGCTCGACGAGAAGCCCGGTCGCTTCGTCGAGGGTTCCCGGCCGGTGATACGCGAATTCAGCGGGGATCATCGGCGCACCTTCTTTCGCGCGGCCGGTTTGGGGGTGGCGGGCTTGCGGGCCGGCGGAGCCGGCTCGGTCACCAGGGGCCGCGGTGCCGCGGCGGGGTCGCTGATCGCCCGCCACACCTTCTCTGGAGTGAACGGCATGTCGAGGTGCCGGACCCCGAGCGGCGCCAGCGCATCGATCACCGCGTTCGCGATGGCCGGCGTGGACCCGATGGTTCCGGCCTCGCCCACCCCTTTGACCCCCAGCGGGTTGGCGGGCGTCGGGGTGATGGTGCTGCCCAGCACATACTCCGGGATGTCGGTGGTCCTCGGCATGGCGTAGTCCATGAATTCGCCGGTGAGCAGCTGGCCATTGTCGTCATAGACCGTCTGCTCGAACAGCGCCTGTCCGATCGAATGGGCAATCCCTCCCTGCACCTGGCCTTCGATGAGCAGGGGGTTCACCTGGTTCCCGCAATCGTCCACCGCGATGTACTTGACGATGCGGACCTCTCCGGTGTCGCGGTCGATCTCGACCACGGCGATGTGGGTGCCGAACGGAAACGTGGCGCTGGGTGGCTCGAAGAAGCTGGAGGCCTCGAGGCCCGGCTCGAAATTGGGCGGAAGGTTCTTGGCGATGTACGCTTCGCCCGCGAGCTGACCCCAGCCCAGCGCCTGCCGGCGCTTGCCCTTGACGAAGAACTGTCCCGCGTCGAACTGGACGTCCCTGGGTTTTGCTTTGAGGAGCGCCGCAGCCAGGATCCTGGCCTTGGCGACGATCTTGTCGATGCACATCACGATCGCGCTTCCGCCCAGCGCGGTGGCGCGGCTTCCGTAGGTGTCGCGCCCGTAGTGCGCAATCGCGGTGTCGCCACGATACACTACGATGTCTTCGATCGGGACACCCAGCCGGTCGGCGGCGATCTGGGCGAAGCTGGTCTCCTGGCCCTGCCCGTGCGGGGTGGCGCCGGTGATCACCGTCACCTTGCCGGAGATCTCCATCCGGACGCAGCCCCACTCCCAGCCGCCCGCCGACATCGTCTTGGACGGGCCTAACGCGCAGATTTCCACGTAGGTCGAGACCCCGATCCCGTAGAGCCGGCCGGCCCGCCGGGCCGCTTCGCGTTCGCGCACCAGCGCGTCCCACCGGCCCAGCTCCAGCGCCTTCTTGAGCGCCGCCTGGTAGTTCCCGGTGTCATAGGTCGCCCCCGTCGCCGTGGTGAAGGGGAATTCGCTCGGCTTGGGAAAATTCTTCCGGCGGACCTCCAGAGGGTCGAGGCCCAGCTCGGTCGCAATGATGCTCATGAGGCGTTCGATCGCGTAGGCCGCCTCGGGGCGGCCCGCGCCGCGGTACGCGTCGGTCGCCATCTTGTGGGTGTGGACCGCCGTCACGTCCATCTGCACCGCGCGGAGCTTGTAGCACCCGCAGATCATCAGGGTGGTCAGCCCGGGGATCGCGGGGGTCAGGAGCTGGTTGTAGGCGCCCAGGTCGGCCAGGGTGTGGCCCTTGAGCGCGAGCACCGTCCCGTCCCGCTTCACCGCCACTTCATAGTCGCCGATCTGATCGCGACCGTGGATCGTGACCGCGGCATTCTCGCTCCGGGTCTCGATCCATTTGACCGGCGCGTTGAGCCGGATGGCGAGGTGGCTCACCAGGATTTCTTCAGGATAGAGATTCAGCTTGGATCCGAACCCGCCGCCGACCTCGGGCGCCACGATGCGGAGCTTGTTCTCGGGAACGTTCACCAGGGCGGGCAGCAGGGTACGCACCAGGTGCGGCACCTGGGTCGAGGTCCACAGGGTGAGCGACTCTTCGCCCGGGTGCCACGACGCGACGCACCCCCGGGGCTCCATGGCCATGGGGGTGAGGCGCTGATGGCGCATGCGGACCTTGATGATCCGGTCTGCCCGGGCGAACTCGGCCGCCACGTCGCCGTTCACCATGGTGGACCGGAACGCGATGTTGGTGCCCAGGTCGGGATGGGTGAGGGGCGCGCCGAGGAGGGCCTGCTCCGGGTCCACCACCACGGGAAGCGGATCGTACTCCACGTCGATCAGGTCGAGGGCGGTGCGCGCGGCGGCGGGATTGCTGGCCACCACTACCGCGACCGGATGGCCCACGAAGTACACCCGGTCACCGGCCAGCACGGTGTGGGTGGGCGAGGTCTGGCCTGGCTGGGGTGCGGCGCAGGGGACCGCGCCGACCTGGCCGGTGAGGTCCGACCCGGTGAGCACCGCGACGACACCGGGATGGGCCCGGGCCTGGTCGGCGTGAATCGCCCTAACCCGCGCGTGCGCGTGGGGGCTCCGCAGGAAGGCGGCGTGCAGCAGGCCGGGCAGGCGCAGGTCGTCGACATAGGTGGCGATGCCCTTGATCAGGCGGGGATCTTCCACCCGCTTGAGTGGGCGGCCCACGTAGCGGTTCATCGGGCACCTTTCCCGCCGGCCTTCGCGGCGTGCTCGATGGCGTCGATGATGTGGGAGTAGCCGGTGCAGCGGCACAGGTTGCCTTCCAGGCCGTCGCGAATCTGGTCCCGGCTCGGGTGGGGATTCCGCTCGAGGAGCTGGACCCCGGCAAGGATCATCCCCGGGGTGCAGTACCCGCATTGCAGCCCGTGACATTCCCAGAAGCCCTGCTGGACGGGATGGAGGGTTCCGTTCCGGGCCAGACCCTCGATGGTGCGCACCTCGCTTCCATCGGCCTGGACCGCGAGCACGGTGCAGGATTTCACCGCGTTGCCGTCGAGCAGCACCGTGCAGGCGCCGCACACCGACGTCTCGCACCCGATGTGGGTCCCGGTGAGGCCGCAGGAGTCGCGGAGGAAATGGGCGAGCAGCAGTCTGGGTTCGACCTCCTGCTCCTGCATGGCGCCGTTGATCCGGATCCGGACGGGTGTTTTCATGCGGAGTGTTCTCCCTGCTTCGAGCCGTGTTGTCGTCCGTGCAGAAGATACCTCTCGATCCCGCGGCATGCTGGATGTTGCCGCGGGCTCTCCGTCTGCGCAGACTTCCGGGATGGGGAGACTCTGTTCTGCCGTCCTGATTCTGCTGGCGACCTCGCTTCCCCCTGCGGTCGAACAACGCACCATGGGGACCGGGCCGCCGGCACGCCTCATCGTGAGCTTCGACGGTCTGGGTTCCGGCTTTGAAGGCCCCCAGGGAACCGCCACCTTCCGTAACCCGTCCGACAATACCATCGCGGTCGGACCCGACCGGGTGTTTCAGATCGTGAATACCAGGATGGCGATCTTCACCCGGACTGGGAGACCGCTCTATGGGCCGGTCCCCACCAATACGCTGTTCCGGGGATTCGGCGGTGCATGCGCGACCTGGAACAACGGTGATGCGGTGGTCCGCTACGATCAGCTCGCCGACCGGTGGCTGGTGGTGATGCCGGTGTTCCGGCGCGGCGAGCCGCGACCCGACGTTGCTCCCGCCGGAAGCACGGGCAGTCCGCCGGCGCTGAGCACCGCGGGAAACCCGGATCAGCCCGGCCTGCCGGTCCCGCTTTTCGTGCCGGACTCGGGCGGGCCGGCCCCCGCTCCCGCTCGGGCAAGTACGCCGCCGCCGACCGGCCCCTACTCGATGTGTTACGCCGTGAGTGAGACCAGCGATCCGATGGGGCGATGGTATCGATACGAGTTTCTCCGGCCGCTCTTTCCCGACTATCCCCGGCCCGCGGTCTGGCCCGACGGTTACTACGTCCCCACCAGCACCAGCGACGATCGCATCTCCCCCACGGTCGCGACCCAGAAGCACGCCTGCGTGGCGGAACGGGCCCGCATGCTGGCCGGACAACCCGCTCGGGAAATCTGTCTGATCATCGAGAATGTGAACTTCCTGAACAACGCCGATCTGGACGGCAAGGCCCTCCCGCCCCGTGGGGCAGCTAACCCGATGATGGCCGCCGGCGGGCGGCAGCTCGACAGTCTTCTCGCGGATAGCGTGATCAATGTGTGGCAGTTTCGGGTGGACTGGGCCGACCCGGCGAACACGGCGATCACCGGTCCCACCGCGATTGCCGTCGCACCGTACCACTACCTCTGCGGCGGCCAGCTCACCAAGTGCGTGCCGCAGCGCGGGACGGAACAACGTCTCGATGCCCAGGGCGACAAGCTGATGGCGCGGCTGGTCTATCGCCGGATCGGAAACCGCGAATCCATCCTTGCCACGCACTCGATCAACACCTCGAGCGGTGGGGGCGGCGTGCGCTGGTACGAATTCCGGATCGGCAGAAATCGCCAGGTGTCCCTCTATCAGGAGGGGACGTTCCTCTCGGACGGCGACTTCCGGTGGATGGCGAGCGGTGCCATCGATCGGTTCGGCAATATCGGCTTCGGGTATTCCTTCGGCGCGGCCGTGCAGTTTCCGGGGCAGCGATTCTCGGGACGCCGCCCCGGTGATCCACCGGGACAGCTGACCCTCGCGGAAACCGTTCTCGCCGAAGGCGAAGCGGCACAGGTCGGGACTCCGCCCGAATGGCGTAACCTGCGCTGGCAGGACTACACCCAGACCGCGGTCGATCCGAACGACGATTGTACCATCTGGTACGTCGGCGATTATCTCAAGCAGGGAGCAACCTCCTACTCGAGCCGGATCGGCGCGTTCCGGATGCCGGGGTGCCGTTGAGCTGACCTCTCGAAGTATGTTGCGACCACATCCACTGAGGACGGAGTGCCGGTGGGATTCCTGGATCTGATTTTTCTGGAGAACAGCGTTCGCGCCTGGGCAATCGCCGGCGGCGTGGCGGTCGGTATCTATCTGATCCTCACCGTGGTGCTCGCGGTCGTCCGGAACCGGCTGAGCAAACTCGCGGCACGCACCAGGACCCAGTGGGACGACATCGTTGTCGGCGCCCTCGGCAGGACCAAGAGCCTCTTCCTCCTGGTCCTCGCGATTGCCGCGGGGTCGTCGTTGCTCGACCTGCCGGGCCGGGTCCGCGCCGCGATCGAAGCGGTTACGGTGCTCTCCCTGGTCTTTCAAGGCGGCATCTGGGTCTCCGCCGCATTCACCACCTGGCTCTCGGCCTACACCCAGCGGGAGATGGAGACCGACCGGCGCGCCGCCACGACCTTGAGCGCCCTTGGCTTCGTGGTCAAGCTGGTGCTCTGGTCGATCATCGTGCTGCTGGCGCTGGACAACCTGGGCGTCAACATCTCCGCGCTGGTTGCCGGATTGGGGATTGGTGGAGTCGCGGTGGCGCTCGCGACCCAGAACATCCTGGGAGACTTGTTCGCGTCGCTCTCCATTCTGGTGGACAAGCCGTTCGTCCTCGGCGACTTCATCATCGTGGACGACAAGCTCGGATCGGTGGAGAAGATCGGACTCAAGACCACCCGGGTCCGAAGCCTGTGGGGGGAGCAGGTCGTGTTCTCCAACAACGACCTCCTCAAGAGCCGGCTTCGCAACATGGGCCGGATGCTGGAGCGGCGGGTGCAGTTCAGCCTGGGGGTGATCTATCAGACGCCCCGGGCCAAGCTCCAGCGCATTCCCGGGATCATCCGCGACGCGATCCAGGCCCAGCAGAAGATCCGGTTCGACCGGGCCCATCTCAAGGAATTCGGCGACTTCGCCATCAGCTTCGAAGTCGTCTTCTTCGTCCTGTCACCGGATTACAACACGTATATGGATATCCAGCAGGCGATCTACTTGAGGATTCACGAGGTCTTCGAGACCGAAGGGATCGAGTTTGCCTATCCTACTCAGACCCTTTTTCTCTCCCGCTCCCGGGAAAGCGGCGAAGCCCCCTGAACTTGTAGACCCGATCGGCCAGACTTCCCTTCCGGATCTTGACCCCGGTGCGGCCGGCCTCCTCGATCGTCACATCCAGGGTCACCTCGAGTCCGGCGGACTTGGAGAGGCCGAGCTTCTGGCTGGCGTACACGCTGCGGTGCCCGACCATGAGGAACGCGGTGACCGCGGCGAGTGCGGCGTACACCCCTTCTCCGCGGGGGAGAACCTCGATCGCCATCACGGCGGCCGCGACCGGGGTATTCGCCGCCGCGGCGAGGACCGCCACGAACCCATAGGCGGCGAAGAGCACCGGGGGAAGCCCGAACAGACTGCCTAACGCGGCGCCACTGGTGGCGCCCACGAAGAAAATCGGGGTGACGACTCCGCCACTCCCCCCGGTCTCCAGGGTGATCGACGTCGACAGGATCTTGAAGAGAAACGCGGCCCACACCACCGTCACGCTCCCGGTGAGCACGCCGGCGAGCGTGTCGGTGCCCAGCCCGGCATAGATGTCGCCCGCGAGCAGATAGAGGGCGACCAGCGCGAGACCGCCCCCTGCGGCCAGCAGATAGGGGTGGCGCTCGAAACGGCGGAGGGCGTGCTCGAATCCCCGCATGGTTTCGATGAAGAGCAACGCCACCAGACCGAAGATCGCTCCGGCCACCAGTGAGATCGCCACAGACGAAGTGGAACCCAAGCCGAGCAGGGTCTGCTCCACGCCGGGGAAGGGCGCCTGGACGCCGCAGACCAGGTGCCCCACGATCCCCGCCACCATCGCCGGAAAGATCACGGTGTAATCGAGCCGGCCCAGATAGAGGACTTCGATCCCGAAGAGCGCCCCGGAAATCGGCGTCCCGAACACTGCAGCGAATCCGGCGCTGATGCCGCAGATCACCAGACGGCGGCGGTCGTCGTCACTGAGCCGCATGATGTCAGCGAAGAGGCTGGTGAGCGCGGCACCGATCTGGGCGGCAGGGCCCTCTTTGCCGACCGACCCACCAAAGGCCAGCGTCACCACCGTGGCGCCGAGCTTGACGGGTGCGACCATCCAGTCCATCCGGCCGGAGCGCTGATGTATCGCCGTGATCACCGCCTCGGTGCCGTGGCCGCGGGCGTCCGGCGCGAACGACCGGATCAGCCAGACGCAGAGGGGCAGGGCGATAGGAAGGAAGATGAATGCCGGGGCGAGACCGTGGAGCAGTGAGCTGACCAGATCGCTCGATGCGGTCAGCGACCAGAGAAAACCGCGGGTCCCGAACCCGACGCACACTCCGGAGGCCGCGCCGAGGAGCGACCACTTGATGGTGCTGATGAGCAGGGCGGTATGCTCGGTGTACCAGCGCTTCTCGTCGGCCAGTCGCGGTGGGCGCGCCAGCGCCTCCTCCCAGCGGAGGGTCTGAATCAGCCGGCGAACTTTCGAGGCGAAGGTTCCGGGACGGGATGGCGGCGTGTCAGGTGGGCCGGTTTCGGCGGTCACTTCCCAATGTACCTAGTTTGGCTGCGAGATTCGACCGCTGCGGTTCAGCGCCCCGGATCGGGCAAACCGCTGGCATCCCCGTCGAATTCCTTCCGGGTCACGGACTGCTCGGTGCCGACCCGACCGACCGCGATCTCCGCGCGGGCGTAACTCTCCGGCTTGACCGCGGCGCCCGCCGCGCCCCGGAGCATCGCGAGCTGCCCGATATGGGTCAGCGCGTCGGCGATCGGGCCCTGGAACAGGATCTCGGCCGGGTAACCGAGCGGTGCGGGATCGGCGAGCCGCCGGTCGAGCATGCCCAGGCGCTCCAGGTCATGAGATCGCCCAGGTGAGAGACGATCTGACCCGGCGTCCGCCTTCCGGCAAGCGAGAAATCAGCAAGATCCGCCGGGACATCTCGCAGGACTTTCTCGGAGCGATAGGCCAGCGTGGCCACGGTGTGGCGCAACAGGGAGCGAGCAGGGTCGTTCATGCCGGATTCTCCAATCGCCGTCATTGCATTACCCCGGATCACACCGATACCAGATCGTGACCCTGGTGTGATGGGTGTCCCCTAACTTTTCACCATGACATCTTCCAGCAGCAGGCTCCTCCGCAGCATTCTCGGCATTCAGGGCAGTGACGCAGGGCTGTGGCCCGCCACCTTACAGGATGCCGGCAACCCAGAAACCGAAGAAATTCCCCAGCGCGTTTCCCAGGGAGCCGATCAGCACCGCGGGCAGCACGAGGTCCTCGCGAGAGAGACTCCGTGCCAGTGCGAGAGCTGACGTCGCGCCACCCACATTGGCCTGGGAGGCGACCGCGGCCATGTCCACATCCAGTTTCATGAGCCTCGCCGCCGTGAAGGTGACGATCCCATGGACCAGGACGGCGATCCCCGCGAAGAGCAGAAGCAGGAGGCCGAGTCGCCCCAGACCCGCCATCGCGCCGAGGTCGCAGTAGGCCCCGATGACATTGAGGAACAGGTAGACCGCGAACATCCCGAGCACCCGGACGCCGCGGAGTCGGGTCACGATCGGAAGCTGGGCGAGGGCCAGGGCCACGATCGTGAGCACCAGCATGAACGGGATGGTGACGCCGCGCGCGGCCAGCCAGTCGGCCCCCCAGCGGGAGCCGGCCACCGCGGCGAGTCCGAGCGCCAGCACGACACCGAGGTCCACCGGGTGCAAGGTTTCGGTGTCTTCGTCGATCCCGCTGATCACCTCACCCCGGGGTGGGGTTGCCGCCCCGGCCCGGCGGTAGAACCGGGCCAGGAGCCGCGGCAGCGCCAGCGTCGCCACGATCCAGATCGTCGTGATGATATTGTCGACCACGACGCTCCCCGCATAGAGAACCCCGTCCCGCACCACGCCGTACTGGAGCGCCACCGCGTTGAAGTTGACGCTGCCTCCGATGTAGGTGCCGGTGAACATTCCCCCTAATGCGGCGTACTGCGGCCCGAAGGCCCGCGGACCACCGACGACTGCCATGCCGGCCAGGATGCCGGCCATCGTTCCGAAAGAGCCGATCACGAACAGGATGACCAGGGGCAGGCCGGCGCGGAGCACGCTCCGGAGGTTCACCGTCAGGATGAGCCAGAAGATCGCGAGGGGGGCGACCTGGTCGAAGATCGCGTCATACACGGGGACCGGCCGTGCCGCGGTCGACCCCGCCGGAATGATGCCGAGGTTAGCGACGATCGCGGTGAGGATAATGCCGAGCAACGCGGTGCCCGCGTGGCGAAACCCGGGACGCCGGGCCAACCACTCGGCGAGCACCACGATGAGGCACAAGACGGCCAGGACGAACACGAGATGCCCCGGCTATCGAGGTGCCAAATCGAGCGATTGAAGCACCAGCCGGCCCAGCTCCGCTTTGAGGGATCCCTTCACCGATGCATGGGCGGGATCGCCCGCGAGGTTCCGCCGCTCCAGCGAATCGGTACGGAGGTCGTACAGCTCGTCTGCTTCCGGATGCTTGATCCAGTGGATGTATTTGTAGTCCGCGGTCCGAACCGCGCGATAGTCCATATCCATGAGGTGGGGGAACGGCTGCTCGTTGGTGTAGAACTCGACCAGGACCGACTTGCGCCAGTCCAGCGGCGCTTGCCGGAACAGGGGGACCAGGGACCGGCCCTGGATGTGGGGACCCGGTGTCAGTCCGGCCAGCTCCAGCAGGGTCGGGGCCAGGTCGACCGTGAGCGCCAGTCCGGTTGGACGGGAGCCCGCCGGAATCCGGGGCGGGTATCGCATCAGCAGCGGGTTACGAATGGATTCCTCGTAGGGGAGCCGCCGCTCGGTGGTGAGGCCGTGTTCGCCGAAAAAGAACCCATTGTCGCTGCTCAGCACGATCACGGTCTTGTCGAGGAGCTGGAGCGAGTCCAGCGCCGCCATGATCCGTCCCAGGCTCGCGTCGACTGCCAGAATCATTTCGGCCCGCCGCCGGATGGTTTCTTCGCCGGTCCACGGTGTGAGCGAGGGCTCGTGGTCCGCCGTGGAAGGAATTGCGGTCGGGGGCAGCTTGGCGAGCGCCTGCCGGATCGCCGGTTTCCCGACCAGGTCGGCGGCGATGTCTTCCGGTTCCTCACGACGAACGAACACCTTGTCCTGGTATCGCCCCTCGTCCCGCGGGGCGGGGATGTACCCGCGATCGTTCTCGGTGTCGATCGACCCATCGTCCCGCTGCACGATGTCGGGATGCACCGCTTTGTGGGCCAGATAGACCAGGAAGGGATGGTCATGCTCGCGCTGGATGAATCCGACCGCTCGATCGGTCAGCAGATCGGTGGTGTAACCGGGAACCTTGTGCAGAGCGCCTTCCTCGAAGAGCTCCGGGTCGGTGGCATGTCCCTGACCCGGCATCGCGGACCAGTAGTCCCAGCCCGGTCGGGGAGTGGGGTCGTTGCCCATGTGCCACTTGCCGATGAACGCGGTGCGGTACCCCGCCTGCTGGAGGGGAATGTTGAAGGTCTCCAGATGATGACTCGCCAGATCGCGAGCCAGGTTGTCGATGATGCCGTGGCGTGAGGGGAACTGACCGGTGAGCAGGGTGGCCCGGTTCGGGGAGCAGAGCGGCACCGCGTGGAACGAATTCACGAAGAGCGCGCCCTCGGCCGCCAGGCGGTCCATGTTGGGCGTCTCGAGATAGGGATGGCCCCCGGCGTGGAACTCGTCGAACCGGAGGTCGTCGACCAGGACGACGACCATATTGGGACGGTCCGCGAGCGCGGCGGTCGCGGATCGCTGCTGGGTGCCGCACCCGGTGAGACACCCGACCAGCAGCGCCAGGGCCGGACCGGTCCTCCGCGGCACCAGGACCTCCGATCCCGGAATCAGCGGGGCAACCTGAGCAGGGCGTTTCCTAACCCGGTGAGATATACCGGGTCGCGACCACCCCCGAGGATCATCCCGGTGATCGGCCCGGGCAGGGGGGCCCAGACTGCCGGCGTGAAGAGCTCCATCCGGGATTGACCGGTCTCGCCCCGGCGATTGAATTCCGCGACGATTCCTTCCTGCTCGGGCGTATGTGATCGAAACACGCTCTGCCGCGCCCCAGTCCCGGGGTCCAGGACCTCCACCTGGTTGGTGAGCGGCTCCGCCATCCACAGCCTCCCGGCCTCGTCGAGTTCGAGATTGTCGACCGCGGTGCTGTCCGCCAGGAGAATGCGATTGCTCAGGGTCCCCGAGCCGAGGTCGACCTTGAAGCTCCAGACCCGGCGGCCGACCGTTTCGGCGAGGTACAGGACCCCGCTCCCCTCGTCGAGGGCGAGGCCATTGGCGAAATACAGGGAATCCACCAGCAGCCTGGCAGCACCGACCGGCCGATCGTTCTGCATCTCCAGCCGATACAGGGCGCCTTCCGGCCTGGGAATGTCCACCGTCGCCCACATTCGGGCCTCGCCCTCTTGCGGCGTATTGTGGGCGCTCTGGGTGAACCACACCGCCCCGCGGGAATCGCGGATGGCGGCATTGATGCCATAACGGTGCTGGTAGAGCTTCTCCGCCGCTCCGGTGGACACGTCCACCCGGTAGATCGCCCCACCGAAGATGTCGGCCACCAGGACATGCCGGCCATCCGGCTCCAGGGAAACCCCGTTGGCTCCACCGCTCTGGCCAGGCGGCTGGTGGGAATACCCGGCCGTCGCCATGGCGCCGAATGGATGACTGCTCCCGTCCGGCGCCACCATTCGCAGCCCGTTGACCTGATCGGTGACGAGAAGTCGTCCATCCGGAAGCATGACCCCGTCCTCAGAGCGGTGCAGCGAGCGGTCCGCGGGGAACACCATGGTCGAGTCGTAGTTCCAGGTCCGCAGGGCCACCGGAGCTTCGGCGGATTCCCCTGATCCGGTGCATCCCGGGGCGGCCACCCCGAGCAGGATGAGCGAGGTGCCCCACCGACGTGGTGAGAGAATCATGAGGTCTCCTCGGCTGGAAGGCGGACGGACTGGACAAGTATACGACCGCGGCGAGGGGGGCAATACCTACCGGGACCGGTCCGGTCGGCCAGGTCCTGTATTTCCTCTCCGAACCTGATAGTGTTGGCTCCATGAGAATCCGAGGGGTTGGGGCGATCCTGGCGATGCTGGCGATGGCAGTACCCGTCGAGGCTCAGCAGCCGGGGGCGAGCGGCGACTGGACCATGCCGGGACGGGATTACACCGCCACCCGCTTCAGTCCGCTCAACCAGATCACCCCCACCAACGTCGCGACCCTCAAGCCGGTCTGGAACTTCTCGACCGGGGTGTTGCGCGGCCACGAGGGCCAGCCGCTGGTGGTCAACAACACGATGTATGTCGTCACGCCCTACCCGAACGTGCTCTACGCGTTCGACCTGACCAAGGCCGACTATCCGCTCAAGTGGAAATATCGGCCAGCGGTGGACGCCAACGCTCTCGGCATTGCGTGTTGCGACGCGATCAACCGAGGCGCGTTCTACGCCGGCGGCAAGATCATCTACAACACGCTCGACGGGCACACCATCGCCGTGGATGCCGCGACCGGTCGCGAAGTCTGGAACGTGAAGGTCGCCGACATCACCGATGGAGAAACGACCCCGATGGCGCCATTCGTCGTCGGCAACCGGGTCATGGTCGGCCCTTCCGGCGGCGAGTTCGGTATCCACGGGTGGGTGAAGGCGCTGGATCTTGCGACCGGCAAGCTCGCCTGGACCGGGTACAACGTCGGCCCCGACGCCGACATGCTGATTCGTCCCGGAGCGGTTCAAGCCGTTCTACGACAAAGGCCCCAACCTGGGGCTCACCACCTGGCACACCGAGGCGTGGAAGACCGCCGGCGCGCCGGTCTGGGGCTGGTTCTCCTATGACCCGTCCCTCGATCTGGTGTACTTCGGGGTCGGAAATCCGGGTCCCTACAATCCCGAGCAGCGCCCGGGCGACAACAAATGGACCAACAGCGTGCTGGCGCGTAGGCCTCGGGATGGCTCCCTCGTCTGGGCCTACCAGTTCACCCCGCACGACAACTGGGACTTCGACTCCAACGCCGGGATGATGCTCGCCGATCTCACCATCAAGGGTCGGCTCCCGAAAGGTGCTGGTGCACTTCGACAAGAACGGCTTTGCCTACACGCTGGATCGCGCCACCGGTGAGGTGCTCGTCGCGGAACCCTACGTGTTCCTCAACTGGGCCAAACGAGTGGATCTCACGACCGGCCGGCCGGTGCTCGACTCGACCAAGCTCACCGGCGAGAGCAAGGGGAACGTCACCTACATCTGTCCCAGCCTCGAGGGAGGAACCAGCCCGGCGTCCCCTTCGGCGTTTTCCCCTCGCACCGGTTGGTTCTACGTCTCGACCGTGAACCTCTGCATGGACTATCACGCCGAGCCAAAGGCGCGGATCCGGGGCACCCCGTTCATCGGGGCGAGCACGCCGTATGTCGCGGGACCGGGCGGCAACATGGGTGCATTCATCGCCTGGGACGCGGCGACGGGAAAGCGCATCTGGGAGATCAAGGAGCGCTATCCGGTATGGAGCGGAGTGGTCGTGACCGGTGGAGACGTGGTGTTCTACGGGACCCTCGATGGCTGGTTCAAGGCCGCCAACGCCCGGACCGGCGAGGTGCTCTGGAAATTCAAGGTCGGCTCGGGGGTGGTGGGAGCGCCGATCACTTACCGCGGGCCCGGATGGGAAGCAGTACGTCGCGGTTTACGCCGGAATAGGCGGGGACTGGGCCCTGCTCTCGGGGGATGTGCGGTCCGACGACCCTAACGATGTGCGGGATCCCGCCAGTTTCATCAACGACCTGGGTCGCTACACCAGCTCCGGCGGCATGGTGTGGATATTCGCATTGTGAGGCTCGGCTTTCTCGGCGGCCTGCTGCTCCTCTACAGCTCGGGCTGCGGGCGCCCTAACCCGGCATCCCGGGTCGGAGAGGCGACGGCGGCCGCGCCGGCGGTCCGGTTCGATCGCGCGGTGCTCGCCGGCGGCGCCATGCCTCCATCCGACACGCTTCGGAATCCCTTCACGGGCGACACCACCTCCGTTACCGAAGGCGGGAAGCTCTGGAGCTCGATGAACTGCGACGGTTGCCACGGCGGCGGGGAGGGGTGGGTCGGGCCCAGCCTGAGCGACGGCCGATGGCGGTACGGTGGCTCGGACGCCGAAGTCTACCAGACCATCTTCTACGGCCGCCCCAACGGAATGCCGGCGTTCGGAGGGCTGCTCTCGCAGGATATCATCTGGAAGCTGGTGAGCTACATCCGCTCCCTTCCGGTGCCGAGAGCGGTGCCGACCCAGTCCTGGTGATCTCCATCCTGTTTGGAACTGGGTGGACCTTTGTACCGCCCGTCCCTACGGCCTCCGCCGGATTTTCGGCTTGACTCGGGGCTTTTCCTTGCGCCCCATGTTCTCATTCACCTTGGGCGGCCCGCCGCCGGCCTGGTCCGCCTTCTTTCGTTCCAGATAGATCCGCATCGCCGCTGCAGTGGGGTCCTCGGGGGCCGGTTTTTCAGGTTTCCTTGCCATATCGGTATTCTGTCTGATTGGGGTGATCCTTGCAATGACAGGGTCTCGTCGGTGAATTGACCCTCGACGGTTCCCGCGTCAATCGTTGGACAAGGTACCCCCAGCGGCGAGTTCCGCCGCGAGGCCAGCACGCGGGTTCACCGCTTCACCTTGGCCAGGAGCTCGGCCAGCCAGCCCTCAACATAGACCGCACCCACGGAGACCGCGGGGTCGCGGATCATCACGAAACGGCCATCGGGAGCCACGTCGTACTGCTGATGGTTCCGGGCCCGCCGGTAGCCCTCCACGGAAAACAGCGCCCGAGGAGCCCCCGGATTGAAGGAGGGGCCGGGAAGTACCGCGGCGGCCATCAACTTGCCCCCGCTCACGAAGTACAGCTCTCTCCCGTCACGGGACCAGCGCGGCTCGGTGCCCCCTCCATTCGACACGAGGCGCCTGGACTTCGTGTCGGGAAACGAGCTGACATACACCTCGTACTGGCCGGTCTGATTGGAGGTGTAGGCGAGCCACCGGCCATCGGGTGAGAGCGCGATGCAGAGCTCGAAGCTCGGCCCGACCAGGAGCGGTTTGACGATCGTGTCGCCGGAAAGGCGGCGGAATCTGATATTGGAATTGGCGCCCTCTTCATCCAGGCGTATCACCAGCCACTGGCCATTGCGGGATACCACGGCTTCCCAGATCCCGAACGAAGATTTCTGGATGAGCTGTGGCTTGGCGCTGCCGTCAGTCTTCACCTGCTGCACCGTAACGTCGTTCGGATCGGCGGGATTCCCCACCGAGATGAATGTGAGAGAACGTCCGTCGGGGAACCAGGACGAACGCCAGTTCGCGGCACCCTCGGCGTCGACCTGGGCGTGGGTGCCGTCGGCTCGGCGGATCCAGAGATCGGTGGTCTTGTCGCGGACACTGACGGCCAGCTCCTTCCCATCGGGTGAGAGCGCCGGATACTCGAAGCGGCCCCGCCAGGTCGAGTCGACCGCTGTCGCGCGGCCGTCCCGGGCCACCCAGACCAGTTCGGCCTGGGTTCGTGCTGCGGAGCCGGTGGTATACAGTGCCGCCCCCGAAGCCGACAGGGTGAAACTGGTCGGCTCGACGTCCTGAAGCAGGGGAATCGCACCCGAGGTGAGCGCCATCCGCCGCGCATCGAATCCCATCGCGTAGAGGCCGCCCTCGCGGCTGGTGTACAGCAGCTGACTCGCCTGCGGTGAAAACCATGCCCCCGCGGCGCCCGGCACCAGCAAGCGGGCACTGCCGGTCTTGAAATCATAGGCGTAGAGGCTGGTCGAGTTGGCGCAGTTGCCCGGGCAGGCGGTAAAGAGGAAGCCCCGACTCTCGGGAAGGGGCCAGAGGGTGGACGCGGCACCCACATTGGTTGGGAGCGGGACTGGGATCGCCGCGCCACCATCGGCGGGGATCCGCTTGACCCCTCCGTTCCCATCGCCGGAGTAAAGGATGGTGCCGTCGTCGAGCCACGCACCGGCCTTTTCGTCCGGGTTGTTGGCTTCGACCAGGGTCACAGAACCGCCACCATTCACCGGGACCTTCTTGACCTTGTTGTCGATCGTGATGTAGCCGACCCATTTGCCGTCAGGCGAGAAGAACGGCGACACGCCTCCCTCGGTGCCAGCGAGTGGGGTTGCCTCGCTCGCGTCGCGCAGCTTCCGCATCAGTACGTAGCCCATGGCGGTCGAATCGGTGAACACGATGCTCGACCCGTCCGGTGCGATCGCGGCCTGGATGCCGATGAATCGTGCACCGGGCGCGAGTGCGTAGGGGATGCGGTGCTGCCAGAGCAGCACGTGCTGCCTGCTGGTTCCCACGACCGCCGGCTTGCGCAGCCCCAGGAAGATCGCAACCGCCAGGAGAAGCAGGTTGAATGCGACCGCAATTCCCAACCAGCGCGGCGGCACGCCAGCAGCCGACTGCTTGCGAACCCGGATGCCCGAGGTACCGCCTGTCGCCCTGAAGGCGGTGTCCTCCAGTGCGTGAGAGAAAGCGGCGGCATTCGGGATCCGATCGGCGGGCACCTTCTCCAGCGCGCCGAGCACCGCAGCTTCCACATGGATCGGCACCGACTTCCGCAGCTCGGTCAGCGGTCGGGGCGGGTCGGTCATCAGTTTGGCGATGATAGCCTGCACGGTACTGCCGGTGAACGGCGGCTCTCCGGTCAGCATCTCGTAGGTGACGGCGCCAAGCGCATACACATCCGCCCGCGCATCCACCGTCTTCTCGCCCATCGCCTGCTCCGGGCTCATGTACTGGGGCGTGCCAAGCGAGAGACCGGTCTGGGTCATCCGGTGTCCGCCCGCGCTCTGCACGGCGAGGGCAATGCCGAAGTCCGCGACCAGCGCGTGGCCACCCTGGAGCAGAATGTTCTCGGGCTTGATGTCGCGATGGATGATGCCGAGGCCATGCGCGGCGCCCAGGGCGTCGGCGGTTTCTCTGGCGATGCGCAGCGCCTCGGCGATCGGAAGCTGCCGTTCCCGCTCCAGCCGGGCCCGCAGGGTCTCCCCGCTCACATACGGCATCACATAGAACAGGAGCCCGTCGGCCTCGCCCGAATCGAGCAGCGGGAGGATGTGGGGATGTTGCAGCTTCGCGGTGGTCTTGATCTCGCTGAGGAATCGCTCCCCGCCGAGCGCAGCGGCCAGCTCGGGATGCAGCACTTTGATCGCGACGTCGCGATCGTGCCGGAGATCATGGGCGAGGTAGACCGTCGCCATGCCGCCCTGGCCGAGCTCTCGCTCGATCCGGTAGCGATCGGCCAGCGCGGTCCGCAGCCGTTCAGTCGAGTCGGTCAGGGCAAACCCCGGTGAAGGGAAGGAGATGAATTATACCGGTTGGACTATTGTTTAGGGATGAACGCGGAACCCCTCCTTCGGCGGGTGGCGGCCCTCCTCGCGAAGCACCGGCTCGACGCGGTCCTGATCGGGAATGCGGCGGCCGCTCTCCAGGGGGCCCCAGTCACCACGCTGGACCTGGACTTCATGTTCCGCAAAACCCCGGGCAACCTGCGGAAGCTACGACGGATCGCCGACGACCTCGAGGCAGTGGTCTTCCTGCCCTACTATCCGGCGTCCGGTCTCTATCGGATCGCGCGAGACCGCGACGGACTCCAGCTCGACTTCATGGCGAAGGTGGACGGCATCCGCTCGTTCGAGGGACTCCGATCCCGGGCGGAGGTCACCCGCTTTGGCAAGCACCAGCTTCGGGTGGCTTCCCTGGAGGATGTGATCAAAAGCAAGCAGGCTGCCAATCGCCCTCAGGATCGCGCGGTCTTACCCATCCTCAGGAAAACGATCCGTGAAAAGCAAGCGCGTTAGGAAGGTCCGCCAGCACTCTGCGCTTCGGAAAGAGTCGGACCGGGCGGGCCGGGAGCAGATCCGGCGCCTCCTCGCCCTCCCGATGCATCGCCGCACCGGCTTCCTGCGGAAGCGACACCAGAACGGGTCATCGCTATAGAATCGGTCCGCCCGTCCGCCCGTCCGCCCGTCCGCCCGTCCGCCCGTCTACGACTTCAGGATCCAGAAGCGCGCCTGATAGCGCCACGCGGTGTAGGCGATCCGGCCCCCATCCGGCGACACCGCCGGCTGGGTCTTGTCGGTGGAATCCCGGGTGAGTTGCGCCGGAACATTGCCGCTCGACCGGACCCGGAACAGCTGGAGCCGTCCCTGATCGTCGGGGGCGGGATAGACCAGCCACGCCCCACCCGGACCCACCCCGAATCCGTCGATCCGCTGAGGACTCTCGTACCGGTGAATCACCTGCGGCGTCCCGCCGGTACGCGCCACGCGGTAGAGCGTGTGTCCGGTCGGCGGATGGGTCGCCGAGAAGACGATCGTGTCGCTGGAGCCGAGCCACTCGGCGTGGACTACCTCCTCGGACAAACCGGTGACCGGAACGGAACGCGCCGGGACGGTCACCCGACCGGTCTCCTGATCGACCCCCACGATCCATACCAGCGATCGGCGGCGCCCATTGATCACCGAATCGCCGTCGAACACGATCCACCGTCCGTCCGGCGACCACCGCGGCCACCCCACCTCGGCGCCGCGGCCGAGGTTGCTGATGCGGGTTAACGGGCTATCTCGCTCGGCAGGACGGAGCCAGACGTCGTCCGAATTCTGCTGATGTGAGTGAAACGCGATCCAGCGCCGGTTGGGCGACCAGGTGATCCCCTGATCCTCCGACACGGACTGCTGGATGACTTGCTCCACTCGGGCAGCCGGCGCGTCACCGTCCGCCGCGATGATCCCGACGTCTTGCGCGATGTCGGGGTAATGGAAATCGTCACGCACCCTGCGCCAGGTTCCGTAGGTGACGCCGAGACGGGTTCCGGTCGGGTCCCACGAAGGAGTCTCGGCTTGAAAAGCGGTGCGCTGCACGGCCGAGCCGCCTTCGGCCGGCATCACCAGCACTTCGGTTCCGTAGTCCTGATCCTTGTAGAGGAGGGCGCCGTCCCGGCTCACCGACGGAGCGTAAGTATCCCTCGGCTCGGCGGCCATCTGGCGGCCAGCGTGCCGGCTCAGGTCCCAGGCCCAAAGCCGAACAAAGCCGCTGTCGTTGGCGAAAGCGACGTACAGCTCGCGGCCGTCGGGCGACGGGGCGACGGGACCGTAGGCCTCGCGTTCCTCGAGTCCGACAGGCACGGCATCCCCGCAGGGGAGCGTAACCCGCTGTCGACCGGCTTCCATTGCCAGGCAACCGATCCGGCCATCCGGCATCCAGAAGGGGTAGCCCACCCGGATGGTGATTGACCGAGTCGAGATTGCTCGTCCGCTCGCATCGAATTCCCAGAGTCGGGATCCCGGCGGCTGCAACTCAACTCCCGCGCCTTTGCGTCCATCCAGCGACCAGCTCAATTCACGGAGTAAGGCGGGATCCACCGAGTCGCCGGCGCTGGTCACGAGCCGAGTGTCCCTCGGGCCAGAGGGGTTGCCGGGTGCCGCGGTTCAGGTCGTAGGACCACCAGAGTACCGCGCTGTCGGGCTGGCCCAGCACCAGCGTCGTATCGTCTCGCCAGACGAGGTGCTGGATCCGTCCGTCTCCCACCGGCAGGGAGCGCTCGGTGCCGGCCCGGAGGTCATGGATTACGAATTGGTTGGGGATGACGGTCGCCAGCCGGCGCCCGTCGGGGGAGAGCACCCCGATCGGATCGCGATACCCCACCGGCCCGGCCTGATGTATCGTCGCGACGACGGACGCGATCGGCGAGCCTGGTGCTGCCGGGCAACCGGCGAGAAGGCCGAACCAGGTGATCGCGAGGAGAAATGCCGGGTTATGGAGCGATGGCCGTCTCATCGATGGTCCGCCTGTCCGCCGTCGCGCCTGTCCGCCTGTCCGCCTGTCCGCCTGTCCGCCTATTTCCTGCCCGTGAGGCCTTGGAGCCAGTTCTCCGCCACGATCAGCTCGCTCTGCTGGGTGGCCTCGCCCTCCCGCACCATGAGAAAATGCCGGTCGTCGGGGGCGAGCGAATACAACGGAATCGGGCCAGTCTGGATGTACTGCGCGACCGAAAAGAGCGTGCGTTGCTTGCCCACGGCAAAGGTCGGACCCGGCGGAATCTGGACGTCGATCATCTCGTTCCGCCCGTTAATGTAGAAGAGCTCGCGGCCACTCTTCGCCCAGGTTGGGGCGCTGCCTCCCGCCGTGGAGACCTGCCACTTGGCGGAGGAGGTTTCCGGGAAGGGGCGCACGTAGACTTCGAATGCCCCCGATTCGTTCGAGGAGTAGGCCAGCCAGCGGCCGTCGGGCGAAAGCGCCGGGTGGAATGACTGTGCCGAGCTCGCGACCAGGGGCACGATCGTGGTGTCGGGCAGGTGCATGCCCACGATGCGGGGAGTGCCGGCACCGGGTGGTGCCGTCCGAAGGAGCAGCCACTTGCCGTCCCGGGAGCCGACCACCTGCCCGTAGTCGTCGTCCTTGGTGGCCTTGAGCAATCTGGCCGCCCCGGTACCGTCGGCGCGGTGCGCGTAGGCCGGCCCCACGCCGGACCCGGATCGGTCATTGACGTAATAGACCTCGCGACCATCCGTCGACCAGGAGGGTCGCACCGCCGAAGTATCGCCGAAGGTGATCCTGGAAAACGGCCCATCCGGAAGCTGCTTGACCCAGATGTCGCGGCGGCCGTCGCGCGCAAGGCCCACCGCGATAGCCTTCCCGTCGGGCGAAAGTGAGGTCGACTCGATGACGCCCTGTGGGTCCCACGCCGGGTCCACCGGTGTGACCCCGCCTTCCATGCTCACCCACACGGCGCGGCGGGAGACCAGCGATCCGCCCGTGCTGTACGCCAGGGTGCCATTCCCGGCCAGAGTCAGGTCGATGTTGAATCCGCCGTTTCGCATTCCCACCCCTTCGAGCAACGCGATCGGCGCACCGGTGACTTCGAGCTTTCCGGGATCGAACGGGAGGGCGATCAGCTTCCCCTCGGCGGTGACCACCAGGAGATGACCGGTCTTCGCATAGGTCGCGTAGATCCCCCGGACCAGGGTGTGGCCCAGCTCGCGGGGTTTGGGTGGGAGCGGCGCGGCCATGATTTCGAAATCGGAAACCCCCTGGCCGGCGTGGCGCACCCGGAAAATGACGCCTTTTCCTCTCGGGAGCAGCTGAGGCCACTCGGTCGCGATCTCGTTCTTGTCAGGGTGCACGGTGTACACCGGCTCGATCTCGCCGCCCCCGGCGCGCATCCGGGCGATTCCCGAATCCACCTCGAAGTAGATGAAGCCATCTTCGCCCCACGTGCCCCCGGTGGTGTTCGCCTTGTCGGTCAGGGTGATGGTGGGTGCACCCGCGAGTGAAGCGATGCGAATCGCGGTCCCGCCCTTCACGAAGGCGACACGCTGGCCGTCCGGAGAAAAGAACGCCGTGCCTGCTCCTTCGGTACCCATCATCGGTGTGCCATCGAGCTGATCGAGCCGGCGGATCCAGAGGCGGTTTCCCCCCTCGGCGGGACCACTGTACACCAGGGTCCGCCCGTCAGGAGAAAGGGCGAGGCGCGATCCCCCGGTCGGAAGCGGCGCCTGGAGTCCCTGGTTGGTGCGAAGCCCCAGGCTGAACTGGGTGAGCGGCGCCGCTGGTGCCGACCGGCTCCAACCCCAGATCGCGGCCGCCGTCACCACGATGAGGCCGAGCAGGAGGGCCGGGACCAGGAACCGAGGCAAGCCGCGCTGCGACACCTGGGCCATCGTTGTCTGCTGGGTTCCCCCGCCAGGCACGGCGCTCGAGATTCGGTATCCCGGATTCCTGAGCGCCTCGGCGAACTCCGCCGCGGTGGCGAACCGGTCGGCCGGAAGCTTCTCCAGCGCGGTCAGCACTGCCGCCTCGATGTGGGGCGGAATGGTGTGTCGCTGGGGGATGAGCGGCCGGGGGCTCTCGGTCACGACCCGCGCCACGATCGCCTGCGCCGTGCTTCCGGTGAACGGCGGGTCGCCGGTGAGCAATTCGTAGAGCACGACGCCGAGGGCATAGATATCCGAACGGGCGGTGATCTCCCGCTCGCCCATGGCCTGTTCGGGACTCATGTAGTGCGGGGTGCCGAGGCTCATGCCGGTTTCGGTCATCCTGGCGCCGCCTGCTTTGCTGGCGGCGAGCGCGATGCCGAAATCGGCGACCTGGGCTCGGCCGTCGTGGAGCAGGATGTTCTCCGGCTTGATGTCGCGATGGACCACCCCATGGCGGTGGGCATAGTCGAGTGCGTCCGCCACTTCTGCTGTGATTCGCACCGCTTCGCTGACCGGGAGCTGCTTTTCCCGGGTGACGCGATCGCGGAGCGATTCACCCTCCACGAACGGCATGACGTAGAAGAGATTGCCGTCGACTTCGCCGGAATCGAACAGCGGCAGGATATGGGGGTGCTGCAGGTTGGCCGTCAGTTTGATCTCGGCCAGGAAGCGTTCCGCGCCGATGACCGCGGCCAGCTCGGGACGCAGGACCTTGAGGGCGACCCGACGGTTATGGCGCACGTCTTCGGCCAGATAGACGGTGGCCATGCCGCCGGCGCCGATTTCGCGCTCCAGGCGATACCGGTCCGCCAGCGCGGACTGCAAACGGCCGATCATTTCCGGCATGTGGTGTCTTGGGTTTGGATGGTTGAAGATGGGGGTGGCGGCGCCGTGCGGCTAGGGGCGCTAGGCCGCCGGACTATTGTTCAGCGATGACCGCGGAATCCTCCAGGCTGTGAAAACGATGACTGCTCTGCTGTTCCTCGCCGGGTTGTTTGCCCACCTGACTCCGACCAGCCGCTGGAACGACGCCGACTGGCAGGTGCTCGACGCCAAGGTCCGCTGGGCCGCCCGCGGGCGACTGGAAACCCTTCCGATCGGAGCGGCCATTGCCCGGCTGGGACAGAGTTTCGTCGGGGCGGTCTACACTCCGGGAACCCTCGAGCCGGCGGGACCCGAACGAGTGGTGGTGAACCTCCAGGCATTCGATTGTGTCACTTTCATTGAAAACGTTCTGGCGCTGACCCGGTTCATTCGGGAGGATGGGGTTTCCGCGCTGGCGGACCGGCCGGCCGCCGAGGCGAGATACGTTCGGTACCTGGAGGACCTTCGCTATCGGGGCGGGCGACTCGATGGCTACCCGAGCCGCCTGCACTACTTCTCCGAATGGTTGAGGGATAATGCGGGTCGCGGGCGTCTCCGGCTGTTGACCCGGGAGCTCGGTGGGGTTCCCGATTCCGAACCCCTGAGCTTCATGTCACGCCATCCCGGATCCTACCGCCAGATGGCGGAGCCTGGGATAGCAGAAGCGATCGGGGCTGTGGAAACGCGCCTCAACCAGGACCTGCCGCGGTGGTACATCCCGGAGTCAGCCATCGCCACGGTCGAGAACCGGATCGAGGATGGGGATCTGATCGCGGTGACTTCCACCCTGCCGGGTCTCGACATCGCCCATACCGGCATTGCACTGTGGGTGAATGGCCGGCTCCACCTTCTGCATGCACCGCTGGTCGGCAAATCGGTTGAGATTTCCTCGGTGCCCCTGGCCGAGCGGATCGCGGGGATTGCCACTCAGGACGGCATCATGGTGGCCCGGGTGATTCACTGACCCCTGTCCGCCGGTCCGCCGGTCCGCCTGTCCGCCCTATTTCTCGTCGAGCTTTCGTCCCACATTCAGGTTGTCGAAGTGCATGATGGTGTTGAGCACCAGCGGGTAGCTTCCGATCGTTTCGCCCCGCCACATCGGATTGATCGCGAAGAGCACGACGTGCCCCTTGTCCTTCGGCGCGTCCACCACGATGGGCCGCTCCGCGATCTCGCTGCCGCCATCGAGCAATCCCGACACCAGGAGATCCCGTTGCGCGCTGAACCGGAGCGCCACCCGGGGACGCTGATCCGGCGGAATGATGTTGATGGGATTCCGGAGCTGATCGTTGGTGAGCGGCACCCGTTCCCATTGTTCCGCCGTCGGCCGAGCCGGCAGCTCGAACTCGGGCGTGAGTGCGGGCCGTCCCTGCACCACATCGGGATCGTCCTGGGTTCCCCTCCCGGTGGGCCGGGAGTTGGACCCGCCGAACCGGCCGCCCCGGCCGCCGCCCAGCGTGTTACCGACCGAAAGACTCGACCCGTCATCGCTGTACACCGCCAGGCTGTCGCCGACGCCGTACACGATTGGGCTCGTCGCATCCACGATTCGAGAGCGGAGCAGGGTGCCCACGACCCGGGAACGGCCTGGCCCGTTGGTCGAAACCCCGCTGGCGAGTCCATACTGGACTGCGAGTTCCGCGGTGTTCGCGACGCCGACCAGCACGCCACCCTGGGACACGAACCGCTGGAGATTGGCCAGGCCGGTCCATCCTAACCCGGGGCGCACGTCGTCGGTCTGGGCCCAGGTCCCGAGGTTCGGGGTTTCCGGGGTGTTCTTCCAGGGCATCGGATTCCGCCACATCGGGAGGCCCTGCACGATGGTCTGAAGGCCCCCGCCCGCCGGGGGAAAGAGGATCACGTCGTATTTCGCATTCAGGTTGTCGTTCTTTGCGACCTCCTGGGTACTGATGTAGTCGAACGGGATGCTCAGGAAGTCGAACGCCTGCCGCCACCAGCCTTCGGTCTGGGTGCCGAGCCAGGTGTGCAGTATGGCGACCCGGGCCGCCCGCACCGGGTGGGTCTTCACCGTGGGCGCCGTGGCCAGTCCGTACCCGGTCAACCCAAGCTCTCTGGTCGCTCGATCCAGATCACTCGCCCCGACCCCGCGGATCAGGAACGTCCCGCGGGCAAATTTCTTCCCCGCCGCCTCGAACGGTTCTTCGGCAGACTGGATGTCGGCGTCCTTGAGCCGGTAGCGGAGCGTCGCGAGGGCGTTGTCGCCGTTGGCATTGATGGCGACCACGCTCCCGCTGCCCTGCACGCTACCCGGCGGATTCACCGGACCGCTGATCGCCGTCACCGGCACGCGAAGCACCGTGGTGTCGGTCACCCGGAGCGCCTCGACCGCGAATCCCTCCGGGAAGGTCCAGCCGGTGTCATCGTAGGGCGTCTTCTGGGGATCGTCCGGAGCCCAGTACTGGTAGTCGAGCAGCGCGTCCGCGATGCGGGAGTAGGGCTGGTCCATCCGGATGATGTACGACCCGGCCGGGAAGCTCTTCGACTCGGTCTTCTTCGCGGTATCGGCCTTCACCGCGGTACTGTCGGTCCGCCGGTCCGCCGGTCCGCCGGTCCGTCGCTTCACCGCCACCTGCACCGTAAACGGAGCATTCGCGCGCGAGATCTCCACGTGCTGCTTCTGGAGGATCCGAAGCAGCTCCGCCTGGGCCCCGGGCCGGCGGGTTTCCCCGGTCAGGACATAGGCGGCGGGGCCTTCGGTATGCGCCTTGAGCACCGAGCGCTTGCTCTTCTGGTAGAAGTTCCTGAGGATGAGCTCCTTGTTCTGGGCGATGTAACTGAGTGAGACCAGCAGGCCGGTCTGCTCGTAGTTGTTGTTATTGCGGAGCGACCACTTGACCCGGGGCAGCGGGGGATTCTGGCGGTACCAGGTGCGCGAGGTTTCCCCGGGAGAGAGGGTGCGTTCCAGGGTCTCCGCGCTGCCGCCGTTCCCGAAGGTTTCGTAGAGCCGGCTGATCCCATTGTGAGTTGCGGCCATGAACATGAGGTAGCCGGGCGACCAGGTATCGAAATTCCCGAAGGCAAAAACCCCGGGCATCCCCATCCGGGTCATCTCCTGCACGTTGTTCCAGCCGATCATCTGCCACTCGTTGGTCAGCAGCGGATCCACCCATGCGTTGTAGGGACCGTCGCCGATGGTGTTGTCGTAGAGGTAGGCGACCGATTCATGCAGATCGTGAATCACCTGCGCCTTCCAGTCCACGTAGGTGTTCAGCACGTTCTGGGTCAGCTTCAGCGTCATCCCCATCGCGTCGCGATTGTTGTCGTGCGCGACGTAGTGCCCCCAGTAGATCAGGTTGGGCCAGGTATCGTCGGGATGGGCCTTGTGCCAGTTGTAGATGTCCACCACCCGGTCGCGCCCATCCACCTCGACGATCGGCGTGATCAGCGTGATGACCTTATCGCGGATGTTCTTGAGGTACGGACTTTCGTCCACCGCGAGACGGTAGGCCAGCTCCATCAGAGCGGTGGGGGCGCCGGCTTCGGGAGAGTGGATCGTGCCGGTGATGTAATACACCGGCGCCGCCGTCGCCGCGATCCGGGCCGCCTCGGCGTCGTTCATGTTGATGGTCCGCGGGTCGGCCAGCCGGGCGAGGTCCGCCTTGTTGGCATCGAGGCGGGCCATCAGCGCCTCCGAGGCCACCGCCACCGCGATCATCTCGCGATTCTCTTCGGTGCGCCCGATCGAATAGACCCGCACTCGCGGGCTCGCCTTGGCGAGCCGTCGCATGTAGTCGTACACCTCGGTGGAATAGGGAAGCTTGCCCGGCGCCCCGGCGATGTCCCCCAGGACCACCGTCGGGGTCGGCACCGTCTTGGAGGCCGGTAAATAGTTGACCAGGGGAGAGAGGAAGAAGGGTTCGGTGGTGTACTCCAGGATCTTCTTGGTGTACGCCTCGTCGATTGGCTGACTCGGACTCCGGCCCGGCACGACCGGGGATTGGGCGGCCACCGTGGAAGTCGTGAGGAGAAGGACCGCGAGAAGTGGGCGTGACGGGTTCATGAAGCGATATCCGGGAAAGCGGTGAAAGACCAAGGAAATCTCAGCGGGACTGCCGCCGCCGAGCGACCAGCAGAACCTGGATCTCATCGGGGCGGGCATTGACGAAGTCGACTCGCACGCGGCCGTCGGGAAGAATCGACACGGTGCCGGGGATACTGCTGTGGGTGAGGTACCATCCGGCTGGAAGCACCACGGCGTTGGTGGGGCGACCGAACCCGCGATCCCAGATCAGCTCGTCGCCCTCGACGCGGTAACGGACCGAGTCGGTGTAGGTCTCCGCGATCCGGAGCCGGGTGCTCTGTCCCCGCTTCACGGCGGGGAACCGGATCACCACCACCTCGGTCTCGGGTTTGACCGGCTCACCGATGTCGAGTTTGGCCGCCGAGATCGCATCGCCTTTGAGCGTCTCGACGGTTAGCGGCTCGCCGGTATCCAGGATGAGGGCAGAAGGATTGCTGGCGGTGCTCCCCGCCCGTACCACATTGAGATACTTGTCCACGCCCTCACGGGTCTCGGTGTAGTCGTGATAGAGATCGAAGGTGTGGGTTTCCGGCTGGCGCAGGAAATACACGATGTCCCGGGTCTGGGTGGCCCGCTCGGAGAGCCGGTTGCGGAGCGTCGCTGACGTAGCAGCCGGGGCGGTGGCGGCCGCCGCCGATGGCCGCGCCCGGATCAGGAGCGACGCGGCGTCGGGGCCGGCGTTGATAAAGCTGATCATGACCCGCCCATCCGGCTCCCGGAGAACCTGGGATGGAACGTTGACGCTGGCCAGCTCATAACCCGCAGGCAGGACCACCCCGTTCCGCTTGATGCCCAGCGAACGGCGGAAGACCAGCTCGTCGCCCTCCTGGAAATAGCTGGCCGGATCGGTGTAGGTCTTGTCGATCAGGATCCGCTGCACCCCGTCCTTCGGCACCGGGTGGGCCAGCTCGACCCGGATGTAATGACTCCCGGTGTCTGCCCGGGCCAGCCCGCTGGCCTGGGCAGTCCGCCCGTCGATCTCCTCGAAGTGAAGCGGGGCGCCGCTGGCCTGGTCGCGCACCGATTCGTCGCTCGCGATGCTGCCCTTCCGGATCGGATTGAAGAAGTAGCGCGCGCCCGGCGTGGTGGCCCAGACCTCGTAGAGGATCCGGAACTTGCCGCTGCCCGGAGCCAGCAGCTCGTACCGGGTGTATTCGCCGGCCGGAGCTTCTGGGCCTGGAGCGGCGGGCCGGCAGAATACGCCGTCAGGAGGGAGGAGCGGGAGCGTGAAACGATGCATGGGGGTGACGCAGTGAGATGGGGAGAAGATGCGGCGGACGTCGTCCCCCGCCGCTAGCCCCAGTCCACGCATGGGCCGCCCCTGTTATCCGGCCACCCCGAGATCCTGTTTCCTATATTCATGTTCCCCTACAAAGACGACAACCCGACTCTCACCACCCCGGTCGTCACCTACGGCCTCATCGCAGTGAACGTGGCGGTCTGGCTGCTGATCCAGGGAATGGGTCAGAGCCCGGTCCTCGAGGCCTCGGTCTGTCAGTACGGCGTCATCCCGGGCCGCTTGTTCGGCCACCTCATGCCCGGGATGGTGGTGAGCCTGGGGCCGGACGTGGCCTGCCGGATCGGCGACTTCCCGGCCTGGGCCACGGTGCTGAGTTCGATGTTCATGCATGGCGGCTGGCTGCATCTGATCGGGAACATGTGGTTCCTCTGGATTTTCGGGAACAACGTGGAGGACTCGAGTGGACGGCTCCGGTTCCTGCTGTTCTATCTGCTCTGCGGCGCGGTCGCCGCGGGAACCCAGAGCGTCGCCACCCCCGAGAGCCCGGTGCCGATGGTGGGGGCCTCGGGAGCGATCAGCGGGGTGATGGGAGCCTACATCCTGCTGTACCCCCGGGTCCGGGTCCACATGCTCATCTTCCTGGGCTTCTTCATAACCCGCATTGCCGTCCCCGCCTACTTCATGCTGGGCTACTGGTTCCTGCTTCAGCTCGCCAGCGGGTTTCTTCCCTCGGAGGAAGGGGGTGTGGCGTTCCTGGCCCATGCTGGCGGGTTCGTGTCCGGGATGGCGCTGATCTTCCTGTTCCGGAACCCCGAGCTGATCGCGCGGCGCCACGCCTACCGGCTGCCCTGACCCCGGTCCGGTGGCCCCTTCGGCGGCTTCCCCGTAACTTTCCGGTTCATGGCCACGCCAACCCGAACCTCCCGCTACGGGACCCCATCGTCCCCCGGGAGCCGTGCCTCCGCGCCGGTTCCAGGACCGGCCGATCTCGCGCGCAATCCCGGCATGCCGCTCGACCTGGGCTGGATTCGGGAGATCCGGATCAACCGGAGCGCGGTGGAGCGGCGCGCCGCGACCATTCCCACCCGCCGCTCGATCAAGAAGGAGTGGCAGGCCGGCTGGCTGCTCCGGGCCATCACGCTGATGGATCTCACCACCCTCCAGGGGGACGACACGCCCGGGCGGGTGCTTCGATTGTGCGCCAAGGCCCGGCAGCCGGTGCGGCGCGACCTGCTCGAGGCCCTGGACCTCGGGGGACTCGATCTCACGGTCGCGGCGGTGTGCGTCTATCACGCCTTTGTCGAGACCGCGGTTCGGGCGCTCGAAGGGAGCGACATTCCGGTCGCCGCGGTCTCCACCGGCTTTCCCGCCGGGCTCTCTCCGATGCCGCAGCGGCTCGCCGAGATCGAAGCGTCGTTGGCGGCCGGTGCCCGGGAGATCGACATCGTCATAACCCGCGCCCACGTGCTGACCTCCAACTGGGGCGCGCTCTACGACGAGGTGAAGGCGTTCCGCGCCGCCTGCGGCCCGGCCCACCTCAAGGCCATCCTCGGCACCGGCGACCTCGGCACCCTGCGCGAGGTGGCCAGGGCCAGCATGGTGGCCATGATGGCGGGGGCCGACTTCATCAAGACCTCGACCGGCAAGGAATCGGTGAACGCTACGGTCCCGGTGGGGCTCGTCATGGCCCGCCAGATCCGGGAGTATCGCGAACGCACCGGACACACCGTTGGGCTCAAGCCCGCGGGCGGCATCCGGACCGCCAAGCAGGCGCTGGACTGGCTCGCCATGATCAAGGACGAGCTGGGAGACCGCTGGCTCGCTCCCGACCTGTTCCGCTTCGGAGCGAGCAGTCTGCTGACCGACATCGAGCGGCAGCTCGAGCATCACGCCACCGGCCGCTACAGCGCGACCCACCGGCATCCCCTGACATGACCTCGGTCCGCGAAGCCTACGAATCCATGGCGTGGGGACCGGCGCCCGAGTCGCCCGCGCAGGCGCAGGCGTGGATCGAGCAGCACGGGCGCACGTTCGGGAATTACCTGAACGGCGCCTGGGTGCCCGGGACTTCCCACTTCGGGGTGATCAACCCCGCCACCAGGGAAGAGCTCGCGCGGGTGGCGGAGGCCGGCAAGGCCGAGGTGGATGCCGCGGTGGCCGCGGCGCGCGCGGCCCAGAAAGCCTGGTCGGCCCTGGGCGGACACGGACGGGCCCGGTGGCTCTACGCCCTCGCCCGGGAAGTGCAGCGCAACGCGCGGCTCTTCGCGGTGGTCGAGTCACTCGACAATGGAAAGCCGATCCGGGAATCCCGCGACATCGACATCCCGCTGGTGGCCCGCCACTTCTATTACCATGCCGGGTGGGCCCAGCTCATGGAGACCGAGCTCGCGGGTTATGAGCCGGTGGGGGTCGTCGGCCAGATCATTCCATGGAATTTCCCCCTGCTCATGCTGGCCTGGAAGATCGCCCCGGCCCTCGCGACCGGAAACACGGTGGTCCTCAAGCCCGCCGAGTTTACTCCGCTCACCGCGCTGCTCTTTGCCGACTGCTGCCATACCATCGGTCTGCCGCCCGGGGTGGTGAACATCCTCACCGGCGACGGCACCACCGGTGCCCTGCTGGTCGATCATCCCGGGCTGGACAAGATCGCGTTCACCGGGTCCACCGACGTGGGCCGGATCATCCGGACCGCGACGGCCGGGAGCGGCAAACGACTGTCGCTCGAGCTGGGCGGCAAGTCGCCCTTCATCGTGTTCGAGGATGCCGATCTCGACAGCGTGGTCGAGGGCGTGGTGGACGCGATCTGGTTCAACCAGGGCCAGGTCTGCTGCGCCGGCTCCCGGATCCTCGCGCAGGAAGGCATCGCCACCCGGCTGGTCGAAAAGCTCCGGAATCGCATGGAGACGCTCCGGGTCGGGTCTCCGCTCGACAAATCGGTGGACATCGGGGCGATCGTCGCCCCGGTCCAGCTCGAGCGGATTGAATCCCTCGTCAAGCAGGGCGTCGAAGAAGGCGCCACCTGCTGGCAGCCCAGCTGGAGCTGCCCCACTGAGGGGCTGTTCTATCCTCCGACGCTGTTCACCGATGTGGCGCCCGCCGCGACGATCGCGCAGGTCGAGATCTTCGGACCGGTCGTGGTGCTGATGACGTTCCGGACCCCGGGCGAAGCGGTCGAGATCGCCAACAACACGCGCTATGGCCTCGCGGCCAGCGTGTGGAGCGAGAACCTCAACACCGCGCTCGATGTTGCCCCCGAGCTCAAGGCCGGGACCGTGTGGGTCAACTGTACCAACATGTTCGATGCGGCAAGTGGATTCGGCGGATACCGGGAATCCGGGTACGGGCGGGAGGGCGGGCTCGAGGGACTGTGGGAGTACGTGCGGATGGGAAGATTGGAGGATAGGAAGATGGGAAGAGAGGACGCCCCGCCATCTGCCCATCCTCCTATCCTCCCATCCTCCCGTCCTCCTATCCTCCCATCCTCCCATCCTCCTATCCTCCCATCCTCCCATCCTCCCATCCTCCCTCCCATCGACCGCACCCCCAAGCTCTACATCGGCGGGAAGCAGGTCCGTCCCGATGCGACCTACACCATCCCGATTCACGACAGCGCGGGGAAACTGCTCGCTGAAATACCTCGCGGGAACCGCAAGGATGTCCGGAACGCGGTGGAAGCCGCGCGTCAGGCGGCATCCTCATGGGGCAAGGCCACCGCGCACACCCGTGCTCAGGTTCTCTACTATTTCGCCGAGAACCTGGCCGTCCGGGAAAAGGAATTCACCGATCGGCTGGCGTCTTTGGCGGCGCACTCCCCCTTCGCGCCGGCGGCTGAAGTCGCCGGGTCGATCCAGCGCGCCTTCTACTATGCCGCGTGGGCCGACAAATACGACGGGCGGGTCCACCACACCCCGTTTCGCAATGTGACGCTTGCGATGAACGAGCCGATCGGGGTGCTGGGCCTGGTCGCCCCGGAGGAGTCGGGACTGCTTGGCTTCCTTTCTCTCGTGCTCCCCGCTATCGCCATGGGCAATACCGTGGTGACGATTCCTTCGAGTCGAGTGCCGGTGCTGGCCACGGATCTGTACCAGGTATTCGACACCTCGGACGTGCCCGGCGGCGTGATCAACATCGTGACGGGAGCTCGCCAGGAGCTTGTCCCGGTGCTCGCCGCGCACGACGATGTCGATGGCATCTGGCTGTTCGGATCCCGCGAGGAAGTCACCGAGGTCGAGAAGCTCTCCGCCGGCAACATGAAGCGGACCTGGGCGGAATGGGAATCACGCGACTGGTCCGACCCTCACGAGGGGCAGGGCGGGGAATTCCTTCGCGAGGCGACCCAGGTCAAGAACATCTGGGTCCCCTACGGCGCCTAGCGTCCTACTTCGCTTCTTCGACGATCCTGCCCAGGATTTCCTTCGCGAAATCCTTGTCCCACGTCACCGCGCTTTTCTTGACCGTCACTTCGACCTTGGTGCCTGCGCCTTCGGTCTTGAGATCCACCGACACGTCGCGATCGGACGTCTTGCCTTCCAGCGTCCGGCTTTCCACCGCGCCCTCGTGCTGGGTGCTGGTCTTGGATTCGGTGATTCCCAGGGCCTGGAAGGTCTGTCGCGTCGCGTCAAAGGTCTTGTCCACCGACGCTGAAACCAGCGATTCCGCCCCGTTGGAGGTGAGATAGATCGCGCCGCCGGCGCCGGCTCCCGCGGCAAACAGGAAGCACCCGCTGGTGGCCATCGCGCCCACCGCGAGTGCCACGCCTGCCAGCCGGATCTTTCCCCGCACGTTTCCCATGATCGCCCCTTGGTCCAGGTCTACTAGCCTGACGCCGCTCCGGCGACGGCTGACACACGCTGGTCGGGGTTATCGCTCCAGGGGTTTCTGGGACGGGGCGTAGGTGGGAGGCCGGCGGGCCTTGGTCAGCTGTTCGAATGCGTAGGCGAGTCGGAGCAGCTTGCCTTCGCTCCAGGCCGTTCCCATGAACAGCATCCCGACCGGAAGGCTCGAGACGTCGCCCGCGGGAACGGTGATGCAGGGATACCCGGCCGCAGCGGAGGTCACGAAGCTGCCGAGCGGGGCATTGTCCCCGAGCATGGGATCGATCAGGCTGCCGGGCGGCTGGGTCGGGGCGACGATCGCATCGAGCTTGAACGCGTTGAGGGTCGCGTCGATTCCCTGGGCCCGGGCCAGCTGCCGTACCATGGCAAGCGACCGCTGGTACTCGGGACTGGTGAGCGGCCCCTTGGTCACCGCGTACTCGAACACCTCCTGCCCAAAGTACTTGAGCTCCCGGTCGGCATTCTGCTCGTTGAACGCGATCAGCTCGCCGAGCGAATGCACCGGCTGGCTCTTGTCCAGCCGGGTGAGGAAGCGATCCATCGCGGCCTTGATCTCGAAGGTCAGGACTTCGGCGTCGAAGGTCCACACCGCGGCGGCGGTGTCGATGTCGGCGGGATCGACCAGAATGGCGCCAGCGGCCGCCATCGTCTTGAGGGCCCGCTCGGCGATCCGGTCGGCTGCCAGGTTGGCGCCGAAGAGATTCCGGGCCACTCCAATCCGCGCGCCCTTGAGCCCGCCCGGGTCGAGGAACTTCGTATAGTCCTTCTCGACGTGGCCGGCGCTCTCCGCGGTCGCGGGGTCGGCGCGGTCGGGACCGACAATCGCGGAGAGCAGCAGTGCTACGCCTCGGACCGATCGCGCGATCGGCCCGGGCGACTCCTGGGTAATGGAAGCCTGGATCGAACCGGCCCGGCTGATGAGGCCGACCGTCGGCTTCATCCCCACCACACCGCAGATCGAAGCGGGGCTCACGATCGAACCCATCGTTTCGGCTCCGACCGAAGCGGAGGCAAGGCTCGCGGCAACCGCCGCGGCCGATCCCGCGCTCGATCCGCCCGGCGTCCGGTCCAGCTCGTATGGGTTTCGGGTAAAGCCGCCCCGCGCGCTCCATCCGGCAATGGCGTTCTTGCCGCGTCCGTTGCTCCACTCGCTCATGTTGGTCTTGCCGAGGATCACGCAGCCAGCTTCCCGGAGCTTCCGGACGACCGCGGCGTCCTCGGGCGCGATGTAGTTCGCGAGCGCGTACGACCCCGCGCTGGTATGCATGGTATCCGCGGTACCGAAGGTGTCCTTCACCAGGATGGGGATGCCGTGCAGCCTGCTGCGAGGCCCCGTGGTTCCTCGCTCGGCGTCCAGCGCCTCGGCGATCGCGAGCGCTTCCTGGTTGATCTCGAGGACCGAGCCAAGACCCGGTCCCCGGCGGTCGACGGTCTCGATCCGATCGAGATACGCTGCCACGAGGGCGCGGGAAGTCCAGCGCCCATTCTGGAGGCCGTCGGCGGCGTCTGCGAGGCTCAGCTCCTCGACACTGGGTGTGTCGAACCGGAGTGCGAAGTGAGGTCCCAGCGCAATCAGACCGGCGGCCGTGGTGGTGCGGCTCAGAAACTCCCGGCGATTGATGCTGGAGGAGGGCCCAGTCCGGTGACGGGACATACGATCTATACGAGAAGGTCGGGAATTCGGTTGATTCAGTCTGCCCGTTCGAGCAGGGCAACGCCCGAGAATCGGGCGAACTCTTCCCGTTTTTTTCTGGGCATAAGACGACTGATCGCCCGCCAGAATTTTGCCATGGGCATGGTCCGGCGGAGCCGGATCGATTCATCGAACATCGAGCGGTATTCCATCTCCCGCCACCCCATCGGCGCGAAGAACCCGGTGTTCTCGGCCGGCCCGAACTTGAAGGGCGCATTCCCCGCCGCGACTGACGGCGCCCAGGTTTTCTCCAGGCGCTTGAGCAGGGCGGGGCTGGCCAGGTCAATGATCCAGAACCGAAACGGCGACTGGGCGGCCAGGTCACGAGCCAGCCCGGCGACCGCATCAGGATCCAGGTAGATCAGCAGGCCTTCGCTGATCACCAGGGCCCGCCGCATTCGCTGACCCAGATCGCGGAAGAGCTGGTCCCGCTCCGCGATCCGGCTCAAGTCCAGGCGAACCGCTTCATAGCGACAGTGGGGGTGCTCTCCCTGGAGCGTCGCTTCCTTGCGATCCAGCATGGGTGGCATGTCCACGTCGACCCAGAGCAGATCCTTGGGAAGCGCCAGCCTCCAGGGTCGGGCATCGAGACCCGCGGCGAGGTTGATCACGCCATCGAGACGCTCCCGGGCCAGCGCTCCCAGCAACAGCTCGTCGATGATGGCGGTGCGCACGATCATCGGCCAGGCGAGCTGCCGTCCCTTCGGCATCGCGTTGACGATCGCTTCGCCCTGCTCTCCGGCCAGTGCCTTGGCGAATGGGTCCCGGAAAATCGCATCGGATCGCTCGGTTTCCATCGCGCGATAGTAGGCCACCCATCGCGCGGTATCGGTGACGTCGCGGATCAGGCGCTGGTCGCCCTTCACCGGCTCACTCATGGGGTTGCTCCCGTTCCAGGCCGGGGAATCGGCTGATCCCGGCTCGCCGCCTGCCAGGCGAAGAATGCCAGGACGATGGCCGACTGCCTCAGATCGTCGCTCTTTACCCGCTCGGCGAAATCCATGTTGGTGTGATGGGTCCGGGTGTCGTACTCCCCGTAGTCCTGGAGCGAATTGAAGCCGGGCAGCCCGAGTGCCGTGAAGGAGAGATGGTCGGTGCTGCCGATCTTCGCGGAGACATTGCGGCGCGCCCCGAAAGGGAGCAGCGGAGCCAGCCAGGCATCGAAGATCGCCTTGGCCTGGGCATTCTCCTCCATGTACCAGCCGTAGATCGGGCCGGTTCCCGGATCGTTGTTCAAGTAGAGCGCGAGTCGCTCCCGGTTCTGGGCATTGGCGGGGCCGGCATAGTGCGCCTGGGCATAGGCCCGGGAGCCCAGCAGACCCTGCTCTTCGCCACCCCAGAGCGCCATCCGGATGGTGCGACGAGGCCGGGCGCCCACCGCCTGGAGAATGCGCATCGCTTCCATGAGCGAAGCGGCGGCGTCGGCGTTGTCGGCCGCGCCGGTTGCCGAATGCCAGGAGTCGAGATGAGCGCCCAGCAGGACGATCTCATCCTTGAGCGCGGGATCGCTGCCGGGAAGCTCGGCGATCACGTTGTAGCCGTTGGTGTCGGCCGAGAAAGTGCGAGTCACCAGATTCACCCGCAGCTTGACCGGCGCACCGGCCTGGAGGGCCCGGACGATCAGGTTGTAGTGCTCCGCCGCGAGCACGATGGAAGGCGCAGCATCGGCGGGGTTGTCGCGGCGGCCGGTGACGAACAGGGTCCCGTCTTCTCCCTGGCTCGGGCGGAGCACCACCCCGGCCTGCAGCTCTCGCATCACCGACCCGAGGGAGCGTCCCGGGAGCGGGCCTCGAGCGGTGAGGAAGGGCGGGGCACCGATCGCCACCGGTTCCTCGTGCTGGCTTGGCTCGGGCCGGTCCCGCACGATGAATTCCTGCTGGGGGCTGGTGGCGAGCACGATCGCGCCACGGAGCGCTCCGGCCCGGGCCCGTACCGCAGAGGAATCAGCGAGGTCACCGATGTACACCGGGCGGGCCAGCAGCTCGCCCCGGGTCGAAGGACTCCATGCCTCGGGATATCCGGTCAGCGGGAAATACCGCGGCTCGACCATTTCCAGGGTCAAACGTTCAAGACTCCACCCTCTCCCGAAAGGCCAGGCCTCCTGGTGCACCCCACTCAATCCATACTGCTTGAGGAGGCCGGTGCTCCAGTCCACCGCCTGCTTGAACGCGGGGCTTCCGGTCAATCGCGGTCCGATCACCTCGGTGAGATGCCGAAACGTCTGCTCCACTTGGGAGCGCTGGGTGCCTTCTTCCCGGATCCGGGCCAGCATGGCGGTATCCACTCGCTCCTGCGCCGCGGCCGAATCAATCGCACCCAGCCCGAGCAACGCGACGAGAAGAACCTTGCCCATGTCACTGTCCTTTCGGATAGACTCCGAGGATTACGATTTCGTACGGCATTTTCGTCAGGTGCGACGCGCTGTCTCCGGCCGATTCCATCAGGCGAACCAGGCCATCGAGATTGATCCTGGGCAACCCCCACACGTGAATCCAGGAGCGCGGGGGTAATCCCCGGATCGCGATGTCGGGAGGGCTCCGTCCAATCAGAACCACCCGGATTGAGTCTTCCAGCACGTTGCCGGAGAAATCCCGAGCCCGCCCGCTCAGGTAGGCTCCATCCTCCCGAACCCGGACCGGCCGGTCGGTCAGCTCCAGTACGAAATGTACGTCGTTCCAGAGGCCGGCCGAGGTCTCGACCAGGACACTATCGCCCTGGAGGCGGAAGCGTACCTCGGCGTGATCGAGATGATCGAAGGCGGAGGACGCGTGGAAGGGGCGATAGCCTTCGACCGGGTGCAGGGTGTATCGGAGGTCGAGGTTGCCGATCGCAATCACCGGGTGGAGCTCGAACAGGTGGTCGGGATTGGAGGTCTCGAGGCGGGGCATCGGCCCTCCCTGCCGGTGCGGAAGACCGATGGCGTGTTCGGGCCAGTAACGCGGGACCGCCACCATGCGGACCGGCTTCCGGGTCTTCTCGGCGTTGCGGAGCCGGGCAATCGCGGCGGGAGCTGTCCTGGCGTTGGCGATCTCCGCGACCATCCGGAGCCCGATGTCGGGTGACCGCCCGGCAATGTGAATGTCGCCATCGAACGCGGCCGGATTCACCATCCGGGCCACCACATCGACCGTGAAATCGGTCTCCAGGGTGATCCGTTCGCGATTCGATTCCAGAAAAGCCCGGCTGAAGCGGGCCGTCACATGGTTGGGGCCGACCTTCTCGGTGATCTCCTCATGGAGGATCAGGGCCTGGCGGACCACCCGGGCGCAAGCGATGGTGGCGGCCCCCAGGGCCGCCACGAGCAGTCGGCAGCTTGGACTCGGCATGCTAAGGTGACGAACGCCGAGCCCAACCCGCGCATTCAGGTGAGGGTACCGGGCCGGTCTGCCAGTCCCGGTGATTTCGCTCGCTCTTGCTAGGCGAGGGCGGCCGGCAGCACCACTACATCACGGCCGAGCAGCTTGGCCAGGACGTTTCCTTTGCGAGTCGCTCCCCAGCATTCCAGCGAGAGATCGGCGCCCCGCTGTTTGGGGATCGCCCGGATTGTGAGACGCTCGGCAGTGAGCCGGGTGGTCACCCGCTCGACCGCCGAGGTGTGACCGCGATCGAGTCCATCGGCAATCCTGAGCAGGCCGGCCATTCGTCGGACGATGTCCTGCTCTTCCGGCGGGAGCCGGGTGAGCTCCTCGTGCTTCTTGCTCGGCCCCTTCCGGCGGTGATAACGGCTGATCAGGGCGACCAGGTACCGGTCTCGCGAGGTAAAACTGAGCCGGTCGGCGTGGAGGATGAGCTGGAAACTGTGCCGGTGATGCTTCCGGTAGCTCACCACCTGGCCGACATCATGGAGCAGACAGGCCGCTTCCAGCAATGGCCGCTCCGAGGGATCCGCCCCGATCGCATCGGCGAGGCGGTCGAACAGGATGAGGCCGAGCACTCGCACCTGCTCCACGTGGCGGCGGTCACCCTGGCAGCGGTCCACGAACTCGCGCATGGCACGGAGCGGATCGGCCCGGGGAGCCGCCTCGCCGATCATGTCGAGCAGCAGCCCTTCCCGCAGTCCGAACGCGCTCACTGTGAGGTTGCGGGCTTCGACCATGCCGAGCAGCTCGGCGGTGACGGCGAGCCCGGCGAGAATGATGTCGGCCCGCTGGGGGTTGAGACCGGCCACCCCGCGGCGTCGTTCCACGCTGAGCGAGCAGAGCCACTCGAGGAGCTGCTCGACTTCGGCGGTTTTCACCACTTCGCCGTGGACCGATTCGGCCGCGATGTCCCGGCGGGACAACACCATCCGGGCGAGGTTGGTAAAGGTGCCGCCCGACCCGATCACGGTGGCATTGCTCCATTCCCGCCATCGTCCGGCGCGCTTGAGCTGTTTGCGCACCTTGCGACGCAGCTCGGCGACCTCACGGGTCCGGGATTTTCCCTCGAAGAGGTACTGCTCGGTCAGCCGGACCGCGCCCATCGGCAGCGACTCGGTCAGCTCGACCAGGCCATTGATGGCGCCGATCAGCTCGAGGCTCCCGCCCCCGATGTCGGCGACCAGCGCACGCCCGGCCCCCAGCGGGAAATGGTGGGCCACCGACCGCCAGGAGAGCGCGGCTTCGGTCTCCGCGCCGATCACCCGGAGCGGGATGCCCACTTCCTTCCTAACCCGGTCCACGAAGGCCTTGCCGTTGAGCGCCTCCCGCACCGCCGAAGTCGCCACCGCCGAGAGCCGCCGGACCCCGCGTCGCTCGGCGACTTCCCGCATCCGGCCCAGGGTCCGGATGGCCCGGGCCATGGCGAATTCGTCCAGGCGCTTGGATTCTGCGAGACCCGACGCGAGACGAGGCTGGTCCTTGACCTCGTCGACCACGTTGATGCCGGTCTGGGGATCGTACTCGGCGACCAGCAGGCGGATGGAATTGGAGCCGACGTCGATGGCCGCGAGGCGCTCATCCGGTTCCGGCGGGCCGGCGGGGAGCGCGGCCATATAGGTACGCCGCATCAGGCCGTTCCGGTGAGGTCCTCGGCGTGGTGCTTGATGGACTTGCCCTCGACCAGAAATACGACCTCCTCCGCGATGTTGGTCGCGAGGTCGGCGACCCGTTCCAGGTTGCGGCTCACCAGGAAGAGCTCGAGTCCGGTCCCGATGCTGGCCGGCTCTTCCATCATGTGGGTGAGCAGAATCCGGAACACCGACCGGTTGAGCGCATCGACCTTGTCGTCCCGGAGACAGACCTCGCGGCCCGACGCCGCATCGCCCCGGACGAACGCTTCCAGGGCATCCGCCAGCATGTCGCGGGCCAGCCGCGCCATCTCGACGATCTCGGGCTCCGGCGCGATGGGCCGGCCCCGGGAGAGCCGCTCGGCCGACTCGGCGAGGTTGACCGCGTGATCGCCGACCCGCTCCAGGTCGTTGGAGATCTTGATCGCGGCCACCAGCATGCGGAGGTCCCGGGCCATCGGCTGCTGCAGCGCGAGGAGGTCGATGCAGGAGTCTTCGATCTCCACTTCCATGTCGTTGATGATCTTGTCGCCCTCGATGACCTGACGGGCCTTGTCCAGGTCCCGCTCGAGCAACGCTTCCACGCTGAGGCGCAAGGCCGTCTCCGCCTCCCCGCTCATGGTGAGCAGGCGCACCTTGACTTCGTTCAGCTCGTCGTGGAAATGCCGGTGCGCCGGAGCGCTCATCCGAACCTCCCCGTGATGTAGGCCTCGGTCCGCTCCTCCCGCGGCGACGTAAAGATGCGGTCGGTCGGACCGAATTCCACCAGCTCGCCCAGGTGGAAGAATCCCGTTTCGGTCGACACCCGGGCGGCCTGCTGCATGTTATGCGTGACGATCACGATCGTGTAGGTCTTCCGGAGCTCGAACATGAGCTCCTCGATCCGCTGGGTCGCGATCGGGTCCAGGGCGGAACAGGGCTCATCCATCAGCAACACCGCCGGGCTGTTGCCCAGGGCCCGGGCAATGCAGAGCCGCTGCTGTTGGCCTCCCGAGAGCCCGGTGGCTGGGGCATTGAGCCGGTCCTTGACCTCGTCCCAGAGAGCGGCCTGCCGCAGACATCGTTCCACCAGGTCGGGCAGCTCGGACCGGCTGGCCAGGGCATTGAGCCTCGGGCCGTACGCCACGTTGTCAAAGATGGACTTGGGAAACGGGTTGGGCCGCTGGAACACCATCCCGATCCGCTGCCGCAAGGCAACCAGATCGACGCCGTGGCCATAGACCGGCTGTCCGTGGACCACGATGTCTCCGGTGTGCCGGGTCTCCGAGATCAGGTCATTGAGTCGGTTGATCGATCGCAGGAAGGTCGATTTGCCGCACCCCGAGGGTCCGATGATCGCGGTTACCGCGCGGGGCCGGATCGAGAACGAGATCTGGTGGAGCACCTGGCGGGGACCATACCAGAACGAGAAGTCGCGCGCTTCGACGCTCGCGGTCTCCGTCCCGGTCCCGGGCACTGTCGCCGAACCAGGCGCCGTTGAGCTCACCGTGGCCGTCACCCGAACCTGCCGGTGATGTAGGCCTCGGTCTTTTCCTGCTCGGGCGCGGTAAACAGCCGGCGGGTCGGACCGGTTTCGATCAGCTCGCCCAGGTAGAAAAACGAGGTGGTGTCGGAGACCCGGGCCGCCTGCTGCAGGTTGTGGGTGACGATGATGATCGTGAATCGCTGCTTGAGCTGGAACAGCAGCTCCTCGATCCGCTGGGTGCTCTGCGGATCGAGCGAGGCGGTGGGCTCATCGAGCAGCACGACCTCCGGTTCGGGCGCCACGGTCCGCGCGATACACAGCCGTTGTTGCTGACCCCCGGAGAGCGCAATCGCGCTCCCCCGCAATCGATCCTTCACTTCTTCCCACAGGGCCGCGACGTGGAGCGCGCGCTCGACCTTGCTGGTCAGAGTTTTCCGGTCGAGTCGGCCATTGGACCGCAGACCGGCCGCGACGTTGTCGAAGACCGACATGGTGGGGAAGACGGTCGGCTTCTGAAAGACCATCCCGACCCGGCGACGAAGCCGGCGCAGATCCACCTGCCGGGCGTAGATGTCCTCTCCGTCGAGCAGAACCTGCCCCTCCGCGCGGGCCCCAACGACTTCCTCGTGCATCCGGTTGAGGCACCGCAGGAAGGTCGTCTTCCCGCAGCCCGAGGGACCGATCAGCGCGTGCACCTGGTTCGGGGTGAAGTCGAGACTCACGCCCCGGACCGCGGCGGTTCCCCCGTACCATGCGGTGATGTCCCGGGTGCGCACCCGCGGGAGCGGCTCAGCGCGGGGCATCGAACCTTCGGCGGGTGGCGAATCGGGCGGCGAGGCTGAGAACCAGGACGACCACGATGAGGACCAGCGAGGTTGCCCAGGCGAGTCGGTGCCATTCTTCGTAAGGACCGGTTGCATAGGTAAAGACCACCAGGGGAAGGGCGGCCATCGGCCGGTTCAGGTTCAGATTGAGGTACTGACTCCCCAGCGCGGTGAAGAGCAGCGGTGCGGTCTCCCCCGCCACGCGGGCCACCGCGAGCAGGGAGCCGGTCACGATGCCGGGCAGGCCGGTTCGGACCACCACTACCAGCGTGGTCCGCCAGCGCGGGAAGCCCAGGGCCAGCGCCGCTTCCCGGAGCGAATGGGGCACCAGCCGCACCATTTCTTCGGTGGTGCGCAACACCATCGGGATCATCAGCACCGCCAGGGCGGCGCTGCCGGCGAATCCGGAGAAATGCTTCTGGGTCGCCACGATCCAGGTCCAGGCGAACACCCCAACCACGATCGAAGGGGTCCCGTTGAGCACGTCTGCGATGAAGCGGGTCGCGATGGCCAGCTTGCTTCCCTGCCATTCGGCGGTGAGGATCCCCGCCGCGATCCCGACCGGAAGCCCGATCAGCGCCGCGGCGCCCACCATGAGGAGCGTCCCGACGATGGCGTGCATGACTCCGCCGCCGGAGTCGCCCGGCGGCTTCGGAAGCTGGGTGAAGAACGCGAGGTTGATGCTGCTCGCCCCCTTGATCACCAGGGTGGCGAGAATGGCGAGCAGGGGCAGAACCGAGAGCACGACGCAGACCACCAGAAGCGACACCATAAGCCGGCTGCGCCAACGCCGCATTTGCGCTCTCACAGGGCGGCCCCTCCGGTGGGCCGGCCCCGGGAGACTCGCCAGATCAGCAGCCGCGCCATCGCGTTGACCACGACGGTGACCCCGAACAGCACCAGCGCGACGTACGCCAGGGAGGCAAAGTGAAGGTCGGTCGCCGCCTCGGCGAACTCGTTGGCGATCGCCGCCGCCATGGTGTAACCCGGCGCGAACAGCGACGCCGAGATGTCGTGGCGATTGCCGATGACCATGGTGACAGCCATGGTTTCGCCCAGGGCCCGGCCCAACCCCAGAATGACGGCGCCCATGATTCCCGACCGGGCATAGGGCACCACCACACTCCGCGCCGCTTCCCACCGGGTCGCCCCCAGCGCAAGCGCCGCCTCCCGCTGGCTCGAGGGAACCGCGAGGAGGACCTCCCGACTCACCGACATGATGTACGGCATGATCATGATGGCGAGAATGATCCCGGCCGTGAGCATCGAGGGGCCATAGATCGCGACCCTGGAAGAACGGCAGCCAGCCGAACGCACCCTTGAGGAAGGGAAAGAGCGTCGCCCGAAGCACAGGAATAAGGAAGAAGATGCCCCACAGGCCATAGACCACGCTGGGCACCGCCGCCAGGAGCTCGACGATGTAGCCAACCGGCTGACGGACCGCGCGCGGGGCAAATTCGGTCAGGAAAATCGCCACGCCGACCGCAAGCGGCACCGCGATGACCAGGGCGATCAGGGAAGACGCCAGCGTTCCGAAGACCAGCGGCAGCGCGCCGAACTGCCCCGCGACCGGATCCCAGACCGACGTGGTGAGGAAGCGGAAACCGTACTTCTCGATGGCGAGCCGGGACCCGCTGATCAACTCCCACGCGAGAAATCCGAGCAGGGTCGGGACGGAAAGAGCCGCCAGGGTAAGGACGGCGCGAAAAACCCAGTCCCCCACTGCGACGCCGTGCAGGCGACTGGTCGGGACGGGCTCGGGGCGGGGATCGGTGGCGGTGGGAACGCTTGCCATCGCGCCGGGAGTTTACCCTCCGTTACCCGCCCCATTGTAACGGGCGGGTAACGGATGGGTAACAGGTCAGCTGATTGGTGCGCCCGCCGCTTTGAGCGTTTTGATGCGCTCCTGCTCCAGAGATACGACCGATTTTGGAAGCGGGGCGTAGTGGAGCTGCTGCGCCATGGCTTGTGCGCTGTCGGTCACCATCCATTCCAGGAACGTCTTGATGGCCCGCGCCTTGGATCCATCCGGCATGTCCGGATGGATGAGAAGCCAGGTGAACGACGCGATGGGATAGGCGTCGGGGCCGCCCGCATTGGTGATCGAGACCCGGAAGTCGGTGTCCGGAGCAAACTCGGCGCTGGCGGCGGCGGCGGAAACCGACTCCAACGATGGCGCGATGAAATGATCTTCCCGGTTCTTGACCTGGGCGTACGGAAGGTTGTTGGAGATCGCGTAGATCAATTCCACGTATCCCAGCGATCCTTCGGACTGCTTGACCTGCTGGGTGACCCCCTCGTTGCCCTTGCCGCCCAGTCCCACTGGCCAGTTGACCGCGGTGCTGGCGCCCACCTTCGACTTCCATTCCGGGTCGATCTTGGAGAGGTAATCGGTGAACACAAAGCTGGTTCCCGAGCCGTCCGAACGATGCACCACGATGATGTCGGTGTTGGGGAGCTTGGCACCCGGGTTCATGGTCCTGATCCGCGGGTCGTTCCACTTGGTGATCTTCCCGAGGAAGATGGCCGAGATGGTCGGCCCATCGAACTTGAGGGGGGTGGTTCCCAGGGCCGGGACGTTGTAGGTGATGACCACGGCGCCCAGCACGGTCGGAAAATGCAGGACCTGCCCCTGAACCGCGGCCATCTGGTCGGCGTTCATGGGGGAATCGCTGGCGCCGAAGTCCACCGTGCCTTCGGTGAACTGTTTGATGCCGCCCCCCGACCCAATCGACTGGTAGTTGATCTCGACCCCGGTCTTCTGGGCGTACTCCGCGAACCATCGCTTGTAGATCGGATCCGGGAACGTGGCGCCCGCGCCGGTGAGCCGCATCGTCCCGGTGCTGACTGCCGTGCTGTCGCCGGACCCTCCACTCGCTCCCTTCCCGCCACAGCCGATCAGAAGGAGTGCCGCTCCGAAGCCCACGAGTCTGCGAGTCATACGGCTCCTCAGAAAGTGAATTGCACCTGGAACAGGGCCTGGGACCGCACCGCCTCGAGCGCGGGGCTGGGAGTCCCGCCCTGATAGACGAGATGATCGAGGTCCGCGAGCACGCGCACGTTGGGGGCGAGTTGGTAGCCGACCCCACCGATCCAGCGGGTATTCGCATCGTTGTCGACCCGGGTGCTCGGATCGACCCGGTCCATTCGGGCGATGAGCTGCACTTTCGAATTGGGAACCCGGAGCACGCCAAACACGCTCACCAGGCGGCCAGGTCGAAGCTCCATGGTCGTCGTGCTGTCGCGGAGGATGGCGGCTTCTCCCGCGAGGGTGAACACTTTGGAACGGTACGACAGAATCCCCACGTATCGCTGACGTTCCCCCCCGCCGCTCGGGGTGCCGTATTGCGCGTACGCCGTCACCCGGAGTCCCCCGGTACGGCTCACGTCATCGGTGGCGCGGAGCCGCACCGAGATGCGGCCGGTCAGATCCTTGCGCTTGTCGCCGGGGGCGTGGTTGTAGTTCTCACCATTCACCACTCCCCCCGACAGCGACACCTTCTCGTTGCTCCAGTTGCCATCCACCAGGAAACCGAAATCCGACGAGGAGAGATATCCGTTCCGGTCGAGGGCAACCGTGCCCTGCATCCGGTAGTCCCACAGGCTCTCCTCCCAGTCCACGATCGGGGTATGAAGCAAGCCGAGCTTCAGGGTGAGCGGGCTCTTCTCCGGGGTCCAGGTCACGAACGCGTACTTGAGCCGGAAGGTCAGGGAGCCATCGGTAACCCGATAGATGTCGGGTGTTACCCTGGTCCCGATCCCATGGGCAAATCGCCCGGTCACGTTGATGTAGGCGCGGGTGACATCGAAGTTGTTCCCGTGCCCTGCGGTGTCGCTCAGCAGGTATCCGAATTGTGCGTACACGATGCCGCCAACGCTGACCTGCGGGGAAGCCGGCGGGGGGGCCGCCTGGGCGCGAACCGGCCGCGAGACCCCGATCAGGGCGAGGCTACCGGCGAGGACGGTGAGGAGAAGTCTCCCCGGTCGAGACCGGCCGCGCCTGGCAGGAGGAGAGTCGTCGAAGGCATCGCCGTTTGAAATGACGTAGAGGTCAGGCACCGGGGAATCTCCCAGAAGAAGAACCGGAAAACGTCCACACAGTACAACGGTACTGTCACAGATCGGTCACGATCGTATCACGATCCTGAGATGAAGTTCGTGGGGAACCAGCAGGCGATGGTGGTGCCCTCGCCCAGGGTGCTTGAAGCCCAGACCCGGCCGGCGTGCGCCTCGACCAGGTGCTTCACGATGGAAAGTCCCAATCCGCTCCCACCCCCGGCCCGCGAGCGGGAGGGGTCGGCTCGATAGAATCGCTCGAAAATCCTGGGGAGGTGCTCGCTCCCGATCCCGCTGCCGGTGTCCCGGACCGAGAGGACAATGCCATTCCCGTCCCGGACCAGCCGGGCGGTGATGGTGCCCCCCGCCGCGGTGTGCCGCCGGGCATTGTCGTAGAGGTTCGCGAGGATCTGCCGCAGCGCGGTGGGGTCCACAAGGAGGACCTCGGCGCCGGCCTCGATGGTGGCCGCAAAGGCCAGTGACCCCCGGGAGGACACCTCGAACGGGTCCCACGCCTCTCGAACGATCGCCTCGGCCTCGATGGCTTGAATCGCGGGGCGCCAATGCCCCGACTCGATCCGGGCCAGGTCGAGCTGGTCGTCCACCAGCTCCTGCATCCGACGGGCATTCTGGAGAATGGTCTCGAGGAATTGGCGGGCGATGACCGGCTCGGGGGTGTCCCCGAGCAGGGTTTCCGCATAACCCGCGATGGACGTCAGCGGCGTCTTGAGCTCGTGCGAGACGTTGGTCACCAGGTCCCGCCGCATCGTCTCGAGCCGGCGGAGCGCGGTGAGATCGTGCAGCACCACCACGGCGCCCCCGCCCGGCAGCCCCCGCGCGCTGAGCAGACAGGTGCGGTCGTCCAGCTCCACTTCCCGATCCGGCAGGGTTTCTCCCCGGAGCGCCGCGGCGACCCCTTCCCGGGCCGGCTTCTGTCGAAACAGCACCGGGAGATCCGGCAATGCCGCGTCGCTTTCATACCCCATCAGTCGCCGGGCCGCGGGGTTCGCGATGGTGACCCGGCCCGCCGCGTCGCAGGCAATGACTCCTTCGACCATTGCGTTCACCAGCGCTTCCGCTTCGGCCTGGCGCCGCTGCAGCGAACGAAACCGGGCTTCCTGGTGGTCGTGCATCGCCCGGAGCGCGCTCACCAGGTAATCGGCCTCCGCCAGTCCGGAGTGGGGGAACTGCGGCGCTTTTCCCTCGGTGATGTTGCGGATTGACTGGATAGCCCGGGTCAGAGGCCGGTCGATCGCCCGCCCCACGGTCCAGGCGAGGAGCCCAGCCGGAACCGCGACGATCAGGACCGCGAGGAGCGCGTCCCCCTGGCTCTGGCGGACCAGCACGTCCACCTGCTCCGGTGGCAGCGCCCGGGCAAGTTCTGCTCGCATCGCGTACTGGGCAAACACCACCAGCACAACGAGGGTGAGAAGCAGGATCGCGAAGGTGAGCGCGAGAACGCGCTGGGCGTACTTCACCGGGCCGAGTCGCTGCCTCCCCGGAATCGGTAGCCGAAAGCCCGCACCGTTTCGATCAGCTCGGCGGCGGCGCCGAGCTTGCTGCGCAGTCGCTGCACGTGCATATCGACGGTCCGGGTCTGAATGTCCGGTTGGGCCGCCCAGACCGATTCGAGGAGCTGGGAGCGGGTCTGGACCCGGCCCCGTCGCTCGACCAGGACTTCGAGCAGCTTGTATTCCGTCGCGGTCAGCGTGATCTCCTTGCCGTTCACCGTGACCAGATGAGCGCTCCGATCGATGGTGAGGGGACCTTCCACCAGCACCGACCCGCTGCTCACCGGTGGGGACGCGAGGCGCCGGAGCACCGCCGCCACCCGGAGGGTCAGCTCCTGCGGCGAGAACGGTTTGGTGAGATAGTCGTCGGCGCCGAGCGAGAGTCCCTTGATGCGATCCACCTCTTCCCGGCGCGCCGTCAGCAGAATGATCCCGACCTCACTGGTCTCCTTCCGTTTCCGGAGCTCCTGGAGGACCTCGTACCCGGAGACTCCCGGGAGCATGAGGTCGAGCACCACGACGTCGGGGCGCTCCTCGCGTGCCGATTTCAGGGCGTCCTTGCCGTTGCTCGCGGTGGAGACCCGGTATCCGGCCCGGGCCAGGTGATAGGCGACCAGGCCGGTGATGTCCGGTTCGTCGTCGACCACCAGGATTCGGGGATTCATGATTTCTCTCCTCCGCTTTCCGACCCGACGGCGCGGCCGGTGGTCATCGGGAGTCGTCCGCGGCCGTGAGCCCGGCTCCGGTCCAGCGCCCGGTGCCGTTCCAGTCGCAGGCCCTCGTCGTGGCCCAGTGCCTCGATAACTGCCTGAACCAGACGTCCTTGCGGACCGGTTTCATACTTGAGGCGATACAGGACGTACTGCGCGATCGGGGTGTCCCGGACGATGCGCGCCTTCTTGAGCACGGTCAGGTGCCGCGACACGGTCGGCTGGGGCAGGTCCAGCACCAGCTGCAGGTCGGAGACGAAGAGCGGCGCGGCCTGGAGACAATTCAGAATCCGGAGCCGGGTCGGCTCGGCGAGAATCTGGAGCAGGTCGATCGGGGAAAGGACGCTCATATGCGGCACAACATATATACGCGCAGGCGAATCCTAGCAAGCGTCCTCCCGGGGTCCGTTGCGTGGGAAGCGCCGGGCGAGGATTTTACAGGATGGCGCTCCCTGGCGTCCCCGCATGACCGGCCCCGAGCCGGCGACGATCTTCATCAACGAACGAGTGTTCCGGGTTAGGCCGGGCGTGACCGCTGCGGAGGCGGTGGCCCAGCTCGATCCGGACCTGCCGGCCGCGCTCCGGGCCGGCACGGCGTATCTCACCGACGCCCGGGGGCTCCGGCTGTCCGGAGAGGAACCGGTGGCGTCGGGTGCTATCATCCGGATCGTGCGCCCGGCCCGGGCCACCAAGGAGTCCGATGCTCACCCGTGAGACCATCGCCCGGCTTCCCAAGGCCGAGCTGCACGTTCACCTGGATGGCTCGCTCCGGCCGGCCACCATGCTGGAGCTCGCGAAGGAAGCCCGGATCGATCTCCCCGCCAGCGATCCCGAAGCGCTCTACCGCTATATGGTGGTGACCGACGCCGGGAGCCTCACCGACTATCTCAAACGCTTCGATGTCACCGTCGCGCTGCTCCAGACCGCCGACGCGATCGAGCGGGTCGCCTATGAAATGGTCGAGGACGCGGCCAAGGATCAGGTCCGCTATCTCGAGGTGCGCTACTGCCCCCATCTCTCCACCCACGGGGGCCTCACCATGGAGCAGGTGGTCGAGGCGGAGTCTCGCGGGCTGCGTCGCGGCGAACGCGACTTCGCCGTACGCACCGGCATCATCAACTGCTCGCTCCGACACTATCCGCCCGACCGCTCCATCGAGATCGCCGAGCTGTCGGTGCGGAGCAGATCCCTGGGCGTGGTCGGGTTCGATCTGGCCGGAGGGGAAGCGGGGTTTCCCCCCGGCGTCCATGGGGCCGCCTTCGACACGGCGCTGGCCGGCAATCTCGGCATTACGGTCCATGCCGGCGAGGCCTACGGGCCGGCCTCGGTGTCTGAGGCCATCCGGCGCTGCCATGCCATGCGGATCGGCCACGGGACCCGGCTCAAGGAGAACCCCGCGCTCCAGGATTTCGTGCGGGATCGCCGGATCCTGATCGAAACCAACATCACCAGCAACGTGCAGACCCGGGTGGTGCCGACGCCGGCCGACCATCCGGTGCGGGGCTATTTCGACGCCCAGCTCGCGGTAACCCTCTGCACCGACAGCTGGCTCATGAGCGGGACCAGTTTGACCGAGGAGTACTGGCTGGCCCACCGAAGTCTCGGATTCACCCGAAAGGAGATCGACCGGATGATCCTCAACGGCTTCGCGGGCGCGTTTCTCGCCTGGCCCGAGCGCCAGGTGCTGGTCGTTGGAGCATTAACAATACAGCAGATATCAAGATCCGATAAAGCAGTTTCTTCTCTCCTTGCAGTGCTGCCGAATATTACAGCACTATATACTTGTTTTTTAAGAATCAATCCAAGCGTATTAATTATTTCTTGCGGAAATGATATTTCTGTTTGAAATATTTTAACAAGGGCTTCCTGAATAAAAAATGTTCACGATTTAAGCTAAATATATGATCTCTGCCTCCAATTTGCCTGTTTACAATACCAAGTTCTTCCAATAACGTTAATGCCTTTAAAGCTGAATTTGGATGCATACCTGCGGTACGTGCCACCTCATTTCCTGTGAAGCCAGTATTAGTATCTACTAATGCTCGCATAACTGCGATATTAGACCATGTCCTAAACACTTCATCAAAAACTCTATAAACTATCATAAATTATTTTATATACTTTTATATATAAATATATACTTTTGTATATAAACTCTCAATCATTAATCTTATAAATTTTTTAATTGAATACAGTCAAGGTTTGGAAAGCCGGAACCTCCTTCTAATTATTCTGATCAAATCTTTTTTCAAAAGATTTATTCTTTACTGCTTTTTATACCGGTATGCGATTAGGAGAATTACTAAATATGAAATGGGATTGGATAGACTTGGAACAAAACATTATAAAAGTTAAATGTTCTGAATCATTTACAACAAAAAGTAAAAAAGAAAGAATTATTCCAATATGTTCTACTCTACAAGTTTTATTAACAAAACTATTCCCCAGGATTATCAATTTAGATAAGAATAATTTTGTCTTTACCCGGAATCAGAATATTAAACTCAATGAAAATTTTGTCAGTAAACAATTTAAGAAATCTGTACGCGCAGCATGTTTAGATGAAAAGATTCATTTCCATACTTTACGTCATTCTTTCGCTTCGATGCTGGTTCAAAGAGGAGTTTCACTTTATGTAGTTAAAGAATTACTTGGACACGAGGATTTGTCAACTACCCAAATCTATTCTCACCTGCAGCAGCAAAATTTAATGAATGCGGTCAATTTATTATAATTTTTTGGGGGCTAATACTTAGGCCCCCTATTTTATTTCTTTATTAACTTATAATATAATACTCAGATCTTTGGGGCCGCTTCTTAAACTTTCACACAAAAGTTCTTATATAAAAAAATCTATTGATAAAGTCCTTTTTTTGATATAAGTTAAGATTAATCAATAATTGGAACTGCTCTCAAGTTTTAAAAGTAAAACAAGTCAAAATAAAGCTATTCTATGAAGATTTTATCTTTATTCATTCTTTTAATACCCTTTATTATTTATTCTCAAACAGATTCAGTTGATTGTGAAAAGTTATATTATTCATTTGGCGATATGGCAGTTGAAAGTTTGCCGAAGTTGATTGGCGGTTTAGATTCTTTGCACATGAGAATAAAATATCCCGAAGAAGCCTTGAAAAAAAACATTCAAGGTAAAGTTTATATAAACTGTATTGTGGATACTAATGGCTCCCCAATTTGTGCAAAAGTTGTGAAAGGTTTAGGTTATGGCTGTGATCAGGAAGCGCTAAGATTAGTTTTAACTTCTCAATTTACTCCTGCTGTTCAAAGGAAACATAGATATATTCGTTGTCCAATAAGTATTCCTATTGTTTTTAAATTGCAAAATTGAATATTCATTAGACTTCTTTTTCTAAAGGAAGTTCTTAAAAGGCTGTGTGGCTGCAGAATTATGAATTGAACTCAGGCAACTTGGACAACTTCATTTTATTTCCCCCTTAAACCCCAAAATAACCTGTCCAACTTGTCCAAAATTCCCATTTCCTTCAAAAATCAAATAATTTCGCATCATTTCCCTCACTATTTTGGACAACTTGGACAACTTCCTCCAACCTATATATATTCAATCTGGACAACTCTCCAATCCAACCTGTCTAATAGTTGTCCGCAACTTGTCCGACAAAACCTTCATAAACAAATCAAATTCCAAACATTCCCCCCATTTGGACAACTTGGACAACTTTATTCCACTTTTTCCTCCCAGAATAAATACAAGTTGTCCAAATTATCCAATGAAGAATAGTTATCCGCTAAAACCATCTACATTTCTCAAACCGTAAATTAATCCCAAATGATTTCGATATCTTGTTTCATTCCTACCACCGACAACCTACCACCAACTACCCACTCACTTCCCCAATCCTAACATACCGTTCCATTCCCGTTTTTCTTTCCTTTACCCTTACCCCCTTAATCTTAGCTGCTTCCCTTATCCACCTCGAAAACCTTACCGATTTCATATCCTCATACTCCTCATACTCCCTCTTAAAATTCTCAAAAAGTATTTTCTTATGAACCTCCTTCCCCAATTCAATATTCTCAAAAAACTCCGCAAACTCCTCACTAGTAGAATCAATCAGCTTCTTCCTCTCCAGATTCACATGCCCGCAATCCACCAGCCCCCTCTCCAGGTACAACTGCATGCACCCGATCATATAATTATTAAAACTATTCCACTCCTCACCGCTCCACTCATTAAAAAACCTATGCCCGAACTCATCTATCGGCCGGTGCGACTTATTATAATGATCCGAAAACTCAACCACAAACTGCCTGTCCAACGTTGAATCATCCGATCCTGCAATAGTATAATTAGTAGAAATAATAATCTTTGGCGACTGATGAAACGGAATTATCATTTCATTCTGATTCTTCTTCTCCACAGTTATATCATCCGTGATAATTGAAAACAGCTTATCAAAATTGAATTTCTTAGTAACATCATTAAACTCAATTATTGCAGTATCAAGATTAACCGACTGAAAGCTGAAGCTCTTTGAAAAATTAAAATTCCTTCCATCAAGCCTTACAGTCTTTCTTAATTTCCCTATTGCTTGAGCCACCAACCCTTTACCGCTCCTCCCATAAGCACCATCACTAAGCTTTTCATCAAGAAAGATTACTGCCTTAGCATTCGCCGAATCCTTATAATTATGCAGCAGAGTACCCCATTGCACTCCTGAGCGACATAATCCTTTGCTCATCATTCTTACATATATTCCGGATAAACAATTCAAATTCCGACACATGATTTCTCTTTTTCCTTTTTTTGCTCAATAGAAAACTTCTGCGGTATCACCTGCCTGTCCCAGATAAACCCCTCCAGCTCCTCATATTTCTTTACCTCAACTTTTGTTTTCGTTACCTCCACAAAACAATTTGAGAAAAAAAGAAATCCTTTATCCTTTGTGTCGCGCAGAAATTCCGGTTTCCTTGTCTCTAGGAACTCCAGAAAAGTATTTCCAAAATGCTGCGGAGCCCCCTTTATTATCGCATCGATTACCTTTACCTTCTTTGTATCCCTGAAATACTCATCATCCATCCCCTTCAAATAGTCAATTACAAAATCCTTGATATTAAATATCTGGATTTCCCTCACTATGTTTTTACTTACCCTAAGAAGAATATAACCCTTCTCAAGCTGCAGCTTGCAATACCCGTTCTCTTCCAGGAACCTCTTAAAGTTCTGCTTCGATATCTTTGTCTTATCATTCTCTATAAACCAGAACTTTACAAACGGCTTTTTCCACCCATACTTCTCTGCAATATGATAAACAGTACCAAGCGTAATCCTGCCGTCAAACCTTCCCATCAGCTCATCAAACTTCTTGTTTATCTCAAACTCCGTATCATGATAATGCGGATTACTTAAGCTCAACTTTAAAAAGAATCCCCTCCCTTCCTCTCCAATTGTCACCAGACCGAAACCGATTCTATACCAATCCTCATAACAGTTACCCGGAAGATTAGTCCCAAGATATTCTATTGCACTTTCCAGCTTCTCACTATCAAACCCTGCCGGCTCAAATGTTCTCTTCCCTATCTCAAGAATTTCTTTCTCCTTATCCAGATCGCAAAGCTCCTCTAAACATTCTATAAGCACATTTGGCGCAACTTCAGCTGGAGGCACCTTAGGATCGTTATAAAGAAATGAATACTTATTTCCGCTCTCATGCTGTGAATATGGGAGTATAGTCTGCGATCTATTCCATCTCAATTCAATATGATCACAATACCCATCATCTTTCAGCTTTAACCGGTAAACACTTTTGGGACCATTTAATCTTTTACTCAACATTTCACTTTCCATTACCTTCAGCCATATATGAAAACCCTTACCGCTTCCGCTCTTTACAAGCCACACATATTCCCTTCCCAATCCAAGACGATCACAAAAAGTTTCAATTATACTCCCGTTAGTAACCTTATCAAAATCCAGATTCCTGATATTGTTTAGCCCGCAAATACCTCCTATACCTGATATATTTTCATTCCATGCAAGATCCTCAATATCCTTTTCACTTTGTTCAATCAACTGCCAGTTTTCCCAAGCAATAGTAGGCCTCTTCCCTTGCACCGGCAAAACATTAAACCCAAATTTTTTATTATAAGCTTTTGCTAATCGTTTATAAATCATAATTTATCCTCAAAATTATTTTACATTATTTTTTATAATTATTATTGAATCTATTTTTTGCATTAAACTTGTATGACCCAATGACTTTTTAATGACTAATGACATTTGAGCCATTGTACTATTTTCAAAAATGTTCTAATTCTTTTAGTTCGACCCTCCCAAATCATTACCAAATAGCGTAGGTTTTAGCCCATTTTTTCACTTCTAAGCCCCTTATTTTCCCTTAACCCTACATTTACCACTACTTTCAAAAAATCCACTCCTTAAAACCAATTTTCCATTTTCATCTTTTTTTCCTAATGACTTAATGACTATAAATGACTATCGAATGACCATCGAATGACTATCGAATGACAATGACTTTTTAATGACCAAAAGTAAAACACCCCTCAGAATCAATTTTTACCTCTTGCCCTGTAATGGATTTAAGAGTTTCCTTTGCCACATCAGGCCTGGAAAATTCACAGCCAAAAATCCACAGACATGTCCCCTGACCGGGCTTTCCATTCAATACATATCCAATTAAATGAAATCCATTTCTTCTTTTCATCTTTTTTGCTATATCAATATCATCCGTTTGAATCCTATAATATTTTTTACCTCTTTCTTCCTGCCATAAGTAAGTCATTTTTCCCTCCATTTTTTTTCTGAATCAATTAACCGTAATCCCGATGATTTTGACATCGGCAATTGCACTTGTTTTTCCTCAGGACTATCTAAAACACTTATCGCTTCTTTTAACGTTTCCAAATTCAAATGAGAATAAATTTCCGTAGTAGAAACTGAAGAATGACCCAGCAGTTCTTTAATTACATAGAGCGATACACCCTGTTGCGCTAAGTTCGAAGCAAAACTATGCCTGAGCGAATGAAAGTGAATAGATTTATCCATACCTGCAGCTCTACAAGCTCTCTTAAACCTTCTGGAAAAATAATCTCCGGTAAACTTTTCCCCATCTTCCTTACAAAACACATAACTTTCATTGTTATCTTTCTTTATATGATAAACAATCACCTCATTTTTCTCTCCCGGGTTATTTTTCTCATGACTTCTGTCCTTTGACTTCTGGCTCCCGCTCTCTACTTTCTGACTTCTGCCTGTCCCGATTCTATCGGGAACATCTGCCTGTCCCGATCCTATCGGGAATCTCTGGCCTCTGTTCTCCGGCTTTTCAACCTCCAACCACCCACCACCTACCACCTCCTTCCTTCTTTTCAACACCTCCATCGCCTCCTCACAAATCGGAATAAACCGTTGATTTCTCCCCTTAGTTATAAAATCTTCATCTCCTACTGTTATGATCCGGGAGTCGAGATTCACATTCCTCCATCTCAGATTAACAATCTCATCCCGCCTCATCCCGGTATAAAACCCAATTGTAACAACATCCCTGACAATATCATTTTTTATTTGTTTAATTATTTCTGCCAGTTCATCGCTGTTGATAAATACCGGCGCCAGCTTTTGCCTCTTCGGCAGCTTAACCTTGGTGAAATAATTTTCATTCACATAACTCCAATCCAATGCTTTATTAAAAGCGGCTTTAAGATTCCTGTAATAAACAGCATAACCTTTCTTTACTTTTTTCTGAAGAAAAATCACAAAGGATTCAGTATCTCTTAGAGAAATACTATTAATTGCCTTTTGAGATTCAAAAAATTCAAGAAGATACTTTAGTGAAGTAATTATCGAATTTAGATAAGAATTTGACATATTATTTTGAATAAAATCTTTATATTCTTCGGCAAACACCCGCAGCGTTACAGCCTCTTTATTTACAGAATCCATTTTATCCCCTGGTGAACAGGACATTAAAACCTTAAGCTTCTCAACATCCTGAATAGTTAGCTTCTTTAATAAACGTGATAGCTCTTCCATTTAAATCCCTTTTTATTTCCCTATTTATTTTCCCTTATTAATAAAATGCAAACCATGTACAATAGCCGAGCCATATTCCCTCCATTGTTTTTTGTTCGTACTCGTACTTGAACTTGCACTTGTTTCCGCCTCTCCCTCCTCTTCATCCTCGTCTTCCAGGATTTTCTCAGCCTTTTGACTTTTGACCTTTGACTTTTGACTTCCCACCACCCACTCATCCAATTCATCCTTAGAAAACATCATTATCCTCCCTGTTGCCCTATAAAACGGAATAACTTTTCTTTTAGTTAATTTATATAGCTGGTTGAACGAGACTCCCAAATAATCCGCAGCTTGAGTGAAGTTTAATAATTTACCCTCCCTTAATCTCTGAAGTACTTTCAACTCCTCCAACTGCCTCTTTTTTTCTTCCCTTTTCACGATATATCCTCCTTTTAAAGCCGTATTGAAAAACTCAGATTGTGGTTAGTTAGCATCAATAACGGATTAAATAAAAAAAACCGTCAGTATCTCTTTATCAAAAACTGACGGTTCTAAATATATAATACGAAACTATAAAATCTTTCCCGGGATTTTCACCTTTTTTCACCTACCCTATTTTAAAAATTATCTGTTATGTTACTACCATATGAAACAAAGGTTAACCAGTACTTCTAATCTGGATATAGACTTTGATAACTCTTCCATTTCCATCGTCTTCGGCTGAGGGATTATTGTCAAAAACATTGAGGTTTTGGTCCATCTAATACTTTTAGAGAGCAGTGATAATGTAATTTTGAGAAACCTTGTTGAAAGTAGAACAAATCTTCCTATTTACTTTCTAATATTTATTCTATGATTGCCGAATATCTAATCCATTGTTGCAGCCAAATGATAATAAAAAATTAATATCAACTAAATTGAAAACTTCTTCATGATAATAAAAAATTAATATCAACTAAATTGAAAACTTCTTCTAACAATTAAACCTTTTCTCTAACAATACTTACAGAACTTTTCTTCTGTTTTTCGGTGTAACTCATGAGATTGAACCCTATTGACAATGCTTTTATATATTTGTAAATTAAAATTATAAACCTAGAGGGGAATAGGTTTTAAACAATTTATAAATCCATTTTATTCAGGGAGAATAAAAAAAATCTAATTTAAGATTTTATTAAACGGGGTAATTGTGGAACCGACATATAATTCTTGCAAACTTCTTCATTCATTTTTAGATTCATTTCCACTAATGAACCCAAATTTAAAACAGCGATTAAGTCTAAGCCTGATCAAGTTAAATTTATATAATATTTATAACACAAATAAGCACTCGATAAAAAAGGTTTGTAGAAAGGAGTGCTTAATGGCTAAACTCTACAATATTTAGATCAAATTTTATCGGATTTTAAATGAAATATATTAATATTTTGTTAACATGTAGTTTTCTTTTTAGTTGTTGTGAAAATGCTGTTGAAAGTAAAGCAATAAAAACTGGAGCAAATGCCGGAGAAGACCAAACAACTTATGTAGGCAGCTATGCGGCTTTGGATCCTTCTCAGAGTAATCTTGAAGGAGAAATAGTAAATCTTGTTCAATGGATGCAGGATTCAAGCAATCCTGCAGAAATATATGCCTTCGCCCCTTCATTACAAAAAAAATCTTATGCCGGATTTGTAAAGGAAGGAACTTACAAATTGACGCTTAAAATAGGTTGCAAAAGCGGAAATATTTATACAGATGATCTTATAGTAACAGTAAAACCAAGACAGATGAGTCTTATAGAAGATGTTAATCTTGAGGCACGTATAAGGCAAGAAATTAACTTTAAAGCGGGTAGTTTAACTGCTGACAAATTACTAATGGTGGATTCTTTATCAAATTACAACTTTGCCTTAAAAAATAAGATAGTCAGTTTAAAAGGAATCGAAAATTGCATTAATATAGCCTCATTAGGTTTGCCCAATGAAAGTATAATCGATTTAAAACCGCTTTCCACCCTGAATAAATTAGAATACCTCGATCTTAATCAAAACTATACAATAGAAGATATCTCTCCTATTTATAAACTCACTAATCTTAAAAAACTTATTTTATATAGCAATCCAATTAAAGACATAAGCGGGATAGGTAATTTAATCAATCTAAAATATTTAGATTTATTGGATCTACCAATAAACAATATTAGCTCATTAAGCAATTTGATAAATTTAGAAACACTTTATGTGAGTGGCGTAGGAATAAAAACGAATTTAAACAGTATTGAACCTCTAAAAAACTTAACGAAATTAACACATCTTGATATTGCTGGTAGAGGTATTACTGATATAAAGCCCCTAGAAAATTTGACTGGCCTTGTTTTTTTGGAAGTAAGTTACAATAATCTTATTGAAATCTCCGCAGTCTCTAATATGAAGAAATTGATAAGGTTATATATAAGATTAAATAAAGTAGAAAATCTAAACGGAATTAAAAATTTAGAAAATCTTGATTTCCTTGATGCGGCGGATAACCAAATAAATGACATAAGTGAATTACAATTTTTACAAAATATACATTTGATAGGTTTAAGCGGTAACAAGATAGAAGATATATCCCCACTTTATAATAATCCTTATCTCGGAGAAGGTGTAAATCTTTTTTTGAGAAACAACCCATTAAATAATAAGTCAATTAATGA
>CAWJCZ010000009.1:0-179825 GCA_963841505.1 uncultured Gemmatimonadales bacterium
CATTTCGTTTTGAGGGTTGTTTGGCTGAGATGTCCGGAGCGTTAAAAGCAGCTATGTGTTGTCTGGCAATGAGTTAGAAGGCCATTGCCTAATTGCACTATTCCGTGAGGATCGCTGATTCTGGCCGAGTTGGCACACCGCTGGCACACCTATCGTACCCGTACCTTGTTCAACAAGGTCCAGATTGGCTGGCGCCCGCATTCAGAACGGCCTATTGTTCAATGGGTTAGCTTCATGGTCGGATGCCTTGGGATCACCCTCGCCAACAAACTCGCGCCGAAGGGTACGGTTGGTGCATAGCTCGCCGATAGCACGGTAGCGCACGGAGTTCCAGCCAGTCTATCCTGGTGCTGAGGACAACGTTCACGAGGCCTACGATTCGGTGATCGACAAACACGTCCAGTATGGCGTTCCTGAAATGACCGCTGACACCGTCTCTCAATCTCTTCCGGAGTTTGAGAGACCTCCCGTTGTCGAAGTCGCGATTTCTGTCCAATTCGACGAACTCGCAAAGCTCCAGCCAGCATTTTATGGCCTGCTCTGGGAACGCTTCCGTCAGCAATATCCTAAGAGCGAGCATCACCCTCCGTTGGGTTCGGTTAGAGAGCTGTTCGACGCTAAGGGTGTTTCTCGTGCTTCTCTCAATGTTCTACCTGGAATGCCAGCCGGCCGCTGTTGGTTTCTGAGCGAGGACCAGCTGCAACTAATTCAGGTCCAGCCAGATCGATTTGTGGTGAACTGGCGGAAGTTGGATACTGAGGCCGCATACCCTCGCTACCGATCGCTTCGAGATCGATTTGTCCGAGAACTTGAGCAGTTCCTTGATTTCATTAGGCAAGAAGATCTCGGAGAGTTTCAACCGCTGCAGTGCGAGGTGACATACGTCAACCACCTCTTCATGGGAGAAGGCTGGGAGAGTCGAACCGACTTGCCGAATGTGCTGACAGTTTGGTCAGGCGAGACGTCCGAGAGCTATCTGCCGCCAATTGAGGAAGCAAACCTCAATTGGCAGTATCGGATGGACGAAGGTGGAGGTCCGATGGGCCGACTCTATGTCCAGGTACAGCCTGCGATCCGAACACGTGACCGATTGCCTCTATTTCGACTGAATCTTATCGGTCGAGGCGCACCAACGGTCGATGGCGTGCCCGGTGTACTCGCTTTCACCGATCGAGCACACGAGTGGATTGTTCGTGGTTTCACTGCGATCACGACGGATCGCATGCACAGAATGTGGAGGCGTACTCGATGACAATGGCAACCGGCGAATTCTCGATTGCGGCTCTTTCCCGCGTCGGAATTCAGGCAACCCATAGCGATACCGCGATATCATCGAGTCTGAGCAGATCTCCTACTGATCAGCCGAGGCAGCTCGATTTTTCTCTTAGCTTCGCCAACGGCGAAACGGTGAGCGGTACCCTTGTCGGCAGTGGAAACGAGCCTACCAGCCTGTGGACCGTCCTTGACTCCCTGCAGAGGTTGGCCGACCTCCCGCCTGGCTGGGATTCCTATGGCGCCAAGCCGCTTGCTGCTACGGCAGTTCGTCGCCTGCTTAACCTTGCCCCCGTGCTCCTTCCCCCCGATGGCCCCGAGCCCACCGTCGTTACGACAAGAAGCGGTGGGATTCAGCTTGAGTGGCACAAAGGGGGAGTCGACTTGGAGGTAGAGGTCCCACCGAGTGATCCGATCAGCTTTCTCTACGCAGATGCAGCCGCTGACGAGGAACTGGAAGGTACGGGCGCGTTAGACCAAAGTCTGATCGAGCGCGCTTTTTCTAGGCTGACGGAAGCTGAATAGTACGCCGGCGCGGGCCCTGAACCGTGACCGGCGTTTCCCAACCCTCGGATGATGTATCGATCCCCAACTCAGTCGCATTGTGGCGACGGATCCCTCCTGGACAGATGACTCCAGATGATCAAGTAGCCAATGGGAACCGACCCTCTACGGCCAATTTCGATGATCCGGATCTTCTCCGTTGTGATCGCCGCAGAATGCACGGGAGGCTTAGACACACTGCTGAAGGGACACACGGGATTCGGAGTCGCCGAATTCACTGTCGCGGACATCCGCGTTCATGGCTGGGGTATTATCCGCGTCGCAGATGACGAACTTCCTGGCCACGCACACGTAACAGGCGCGAAATCAAGTCGCGCAAAGCGAGCCAAACTCGCGAGGGCCTGCCGCATGGTCAGAAGCCCCGATCCGCTCTGACTTGCGTCCTCTGGAGAATCCCAGATTCTGCGGAGAGAATCCCAGGTTTACGGCACTACACCCTCCCTAGTCCTCTTCGGCAGTCTCTTCGTCCTCATCCGCCCATTCGTCCAGGATCTCGTCGACGGCATCCTCTACCTCGAGCGAGCCCCCGAAGTGGTTGGGGCAGGCGCATGGCTTCGCGTAAGGCCGAGCTGGACATTCAGGCGCTGTTTGAGTTGATGGTTGCCGCCCGCTGCTGAAGGTCGCCTAGGACGCTCTCGATCTGCTCCAGCGCGCACGGAGGTCTTCGGCGATCTCGGCCGCCAGCACGTGCTGGGTCTGGTAGCTTGGAGGAGTCCTCCAGCGAGTCGTCCTTGAGCCAGAAGATGTCAAGGCTGCACTTGTCCCGCGCGACGATCTCTTCGTAGGTGAACACACGCCACCGGCCCTCCGGGTTCTTCTTCTCGTCCCAGTCGGCTTGCGCTGGTGGCGGTTCTCGGGGTGGTAGCACTCGACAAACTCGTCGAGGTCCGCCCGAACCATGCGCCGCTCCTTGAGCGTGAACTCCTTGTTGGTGCGGAAGTCGTAGATCCACACCTTCTTGGTCCACGGCTCCTTCGCGCCCGGCTTCCGGTCGAAGAAGATCACGTTCGCCTTCACGCCCTGTGCGTAGAAGATGCCGGTGGGCAGACGCAGGAGGGTATGGACTTCGCACTCCTGCAACAGCTTGCGCCGGACCTTCTCCCCGGCCCCGCCCTCGAAGAGCACGTTGTCGGGCACCACTACGGCCGCCCGCCCATGAATCTTCAACATCGACTTCACATGCTGGACGAAGTTGAGCTGCTTGTTGGACGTCGTCGTCCAGAAGTCGGGCCGGTTGTAGGTGATGGTCTCCTTGTCGGTCTCGCCCTCGTCGTTGATGACGGTGATGGAGGACTTCTTACCGAAAGGCGGGTTCGTCAGGACCATGTCCACGAGTTCGGACGGCTCGCTCCGCAAGGCATCGTCGGTCTTGATCGGTGGCTTCTTCTTCCCATCGTCCGGGCCGATGCCGTGGAGGAACAGGTTCATCGCACAGAGGCGAGCTACGCCGTCGACCAGTTCGATGCCGCGCAGAGCATCGTAGCGGAGGTGGCGCTTCTGGTCTTTGTCGAGCTTGTAGTGGCTTGCGACATAGGTGTGGGCCGAGAGGAGGAAGCCGCCGGTGCCGCAGGCCGGGTCGGCGATGATCTCGCCCGGCTTCGGCCGGATGCAGTCCACCAGCGCATCGATCAGGGGCCTCGGCGTGAAGTACTGTCCCGCGCCGCTCTTCGTGTCCTGGGCGTTTCGTTCCAGCAGGCCCTCGTAGGCGTCGCCTTTGACGTCCGCCGACATCTCCAGCCACGACTCGTTGCCAATCAGGTCGACGACGAGCCTGCGGAGCTTAGCGGGGTCCTGGATCTTGTTTTGGGCCTTGCTGAAGATGAGCCCGAGCATGCCGCCTTGCTCGCCGAGCTTCCTCAGCGTGTCGCGGTAGTGCTGCTCCAGCTTGACGCCTTCCATCTTCGGGTTGGCGAGGTCGACCCAGCGAAAGCCATCCGGGATGGCCTGCGGCTCGCCGGTGAGGGCCGCCCGTTCGTCGGCCATCTTCAGGAACAGCAGGAACGTCAGTTGCTCGAGGTAGTCCTGATAGCTGAGGCCGTCGTCGCGGAGGACCTGGCAGTAGCTCCACAGCTTCTTGACGATGCGATCGCTCTGGTCGCTCATGCGGCTGCTCTTGGCCTGCGGCACCGGGTCTTTTTGGCCGGGTCAACAGCGGCGCGTTCGGCGCGGATGCGGGCGAGTAGTTTTTCGGCAGGTTCGTCAGTCGGGTCTTGATCGACGAGCTTGCCCTCGAAGGCCCATTTGAGAGACCGACTGCCTGAGCCGAGCGATCCCTTGTGTTCTGCTCGACCACTGCAGTCGCGACTGCTGCAGCTGAGAGCAGGCGGTCAATTTCCTCGACAAGCCGGCATTGCTCCGATCCGGAGGCAAGGGGACTGCGGTACTGGCAACGTCCGTTGATTGATACTCGCATGGTTGACTGCCCATTTTGCGCCCGCCGTGAGGCGCTGTTTTGCCTTGCGTGGACGATAGGTAGAAGTGAAGAAAGCGAGACGACAAGGCACCCGAGGGTTTGAACCGCAATGTTTGTCTCGAACACAGCGGGCAAATGGCGGGCTTCGACTGCGAGAGTCTTGCCGAGATGGCTGGGGCTATTGACACGGTTCAGCACAAGATCGCCCAAGGAGAGCTCCGAAATGTGGCTTCGTCATCCACGGACAGCCTGACCCGTTGGAGTTCCGACGCAGACCGACTCCAGTCCACTTGATAGTCGTCGATTCGGATAATGGGTGTTCCCTCACCATATTGGGACTTCGGCACGTACATACCGTTTTGCGGTCCGTCGACGATCAGAGCGCCAAGGCTTGCCCAACACCAGCCCTCGGCAAGCTCTGGGAGCCTGCTGGCGTCCGGGGCAACTGGTTCCTCATACTTGGCCTTCCACTTGTCGTCTTTCGGTGTATTCCCGGCAGCCTTGAGCTTGGCGAGTTCGGCGTCTTCCCAGCGGCGGCGGCGTTCCTTGAGGATGCGGGCCAGCAGTGCCTCCGCTGGTTCGTAGTCGCGTTTCTCGGCGCGGGCGAGGGACGCCTCGGTCGGGACCAGACGCCCCTCCACAGCCGCTTTGAGCACGGAGGCGCGATACGCCTTCAGCTTGGCCTGGACTCGTTCGAGGCTCGCGACGGCGTCGTCGAGGCGGGTGAGGTAGGAATCGATGGCATCGACAATACGTTGCTGCTCGGCTGAGGCGCGACGGGAACCTGATGAGCGAGCGCCGATTGCCTCAGGTCGCATGCTGGCGACGTCGTGCCGTCCTTCGCGCAGTTGGCCAGCAATCACTGGACCGCGAAGGTGAGCAAGTAGCCGATGCCAGGAAACGGGCGTCGATGCACGAACGCGTGCCAGCGGGTACAGGTCGGCGCAACAGCACCTTCGACGTCTGACCGCACGCACTTGTCTACGATAAGGATGCCGGACGCGTATCGAGTAAAGCATGTTGCCACGGCAGGAAGCTGATGTCTCGCGAATCGTGATCCGTCTTCGCGAATGACTGACGGTCGAGCGCCGGTGTTCCGTATCGATGTTCGGGGAGCAACGGAACGTCAGGTGCACCAGACCTCCGGTCGACGAGCTTCGATGGCGACGCGCGCTCGCGTCAGTGAGACGTCGCCGAGCGGTCATCCAGCCCTCGAGGAACTCGGCAGTTGCGTCACGCCGCCAGCGCCTCATTCAGTTCCTGCACGATGTCCTTGAGCTCCTTGCCGAACACCTTCGACGCCCGCGCCAAGCCTCCTTCGTTCGTGAACGGGGTCAGGTCGAAGCTATCCATGTCGATCTCCAGACTCGTCGCGATGTGGTCGCGCATCATGCCGAGCCACTGAATCTGCTCGTCCGAGAACGTCCGCCCCTTGTTCGTCTGCTGGGCCAGCCAGCCCTGGAATCGCTCGCGGACCCGATCAGCGTGCGGGACGAGTTCGGCATCCTGGTGAAGGGCAAATCGAACCAGCGACACGATGTCGGTCAGGAGTCGCTGCGCCGACGCACCGCGCACCTTGGACTTCTCCAGGGTTTCATAGGCACGCCACAGCTTCTCCGGCGTCCACGAGCGCGGGGGCGATGAAATGGCGTCGCGAGGGCTGGATGTCCTTGAAGCGGAGGCGTCTTCTTGTGTGGCACGGAGTAGAAGAACTGGAGGGCCTCGATCTCGTCCTTATGCTCGGTAAGGTAGCTCTCGAATGACTTCACCAGGGCCTCGGCCTTCTCCCGTGCTTCGGGGCTGAAGCCGGTCTCCTCAGGAAGCAAGACGTCCTTGCTGACATCGTCAAAGATCTGCTCGAACTTCTGCCGGAGGTCGAGAATGAGCTTCCGCAGCGCGCGGGTCGGCCAGGAGCACCTGAATGGCCGCCTTCTTCAACGGCACGGCGGCTTGCTCGATCTGCTCCGGGGTAGGCGTATCGTCATCGCTCAGGCGAAACATCCGGCGCGCGGCCTCGTCCTGCTGGTCCGCGTCGAGGGCGGCTACCAGCCCACCGGAGATACCCGCCAGCGACACGCCGCCGGAAGTGTCGTCGATGAGCTTCTTGTCGTCGGGTCCGCATTGCTTATCGATACGAGCCAGGCGGCTGGCGAGCGAAGAGAGGTAGTCGTCGTTCACGCCTCCTGCGGCGACGTGGTCGAGCAGGGCCTTGAGCGACAGGCTGGGGATTTTGTCCAAGGGCTTGGTATCCGAGAGGACCTTCTCCGTCACGCCCACGCAGTCGACGATGAGGAAATGAGTCTTGGCCTTGGCATCTGGCGTGACGGCCCGGAGCTCATCCGGGTTGATAACCCGGACCCCACGGCCTTTCATCTGCTCAAACAAGACCCGGGAATGCACACTCCGCATGAACATGACGATCTCGACGGGCTTGATGTCGGTCCCCGTAGCAATCAGGTCAACCGTCACAACGATGCGAGGGTTGTAGCTGTTCCGAAAGGACTGAATGAGGTCTTTGGGCTTTGCCCCGGTCACCTTGTAGGTGATCTTCTGGCAGAAGTCGTTCCCCTTGCCGAACTCCTCCCGGACGATCTTGACGATGTCCTCGGCGTGCGAGTCGTCCTTCGCGAAGATCAGCGTCTTCGGCACGTCGGTGCGATCAGGGAACGTTTCCTTCAACACCTTGTCGCGGAAGGTCTGCACGATGAGCCGAATCTGGTCGATCGCAACGACGTTCCGGTCGAGGTCGGCTCCGGTGTAGTGCACGTCCTCATCAGGAGCCTCCCACCGCATCTTCCGGGTCTGACGGTCCCGGTAGCCCACCATCGTACCCGGCTCGGCTTCGATGATGGAGCCTGCGGCCGTGATGCTCGTGCGAATCCGGTAGACCTCGTAGTCACAGTTGACTCCATCCGCGACCGCCCGCGCATGCGGGTACTCCATCACGACGTTCTGGTTGAAGAAGCCGTAGGTGTGCTTGGCCGGAGTCGCGGTCAGGCCTAGTAGATAGGCGTCGAAGTATTCCAGCACCTGCCGCCAGAGCGAGTAGATGGAGCGATGGCACTCATCGATGAAAATCACATCAAAAAACTCAGGCGGAATCGCCTTGTCGTAAACGACCGAGAGGGGTTCCTTGGGCTGCGTGGCGTCGTCATCCATCGGCGTATGCTCTTCTGCCTCGGGATCAAGCTCCGGCTCGCCCTTCAGGATCGAATAGAGCCGCTGAATGGTCGAGATCACGACCTTGCTCGATGAGCCAATCGTGTTCGTCGTCAGCCGTTGGACGTTATACAGCTCGTTGAGCTTCCGATTGTCGTCCGGCGTGCGGAAACCCTGGAACTCTTTTTCGGCCTGCTCGCCGAGATTGGCCCGGTCTACCAGGAAAAGCACGCGACGGGCACCGCCAAACTTGATGAGGCGGTAGATCTCCGTGACTGCCAAAAGGGTCTTGCCGGTCCCGGTGGCCATCTGGATGAGGGCACGTGGTCTATCGTCGAAAAGGCTCTTCTCCAGATTCACGATGGCCTGGACCTTGTTGGGCCAGAGACCGGGGAGCTCCACCGGGGGCATGGCTCGCAATCGTGCCCGGAGCGTGGACGGCTTGGTGTCATCGGCGCTCGTGTAGAATCCACCGGACTGCTTGATCCATCCGTCCAGGGTGTCTGCGGTCAACCATTCCCGTAGCGTCTCAGGTCGATGAAACGAGAAGACCGGCCGCGAGCGCGGCTGGGGATCCAGGGCGTTGATGAAGACGGTTTCTTCGCCGGTCGAGATGTAGGCGAACGGCAATGGCTTCTGTGGAGCGGTCAGGGAGGCAGGCAGGCCCTCCACGTATTTCCTGGCCTGGAACTCGACGCTCGTGAGTGAGAAGCCCGCGGGCTTGGCCTCAACGACGCCAACGGCATTGCCGTCAACGAAAAGCAGGTAGTCGACAAATCCGTGGCCCTTTTCCAGCTTGAATTCCCCAACAGCGATTCCCTCACCCGCCGTGAGGTTCATTTCATCCCGGTACTGAACGATCCAGCCCGCCTGAGCCAGTTGGCTGTCGATCTTCTCGCGGGCCCTGGCTTCAGGCGCGTTTCTGCTTCCCGCTGGGGACATTCAGTACTCCAAACCAGGCGACAACAAGCACAACATGGGGAGTTGGCACACTGCTGGCACACTTAGCACGAGAGCGGGAAGACTCGAAGGAGTACTCCCGCTCTCTAGGTTACCGTCTTACTTCTAGTTACGCGAATCGGGACGGCGGGATTTGAACCCGCGACCCCCTGAACCCCATTCAGGTGCGCTACCGGACTGCGCTACGTCCCGTCAACTGCGTCTGGAATCTAACGTCGGCGGGGTCGCGGGTTGAGCTGCGGCCCCGTCGGGGCCTCGCTCTTCCTTCGGGTCCCGCGACCCCTGATGCGAGCCGGAGCGAAGCGACGGCGAGCAAGCTGCGAGAGCCGAAGGCTCGCGCGCCATCGGAGCCGGAGCAAGGCGACGGCGACGAAGCCGCAAGAGCCTCCAAGGCTCGCGCGGCAACCCATTCAGCCGCGACGCCCCACGTCCCAAACAACGGGCTTCAATCTAATCACACCGCCAGCACCCGCACCGGATACCGCCGGAATACCGCATCACGAGTCAGCACCACCAGGTCCTCCTCGAGCGCCTGCGCAATCAACATCCGGTCGAACGGATCCCGGTGGTGAGCGGGAAGCTCCCGAACTCGCTCGGCGTGCTCGAACCGGATCGGCAGCTCCTGGAACCCCGCCTCGGGCACCGCCTCGCGGAGCTGCCGCGTGGTCCGAAGCCTGCCGAGCGCCACCTTGATCGCGATCTCCCACGCGCTCACACTACTCACATAGACCTCGTCAGCGGACTCGATCGCCCGGCGCGCTTCCGGAGCGAACCGGCGCCCCGCATCCCACCAGATGAACACGGGGGTGTCGAGAAGGAGCTTCACTTCCCCTCGAACCGGTCAAGCAGATCCGGAGGGAGCGGCGCCTCGAAGCTGCGACCCAGCTTCCAGCGACCCTTGCCCCTTCCTGAGACCCGGGCTCGCGCCGGCTCGAGAGCGACCAGACGAGCCCGGGGCCGGCCCGATTTGGCGATCACGATCTCGTGACCCGCGGCCGCCTCCTCCACCAGGCGACTCAAGTGGGTCTTGGCGTCATACAGGCTTACCGTCTCCCGCACCACCGGCTTCCGGGCCATCCCGGAGGATAGGCCACTTGACCAATTTGGTCAAGCAAAGCCGGCCCTGCTACCTTCTCCAGTTCACCTCAGCGGGCCGGTCCGATGAACGACGAAGCCTTTACCCCGAAGGGGCCAGAGGCCCCTCGGGAAGAACGAGTCCCCGGCTTGCCCGGGGAATCGTTCAATCTCAGCATCCGCAAATTCCTCAAGCAATTCGGGGTCGGCTCCCAGCGGGAGATCGAGCTCGCGGTCCAGAAGGCCATCGAGTCCGGCACCCTCCAGGGCACCGAATCGCTCGCCGCCACCGCCACCCTCCATATCCCACAGCTCGGCGTCGAGTTCACCACCGAGAGCACCATCACCCTCTCCTGAACGCAAGCACGCCCCGGTTGCCCGGGGCGTGCCGTCACGCTGGCCGCAGTCGCGCGTTAGGCCGCGCGCCGCCGTCGTCGGTCCAGGACCGGCACCACCCTCCCCCACGCCGAGCCCCGCCTCATGGAACCGGCCGGCGACCCTGGATAAGACGGATCAAGACCGCAGCCAGCGCAACGATGAGCAGGATATGAATGAACCCGCCCAGGGTGTAGCCACTGACCATGCCCAGCAACCACAGAATCAGCAGGATGACAAAAATGGTCCACAACATGAAAGCGCTCCTTGTGTGTTGGCTGCTCCGTTACGTGGAGACGTTTGAGCCGCCCGTCCGTTGACGGATCTCGTTACCGTCCCTTGAGCGACCCGGCCGCGAACGCGGTGATCGAGCCCGGCCGGCTCCCCGCCTCATCCCCGATCAGGACCAACCCGTCCCGGGTAATGGCCAGCCCCTCCGGCTGGTGGAAATGCCCGGGCAGCTCCCGGATATCCACCAGATTCCCCTCCGGAGTGAGCTCGATCAGCTCGCCATCCCGGGTTAGGAGCACGTAGTTCCCGCTCCGCGGGTCGATCGCGATATCGGTGGGACGCAGGTCCTTCTTGTGGTGCCCGTCGCCCTCGAGGGCCTCCGTCGGCACCGTGATCCGCTCCATCCCCGCCCCGTTCGGCAGCGGCCAGCGGTAGAGCACCAGGTGGTGCTCCAGCGACTTCTGGTACACCGTCTTGCAGGCGAAGATCAGCGCCTGGGCCCGGGCGTCAAACGCCATCGACTCGAACTCGCAGTGCTTCCCCAGCCCGGTATCGATTTCCTGGTACGCCACCCGCGCCCCGTCGGCGCCTTCGGAAAACGTGTAAAGCACTCCGTCGCTGGTCAGCAGGTAGAAATGGTCCCCGCCGACGGCGATCGACTCGAAGTCCCCCTGGACCGCGTGGTCGCCGAGCTGGAAGGACTTGACGATGGTTCCCCGGCGATAGTCCACCTGGTACACCACCGCGGTGTTGTCGTCGTGGGCGAAGAGCCGCCCGTCCGGCGTGAGGGTCAATCCGGAAATCTCCCGCAACCTCCTGGGCATCTCCCAGCGGGCCACCGGCGTGCCCTCCGCCACGGTATCCCCGCGCGAGCGTGACGCGAAACGGGTTGCCCGCTCGGCCACGAGCGCGCTGTCGCGCCGCGCCGCCTGCCCCGGGGCAGGATTACACCCCACCGCAAGCCCCATCACCAGAAGCGACCACGACCGCGGCTCAAGCACCCTTTGCCGCCTCGGCGAGCTCCGCGCTCAGCTCGATAGTGGCCGATTCGATGGTTTCTCCCGCCGACTGCCGAACCGCGGTGAGCACCTCTTCCCGGTTATCCGACTTCCGGATCCGCACCAGGTAAAACAGCTCGGAGGGCTTGCCGTCGTTGGTCACCACCTCGTCGAGCTCCCAGCGTTTGGTGGCCCGGTCCAGGGCCGGCTGAATCCGCCGCTGCGCATCGGAGATGTGCTCGGTAGCCACCGAAAGCACAGCATTGAACCGGGGCTTCTTGTTCCCGTTCCCGGCGATCTGGTGAATCCGCTTGAACCGCTCCTGGAGGGCCTCCACCTTCTTCGGCGCGAGCGCGAGGAGCAGCTCCCGGTCAGGCACCCGGTCTCCATCCTTACTCTTGTCCGCCAGCTTCTCCAGCGGCTCCACCCAGTGGGACGCCGACGTGGCCGGCACCAGCAGGTTCCGTCCCCAGCCGTAGCGCCAGGAAAAGAGCAGCACGAAGTTGATGAAGATGGAGAGCATTGCCGCGACGGTCATCACCTGTACGCCCGCGGCAAAACCCACCCCGATCGCAACGAAGATGAACACCAGGTCACGGGCATCGGTAATCCGGGTCCGGAAGCGTACGCCCGCCAGGACGCCGGCCAGACTGAAGGCCAGGGCCAGGCTGTTCCGAACCACCAGCACCACGCCGGCTACCGCGATCGGCAGAATGATCAGGGTCTCGACGATGGTGGAGTTGGGGACCCGGTCGCGCTGCACCGACATGTACACCCAGGACACCGGCAGCATCAGGATGAGGGTGCCGACCAGGCTGAGCGCGGCGCTCACGACCAGCTCCAGCCTTGCCGGCATCTGCACCGCGGTCGCAGCGGTCGGCAGGCCATCGGTGAGGATCCTTCCCCCGGCCAGCTCGCTGAGTCGTTCGCCCGAGAACAACAGATTCATGAAGGGGAACAGATAGATGAGCCCCGACACGACGGCTCCGACGATCAGGTAGTAGGCCAACAGCCTGCGGACCGGCCGTTCGGAGCCGAGCGTGACAAAATCAAGCGCGCGCCTGACGATGGACATACGCCTCCGGTTTGTGGTCCCGGAGGGAGACGCATTTCAGCGCAGTACAAGCACCAGGATGAGGGCGGCGACAGCGACCAGCGCGATCCCGCCAAGCATCAGCACCAGCCGCCGGTCGGTCCCGGTCAGGGAGGCAGCGGGAGGGGCAGATCGGGCTTCGACCCGAGTCTCCCGAAGGCCGGCCAGCATCTCCTCCGCCGCCTGGAACCGGTCATCGGGGTTCTTGGCGAGGGCACGATGCACCACCGTCTCCAGATGCTCGGGGACCTCGGCGCGGAATTGTCGCAGTGGTGGCGGGGGCGTCTGGACGTGCTGCTGAATGACTCGGCCGACCGCGGCGCCGAAGAATGGCGGGCGCCCCGCGACCAGCTCGAACAGCACGCAGCCAAGCGCGTAGATGTCGCTCCGGTGATCGATGGTCTCGAGGCCCTGGGCCTGCTCCGGGCTCATGTACGCCGGGGTGCCGAGGGACATCCCGGCCACCGTGATGCTCCGCTGCCCTTCGGAGAGCGCCCGCGCCAGCCCGAAATCGGCGAGCACCGCCTTGCCCGCGGAGAACAGCACGTTCTCGGGCTTGATGTCGCGATGCACCACGCTCCGCGAGTGGGCGTACGCCAGGGCGGCGCACAGGTCACCGGCGATCGCGATCGCCTCGGGAATCGGGAGCTGTCCCCCTTCTTCCATCCGGTCTCTCAGGGTGTTCCCCTCGACGAACGGCATCACGTAATAACAGAATCCCGCTTCGGCACCCGAATCGAACAAGCCGAGGATGTTGGGATGCTGAAGCCTCGCGGTGATCCGGATTTCCCGGAGAAACCGCTCGGCGGTGAGTGAGCTGGTGATTTCGGGCTGGAGCAGCTTGATGGCGACGGTGCGATCGTGCCGGAGATCGTTCGCGAGATACACGATCGCCATCCCGCCCCGCCCCAGCTCCCGCTGGATCGCGTAGCGCCCCCTGAGCACCTCCTGGAATTTCGGGAGGAGGTCCTGCATCAGATGTCGAGCACGTCGATCGTCACCGTGTGGGGAAGAATGGCGCGCCGGATCGCCTCCAGCACCAGGGGACCGGGCATGCTCTTCCCGAAGCGGACCAGATAGCGGGTGACCACCGCGCCACCCTGGGCCGGCTCGATCCGCTCCAGCGCCCAGCGTTTGGCCTGTCCCTGAAGCACAGTTTCGATGTGCCGACGCATGGTGTCGGCGTCGGTGACCGGCAACGCCACCTTCAGCACCGCGTCGAACTTGGGCTTCTTTGCCCACGGTTCGGCATCGCCGCCCCGGCCGGTGGCTTTCCGGTGTCGCTCCGAGGCGCGCTCCGCCAGGGCCTGGAGCTGATCCGGGGTCATGGACTGCAGCAGCTGCTGATCGAGCACCTTCATGAAATCAGGTCGGAGGGACTGGGTGCTGGGTCCTCGGGAGCCCTTCACCCGGTCCAGGCGCTTCTGGGCGATACCCGCCTCGAGCATCGCTGGCATCCGGCCGAAATCGAAGTACCACGCCACCAGCACCACGAGGTTGAAGAAGATCGAAAGCGCCGCCGCCACGACGAGCACCTGGACCCCCGCGGCGATTCCCACCGCAATCGAGAGAAAGATGTAGATCGCGTCCTTGGGATCGGCGAGCCGGTTCCGGAAGCTCACCGCGCCGACCACACCGCCGAGGGAAAACGCCAGCGCCACGCTGTGCTGCACGATGGTCAGCACGCCGGCCACCACCAGAGGCAGCATGATGAGGGTCTGGACCATCGATTGGCTGAATCCCTTGCGGGAGCGGGTCAGGATGTGGACCCAGGCCACCGGAAGCATCAGCAGCACCGCGCTCAACATCATCAGCAGCGAGGTCTCCGCCACCCCGGCGGGGGTCAGCAGGAGCGGCGAGGACGATTCGAGGATATTGCTGCGGTTGATCTCCGAAATGCTGGCCCGGAAGCTCTCAGTCGAAAAAATCGCGAGCGTCGGCCAAACCTGGTAGAGACCGTAGATCGCCCCGCCCAGAATGACATAGTAGGCGACCAGCTTGATCACCTGCTGCTGGTCGAACCAGGCCATCCATTGGGGGCGCTGTTTCTCCATCCTGGCCTCTGATGTCGACGGAAGTCGGGGAAAAGATAGCGCCGAAACCGCAATCAGTAGGGGAAGCCAAGGCCGAACAGGAGGCGATTCCCTTCCCCGCGGAGCTCGGGCCGCGCCAGCGCGAGGAAGACCACATAGTCCTGCCGGACGAAGGAGAACCAGACCCCGCCCCCGACGGTGTGGTGCCATCCCCCCGGGGAGGCAGCGTCCCGGTAAACCCTTCCCGCATCCACGAACCCGAACACCCCTTGCTCGCCGGGAAACAGGAGCTTGAAGCGGCTGATGGGCAGCCGGAGTTCGACCGATCCGAAGATCGCCGCGTCACCCGCGAAACGGTCCGAGTAGTAGCCCCGGAGTCGCTCGGGACCACCCAGCGTCGCGGCAAGGAAATACGGGGCTCTGCCCCAGGTCTGGATGCCGCCGGCCATGAAATGGAGGGAGGGACGGCGGCGCAGGATCGTCACCGGCGCCACCGCGAGGGAGCCCTGGGCTTCGACCCGCGCGACGGCGCGTTCCGCGTCGAGGAGCGCAGGATATCCCTCGACCCTGAGCAGCAACGCCGCTCCTTTGCGGGCGAACCCGGGAAAATCGCGGCGATCGATCCGAAGCTCCACACTCGCGCCGGCCATCCCGAAGGTGCCGGTCCCGTAGGGGCTATCGGTGGCGATGAACTGGCCCCGATTGAACCCGCTGGACAACCGGGTCCATGACCAGCGAGCCAGGGGTCCCACGGACCAGCTCATCGCGAGCGCCCAACCGGACCCCAAGCTGTGCGGCGCCTCGAATCTCATTGCGCCGCACCCGATAGAAGAGCGGGTCGGACTCCTCCTGGCGAGTGTCGTTCCCGAGGCCATACCACCGCAACGATTCGATCCCGCTGGCCGATCCCGCGAAACGGAAGAAGAAACGGGAGTTCTCCCGTTGCCGGATGTTCGCGATCGAGAATCGTCCCGAACCTCTGGTAGTGGCAAAGACCGCGTGGAATTCGAACCGGCTCGCATAGGGAACCTTGCGGAACCCCTGCCAGTCGATCCAGCCACCGCCGCCGAAGACGAGGCCGACGTCGGGCGCAACGGCGAGGGTTGGCAGCACCGACTGGTGGGTTCCGGCGTCCAGGGGCTTCTCGCGATCGAAGATGCTGTCGGCATCCCAGCGCCATCCCCTGGTATTCAACCTGAGACCCGCTTCCACTCGATTGTTCCCGGCGGCGTCGTAGAGCCGGATGCTCGCGGGGCGGGTGCTGGCGCGATAGCTGTCGTCTCCCTCTCCCCCGATCACCCGGAGGTGGGGACTATGCGAACCACCCGGTTCGGATTCCATCAGCACGCTGTCGTTGCCGCCTCGCAGGTACAACCTGACTTCTTCGGTTTCTCCCCGAAGGAACCGGCGCCGGAACAGGACCGTGTTCCCGGCGGTCACTGTGATGACGGTGCTCCCGCCGGGCTCCCGCTCGATGTGCGCCTCTTCGGATGCGTCGGTGGCATTGAGATCGACGTCTTTGGCGAGCCGTTCATAGAAATCGCGGGCGGCATCTTCGACGTGGTCCCGGCGAAGTTTGAGTGCGGTGAGGACCCAGGCCGCGTGTTCCGGCGGGAATTCGGGGGGCATGCACGCCACCGCTTCGGTGAGAACCGCATCGGTCACCCGCTCCCGGACCCAGGCCGCCACCGAATCCCACGCGGCCCGATCGAGCTCGGAGAGGAGACGACGATCCAGCACATAGGCGTTGCGGATCAGGCCGCCGAGGCTCGGGTACTCGGCGCTGAACTTCTGGAATTTGGGCTGAAGCTGGGCCACCATCCTGACAAGCCAGCCATCGTACCGGCTCAAGGCGGCATCGCGATCCCGGGGAATCGGACGCCAGCGATGGTCGACCAGGGCCCAGCGCCACTGGTCTTCGTGGCGATCCCAGTCCCCCAGGATGAGATCCACCAGCCGGACGGCCAGGAACTCGCGGGCGTCGACCCGGTTCTCCGGGTCGTGATCCAGTCGCTCGAACAGCTTCTTGCTATCGACGACCTCCCGGGCCTCGCCGAATCCGCTGTCAGGCCGCTCTTCGATCGTGCCCAGCATGCCGGCGAATCTCGCTCGAAACTCCCCCAGCCGGGGGTCATCCGGCATGACCACCAGCAACGGGGGGGCATGCAGCACCCCGATGGCGCGCAGGAGCGGTTCCGCGATCAGGCCGGCGGCGGGATGCCCGCTGCTGGTCTGATCACGAACCAGACTCGCCACAAAAGTCTCTCTCAGCGGTTCCGGAAGGACGCCGGCTCCGTCCTTGTCCACCGAACGGAAGTGGTATTCCCGCCCCAGTGAATCCCGGAGGTGAAGGGACTTGGTCTGTTCGCCACCGCCGGTTTCAAACGGGGTTAGTCCACCCCCAAAGCGCGAGAGGTTCAGGATCGGAACCCGAATCGGGGTTGTCCAGAGGTTTCGGTAGTCCGAGCCCAGCAGAGTGCGTTTGATTCCCCCGGCGCGGTACTGTCGCCCGGGCACCACGGTGGTCGAATCGGGAGAGGCCTCGCGCTGCGCCAGGAGGCTCGATGCCAGAGACAGGTATGCCACGAATCCCGCCAGCACCCTGGCTCGCCGCATGATTACCTCGAAGGAGCGTCGGTGAGCCAGATGGCGGTGGCCTGCCGGGCACTTCCGTCGTGGTCGATGGCCGTGACGGTCAGGCGCACCCGGCCCGACCGATCGACATCCACCCGGATGAATCCCGGCCGGGAAACCGCGTAGATCGTGCTACGGTCCAGCCGACCGGACTCTCGTGTCCAGTGGTGCCCGCACCGCTCACGACCGAATAGGCCGCCACCGGGCCCCGAAACACCTGAAGGTTGTGATCGTGCCCAGCGGCATACAGCATGGGTGGATGGGGCGCGAGGGCCTGGAGGATCTCGCTGCGCATATGGGTATAGGCGCGCGAGCCCATGTCCTGGGCGTACCCGAAGACGCCGTGACCCCGAGCCATCGGGTATAGAGACCCGATCAGGGGCAGAGGAATCCACATCCAGCGTTTGTAGGCCCGGAGCGGAAAGATGTGCTGCAGGAGGGTGAAGTACCCGCTGTGCTCGGAGCTGGTGGCAATCGGATGGTGTCGCCGCCACGATCACCCGCCGTCCCCCACTGTCGGCCAGGATGTTCTTGAGCCGGGCCAGGATCAGCTCCTGGCTGTATTGCACGCAGGTGGAGACCGAATCGATCGGACGCGGGAAATCGGCTCGCTGCAGCCACCACTGGGTGTCCAGCAGCACCAAACGGATCGACTTCCCCACGTCCACGACTTCGGGTCCCGGGCAGCCATTGCGGGGAGCCTGCTGCGCCAATCCCTCTCCCCGAATCTTGATAAAGGTCTCGGAGCGTCGGACCGCATCCCAGCCTTCCCGGGTCATGCGGGCCCAGTCGTGATTGCCGGGGATGAAGTAGGCGGGGACGCCGCTCTGCTTCGCCACCGCGATCTGCCGTTCCAGGATGTGCTCCTTGGATGCCCGGTCGAACTCTTCGGGAGGCGGCATCCCGCGGGGATACACGTTGTCGCCCAGATAGACGATGGCGCTCTCCCTCGGCGCTGCCTTGGCCTCGCGGGTAAGCTCGACCAGGACCGGATCGCTGTCCGACACCGCTCCGGCATCTCCGATCAGAAAAATCGAGGTGGTGACGTCGGCGGCCGGGATCGGGGCCAGGACCGGGGGCAATACCGGAGGGCCGCAGGCGAACAGCAAGCCGGTCGCCAACGCCGCGCGGCCGAACCATCGCGGGAAGGAGCGGGTTGTCATGTCGGGGAGGTCATGTCTGATCCTGAGACGCCAAACCTGAAGTGAAATCGCACCGTGACAGGTCCGAGTCAAGTCCGTCCGGGAGGTGTCCGGACGTCCCCAGTCCAACGGGGGCCACCCCCCCGGCGTATTAGGAACGTACCCAACCCCTACCCGGAGTCGTTACAGTATGACTGGACGTATCCTGGCCGTGGCCGCCCTGGTGGCGAGCCTCTCCGTACAACAGGCCCTGGCCCAGGCCAAACCGAATTTTGCTGGAACCTGGAAGGTCAATACCGAGAAGAGCGATCCCATGGGCGGGGGCATGGGGGGAGGCGGTGGCGGTGGTGGCGGTGGCGGTGGCGGCATGATGGCGGCGCCTCTCACCATTACCCAGACCGACAAGCAGCTGGTAGAGACCCGGAGCACCCAGAACGGCGACCGGGTGAGCACCTTCAATCTCGACGGCAGCGAGAGCGTCAACTCGACCGGCCGTGGCGAGAGCAAGAGCAAGGCGCACTGGGACGGCAGCTCCCTGATCATCGAGACCTCCAGCACGTTCAACGGGCCCAATGGGGAGATGACGGTCACGTCGAAGGAAGTGCGGATGCTCAGCGCGGACGGGAAGATGATGACGGTCACCACGACCCGTAACACGCCGAACGGTGAGACGACCACCAAGCGGGTGTACGACAAGCAGTAGGAGGTGATAGGTGGTAGGTGATAGGTCGAGTGAGGTGATAGGTGATAGGTGAGAGGGGGAGGCCCGCGCGATGCGAGCCTCCCCCCTTTCACTTCTCACTTTTCACCGAGCACCCATCAGCTATCACCCATCACCTAACAAGCCACTGGCCGGGATCGAACCGGCGACCCCCTCATTACGAATGAGGTGCTCTACCAGCTGAGCTACAGTGGCAAAACTGCGGTGAGAGGTGACACGTGAGAAGTGAGAGATTCCCGTCTCACCTCTCACATTCTCACTTCTCACCGCAGTATGCCCTGGCGCGGACTCGAACCGCGACGCCTTTCGGCACTACCCCCTCAAGATAGCGTGTCTACCAGTTTCACCACCAGGGCGCGACGAACGCAACATAATAGCGGACAACGTCTTAGGCGTCAACGAGATCCTCCCCTCAACGCGAACCCAGCCAAACTCGTAGATTGGCTCGGAAGCACCTCGGGACCACCTGGTCCCTGTTCCAGTACCCGGCTTTGACCCAAACAACGAGTCCCCATGATTCACCTTACGCCGTTCGGCCGGAGCTGCCTCTTCGCGCTGGCCACGATCGCTTCTCCCACGATACTCTCAGCTCAGATTCCCACTGCCCAGGTTGACTCGTCTCTGATCGCCGGCCTCCGCTGGCGCAACGTCGGGCCGGCCAACATGGGTGGCCGGGTGGCCGACGTGAGAGGGATCCCCTCGCCCTCACGCACCTTCTACGTCGCCACCGCCGGCGGGGGGGTCTGGAAGACCACCAATGCCGGTACCACGTTCCGTCTCGTGTTCGGCGGAAAAGGCGACGAGGGTGTGATCTCCGGTGGCCAACTGGCGATCGCGCCGTCCGACACCAACCAGGTCTGGTTCGGCACCGGTGAGCCCAACACCCGGAACACCATCTCTCCCGGCAGCGGGATCTTCAAGTCCACCGATGGGGGGATGACCTGGAAGAAAATGGGCCTCGACAAGACCGAAACCGTCGGCCGAATCGTGGTCCATCCCACCAACCCCAACGTCGTGTACGTCGCCGCGTCGGGCGCCATCTGGCGCTCCAATCCCGAGCGGGGACTCTACAAGACCACCGACGGGGGCCAGACCTGGCAGCTGATCAAGTTCATCAGCGACAAGGCCGGCGCGATCGATGTCGCGATGGACCCCTCCAATCCCGAGGTGCTGTACGCCTCATTCTGGGAGCGGGTCCGGGGGCCCTACTTCCTCCAGAGCGGAGGGCCCGGCAGCGGGCTGTTCAAGACCACCGACGGGGGAAAGACCTGGACCGAGATCAAGGGCGGTGGCTTCCCCGAAACCATGAAGGGGCGGATCGGCCTCGCGATCGCGCAGAGCAATCCCCAGGTCGTCTACGCGATGGTCGAAGCCGATTCCATGCCGAACCCGAAGCCAACCGCCGGGGCGAAGCGACAGGAATTGCTGAACGGACTCTATCGCTCGTCGGATGCGGGCAAGACCTGGCAGAAGATGGCGCCCCAGGATACCCGTCCGTTCTACTACTCCCAGGTCCGGGTCGATCCGACCGATGAAAACCGGATCTACTTCTCCTCCACGCCCCGGGTCTTCTCGACCGACGGCGGCAAGACGGTCCGACCCGGTACCCAGGGCATCCACGTCGATACCCATGCCCAGTGGATCGACCCCAACGATCCCAACCACATGGTGGAAGGGAACGACGGCGGGGTCTGGCAGACCTGGGACAAGGGCGGCAACTGGATGGCGCTCAATACCATCCCGATCGGTCAGACCTACTACGTGAGTTACGACATGGGGGTCCCCTACCGGATCTGCGGCGGATACCAGGACAATGGCTCCTGGTGCGGGCCCAGCCGGCGCCGGGGAGTGATCGGCAACAATCACTGGTTCAACGTCGGCGGTGGCGACGGGTTCGTAAGCGCCCAGAACCTGGATGACCCCGGCGTGGTCTACGCCGAATCGCAGGGCGGCAACATGCAGCGGCGCGATCTGTCCAGCGGGGAAGGCGGCGGACTTCAGAAACCCAACTGGCGCGCCACCTATCTCAAGTGGCAGGACTCGATGATCGCGGTGCGGGGCGATACCACCAAACCCGCGACGAAGGAACAGACGGCCCTGCTCGCCCAGCTTCGCCAGCGAGCCACCCAGGATTCGCTCGATCTCCAGCTTCGCTGGAACTGGAACACCCCGTACTTCCTCTCCCCCCACAACCAGCGGGTCTTCTACGCCGGCAGCAACCGGGTGATGAAGTCACTCAGGGGCGGCGACGAGATGTTCCCGATTTCGCCCGACCTGTCCAACAACGACAGCGTGAAGGTCCGGGTCAGCACCCGCACGACCGGCGGCATCACCACCGACGCAACCGGCGCCGAGACCTATGCGACGATCGTCTCCCTGGCGGAGTCGCCCCTCAAGCCCGGGGTGCTGATGGCGGGGACCGATGACGGCAACCTGTGGATCACCCAGAACGACGGGGGCAGCTGGGAGAAGCTGAACGGTCACTGGACCGGGGTTCCGGCCCAGACCTACGTCAGCCGGGTGGAACCTTCTCACTTCGATCTCGCCACCTGGTACGTCACGTTTGACAATCACCGGAACGGAGACTTCACCCCCTACGTCTACGCCACCAACGACAACGGGAAGACCTTCCGGTCCATCGTGAACAACCTCCCGAAGGGCGGCATCAATTTCGCCCACGTGATCCGCGAGGATCCAGTGAACCGGGATCTGCTCTATGTCGGCACCGATATCGGGGCCTACGTCTCGACCGACCGGGGCGCCTCCTGGCGTCCGTTCATGACGGATTTCCCGACCGTGCCGGTGCACGACCTCAAGATCCACCCCAGGGACCACGAGTTGATCGCGGCGACCCACGGCCGCTCGTTCTGGATCGTGGACGTCGCGCCGCTCGAGCAGTTGACCCCGGCCGTCATGGCCGCGGGCACCTATTTCTTCCAGCCTACCGAGGCGTGGCAGTTCAATTCCAGCCAGGAAGGCGAGCTGGGCGGTGGCGGCGCCGGCAGCGGCCAGATGCTGTTCCGCTCGATCTCGCCTCCCTACGGCGCCGAGTTCCTGTACAAGGTGGCGCCGGGAACCTCGGGGCGGGCCCGGATCGCGATTGTCGACGCGTCGGGCGACACCATTCGCACCATGAACGCGCAGGCCACCCCAGGACTCAACCGGGCCGTACTGGGCGTTCCAGGGTAAACCGCCGGAGCGGGCTCCGCTTTCACCGGCGCAGCGCCGTGACAGCGTGATGATGGCTGGGCGAATTCACCGCATCGTCGATTCACTCTCCGGGGCCGGCGGCAACCGCGCCCAGCTTACCGAGCTCGCGAACAACCTGCTCTCGGGCAACCTGGGCGGTGGCTTCGGCGGGGGCGGCGGGGGTGGCGGTGGATTTGGAGGCGGCCAGCCGGGCATGACCGCGTTCGTTGCCCGGCCGGGGGAAGGCAACGTGATCGGCCGGCCGGCGGGTCAGGGCGAAGGGGAAGGCGGCGGTGGTGGCGGTGGCGGCGGTGGCGGCGGTGGCGGCGGCTTCGGCGGTAACCCGCTGATTCAGGCCCTCGGTGGCTTCCAGGCCCTTCAGGGTCTCCTCGGGGGCGGTGGGTTCGGTGGAGGCGGCGGCTTCGGGGGCGGTGGGGGGAACCAGGTCGCGCCCGGCGAGTACAAGGTGGTCCTGGACATCGGCGGTCAGAAATACGTCCGCACCGTGCGAGTCGAAAAGGCCGATCGGATCTGGTAGGTGAAAGGTGATAGGTGATAGGTGATAGGTGATAGAATAGGTGATAGGTGATAGGTGATAGGGAATAGGAAAAGGAGGCAGCGGTCGCTGCCTCCTTCTTTCTTCTGGTCCCCCGCGGTTACCGGCCTGGCTGAACCGTCAGGCCGACCCCGAAGGTGACCACCCGCTCGTGCATGGTCCCTAACCCGCCCGGATCGCCCGGGTCCGGGTTGGACCGGTGATTCATCAGATTGATCGCGGGCGTCAGGAACACGCTCCGGCCCAGCCGGATTTCGTACCCGGCGCCGACCAGGTAGGCGAATCCGGTCTCGCCCACGCCGACCCCGCCTTCCACGTTGGTGCCGCTCCGGCTCAGTCCCAGCCCGCCCTTGAGGTAGAGTCCGTTTCTGGCCGAGGGATAGAACTGCCCGGTCAACAGGGCGCCGGCGAGGTAATCGGTGAGCCGGTAGTCGGTCTCCCGATCGCGGTGGTCCCAGACCCAGGCGTTGATCTCTCCGCCAAGACGAAGATGAGGATTGACGGTTCCACCCAGGCCGAGCCAAACCGCGGGCTGGACGTTTTCGTCTCCCCAGCCTCCCGCTTCACGACTGAATCGAACATTCTCACTCCCCGCAGCGACGCCGGCATTCAACCAGAAGCCGTGGCGCAGGGATGGTGTAATGTCGGTAAGCCCGCGGCGATGCTGGGCACTCGCTGAATGGAGCGGTACCAGCAGCATGACCGCGGGTAATGTGGCGAGCAACCTGATACCGAGTCGCATCATGATCCTCCTTCTGGCGTTGGGGACTCGGGAATGGAGAGTGGGTCCCCCCGACTCTCCAGACCCTCGTCCCGAGGATGCGTGGTTGCAATCGTCGGGCCGAATTGCCGGGACGGCACTATCTTCGCGCGACAGGAGGACTTAGCATATCTGGCGCGGGCGAACTCAAGCTCCCGGTGTACCCTCCATGCGTCGTTTTGTCCTCTTCGGGATAACGCTTTTCGTGGCCTCCGTCGCCACAGGGCTTGGATTCTGGCAACTGGGCCGGCTCCGGACCCGCCGCGCCGCCAACCGGGTCGCGATTGCCGAACGGGAAAAGCCTCCTCTCCAATTCGATGATCCGGGAGTCCAGGCCGTTGCGGAGCGGCGGGCCGTTCTTCGGGGCAGCTTCGATGAGGCCCATGAATTCGTCCTGCGAGGCCGGGTGGTGATGGGCGTGCCGGCGGTCCAGGTCGTGACCCCGATGCACCTCGCCAACCGGGACAGCGCCGTGCTGGTGAACCGCGGCTACGTCCCCGCGCCCGACGCCACCGATCCCGGCTCGGCGACCTGGTCCGAGCCCGGCACGGTCCAGGTCAGTGGCATACTGGTGCCGGTGCCCGACCGGGGCGACGGCTTACCCCTCACCTACAACGGGCGGGAATCCTGGAAGGCGCTGGATCTGGATTCGATCCGGAAGCGGCTGCCCTACCCTGTCTCGTCGCTCTTTCTGATCGCGGAAGCCGATTCGGGAGACGTGGAGCACACCGTTCGGGGGAAGACCTACCCGATCCGGGCCAGCGCCCCTTCTCTCGATGAAGGACCGCACCTCAGCTACGCGATTCAGTGGTTCGGAATCGCAGCCGCGGCGCTGGGGTTCGGGATCTTCTTCGTCCTGCGAGCACCCACCATGAGGACTATCGAATGATTCGATTCGCAGCGGTGCTGGGATGCGCGATCGCGGTCCCGGGTCTCCTTCGGGCTCAGGACATCTTCGAAATCCAGGTGTACGAGTATCCCACTGTGCCGAAGGGGAGGTGGAACCTGGAGACGCACCTCAATCACTCCGCGAGCGGGGTTCGCTCAGAGGAGGGAATCGTGGCCCCGACCCAGGGACAGACGAGACTGACCTTCGAGCTGACCCGCGGGATCACTGATGGGTTCGAGCTGGCCGCCTACCTCGCCTTCGCGCGTCAGCCAGGGGAGGGACCCGAGTTCGCGGCGTGGCGCATCCGACCCCGGGTCAGGGCCCCCGAGCGGTGGCATCTGCCGGTGCTGCTCAGTCTGAGCGCCGAGGTGGCCTTCCCGCGCGACAAGTACGAGGCCGAGACCGCCACCCTGGAGATTCGCCCCATCCTGGAACGGCGCTTCGGCGCGCTGCAGGTCGACCTCAACCCCGTGGTTGGTCGATCCCTCAAGGGGCCCGGCGCCGCCGAAGGCTGGGAGTTCGAGCCCGGCGGACGGCTGGCCGTGGCGGTCCACTCCCGGGTCGATCTCAGTCTCGAGTACTATGGGAACTACGGTCCGCTCCGCGCGTTTCTTCCCCGCGCCGAGCAGGTCCACCTCTTCTTCGGCGGAGGCGACGTCCAGTTCAATGACAACGTGGTGCTCAACCTGGGGGTGGGCGTCGGGGCAACGTCGGTCGGGGAGCAGACGGTCCTGAAAATGCGGCTGGGGTGGATGTTCTGAGAGGTGCTGGGTGGTGGGTGGTGGGTGCTGGGTGGTGGGTGCTGGTCAGCACCCAGCACCTATCCCCTGGCCCCTAACTGATACAACTCCGGCCGCTTTATGAACTCCGGACAGATGTCGCGGTCGAATTCGTAGGGGCCTCCGGTTTCCGCATCGAGCCAGGGAAAGCCGCGGCACACCGCGGGATAGTACGGCTGGTTGTAGATGCTGCAGGCATTGTTGGTCAGAAACACGCAGCGTCCCTTGCGCACCCGGGTCCGCCATTCGCCGGAGCGGGTCTGATAGATGAGGTCGGGGCCGTGCACCCTGGCGATCGCTTCGGCCTCCTCATCCGCCAGCGTCGTGCCATAGGCGCAGCAGGACGACTGATGCGGACACGGGTAGCACGGGAGAGGCGGAAACGGCGAGTGCTGCATGCTGAAATCTACTGGCGCGCGAGGCGGAGCGATCACCTAGGCTTTTGTGACCTACGCCCTTAGCTCAATTAGATAGAGCATCAACCTCCCGCGGCGCCGTTCAATGAACCAGGTTGCGCTTGAAGTCGTCCAACCAGTGCTGGATGACAACAATTCGGGCCAAGTCGCCGCCGACGGCCTGGGTCAGGTAGATCTTCCCCGACTTCCAATCCACATCCCAGGCATTGCCAAGGCCGTCAACGGTCATCACGGTCTCGATGGCGCCGACACTCACCGTGCTGCCAATCAGATGGGTGACCCGAATCGTCTTGCCATCGAGCGCCTGATAGTAGATGCTCCTGCCATCACCCGACCACCGCGCCCGTTGGCCCCCGCCGAACGAGACCTTGATCACTCCGCCCGCCGATGGGTTCGGGAACGGTCGCACGAAAACTTCAGGCGTTGCGGATTCACTCGACGTGAAGGCGGCCCACTTTCCGTCCGGAGAAATACGCGCGTCCGACTGCGACCACTCCGCCTTCAGGTATTCGCGCGGTTTGGCGCCGGGCGTTCCGGGATTGACGATATAGACAGCGGCTGGCTGGCCTCCTCCTGCCGCGGCCATTCCCGAACCGATAAACGCGCCCGGAGTGTCCTGCGAGGAAAAGACCAGCATCGAGTCGGAAGGCCACGCACTGCTATGCTGATCGCTCGGCATCTGGATCAAACGTACCGGCGGCGAGCTCCGATCCACCGGCTGCACGAAAATGTCCTCGGCGTCGCCCCCGGGGACGTCTGCGGTGAATGCCAACCGCCTTCCATCCGGCGACCAGACCGGCGCGTGCCCGCCTCCGTCCTGGGTGAACCGAACCAGGTTGCCCAGTGCGAGGTCGTAGAATGCCGTGTGGCGATTGGTTCCGCGAGCCGCGCCCAGGGTGAGGGCGAGGGTTCGGCCGTCGGGGGACACCCGGACGTAGGAGATCACTTTCGGCGCCATCGGGAGGGTGTCCATGCGGCCGCGCGGGTCGCGCACCAGGATCCGGTATTCCGGCTCGAGCCCGGCCCGATATGCCAGGGTACCGGTGGGCGTCACCTCGAAAGGCGAAATCCCTCCGTTCGGCTGGATATCCGGGACGACCGGGATGGGCGTGCCGGAGACCCGGTGCCGCTTGGGATCGAATCGAATCGCAAAGAGCCCGCCGCCCGTTGATGCGTAGAGCAAGTGTCCGGTGGGGAGGAACGTTGCCTCCGCCGACTCTTCCATCAACGTGAACGAGGTGTCGGCCGCAAGGTCGTAGTACATCAGCTTCGAGCCGCTGCGCTGGTCGAGATAGAACACTCCGCTGCCATCCGGCATGAGTCGGGGAGATTGTCCGCTTCCGATCTTCGACAAACGCCGGACCGCCCCGGCTGCTGTGACGAGGTAGAGCGACCCGCCCGACTCCAACACCATGCTTCCATCCTGGTCCCCACCGCACCCGAGCGGCCAGGATCGAGTCGTTGGGCACCACCACGACCGCGGCGCCGCCCGCGAGCGGGAGCTTGCGAAGATGGCCGCGAATCTGGAAGGCGAGCCAGGTCCCGTCGGGCGAGAAGGCCGGCGATTCAGCGTCTTCCGTCCCCTGGAGACGGCGATACTCGCGTTTTCCCGAATCCCGAACCGCAATGCCTTCGTCGGTCACGAACGCGAAGCGTGCGCCATCCTGCGAGATCGCGAAGCGTCCCAGATCAGGCCGCGCGTTTGGAAGCTCGAGCGTCAGTGGGACGATCGGGGTGAGATCGGCACGGCCGCCCCGTTGCATCCCCCAGAGGGCGAGCGCCAGGCCAGCCATGGCGAGCGCGCCGCCGCCGGCAACCGCGAACCTGGGAGACCGGGCGCCGCCGGTGCCGGCACCCGGCATCGCGGTCGTGCCGTGGGTGAAGGTCGGCTCCTTCAGTGCGTCGGAGAAAGCCCGGGCACTCTCGAATCGGTCGGCCGGCAACTTCTCCAGCGCTTTCGCGATCGCGGCCGCAACGTTCGGCGGCACCGACTTGCGCAACGCAGTCACCGGCTGCACCGGCTCCGCGATGATCTTCATGATGATTTGCTGCGCCGAGCTGCCGGTATGTGGCGGGTCGCCGGCCAGCGTCTCATAGAGCACGCTGGCCAGGGAATAGATGTCGGAGCGTCCGGTGAGGTCTTTGTCCGCCGTCGCCTGCTCGGGGCTCATGTAGTGCGGCGTCCCTAACGAGAGCCCGGTCTCCGTCATCCGCCCACCGGCCGCCGCGCTCAACGCCAGGGCGATCCCGAAGTCGGCGACCATCGGCCGGCCATCGTGGAGCAGGATATTTTCGGGCTTGATGTCGCGGTGAATCACTCCCCGCCGATGCGCGTAGTCGAGCGCATCGGCGACGTCGCGGGCGATCCGGACCGCTTCGTCGACACCGAGCTGAGTCTCGCGATTCAGTTTGTCGCGGAGGGTCTCCCCGTCGATGAAGGGCATCACGTAATAGAGGAACCCATCGGCGGTGCCGGAATCGAAGAGCGGGAGGATGTGCGGGTGCTGGAGACCCGCCGTGGTCTTGATCTCCTGCACGAAGCGCTCGGCGCCCAACACCGCGGCCAGCTCTGGCTTCAGCACCTTGAGCGCGACCCTGCGATCGTGCTTGAGATCCTGCGCCAGGTAGACGGTCGCCATGCCGCCCGCGCCGAGATGACGCTCGATCCGGTAGGCGCCCGAGAGGGCGGTGTTGAGGCGATCGGTTGGGGAGGACACCGACCTCAAAGATGCTACGAACCTCCCGGTACCGCGAGGGGAACGCCCATCTCGGTCACCGCCACGTAACGCCGTGATGCCGCTTCGAACGACGGACGGCCACTCCGGCGGTAGTTGACGATGTGCAGGCAAGGCAAGAGATTACGCAGTCTCCGCGCCCTTAGCTCAATTGGATAGAGCATCAGACTTCGGATCTGAGGGTTGGGGGTTCGAGTCCCTCAGGGCGCGCTGGGGTCTTGCCCGCCGGTAGTCCGTCCCTTCACTCCATGCGGCGCAGGTGAGCGCGGCTCGATACAGTTCGGCCGGAGTCCTGATGTCCAGGCGACGGCGGATGGCCGCTCGATAGGTTTCCACGGTCTGTGCACTTATCCGCAAGGTGGTTGTCACGGGTGTATCTGACGACGGTTCGGACGCGCTCAGAGGAGAGCGTTGAAATCTTCGACTGAGAGTCGGGCGTCTTTGAGAATGTGCGCAAGCGTGGAGCGTTTGATGGGCTTGTGCGCCGGCACGATGATTTTGAGGAGCTCCCCGCGTTCCTGACGCTTCTGGAGCCTGATGTGGCTGCCACGCTGCCGCACGATCACCCAGCGCGCCCGCTGCAAGGCCCGCAGCACGACCGGATAGGACAGGCTGGGGATCTTTGTCACACGGCAAGCTCCACGATCTCGCCTTCCGCGATGGTCATGTCGTCGTCGACCGGCTCGAGGTAGAGCTGCTCCGAAGGACTCGAGGACTCGGCCGTGAACCGGGCCTGGAGGATCGGAGGAGTAGAGCCGCCATGGTGAGTTCGTGAGCTCGCCCGGAGGGACTCGAACCCCAACGCGAAGATCCGAAGTCTGGTGCTCTATAATGAGAAGGGCGCTGGCAATCGACCCCACCATGCGGCTCTACTACTCCGATTCCTTCCTGCGCCAGTTCACCGGCCGAGTCCTCGAGACGTTCGAGGTCGACGGTCATCCGGCCGTGGTCCTTGATCAGACGGCATTTTATCCGACCTCGGGCGGGCAACCCCACGATACCGGCACATTCGGAACCGTTCCGGTCCTGAACGTGACCGTGCGCGACACCGACAACCAGGTCGTACATCACCTGGCCGCTCCACTCGACCAGGAATTGGTCGAAGGCACGATCGACTGGCCCCGCCGTTTCGACCACATGCAGCAGCACTCCGGACAGCACGTGCTCTCCCAGGCCTTCATCCAGATTGCCAGCGCCGACACCATCGGCTTCCACCTCGGCGAAGAGACGGTCTCCATTGACCTCGCGGCCACCGACCTTTCTGATCAGCGCGTTGCGGAAGCAGAGCGGCTGGCCAATGAAGTGGTGAACGCGAATCTGCCGGTGCGGGCCTGGTTCCCCGAGTCAGAAGAGCTGGCGGCACTGCCGCTCCGCAAGCGGCCCGACGTGGCTGGACCGGTGCGGGTCGTGGCGATGGGCGACTTCGACCTCAACGCCTGCGGGGGAACCCACGTGGCCGCCACCGGGGAGATCGGCCTCATCGCGATCCTCCGGAGCGAGCGCCTGAAGCGGGGCACCCGGATCGAGTTTCTCTGCGGCAATCGGGCCCGAGCCGACTATGCCGGGAAGCACGCCCTGGTGCGCGAGCTGTCCCAGGCCATGACCTGCGCTCCGAACGAGCTGGGCCAGGCCATAACCCGCGTGCGTGATGGCCTCAAGGAGGCCCAGAAGCAGCTCGCCGGGTACCACGAGCAGGAGCTGGCGGAGGAAGCCGACCGTCTGGCAGGGGGTGCGCGGGAGGAGAACGGCCTTCGGGTGGTGAGCGCGGCCTGGGAGGCGCGACCGATCGAAGACCTCCGCACCCTCGCCCTCCGCATCACCGCGACGCCCGGTCGAATCGCGCTGTTCGGCCTCGCGGGGGAACGGTCGCAGCTCCTGTTCGCGAAGTCGGAAGGGGTCGGGCTCGATCTGAATCCCGGGTTCCGCCGCACGCTCGACGCCCTGGGCGGTGGTCGGGGCGGCGGATCGCGGATCCTCCAGGGCAGTGCGGGTCAGGTTTTGCTCGCCCGGCTCCAGGCCATCCTCGCCGAGGCCGCCGCGGGGCTCGGGAGCGCGGGTTAATTGTCCCGCCGCGTGGCCCTGGCGCTTCTCTTCGTCGCCCTCGCGACCCTGGCGGCGCTCTGGCTCGATCCGCTTGCCTACCGGTACCTGGCCGCGCCCGAGCTCGACCGCCACGACTGGGCCCGGATGCTGCGGGTTATGGGCACCCTGTGGTTCTGGTGGCCCCTGGCCGCCGCGGGCTGGCTGGAATCCCGTCACCGCACCCCGCTCCGCCGGTGGAGCCTGACCCTGCTGGTCGCGCCGGCGATCGCCGGATTGGTGGCGGAAGCGCTCAAGCTGCTGATCCGCCGGGAGCGGCCTTCGCTCCACCACGGCAGCTATTTCTACCGGCCCTTCGCGGACCGTTCCCTCGATTCTCACGACCTCGGATTTCCCAGCAGCCACGTGATGGTGGCCTTTGCCGGGGCCGCGATCATCGCCCGGCGGTATCCCCGCGCCGGCTGGATCGGCTATGCTCTGGCCATCGGCTGCGCCGCCACCCGGCTCCTCTCCGGGGCGCACTTCCTGAGCGATGCGGTGGGTGCCGCCCTGGGGGGATGGGCCGTCGCGGTCTGGGTCTCGCGCCGATTCCCAACGGTCCGCGAATCTGATTAATTTTCCCGGATGCGAATGAACCCCGTGAAGTTGCTCCCCGCCCTCGCCGCCACGGTCCTCCTGACCGGGATGGTGCACAACCATCTGGTAAAGAGCACCCCGGGAGCCGGCGACACCCTCACCGCCGCTCCCGTCGAGATCAAGCTCTGGTTTGCCGAAAAACCTGAAGTCGCCTTCAGCAGTGTCACCCTGATGAAGAGCGACAGCACCCGCATCGCGACCATCCGTGCCGTGGCCACCGACGATTCGATGGCCGTCTCGATCCCCCTGGCATCCACCCCGCTCGCGCCGGGTGAGTACCTGGTGGGCTGGCGCACCGCGAGCGGGGACGGTCACGCGGTCCGCGGAACGTTCGGGTTTTCGATTTCGCCGTGAGTGATCTCCTCGGGCCGGCCTACGTGGCGGCACGATGGGGATTCTATCTGGCGGTGTTCCTCATGATCGGCGCGAGCAGCTTCGCGCCGTTTTTCTTTCCCAGGACCAACCCCTTCCGCAGCAACTTCCCCGACACTGCGCGCGCCCTCCATCGCCGGGCTGCGGCACTCGGAATCATCGGCTCGGTGGCCGCCATCGCCTTCGCTGTCCTCCGCCTCTGGATGCAGACCCGCACCCTGCGCGACGTGGATGAGCCGCTCACCCTCGATTTTCTTCGCGCCGTCTTTACCACGAGCTGGGGCCACGGCTGGACCCGGCAGGTACTGGCCGCCGCGATCGGCGGACTCGGATTCACCATCGCAAGAAAGCGCGGCGCCGGCTGGCTCATCGCGATTCTGGCGACCCTGGGACTCATTGTCAGCGCCGGGATGACCGGCCATGCGGCAACCACGGAGGCCGGTCCCGGCGGCTGGCTGCTCGACGCGGCCCACGTCGGCGCCGGCGGCGTCTGGCTGGGCGGGCTCGCGATTCTCATGACCGCGGGACTCGCAAGCTGCCGGGCGCTCGACGGGCCTGACCGCCAAAAGGCGCATCGCCTCCTGGTCGGAGCGTTCTCCCGGCGGGCGCTGGTGGTCGCTCCGGTGACAATGGGATTCGGAATGTGGCTCGGAATCAGATACCTGGGATGGACCTGGCCCTTCGAGTTCTACCATTCCGGCTATGGCTGGGCTCTTGCAGTGAAGCTCGGGATCGTCCTCGTGGTCGGGGGGCTCGGCGCCTACAACTGGCGCGTGGTGCAACCGGGATTGGAAGACCATGGGGGCGACGTTCGCTTCCGCCGATCCGGCGTCATCGAGCTGGTGTTCGGAATCCTCGTCCTCGGGGTGACCGCGGTCCTGGTGGCATTGCCGTTTTCAGAACACGGGAGATAGAAACGATGGGACGGTCGAAACACCGAACACTCTGGCTGCTCGGACTCCTTGCCGTGCCGGCGCCGCTCATGGGCCAGATCGGCATCGCGGCCCGGGGCTCCACGCTCGGAGTTGGCGCCGAGCTTTCCCTCCGTGCCGCTCGCTACGTCGGCTTCCGGCTGGGCGGCAACTATCTCCAGTTCTCCCGGGACGTCACGATCGAAAGCAATCGCTACACCGCGACTCCGCATTTCGAAAACGGGACCGCCATCGTCGATGTCTATCCACTCGGCGGGTTCTTTCACCTCAGCGGCGGCGCCGTCCTCAACTACAACGAAGGGCGGCTGGCCGCCCATCAGCCCTACAACCTCAACGGGCAGGCCTATACCAGCGATCAGGTGACCAAGCTCGATGCCACGGTCTCCTTCAAACGCACCGCTCCGTACCTGGGCCTTGGGTTCGCGGGGCAGAGCCGGGTGGCCATTCTGTTCGACATCGGGGTCGGCTTTACCGGCAAGCCGCTGGCGATCCTGAGCGCCGAAACCACCCTGGAGGGTGCCGAGCGCACCCAGTTCGAAACCCGCCTCGCCGAAGAACAACAGCGGGTTCAGGGAGAAATCGACAGCCGCTCCTGGCTGCGTTACCATCCGGTGGTGTCGATCGGGCTCAAGCTGGGCTTCTGAAGTGACGGCAGACCGGCCCGTCCGGGCCGCCAGTCAGGTGCTGCTCATCGAGCCCGCCGGCTTCCGGTTCAATCCGGAGACCCGGGAATCCAACGTTTTCCAGGAATCGGTTTCGCCGGCGGAGGAACGGGAGCTTGCCGAGCTCGCGGGGGTGCAGCACGCCCGACTGCGGGAGCTGCTGGTGGCTCACGGGGTGCTGGTCACCCTGACCCGGAGCCTCGACACCACGCCCGACGGCCCCTTCTGCAACAACTGGTTTTCCACCCACCGATCGGCTCCCGGCGACCCGGGCACCCTGATACTCTATCCTCTGCTCGCTGCAAACCGGCGTCCCGAGCGAAGGAACGACCTGGTGGAATGGCTCCGGGCACGGTACCGCCAGGTCCTCGATCTGAGCGAGCGAGAGCGCGCGGGCCGGTTCCTGGAGAGCACGGGAAGCCTGGTGATCGATCACCGGAACCGGGTGGCGTATGCCGCGATCTCCCCGCGGACCGACCCGGATCTTGCGGCCGAATGGTCCCGCGACACCGGCTACGACCTCCTCACCTTTTCCGCCACCGATGCCGCCGGCGTCCCCTACTACCACACCAACGTCGTGATGTTCATCGGGCACGGACTGGCCGGCCTCTGTCTCCAGTCCATCGATCCTCCTGACGCGGGAGACCGGGTTAGGGACCGGCTCCGCGCCGATGACAATACCCTGCTCGAGCTCGCGCGCGATCAGGTCGGGGAGTACTGCGGCAATTGCCTCGCCCTCGAATCGGGCGATGGCACCCCCCTGTTCGTGATGTCGAGCCGGGCCTGGCGAGGGTTCCGTCCTGAGCAGCGGACCCTGCTCGAGCGGCATGGCCGGATCCTCCACACCGATCTCTCCGCCTTCGAGAAGCTGGGCGGCGGCTCGGCGCGCTGTCTGATCGGGGAGCTTTTCTAGGGCATTCCGCTGTGGTTTATCCACAGATGACACGGATGCGTTGTGTGCACCTCGCATTCCACCAAACAAGACCGCCATAGGGAATTTGGTTGGTAAATGGGAGAATGGGCCTCGAGAGCCAGAGCTGAATCCGTGTGATCCGTGTCATCTGTGGATCAAACAGCCTGATCGGTCCCCCGTTTTCGTACCGTGAGGTAGTGCCCACTCGCCAGCAGGATGAGCAAACCCATGATCTTGAGTTCCCGGCCGCTCACCTGAGTCGCCATCAGCAGCATACCGAGGATTCCTAACCCGGCCACCACGGTACCCGCGGGGAGGCGGAATCGCGCCGGGGGCGCGCCCCGCCCGGTCCCATCGCGAGCGCGCAGGACCGGCAGCGCGGCGCAGACCAGCCCATAGGTCACCAAGCGGGCCGCGACCGACAGGCTCACGTTCTGAAGGAAGCTCCCGCTCGCCGCCAGCAGCCAGACCAGCACCGCATAGGTCGCGATGGACACTACCGGGGTGCGGTAGCGCGGGTGAACCGTGGCGAACGCTGCGGGAAGCTCGCGCCGCTCCGCCATGGCAAAGGTGAGCCGGGGCACGTTGACCATGCCGCCCGCCAGATAGCCGAAGGTGGACAGGAGCGCGATGGCGGCGATGAACCGCGCACCCCCTCCTCCGAGAATGCCGCGCGCCGATTCGGCGAGCGGCGTGGCGGTCGCACCGGGATTCGGCAGCGTGTAGGTCACCACGGCCTGGGCCAGCAGGTAGACCAGCGTCGCGGTTCCGATCGCCACGAAGAGCGCGACCGGCGCGTCCCGCTCCGGATCCCGCGCCTCTGCCAGAGGAATCAGCGCTGCCTCGAACCCTCCATAGGCAAAGACCAGCACCAGCAGAGTCGAAAGCCACGGATCGAGCGACGCGGGAGCGGATGGCGGAGTGACCGCGGTGTTGCCGGCGAGCCAGACCAGTCCGCCGACAATAAACGCACCTAACCCGAGCAGCTTGAGCATGGCGAAGACCGAGCTGACTCCCGCGCCCGGGCCAACCCCGAATGCGTTCACGATCGCGAGCCCGGCAAGGAGAACCGTCAGCACCACCAGCTTGCCCGAAGGCGTCACCGCGGCGGGCAGAAATACCCCGAGATAACTCACGAACAGATTGATCACCGCGGCCGACGCAGTCAACCGGGTCAGGTAGGCCATCCACCCGGTCTGAATTCCCACGAACCGGCCGTAGGTCGCGTGGGCATAGAGATACGGCCCCCCAGCGCCGCGGAACCGCGACGCGACCTCGGCGAAGCACGCGACCACGATACTGATGAGCAGCGCGGCCGCTGCCCACGCCCAGGGCGCGCCCGCGCCGAGCGCTTTCCCGACCGGGCTGGGCAGCCCGAAAATGGCGCTGCCGATGATGCCATTGAGCACCAGCGCCGTCAGGGCCCACCGCCCAATGCGGCGGGCCAGCTCGGGCGCGCCGGGCGCGCTCACCGTTTGGCGGCCGTGGGATTCTCCAGCCAGTCCATCGCGAGGCTCGTCATGAGGCGAACCCCGACCGGGAGAGCGGCTTCATCGGCAAAGAAATAGGGCGAGTGGTTTCTCGGCGCGACAGCGGGATCCTTGCCGTCCGGAACGATGCCGAGGAATACGAAGAGTCCGGGGACTTTCTGCTGATAGGCGGAAAAGTCTTCCGACGGAGTCTGGAGGCCGGCGTGAAACAGATTCTGTTCTCCAACGACGCGGCGCATGGTGGGCAGCATCTGCTGGGTGAGCGCGAGATCGTTCGAGGTTACCAGCCCGCCTCCGGAAATCTCGACCAGGGCAGTCGCGCCGGCGGCCTGCGCAATCGAAGTGGCGGTGCGCTCGATCCGGCGGCGGATATCCGCCCGCATCGCTTCGTCGAAGGTGCGCACCGTCCCGAGCATGACCACGCTGTCGGGAATGATGTTACCCCGGTTGCCACCCTGGATGCTTCCGATGGTGATGATGGCGGGGACCTTGGTGATGTCTTCCTGCCGGCTCACGATGGTCTGCAGACCCATCACGACCTGCGAGGCGACCGTGATCGGATCCACCCCGCCCCAGGGCTGGGCGCCGTGGGTCTGTTTCCCTCGAACCACGATGCGCAGGCCCTCGGCCGCCGCCATGAACGGGCCCTCACGCCAGGACACCGTGCCCACCCGCTCGGGCCACACGTGCAGCCCGAAGATCGCGCCGGGGGTGGGATTGTCGAGCGCCCCTTCCTTGATCATCAGATCGGCGCCGCCCGGTTCGCCTGCAGGCGGCCCTTCTTCGGCGGGCTGGAAAATGAACTTCACGGTGCCGGGGATCTGGCTCTTCATCCCCGCCAGCACCGAGGCCGTGCCGAGCAGAATGGCGACGTGGTTGTCGTGGCCACAGGCGTGCATCACGCCGACCTGCTGCCCGTTGTACTCGGTCGTCACCGTGGACTTGAAGGGGAGGTCGACCTGCTCGGTCACCGGAAGCGCGTCCATGTCGGCGCGAAGCGCGACGACCGGACCGGGCTTGCCGCCCCGCAGGACCCCGACCACGCCGGTCCTGCCCACCCCGGTCTTCACCTCGAGCCCCAGGCTGGTGAGCTGGTCGGCCACGAGCTTGGCGGTGCGGACCTCCCGGTTGGACAGCTCGGGATGCTGGTGGATGTCGCGGCGCCAGGCGATGACCTGCGGCATAACCCGCGCGATTCGCTGATCCAGATCGGGCGCCCAGCGGGGCGGCGCCGACTGGGCGGCAAGGCCGGTGGTGGCGAGCAGCAGGAAGGAACATAGGGCGATGGGTTTCATGGGTTATCCGTGGTCAGATGGGAGGAGAAGCCGGCAGAATCAGAAGGAACGAAGCACCGGGGTCGTTGCCGGCGTACTGCACGCTGCCACCGTGGCGTTCGGCCACCGCCTTGGCGATAGCGAGCCCGAGGCCGGACTCATCGGTACGGACCCGGGCTCGTTTGGAACGATGGAACCGCTGGAAGGCGCCGGCCACCTCGCCGTCGGCCAGGCCGGGCCCGCTGTCGGTGATCCGCACCGTGCGGCTCCCATCCCGGCTCTCCGAGCCTGACCCGCACCATGCCCTGCTCCGGCGAGGCCATGATGGCGTGTTCGATCAGCCCGTCCAGGGCCCGCACCACCAGGTCGGGATCGCAGCTGAGATCGCCGCCGGACCCCTCGATATCGACCGACACACTCCGAGCTTCGAGCAGGGCGGATTTGCGCTCGAGGGCCCGGCCGACCAGCTCATCGAGGCCGACCAGGCTGCGCAAGCCGCCGATGGTTCCCCCTTCCACCCGGGTCAGGGTCAGCAGGTCATCCGCAAGGCGGGTCAATCGGAGCACTTCGTCGAGGCAGCGGCGCAGGGCCTCCTCGTATTCAGCCGGGAGACCGGGGCCGCTGAAGCGCGAGCTCCAGCTCGCCCCGCAGGACGGTAAGGGGTGCCCGCAGCTCGTGGCTCGCGTCCGAGGTGAACCTCCGGGTCCCGGTGACCGCGCGTTCGATCCGGTCGAGCAGCCCGTTGAACGCGACCGCAATCCGGTGGAATTCGGAGAGATTGCCCGGCGCCGTCACCCGATGGCTGAGCTCATGCACTTCGATCGCTTTGGCGGTGCGGGCCAGCTCGACCGCGGGCTGAAGCGCCCGGCTGGCCACCAGGAAAGCGCCAACCGAGGCGAGCCCTGCAGCGAGCAGGGCAACACTCAACGCCATGAGGAGAAACTGCCCCAGCTCGGCGCGGTTGGCATCGAGCGAGGTGCTGAGCTGAAGCCGGTGATCGGTGTGGGAGGGGCCGTTGCGGCCCATCGGGTAGATCACGGTGCGGAGCGCACCGGCAGATTTCCCGTTCGGCGCCGCGCCCTGCTGGGTGACGAAGACCGGTTGTCCCTGGTTGGAGCGCCCCAGGGCCTCGGTTGGAACCGCGAGCGGCGCTCCCAGATTCGCACTGAGCACCAGAGGGGTTCCCTCCCGGCTGAGCAGCTGGGCCCACACGACATGCTGGGAATCGGCCTTGGGTTGCCGGAGCCGTTCGGAACGAAAATGAAATTCCGCCGAGGTGGAGTCCGCCCCGTTTGCGGCTTCGAGCTCGGCGAGATCGAGCAGTGAACCGTCGAGGGTGGAGAGCAGGCGGGAACGGATGACGAGGAATGCGGCGAGCACCAGCACGAGCGAAACACCCAGGATTCCCAGGCCGACCCGCAGCGCCAGGATCGAGCGAAACGACCGCATCTCAGGCCGCGTCGGCCTTGATCGTGTATCCCACTCCGCGCACGGTGTGGATCAGACGAGGTTCGCCGGCACGCTCCAGGGCGCTTCGAAGCGTCGAGATGTGTGCATCCACCAGGTTGGATTCCGGGTCGAAACTGATGTTCCAGACTTCGCGCAGCAGCTCCGACCGGCTGACCGCCCGCCCGGCGTTCAGCATGAGGTATTCGAGCAGACGGAACTGCCGCGGCGCGAGCGGGATATCGCGGTTCCCCCGCCGGACGGAACGCTTCAACCGGTCCAGCTCGAGGGTGCCCGAGCGCAGGGTGCCCTGCACCCCCGCAGCGGGCCGGCGAGTCAGGGCGCGCACTCGGGCCAGGAGCTCGACCAGCGCGAACGGTTTGACCAGGTAGTCGTCGGCCCCAGCATCGAGACCGGTGGCGATGTCCTCGGGAGAATCACGCCCGGTGAGCATCAGAATCGGAATCGCGTTGCCGCGCTGCCGGAGCGCCTTTGCCACTTCCAGGCCGTCGGGATCGGGGATCTGGATGTCGAGGATCACGAGGTCGGGCACCGGAGTCTGCCCCGCCTTGTCGAGCGCGGTGCGTCCGTCCGAAGCCACCTCGACAGCGTAACCGTCCTCCTCCAGGCTTTGCCGGAGGAAGCCGACGGTCCGCTCGTCGTCTTCGACTACCAGAATGTGCAAATGGCCTCCATGATATCTTGCTAATCTACCCCAAACTCTCGCCCCCGCTACCTTTTTGGCATGACGACCACGGTCCAATCTTCGGGGCCCCAGTCCTCGCCCCTGTCCAGTCTCGCGGGTTCCCTTCGGGGCTCAATAATTCTCGGAATTGCCGCAGATGTCCGGGAGCTGCAGTCCACCGGGAAACCGTTGTGTAACCTGACGGTAGGGGATTTTGACCCGAGGTATTTCCCGATCCCGGCACCGCTCCGGGATGGAATCATTGACGCCCTGACTGCAGGTGAAACCAACTATCCGCCGTCCGACGGACTCCTTACCCTGCGCCAGGCGGTGACCGAATACCTCCAGCGGGAGCACCGGGTGGAATATCCGGTCTCCTCGGTGTTGATCACGGCGGGCGGGCGACCGGCCATCTACGCGGTGTTCCGGTGCCTGGTCGATCCGGAGGAAGTGGTGCTTTACTCGGTACCGAGCTGGAACAACGACTACTACGCCGAAATGGTCGGGGCGGTGAAGCTCGCGGTTCCTGCCCGCGCCGAGGAGCGATTTCAGCCGGTGCTCGATGACCTGGCTCCCCACCTTCCGAAGGCCCGGCTCCTCTGCCTCTGCTCACCGGGAAATCCCACCGGCACAGTTCTCGACGCCAACACCGTGACGGCCATCCTGCGCGCCGTCGTTGAGGAGAATCAGCGGCGTGGGAGCGGGAGACCGCTTTTCGTTCTCTACGACATCATGTATGGCTCGCTTCTTCAGGATGGACTTTCGGCGGTGCATCCGCTGGCGCTGGTCCCGGAGGCGGCGCCATGGCTGGTGACGGTGGACGGAGTCTCCAAGGCCTTCGCGGGAACCGGGCTCCGGGTGGGCTGGACCCTGGGCCCATCCAACGTCATCGCCAAGATGAAGGATTTCCTCGGCCATGTCGGGGCATGGGCACCTCGTCCTGAGCAGGCCGCGACCGCGGCGTTTCTCCGCAATGCCGAGGCAATGAACGAGTTCCGCGAGGCCATGAGCGCCCGCTTGGGCCAACGGTTGGATGCCCTCTACCGCGGCCTCACCGGTTTGAAGCGCGAGGGTCTGCCGCTGGACTGCGTCCGGGCCCAGGGCGCGATGTACATCGCTCTTCAGGTGGATCTGATTGGAAAGCGTTTTCAGGGTGAGGAGATTCGCGACAACGAGGCGCTGCGCCGTCTGCTGCTCCACCGCGCCGGACTCGCCGCGGTTCCTTTCCAGGCATTCGGGGTCCCGGAACATTCCGGGTGGTTCCGGCTTTCGGTCGGGGCGGTATCGCTCGAGGAGATCGAGGCGGTGCTGGAACGGCTGAGAGAGGTGCTAGGTGCTAGGGGCTAGGGGTTAGCAAAAACCCTCCCGAGTAGATGATCTACTTGGGAAGGCTTTTGCTAACCCCTAGCCCCTAGCACCTATTCCCTATATCCAGCCGGATTCATCTGCTGCCAGCGCCAGGCATCCTCACACATGGTCTGAAGACTCCGGCTCGCGCTCCAATCGAGTTTCTCCCGGGCGAGCGACGGATCGGCCCACGCCTCCGCGACATCTCCCGGGCGTCGGCCCGCAATTCGGCGGGGCACTTCCCGCCCGGTGACTTTCTCGAACGCCCCCACCACCTCCAGCACCGACGATCCCCGTCCGGTTCCCAGGTTATAGGTCACCAGCCTTGGTCCCCGGGCAAGGTCGGCCAGAGCGGCCAGGTGGCCCAGGGCCAGATCGGTGACATGGATGTAGTCGCGCACCCCGGTTCCGTCGCGGGTCGGGTAATCGTTTCCATGCACGGTCAGGATTGGCAGCCGTCCCATGAGGACCTGGGTGATGTACGGCACCAGGTTCATTGGAACCCCGGTGGGATCCTCACCGATCCGGCCGCTCGGATCGGCCCCAACCGGGTTGAAATACCGGAGGATCGAAATGGCCCAGCGGGGATCGGCCCGGAAGAGATCATGAAGCATCCGCTCGATGGTGAGCTTGGTCATGCCGTAGGGATTCACCGCACTCACCGGGAAATCCTCGCGGATCGGCACCGAGGGAGGCGCGCCGTACACGGTACAGGAGGAGCTGAATACCAGGGTGCGCACCTCGTGCCTGGTCATCGCCTCGAGCAGCCGGATGGTACCGTTGACGTTGTTGTCCCAGTAGCGGAGCGGCTGCTCCACCGACTCACCGACCGCCTTGAGCCCGGCAAAGTGGATCACCGAATCGATCGGATGGCTGGAGAAGATCCGCTCCAGGCCGTCCCCGTCGCGGAGGTCCACCTGATGAAAGGCCGGAGCCCGTCCGGCCAGCTCGGCAACCCGTTCCAGCGAGGTGACCGAGCTGTTGGAGAGGTTATCGAGGACGACCACGTCGCGGCCGGCCCGGAGCAGCTCGAGGCAGGTATGACTCCCGATGTACCCGGCTCCCCCGGTGACGAGGATCATGCTCAATCGAGCGGCGGACGGCCGAAGGCGGGCATGTTCATGCGCTGGTAGTCGGCCCGGGGATTGACCAGCGAATCCGGGATCGGCTTGCTCTCGAGCCGGAGCACCTCGAACTTGACCACGCCGGTGGTATCGGCGACCCGGAGCGGCACTCCGCCCCGCCGGGCCAGTTCGCCCGCCCATCCCGGCGCCCGGGAGGGGCCCGGGCGGCCCCGGCCCATGGACGGCCCCCCGCCAAAGATCGCCATCACCCCCAGGTTTCCTAACCCGCTCGCGATGCACACGTCCTCGGCCGAGGTGGCGCTGACGACCCGGAAGATCTGGCACTGATGACCCGCCACCGTGTCGGTCCGGCCGGTCGCGGTGGTGGTGCCGGTCCCGGTGGTGCGCAGGGCGGAGTCGACCATCTGGGCGGCGTCTTCCTGCTTCATCACCATCACCATGCGCTGGGCATCGATCTGGATGTAGATCTCGTGCTCGGCGGGATTGAAGAAGATCGCCCCGGTGCCCATGGGGGTCTGGGCGTTGAGCCGGGCCTTGTTCCCCTTCACCACCCCTTCGACCGGCCCGTTGGGCGTCTTGAGGCTGATCTCCCCTTCGAACATGGCCTGGGCCGCTGCGTGCCGGGGTACTCCGGCGCACACCATGGCGCCCAGCCCGACGAACATCAGGCGAGTGCTGCGCATACTGGTCCTCACTGAGATGAGAGGGAACGGGAACAAGAAGGAATGCGCCGCGTAGGAATCGAACCTACAACCTAGTGATTAAGAGTCACTTGCTCTGCCAATTGAGCTAGCGGCGCCCGGGACAGTCGGTCAGGAGATGACCCCAACGGGAATCGAACCCGTATTACCACCTTGAAAGAGTGGTGTCCTGACCGTTAGACGATGGGGCCTCCACCTGTCATCTCAGTAGCGCTAACGGGATTCGAACCCGTGTTCCAGCCTTGAGAGGGCTGTGTCCTGGGCCTCTAGACGATAGCGCCATGCTCCGGCGGGCCGGCGGGCCGGGCGGACCGGCGGACCGGCCAACCGTTCGAGTCCCCAGCCTCTCCTTCACTCTCGACCGTCTCTGTCCGCCTGTCCGCCGTCTGCCTGTCCGCCTGTCCGCTTGTCCGCTTGTCCACAGGCCCGGAGGGAATCGAACCCCCAACCCCCGGTTTTGGAGACCGGTGCTCTACCAATTGAGCTACGGACCTAGGGCCTCTCGCCTGGTCCTTCGAGGGTGGCTGACGGGACTTGAACCCGCAACCTCCGGAGCCACAGTCCGGCGCTCTAACCAATTGAGCTACAACCACCACGGTGGTTCCGGCCCGCGGTTTCACAGGCTCGCAATTCTAGTGACGCAGAAGCCCCAGGGTCAAGTAGAAATGGGCCCTCTAACCCCCCTTCGGCGCGGAACTTGCCCCTCGCCTCGACGATCAACTGCAATTGCATTGAGGTGAAAAGGTTTGCCCTGTGGATCGGGTCGGCACCCCAGGCGGTCCGCCCTTGGTCCGTAAGTCGTTACCGGTAGGGAGACTAGAGAGGATTTCTATGGCATTCTGTTCGGGATACTCCCGGGCCCTCATTGCCCCGGTGTTTGCCGCAACGATCCTTGCGGGTTGCACCAAGGATCTCACCGGGCCCCGGATTGCAACTCTCGTCATCGTGTCGGGAGGGGGGCAGTTCGGCGTGATTGGCAGCAACCTGACCCAGCCGCTCATGGTCCAGGCCCTCGACCAAAATGGGGGTCCGGCCGCCGGCGTGGTGGTCCAGTGGCGAGTCACTGCAGGAGGCGGCACGGTCACCCCGTCGGAGAGCACCACCGACCAGGCCGGGGAAGCCTCGACGACCCTTCGCCTCGGAACCACGACGGGAACCAATACCGTCGAAGCCAGCATCAGTAACGAAGTTTTCGTGGCGTTCGACGCCACTGCGCTCACCTCGCCGCCGACCCGGGTACTGGCGTCGGCTGGAAACAACCAGACCGGCATTGTGGGGAATCTCCTGGCCCAGGACCTCGTGGTCAGGGTCACCGACGATCTGGACAATCCGAAGGCCGGGATCACGGTGAGCTTCGCGGTGGCGACCGGTGGAGGGACGCTGAGTGTCTCGAGCGCCCTGACCGACGCCACGGGGAACGCCTCGGTGAAGTGGACTTTGGGGCCCAGCACGGGCACCCAGATCGTGGTCGCGACAGTTGCGGGACTCACCCCGCTCACCTTGAGCGCGACCGCGAACGCGGAGCCCGCGGCCTCCGTTGTGGTCGTTTCGGGAGACAATCAGACCGGATTGCCCGCCCAGACCCTGCTCTCGCCCATCGTAGCGAAGGTGGTGGACCGGTTCGGCAATCCGGTCGCCGGCGCCTCGGTGACGTTCACCCCGGCCGCGGGAAGCGGAATTGTGACTCCAGCCACCGTCATCACCAACGTGGCGGGCACCGCCTCGGCGAGCTGGAAGCTCGGGGGCGTGCCAGGTCCGGCGATGGTCACTGCGGCAAGCGGGAACTTCAGCGTGGTGTTCAACGGTGGCGTGAACGTGACTTATGCCACGATCAGTGCCGGCGGCCGTCATACCTGCGGCACCACCGTGGATAACGTGGCGGTCTGCTGGGGCTACAACGGAGAGGGGCAGCTCGGCATCGGGCAGCCTCCGGCGGGAAGCGGGCCGGTGTTCGCGCAGCCGGTCCCGACCTCATCGACCGGCAATCTGACCTTCCGGCAGACGGTCATGAACCTCCACCATGGTTGCGCCATCACCCTGGGCAGTGCGGCATACTGCTGGGGTGTGAACCATGATGGGCGGATTGGCATCGGAACCCAGAGCGCGTTCGTCACCGCACCGACCCATGTCGTGGGACCCCTTTCATTTCGAATGATGGCGGTGAGCCGCAATCACACCTGCGGCCTCTCCATTTCCGATCGGATCTACTGTTGGGGCTTCGCCGGTGAGGGCCAGCTCGGCCTTGGCAATACCGACAGCATCTCGGCAGTCACCGCTCCGATCGACCTCCCCGCCGTTGGTTGGGTGATCGCCAACGACTTGACCGAGCGATTCCAGGCGGTAGCCGCCGGCGGACAGCATACCTGTGCCATTTCGACCCCGCTCCTGGGGAGCCACGTGTACTGCTGGGGCTTCAACAGCTTCGGCCAGACCGGCAGCGGAACCGTCGGCGGCCGGGATAGCATCCCCATCCTGGTGCCCCCGACCGCCGACGGCCAGTGGCTGGGACGGGCGCTCGACGTACCAACGTCATCGGCCAACGATCCGGCATCGCTCACCATCGCGGTGGGGTTTGAGCACTCCTGCGCGCTCGATGCGGTGGGCCTCGCCTTCTGCTGGGGGAGCAATGCCCTCGGCCAGCTCGGAAGTGTGGCGATCGCCTCCGGACCGGGGGTCTATCGCACCGCGCCGATCGCGGTCGCCAACGGGATTTCCTTCATCGGCATCACCGCCGGCGAGTCCCACACCTGCGGGTTGACACTCGCGGGAGAAATCTGGTGCTGGGGTAGCAACGAGCACGGGCAGCTGGGCAATCAAGTGCTTGGAGCCGGCAATCCAGGCTCCCATTCCGCATCTCCGGTTCTGGTGAGCGCCCAGGGGCTCGTGTTCATCGCCGTGTCGGCGGGCGACCAGCATACCTGCGGCATCACCCAGGACCACCGGGCGCTCTGCTGGGGCGATAATCAGTACGGACAGCTCGGCGACAACCGGGAGCATGAGACTCCCTCGACGCCGACCTTCCTGCCGAGATGGCAACCAAGAGCGGTGAAATTCCAGCCGCAATAAGGCGGAGGGGCGGACAGGCGGACAGACAACAAAGGGGCCCCGGAAACGGGGCTCCTTGCTTTTGACAGTCCCGGTCCGCCGGTCCGCCGGTCCGCCCGTGTGCAACTTTCACCCCTCTCCGCATCTCCCGGCCGACCCAGAATCCGGAGGATGTGATGTCGCGCACCACGTTGTCCCTGCTGCTGCTTGCATCTCCACTCACCACCCTTGCGGCCCAGGGGTGGATCGACCGCGACCGCGGCCCGGTGGATGTTCGAATGCCGTCGCCGCTGGTCCGGGTGGAGTCCCGGGTGCGGGCGACGGTGGAAGGGCGGGTCGCCCGGTTCGAGATCCTGGAGCGCTTCCGTAACACGGGACCGGTGATCGCCGAGGGGACCTACCTGTATCCCCTGCCGGGGGAAGCGGTGTTTCGCGATTTCACCCTGTTTCAGGGCGAGCAGGCGCTGACCGGCGAGCTGCTCGACGCCGAACAGGCGCGCACCATCTACGAGGGCATCGTTCGGCGACTCAAGGACCCTGCCCTGCTCACCCTGATCGGTCACGGCCTCATCCGGGCCCAGATCTTCCCGGTCCAGCCCGGCGAGACCCGCACCGTGGTGCTGCGATACACCCAGCTGCTGACCCGGGACGGCGATGCGCTTCGGCTCCGGTATGCGGCGGGTGAACGGGGCGACGGCCTGCCGGTGCTCAGCGTCGAGGTGAAGGGGGACAGCGGGTTCGCGATTCCCTACTCGCCCACCCACGCCATCACGAGCGAGCGGCGGGGCGGCGATCTGCGGGTTACGGTGACGCCACCGGTCCAGGGCGACGTCGAGCTGCTGCTCCCGTTCCGGCGCGGCGTGCTGGGCGGGTCGGTCCTCACCCAGTCGGAACCGGGCCAGGATGGCTTCGCGCTTCTCTTTCTCGCGCCGCCGTTCTCTGAGGAGGGCCCCGGGCTTCCCCGCGACCTGACCCTGGTGGTGGACGTGTCGGGCTCGATGAGCGGGGAGAAGATCGATCAGGCCCGAACCGCGCTCCGCCAGGCGCTGCGAACCCTGCGGCCGGCCGATCGATTCCGTGTCATCGCCTTCAGCAACGCGGTGCACGAGTTCCATGAAGGGTGGAGCCCGGCCAGCCAGGCGGCGCTGCGCGATGCCGGACAGTTCGTGGAGGGCCTTGCCGCGAATGGGGGCACCAACCTGGCAGGCGCGATCGAATCGGCGCTTGCCGAACGGACCGGGGCAGAGCGGCTCGGCATCGTGTTGTTGCTGACCGACGGCATTCCCACTGTGGGGGAGCAGGCGCCCGAGCGGATCGCGGCGAACGCGGCCGCGCGGATCGGCAACGCCCGGATCTTTACCGTGGGCGTCGGGCACGACGTCAACACCTATCTGCTCGACCGCCTGGCGGTGGACGGCCGGGGAAGCGCGAGTTACGTGGCACCCGGGGTTGACGTGGGAGACGCGATGGGAAGCGTCCTCACCCGGATTGCCCGACCGGCGCTCACCGATCTCCGGATCGTGGAATCGCCGGTGCGCTTCCTGGAGCAGGCCCCCAGCGTGCTTCCCGACCTCTTCTACGGGGAGGAGCTGGTGGTCCTGGCGCGGTACCGCGGCGAAGGGAGCGGTCCGGTGGTCATCGAAGGAACCCGGAACGGCCGCCGGGAGCGCTTCACCATCGCGGCGAGCTTCGGCCGGGGGGAACCTCGAACGACTACATCCCGCCGCTCTGGGCGGCCCGCCGGATCGGCGAGCTGACCCGGCAGATCCGCCTGGAAGGCGCTTCGCCCGCCCTGGTGGAGCGGGTTAGGGAGCTCGGTCTACGCTACGGGATCATCACGGAGTACACTTCCTATCTGGTGCAGGAACCGGGGACGGTGGTGGAACAGCGCCCGATGCCCGCCGGTGCAGCCATGGCGCGCGACATGACCGGCGCGCAGGCGTTCGACGCCGCCAAGGCCAGCGCCAACCTCGCCGCCAGCGGGTCGCGTCAGGCCGCGGAGGCGGCGGTGGTGGGGCGGCTGGACGAAATGCGGGAACGGAACGGGGGCAGCGAGGCCAAGCGTTCCGGCGGCAAGCTGCTGGTCAAACGGGAAGGGATCTGGACCGACGCCGGCTTCAAGCCCGGCAGCAAGGTCCGGAGTGTGGCCCCGTTCAGCCCGGCCTGGTTCGATCTGGTCAAGGCGCGGCCGGCCCTGCGGGCCCAGCTCGCGGCGGGATTCCCGATCGTCCTGGCCGGATCCCGCATCGGGCTCCGGATTGAAGAAGGGGGCCTGACCCAGTGGGCCGCCGGGGAGCTCGACCGGTTTCTCGCGGACTACGAGGGACGATGAACGAACCGCTGGCCGATCTGTTCACCGAGTTTCACGAGCCGCTGGTGCGGATGCTCTATCGCCGCACCGGCGACCGTGAGCGGGCCGAGGAGATCGCGCAGGAAGTGTTCGCCCGGGCGGTGGCCGCGCCTCCCCGTAACCCGCGGCCCTGGCTCTTTGCGGTGGCCCTGAACCTGGTGCGCGAGGAGGCCCGCACCGCGGCGCGGCGGGACCGGCGGCTGGTGCTGTTCCGGGCCGAGCAAACCGCCGAGGCCAGCCGCCCCGATGAGGAGCTGGATCGGGGCGAAGCGATTGCCCGGGTGCGCGCCTCGCTCGACACCCTGAGCGACCGGGACCGCGAGGCGCTGCTGCTCAAGGCCGAAGGATTCAACTACGACGAAATCGCCACCACGCTGGGCCTGGCCCGCGGGGCGGTGGGAACGACCCTGGCACGAGCCCGGCGCAAGCTGGTGGAAGCGTACCGGACCCAGCACGGGGAGGAAGGAAGACACCATGTCGCATCTTGACGAAGGCACCCTCCACGCCCTGCTCGACGGGGAAATCCCCTCGCAGGAGCTCGGCGCCATCCAGGCCCACCTCGCCGGCTGCGCATCGTGTCGGGCCCGCCTCGACGAAGAACGGCAGCTCACCAGCGAGGCGATGGGCCTGGTCGAGCTGGTCGAGCTTCCCGAGCCGGTCGGGGCTGCTCGAGGACCGGCATCCATCGCCATCTATCGAGTGCCCTGGGTTCGCGGACTCGCCTGGGCCGCCAGCGTAATCGGGGCGGTGGGACTGGGCTACGCCGCCCGGGGAACGACTGCCCCGATCCAGATCGATGCGGCCAGGTCGGTGGAACCGATTGCGACCGGAACCACCACGACCACCGCCCCCACGGCCGCTGCTTCCGGCGCGGCCGAACCCAAAGAAATCCGCCCGACCCATGCGGCTCCGAAGGGGCAATCGAAGGTTGCGGCGAACCGGGCGCGCGCGCTGGACGCCGCGACACCAGAGCGCGATGAAGCGCGAAGCGACGCCGCCAAGCCGGCGCCTCCGGCATCCCAACCTGCTGCCGGGATCGCCGCGGCGGAGCAGACCCGACAATCCTTTGCCCAGCTCAAGGTGATGGCGGATTCGGCCGAGCCGGTGTCCTTCCCCGAAGCGCTCCGGCGGCTCAACGGGTCGATGTATCTGATCCCGGGAATGATTCCGGTCGGCCTCGAGGCGCGGGGGGCCCTGGTTTCGGTGATCTATCCCGGTCACGTCACGCTGTGGCAGGAGCTGGTGGACGGGACCGTGGTGTTCCGGCTGGTGGCGCCGCCCGGCTTCCCGCCGGACTCCCTCGAACGATTGCGGATGCGGGTGCGGGAGTAACAACCCTCCGCTATTGTTGGACATGCGGTTCCGCCGCTATGCCTCGACCACCCTCGGCGTCAATCTGGCGGTCATCCTGTGGGGCGCCTTCGTGCGCGCCACAGGAAGCGGGGCCGGCTGCGGCCGGCACTGGCCGCTCTGCAACGGCGTCATGCTCCCCCGGAGTCCCACCGCTAACACGCTGATCGAGCTGGCCCACCGCGCGAGCAGCGGCGCGGCGCTGCTCCTGGTGATCGGCCTGGTGTGGTGGAGTCGTCGCGGGTTCCCTTCGGGCCATCGGGCCCGCAAGGCGGCGGCCTGGTCGCTCGGATTCATCGTGGCGGAGGCGTTGATCGGGGCGGGGCTGGTGCTGCTCGAGCTGGTGGCGAGGAACGATTCGCTGGCGCGGGCCGGATACCTGGCCGCTCATCTGCTCAACACTTTCTTGCTCCTCGGCGCCCTGGCGCTCACGGTGGCCTGGTCGGACGGCGACCCCCGGCCGCTGGTGTGGCGGGGCTCCGCGGCGGGGTGGCTCGAAGCGGGCCTCGGCGCGGTTCTGGTGGTCGGGATGACCGGCGCGATCGCCGCACTGGGCGACACGCTGTTTCCGTCGAGCTCACTCGCTGCGGGGTTCCGGGCCGACGCGTCACCCACCGCGCACCTGCTGGTCCGGCTCCGGGTGTTTCACCCCCTGCTCGCGATCCTGACCGGCCTGTATCTCAGCGTGATGGTCTGGCGGGTGGCCCGGGCGCGGGTGGACGTCTTGGAGTCGCGATGGAGCCGCCGGGTCCCCGGTCTGGTGCTGCTGCAGTTCGGGCTCGGCTTCACCAACCTGGTGCTGCTCGCGCCGATCGGGCTTCAGCTGGCGCATCTCCTGGTGGCCGACCTGCTGTGGATCGCGCTGGTGCGGTTTGCCGCCGACGTGCTGGTCCTTCCGCTCGCGACCCCCGGAGGCCGGGCGGGAACCCGCCTCCCGGCCTAACCCGCGGTCCCGGCCGCTTTCTCGACCGGCAGGAGGATCACCTGGCCGGGAGCGTGGACCGGCACGATCGCAAAACGCTCTCCATCGAACCAGAACACCGCATTCTGGAAGAACGCCTCGCCGAGCTGGCGCGCCTGCTCGAGCGAGCCGGGCACCGCCCAGCCGGGCTCCTGATGGGCCCCGTCGGGAGAGCCGCCGTCGGCCCGGCGGGCGGAAGGATGGCTCGCGGCAATGCGCGTCGCCAGCAGGATGGTGAGCCGGCGATTGGAGGCGGCATCGAACTGGGATCCCAGCGGATTGCAGGCGGTCACCACGCCGAACGGCCCGCCGAGCCCGGCATCGCGGAGCCGCTGCCGCACCACCGGGCTCAGGGGACCCCGGAGATCCACCACCAGGTCGATCTCGGGGAAGGTGAGAACAGTGTCGGGGTAGGCGCCCCAGGCCCGGTGCACGTCCGGCTACAGGTTGGCGATCATGGCGTCGGCGAACTCGCTGGTCTTCCGGAGCGTCGCGCCCTCCATGAGGCGGTGGAGGTCGTAGGTGACCTGTTTTGCCGCGATGGTGCGGCCTAACCCGGCGAGCACCCGGTCCGCCGCCTCGTCCCATCCCAGGTACCGCAGCATCATCTCGCCCGAGAGGATCACCGACCCGGGGTTCACCTTGTCCTGGTTGGCGTACTTGGGCGCGGTCCCGTGGGTCGCTTCGAACACCGCGTGACCGGTCTGGTAGTTGATGTTCGCGCCCGGAGCGATCCCGATGCCGCCCACCTGCGCGGCCAGGGCGTCGGAGATGTAGTCACCGTTCAGATTCAGGGTCGCGATCACGTCGTACTCCTCCGGCCGGGTCAGGATCTGCTGGAGGAACGCGTCGGCGATCACGTCCTTGATGACGAGCCCGCCGGGGAGCTTGCACCAGGGACCCCCGTCGAGGTCCACCGCCTGGTATTCTTCTTTCGCCAGCCGGTACCCCCAGTCGCGGAAGCCCCCCTCGGTGAACTTCATGATGTTGCCCTTGTGAACCAGGGTGACGCTCTTCCGGTTCTGGGCCAGGGCGTAGTCGATCGCGGCGCGGATCAATCGGGTGGAACCTTCCACCGACACCGGCTTGATGCCGATGGCGCTGGTCTTGGGGAACCGGATGGTCGTGGCGCCCATCTGGTCGATCAGAAACGCCACCACTTTCCGGGCCGCATCCGATTCGGCCGGATATTCGATGCCGGCGTAGATGTCCTCGGTGTTCTCCCGGAAAATCACCATGTCCACCGCGCGGGGATTCTTCACCGGCGAGGGCACCCCTTCGAACCAGCGGATCGGGCGCACACAGGCGTAGAGGTCGAGCTGCTGACGGAGCGCCACGTTGAGCGAGCGGATTCCCCCGCCCACCGGGGTGGTGAGCGGGCCCTTGATCGCCACCAGGTGTTCGCGGATGACGTCGAGGGTTTCCTGGGGCAGCCAGTCATTCACCGCGTTCCTGGCTTTCTCGCCCGCCAGCACTTCCCGCCAGGCGATGCTCCGGGCGCCCCCATAGGCTTTCTCGACCGCGGCGTCGAGCACGCGCTGTGAGGCCCGCCAGATATCGGGGCCGGTGCCGTCGCCTTCGATGAACGCGATGATGGGGTGGTCGGGTACCCGGAGCTGGGCACCGTCCATCCGGATTGGGCTTGCCTTGGTCATGTCGCGGGTCCGTTCCACGATTCACCGCCGCCGAGAAGATCTTCGAGAACTTTGTCCACCACTTCGCTCACCTCGCCTTGTACGATGGTGCGGAGCACGTCCATGGTCTCGAGGGCAAGGTCTTCGGGATGACGGCGATCCTTGTCAAAGCGCACGATCTGTCCCAGGAATACCGCCGCCTGGCGCTCGGCCTTCTTCTTCGTCTTCGTCATCCTCTTCGGCCACGGGGAGCTCGGTGTCGTCTTCGCCCGAGACGGTCCGTTCGTAGGACCCGCCCGGCACGCTGTCGGCCCAGGGAGCTTCCTCCTCATCCTCACCCGAGAGGAGATCGGTCGGAATGTCGATCAGGGCAAACAATCGGCACTGGAGACCGGGCGGCTCTTCCCGCGCGGCAAGCGCGAGGCGCACCGGCTGGTCGAAGAGACCCCGCTCGAGCAGAAACGCCGCCGCATCGGGCGGGACCACGCATCGCGCGACCAGTTTGGGCCCGAGAAACGATCCGATGCAGGCCATGCCGTCGGGAGCGCGCTCATCGTCGACCGGGGCGAGCCGCACCGGCAGCGGCCGATCGGTCGCGGCGAGCGCAACGGGAAGCTCTTCCATTCCGGTAATGTAACGGTGTAGTGAGCCCTATTTTCGCTCGATCGGCGGGCCTTCGGGCGCTCCCCACTCGGTCCACGAGCCGTCGTACACCGCATACGAGCGATTGCCGAGCAGATGGAGACTCAACGCCAGCGCGCAGGCGGTGACCCCGGACCCGCACGATGTGATGACGGGCGCGGTGACGTCGATACCGGCATCGGCGAAGCGCTTCGCCAGCTCCTCGGGAGTCCGCAGCGTACCGCTCGCGCCGACCAGATCGGCATAGGGAAGATTTCGCGCCCCGGGGATATGGCCGGAACGGATTCCCGGACGCGGTTCCGGCTCGGTCCCGGCAAATCGGCCGGCGGAGCGGGCATCGAGAAGCTGGACCGACCCGGCACCGATGACATCGCGGACTTCGGCCATCGAGCGCACCAGCGCGGGACGCCAGCGAACCGTGAATGTGGTGGGTGCGCGAGTCGATGGCCCGGCATCGAGCGGCCGTCCTTCCCGCTTCCACAACCCGATCCCGCCGTCAAGCACCGCGACCGCATCGTGACCGGCGATCATCAGGGTCCACCAGACCCGCGCCGCGCTGAGATTCACCCCGGAGCCGTCGTACACCACGACTCGATCCTGGTTGGAGATTCCCAGCGCGCCGAGCTGCCTGCCGAGCCGCTCCGGAACGGGAAGCATGTGAGGAAGCGAGGTCTTCTGCTCGCTGATCGCGTCGATGTCCCAGAAGACCGCGCCAGGGATGTGGCCGGCGAGAAATTCGCCAAGCGGATCCCGCTGCATCGCCGCGAGATACCATGAAGCATCCACCACCACGAGTCCCGGCTCATCCAGATGGTCGGCGAGCCAGGCAGTCGAGACGAGCGGAGTGGGAAACACCAGTCTAGGCTGGCTGGGTCGCCGCGGCCCGGGTCGAGCGATGCTGTCGCTCGAAATCCTTCATGAAACTGACCAGCGCTTCGACGCTTGGCTGGGGACAGGCGTTGTAGATGCTTGCGCGCATGCCGCCGGCCGCCCGATGCCCTTTCAGTCCTTCGAGGCCACGCCCAGTCGATTCCCGCACGAATTCGGCGTCGAGCTCGTCCGATCCGGTGCGGAAGCACACGTTCATCAGGGATCGGCTCCCCGGATCAACCGGACAGCGGAACAATTTGCTTTCATCGAGAAAACGGTAGAGCGCCGCCGCCTTCTCGGTGTTGCGCTCGGCCATCTTCGCCAGACCGCCGGACGATTTGATCCACTTGAGCACCTGGCCCACCATGTAGATCGCGAAAGTCGGGGGCGTGTTGTAGAGCGAATTCTCCTTGACATAGGTGCGGTACTGCAGCAGGGTCGGAATCCCGGCCGGGGCGGGCTCGGCGAGATCGTCGCGCAGGATCACCAGCACGATACCCGATGGACCGAGATTCTTCTGGGCGCCGGCATAGACGAGGCCGTACTTCGCGATATCGATCGGGCGGCTGAACATGTCGCTCGAGGTATCGGCCACGAGCGGGACGCCGTCAGGAACCTCGGGGATCTGCTTCCACTGAGTACCGTAGATCGTGTTGTTGGTGGTGAGGTGCACGTAGGCCGGCCGGTCCGAATAGCGGATCTCCCCGGATTCGGGAATCCGGGTGAAACCGTTCGCTTCGCCGCTCGCCGCCACGTGGGTGCTCCCGAATTTCTTCGCCTCGGCGATGGCCTTCTGAGACCAGACCCCGGTCACCAGATAGTCCGCGGTCTGGCCGGTGCCGAGCAGGTTCATCGGCACCATGGCAAACTGCTGGGTGGCTCCGCCCTGGATGAACAGGACCCGGTAATTGTCCGGAATGCCCGCCAGCTCGCGGGCATCCGCTTCCGCCTCCGCCAGTACCTGCTCGAACAGTTTGCCGCGATGGCTGTGCTCGGCGATGCCCATGCCGCTGGCTCCGATGTTCCAGAGATCCTGCTGGGCGGCGCGGAGAACGGGTTCGGGCAGAACGCCGGGACCTGCGTTGAAGTTGTGAATGCGTTCAGTCGCCATGATGGTTCGAGCCCCTATTCGATCGGGGTGAGGTCTACGGTGATAATATCGGCGTTGCCGGCCCGAATCTTCTCGACCACGTCCCCGCCGGGCGCGCCGGAAACCTGGATCCGTGCCGCGGCGGCCTGGGCGCCGTGATACGCGATGTTCTCGACTTCTTCCACGTTGATGCCCGCCTCGTAGAGCACCCGGAAGACGTGGGCCAGCACGCCGGGCCGGTTGTGGTGCCGCACGGTGAGCACCTGGGTCGCCGCGCTCTTCGCAAGACGATTGACGCAATAGGGGGCCCGGCCGGTCGCGAGGAACCCGTCCACGATGCGGATGACTTCGTGGGCAATCGCCACCTGGGCCTGGTCGGTGGATGCGCCGACGTGATGGGTCCCATAGATATTCGGAGCCGTTGTTACGGCCGGGCGGAACTCCGCTTCGGAGCCGCTCGGCTCGTGCTCGTAGACATCGAGCGCAGCCCGAATGCCCCGCTCCCGCGCCGCCTGCGCGAGGGCCGCCTCGTCCACCACGGTTCCCCGTGAGGCGTTGATCAGATAGGCGCCGGGTTTCATCGCGGCAAGAAAGTCGGCGTTCACCAGATGGCGGGTCTCGGCCGAGCCGGCCACGTTGAGGGACACCACATCGGCAAGACGGGCCACCTCGAGCGCGGTCTGGCAGTATCCCACATGCAATCGCTCGGCTTCCTGGTCGGTCAGGTTCCGGGACCAGGCCACGACCTTCATGCCGAATGCCTGCGCCCGTTTGGCGATTTCTTTCCCGATCTGGCCCAATCCGACGATGCCGAGGGTGCGGCCGTAGAGACCGCGCGCCTTGGAATATTCGCCCTTCCGCCATTGTCCGTTCCGCAGGTCGGCCACCTGATCGGGGATCCGGCGATCCAGCGCGAGCAGCAAGCCCATCACCAGCTCGGCAACCGCGATGGAGTTCTTGCCGGGACAATTGGAGACGAAGATGCCGAGCCGGGACGCGGCGGGGACATCGATGTTGTCGATCCCGGCACCGGCCCGGATGACCAGGGTGAGCGACGGGCTCGCCGCGAGTGCCGCCTCGCCCACTTTCTTCCCGCGAACGATGAGCACCTTGGGATTCACCTCGGCCATGACCCCGGCGAGTCCATCGGCCTTCACATCGGGGCGGAGCACCACCTCGCAACCAAGATCCTTGAGTCCGTCCACTCCCACGGTTTCGAACTTGTCCGCTATGAGGACTCTGATCACAAAAGACTCCCGCTGATTCAGCTCAGGGTGTGAACGAACAACCCGCTCTGGAGTTTCGGCTCGAACCACGTGGATTTGGGCGGCATGATCTGGCCGGCATCGGAAACCCGCATGACCTCGTCCATGGTCGTGGGCCGCAGCGCAAACGCCACCGCCATCTCGCCCGAGCGGACCATCTGCTCCATGCGCTCGATGCCATCCAGCCCGCCCACGAAGCCGATGCGGGGGTCGCTCCGGATGTCGCCGATCCCGAGGAGCGGCTCCAGGATTTCCGATTGGAGCAGCACCGCGTCATGGGTTCCGGTGATGTCGGCGCGCTGGGCCGTCTCCGGACCAAGTGAGAAATGGAACCACTGCTCGCCGAGCCGAACCCCGAAACTTCCCGGAGCGGTGGGAATCGGATCGTTGGTGGCGACGAGCCGCCCCTGCTGCATCAGACGCGAGGCGAGCGCCTCTGCGGTGAGGCCGTGCAGGTCCCGCACCACCCGGTGATAGGGCAGGATGCGAAGCTGGTTCGACGGGAAGAGCACCGCGAGAAACCAGTTGTACTCCTCGTCCCCGGTGTGATTCGGGTTGGCCGCCCGAAGCTCCTGCGCCGCGCGCCAGGCGCCGGCGGTACGGTGGTGGCCGTCGGCGATGTAGGCGTGACTGATCCGCCGGAACCCGTCGATGTACTGGTCCGGCCGCTGGTCCACTCTCCAGCCCCGGTGACGGACTGCCCCCGCGGCGTAGTCGAAGAGCGGCATCGTCTCGGTGATCTTGGAGTTGAGCTGGGTCAGGAACGCCGATGGGGGATAGGCCATGAGCACCGGCTCGGCGTGCGCGTCGAGGGTCAGGATGTGGCGGGTCCGGTCATCCTCCTTGTCCTTCCGGGTGGTTTCATGCCGGCGGATTTCGTTCTTCTCGTAGCTGTCCACGTGCAAGCACCCGACGATGCCGAGCTGGGTGTGACCCTCGAGGGTGAGCTCGTAGAGGTACACGCAGGGACGCTCGTCCTGGACGAACGAATCCCTCTGAAGCAGATCGAAGTTGTGCCGGGCTTTGAGATACACCTCGGGATCATGGGGATCCGTGGTCTCGGGCAGGTCGATCTCGGAGCGCACCACGTGCAGGAAACTGAACGGGTTCCCCTCCGCGAGCCGAGCAGCCTCGTCCCGGGTCACCACGTCGTACGGAGGAGATGCGACGCGCGACACGACCGATGGTTGGGGTCGCCAGGCGCGGAAAGCTCGAAAGCGGATACGTCCTCCCTTTCACGAGGGCGGGGTGGGATGCTACCGAGCCTTGGGTCAGAGCGTCAAGGGCGGGTGTTCAGGGGGCCCGGATAACCTCGCCGTTCTTCATGACGAACCGGACCGCGCGCAAGTCGCCGATCCGGACGGTGGGATCTCCGGAAACCGCGACCAAGTCCGCCAGGAGCCCGGGCCGGATCTGTCCAACCAGGGTGTCGAGGTGAAAAAACCTGGCGTTGGACGAGGTTGCCGAACGGAGCGCGTCCATGGGCGTCATGCCGTAGTCGACCATCAGCTCGAGCTCCCGGACGTTCTCTCCGTGGGGAAACACTCCGACATCTCCCCCGAAACAGATGGGGACGTGGGCATCGAGGGCCATCCGGAAGCTGGCCCGCTTCTCGGTGATGGCCCGGGGTTCCGGGTCCACGCCCTTGCGCCAGCCGGCGTATTGCCGGACCGCGTCGCCGGCCGCCAGCGTGGGACAGAGCGGAATGCCGCGCTGGGCCATGAGCCGGAACACCTCGGGGGTGCCGCCGTCGCCGTGCTCGACCGTCTCGACTCCCGCGAGGATCGCCCGGCGCATCCCTTCGGCGGAAGCCGCGTGGGCGACCACCGGGACTCCGGCGCTCCGGGCGGTCTCCACGATGCGGGTTAACTCTTCCACCGAAAAGGTCGGATGGGCGCCCGCCGAGGGGCCCCAGCGGTAGTCGGCATACACCTTCACCCAGTCGGCGCCGGCGGCGATCTGTTCCCGGGTCACCCGGGTGACCTCGTCGAGCCCGCTGGCCTCCTGGGCTCCCTGGGGCACGTCCCATCGGGGGTCGAACCCCCGGGGTCCATAGGTCCCGGTCGCCACGATTGCGCGGGTCGTCACGATCATCCGGGGTCCCGGAATGATTCCCTGCTCGATCGCCTGCTTGAGGCCGACGTCCGCCTGGGCCGCCCCCTCGGTGCCCAGGTCGCGCACCGTGGTAACGCCGGCTTCGAGGGTCCGGCGGGCGTTCACCGTGGCCCGGGCGACCCGAAGGGCCAGCGGCTCCTTGAGAACCTGATCGTTCCAGGCCGTCTCGTTATACGGGTGCAGCAGCAGATGGCTGTGGCCCTCGATCAGGCCGGGGAGGAGCGTGGTGCCCTGGAGCGGGATGCGCCGGGCATTTGGAGGCGGAGCAATCGATGACGCGGGACCCGCGGCGACAATGCGATTGCCCTGCACCAGCACCGACCAGTCGGCGTGCATCGCGGTCCCGTCGAAGACCCGGTCCGGCACCAGCAGGACGCCATCATCCCGGAGATTGGCCGGCTCGTCGCCCACCAGGGCGATCTGGTCCCCGCCGGGACTCACCGCCAGCCGGCTGATCCGCTGGAGGCCCGGTTCGGTGAAGCGCGTCAGGGTGTCCCAGATTTCGGCGGATCGGTTCCAGAGCAGCAGCGCGTTCCCCGAGGCCGAAAAGAGCTCCCTACCGGGGCTCCAGGCCACGAACTCGTTCCCGCGCGGAAGCGGAGCGAGGGGCTTGATCGCACCGGTCGCCACATCGAGCTCACGAAGCGAGAGCGGTCCTCCCGCGGAGTCCCGCTGGGCGAAGCTGATCGCCCGCCGCCCCGGAATCACCAGGATGGTCCGGCCGATGTCTCGTGCCAGAACCGTGGCTTTCCCGGACCGGATGTCGGCGCGCTGGAGGGTCGCCGGATTCCCCAGCACGAAGACGAACACGGTGCCGGCATCCAGCCAGGCGTGATAGCCCACCGGCTTGATCTGCTCCAGCACCGGGGCAACCGGCTTCCCATCGAGCGTGAACGACCAGAGCCGCTGGGTGGAATCGCGCTCCACTCGCACCATCGAGAGATGCCGCCCATCCGGCATGAACGTCGTCGAGTATTCGCTCTCCGGCGTGTCGGTGACGCGGGTTGACTGGCCGCTCCCGAGATCGACCCGATAGATGTCGGTCTGTCCCCCTCGCTCCGAGGTGTAGAAGATGGAACGGCCGTCGGGAGCGAACGCCGGCTGGTTGTCGTATCCCGGGCGGACCGTCAGGTTCCGGGCGGTTCCGGTGCGCAGCGATCCACCGCTCCGGGTTAGGGGGACCAGGTAGATGTCGGTGCCCGGGGGGCCCTGGGCGAGCGCAGCGAGCAGCAAAGTGGCCAGCATGGTTCTCCTCTAGGTGACCCAGCGTTTCCAGGTGTCTTCGGCATCCCCGACAGTCAGCTCGTTCCCGTTCCGGACCAGCGGGGTCCGCAGCAGCATCGGCTCCTCTTCGAGCCGCTCCAGCCAGCGGGTATCCGAGTAGCTCCCCGCGCCGAACCCCAGCTCCGCAAACCGTTTGGAGTCCCGGTCGAGCAGCGCTGGAAGGCCGAAGCGCTGGGCGAACCGGGTCAGCTCCCCGCGCGTGGCGGCGCGGACCGCCAAATCGGAAAAGTGCACCTTGATGCGCCGCTCCGCGAAGAATCGAAGCGCGGCGCGGGTGGCGCGGCATTTCCGGGTCCCGAAGATCTGGATATTCAACCCCATAGGCGGCTCCCGCGTAAATGTACCGTTTGGCACCTTTGCCGCTCTGGTCTAGATTCTCACGGCTCCACTGCCATGGCGGTCCTTCAACATCTCACCAGCCGGAGGCTGGAAATGCGCCTGTCCAGGGCTGCACGCGCCTTGCCGCTCGCAGCCGTAGTTTCGTTCCTCGCCCTGCCATCCGTCGCTCAGGCACAGTCCGACACCTGGGCACTCACGAACGCCAGAATCCAGACGGTCACCAAGGGAGTGATCGACAAGGGAACGATCATCGTCCGGAACGGCCTGATCGAAGCCGTCGGGGCGAATGTCACCATCCCGAAGGACGCCCGGGTGATGGATCTGGGTGGGAAGACGATCTCCCCCGGGTTGATCGACCTGACGTCTGCCCTCGGCCTTCCCACCGCCCCGGCGCCGACCGGCGGCGGATTCGGTGGGGGCGGCGGGGGCGGCGGCCAGGCCCAGAGCGGGCCTCGCGGTATCGAAGCCGAACGGGATGCCGCAGAAGACCTCAAGGTCACCCCAGGTGACATCAGGCCGTTGCGCGATGCCGGGATCACAATAGTGCTGGTGGCGCCTTCCCGCGGGCTTTTCCGGGGCACTTCGGCCCTGGTCCCTCTCCGGGACAGCGTGGCGCCCTCGGACATCGTCCGGGATCCGGTCGCGATGCACATCGGCTACCAGGGGGTGCAGGGCGATTACCCCGGCACCCTGCTTGGCGTCATCACCTATCAACGCCAGGCATTGTACGATGCGCAGCGCCAGTCGCTCCTCCTCGACCGGTACAAGAGCAATCCCCGCGGCATGGTGCGGCCGGAAATGAACGCCCGGGTCGACGCGCTGGTGCCGGTCGTCAAGGGCGATCTGCCGGCCTTCATCGAGGCGAACAATGAAAACGAAATCCGTCGGGCATCGCGCCTGACCAAGGAGTTCAATCTCAAGACCACGATCGTCGGGGCCACCGAAGGCTGGCTGGCGCTCGACGCCCTGGCGGGTCGTGGGGTGGTGGTGTCGGTCAACTACCCCCAGCCCACCCAGGTTACCGGCTGGTCGTACCGGCTGAGTGAGCGCCGCGCCCCGAATGACAGCGCCGCGTCCGCCCGAGCGGTTCAGAAGATGGTCGAGGGAAATGCCGCGGCGCTCAACAAGGCAGGAGTACGGTTTGCCATGGCCTCCGGCGGGACCCGCGAGTTCGTGCCGAACGTGCGTAAGGCCATTGCGGCCGGGCTTCCCGCCGACGTCGCGCTGCAAGCGGTGACGATTCGTGCCGCCGAGGTGGCGGGCGCCGGGGAAATGCTTGGCAGCATCGAGGCCGGCAAGATCGCAAATCTGGTGGTGACCAACGGCGATCTCCTGAGTGATTCGGCCAAGGTGAGTGCCGTGTTCGTCGATGGGATCCACTACGATGGCCCTCCGGCAACGGGGGCTCGCCCGGCCAATGCCGGTAACGGATCCAGTACGGCGGGCGGCGGGGCGCCGGCCCAGCTGTCGGGCAACTGGACCATGACCCTCAATTCGCCCCAGGGTCCGCTCGACATCACCATGACGGTGACCCAGAACGGGACCAGCTTCAGCGGGAACATGACCAGCATGATGGGAACCACGAACATCGACGAAGGACAGGTGGCGGGAAGAAACGCGACCTGGAGCATGACCATGCAGGTCGGTGGTCAGGCCATCACCCTGAACTATCGGGGCCAGGTCGAAGGAAACCGGATGACCGGAACTGCCGACCTTGGCTCCTTCGGCAGCGCCACGTTTACCGCGGAGAGAAAGCCATGAGAAAGGCGAACAGGCGGACCGGCGGACGGGCGGACCGGCGGACGGGTGGCGTCGCGCTGCTGCTCGTGCTCGCGATCCCGGCCATCGTAGTGGGCCAGGGGCCTGCGAACCAGGCCCAGAGCCCGGACGCTCCGCTCCTCAGCGTTCCGATTCCTCCCGCCGGCACACTGGTGGCCATCACCAACGCCACCATCATCACCGCAAGCCACGGCACGATCGAGAACGGCACGGTCCTGATCCGGAACGGCAAGATCGCCGCGGTGGGAACCAACGTGACCGTCCCGGCAGGCGCCAAGGTCATCGACGGCAAGGGCAAGTACGTGATGCCGGGGATCATCGACGCCCACTCGCACAGCGCGGGCGAGGCGATCAACGAAGGCACTCGTTCGGTGACCGCCCAGGTGCGCATGCAGGACGTGATTCGCGAGGACGCGATCGGTCTCTGGCGCGAGCTCGCCGGCGGGGTGACCAGCCTCAACATCCTCCACGGGTCCGCCAATACCATCGGCGGGCAGAACGTGGTGGTGAAGATTCGCTGGGGTCTCCCGGTCGATTCGATGATCTTCGAAGGGGCGCCTCCCGGTATCAAGTTCGCCCTCGGCGAAAACGTAAGGCAGACCAACGGGCCGCAGATCCCGGGTCGGACCCAGCGGTACCCCCGCACCCGGATGGGCCAGGAAGAGGTCATTCGCGACGCCTTTACCCGGGCCCGCGAGTATCAGGGGGAATGGAAAAAGTACGAAGCCGACAAGAAGGCGCTGAAGAAGGGGCAGCTCGAGCCGATCCCGCCGGCGCGCGATCTCCAGCTCGACGCCCTGGTTGAGGTGCTGGAGGGCAAGCGTCTGGTGCATGCCCACTCGTACCGCTCCGACGAAATCCTGATGCTGCTCCGGGTCGCCAAGGACTTCGGCTTCCGGGTCGCGACCCTTCAGCACGTCCTCGAGGGATACAAGATCGCGGATGAAATCGCGGCGGCCGGCACCGGCGCCTCGACCTTTGCCGACAACTGGGCCTACAAGCTCGAAGCCTACGACGCGATTCCCTTCAATGCCGCGCTCATGTCGGAGCGTGGCGTGGTCGTCACGGTGAATTCCGACTCCGATGAGCGGGCCCGCCGGCTCTACCAGGAGGCCGCCAAGGCGATGAAATACGGCGGAGCCTCGGAGGAGACCGCCATCCGGATGATCACCCTGAACGCCGCGATGCAGCTGGGCATCGACAAGATGACCGGCTCGATCGACGTGGGGAAAGATGCCGACATCGCGATCTTCAACGGGCACCCGTTTGCCCCGGCCAGCCGGGTCGAGATGACCCTGATCGACGGGCGGGTGTTCTTCGACCGGAACAATGCGCCGACGCTCGAAAACCTGATCCAGCAGCTCCGGCGTCCCCGCGTGACCACCAGTGAAGGTGTCCAATGAACCGGCTCCTCCTTGCGACGGCTTGCGCGATCGCGCTCGCGCCCGGACTCTCGGCGCAGAACAGTCCGTCCGCCCGTCCGACGGTCCGCCCGACCGTCTACGCCATCACCCACGCCACCATCGTTCCGGTCACCGGGCCGCGCATCAGTAACGGCACCGTGGTGATCCGGGATGGCAAGATCGCCGAGGTAGGGGCCGGGGTCACCGCTCCCGCGGGCGCCCAGGTCATCGACGGGACCGGCCTCTTCGTCTATCCGGGGATGATCGACTCGGGCACCCAGCTCGGTCTGGTCGAGATCGGATCGGTGCCGGGCGGCCAGGACAACCAGGAGCTGGGCCAGTACAATCCCCAGGACAATGTCCTCACCGCGGTGAACCCGTCGTCGGCGCACATCGGCATAACCCGCGCGAACGGGGTCACCAGCGTCATCACCTCGGCCCAGGGCGGGATGATCCAGGGCTACGCGGCGCTGATCGACATGGCGGGGTGGACCCCGTACGAAATGGCGGAGCGGGGCCAGGCCGCCATGGTCATGACCTACCCCCGCACCGGAGGGCGCGGTCGCTTCGGTGGTGGCCGTGGCGGTCCCCAGGCCGACGGCGCCGAAGTCCAGAATCGCCAGGTCCAGGAGCTGTTCGGGTATTTGCGCGATGCGAAGGCCTACAACGAGCGCCCCGATCCGGCGGTGCAGAATCGGGCCTTTGCGGCACTGGGTCCCGCGCTTCGGGGTGAGATGCCGGTGATCTTCGATGTCGAAACCGAAGGGCAGATCCGCGGCGTGCTCGCGCTGGCCGACACGTTCCACCTCAAGGTGGTGCTCCGGGGCGCGCCGGAAGCCTGGCGGGTCGCCGATACCCTCGCGGCCCGGAAGATCCCGGTGGTGGTGGGACCGACCACCCAGGTTCCCTCGGGCGACGCCCCCTATGACGAGATCTACGCGAACCCCGGCGTGCTCGCGAAGGCGGGGGTGATGATCGCCTTCCAGAGCGCCGACGGCGGCGAGGGGGACGCCCGCAATCTTCCCTACAACGCAGCGCTCGCCACGGCCTACGGGCTCGACCCGGAGGAAGCGCTCAAGTCGGTCACCATCAACCCGGCGAAGATCTGGGGCGTTTCCGACAAGCTCGGCAGCATCGAGGCCGGAAAGACCGCCAATCTGTTCGTCACCACCGGCGACCCGCTCGACGTGCGCTCGATCGTGAAGCATGTGTTCATCAAGGGTCAGCTCCAGCCCTGGGACGATCGCCACACCATGATGTACGAGAAGTACCGGGCCCGGCCGAAACCGTAGTTCGGGTGCGCGGAGTGGGCAGGATGAACCGAGTCGGCAGCGGCCTGGTTGCGCTGCTCGTCTCGGTCCACCCTGCCCGCCCGGCTCCCGCGGTTCAGTCTTCTCCCCCTCCCAATCCTCCGGCCAGCTGGCTCCCTCTCATCGGGGACTACGGCCGGGACACCGTCACCCGAATCTGGATCCTGGAACGGAACGGGTCGCTGCTGGCCCGTTTTGCCTCCGGTGAGGAAGACACCCTCGGACGTCCTTCAGGCCGGGCGTTCCAAACCCGGCGCGGAGTTCTCCGTTTCCAGGGGGGATCGGCGGCGCGTGCCGCGTCGGTGGTGCTGGGGGATTCGGTCTGGAACCGGCTCAATCAGACCGACAACCCGGTGTTCCGGATCACTCCGGTTCGGCCGGTCGCTGTGCTGCGCAGGGAAGCCCTCGAGGCGACGCCCCCCGAGGAGACCGGCAACTTCCGCCCGACCGACCTGGTCGAGCTGGTGCGGCTCGACTCAACCATCAAACTCGATATCCGCTACGCCGGAACCCGGAACTTCCTCGGCACGCCGGTCTATACCGAGGCGCGGGCGTTCCTCCAGCGACCCGCGGCGGAAGCGGTGCTCAAGGCCCAACGCGCGTTACGGCCCCTCGGGCTCGGCCTCCTGATTCACGACGGATACCGGCCCTGGTACGTCACCCGGATCTTCTGGGACGCGACACCCCCGGCGCTGCACGAGTTCGTGGCCGATCCGGCGAGCGGATCCCGTCACAATCGCGGCTGCGCCGTGGACCTGACGCTCTACGATCTCAAAACTGGAAAGCCGATCGAAATGCCGGGAGGGTATGACGAATTCTCCCACCGGTCGTATCCGGACTACCCCGGCGGGACCACCCGGCAGCGCTGGTATCGGGACTTGCTCCGGCGCACCATGGAAGCCCAGGGCTTCACGGTGTTCACGTCGGAGTGGTGGCACTTCGATTTCCACGACTGGCGGAGCTACCGGATCGGGAATGTCCCGTTTGAAAAGATTGGCCTGAATGGCCGGAGTGACCAGCAGGGCCAGCTCCACTAGCGGAAGGCAAACGCCGGGGGGGAAAGATCACGCGGGCGACTGGCCCGAGCCAATCGGTTGCGGGGCTCAGCGCATCCAGTGGTTTTCGCGAAGGAGTGCAAGCACCCGCGCGCGAACCTCGTCGCGAATCGCGCGGACTTCCCCGATGGGCAGGCCCTTCGGGTCGGGCAGATCCCAATCGAGTCGGGCGAGCCCGGGCACGACCGGGCACACCTCGCCACAGCCCATCGTGACCAGGAGGTCCGCGGAACCCGCCAGGTCGTCGGTCAGGAGACGGGGACGCTGGCCGGTGAGGTCGATGCCCGCGTCCCGCATCGCCGCGATCACTTCCGGATGGACCGCGGGACCCGGGGCGGTTCCCGCCGACACGGCCTGTGCTTTGGCCGGGTCGGCGAGCTGAGTGAACCACGCCGCGGCCATCTGAGACCGCCCCGCGTTATGCACGCAGGCGAAGAGCACCGTGTTCACGCCAACGGCTTCCGTCCCCGCACGAACGCGCTCAGGAACCGGCCCTCGATCTGCGGCGCGATCCGATCGACGTCGAGGCCGGCGCCTTCCAGAAACGCCCGGGCGTCTTCGGACCGGTAGATCCGGGTCGGCTCGATGCTCACGTCAACAAAGCCGGTGTCGACCAGCAGCCGGCGGAATTCTTCCTCCTCGAGGGCACCGGCCACACAGCCGATCCAGAGCTCCATGTTGCGGCGCACCGCCTCCGGCACCTCTCCCCGGACCACCACGTCGGACACCGCAAACCGGCCGCCCGGCTTGAGCACCCGGAACGCCTCGGCGATTGCCCGAGGCTTGTCTCCCGACAGGTTGATCACGCAGTTCGAGATGATCACGTCCACGCTCCCGTCGGGCAGGGGGACCTGTTCGATCTCGCCCTTCAGAAACTCCACATTCTCGATCCCCGACTTCCGCTGATTGTCACGGGCAAGGGCGAGCATGTCATCGGTCATGTCCAGGCCATACGCTTTGCCGGTCGGGCCGACTCGGCGGGCCGAGAGGATAACATCGATACCGCCACCGCTTCCCAGGTCCAGCACGGTCTCCCCGGGCTTGAGCTCAGCGAGGGCGGTGGGATTGCCGCAGCCGAGCGAAGCACGGACCGCCGCCTCGGGAACCAGCGTGGTTTCGGCGCTCCCGTACAGGTCCTTGCTGATAGGGTCTTCGCTTCCCCCGCAGCAGGTGCTGGAACAGCAATCGGGCTCCCTGCCTTCCAGGACCTGGCGGGCTGCCGCCCCGTATTTCTCCTTGACCGTGTCACGAACATTCAGCTCCATGATTCCCGCCTTTCCGGTGTGAAGTCAGCAGCAACCGCCCTTGAGCCAGGGACGCCCTGGCGAGCAGCAATCGGTGAGGTGACCGGCCAGCTTGGTCATCTCTTCCTCGTTCAGTCGGTAGTACACCCAGCGACCTTCTTTGCGATCCAGCACCAGACCGGCCTCCTTGAGCACCCGGAGATGGAACGACAGCCGGTTCTGCGCCGAGGAGAGCGCCTGGGTCAGCTCGCAGACGCACCGTTCCCCGCTCCGCAGCAGGTCCACCAGCTGGAGCCGGGTAGGATCGGAGAGGGCATGAAAGGCCCGTACCGAGTGGGAGAGGTCGAATCCAGCGACGTGCGGCGGCATGGACCATATATATCAATATTTTTTGATATGTCAAGATCAGCCCTTTACATTTCCTCTCCATGGACGCCCCTGAGCGCATTCCGATCGCCATCCATTCGAGCCACGAGGCCCTGACCCGCGCGGTCGCCCGACGGATCGCCGACGTGATTCAGGAACGCCGGTCCGCGGGGGGGACGCCGGTCCTGGGTCTCGCGACCGGGTCCACCCCGATCGGGGTTTATCGGGAGCTGATCCGGCTCCATCGCGAAGAGGGGCTGAGCTTCCGGGACGTGATCACCTTCAACCTGGATGAGTACTACCCGATCGACCCGGAGAGCATTCATTCCTACCACCGGTTCATGTGGGAGAACTTCTTCCGTGAAGTCGATCTTTCGCCGGAGCGGACCCACCTCCCCACCGGCCAGGCGTCCCGCGAGGACATCGGCGCGGCATGCGCCGCCTACGAATCGGCGATCCGCGCCGCCGGCGGGATCGACTTCCAGATCCTGGGGATCGGAATGACCGGCCACATCGGCTTCAACGAGCCGGGCTCGGGCGCCCGGAGCCGGACCCGGCTGGTGACCCTCGATACCATAACCCGCAGGGACGCGGCCGCCGATTTCTACGGCGAAGCCAACGTGCCGCGGGAGGCGATCACCATGGGCGTGGCGACGATCCTGGAGGCCCGGGAGATCGCCATCCTCGCCACCGGGGAGCACAAGGCGGCCATCGTGCGGCGGGCGGTGGAGGGGGAGGTGGACAACGAGGTCGCCGCCACCTTCCTCCAGCGCCATCCCGCGGCGCGCTTTCACCTCGATCCTCCCGCCGCCGCGATGCTCACCCGGGTGGCTACGCCCTGGCTGGTCGATGAAGTTGCCTGGACCGACCCGGTGGTGGTCCGGGCGGTGGTCTGGCTGTCCCAGACCATGGGGCGGGCGATCCTCAAGCTGACCCACCGGGACTACATCGAACACGGCCTGTCGGCTCTGGTCTCGCGCTTCGGCTCGCCCGGCGCCGCCAACGGCTTCGTCTTCAACGCGCTGGGCGCCCGGATCCGGGGCCGCTCCAAGCTCCCCCGGAACGAGCCCATCGTCTGCTTCTCTCCCCATCCCGACGATGACGTGATCTCGATGGGTGGGATGCTCCACAAGCTGGCGCAGAACGGCAATCAGATCACCGTCGCCTACATGACCAGCGGCAACATCGCGGTCTTTGATCACGATGTCCGGCGTTACCTCGATTTCCTCGAACGCCTTTCCGCGGCCCGGGGCCTGGACCGCGACGCCATCCCCCGGCTTCGGGCGGAAGCCCTGGATTTCCTCTCCCGCAAAGCCCCCGGCGAGGTGGACACTCCCGCGATCCAGGACATCAAGCGCCTGATCCGCGAGGCCGAGGCGGTGAGCGCCCTCGAGACCCTGGGGATCGGCGAACAGCAGGCCCGCTTTCTCAATCTCCCGTTCTATCAGACCGGCAAAGTGCGCAAGGACCCGATCAGTCCCGCGGACGTGGCGATCGTGCGCGACCTCCTGCTCGAGCGGCAACCGCGGCTGGTCTTCGTCGCCGGCGATCTCTCCGATCCCCATGGCACCCACCGGATGTGCAAGGAGGCGATCGACCTCGCGCTGAGCGCCCTGCCCCACCGTCCCGAAGTCTGGCTCTACCGGGGCGCCTGGCAGGAGTGGCCGGTGACCGAAGCGACCTGGCTGGTTCCGCTTTCCCAGGAGGAGCTGGCGGTGAAGATCCAGGCGATCTTCAAGCACCAGTCGCAGAAGGACTCCGCCCTGTTTCCCGGGCCGGACCAGCGGGAGTTCTGGCAACGGGTGGAAGCGCGCAACAAGGACACCGCGGAAACGCTGGACCGCCTCGGGCTCGCCGAATACTTCGCGATGGAAGCCTACGTCGTGGAATAGGCTATCTTGCGCGGGATAATTCGATCTACCACTCCTTCGGAGGACTGCCCCGTGGCCGCCTTTCGCCACGCGGTGAATGCCACCGCGCTGCTCGCACTGACCGCCCTCTCCGCCTTCGCCCAGACCGCTCCGAAAGCAAGCTCCGACTCGAGCCCTCCCGCTGCCCCGGGCGGGCCGTTCGACAAACTGCGATTCCGGAACATCGGGCCGTCGGGACCCAGCGGCCGGACCGACGACTTCGCGGTCTTCGAGGCGGATCCCTCGATCTTCTACATCGCCACTGCGACCGGCGGCCTCTGGAAATCCCAGAACGGCGGCGTCACCCTCAAGCCGGTCTTCGATTCCTCCTCGATGGTGTCGCTCGGCGCGGTCGCGGTGCATCCCTCCGATCCCAATCTGGTGTGGGCCGGGACCGGCGAGAACAACAACCGCCAGAGCTCCTCCTGGGGCGACGGGATCTACAAGTCCACCGACGGGGGCCGCAGCTGGACCGGCATGGGTCTTCGCGACAGCAAGCAGATCGCCAAGATCGTGATCGATCCGCGCGACCGCGAGGTGGTGTACGTCGCCGCGTTAGGGGATCTCTGGAAATCCGGCGGCGAGCGTGGGGTGTACAAGACCTCCGATGGAGGCCGGACCTGGACCCGGGTGCTCGACCCGGGCCCCGATGCCGGCGCGACCGAGCTCAAGATGGACCCGCGGGACTCCAAGGTGCTCTACGCCGCGACCTACCAGCGCCGCCGCTCCAGCTTCGGGTTCAACGGCGGCGGCACCGCGAGCGGGCTCTGGAAAACCACCGACGGAGGCCGAAGCTGGACCCGGCTCACCAAGGGGATTCCCGAGGGTCCGCTGGGCCGGATCGGGCTCGACATCTTCCGGGGCAATCCCGATATCGTGTACGCCCGCATCGAGCACGAGAAGGAAGGCGGGGTCTATCGCTCCGACGACGCCGGCAACTCCTGGCGCAAGATGGGCCCTCACAACGGGCGCCCGATGTATTTCGGCATCATCCGGGTGGATCCCGTCAACGACATGCGGATCTACCTGCCGGAGACTCCGCTCTCGGTCTCCGATGACGGAGGCAAGACCTTCCGCAGCGACGGCGCACCCAGCATCCACGTGGACCATCATGCCATGTGGATCAATCCCCGGAATCCCGATCACATGATGATCGGGAACGACGGCGGGGTCTCCATCACCCGCGACAAGGGGAAGACCTGGCAATGGCTCCCCCATCTCCCGGTGGCGCAGTTCTACCACGTGAGCTACGACATGGAGCAGCCGTTCAACGTCTGCGGCGGGCTCCAGGACAACCAGTCGTGGTGCGGACCCAGCCAGGTGCGGAACGAGCGCGGCATCACCGACCATGACTGGTGGACCATCCCGGGCGGCGACGGGTTCGTGAACCTGTTCGACCCGACCAACGACCGGATCATCTACACCGAGTCCCAGGAAGGCTCCCTGGGACGCATCGACAAGGTCACCGGCGAGCAGCAGGGCGTGCAGCCCACCGCGCCGTCCAACGCCAAAGCCTACCGGTGGAACTGGGACACTCCGTTCCTGTTCTCGCCCCACGACCCAGCCACCATCTACCTGGGCGGAAACTTTCTCTTCAAATCGACCGACCGGGGCCACTCCTGGAAGCCCATCAGCCCGGATCTTACCACCGCGGTCGATCGCGACAGCCTCGAGCTCATGGGCCAGAAGCTCAAGGACGTGAAGCTCGCCAAGAATGACGGCATCGACAACTACGGTTCGCTGTTCACCATCGCCGAATCGCCCCGGAAAGCGGGGCTCCTCTACACCGGCTCGGACGACGGCCAGGTCAACGTCACCCGGGACGGCGGCGCGGCCTGGACCAACGTGACCGGCAAGATCCCCGGCGCGCCGAAGTGGGCCTACGTCTCCAAAGTGGCGCCGTCCCGTTTCGACGAAGGCACCGTCTACGCCACCTACGACGCCCATCGCACCGGTGATTACGGCACCTATGTCTTCGCCAGCACCGATTACGGCGCGTCCTGGAAGAGCATCGCCGGAAATCTCCCCAAGGGGGAAGTCGTCCGGACCATCACCGAGGACCTCAAGAACCCCGAGGTGCTCTACCTGGGGAGCGAGACCGGGTTATGGGTCTCGCTCGATCGCGGCAAGGCCTGGGACCGGGTCCGGGCCAACCTCCCGACCGTGCCGGTGTACGAGATCACCCTCCATCCCCGCGACAATGCGATGCTGCTCGCCACCCACGGGCGGGGCGTGTGGATCCTCGACCAGCTCGGGCCGTTTCAGCAGGCCACCCAGGCCCGCTCGGCCGATGCCTGGATCTATCCGGTGGCGACCGTGTACCAGCGGAACCGGAGCGGGTTCCGGTACTACGCCAGCCAGGGAGACGCGCAGTTCTTCGGGGATAACCCGCCCTACGGCGCGGTGATCGCCTACGCCCTGAAGAGCAAGGCGGACAGCGCCCGCATCGTGATCACCGATGCCGCGGGCAATCAGGTCCGCGAGCTCCGGGGCGGGGCCATGAAGGAGGGGCTCGCCGCGGGTTATGACCGGGTGGTGTGGGACCTCCAGATCGATCCGATCCCCCTGCCCAAAGGGGTCACTGCCCCGGGCGGGTTCTTCGGAGGGGGCGGCGACACAACCGGCACACCCGGCCCTCTCGTGCTCCCGGGCGACTACAAGGCCTCCCTGGTGGTGAACGGCAAGCCGGTGGCGAGCGCTTCGGTGACGGTGCGCGGCGACCCCGACATCCAGATCTCCGACCAGGAACGGCAGCGACGGTTTGCCCTGCTCAAGGAAGGACAGGCGCTCCAGGCCCGGCTCACCGAAGCCAACAGCGCGGTGCGGAAGGCCAACACCCAGCTCAACCAGATCAAAGGCGCGCTGGCCGACAGCGCCACCGTGCCGGCCGGGATCCGCGCGACCTACGACAGCCTGGTCAAGGACCTGGCGCCGCTCAAGACCAAGTTCTTCATCCGGGATGAGAACGATACCAGCCAGTTCGACTTTTCCATGTTCCGCCAGGTCATCACCTTCAAGGCGGGCGGCGTGCTCGGCAACATCGGCGGCGCCTCCATGCCGCCGACCGAAGCCGACCTGTCACAATGGAACGAGGTCCGTACCGAAGCGCCGCAGATCATCGACCAGGTGAACACCTTCCTTGCCCGGCTCAAGCCGTTCTACCAGCGGCTGGCCGACGAGGGGATCTACCCTGCCCTGCCCAAACCAATCGCGAGGCCCTGAGCCGGATCAGTTCTCCGGCTCAGCCTGAGGGCTGCTCGACCTCCGGACAATCGGTGTCGAGCCCGCCCTGGCGAAGCGTCGCACGGGCATCCCGGGCCAGTCCCCGGTAGGTCTCCCGGATCCGGTCCAGGTCCTCCTGCTCCAGCTCCTCGAGGTCGAGGACGGCGTTATGGGCGCCCTCCATCGCCCTGATCAGCTCGTCCAGCTTGAGCTGGAGCGCATCGGTATCCCGGTTCTGGGTGTTCTGGATCAGAAAGACCATCAGAAACGTCACGATCGTGGTGCCGGTGTTGATCACCAGCTGCCAGGTATCGCTGTAGTGGAAGGCCGGGCCGGTGAGCAGCCAGACCAGCACGACCGCTGCGGCCAGGAGAAACGTGGTGGGCCGCCCGGTGGCTCGGGCGACAGCGCGGGCGAAGGGAGAAAAGCGGGAACGTTGGCTCGACATGCGCAGCCTTTCGGTGTGAAGAGGGCGCGGTCAGGAGATGGGACGTACCGCCGCGGAGTGCGCCGCACTCCGGCGGGCAAATGACTCCAGCATCGCGGCGCACCGCAACAGGGCCCGCCGCTCCTCCGGCGAAGCGCCGGCGACGGCCCGCGCCAATCGGGCCACCCGGCGGCGCCGAGCGGTGATGAGCAGGCGCCGGCCCGCTCCGGTGGCCCGCACCAGACTGGCGCGCCGGTCCGAGGGGTCGGTGACCCGTCGCACCAGCCCGCTCCGTTCCAGCCCCCGAACCACCAGGGTCATGGTCGGGGCCCGCACCTGCTCGGCCCGGGCCAGCGCGGTCATCCGGAGCGGCCCGCCGAAGACAATTACCGACAGCGCGGAAAGCCGGGGACCCGACAACCCGCTGGCCCGGTCCACCGGCCGGAGCGAGCGAAGGATATGGATGGCGGCGGAATGGAGCCGGTCGGCCACGAGGACCGGGTCGGGACGGGCGGGCGGTTGACCGGCGGGCCGGGGGGTCATAGAATTAGTTAGTAAACCTAACTAATTATCTCCACCCGGAAAGCCCCATGAGCTCTCCCCTCCTCCAGTCGATCGGCCAGATCGGCATCCGCGCCCGCGACCTGCCCCGCGCCAAACAGTTCTACCAGGATGCGCTCGGCCTGGCCTTCCTGTTCGAGGCGCCCGGACTCGCCTTCTTCCAGTGCGGGACCCAGTGGCTCATGCTGAGCGGGGCCGAGGAGCCCGAGTTCGACCACGCCGCCTCCATCCTCTACTTCGACGTCGCCGATATCGACGGGGCCTGGGTCACGCTCAAGGAGCGCGGGGTCACCTTCCGGGACCAGCCCCACCGGATCCATCGTTCCGAAGGACGGGAGCTCTGGATGTCGTTTTTCGATGACTCCGAAGGGAATGTCTTCGCGATCCGGGCCTGGAAGCCGGAGGCCTGATTCCCCCCGGCTAGATTCTTCGCGATGCCACGCTCGGTCCTGATCGTTGGCGCCGGCCCGATCGGGCTGGCCTGCGGGGTCTCGGCGCAGCGCCGCGGCCTCGACCCTCTCCTGATCGATGCCGGCCCCATCGCCAGCTCCATCGTCCGCTATCCCACCGGCCTCAGCTTCTTCACCACGCCGGAACGGCTCGAGATCGGGAACCACCCGCTGGTGTGTTCCGGCGCCAAGGCCACCCGGGAAGAAGCGCTCAAGTACTATCGCGGCGTGGCCCGCACCGAAGGGCTCCGCCTCAGGACCTACGTGCGGCTGATCGGGGCCGAGCGCCGATCCGACGGGATTCACTGCGTGCTCCAGCACCGACTCGGAGAAGAATCGCTCCGCTGCGATCAGCTCGTCCTGGCCACCGGCTACTTCGAGCATCCCAACCGGCTCGATGTCCCGGGGGAGGACCTTCCCCACGTCACCCATTACGCCGATGAGCCGCACCTTTCTTCGGGGCTCCCTATCGTCATCGTCGGGGGAAAGAACTCCGCGGTCGAGCACGCCCTCAACTGCTTCCGGGCCGGCGCCCACGTCACCATGGTCTATCGTCGCGCCGAGCTCCGCCCCACCGTGAAATACTGGCTGCGCCCCGACATCGAGAACCGGATCAAGGCCGGCGAGATCATAGGCCGCTGGGGATTCCACATAACCCGCATCGACGAGGAGGCGGTCACCATCCGGAGCGAGGACGGGCGCGAGGAGCGGGTTCCCGCCGACCGGGTGTACCTCCTGACCGGGTTTCACCCCGATTTCCAATTCTTTCGTTCCATCGGCATCGAGCTCGACCCGGAGACTTTTCGCCCCACCCTCGACCCGGAAACGCTGGAAACCAACGTCCCCGGCGTCCACCTGGCCGGCAGCGTCACCGCGGGTCGCAAGATTTCTGAAGTCTTCATCGAGAATGGCCGCTACGACGGCGAAAAGATCTTTGGCGACCGGGAATCGCGCGCCGAGGTGGAAGCCCGCATCCGCCAGGAGCACCGCCCGATCGGCGAGTAGTGTGTCCCTCCACTTTGCACAATTGCAGGCGGTCCGGAAATCCTCCTCTCCCAAGTGGTCCTGCCCCCACAGGCGGGCGTCCCTCCCTGATGTATGGCCGCAAGGTGACCCGAAAGGAGGCAATCATGGCCAGAAAGCAACGAACCCCGTGGCTGGTGGGAGGGTTGGTCATCGGCGGAGTGGGACTGCTGACCGCCATGGTGATCAGCCGGACCGGAACCCGGGAGATCACGATTCCGAACGGGACCCGGATCGTCGCCAAACTCGATCATACCGTATCCACCAAGCAGAGTGGGGTCGGCGATCGGGTCAGCCTCACCTCCACCGAGCCCATCCGGGTGACCGACGACATCGCAATCCCCGCAGGGGTCCACTTCCAGGGGGAAATCACCCATCTGGAGGGCGGAGGACGGCTGGGCGGCGCGCCCGAGCTGACCATCCGCTTTACCCAGCTCGACCTGGACGGGAGAAATTACGACATCACCGCCGACCCGTTCCGGGTGCGCGGGAAGAGCGCCACCGGTGAGACCGCGGCGGAGATCGGCGGCGGCGCGGTGGTGGGCGGCGTGGTGGGCGCGATTGCGGGGAGCGCCGTCAAGGGAGCCATCGTCGGCGCGGTGCTGGGGACCGGCGTCGCCGTGGCGACCGAAGGCGGTCAGATCGTCCTGCCGACCGGAACCCGGATGCGAGTCAGTCTCAGCGAACCGGTGACGGTCCGCTACAAGCCGGAGAAGCCGGAGCCAGAGCACCAGAAGTAAACGGGATATCTTCCGGGTTCCCGTCTCCGCACGGGTTAACCCGGAGCTTCCCGATGCGTATTGTCCCCGGTCTCTTCGCTCTCGTTCTCCTTCTGATCCCTTCCCCGGCCCGGGCGCAGCGCGCCCGGGAGCTGGGCATTCCCCAGGGGGGAACGCCCGGACCGCTCAACGCGATCACCGATGTCGACGGGGTCGAGGTCGGCATGACGACCCTCATCTCCGGGTCGGGCCGGCTGGTGCGGGGCCAGGGCCCGGTGCGTACCGGCGTCACCGCCATTCTTCCCCGCGGCAAAGACAATCCCCACGCGGTGCCCGCGGCGTGGTTCACGCTGAACGGCAATGGAGAAATGACCGGCACCACCTGGGTCGAGGAGTCGGGATTCCTGGGCGGTCCGGTCATGATCACCAATACTCACAGCGTCGGCATCGTGCACGACGCGGTGATCGAGTGGGTCGTCCAGCGCGGCAAGAGCTTCGACTGGTCGCTGCCGGTGGTCGCGGAGACCTGGGATGGCGGCCTCAACGACATCAACGGGTTCCACGTGACCCGGGAGCACACTCTCGCCGCGCTGAACGCCGCGAAGGGCGGTCCGGTCGCCGAAGGAAACGTGGGAGGCGGCACCGGAATGGTGTGCAACCAGTTCAAGGGCGGGACCGGAACTTCGTCGCGACGGATCCGGGTGCTGAACCAGCCCTACACCGTGGGCGTCCTGGTGCAATGCAACTACGGCGGTCGGGGCCGGCTTGCGGTGGCCGGAGTGCCGGTCGGTCAGGACATTCCTGATTTGCTTCCGTGTTATGCCCCGCTGCCCGATGGTTCGTACGCCGGAGATCGTCATTGCGGCGGGCCGGGAATGGACCTGGGCGATCAGGGCTCCATCATCGTGGTCGTCGCGACCGATGCGCCGCTCCTGCCCCACCAGCTCAAGCGCATCGTCAAGCGGGCCGCGCTGGGGATCGGACAGATGGGGGGCATCGGGGGGAATTCCTCGGGCGATATTTTCGTCGCCTTCTCCACCGCGAATGCCGAGGCCGATGCCGCCGACAGCGTGGTGTCGTGGCGCGCAATCCCCAACGAGCAGATCAATCAGGTGTTCGAAGCGGTGGTCGACGCGACCTCGGAAGCGATCCTCAATGCCATGCTTGCGGCGGAGACCATGACCGGTGCCAACGGGCTCCGGGTGTACGCCCTGCCGCACGACCGCTTGCTGGCGACACTCCGGAAATACGGACGGATCCGCTAGGGTAGCGGAGGCTCGACTCGAAACCGCAGTACGGCCGGCAGTCCGTCGGCATCTCGCGCCAGCGCCCACACCGTGTTCCCATCGGCTTCCATGATGCGGGTCCGCGGCGCGAACGTCACTCTGCCGAGGAAGCGTCCGTCGCTGCCGAAGACTTCATAGGCCGGGGCAGTACGGAAGTGCCGAACCGGCTGGGTCTTGTCCCGGGGAGCGTCGAGTTCGTCCGGGGGAATGGGTTGGGACAGCGTCGCGACCTGGGCCCAGATTCTTCCGTCTCGGGACAGGAACAGCCCGTTGAGGGGCGCTTTGGTGTCTGGAAGTGCCGGCCCGTTCCAGGTCCACCCGGGTTGGGTGCGTTGCATGTTCCAGATGATCCGGGCGTGTTCGTCGGCCCGCTCCGCTTCGGAAACGGGCACCGCGGGCGCTTCCCGCTGAATCACGAGCGGCTTCCGGTCCTGCGGGGTAAGGATCAGGCGGAATTTCCCTCCGTCCGCCACCACGAAATACCCGTCCGGGTGCATTCCCCAGAGATAGCGTGGAGCGAACTCCGCCCCGGTGGACGATCGGCCGTTGCCATCCTTGCTTACGGCCACGTAGCTCTCTCGAGGAACATCCAGGTCTGGCGGAATCAGAGAGTCACCGATACCATCCCCGGGGCGCACCCGGGCATAACCGATTCTCCCCAGGATTTCCCCGGGACGGGCCGGAGAGACGATCTGTTTGATCATCAGGCCGCCGGAACGATCGGCAAACAGTCCGTCGGTACTGTAAAACCCGGTGGGAACGGACCAGCTGCTGCGGAGTTCCAGGTCCTGCCCGTAGATGGAGACGCGCCCGTTCTGGGGGTCCCAGATGGACATTCCAGTATCGGGGAGCGCGGCCATCCCGGCGTTTCCCTTGAACTCGCCGGGACCGCCTCCGGTGCGACCCGTCCGGCGGACGAGCCTGCCCTCTGGCGCGAAGATAAAAAATGAATTGGTGGGGCGGTCGAACACCCACATCCGGCCGGCGCGGTCCACCTTGTAGTCGTAGATCTCCGTGAACAGGCTGGTGTCCTGAACCGAGGGAGCGATGCGAAGGTCCTCGACGAGACGATGGGATGCACTCGCCGGGACTGCACCCTGCACCCGGACCATGATGGTGTCGCCGGTGGAGTCGATCGCGGTGGTGAGGGTGGTATCGGTCCTCCCGCCGCACGCCCCGAGGCCCAGCACAGCCAGCAGACTGACGAGGGAACGTCGCATCGAAGGCCTCCGTAGCACGTCTCTGGTGGACAACACGGATCAGAAGATCGTTGCCACGGAGCGCAACGAAACGGATCGGTCAGCTCAGGACCCGGGGGGCGAGGACAGGTGTTCGACCACGATCTTCCACCCGTCGTTCATCCGTCGGAAGACCGCGGTCCACGCTCCCCGGATGACGTGCGGACGGCCGGTCGGCGCGATATGGGGAATGGACCAGGTTGCGGTAAGCACGGCGGCATCGGGACCCAGCCGGTCGACGTACACCTTCCCCCATTCCCACCGGGCGTCCTTCATGTATTGCCCGGCAGTGCGCCAGAAGACCGAGAGGCCGGCCCGGAGGGAATCGGGCGAATCCAGCACCTGACCTCCGCTCGCCGAGACCACCAGACCGGTATCCGGGTAAAGGGACCCCATGCGTGTCAGGACTCCGGGACGGCTGAAGTCGTAGGCGTGTTCGATCAGGGCTTTGAGGGTGTCGGCGAGGGCGGCATCGTTGGATGGAGGGGTAGACGGTCGAGCTCCGCATCCGGCGGTCCAGATGACCAGGAAGGTGAGCAGGTTGATGCCACGAAGGGTCACTCTGTCCCGCCGTGGGGACACGATTCCCGGGCGACGCGGGGCTTCGGCTCCGTCAAATTCAGGCGTCATCATGGCTTGCCGTTTCTGGGCAACATGGCGCGGCATATGCGGTTAAGACTATTCTATTCGGGTCGGCGTTTCGCACTTCCAGGAGGGTCCCGGTGAAAGAAAGACTCGCCATCATCCTCGCGACGGGCCTCGGCGTGGCCGCGGTCGCATGTTCCAGGCCCTCCGAGACTGCCAGTAAAGCCAAAGAAAACGATCGAGACATCCGGCTGATCGAGGAGCCTGCCAACCCGGGAACAGTGTCCAATCTCGAGGCCGGCCGGATCACTCCCCCGGCAGCGCTGCCCGAAGCGAGGAAGCCGAATACTTCGACCCGGGCGACGTCGCCGGCCCCATCCCCAGTAGTCCAGCGGGCGGCCCTGATGGCGGAGATCCAGCCGGAGTCCACGCTCCGGGTCATCACCCAGACTGATCTTCCCGCCCCGGCGCCTCTGGTTGAGGTCCCGGCCCCGGCGCCCCAGGGTCCAGCGGCGGTCGGCAACAGTGAGGCCGGGATGGGAGAAATGGGCGGTGCCTCCGGTGGAAGCCGGGGCCCCATGATCCTGATCCGGGGCGGCATGGGAACCGATCGCGATGACTGCAAGATCCACGGAATGGGCGGCGGGATCGCAATCAATCGTATGGCACCTTCCTTCGGTCCCCGAGCGAGCGGCGGCGCGGCCCATCCCATGGGAGGCGGCATCCGGATCCGCTGAGCAGCTCCCCTCGTAATGCCGTCGCCGTCAGATCGGCGGCGACGGCTTATACACAGTTCCTTCCTTGCAATACACGTCGGGATGAAACGGGGCAAACACCCCGTTGGGATTATCCCGCCAGGCCCAGACGTGCAGGTACCAGTATTTGAAATTGTCTTCCGGCGCCATCGTCTGTCCCATGAACACCGGCGGCACCGAGTCGCGGGGCCAGAACCGGTAGGGGATGATGAACTCCACCCCGTTGAGCCGGTACTCGCCCTTGGGGGTCCGCTCGTAGAGCAGAAACTGGGGACGTTCGATCGAAATGTCCTTTTCCACGAAGGCGCGGTTCAGATGGTGGTAGCCCATCGCGCCGTGGTGCTCGTGGATGATGCAGTCTTTCGACTCCCGTGGATATCCCGCCGCGACCGCGGCGTCGAGCTTCTGGTAGGGCCGGGTCACCGCGCGGAGCCGGGCCAGGTCGGCGCGGACTTGCGGGTTAGGGGTGGCGGCCGGGCTCGAGCCCCCGCACCCGACCCCCAGGAACACCAGGGTGCCGGCGGCCAGCCAGCGGAAAGTCTGCATCATGGAGTGAACCAGCGTTGAAGGTGGTCCCACGGTACCGCATTCCCCAGCTTCGCGAACGTCCCGTGCTCGGCGATCTCCCGCGCGGCGTCGAGAAACCCGGTCCACGCCGCCCGGGCCAGTGCCCCGCCCACGCTGATCCTTCGCACCCCGAGGTCCGCCAGCTCGCTCACCGGGGCGAATCCGCTTCCGGCCAGGACGTTCACCGGTTTGGGTGCGACGGCCTGCACCACGGCGCGGATCTGCTCATCGCTCCGGATGCCCGGGGCATAGAGACAATCCGCGCCCGCATCCGCGTAGGCCACCAGCCGTCGAATCGTTTCCTGAAGGTCAGGACGCCCGACGATGAATCCTTCCGAGCGGCCCACCAGCATTACCCCGGTTCCGCTCGCCGCGATCGCGGCCCGAGCCGCCCGGATCCGGTCCAGCGCCAGCTCGAACGGGTAGAGCGGCTCCGCTGGATTGCCGGTCGAGTCCTCGATCGAGAGTCCCGCGATGCCGGTTTGCACCACCTTTCCGACGTTGTCGGCGATGTCGGCAGGCTGGACTGCGAATCCGCCCTCGAAATCCGCGTTGACCGGAACATCCACCGCTTCGGCGATCGCCCGGAAGTGGGCCAGGGCCTGATCGAACGACACCCCATTGTCGGGTTTTCCCTGCGACCACGCGAATCCCGCGCTGGTGGTGGCCAGCGCCGGAAAACCCAGACCGGCCAGGATCCTCGCGCTTCCGATGTCCCACGGGTTGGGTATGACGAAGCACCCCGCCTGATGGAGCCGGCGGAACCCTTCTACCCGCGGCGCGAAGCCGGTGGTAGGCGCTACGGGGTGGGACATCCCTCGGCCCGTGCGCATTTGGGATCGAGCGGCGGCAGGTTGAGCCGGGAGAGCTCCCGGTTCACCGCGACGAGATCGGTCGACCATACCTGCGCCAGCCGATCGGTGTACCCCTTGAGCTCGGTGGAGAGAATCCCGAAGATCTCCGGCATGTAGGTGGTGGGCGGACCGTCGCCCCGTTCCGCCATGGAAAGCAGGTTGGCGAGGCGGTTGTTCACCTTGATGGGGAAGTTGAGCGGATCCTGGCCGCTCTGGTTCTTCACCTGGTAAATGTCCTCCTCGACCGCGGAGCTGCTCGCGGTGAGCTTCTGGCCCTGGGCCTTGAGCGTCGCATCGTCGTTCCGCTTGGTGCGATCGGCAAGCTGGGCCTTGACCCTGCGGATCGCGATTACCGCCTGGTTCGCTTCTTCGGCCTTGTCCCTGACCCGCCTGGAGAAGGCATACTGGGCCCGCAGGTCCGCGTCGGTCACGTCGGTGAGCCACGGGTTGCGGCGGATCGCGATCGGCGCGGTGAGCGCCTGGCCGTCGACTGTGAGCCTGATGGTGTATTTCCCGGGTGGGAGGGCGGGACCGTTGGTGCCGGCGCCCCAGAAAATCATTCCGGGGAATGACGTAATGCCTTCTCCCCGGAGGTCCCAGCTGATGCGCTGAAGTCCGGCGCCGCGGGGCAGAGCCACCTGATTGCCGAAGCGACCACCCCCGCCTCCACCACCTCCGGGGCCCCGGGTCGAGTCGGTTCGGGCCGTGTCGGCCACGAAGCTGCGGAGGGTGTTCCCCGCCGAGTCTACGATCTCGAGTCGCAGGGTGGCCGGCGAATTCTTCACCATCCAGCTCAGCATGACGTTCGGTCCCGAGCGGACCCCGGCCGGAGGGGTGAAGAGCCAGGCATTCCTGGCGAGGAGGTCAGGAGTCGCCTGGCGGAGCGGGGCAATGTTGTCCAGCACCCAGAAGCCGCGTCCGTGGGTCGCGATCACCAGCTCGTTTCCCTCGACGATCAGATCACTCACCGGAATATCCGGCATGTTGAGCCGCAGCGACTGCCAGGAGGCGCCGTCGTCGTAGGAGATGTAGGTGCCGTGCTGCGCCGCCGCGTAGAGGAGCCCGCGCCGGGTGGGATCTTCCCGGACCGCATGGACATAATCGTCGGGCCGGATCCCGTTGACGATTCTGGTCCAGGTCCGGCCGTAGTCGGTGGTCTTGTAGATGTACGGCGTCAGATCGTTGAGCAGCGGCCGCTTGACGGCGATGTACGCGCCCCCCGGCTCGAAGCTCGAAGCGTCGATCTGGCTCACCCGGCCGAAGTCGGGCATGTCCTTCGGCGTGACGTTGGTCCAGGTCTTTCCGCCGTCCCGGGTTACGTGCACCAGCCCGTCGTCCGATCCGGTCCAGATGGTATTGATATCCTTCTTGCCCGGTCCCACCGCGAAGATGACCGCGTACACCTCGGGTCCGTTCATGTCTCCGGTGATCGGCCCGCCGGAATGTCCCATGGTGGCAGGATCGTGCCGGGTCAGGTCACCGCTCAACGCGATCCAGCTGCGACCGCCGTCGGTGGTTTTCCAGAGACGCTGGGACGAGACGTAGAGGGTTTTCGGATCCAGCGGTGAAAAGATGATCGGGAAGGTCCACTGCCAGCGCTCCTTGATGTCTTTTGACGCCTCGCCCGAATAGAACCACGGATAGGGGTTCACTTCCCGGGAGAGGTCCAGCCGGCGGTTGTACTTGTCCACGTAGCGACCGTTGTTGGTTCCGCTGTAGAACACATCCGGATCCAGCGGATCGGGCGCGATGTAGCCGGGCTCGCCGCCGCCGGCCACATAGGCCTCCGCCATACCGCCCGCCGTCGGGTCGCGCGGGGCACCGCCCCCGCCCCCGCCGAATCGGAACCCGCCACCCAGGTTCCAGTTGAACGGGATGCAGAGGGTGCTGTTGTCCTGCTGGGAGCCGCAGACGTGATAGGGGATGTGTTTCGTGGTGACGGCGTGATAGAACTGCTCGGTGGGATAGTCCTCCTGGGTCCAGCGACCGCCGGTGTTGGTCGAGATGGTCCCGCCCCCGTCGTTCGACTCGGCCAGGTGAGCCGAATTGTCCGGATCGATCCACATGTCGTGGTGGTCACCATGGGTCCCGTTCCCGATGTTGGACAAGGTCTTGCCGCCGTCGCTCGAGCGGAACGTGGAGGTGTTCTGCATGTACACGACGTCGGCGTTCTTGGGATCGGCGTGCACGTGGGTGTAGTAGAAGGCCCGCTGCCGGATGGCGCGGTTGTCGTTGATGAGGGCCCAGGTGGCCCCGGCGTCCTCGCTCCGGAACAGCCCGCCACTGTCGTTCTCGACCAGGGCATACACCCGGTTGGAGTTCGCCCCCGAGACGGAAACCCCGATGCGCCCGACGACTCCCGCCGGCATCCCCGGGTTGCGAGTGATCTCGGTCCAGGTTTCCCCGCCGTCGGTGCTCTTGAAGAGACCGCTTCCCGGGCCGCCGCTCGACATCGTGTATTCCTTGCGGAACGCCTCCCAGAGCGAGGCATACATCACGTTCGGATTGTTCCGGTCGATCGAGATGTCGATCGCTCCGGTCTTGTCGTCGCGGAACAGCACCCGGCGCCAGCTCTTGCCCCCGTCGGTGCTCTTGTACACCCCGCGCTCCTGGCTCGGCACACTGTACTTGCCGAACGAGGCGACGAACACGATGTCGGGATTGGTGGGATGGATCCGGATCTTGGAGATGCCGTCGGAGTCCCGGAATCCGACGTGGGTCCAGGTCTTGCCTGCGTCGGTGCTCTTGTACACCCCGTCGCCCGGCATGATGTTACCGCGGATACAGGTCTCTCCCGTCCCGATGAAGACGATATCGGGATTGCTCTCGCTCACCGCCACCGCGCCAACCGATGCCGTCGTGATCTGCCCATCGGTGACCGCCATCCAGTTTTCGCCCCCGTCGGTGGTTTTCCAGAGCCCGCCACCGACCGCGCCGAAGTAGGCCTCGTTCGGACGACCTCGAACCCCGCTCACCGCGATCGAACGGCCGCCCCGGTCGGGACCGATGTTGCGCCACCGGTAGCTCGCGAGGAAGGCGGAATCCAGGGTGACAGGCTGGAGAACCGGGTCGGGACTCTTCCGGAGAGCGGGAAGGGCAAGCAATCCGAAACCCAGAGGGAGGACCAAACCAGGAAGCAACCGAGGCGAACGCATGATTCACTCGCATTGATAGGAGAACGGAGCTGGACCAGCCGGGCTCAAGAAACTGACGCCTCCGCTCCGGCAGGGCAAGCTCTTGCGAGAAGACCGGTTTGGCGCGGGCGCTGCCGGGGGCTTAGAATCCCGGCTTGACTCCGACATTGCCCACCCGGTGACTGCCACCACCACAGCCAGAGCGTTCGATCGGGCGATCGTGGAAGGACCGATTGCCCGGGCCGTCTGGAAGCTTGCCTGGCCGACGATGATCCAGAACATCATCGGAGGCATGCAGGGGGTGGTAGATCACGCGATGGTGGGCCACTTCGTCGGGTACACCGGCAACGCCGCGATCGGCGTCGCCATCCAGATCTTCATCGTCGTCATCATTTTCGTGAACTCCCTGTTTACCGGTATGAGCGTGCTGGTGGCCCGCTTCGCCGGTCAGAACGACCCCGAGAAGGTGAACCGCACGTTCTACCAGGCGATGATCGCCTCCGCGGCGCTCTCCTTCGGGATCCTGGCACCGCTCGGTTGGGTGCTCTCCCCTTCCCTGCTGCGCCTGGTCAACGCCACTGCTGAAGTGCGCGCCGAAGCACTGCCCTACCTCCGGATCATGCTGGTGGCGAGCATCGGCATGATGCTCTTCTACATGCTGGGAGCCGCGCTCCGCTCCGCCGGCGATGCCCGCACTCCGATGCGGCTCGGCATCCTGCTGACCCTGCTCAACGTCTGTCTGAATGTGATCCTGATCCCGGGACTTGGGCCGATTCCCCGGCTGGGGACCGCGGGAGCGGCGCTGGGAACGGTGATCGCGTGCCTGGTCGCGAGCGGGATCGGCCTGTACCTCATCACCAAGGGGCGGCTGGTCGTCCGCTGGCCCCACGCCGGGTTCAAACCCGACTGGTCGGTGATCCGGTCCCTGTTTCGATTCGGATTGCCAACCGGAGTGCAGGGAATCGCAATGAACATCGGAGGCATCTTCCTGCTCCGCTACATCGGATCCCTCGCCATGAGTGCGCAGGCGCAAGCAGCGTACGCCGTCGGGTATGTCGAGCTCTTCTCGCTCATCACCTGGACCTCGGTGGGACTGATGGGGGCCGCCGCCGCGGTGGCCGGCCAGAATCTCGGCGCCGAGCAGCCGGAGCGCGCGGTCCAGGGGGTGCGGGTCGCGGCAACGATCGGGCTCTGCGTCGCGGCCGTGGTGGGCCTCCTGTTTCGTCGCGATTCCCCACGCGCTCCTCGGCATTTTCGGAATGACCGATCCCTCGGTGGTAGGAATCGGCACCCAACTGCTCGCGTATCTCAGCGTGTCGGGGTTCTTCATCACCATCGCGCTCAGTTACACCGGCGGCCTTCAGGGAACCGGCGATACCCGTTCGCCGCTCTACATCTCGCTGGTCTCTCAGCTGTTGATCCCCTTGGGACTCTGTGCGGTATTCTCCTCGACCGGCACGTTGGAGGCCAGGGAGATCTGGCTCGCCATCGTCATCGGACATCTGACCCGTGCCACCCTGTCCTTCTTCCGCTTCCGTCAAGGGAAGTGGCGCGGGATCAAGGTCGAGCTGGAACCGGCCCGGTAGCCGATGCTCGACTGGCTGCTCCACCTGGTCGATGGTCTCGGCCCCTGGGCGTATCTGATCATCTTCCTGATTGCGACGGCGGAAAGCGCGGCGTTCCTCGGGCTCCTCGCGCCCGGGGAAAGCATCGTGCTCTTCGCCGGGTTTCTTGCCGAGCAGGACGTGCTGAGCCTCAAGATCCTCATGCCGGTCGTCGCGATCGGGGCTACCCTGGGCGACAGCATCGGCTACGAAGTGGGCCGGCACTTCGGCCGGGCCTGGCTGCTGCGCCATGGCCGGCATCTCGGCGTCAAGGAGCAGCACGTGGACCGGGCCCATGCGTTCTTCGAGAAGCACGGTCCCAAGGCGGTGTTCTTCGGCCGCTGGGTCGGGTTTGCCCGGGCATTGGTTCCCTTCATCGCCGGCTCGACCCGGATGAGGTACCGCACCTTCCTGCTCTACAATGCGATGGCCGCGATCTCATGGGGGGTGGGCACCCTCCTCATCGGCTATTTCGCTGGAGCGAGCTGGCGCGTGGTGGAGAAATGGATCGGGCGGGGCGGGCTGATCATCGGAGTGCTGAGCCTTCTCATTGTGGCGGGAGTGGTGTGGTGGCGCCGGAGGAGGGAGGCGCGGGAGACATAGATCCTGCCCGTTGCCGGTCGATCGCCTTCTTGTAGACCCGAAGCGCGTTCAGCTCGAGGAGAGACTTGCCCCGTGTCATGTTGTGATCGTGGCGCCTGGCGTAGAGGGTGATCTCTTCGAGTCGCAGAATGCGGGTCCCCCAGTCCTCCTGCGCCCGGATGTACCAGTCGTGATCCTCCCCAAAAATGAGTCCCAGGATCGAACAGGCCCACCGACTGAAACACCCCGCGTCGATAGAGAGCCGACGCGACGCAATATGGGAAAACGTCCCGCGCGTCACCCAGATATTCTCCAGGCCGATCGGTGGGCGAGTACCGGGTCGGCTGGGTCCTGCCCAGCACAACATCGAGTGCCTGGTCCTGCTCCAGGTGAGCCACCAGAGAGTCGAGATTTCCGGCCGGCCAGAGGTCGTCCGCATCCAGGAACCCGATGAACTCGCCGGCCGCATCGCGGATCCCCCGATTCTTGGCGCTCGCGGGCCCTCCTCTCGGCTGGCGGAAAAATTGGACATCCACCGGAAGGCGTTTGATCACCGCATCGATCTCGTCGGTGGAGCCATCATCCACCACGATGATCTGGAGCGAGGGGTACTCCTGCCCCAGCACGCTCCGCACCGCGTCCTCGAGGAATGTCGCGCCATTGTGGACCGGAATTACCACGCTCACCAGCGGACGGGTGGCATCGGGAGGGGTTGCCTCGGTCATCGCCCGAAGCCGGCTCCCGGACCCGAGGAAAGCACGAATCGCGGGCGGGATTCCTTCCCGGTTGGACCCCAGGCGAATCTCGGCGCGCGGCAGACTATGCGCCATGCGATGGATCAGCTCCTGCATCGACTGTCCCGCGTGGGGAAGCTGCGACATCGTGGTGAACATGGCCGAGCGGGTCAGCTTCATGGCCGACACCGGAACAAACTCGGTGACCGGGCCTTCCCCGAACGTTGGCGTTGCAATCGCCCTGAGGGGACAGGAGCGCAGGATGCTGCGAGCGAATTCCGGAAACAGCTGGAGCACCGCCTTTTCCTCAGGGGCGATGGGCTGGTTCGCCACGAGCGACTGAAGCGCGGGAAACGAACTGGCTTGATCGGCATCGAGCTTGGCGGTGCTGTAGAGACTGTAGACGGTGGGCTCCGGATCCAGTCGAACCGCCAGGTAATCGTCCCCCACGTATCGCATGCCCGCGGAGAGGCAGGCCAGCGCCGTGGAGGATTTCCCTACGCCTCCCTTCCCGGTAATCAACAGGGCCCCATCCTCGGTCCCGACCGCGGCGGCGTGAAGAAGCTGGCATCCGTTCTTTCCGAGCCACCAGTGGAACAAGGGACGGAACGGCGATGCCTTGGCCCAGTAGGGAAGCGTCGCGGCATCGTTCGTCCAGTAGACCCCAAGACCTTGTTGCAGGTCCAGGACATTGATGGCCGCTTCGACCCAGTGAAACGAGCTTCGGTATCTCGGGCTCGACATTCCCCAGATGTCGCCACGATCGGTCAGCCACTCGACGGGACACGGTCGGGGAGGAGCCGGCACCCCGGTGGACCCACTATCCCACACGTGGATCGTGGCATCGGGATTCGAGTGAGACTGCGCGATCTCCAGATGGGCGAGGGCCGGCATCACGACGGTGTCCAGGGCCGGGCCGGCAAAGATCAAACGGAGGCGAGTTCCCGCCAGATCGAGGTCCCGGGTAATGGCCCCGACGCGCCGCTCCGCTTCCAGGGCACCACCGAGAACGGTCCCGAAGAACTCGGCCTGCAGTTCCTCCGGCATCGGCGGAATGTCGCCTTTGTGGGGAGGTGTTTCCTGGTCCATGGTCAATGGTCAGCCCGGCTACCAGCGGGGTTCCGATCGCGAGAGCGGAACAGGACCGGCAGGATATCTCGACGGCCGGACAGGTTCCAGCGATATCGCAGGAGATGGGAGAAATCGAGGGCGGCCCTCACCGGATTGCCGACCCGTCGGGTGCGCTCGAAGTATCTCAGGAATTCTCTCCGGAGACTCCGCTCCGCTCCCTCCCGCGGGGTCGCTTCGGTGATGCGGGCTCGCACGATCGCATCGGCGGCCCGTTCGACCCACCCGGCACGATGCATCGAGAGCGTGTTCATCACCTCCCCGGGAATGCTCGCGCCGAAATTCTCGGCGAGGTACCCGAGAGCGGCTGCCAGTTGTCCAGTGAGCCGAAGCGAACCGGCGGTCGCCAGAAACCTGGACCAGTCGATTTGTCCGCCCCGACCGGAGAGCAGCATCAGCCCATCGGCAACCCAGGGGAAGTACCGGCGTCCATCGTCTCGGTGCGCCCGAACGATTGTTCGCAGCAGCTGGGAAGCGGGGTCGAGCCGCTTGACCGCGGTTTCCTCCAAGCCGGGGATGTCTCCGGAGCAATCCGTGTCGCGGACCGGGGGAGTCTGTCCCCCAGGAAGAAGGCTCCAATGGATCCGCACCTGGAGATCTTCCGAGCCCACGCAAGTCAAGTGATCGGCAAACCGGAAATCGTCCTGGCCCGCTTCCGTGGGGGCTCGCCAGCCGGCCTGGGCGAGGACCGCGATCGCATCCGGCACGTTCGACGGTGAAATCAGAAGGTCAAGGCCGGAGATCGGGCGGAGGCCGGGTGACTCGTACCAGGCAAACGCAAGCGCGGCATCATCCACTACCAGAGGATCGATTCGATGTTTCTGAAGTGCCCCGAGCGCGGAACGGGCCGCGTGGAGAACCCGCTGATTCTCGTACCAGGTTCGTCGGTACACCCCTCGGAACCGGCCCAGGATCGGCGCGGTGACGCCGAGCCTCTTCTGGTGGTAAAAGACCAGCGGCAGGAGATGGACGACGTCCCACCCCAGATCTTCGTCGAGATCGGTCGCTCCGAGCCACTCTTCGAAAGCGGGCTGGGCTCGTTCCGGCCCGGCAAGCCCGGCCTCGAGGAGCAGCTCCAGGCTGGGGGAGGGCAGGAACCCGAGTGGCTCGGCCTCACTCGTTTCCGACCGCCTTTGGCTTGGCGATCGGCCAACCAGCCTCTTCGACCTCATGGATCGGATCGAGCAACAACAACTCCTTCATGTCCGAGTACACTTCCAGCATGGGAGCGGCCCACTCGGCCAGCCCGGAGCGGGCCGCGCCGGAACCATCGAGGTTCACGCCCTCGGGAGCGTCAGGCCAGACCCGGAGCAGCTCATGCGAGAGCAGATCGGCCACGAAGTCATCGAGGGATTGCCCCGCCGCAGCACGGTCGACGGCATAACGCGCCGTGAGTCCTTCGACGATTTCCTCTCGCGAAGCGCCTTGAGAAAGCCATTCCCACACCAGGCACCCCGTGCCCGGCGCGCTGAAGTAGTCCCCGGTGCGCAACTGCACAATCACGGTCTCTCCATCGATCGATTCTGCCGCGACCGAGGGCTGGTTCGCTTGATAGCGAATCGCCATGAGTGGTATCTCCTGAGAAGGTCTCAAGCTGCCGTGGCAAGGAACGTGCTCCCGTCCGGCCTATCCCTGCGCACCCAAGTGGAATCGTCACCGTCGGTTACGCCCCGCTCACTTGAAAGTGAACCCGCAATGTTGCACTTTCGCAACTCTTGGGTTGGGCAGCGTCTCGTTGCCGCATCGCCCCCCGCCTGATCTATGCGAGTGCTGATTACCGGAGCCGCTGGACAATTGGGACCCTGGGTCACACGGGGCCTCGGCGATGCCGGTCACGATGTCGTGGCGACCGATCGCAGGGCCCATGATGGGATCGTGCCATGCGAGCTGGCCGACTCTCCGACGGTGGCCTCCCTCTGCCGTGGCGTCGACGCCATCGTGCACCTGGCCAGTTCGCTCCCGCCGGAATCCTCGAGACCCCGGCTCACCAACACGCTGGCGGAGAATCTCCGCGCGACCACCAATCTGGTTCGGGCCTGCCGGGCGAACGGCGTTAAACGCTTCATCTATGCCAGCTCGATTCAGGTCGTGGCGGCCGATGATGCTCCGCACCTCGAAGTGGCCTACCTCCCGCTGGACGGCAACAGCCCGCCCAATCCCCGCAATGCGTACGGGGTCGCGAAGCTCGCCGAGGAGACGTTGTTGCAGGAGATCCTGGTACCTGGGTGTGACGTGGTGTGCCTTCGGTTCCCCAGCCTGTTTCGTCCGGTGGCGGGGATGCTGGCAGGAACGAGGCTCCTCCCTTTTTCGGAGCAGGAGAGACCCGGTCATCTCGGCGGCGGGTTGACCTGCCTCTCCTTTCCCGACGCCGCGAGGCTGATTGCCGCCTGCCTGCGAGCCGACCTGCCCGGGTTTCGCGTATACCTGCCGGCCGTATCCATTGTGGCACCAGTCTCCGTGCCAGAATACCTGACCCGCTACTACTCGGGGGTGGAGCTGCGGGCGCCGGTCGATCAACTCTCCAGCCTGGTCGATCTCTCGGTCATCGAAGCGGAGACCGGGTGGCGGCCGGGCGATCTTCCCGCAACAGACTCCCCCGGAGACCGAGGAGCACCGCGCCTGGGAACCTGAACCCTCCTTCCTCTCGCGTCTGGTGACGAAGCTGGCGGAATGGCAAGAACGGCTCGAGTCTCTCCACCGTCGGCGCCGCATCGCGGCACACCTCGCGAGGAATCCACGCCCCAGCTTCTCAGACGACTTCGTCTCCGCCAGAGGCCCGGTATGGAGCCAGCTTTTCGAAAAGTGGCGGGGGCAACCTGACGCGAGCTTTCTGCTGCTCGGTGGCTATGAAGGACGAGCCCCGATCTGGCTTCTCAAGAATGTGCTGAGCCACCCAACCGCGCGGTTGACCTGCGTGACGGTGTTCGCCGATCCCGTGATCGGGCTGCGGTTCGATCACAACCTCACCGTTTCGGGACAGAGCTCCCGAACCGTCATTCTGCGGGAGCGGGTCTCGCTCGTCCTTCCCACACTGGGGTCAGCGTGCTTCGATGCGGTGCTCCTGGACGGTTCCTACCTCGCGCCGACGCTGCAGGACGCGGTCGAGGCGTTGAGAGTTCTCAAACCCGGTGGCATACTGTTGATTGATGGAAGGTTCTGGGAGGTTACCACTGCCCCCGGACTACCGCCGATCGACGCATTTCTCGAGATGGTGGATGGCCAGGCTGACGTGGTTTTCAGACGCTACGAGATCGCCTTCCGGAAAGGCTGACGCGGTACAGCGACTGATAGAACAGGCTCGCGAGAAGGCGATGGGGCCGGCGCCATTTCGGGTGCCAGTGCCCGAGCCGTCGCAGACCGAGCCCGAACGCCACGCGGGTCCCTTCATCCAGCCACGATGCCGATCTCGCCTGGGCTTCCGGCAACGCCGGCCAGTGCAACAATTGCTGCCGTCGGAATTCCAGCAGTCCGACGAAGTCAGGAATTGCCGACCGGAAAGGGATCGCCGGGGGGACTTGAATTCCCCCAAGCCAGGCAGCCACACCGAGCCATCGATGCGCGGCCCGCCGCGGTACTGGATGCCGCGAGTCGTGTTCCCTTATCACCTCGTTCTCGAGACGCGACCCGAGCAGCTCCCAATCGAGCGCCTCATCGCGAAGCAAGGCCGCGACCGTGAGAAATCGCCGAAGCCGGCAGCCGGAGGCACCGTCCCCCAGATTGTGGATCAGCGCATGCCAGCACAGCTCGGTGGTCGAAGGTATCAGCAACGACCGCCCCTGCCAGCTCACCTGGCGCGCGGCTTCGCCGAAACGTTGCCAGGAGAACGAGTCCGACCAGAAGAGCGAAGCCGAAGCGTGGACCTCCACCGGGATCTGCAGGTCGTTGACCAGCGTCGGGAGGTGGTGATGGTCGGGATGCACCGATGGCGTTTCCGTTCTTCGAAACCCGGCGTCGACCAGGAGCTGCCAGGCGCGCGGGGCGGATCCCGGCTCGACCAGGAGGTCGATGTCACCAGCAGGACGGAATCGGAAATAGGGGAGTCGAGTGCTCAAGGCGGTGTAGGCGATTCCCTTGAGCGGGATCACCTGGATGTTCTGGCGGGAGAACAGCTCGAGAACCTGAACGGTCGCCGCGGCGAGCCTGAGGCTCATGGCGGTTTCGTTCCAGGCCAGGATGCGCAGTTCGGTCGGGCCAGGGGGCGCATCGGAGTCCTGACCGGTTTCGATCAGTCGGTGCCGGAACCAGGACGCCACTCCCTCGAAGTTCACCAAGGGGACGAGCGCCTCCACCGTTTCCCGATCCAGCACGGGAGAGGGGCTCGCCGGATCGAGCCGCACTATTTCCAGCAGGCGAAGCGCAGCCGGAGCGTTCGGAGAGACCACGGTCAGAACGCCCGGTGCCGAAGGTCGCGGATAGCCTCGCAGACCCGGTCGATGCTCTCCTCCGGTAGCTCTGGAAACATGGGCAGCGAGAGCACCTGCCGGGCCGCGGATTCGGCGACCGGGAAGGCACCGGTGCCATATCCCAGGTTGTGGTACGCGGGCTGGAGATGCACGGCGGTCGGGTAGTGGATTGCGGTCATGATGCGCCGGTCCTGAAGCTCCTGCTTCAGCCCATCGCGATCGTCGCACGCCAACACATACAGATGATAGACGTGGGACCGACCGGACATCTGCCGGGGCGGGGTCACAGCCGCTTCTCGGAGCCCTTCGTCATACCATGCGGCCCGTTCCCGACGGGCGTTGTTCCATTCCTCCAGGTGATCCAGCTTGACACCGAGAACCGCCCCCTGAATCCCGTCCATGCGGAAATTGCCGCCTTTGAACGCGTGAACGTGGCGGTGCACCTGGCCCCAGTCCCGAAGGGCGCGGAGTCGCGCCGCCAGGGACGGATCGCTGGTGGTGATCGCGCCGCCTTCTCCGCAAGCGCCGAGATTCTTGGCGGGGTAGAAGCTGAAACAGCCCATCGTTCCCATGGAACCGGCCCGGCAACCCTGGTACTCGGCCCCATGGGCCTGCGCCGCATCCTCGATGACCATCAGCCGCCGCGCTCTGGCGAGGGCGAGCAGAGGATCCATGTCGGCGCACTGTCCGTACAGGTGGACCGGCAGCAGGACCCTGGTGCGTGACGTGATCGCTTGGGCCACGGACTCCGGCGCCATGGTGTAGGTCTCGGGATCGATATCCACCAGGACCGGGGTCGCCCCGGTCCATTCGATCGCCGCCACCGTGGCGACGAAGGTGAACGGCACCGTGATGACCTCATCACCCGGCCCCACCCCGGCAGCCAGCAAGGCGAGATAGAGGGCGCTGGCACCGGAATTCACTCCAATGGCGTGGCCGCAGCCGCAGAACTCGGCAAACCGCGCTTCGAAGCGGTCCACAGGAGGGCCCAGCGCGTACTGGGTGCTCGCAAGCGCGCGCAGGACCGCCGCATCCAGCTCCTCGCGGATCGAGCGGTACTGCGGGCCCAGATCGAAGAAAGGAATCACGCTCCGGTCCGGAAGAGCTGGACCGGACGGCCCCGCTCCTTGAGGGACAGCGACGCCGCCTCCAATACCCGTAGGACCTCGAGCCCCGATGCGCCGTCCGTTTCCGGGGGGAGTCGTTGCTCGATGCATGCGAGGAAATGCCGGCATTCGACCCGAAGCGCTTCGGTGAGATCGACTTGAGGAGCCCACATATCGCCGGTGCGATAGCTCACCATGAGCCGATGCAGGCTCTCGGGATCGCCGTCCACGCTGATGCCCCGGTCGTAAACCTTGATCTTCTCACTCGGCTCCAGATCGTCGTAGACCACCATGCGGCGGGTGCCCCCAATCAGGGTCCGGCGCACCTTCACTGGCGCCAGCCAGTTGACGTGGAGATGCGCGAGGAGGTCGCTCTCGAAAAAGAGCGTGACATAGGAGATGTCGGCATGACCACCGGGAAAGTGGCCGAGTCCGGTGGCCGACACCGCAACCGGGCGGACCGCCAGAACGTGGTTCAGGATGGCGAGATCGTGAACCGCGAGGTCCCAGATGACGTCCACATCATGCTGCAACAGCCCCAGGTTTACCCGGACCGAGTCGTAGTACAGGATCTCGCCCAGCTCACCGCGCTGGACCAGTTCGCGGATCCGGCGGACCGCTCCCGAATAGCAGAAGGTGTGATCGACCATGAGCACCCGGTCCCGGCGACCGGCTTCCTCGATCATGCGCTCGGCCTGGTCCACCGAGCCGGCCATCGGCTTGGTCACCAGCACGTGCTTGCCGGCGGCGAGGGCTTCCATCACGATCGGATAGTGGGTGGAGACCGGGGTGGCCACCGCCACTGCGTCGATCGCGTTGTCCTGAATCAGCTCGCGATGATCCCGATAGGTGCCACAGCCGGGGTACCGGCGCCGGGCCAGCTCGAGCCGACTGGTCGAGCTGTCGCTGACCCCCCGGAGCACGGTTCCCTCGAGCTCCGCAAAATTCCGGGCCAGATTGGGGCCCCAGTATCCGAACCCGATGACTCCCACTGCAATCATGATCCGGGCGGCGATCCTGGCGGGAACGCCCATCACCGTGGTCGCCCCGGGAACGTCTCGGGTCACCACCGCTCCGGCGCCGACCATGGCGCCAGGACCGATCGTGATGCCGCCCATGATGACCGCGCCACTTCCCACCGACGCGCCCCGCATGACCCTGGTGGGGAGCAACTCCCAGTCGTTGCCGGTCTGCAGGTGGCCAGCGGCAGTGGTCGCCCGGGGGAACCGGTCGTTGATGAACATCACGCCATGGCCGATGAACACCTCGTCCTCGATCACCACCCCTTCGCAGATGAAGGAATGGGAGGAGATCTTGCACCGGGCCCCCACCACCGCGTTGCGCTGGATTTCGACGAAGCTCCCGATCCGGGTCTCGTCTCCGATGCGGCACCCGTAGAGATTCACCAGCTCCGGGTGCGGGATGTGCACGCCGGCGCCGAGCGCGGTGTCCGGGCTGATCATCGGATTATTCGCGCCGCCGGCGCCGGTCAAGCGACGCTTTCAGGATCCGGACATAGTCGAGCCGGGAGCTCTGACTGGTGAAGCTCTGGTTCGCCCCGTGGAGCCGGCGCCGGAGCACCACCTGAGGCAGCATCCGGCTGGTCAGTCCGAAGTCGGTGGCGCGCATCTGCCAGTCGAGAAACTCTCCTACCGTGCCATGGGACCGGAAGGATCCGACCCGCTGGAACGCATCCGAACGGATGATGGCGCCGGGGCCCTGGCTCGGCTTGGGCGTGCCGGCGCACTGGATCCGGGACGCCTGTTCGGGCGGAAGCTCCGGGCTGATGAATTCGAGCACGTGGCCGAAGAGCTGGTCCAGCCCAGGCTGGTCCAGGAGAACATCCATCTGCACGGCGAGTTGTTCCTGCTCCCACAGATCGTCGGAGTCGAGAAAGGCCAGGTACGGCACCCCGGGCCAGCTGGAGGCTCCGGTTTCGGGCCGCCACGATGCCGCCATGGGGCTGCGATTCGCAGCGTACCGCGCTGCCGAAGCGGCGGGCCACCTCGACCGACCGATCGGTCGAGCCATCATCCACGACGACCACTTCGACTGGACGATAGCTCTGCCCCAGCCAGCTTTCGATCGCTTCGGGTAGATAGCCCTCACGGTTGTAGACCGGGATCACGGCGCTGACCAGGGGGTTTGGCCTCACGGCCCTGGTTCCCTGAGCTTCTTCCGCGCGATCGAGGAGCGAGCGATTTGCATGAGCGCCGCCTGGCTATCCGCGGTCTGGTGGGACAGGTTCGCGGAGTGCACCCTCTTCTCGAGCAGAACCTCCTGGACGACTCCCCGGGTGATCCCCGCGTCGCTGGCTCGGAAGAACCACTCGGCATCCGACGACAGGCGGAGGCTGGAGTCGAAATAGCCCACCTTCATGAATACACTCCGCCATACCATCAAGGTGCTCGGCAGACAGCCCACCGAATCCTTTTCCAGCAGCTCATCCTTGAGCCAGGTGGGCTTGGGAAGGCCCGGCTCGAGCAGGATCCGCTGCCGGGTCAGCGCCAAACCCGCTTCAGGGTGGTCCTCGAGATATCGTACCTGGAGGGTGAGCTTGCCGGGCAGCCAAATGTCATCCGCGTCGAGAAACGCGATCAACTCGCCCCGCGACGCATCGATCCCGTTGTTCCGGGCGCTCGCGCATCCGGCGCTAACCTGCTGGATGACGCGGACCTCGGAAAACTCCTCCCCACCGCGGCGCTTCCATCGGTTGACCCATCGTCCACCAGGAGGATCTCGACGGGGCGATAGTCCTGCGACACCACGCTCTGCAGGGTCTCCGCGAGAAAGCGCTCCCCGTTATAGACCGGAATGATGACGCTCACCAGAGGGTGGGATCGGCCCGGATCCGCCCTCATCGGAGACGGGCCCGCACTCGGGCCACGGCGCCCGCCCGGAGACCCGATAGTCCAGCTCGCAGCCCGGGGACGAGGCGGCGCCGGCATGAATGCGGCACCACCAGCTTCAGAAACTGACGGCCGTCGGGGGCCCGCAGCTCGGAGGGAACCGTGGCGGCTTCCGCCTCGAGAAACGCGCTGGAGAGCATCCGGGCCAGACCCGGCTGGCCCAGATCGTTCGCCATCGCAACCAGCACGGCGCCCCGCTCCGAGCCGCCGAATACCCAGTTCTTATCGCCAAAGTAGAGGAGCCCGAGATCGACGTACTTCTCGAGATGATCGGCCAGATCGACGAGCAGAAGCTTCCGGTCGGTCTCGTCCCGCTCGGGCAGCGAGCGCCGAATGCGCTCGGCATTCTCAGGGCCGATGCGCAGATCGCGAAAACGCCTGAGCAGGCGTTCAACCTTCTCACCCACGGCATCGACGATCAACCGCGATCGCCGAGGCGTCACACCCGCCGAGCGTCCATCCCCGAAGTCCCCGTTGCCATAGATGTTGTGCAACAGGCCCACCGACAGGAATTCGGCCGGCTGGTCAAGCCAGGCCAGAATACTTGCCACGCCGACGAGGTGGGCCACGAACGGCTTGCCGTCGGCTTGGTAATAACCCGGATAGAGTGTGGAAACGAACTCGTAGGCCCGTTGCACCTCGACCAGCTCCTCGAGCCTGCGGCCGGCCTCGCGAAGCTGGTTATAGAGCTGGATGTTGGTCTGGGCGATGCGCACCGCATCAGTATCCGCTCTGGCGCCGCGCCGGTCAAGAGCGTTGGTGGGGCCGCGCGCTAGCCGGACACCGGGGCGGAGGTGCGTCCCCGCAACACCGTGAGCGCATCCGAGGCAGTGAGTCGTCCGACGTTCCCGCTCGAATACACTGCGTGGAGCACCTTCCCCTCGGGATCGAGAATGAAGCCGGCCGGCTGGACGTGGCGGCATCCTTCATGAGTTCCGGCATAGCACCCCACCGTCAGCGAGGCGGCATAGGGGTCGAGGCCGTACCCCACCGGGAAACCGAGGTGAAATTCCCGGGCCGCCCACTCCGCGTCCTCCCGGGGATCTGACGAGACGGCGACGATCCGCCCACCCAGGGCTTCGATTTCGCCGCGATGCTGCTCGAAGTCAGCCAACTGCTGACGGCAGTGGCTTCACCAGCGGCCCCGATAGAACAGGATGATACCGTACGCCCCGCCAAGGTCGCCGGGGAGGCGCAGGGGCTTGCCGGAAACCGTTTCGATCGTCAGGTGGGGAAAAGGACTGCCGACATCGAGCGTGTTCATCTCACCCGCCATGTTTGAAGTATTGCACCGCGCGCTCGTGTTTTTCCGCGGCGGCGCGGGACCCGAAGGTTCCCAGGTTCCGGCGCTTCCCGGTCTTGGGGTTCTTCTTGCGAGAGTAGAGCCGATACTGGCCCGATTTGAGTTTCCGAATCATGACCCCTCCAGGTGCACGGACTGCCTGCACCCGGGGCGACGATGAACTGACCGGCCCCGCACACGCCCTGATAACCCGGGCTCTGGTTCGTTTCGAGTCGGCACCGTACTCTTCTAGGGTACCCATCAGCGATATGGCCCCATGCTCGCCTTCAGGATGCGCCAGAAGGACGCCGAGTTCTACTTCGTGAGCTACCCCGCGGAGGAGCTTCTCCGCAAGGTGCGCTTCGTCAGCCGGTACCATGGCGACCGGGGTGAACAGGTTGGTGGAGAGGTCGCCCGCGGCGAGCCCGACGACGTCGAGCGCTTCATCCGGGGGATCGAGGGGGCCACCGACGCCTTCCAGCGCCAGCTCAGTCGTCGCAAGGTCCACCAGATCCGCGACTTCTATCGCACCGAAGCGGACCAGCCGGTCATCCCCGGCGCGGTGCTCCTCTTTTCTCCCGAACGCCTTTCCTTCCGGAGCCTCTCCGGACAGGATCGCATCGGGCATCTCTCCGAGCCGGACAAACCGTTCCTCATCATCGACGGACAGCACCGCCTGGCCGGTCTGCACTTCTACCTGTCCGAGCCGGACGCGAATCGCAACGTCGAGGTTCCCTGCATCGTGTTCGACGGGAAGACCGCCGAATTCGCCACCGAAATGTTCGTGGTGATCAACTCGACCCATACCCGGATCAACAAGAGCCACATCATCGATCTCTACGAGCGGATCGAATGGGGCACCGACGATCTCAAGAAATACGCGGCTCGGCTGGTGCGCCGCCTCTATGAAGATGGCGACTCGCCCCTGCGCTACCACATCAACATGCTGGGGGGCCGTTCCCAGCAGGACCTCTGGATCAACCAGGCCCAGGCGTATGGTGAGGTCTACCGGCTGGTCACCCGCAAGCAGGCGGAGCCCTGGATCACCGACGGCCGGGGCCGCAGCGAAGACCGGGGGTACGGGCTGATCCGGGACGTGCTGCGTGCCGCCCGGAACGCGTTCGGGGAAGCCTGGGGAGACAACAAGCGCTTCATGGTCACCCGCGACGTCACCATCAAGGCCCTGCTTCGGATCGGCGCCGACGTGATCGACCACGCCGACCGCCTGAGCATCGCGCCGGGAACCCCGCTCGATGCTCCGCTGGCCGGAGCGTTCGCCCCCTGGTCGGACCTGACCCGCGATTTTCGCCGGGAAGGGTTCTACGAGCGGTTCCCCGCCCCGGGACAGACCCAGCGGGTGGAGCGGGTGCGGGCGCGTCTTCTGCGGGAGGCGGGCCTCACCTAACCCGGAGGATCCTTACTCCGAACGGAGCGCTTCCACCGGATTCACCCGGCCCGCCCGCCATCCCGGTATCAGCGCCGCCAGCGCGCCGGCGCCCAGCAGCGCGACTCCCGCCAGGCCAAGGCTCATAGGATCCGCGGCGGCGACCCCATAGAGAAACCGCTCCAGCAGCCGGGACAGTCCCGAGGGCGATCAGGATTCCCCCACCACGCCCGCCGCGACCGGGACCATGCCGCCGCCCACCACCTCGCCGATCACCCGGGTCGGCGCGGCGCCCAGCGCCATCCGGATCCCGAACTCCACCTGTCGCCGGGTGACCGCATAAGCCACCACACCATAGACCCCGACGCTCCCGAGCAGCAGCGCGAGACCGCCGAACAGGGTGAGGAAGAAGCGCAGCTGAATCGGCTGGGCCAGCGCCGAGCGCACTACCTCCTCCATGGATTCGGGACGGGTCACCGCCACCCGGTTGTCCAGCCCCCGCACCAGCCGCCGGATCGCGGGGACGATGATGGCCGGATCCTCGGAAGTCTTGAGCACGAGCTTGAGACCTTCTCCGGCAAACCCGGATTGATCCCACGGGACATAGAGCACCATCGGGTTGTCGCCGGTCATGGTGAGCATCCGGGTTTCTTCCACGGTCCCCACGACGGTGAGCCAGGCCGAGTCGCTCTGCGCAGTCGAACGGACCCGTTGTCCCACCGGGTCCCGATCCGGCCACATCTTCCGCGCGAACGACTCGCTGACCAGGGCGATCCGGGGCCGGCCCTCGATATCACCCGGCTCGATCCCGCGGCCGGCCTTGATGTCCATCCCCATGGTCCGGAGAAACTCAGGGGTGACGATCCGGTAGAGACTGTTGGGACGGTCGGCTCCTCGCAGGTCGGGCCGGGATTCGATTTCCACCGGACCCTGCCAGCCCCCTTCCTGGATCGGCAACCGATTGGTGTATCCCGCCGACTGCACCCCGGGCAGGGTTTTCGATTGCTGGAGAACGGCGCGGTAGAAACTCCAGCGCGCTGGGGCATCCATCTCCTGCCCGCTCGCGACCAGTGTGGCGGTCACCACCCCCCGGGGATCGAAACCGGGATCGACCGCATAGAGCCGGTCGACCGAGCGAATGAGGAGTGTCGCGCCGCTCACCAGGAGAACGGCGAGCATGACTTCCGCTCCGACCAGCACGGCATGCGCCCGCCCCGGCCCTCGGCGAGTTCCGATCACCCGTTCGCCACCTAACCCGGAAAGCCGGCCCTGAAGCAGGTGACGCACCGGAATCGCGGAAACCAGGAGTCCGATGAGCAGCGCGAGGGACGCGCCCGCGGCGAACGTGGTCCAATCGAGTGAGATTGCTTCAGTGAATCCGTTGCTCAAGGGGAGACTGGTGACCAGCGTCTGGAAGAGCGCCGCGCCAATCAGGGCTCCAGCCACTCCCGCGAGCAGCGATAGCGTGACCGACTCGGTGATGATCTGACGGATCAATCGCCCCCGGCCCGCGCCCAGCGCCACCCGAAGCCCCAGCTCCCCGGTCCGGTCCGTGGTCCGCGCCAGCACCAGGGCAGCGGTGTTGGCGCAGGCGATGAGCAGCAAGAGGGCCACTGCACCGAGCAGGAGGAGAAGCGCCGGCTTCACGTTGCCGAGGAGGTACTCGCGGACCGAGCGCACCGAGGCCCCCACGCTCTTGTCCCAGGCTTTGGCGTAATGGAAGCGCTCGCCCAGGGCCTTCGCGATCGCCTGCACGTCGCCGTTCACGACGCCGGGACTCGCATCCGGCTTGACCCGCCCGAAGGCCACCAGCCAGCCGCGCCCCTGATAGACCGGAGAGGCCGGATCGAGGTCCAGCGGACGCCAGGCCCGGAAGTCCGGCGAGGGGAAGAAGAAGCCCCGGGGCATGACGCCGATCACCGTGGTGGGAGATGCCATCGAGGACAAGGCGCTTCCCCAGGACGCCAGGGTCTCCCCCCAGCTCCTGCTGCCACATCGACCAGCTCAACACCATCACGGGCTCGGCGCCGGGACGATCCTCGCCGCGAACGAAGGTGCGTCCCAACATCGGATGGACGCCGAGCACATCGAAGAAGTCCGCGGAAGTCAGCCCGGTGAGCACCACGCTGCTGCCGGCGGAGGTCCGGTAGGTGTATCCCTCGGCGGTGTAGGCGGCGAGGCCGGAGAAGGCCTGCATCCGTTCCCGCACGAAATCGAGCTCGACCCCACGCCAATCCCAGTCGTTCCAGAAGATCCGGAGCTCGGCCTCGCGGGTTATGGGCAGCGGCCGGAGGAGGAGCCCCCGCACCGCGCCGAACAACGCTGCGGTGGCGCCAAGTCCCAGCGCCAGCGTGAGCAGGGCGAGGAGATTGACTCCCGGGCGCCGGCGGAATTGCCGGAGCGTGTGACGCAGGTCATCGAAGAAATCACGCAGCATGGCGATCCCCCAGGCCTCCCGGGCCCGTTCCTGTTGATAGGCCACCCCGCCGAATCGAAGCCGCGCAATCCGCGCCGCTTCAACGGGGTTCATTCCCTGTCGCTCCAGCTTTTCGGTTTCCATCTGCAGGTGAAAGGCGACCTCTTCTCCGAGCTCCCGTTCCGAGGTGCCCAGGCGGAGCACCGTCCTGAGCCGAAAAGCCCCATTGCGGATCCAGCGCCGGAGCACGGTCAAGTGGCCGCCAGGATCCGCGCGACCCCGTTGGCAAGCCGGTGCCAGTGCGCCGTCTCCACCTCGAGCTGCCGGGCACCGTCTTTGGTTAGGGCGTAGTAGCGAGCCCGGCGACCGTTTCTGGTCTCGGCCCAATAGGAGCGGATCCAGCCTTCGCGGGTCAGCCGATGGAGCGAGGCGTAGAGGGAGCCCTGGCCGACGCGCAGGGCATCCTGGGATACGTGCTGGATGTGTTCGGAGATCCCCCAGCCATGCATCGGGTCCTGGTGCAGGATCCGGAGGATCAGCAGGTCCAGGGTGCCGCGAAGGATATCGGCCTGTTCAGTGCCCATGCTCTCCTCTCGGTTACCGAGAGATACGGGAGATCAGACGTCAGGACAAGGGATTTGGTTGCAGCGGTATCCGGTGGGAGACTCACTCATAAGCGAAAGGCCGCCCGGTTTTCCAGGCGGCCTTCGGTCCCTCAGAACCAGTATCCGGCTAACGATTGACGCCGGCTTCCGCGCCCGCGGTGTACTTGGCGGGATCCGCATCGAAACTCTTCTTGCATTCCTCACTGCAGAAATAGTAGGTCTTGCCCTGGTAGGTCGACTTGGCCTCGGCGGTCTGATCGTCGATCATCATTCCGCATACCGGATCCTTGACTTGCATGATGTCCTCCTCAGGTGATCGTGCTGCCGGCGGCTTCCGGCAAGCGGGAGGGACGAGGAATGACGATTCGGTTCGCACATTCGCTTGTGATAGTTCTATTATGATGTCATATTGCAGTCATGGCAGAGCGAACCATCACGATTCGGGGGGTGCGGGACGCGACCCTGGACTTTTTCAGGAAGGCGGCCGTGCGGAACCGGAGGAGCCTGAACGCCGAGCTCCTCACGGTCCTCGAGGCGTCGGCGAGACCAGAGCCTGGAGTGACGCTTCGCGAACCCGGGGTCCCTCCCGGCAAGCGCACATCGACGATTCCGCCGGTCGATCGGGACAAGCTCGCCTCGATTTGCCGACGATTTCACATCCGGTCGCTGGCCTTGTTCGGGTCCGCGGCTCGCGGCCAGGCCGGCCCGGGGAGCGACGTGGATCTGCTCGCCGAGTTCGAGTCGGGGATGACGCCGGGTTTCGGGATCGTCACCCTGACAGAGGAGCTGGGAAGAGTGTTTGGCAGGCCGGTCGACCTGGTCACGCTTCGTGGCCTTACCCCGGGGTTTCGGGAGCGGATCACCCTGGAGAAGGTCCCTCTCTACCATGCATGATGACCGGTCGACCCTGGAGCAGATGCTCGACACCGTGCGCCGGATTCGCGGGCTGGTGCGAGGTCGCACCCGCAAGGCGTTCGAGAAAGACGAGGTGCTCCAGCTCGCCCTTCTCCATTTGATTCAGGTCCTGGGCGAAGCAGCGAGCCGGGTGTCTGCGGCGTATCGGGAGGCCCACGTCGAATTTCCCTGGGCCCAGATGATCGGGATGCGGAACCGGATCGTACATGGGTACGACCATGTGGATCCGGATATCGTCTGGCGGATTGTGACCGATGATGTCGAGCCGGTGTTGGCGGCGCTCGAGCGAGCGCTGAATGGGCCTGGGTAGAGTTGAATCTGGAACTGACAGGGGCAGCGGGGGTCCGATGCCAGGCCGGTTAGACTGAATCTGGAGTAGGTATTGGACTTGTTTCCGAGGTGAGGTATGTCGATCAAGCAGGTCTTTGCCGAATTGGAGGCGCTTCGGACGGCGGGCATAGTTGAGGACTATGCTCTAGGCGGGGCTGTCGGGGCAGTCCGCTATGTCGAACCCGCGGCAACGCAGGATATCGACGTGTTCGTGGTCTTTCGGTCGGATTCGGTGGCCTCACTCGCGCCGTTGGGGCCGGTGTATGACTTCCTCGTCAGCCGTGGAGCCAGGGTCGAGGGCGAGCATCTGATCATTGGCGATTGGCCTGTCCAGCTCCTGCCGGCCGCGGGGCAACTTCTGGAGGAGGCGATGCGGGACGGCCGAAAGACCGGATCCGTCTGACCCAGTTCCTTGATTGGAGCGGCTTCGACCGGGATCGGTTCGAGGCTATCGTCGAGCGAACGGGGCTGGTTGCGAAGTGGCAACAGTTCAAGCGACTTTTCATCGATGAGGCATGATCCCGGGCGACCCGCAAACCGTCCTGACAAGAAGCTGCTCCGCGAGCGGGCAGCGGCCAGACCGTTCGCCGAGAAGCTCAGGATCCTGGAGATGATCCGAGAAAGGGACGCGGTGATCCGGGGTAAAGAGGCTCCGAAAAACTCTCCACCCGGAGCTGCCCGGAAGAAATAGTGGCCCTTCACCCCAGAAAAGAGCCCCGCCGAGCTGGACTCAGCGGGGCTTCCGGTTCCACTGTCCGCCTGTCCGTCCGCCCGCCTGTCCGACTGTATGGGCCTGGGTAGAGTTGAACTACCGACCTACGCAACACCGCCTTCGATCTCAACCTCAGCCGCTCACCAGCGAACTGAGCTTCAGGAGTTCGGCGTGCCGCCAGCGAGCCCGAGAAACACCATCAGGGCCCGATTCAGACGAATCTCATCCTCATCGTCGAGTCGCCCAATCGACTTCCCGATTCTCGCTTTGGGAACCGTGGTGATCTTGTCCGCCATGAGGCGGCTTTCGGTTCGGAGCCCATTGCGCTCTGACGGCTCGATGAGGATCCTGAACAATGGGGCGTCGGTCTGATCGGAAGTGAATGCGCAGATTGTGACCGAGCTGGTCCTATCAAACCGGTCATCCTGAAGAATCACGGCCGGACGAGGTTTGCCGGCGTAGTCCGGCCCTCCGGCAACGGTCCAGATCTCTCCTCGCTTCATTCGGAGGCGGCGTCGATGAACGCCTGATCTGCATCGTCGTAACGGCTCCTCGCCACGGCGAGCGACTGCCGGCGGGCCTGAGCAGCAAACGCTGGAGAGCGCACGTCCGGGACCCAGATCTGAATCGGGCGCAGGCCTTGCCGCCGGAGCCGAGCCCGGTGCTTTCGCACCTTATCGCGGGAGGTCTTGGGAGGATTCGACGAAGCCATTGAGATGTCCCTGAGGCTTGGTTACATGTAACCTAGCCAATCGACGGAAAAACAACAGCCCCGCCGTGCGGAGCTCAGCGGGGCTTTCCAGCTTCTCTGACCGTCTGACCGTTCTGACCGTCTGAATGGGCCTGGGTAGAGTTGAACTACCGACCTCACGCTTATCAGGTCCCTGACCGGGCTTTTGGAATCCGACGCCATAACGTAAGTCGTTGACAGCCCGCGCGTTCTGCCGGGATTCCAAGCTCGCCATACCGCAACTTCTCGTTCTGAATCGACACCGGAACCGACACCGGGGCGGGGCCAAGATTTTCCACCCTGGCCGCACCTTTTTTGGCTTCCCCGGAGACGGTACGTACCTTTCATCTATGAGCATCATCGAGCGACTGAAGACCCTCCGGCCTGTGCTCCTCAGCGCCGCCGCGGCGAACGGCGCCCGCAACCTCCGGGTATTTGGATCAGTCGCCAGGCGGGAGGAACACGAATCCAGCGACATCGATTTCCTAGTCGCGCTGGAGCCCGGTCGTACCCTGATCGACCTGGCCCGGCTCGAGCTCCGCTTGGAGGCTCTGCTGGGACGTCCGGTTGATGTTGTCACAGAGGACTCGCTGCGCGAACCGATCCGCTCGGCCGCCGTCCGAGAGGCAGTGCTTGTCTGAGGGCCGCCCGGTGGCGATCGAGCGCATGCGCCACATGCTGGAAGCGGCCAACGTCATCGTCGAGTACACCGCGCGTGGCCGGGACGCCTTCGATCGGGATCCTGCCCTACGAGACGCGATCGTATACCAGGTAATAGTTCTGGGAGAGGCGGCCAAGGCCGTACTGGCTGCGGACCCTGCATTGGAAACGGATCTGCCAGAAATTGAATGGTCGCCAATTGCCAGGATGCGGGACCGTCTGACTCACCATTACTGGGCAACGGATCGAGCGGTAGTGTGGTCCACCGCGACCACCGCGGTTTCGGCTGTTCGGGACGCCCTCACAGCCGCGCTCAAGCGCTTCGGCTAACTGGCCTTCACGGCCCCGCAATCCAACTGGAACAAGGCATTGGCATCTCATCTCGCAGAACGAAGAACCCCGCCGGGCACGCAGCGAGGCTCGACCAGTTCTGTCTGTCCGCCTGTCCGCCTGTCCGACTGAATGGGCCTGGGTAGAGTTGAACTACCGACCTCACGCTTATCAGGCGTGCGCTCTAACCACCTGAGCTACAGGCCCCAAGTAACTCCAAGCAGGACAACAACATAGCCGAGGCCTGGCGGCCACGCAACCCTAACGCTCTTCGGTCTCTTCGTCGAGATCGAAGTCATCATCGAACTCCTCGTCGGCGTCTTCTTCGTCCTCCCCGTACTCATCTTCCTCGTCGAATTCGTCGGCCTCCAGCTCCTCGTCCTCCCCGTCGTCGAACGAGAAGCCATCCTCGAATTCTTCCTCGTCTTCGTCGAAGCGCCGACGGAGCTCAGATTCCCTCAGCGCTGCCACCAGGGCCGGCATGGGTTCGGTCCTCTCCAGGACTTGAAGGTGATCCTACGAAGCGTCGGCCACCCGGGCCGCCGCGCGCGCCGCACGTTTCCGGTCGACCGCCGCCAGCAGCCGCTTCCTGAGCCGCACGTTGGCGGGGGTCACTTCGATCAACTCGTCTTCCTCGATGTACTCGAGCCCGTACTCCAGGCTGATCTCCCGGGGCGGCTCGAGCTGCACGTTCTCGTCGGACGCGGTGGTTCGCATGTTCGTCAGTTTCTTTTCCTTCGACACGTTGACGTCCATGTCCCCCGGGCGGGAGTTCTCTCCCACCATCATCCCCTCGTACACCTCTTCGCCAGGCGCCACGAACATCTGGGCCCGCTCCTGGAGATTCCCCAGGGCAAAACCCACCACCTCGCCCTCCCGGTCGGCGACCAGCACCCCGCGCTTTCTCCCCGCCAGCGGCCCCGCCCAGGGACCATACTCGAGGAACCGATGGTGCAGCATGCCGGTTCCCCGGGTGTCGGTGAGAAACTCGGATCGGTAGCCGAACAGCCCGCGGCTGGGAATCCGGAAGGCGAGGCGGACACTGCCGCTGCCGGGATTCCGAAGCTCCACCAGCTCGGCGCGGCGGGGCCCCAGTTTCTCCATCACCGCGCCCATATACACCTCAGCCACGTCAATCGTCAACTCCTCGTACGGTTCGAGCCGGTCACCGGTGGCGCTGTCGCGGGTAATGACCCGGGGCCGCGAGACCTGGAACTCGTACCCTTCCCGGCGCATGGTCTCCATCAGGATGCCGAGATGCAGCTCTCCCCGCCCCGAGACGGTATGGGTATCGGGCGAGTCGGTCTCGTCCACCCGGAGCGCCACGTTGCGCTCCAGCTCCCGGAACAGCCGCTCCCGAAGCTGGCGGCTGGTCACGAATTTTCCTTCCCGCCCGGCGAACGGCGAGTTGTTCACCATGACATCCACCGAAATGGTCGGTTCCTCGACCGCGATCCCCTCGAGGCGCTCCCGCCGTTCCGGGTCGGTCAGCGTCTTCCCTATTTCGATGCCTTCGAACCCGGAAACGACACAGATGTCTCCGGCGGGCACCTCTTCCACCTCGATCCGGTTGAGGCCGTCGAAGGTGTAGAGCCGGGTAATCCGGCTCTGCTCTCCCTCTCCTTCCGGCACCAGACCGGGCTCGCCCAGCGGAAGCACTGCGACCTGGGCTCCCACCCGCGCGACGCCCCGCTCGACTCGCCCGATGCCGAGCCGCCCCAGGAAGGGCGAATGGTCGAGGGTGGAGATCAGCATCTGAAACGGTCCGCCGGCGTCACCGGTCGGCTCGGGGACCCGGTCCAGGATCGACTGGAACAGCGGGGAAAGATCGACCCCCGGCTTTTCCACCTCGGTGGTCGCGGTGCCATGCCGGCTCGAGGTGTAGAGAAACGGCGCATCGACCTGCGCGTGGCTCGCCTCGAGATCGATGAACAGTCCCAGCACCTCGTCGTGAACCCGGAGTGGCTCGGCGTCCGCGCGGTCGACCTTGTTGATCGCCACGATGGGCTGAAGCCCGAGCGCGAGGGCCTTCCGGGTCACGAACCGGGTCTGCGGCATGGGGCCCTCGGCCGCGTCCACCAGGATGAGCACCCCGTCCACCATGCGCAGGATCCGCTCGACCTCGCCGCCAAAATCGGCGTGACCCGGGGTATCCACGATGTTGATCTTGGTCCCGTGCCAGCGGACCGCGGTGTTCTTGGCCAGGATGGTGATCCCCCGCTCGCGTTCCAGGGGGTTCGAATCCATGACCCGCTCCTCGACCTGCTGATTGGAACGGAAAACGCCCGCCTGGCGGAGCATCTGATCGACCAGGGTTGTCTTTCCGTGGTCGACGTGTGCAATGATGGCGATATTCCGGATATTCACTGACGCTGCCTCTTGGCCGATCGGGAAATTGGGGTCAGACTCCAATTAGCGGGACTGATCACATTCCGGTGACTGGTTGGAGCTAATTGGAGTCTGACCCCAATTTCCCTCTTACTGGCCGACGGTCGAGCGGCATAGATAAGACGGGCCTTCCTGCCCCGCAACCCCGCTCAGTGGGTATGCCGGTGTCCGGGAAGGTGCCGGTGGCCGTGCGACGTCTCGATCGGGGTGAGCGGCTCGAGACAATCCCCCTCTCCACACTCATCCGCCACTTCGAGCTGGATCGTCGCATGCCCGATCCCGATCCGGGTGAGCGTCCCCCGCAGGCCCGCGAGCGCCGCCGGGTGCGCCGAGAGCTCGGGCACCACCGCGTGCCCGCTCATGGCCACCACGCCGCTGGTGACGGTCCAGACGTGGAGATCGTGGACCCCGCGAACCCCCGGCACCTCGAGCATGCGGTCCCGCACGTCTTCGAGCGAGAGGTGCCGGGGAACCGTCTCGAGCAGCACGTCGGTGCTCTCCCGAAGCAGCCGCCACGCGCTGAACAGGATCAGGAGAGAAAGCAGGACCGACACGATCGGATCGGCCAGGGTCCACCCGGTGAGCAACACCACGATCGCGGCAGCCAGCGCCGCCACCGAGCCCAGCACATCGCCCATGATGTGGAGATAGGCGCCCCGCACGTTGAGCGAGTGGTCCTGGGCTCCATGGAGGAGGGTGAGCGATACCAGATTCGCCACCAGCCCGACCAGGGCCACAATCAGGAACAGCGTGGTCTCGATCGGTTGAGGATGCGCGATCCGGGTGATCGCCTCGTAAACCACCCAGGCGGAAAGCCCGAACAGCACGGCGCCGTTGATCAGCGCAGCGAGGATTTCCCACCGCAGATAGCCGTAGGTCCGTTTGAGATCGGGAGGCCGCCGCGCCAGGATCATGGTGAACAGCGAAAGTCCAAGGGCGCCGACATCGGTCAGCATGTGACCGGCATCGGCCACCAGCGCCAGCGATCCGCTGATCAACCCCGCCACGAATTCCACCACCATGAAAAACGCGGTAATGGCGAGCACGATGGTGAGCCGCCGGGGGATGGAATCGCTTACCTTCGTAGCTATGGAGCCTCCATGGTAGGCCTCCTCGCGGTTCTGGGCCTCGTGGTGGCGAACGCCTTCTTCGTCGCCGCCGAGTTTGCGCTGGTATCGGCGCGCCGCACCCGGCTGGAGGAGATGGGCCGGAACGGCAACCGCAAAGCTATGCTGGCGCTCCGGGCCATTCAATCGCTCGACCGGACCATTTCCACCACCCAGCTCGGCATCACCCTGGCCTCCCTGGGGCTCGGATGGATTGGCGAGCCCGCCATCGCCAAGCTGCTCGAAGCCGGGCTCGGCCGGTTCCCCAACGCGATCCGCGAAGTCACCGCGCACGGCATCGCGGTGGCGATCGCCTTCTCCCTGATCACGGTGCTTCACATCGTGTTAGGTGAGCTGGTGCCCAAGACCATCGCGCTGCTCAACCCCGAGCGGTTGAGCACCTTCCTCGTGGTCCCCCTGATGGGCTTCTCCTGGGTGATGGCGGGGCCGATCCGTGTTCTCAAAGCCCTCTCCAACGCCACCCTGCGCGCCATGGGCGTCAAGTCGTCCACCGCGAGGGAGCGGGTGCATTCGGTGGAAGAGATCCGGATGCTGGTCGAGCAGAGCGAGGAAGAGGGCCGCCTCCCCGAGGAGGACGCCCGGATGCTGGCGGGGGTGTTCGAGTTCAGCGAGAAGACCGCCGAAGAGGTGATGACACCGCGCACCGAGATCGTGGCGCTCCCGGCCGACGCCACGGTCGAAGCCGCCGCGGACGTTGCCTCGGAGGCCAAGAAGAGCCGCTATCCGGTCTATCAGGAATCGCTCGACGAGATCGCCGGGATCGTCCACACCAAGGACCTGCTCCTCGCCATACGGCAGCGGCCCGGGGCGGTGGTGAAGGACTTCATGCGTACCCCACTCTTCGTGCCGGGCACCCGCGAGGTGGAGGACGTGCTGGTGGATATGAAACGGATGAAATCCCACATGGCGGTGGTGCTCGACGAGTACGGCGGCACCGCCGGGGTGGTGACGATGGAAGATCTGCTCGAGGAGATCGTGGGGCCCATCGTGGACGAGTTCGACGCCGCCGAGCGGATCGACCATCCCGCCGGCGCCACCCTCGACGGCGCGACACCGGTTTCCGATTTCAACACCGAGTACGACGAGACCCTGAGCGAGGCGGACTACACCACGATCGGCGGATGGGTCTTCGGGCAGCTGGGGCGGCTACCCCGGGTGGGCGACCGGGTGACCGCCGGGAACCGTCTGCTCGAAGTCGCCGAGATGGAGGGGCGGCGGGTCGCTTCGATCCGGATCGTCACCTAGTCGTTTCATCCACAGATGACACGGATGACAGGGATTGACTCCGTGCCAGGCCAGCCATCCGCCCCCCTCTTTTGTTTCTTTTTTTTGTTTCTTTTTTGTTTCTTTTTTTGTTTCTTTTTTTTTGGCTGTTCCGTTTTTCAAACAGTCCGAATCCGTGTCATCCGTGTCATCTGTGGATGACTATCCCGAAGCTGGCCCATCCGGAGAGCTCAGCCGGGCCGCAAGTTGCAGGGCGGCAATCATGCTGGAAGGATCCGCCACGCCCCGTCCCGCAATGTCGAACGCGGTGCCATGATCCGGTGAGGTCCGCACGAACGGCAACCCCAGGGTCACGTTCACCCCCGACCCGAATCCCGCCACCTTGACCGCGGTCATTCCCACGTCGTGATAGGGCGCCAGCACGGCGTCGAACTCTCCCCGGAGCGCCCGGACGAAGACAGTGTCGGCGGGGAGGGGTCCCGCCGCGCCGAGGGTTTCGGCCGCGGGCCGGAGAATCCGTTCCTCTTCGTCGCCGAAGAGGCCCTGCTCACCGCCATGGGGATTGAGGGCGCAGAGGACCAGCCGGGGCTCCCGGATCCCGAACCGTTCGATCAGACCGGCGCGGGTTATGTTGCCGATCCGGACGATCCGCTCCCGGGTCAACAGGACCGGGACATCCCGCAACGCCACGTGGGTGGTGACCAGGACCACCCGGAGCGGCCGCTCCGCCGGTCCGGCCACCAGCATCATCGCGGTCTCGACTCCGCCCGCGAGCCGTCCCAGCCACTCGGTCTGTCCCGGATAGGTGAAGCCGGCCAGGTGCAGCGCATGCTTCTCGACCGGGCCGGTCACGATCCCATCCACTTCGCCGCCCAGCGCGAGGGCCACCGCCCGCTGGATCGCATGGCCGGCGATCTGGCCGGCCCGGAGCGCGGTGCCCTGCCCCGTCCGCCAGGCCCCGACACTCACCCGGCTCGCCGCGGGAATCGGGGCGATCTGATCCTCGGCGCCGACCAGCGTAACCCGCACGCTCTCGCCCACCCGCGCCAGGGCGCCGGCGATCACTTCCGGTCCGATGCCGCGCGGATCGCCCAGGGTCACGGCGAGGCGCGGCGAGTCGATCATGGGCTTCTGAGCTCGACCAGAGTGGCCTGTTTCAGGCGCTCGAGATAGCGATCCTGGGTCAGCTGCTGGGCGAGGAGACTCCGGATCTGCTCCTTGACGTCTTCGTAGCGCACGTCGCCGGCGGGGGCCCGGCTGTCGATCAGGACGATGGCGTCCTTGCCCCGGGTCGGGTCGCCCGGCTCCTGGAGCGTGAAGATCTCGCTCACCTGGCCCGGCGCGACGCCGTCGATCGCGTCCTTGTAGCTCTGCGGCAGGGCGTCCACCGGAATGCCGTCGAGATCCCGCTCCTCCGCCTTGTCGTGATACAGCCGAGCCAGGGAATCGAACGACGCGCCTCGTCCCAGGGCTTCCCGGACCTGCTGGGCGATGTGCAGCGCGCTGTCGGCATCCTCCTGGTCCAGCGCGGGCCGGATCAGGATGTGCCGCACCTGCACCTCGGCGGGCTGGGCCCGGGTCACCTGGATCAGATGAAAGCCGAACGGGGTCTCCACCGGCTCGGAAATGACCCCGGGCCGGAGCGCGAACGCGACGTCCTCGAAGCGCTGGTCCAGCCCGATGCCCCGCCGGATCCAGCCGATATCGCCCCCGTTTTCCTTGCTCTGCGGATCCATGCTGAAGCGGCGCGCCGCCGTCGCGAAGTCCCCACCCTTGCGCAGCTCGAGCAGAATCGAGTCGGCCAGCGCGCGAGCCTGGTCCCGCGCCGCCGCCTTGGGCTTGGGGCCGATGATGATCTGGCGGAACGACACCGTCTCCGATCGTTTGCCGAAGGAGGAATGGTGCTCGTCGAAGTATTCCCGGATTTCGTGCTCGGTGGGCGCCACCGACTTGAGCTTGCCGCCCGCCTGAAGCCGCTGCATCAGATCGCGAATCTGGAAGGTGCGGCGTTGCTGCTCGGTGAGCCAGAGCCGGTACTCATCGGCGGTTTCGAACCCGGCAACCCGGAGATCGTGCTGGTAGGCGCTCTCGTTGGTGTACCGCTGACGGGTGGCGCGCATGTTCGCGTCCACCGCCTTCGTCACGTCTTCCTCGAGGATCTTGATGGCGGTGTCGCGTCCGGCTTCCTGCACCAGCAGCTCTTCATTGACCAGCGCGGCGACGATTTCCTTTTCCATCTTGGCCCGCTCGGCCGGATCGGTCGGCGGCGGGCCACCCTGAAGGGTGCCCTGGAACATTCGCTCCATGACCTGGGAGCGGGTGACGGCACGGGAACCTACCACCGCCACGATCCGATCGACCACCGAATCCGCACCAGCCGGAGCCTGTCGCTGGGCGATCGCAGCGGGAGGCCCCACCACGCTCGCCGCGCCGGCTCCGAGAAGGAGCAGCGCGGCCCGGATCACGGCTTCTGGCCTCCCGGCGTCGGCGGCCCGCCGGGCGCGGGCTGGAGTCCCGGCGCGGCCGGCGGCGCCTTGGCGCCGGTATCACCCTTCTGCGCCGCGGCGTTCACCAGCTCGACCGCCTTCGCGATCCCCGAATCGTAGATCTTGTAATCGCCGGTGGCGCGAAGCTCCGCCGACAGGGTGGGCGGAACCGGCCGGAACTGGGCCTGATTGCTGGTAAGCCGCTTGAAATAGTCGTCGATCTTTTCGCCCGCGATCCGCTCCCGATCGGCCGGAGTGGTCTTGGCAGTGTCGGAGAGCGCCGGGGTATCGAGCCCGCTCGCGGCCTTCACTTCCTCGACCTGACTCTTCAGCTGGGAAACCAGGTTGGCCCGCATATCCGCCGCAATGGTGACCCCGGCGGAATCCGCCTTCTCCAGCAGCAGCTGATTCTGGACCAGGAATTTCACCAGGTTGTCGACGACGGAATCGGCCGCTTCCTGGATCTGGTTCATGGTCTGCGAGGGGTAGCTCGCCAGCCACCGGCTCATGTCGCGCACGGTCAGGTTGCCGCCCTTGTAGCTGGCGAGGACCTTGCCGGACTTGGCGGCGCCCGCCATGTCCTTGGTGGCGGACCGGATCGCGGCGGGCGCACCGGATTTGATCTCGATGTGGCTCTGGTCGAGCAGACCGGCGATGTAGAGGGAGTCGAGGTGCGCGACGTGACGCTGCCGCACCGCGGGCTCGAACCGGGCCCGGGCCTCGGCGAGGGGCGGGCGACGGATCACGTGCCAGCCGAAGGGCGTCTGCACCACTCCGCTCACCTGGCCCGGCTTGAGATCCCAGGCCACCGATTCGAACTCCGGCACGAAGCTGCCGCGGGGCGAAGGAGGCAGGTACCCGCCGTCATCCTTGTTGCCCGGGTCGGCGCTGTACTGCTTGGCCAGCTTGGCAAAATCGCCGGTCTTGGCCTGCTGGGCGATCCGGGCGATGTCCGCCTTGGCGCTCGCGGTATCGGCCGCGGTGGCGCCCTTGGGCCGGACCAGGATGTGCTGGAACAGGCGGATCTCATCGCCGGAGTACATGCTGTCGATCCCCTCGGCGGAGATTTCTCCCCGGTGCGCCAGCAGGGTGTCATGCCAGGCCGAAATCTTGTACTGCGCCACCTGGGTCCAGATCACCCGGTCCATGAACGCCGAATCATGCTCGGCCTTCCCGTCGGCGATGTGGCTGGCGAACAGCTGAAAGTCCACCCAGATCCCGGTGATGGCCGCGGCGGCTTCCGGGCTGGCGTTGGGTCCGCCCAGCCGGGTGATGATTTCCGCCACCGCGGAGGACTTGAGCTCGCGCGAACCGACTCGGGCCGCGGTTTCGGAATGCGAGGTGAAGGTGTCGCGGAAGCTCGCGCAACCGGTCAGGACGGCGAGCGTCAGGATCCAGCCAAGACGGCGCATCGGGGAGGGGGGAAGAAGGTTAGGGGTTCGAGATCTGCTCATGAGTTCCAGTGACCTTGTCGAGGGCCCGCACCAGCGCGGGCGTCAGGCTTTCTCCGCCCAAGCGGACCAATCGCAGAGCGAGGGGAACGGTGCGACGTACATCCGCCGCCAATTGAACGTCATCGAGGGCGGCGGTCAGCCGGGCCAGCCGGGGAGCCGCCCCGGTCCGGAAGGTGATCCGCGCCTCGTCTCCACGCACCAGGATGTGCTGGATGCCCAGTTCGGCTCCCAGCACCCGGAGAGTCCCCAGATCGAGCAGCCGTTGGGTTTCGACTGGCAAGGGCCCGAAGCGTTCCCGCAGTTCCTGACGCAACTCTGAAATCTCGCCAGACCGGGTCGCCCGCGCCAGTCGGCGGTAGAGGTCCAGTTTGGTGTCCTCGTCGGCCACGTAGTGGTCCGGAATGGCGGCGGCGCCATCGAAAACGACCTCGGGCGGCTGGGCTTCTTCGAGGGTCTTGCCCTGGGCCCTGAGGCCCTGCACGGTTTCTTCCAGCCAGCGCAGGTACAGATCGAAGCCGACCGCGTGGGCATGCCCCGATTGTTCCGCGCCGAGCAGGTTCCCCGCTCCACGAATCTCCAGGTCCTTGAGGGCGATGCGGTACCCCGCCCCGAGATCGGTATGATGCTCGAGCACCTTGAGCCGATCCTCCGCGGCCGGATCCATGACATCGGGGGTGAGCAGGTAACAGTAGGCCCGGCGGTGGCTCCGGCCCACCCGGCCGCGGAGCTGGTAGAGCTGGGCCAGGCCGAGCCGGTGGGCATCGTGCACGATCATGGTATTCGCATTGGGAACATCGAGCCCGGATTCGACGATCATGGTGGAGACCAGGATGTTCACCTCGCCCCGCACGAAGGCGAGCATAACCCGCTCGAGCGTCTCCGCGGCCATCTGCCCGTGCGCCACCTCGATCCGCCCCCGGGGCGCGAGCCGCCGGACCCGGGCCGCGATGGTCTCGATGGTCTCGATCCGGTTGTGGACGAAAAAGACCTGGCCGCCCCGGTCGAGCTCGCGGGCCGCCGCCTCTTCCAGCAGGGCGTCGTCCCAGGGCTCGACGAAGGTCAGGATCGGCGAGCGGTCCCGGGGTGGGGTTTCGATCAGGGTCAGGTCCCGTAACCCGGCGAGCGACATGTGCAGGGTCCGCGGGATCGGGGTCGCGGTCAGGGTCAGCACGTGCACCGCAAGGCGGAGCTCCTTGAGCCGCTCCTTGTGCCGGACCCCGAACCGGTGCTCCTCGTCCACCACCAGCAGGCCCGAGATCCTTGAATTGCACATCGGGAGAAAGCAGCCGGTGGGTGCCGATCACCACGTCGGCGGTGCCCGCTGCCACCTCGGCCAGCACCTTCTTCTGGTCCCGGGCCGAGAGAAAGCGGGACAGCACCACGACCTTGACCGGATAATCGGCCAGCCGCTCCGCGAAGGTCCGCCCGTGCTGGTCGGCCAGAATGGTGGTGGGCACCAGCACCGCCACCTGCTTCCCCGATTGCACCGCCTTGAACGCCGCCCGGACCGCGATTTCGGTCTTGCCGTATCCCACGTCGCCCACCAGCAGCCGGTCCATCGGGATCGCCCGCTCCATGTCGCGCTTGACGTCTTCGGTGGCCTTGCGCTGATCCGCGGTGTCCTCGTAGAGAAACGACGATTCCAGCTCGCGCTGCCAGCGGGTATCGGGGGGGAAGGCATAACCCGGGACGATCTTCCGCCGCGCGTACAGATCCAGCAGCTCCGCCGCCATCAGCCGGATCGCCGCGCGGGTCTTCTCCCGCTGCTTGCGCCAGGCGGTGCCGCCCAGCCGGTGCAGCTTGGGCGGCGCCAGGTCGCCGTCTTCGCCGGCGGCGCGGTATCGCTCGAGCTGGTCGAGCCGGTAGAGCGGGACGTTGAGCCGGTCGCCGCCCTCGTATTCCACCACGGCGGCCTCGATCACCGCCTCCCCCGCCATGATGGTCTGGATGCCCGCGATAGATCCCGATCCCGTGATCGAGATGCACCACGTAGTCGCCCTGGGTCAGCGCCCCGGTAACCAGCGAGGGCGCGGCCTGGCGGTAGCGGCGGGCCCGCCGGAGCCGGCGGGCCCGCCGGAAAATCTCGTGGTCGGTCAGCACCCGGAGCGTCGGCATGACGAACCCGCCGTCGAGCGCGCCGACCGCGAGCATGGCGGAGGAGGCGGGCCCGCCCCCCTCGTGGAGCAGCTCGTCGAGCCGCTCGAGCTGGCCGGCGTTGTCGCACAGGATGAGGGTCGGGCGCGCCCTGGAGGATCGCCCGCAGCCGGCCCAGGTTCCGGTCGACCGGCTCGGGCGGAAGGAAGCCGGCCTGGAGGTCGGGTCGCTCTTCCCGGAGGAGCACCCGGGGGAAGCGGGTTAGGGACCGCGACCAGCTGCTCCGGTTCCGCGAACAGCTCCTCCCGCCGGAGCGGCGATTCTCCCAGCCGCCGCGCGATGTCGAGATGGTGCTCGGCCTCCTTCCAGGCCCGGAGCACTTCCTCGGCGTTCGGGTGGCTGGTTTCTTCGAACACCAGGGTATCGGCGGGAAGAAGATCGAGGAGGGTCTTCCGGTCCAAGGTCGGGGAAAATGGGGTCAGACTCCTTTTCGATGGAGCGGAAAAGGAGTCTGACCCCATTTTCTCCCGACCGACCGACAGGGGAAGCACCGTCACCTCGCGAATTTCCTCGCCGCTCCGCTGGTTGGTGAGGTCGAACGACCGCATCGAGCTGATGTCGTCGCCCCACCACTCCAGCCGGGTCGGCGCGGCCATGCCGAATCCGTAGAGATCGACGATCCCGCCCCGGACGCTGAACTCGGCCACCTCGGTCACCACCGGTACCCGGCGGTATCCCATGGCTTCGAGCCGGGTGATCAGCTCGCTGAGCGGGTGATGCTTGCCGGCCTGGAGCGGAAGCCGGAGCTGTTCCAGCGCGTCCGGCATCGGCGTCTTTTCCGCGCTGGCGCGCGCGGTGGTGACCAGGATCCGCAGCTGTCCCCGCAGCAGCGCCTCCAGAGTTTCGATCCGCTCCCCGGCGATCTCGAAATGGGGCTCCGTTTCACCCAGACCCTCCCGCTGCGGATAGAGCGCGATCGGCTGCCCGGTCAGGATGGCCAGGTCGGCAAGCCAGCGTTCTGCTTCCGCGGGTGTGGCGGCGACCACCGCAAGAATCCGCTGGGGAAACCGCTCGGCGAGCCATGCCACCATCACCGCGCCGCTCGACCCGGAGAGCCCCGAGAGCCGGAGCACTCCCGAGGCGCCGGGAAGCCGCTCGACCAGGTCCTGGGCGAAGGGAGTTCGGCCGAAGCTGCTGAAGAGCGGTTCGATCACGAGGGGGACCGCCCTTTCCGGCCCCGGCTCGCGAGCGAGGCGTCGGCCAGCGCGAGCGCCAGCGCGAGCCCCAGCATCCATCCCCGGAGATCGGCGCGGCCCCCGGCGACGAAGGTCGCTTCGCGGGCTTTCTCCGGACTCACCACGAGGGCGCCGTTCCAGAGCCGTCGCACCGTGGCATCGCTCGACCGCGCCAGCACCGATTCGCGGGGGTCCGGATTGACCGCAAGAACGCCGATGGTATCCCGGCTGGCCAGGATGTAGAAGAGTCCCAGCTCGGCGGGACGGTAGAGATCCACTCCCTGGACCGGATGGGAGCTGGCTCCTTCGACCAGGGTCGTCGCGGCCGCGGGCAGCGTGACCGCGTCGCCCGGGGCGGCGTCGAGCATCGTGAGCTGGCCTCGCACGGCGCGATTGGCGAGGAAGTCGAGAAACGGCAGGAAATCGGCCGTAAGCGGCAGCTCGGTCCAGCCGGGATCCAGCCGGCTCGCGAGGAGCAGCACGTTGCCGCTTCGAACCAGCCAGGGCGCGCCATTCACCGTGAGCAGCACGTCCCGGCGGCTCCCGGCGGGAGGGCCCAGCAGGGTAAGCCGTCGCTCGACGGTGTGACGCCCGAGCACTGCGCCGCTGTCGGTCATGGTCGCGCCGGGGACGGGATCACCGTAGCTCCAGGGAATCCCCCGCGCGGCGAGCGCCCGGTTCACGGCCCCTGCTCCGGCCCGGTCTTCGGGTGGCTGAACGATCGAGGCCGCCGGGCCGAGCCACCCAACCGACACGTCGTTGCCCCGGACCAGGCGGCCGTTGTTGACCAGCACGTCGCAGGCGACCGAGAGGAAGCGGTCTTCGGCCCGGCAGGCGGCGCGGGCCGGCGGCATAACCCGCACGGCCCCGAGCCGCACGTCGTCCAGCCGGAGCTCATCCGGCTCGAGCTCGCTTCGCACCACCCACCACCCGGGCGCCAGCGCGCCGCTCGCCACCGCCACGGTCGCGCCCCCCTGGACCAGCTGCTGCCGCGGCGCCCGGTTGCCGAATCGCACCGAGAGCGCGGCTCGCCGCTCCGGATCGCCCGAGATGGCCACGCTGACCTTCCCGCCTTCCGGACCCCACGGCTGCCTTCCCGGCAAGAGTGCCGCAACGCCGAGATTGGGAACCGGGGCGCGATCGGGGCGGATCACCACCAGCGGTAGCGTCGGGGGTCTCGCCGCGGCTGACACGGCGCTGGCCTGGAGGTCGCTGACCAGGACGATGGAGGCCGGCAGCTTCTGGCTCTCCAGCGTCTCCCGCGCGGTGGTGATCGCTCCGCCGAGGTCGAGGCGCCAGGGACTCACCGAAACCCGGTCCACCACCTGACGAAGGTCGGCCGAGGATCCCCGGCGAAGGACCCCTTCCGCGGTCATCAGCCAGAGCGCATCATCGGCATGGGCGGCTTGGAGGATGTCCCGGACGGCACCGCGCAGGTCATCGAAGACGGCGGTTCCCTGGAGGGTGGCACCGCTCGAGGGCGAGTTGTCGAGGATCAGAACCACGGCCCGCGGCGCATGACTGGCCACGCCGCCCGAGGGAACCGTGGGGCCGGCCGCGGCGAACGCCAGCGCGGCGATGAGCAGGGTGCGCACCAGGAGCAGCAGCCAATGCTGAAGCGTGAAACGGCGATGGTGGGCCCGGGCGGTTTCGGCGAGATAGCGCGTCGCGGGAAACACCAGGGTCGGTGGCTCGCGACGGGCAAAGAGATGGAGCAGCAGAGGAATGGCCGCCGCCCCAAGTCCCACTAGCGCCCAGGGCGCGGTGAAGCCGATCACGCGAGTCGGGTCGAGCGAACCAGCGCCTGGCGCAGTGCCAGGCCGAATGGCGTGTCGGTCGTCACCCGCTCGTAGAGGATCCCGCGCTTCCGGCAGGCGATCCGCCACTCGCTCACGACGCGCTGGACGGTCCGGGCATAGGCCTCGGCCCAGTCGGCAGGGCGGAGGATCACGGCCTGGCCGGTTTCGGGGTCTTCATAGCGCGCCTCGGCCGGGCCATGAAGCTCGACTTCCTCGGGATCGAGGATGTGGAGCACCAGGACCTGGTGTCCCCGGTGGCGGAGGAATCGCAGCGCGTTGAGCGCGAGCGGAGGATCGAACAGCAGGTCGGAGACGAACACCACGAGGCCGCGCCGGCGTAACCGCTCCACCACTCGGCGCAGGGCCGGTTCCGCCGCGGTTCCCTGACCCGGACCGTGCCCGAGCTCCCGAAGCAGCAGCTGCCACTGGGTGTGCCGGGCCCGGGGTGGAACCACCCGGCGCACCGTCTCCGCGAAGGTGAGCAGGCCGGTGGCATCGCGCTGCCGGAGCAGCACCAGCGCGAGTGCCGCGACCAGCCGCTCGGCGTACTCCAGCTTGGTCAGCCGGCGATCGGGGGCACCGGACCAGTCCATGGACCGGCTGGTGTCCAGCACCAGCATCGAGCGGAGGTTGGTTTCCTCTTCGAACTGTTTGACGTAGAGGCGATCGCTCCGGCCCAGCAGCCGCCAGTCGAGATAGCGGGGCTCATCGCCAGGCTGGTACATGCGATGCTCCGCGAACTCGATGAAGAATCCGCGTCGGGGAGATCGGTGGAGCCCGGTCAGGAAGCCTTCCACGATCCCCGGGGTGATCAATTCCAGCCCACCGAGGCGCGCGACTTCCGCCGGGTCCAGGAGATCGAGCCGGTTCTTGGTGCCTGAAGCGGCGGGGGACACCATAAGCCCGGGTATCGTAGGGACGTCGCCGGGAGGTGTCAACGCGCCGACACGGTGTCCCGATGGGTGGACAGCGGGTCTGGGGCTGGCTGGGGCCCCAACTCGCAAGTGGTTGAATCGGGGTGACTTGGCGCCTTCTCTCTGGTGGGGTGAGGCTGGCACCCAGTATGCTACCCCACTCTCTCATGATTTCCCTGGTTCTTCTCCTCGGGCTCAGTGGGGTCTCGCCGGCGATGCCTCTCATTCGGGAGCCGCGCGAGCTCGCGGTGGTGGCCGACACCGCCAGGCCCAAGCCCAAACCAGCCGACCGGGGCCGGGATCGGGGCAAGCCGCCGAGCAGCGAGCCCGGCAAGACCTCGCGCGATCCTCGGGGCCGCGACCATCCCGAGACCGGACGCGGAAAACCGCTGGCGCCCCAGCCGACCGGCGACCCACGCCTCAAACGACGCAAGCCTCCGCAGTTACATTCCCCGCGGAAACCTGACGACGACGCTGGCGCCTGACTTTCATCCGGGAAACCCCATCATGTACCGACTCGCCCTGGGCGGGCTCGCGACGATTGTTGCGCCCGCCCTCCTCGCCGCGCAGACCAATCATGCTCCTACCGCCGATGCGGTCCGCAAGGCGGCATTGACGATCACCGAAGCCGACGTGAAGCGTCGGATCTTTCTGATCGCGGACGACTCGATGGGTGGACGCGATACCCCGAGTCCGGGACTCGACAAGACCGCGAACTACATCGCGAGCGAATTCAAGCGGTTCGGCCTCAAGCCGGGAGGCGATAACGGCAGCTACCTGATGCGATATCCGATCGCGCGGAAGCAGCTGCTGGCCGATCGATCCACCCTGAGCTTTACCAACGGCTCCGAGAACGTGAACGCCACCTTCCTGCGGGGCGCCGCACTCCTGTCGGGTCCCACCGCCGGAGAGATCCACGGGTCGGTGGTCATGATCGGCGGCCCGATCTCGGCGGACAGCATTCCGGCCGATGCGGTGAAGGGGAAGGTGGTCGTCTATGTGCCCGGCGCGGCAGAACAGCGGCTGACCCGGAACGGGATCCGCGCCCTCCAGGCGCTCGGCACCGCGGGAGCGACCGGGGTGGTGATGGTGGTGGCATCCGATTCGTTGCTGACCCAGTACGCGCGGAGTCAGGCGTTTCCCCGAACCGTGGTGGGAATCACCCGCGGGGTTCCCATCGTCGCGCTCCTGGAGCGGGGGGTGGTGCAGCAGGTCCCCGGTGCCGGCGAGCAGTTCGACCAGATCCGGGGCGCCCCGGGACTGACGATGGTTCCGATGCCGGACTGGAATGGGACCATCCGGCTCCGGGACACCACGCTGAGCGAAGCCTGGGCCCCTAACACGGTGGGCATCCTGGAAGGCAGCGATCCGGTCCTCCGCAACGAGTACGTGGTGTTCTCGGCCCACATGGATCACGTGGGGACGGTGGGCCGTCCCGGGGCATCCTGCCGGGCCCGGGGCGCCGACAGCATCTGCAACGGCGCCGACGACGACGGCTCCGGCACCGTGGGTGTCGTCGAGCTGGCCGAGGCGTTCAGCCAGCCCGGGGCGCGGCCCCGTCGCTCGGTCATCTTCCTCACGGTGAGCGGCGAGGAGCACGGCCTCTGGGGCAGCGAGCACTTCGCCAACAATCCCCCGGTGCCGATCGGGCAGATCGTCGCGGACCTGAACGCCGACATGATCGGGCGGAACTGGAAGGACACCATCGTGGCCATCGGGCGGGAACATTCCGACCTGGGCGCGACCCTGGCGCGGGTGAACGCGGCGCATCCCGAGCTCCACATGGCGGCCATCGACGACCGATGGCCGGAGGAGCGCTTCTATTTCCGGAGCGATCACTACAACTTCGCGGTGAAGGGGGTGCCGATCCTGTTTTTCTTCAATGGGACCCACCCGGACTATCACCAGCCGACGGATTCTCCCGACAAGATCGACGCGGAAAAAGAGAGCCGGATCGTGCGGTTGCTGTTCTATCTCGGGCAGGAGGTCGCGAACACGACCGCCCGGCCGAAATGGAACCCTGATTCCTACAAGACAGATCGTGACGGATAGGGATCTAGGTGCTAGGTGATAGGTGATAGGTGCTAGGTAGGTGCTAGCACCTAGCCCCTAGCATCTATCACCCTCTGGCGCGAGGTCCCCGAGGCCACGCTCACCAGCACTCCTCCGATCACCAGCGCGACCCCGATCACCTGGACCCCCAGGGGAACCTCGCCCAGGGTGAACCACGCGACCACCATCGCGACCAGCGGGGTAATGCAGTTGTAGATGGCGGTGCGTCCGCTCCCGATCCCCTGCACCGCACGATTGTACAGGACATAGGCCAGCACCAGGGAGAGCAACGCCGCATAGGCGAGCGCCGCCCAGGTCTTGGCGGAGACCATGCCCCAGTCCTGGCGCAGCAAACCGGGAAGCCCGACCACCAGGAGCCCGGGAGTTCCCGCCGCCGCGGTCAGTGCGGTGATCTGGAGCGGGTTCACTCCCTGGCCGGCCCGAAGCACCCCGACGGTATAGAACGACCAGCAGACCGTTGCGAAGAGAACGAGCAGATCTCCGGTCAGCTCTCCCGAGTCGAGATGCACCCCGTGCGCGGTGACCACGAGGAGGACCCCGGCGGTTCCCAGCACCACCCCAAGCCACATGAGGGCCGAGGCCCGCTCGATCCCCAGGAGGCTGCCCAGCACGGCGACCATCACCGGAAGGATCGCCACGATCATGGCGCTGTTCGTCGCGGTGGTGATGGACAGCCCGGTCATGAAGGCGGTCTGGTAGAAGGTGTTGCCCACCACCCCGAGCCCGGCCAGGGACCAGAAGGTGCGCCGGGGCAGCCGTTGCCAGGCACCCTGCCGTTTGACGATCAGGAGCAGGATTCCGCTGGCCAGGACGAACCGGAGCGCGCTGAAGGTCAGGGCAGGAATCTGCTCCATGGCGAACTTGCTGACGCTGAAATTGCCGCCCCACACCAGGGCGACAATGATCATCTCGGTATCGTAAATGGAGAATCGGCGCGAGGGCACGCGACGAAGATAAGGCGACCTCCTTATTTTTGAGCATGCAGGCGCATATCCGGAACTTTTGTATCGTCGCCCATATCGATCACGGCAAGTCCACTCTCGCCGACCGGTTGATCGAGGCCACCGGCACGCTCGACAAGCGGCAGATGCGCGAGCAGGTCCTCGACACCATGGATCTGGAGCGGGAACGGGGCATCACGATCAAGCTGAACGCGGTGCGGATGCAGTACACCGCCCGGGACGGCAACGCGTACGAGCTCAACCTGATCGACACCCCCGGCCACGTGGACTTCACCTATGAAGTCTCCCGCTCGCTGGTGGCGTGCGAAGGGGCCATCCTGGTGGTGGACTCGAGCCAGGGCGTGCAGGCCCAGACCCTCTCCAACCTGTTCCTGGCGATGGACGCCGGGCTCGAGATCATCCCGGTCCTCAACAAGATCGACTTGCCCGGAGCCGAACCGGAGAAACGTGCGGAAGAGATCATGAATCTCATCGGCGCCAAACGGGAGGAGATTCTCGCCGTTTCGGCCAAGGAGGGGATCGGGGTCCCCGAGCTCCTGGAAGCGGTGGTCAAGCGGATTCCCCCGCCCCGGGGCCGGCCCGATGCGCCGCTCCGGGCGCTGGTCTTCGATTGCCACTTCGACCGGTATCGGGGCGCCGTACCCAGCATCCGGGTGGTGGACGGGAGCCTCCGGAAGGGAACCATGATCCGGTTCGGCTCGCACACCGACACCGACTACGAGGTGGACGAGGTCGGATACCTCCAGCTCGGCCAGCACTCGGTCGAGGAGCTCGGGGCGGGAGAGGTCGGATACCTGATCGCGAACCTGCGGGATGTTCGCGATGCCCGCGTGGGAGACACCATTTTCGACGCCAGCGATCCCGCCACCGAGCTCCTGCCGGGCTATCGCGAGGTCAAGTCGATGGTGTTCGCGGGGATCTACCCGACCACCACCGACCAGTACGAGTCGCTCCGGGACGCGCTGGAGAAACTCCAGCTCAACGACGCCTCGCTCCACTATGAGCCGGAAACCTCGACCGCGCTGGGCTTCGGATTCCGGGCCGGTTTCCTCGGGCTGCTCCACCTGGAGATCGTCCAGGAACGGCTGGAGCGGGAATTCGACCTGAACCTCATCACCACCGTGCCGACGGTGGAATACCACGTCTACAAGACCAGCGGCACGATGGAAATCGTCGAAAATCCATCGCATCTTCCCGACCCGGGCAGCATCCAGCGGATCGAGGAGCCCTACGTGAAGGCCCGGATCATGGCACCGGCCGACTATATCGGCGGCATCATGAAGCTGGGCCAGGAACGGCGCGGGGTCTATGGCGGGATGCACTACCTCGATACCACCCGGGTCGAATTCCACTGGGAGTTCCCGCTGGGCGAGATCGTGCTCGATTTCTACGACCGGCTCAAGTCACTCTCCCGCGGGTACGCCTCCCTCGACTACGAGATGGCCGGCTACCGGGAGAGCGAGCTGGTCAAGCTCGACATGCTGATCAACAGCGAGCAGGTGGACGCCTTCAGCGTGATCATCCACCGGGAAAAGGCCTACGAGTGGGGCCGCAAAGTCGCGGAAAAACTGAAGGAATTGATCCCCCGCCAGCTCTTCCAGGTGATCATTCAGGCGGCGATCGGCCAGAAGATCATCGCCCGGGAGACCGTCTCGGCCCTCAGGAAGGACGTGCTGGCCAAGTGCTACGGGGGAGACGTCACCCGGAAACGGAAACTGCTCGAGAAGCAGAAAGAGGGAAAACGACGGATGAAGCAGGTCGGCTCGGTGGAGATCCCCCAGGAGGCATTTCTGGCGGTCCTGCAAGTCGAGTAGAATAGCACCGGGCACCCAACACCCAACACCCAGCACCTTACACCTATGAATTGGATTATCGGCGTCGACATCGGAGGGACCAATCTGGTCGTCGGAGCGGTCCGCCGGGATGGCGAGGCGGTTCGGGGCCTCGTCACCGAGCCGACCGGCGCTCCCGAGGGTCCCGACGTCGTGGTCGAGCGCATCGTATCGATGGCGCGGGGGGTGATCGCGAACATCCGCCGGGAAGACCGGGAGGCCGAGATCCTGGGCGTGGGGATCGGTTCACCCGGACCGCTCAATCGCCAGACCGGCGTCGTGATCTTCACCCCCAACCTCCGCTGGCGGAACATGCCGGTCCGTGACCGGATCGGCGAGGCGCTTGGGCTTCCTGCCGCGCTCGACAACGACGCCAATTGCGCCCTGCTCGGAGAGCACTGGGTCGGCGCGGCCCGGGGGGCCCGCGATGCCGTCTGCTTCACCATCGGGACCGGGATCGGCGGAGGCGTCGTCGTTGACGGCAAGCTGGTGCACGGCGCCTCCGACGTGGCCGGCGAGATCGGCCACATCACCATCGAGGTCAACGGGCGTCGTTGCGGGTGCGGGAACGACGGCTGCCTGGAGGCCTACGCCTCCGGGCCCGCCATCGCCCGGCGAGCCGTCGAGGCGATCGAAGCCGGGGCCGCCTCCGACCTGATCGAGCGGGTGCAGGGCAATCTGGACCGGCTCACCGCGCAAACCGTGTTCGAGGCCGCCGAAGCCGGCGATGCCCTCGCCGACGAGCTGGTCCGCGACACCGCGCGTTACCTCGGCGTGGGGATCGCCAATCTGCTGAACGTGCTGAACCCTGAAGTCGTGGTGGTATGCGGCGGAGTGACCCGCGCCGGCGATCATCTCTTCGTTCCGCTCCGCCGCGAAGTCGCGCGCCGGGCGTTCAAGCCCGCGGTGGAAGCCTGCCGGATCGTGCCCGGCGCCCTGCCGGGAAGCGCCGGGGTGGTGGGCGCGGCGCGTGCCTGGCTCGATCAGCATGCCTGACGTTGGCGTGATCGGCTCCCTGGTCTGGGACGAGATCCACGGCCGGGATCCCTTCGGACGGGTGGTGCAGGAGTGGGGCGGGATCGCATACGCGCTCGCCAGTCTCGACGCCGGGCTTCCCGCCGACTGGCGCATCGTGCCGCTCATCAAGGTGGGCCGAGATCGGGCCGGCGAGGCCAGCCGGTTCCTGGGCTCCTTGCAGCGACTCGCGCCAGGCGGGCGATGCGTCGAAGTTTCCGACGAGAACAACCGGGTCGTGCTGACCTATCAAAGTGCGGACCGGCGGTGCGAGCGGATGTCGGGCGGAGTGCCGGGCTGGACCTGGCCGGAACTGGGTCCGATGGTGCGGGATCTCGACGCGATCTATGTGAACTTCATCTCAGGCTACGAAATGGGGCTGGGGACCGCGCAGGCGCTCCGGCAGAGCTTCAGGGGACCGATCTACGCGGATTTTCATTCTCTGCTCCTCGGGATCGCGGGTGACGGCATGCGGATGCTGCAACCGCTTCCCGAAGCGCCGAGCTGGTTCGGGTGCTTCAACGTGATTCAGGTGAATGAGGACGAAATGAGCCAGCTCAGCTCCGATCCGATGACCCTCGCCGCCGGAATGCTCGGCGCCGGGACTGCCGCGCTCATCGTGACCCTGGGTCCGCGGGGCGCGGTGTACGTCACCGACCGGGATGCCGTGCTCAGCGCCGGCGCCCCGGCTTCCCCGATTCGGACCCGGCTGGTCCCCGCCGAATCTGCTCCGGAGCCGATCGATCCCACCGGGTGCGGTGACGTGTTCGGCGGGGCGGTCTTCTCCCGGCTGCTGGCGGGGCATCCGCTCGAGCAGGCCGTGGTGGAAGGGAATCGCGCCGCGGCGCGGAATGTGACCTTTCGAGGGGCGAGCGGACTGGCCCGGCATCTTCGTGGTGAGCTGGTGACGATCTGATGCGGGTCATCGACCTTCCCGCATCGCTCGAGGACAAGACCATCGATCAACTCGCCGAGTTGATCGCCGGGTGGCCACCGGAACCCTTCATCCTTGACGCACGCGGGGCTACCTGGGCCAACCCGTCCGGATTCGTCGCGCTCCTCTCCCTGGGAGATGCCCTGCGCGATGCCAACCTCCCCAAGCCACGGTTCCTGATCCCGGATTCTTCGGAGACCCGCAGCTACTGGGCCCGGAACGGATTCTTTCATCACGCCGCAGAAACCTGGGAGGTGGTCGGCCGGGTTCCCAACCGGCCCCACGAAACGCCGACCGATGTCCTGCTCCCCATCACCCCGATCCGGGTCTTCGACGACGTCAATGACGTGGTGGGCAAGATTCAGGAGCGGGCCCAGCGGATACTCGCCGCCGAAGTGAACCTCGCGCCCCAGGCGACGGTGCGGTTCGTGATGACGCTCTCCGAAGTCTGCCAGAACATCGTGGAGCACGCCGGCGCGAGCGGCTGGGTGACGGTCCAGACCTACAACTGGAAGAAGCGGCTGGGACGCAAGGTCGCGGTGATTGCGGTGAGCGACTCGGGCATCGGGTTCCGCCGGTCGCTCGAGCCGACCGAGTCCAAGAAGGTGGGAGAACGCTGGGGCGATGGCGCCGCGGTGGAGCTGGCGTTGATGCATAATGTGAGCCGCTATCGCGATCCGGGACGGGGGCAGGGACTTTATCACATTCGTAGTTACGTTACCCGGTGGCAGGGGAAGATGTCGGTGCGCAGCGGCACCGCACGCATCACCATCGTTCCGTCGTGGGACGACGACACACTGCTGGTCGAGCATCTTCCCTTTTTCCCGGGTTCGCAGGTTCAGATCATCATTCCGGCCCAAGAGGAGGGCAGCGCCTCATGATGCGGAGGATCGAGCTTGCCCCACTGTTGCGCGAAACGGCGACTACCCCCTACTCCGATCTGGTAACTCGCTCGACCGGCGCCGCCCTCCGCGACCGGATCGAGCAAACCATCAGTGGGGCCAGCTACCGCGCCATCCAGCTCGACTTTACCGCGGTGGGCGTCATTGATTTCAGCTGCGCCGACGAAGTCGTGGCAAAACTTCTGCTCCGGGCCAACGATGGAGAAGATTCCTACGTTCTGCTTTCCGGGGTGACCGAGCTCCACCTCGAAGCGATCGACCACGTGCTGGAGCGCCACGGCCTGTCGGTGGCCGCGTTCCCGGTGGGAGACGGCGCTCCCCGGGTCCTGGGCGCGACCAGCCCCGACCTCGCCATCGCGTTTCAAGCGGTTCAGAAACTCGGCGCCGGTGATGCCAAGCGTCTCGCCGAGGCGGTGGGCTGGACCGTCGAGCGCGCCGCGGACGCCCTTCAGTCGCTGGCGCTTCGGCGGCTCATTCTCGCGGCGGGCGGGACCTACCGGCCACTCCCGGTGCCCATCGACGCATGAAGAAGCCGCGCCTCGGCCGCTCCACCCTCGCGGTGCACGGCATTCCCGAGCCCCGCGACGAGCGCGACCCGGTCGTCGGGCCCATCTATCAGTCCACCACCTTCGTCAATGCGATCGGGTCGGATCGCGAGGTGCAGTACACCCGCTACGGCAATAACCCGAATCAGCTCTCGATCGCCCGCAAGTATGCTCTGCTCGAAGGCGCCGAGGATGCGGTGTTCGTTTCGAGCGGGATGGCCGCGACCGCCCTGGCCCACCTGGCGGTGCTTCGCTCGGGAGACCACCTGGTCTCCAGCCGCTGGATCTATGGCGGGACCACTCGGCTCTTTGACGAGGAGTTGAGCCGGTTCGGAATCAGCATCAGCTATGTCGATCCGACCCAGCCGCGGGCCTGGCGCAAGGCCATCCGCAAAACCACCCGCGCCATCTTTCTCGAGACCCCGATCAATCCCACGGTTCGGGTCCTCGACGTCGAGCCGGTCGCCCGGCTCGCCAAGGAATCGGGCATCGCCCTGCTGGTCGATGCCACCTTTGCGAGCCCGATCAACTTTCGCCCGCTCGAGCACGGGGCCGATATCGTCATCACCAGCGCCACCAAATACCTGAACGGCCACACCGATGTCATCGCCGGGGCCGTGGCGGGAACCCGGCCGCTGGTCGAAGAGATCGTCCGCCTGGTGCGCCGGTGGGGCCAATCCATCGATCCCCACCAGGCCTGGCTGGCCGAGCGGGGCATGAAGACGCTGGCGGTGCGGGTAGCGCGGCATAACGCCAACGGCCTGGCGGTGGCCCAGGCGCTGGAGCAGCATCCGGCGGTGGGGTCGGTGTCTTATCCGGGTCTCGAGAGTCATCCCGACCACGACATCGCGCGCCGGACCCTGGACGGCTTCGGCGGCATGGTGGGAGTCACGCTGCGGGGTGGCCCGACCGCCGCCGAGAAATTCCTCCGGCGTCTCCGGGTCTTCACCCATGCTCCCAGCCTTGCGGGCGTGGAGAGCCTGGTTTCCGATCCACGGTTCACTTCGCACACCGGCCGGAGCGACGAAGAGCTGGCGGAAGCGGGCATCGCCCCGGGATTCCTTCGGTTGTCGTGCGGGATCGAAGACGCGGAGGATCTCGTCGCCGATGTGGAGCAGGCACTCAAGAAGTGATTCGGTTTTCCCACGTCTCCAAAACCTATCCCAACGGGGTCCCGGCGCTCCGGGATGTGTCGTTTCATGTGGCCAAGGGAGAGTTCGCATTTCTCACCGGCCACTCGGGTGCGGGCAAATCCTCGGTGCTTTCTCTCATTTACGCCGAGCAACGCCCCAACGCCGGTGAAGTGAAGGTCTCCGGGTTCCCGGTGAGCGGGCTCTCCGCCGGTCAGATCCCGCGGCTCCGCCGGAAACTCGGCATCGTGTTTCAGGACTTCCGCCTGCTGCCCTACCGGACCGTCGAGGAGAACGTCGCCTTCGCGCTGGAAGTCACCGGCAGCCGCAAGCAGGCAATTCCCGGCCGGGTGATGCGGGTGCTGACCCGGGTCGGGCTCGCCAGCAAGGCGAAGGTGTATCCCCGGGAGCTCTCGGGCGGAGAGCAGCAGCGGGTGGCGATCGCGCGGGCCCTGGTCAACGATCCGTCGATCTTCCTCGCCGACGAGCCCACCGGCAACCTCGATGAGCGGGCCACCCGGGGCATTTTCCAGCTCCTGCAGGAAATCAACGCCGGCGGCGCCGTGGTGCTCATGGCGACCCACAACCTGGCTCTGGTACGGGATACTCCCTACCGGGTGCTCGAGCTCAAAGGCGGCCAGGTGGTCTACGACTCGGTCGAGGAGCGGAAGGCCTGATGGCCACGCCGCTGCAGGAGGCACTCCGGACCTTCAGGCGGACTCCCCTGCTCTCCGCACTGTCGGTGGCGTCCATCGGGTTCTCGCTTTTCACCATCGGATTGTTCGCGCTGGTCGCTCTCAATTTCCGGGAGGCCCTCCGCACCGTGGCGGAGCGGGTCGAGGTGGTCGCCTTCATCCTGCGGGGAACCCCGGGCGAAACCATCATCACCGCCAGCAAGGACATCGAGGCATTTCCCGAGGTGCTGGAGGTCCGGTACGTCAGCGCCGAAGAAGCGCTGGCCCGGGCCAGGGCCGAGCTGGTGGAGTTCCGGGAAGCCTTCCGCGACCTGGAGACCAATCCGCTGCCGCCCTCGCTGGAGATCCGCCTCAAGCCCGATTTCCGCAATACCGGGAGCGCCCAGGCCGTGGCGGAGCGGGTTAGGGGATTTCCCTTCGTGGAGGACGTGCGCTACGGGCGCGACTGGGTCGAGCGGCTGGACCAGCTCCGGAACCTGGCCGGGATCGTGGGGGCGGTGATCGGCCTGGCGTTCGCCGGGGTGGGCATCGCGATCATCGGCGTCACCATCCGGATCACCATTCTCCAGCGGGCCACCGAGATCTCCATCATGCGCCTGGTGGGCGCCACCAATCGCTACATCCGGGCTCCCTTCCTCCTCGAGGGCCTGATCAAGGGCGTCGCGGGCGGCATGCTCGCGGTCGGGCTGTGCTGGATCGTCCTGGAGATCTTCCGGCGCACCAACACCGACCTGGGCAGCAGCCTGGTCTTCTTCGGGGGCGGGGAGGTCCTGCTTATGGTGATCTTCGGCGCCGCGATCGGGTTGATGGGAACCGTGCTCAGCGTCGGAAGGCAGCTGCGCAGTGTCTAGGATGGCGCGCCGCCTCCGGTCCTGGCTCCTCGCGCTTCCCCTCCTGCTGCTCGCGGCCTCGACCCTCCCAGCCCAGAACGACATCGATGCCAGCCGCCGCCGGCTCGAGGAGATCCGGGCCGAACGGGACCGGCTCCGCCGGGACCAGGACCGGCTGGAAGGTCAGGTCCGGGACGCCGGCGCCGAGCTGCGCAACATCGAGCGGCAGCGGGAAGCCACCAACCGGATCGTGAACGAGCTGGAACGCCAGCTCCGCCAGCTGGGCGATCAGCTGCTGTCGTCGAGCCAGCAGCTCGCCCTGGCGCAGGACAACCTGGCCGACCGCCGCGCGGTCCTCAACCGGAGGCTGGTGGAGATCTACAAGCGCGGGCCGCTGTACGCGTTCCAGGTCCTGTTGACCGCCGAGTCGTTCGCCGATCTGCTCTCCCGATACAAGTACCTCTATCTCCAGAACCGGCAGGATCGGTCCCTGGTGGACGACATCGGCCACCTCGAGTCGCGCATTCGTCACCAGCGGGGTGAGCTGGTCAATGTGAAGGAGGACATCGATCGCCGTCGGGAGGAGCGCTCTTCCGAGCTGCGCAGCTATCAGAGCCTCGCGGAGGACCAGAGCGCCCAGCTCAGCCGGCTCAACCGTTCCCGCGAGTCGGCCAAACAGCGGGTGAGCGCCCTCGAGCGGGACGAACAGCGGCTGCTCGACGTGCTCGCCGCGCTGGAGCGGAACCGCCGCTCGGGCCGAACCACCGCGGCGCCGACCGGACCCAGCGGCACCGCGCTCACCACCGCGGACCTGGGCTCTCTGGAATGGCCGGTGGAAGGACGGATCCTGTTTCAGTTCGGGCGCGATACCCTGCCGAGCGGGGCGGTGATTCGCCGCAATGGCATCGGGATCGGCGCCCCGACCGGCACCCCGGTCAAGGCGGTTTCGTCGGGGAGGGTGGCCCTGGTTCAGCGCCTGGGAACCTACGGGCTCACGGTGGTGCTGGAGCACGGCAACGGGTACTTCTCGCTCTACATGCAGCTCGCGGCGTCGAGTGTCGAGACCGGGGCCAGCGTGCAGCGGGGGCAGGTCATCGGGACGGTCGGGGGAGACAACTCCGAATACGGCTCACATCTCTACTTCGAAATCCGGGGAGAAAATCAGATCGCGCTGGATCCCGCCGCCTGGCTGCGGCGTCGCTAGCGTTACGCGGCCACCAGGCCCACCCGGTCGCCCTCGGTCGTCTTTCCCCGCATCAAGGCCCCTTCCGCCGCCGCCAGGAGATCCTCGACGCGGGTTAGGCCTTTGTGGGACAGCGGAACCAGGCCCGCCGCCAGCCGGGGCCGTTCTGCCAGCACCACATCTTCGAAGTCGTGCTCGGTCAGGCGAACCCCGACCCGGGACAGGAGCATCCGCGCGCCCGCGATCGGCGTTGCCGGCATGATGAGGGCGAACTCGTCGCTGCCATAACGCGCCACGAAGTCGGTGACCCGGGTTTCCCGGAGCAGAATGCTCCCCAGCTCACTCAGAAAGCGGTCCCCCGCTTCCTTCCCGAGTCTGGTGTTCAGGTCGCGGAGGGAATCGACGTCGATCAGCGCGAAGGCCGCTTCCCCACCGTAGCGCCGAACCCGTTCGATCTCTTCCCGGAGCCGGCCATCCAGCGCATCCAGACTGCCGCACCCGGTCACCGGGTCGGTGCCGGTTCCCATGAGCTGGTGGCGGCTCACGTCAGCCCGCCGTTCCTCCCGCTCGATCAGCGCGGCAGTCGCGTTGACCACCTGCTCGACCAGCGCCACTTCGGCGGTGCCGATTGCGGGATCACCCCGGCGGGTCCGCAGCACGACCACCGCGCGCACCGCGCGCTGACTGACCAGGGGAATCGCCGCCGAGCTTTCGATCTCGTGCACCTCGGGCGAGTCGGGCCACTGGGCCAGGTGTGCGAGGAAAAGGGGATCCCGAAGCACCTCCGGCGCGTGAACCGATTGGCCCGATATCGCCGCTTCCACCGCTTCCGGATACCGAAACAGATCAACCGATACACCGCGGAGAGTCGGGTTTTCGTGCACCGCGACAATCCGGGCGTGCCGCCGATCTGACGACGGCGCCAGGCAGGCGCAGTGTGCCATGTCAAGCGCCTCGCCGAGACGTCGGGTCATGGTCTCCAGCATCTCCTCCGGCCGGGCCATTCCCGCGATTTCCTCGATCGCATCGAGCAGCTCGGACTTGAGGGCCACGGCGCTGCTTGCTCTCCGCAACTCAGCGGTGTCGCGGAATCGAGCTTCCAGGCGGGCGCAAAGCTCGCCGAGGTGGATCGGAAAGGGGAGCGCATCGACCGCGCCAAGGGCCAGTGCTCGGGCCACATTGGCCCGGTCGGCAGACCCGAGCAGAACGACCGCCGGCACCTGGCGCATCACGGGTTGAACGCTGACTTCGAGCAGGGTGGACAGGTCTCTCGTCGGCCGAGGGCACCGCGATCAACGCGAGATCGGGAGTCGTCATGGCAGGATCTCCCCCTTCGGCGAGCGCAAAGCCGGCGCGCACCAGCGCGCGCTCCAGCCCTTCGGGCCGAGCGGCAGGATCGCCAAAGAGGTGGACTCGCTCTCGCATGACTCCTCGAACCCGTGATCGTTGGGATCTTCTGGGTGCCTACGAGTCCAGTGGCGGGAACCCATACTCGATCCGGAGACCATTCGCCGATTTCGCGAGAACGTCCTCGCTGGCGGCCTCCGAGTTGTGATTTTGCACGATTCGTACCTCATAAACCTGGTGCCCTGTGACCCCATGCTAAGTCAAAGATCCATAACGGCTTTCGGCACGGAGCTCAGCCGCTGTCGAGCCCTGAAAATCGACTATCTGGTGTCGCACCCGGGCCACTATGTCGAGGGGCGATCGAAGGGGCTTGCTCGGAGTGCACGGAACGACACCCGGTGCCTCCGGGAAAAGCCCGATGCGCGGATCCTGCTTGAGAACACCGCGAGTGGAGGATCGGCGCTGGCTCCATAGCTTCCCCGGCTCCATCTTTATCCGATGCCAACCAAGACCCTGAAGTCCGAAACCGCCGACCTTTCCGCCCAGGGAATCGCGCCCCGGAAGGTCCACCCCAACCTGGGGGCGGCCTCCCTGATCGAGCACGCCGTTCGACGCAACGAAGGCAAGCTCACCGATTGCGGCGCGTTCACCGCGATGACCGCTCCCCATACCGGCCGGAGTCCCAAGGACAAGTTCCTGGTGGACGAATCCGACTTCCACCGGGAAGATCTGGTGGGGTCGGAACGCCAGGATGTCGGAGGCCCATTTCGAGACGCTGATGTCCCAGGCCAAGGCGCACCTGGAAGGGCAGCCCGAGCTCTTCATCCAGGACCTCTTCGCCGGAGCGGACCAGTCCTACCGGGTTCCGGTGCGATTCATCACGCCCAATGCGTGGCAGGCCCTGTTCGTCCGGAACATGTTCATCCGTCCCGACCCGACCGAGCTCGCCGGACACAAGCCCGAGTGGGTGGTGTACCACTGTCCCGCACTCGAAGCGGATCCTGCCAGCAACGGCACCCGCTCCGGAACCTTCATCGTCCTGAATCTGGCGAAGAAGGACCGTCCTGATCGGCGGGACCCAGTACGCCGGCGAGATGAAGAAGAGCATCTTCACCGTGCTCAACTTTGTCCTGCCCGAGCGGGGCGTGCTCTCGATGCACTGCAGCGCGAACCTGGGCCCGGACGGCGATACCGCGATCTTCTTCGGTCTGTCGGGAACCGGCAAGACGACGCTCTCGGCCGATCCTGCCCGGAAGCTCATCGGAGACGACGAACACGGCTGGAGCGATCGCGGAGTCTTCAATTTCGAGGGTGGATGCTACGCGAAAGTCATCCGGCTCTCCGCCAAGGGAGAACCGGAGATCTACGCGGCTTCCCGCATGTTCGGCACCGTGCTCGAGAACGTCGACGGTGGATCCCGTCACCCGGGCTCCCGATTATTTCGATGAGAGCGTGACCGAGAATACCCGGGCAAGCTACCCGCTTCACTACATCCCCAACATCGTGCCCGAAGGCACAGGGCGGCCATCCCCGCAACGTCGTCTTCCTGACCGCGGACGCCTTCGGCGTGCTGCCCCCGGTCGCCCGGCTCACGCCCGATCAGGCGATGTACCACTTCCTTTCCGGCTACACCGCCAAGGTAGCCGGCACCGAGAAAGGCGTGACCGAGCCATCGGCGACCTTCTCCGCCTGTTTCGGCGCGCCGTTCCTTCCCCTCCATCCCGGCGTGTACGCCCGGATGCTGGGGGAGCGGATCGCGAAGCACGGGCCCGCGTCTGGCTCATCAATACCGGCTGGACCGGGGGGCCCCATGGAGTGGGCTCGCGCATCAGGCTCGACTATACCCGCGCCATCGTCGCGGCCGCCCTGGCCGGAAGGCTCGATCCGCCGAGTACCGGAAGGATCCGGTATTCGGGTTCGAGGTGCCGCGCGCGGTTGCAGGGATTCCCGCCGAGGTGCTCGACCCCCGGGGCACCTGGAAGGATCATGCCGGTTACGATGCCCAGGCAGCCCGGCTGCGCGGAGATGTTTCGCAAGAACTTCGCCGACTTCGTGACGGAGGTCGACCAGAACGTCGCGGCCGCCGGGCCGGCCGTTTGAGCCACAGCCCAACTCGCTTCGAGGTCATCCGCGATCCGCTCTGGGACAATATCCCTCTCGACGACGCCGCGCTGGGACTGCTCGATACGTTCCCGGTGCAGCGACTCCGGTACATCCGCCAGCTGGGCCACGCCTTTCTGGTCTATCCAGGCGCCACCCACTCCCGCTTCGAACACGCCCTCGGCGCCTATCACCTGACCCGGCAGGGCCCTCCAGGCACTCGATGCCCGGGGAGAGCTCGACCAGGTGCCGGTCCGCTGACCGGCACGCGGTCGGGTCACGCCGCGCTGCTCCACGACATCGGCCATTACCCGTTCTCCCACGCGCTGGAAGAAGCCGGGTTCCCCTCCCACGAGGATCAGGGCGTGGCAAGGTTGAAGAGCCACGCCTCAGGGAGCGATTGGCCGAGCTGGGCGGCCGGGACCTCATCCAGACCATCGGCGACCTGATGTGCGGCCGGTCCCGGAGTCCCCTTCAGGGTCTCATCTCCGGTTCCCTCGATCTCGACAAGATCGATTACCTCTGCCGCGACTCGCGGATGTGCGGCGTCCCGTACGGCCTGATTGACGTGGACCGGCTGCTCGCGTCGCTGACCCTGGTGAAAAACGGCGAAGGAAGCCTGGAGGTCGGGAGTGCACGAGAAGGGAGCGAGCGCCCTCGAGTCCCTGCTCTTCGCGAAGTACCAGATGTACCGGAACGTGTACTGGCATCATGCGGTGCGGAGCGCGACCTGCATGTTCAAGCGGGCCGCACGAGCCGCGGTTCGAAAGGGGACCGTGGCCACTGCCGCGGTCGGCAACCTCACCGACGACGCCTTCATGCATCTGCTCGAAGCGGATGATGCGACCTCCCTTGCTTCGGCGCTCCGGGTCCGACGCCTCCACAAGCGCGCGCTGGACCTTCCCGCCACCGAGGTCGCAAGACCCGCGGCCTGGATCGCCGACGACCCGGATCTCGCCGAACAGGTGGAGGACACCCTCGCGCGCGAGGTCGGTCTCGCCCCGGGTGAGCTCCTGATCGATTTCCCTGCTCGAACCGATCTGCTAGGCGTCGATATTCCGCTCCGGCTCCGGGACGGCAGCGTCGAACGTCTGACCGGCGAAGGAAGGGAAGGACACCTCGGGTTACCCCGGATTGCGCAGGAGCTCTACCAGAGCGCCCGGCGTCTCCGGGTGTTCGTGGCGCGCCAGGTGAGCCATTCCCTGGAGAAGGTGGCCGATCTGGTCGAGATCGATGGAGCGGACCTGCGGGCCCGGCTGGGAGCCGGGACACTGCTGAGATAGGACGGGGGGACCGGCCAGGCCGGTCCCCCCGTCCACCAGACTCGACTACTTCACCCTGCGAAGCAGTATTTGCACTCGAACTCCTGGGCCCGGCCGACCGCCATGACACCCGACGGCACGACCTGGACTCCGGGAAGCAGACCCGCCACCCATTCCTTCTTCACCGTGCCTGGGTCCATCCCCATCTTCTGGGCCGCCATGCTGCTGTACACGGTCAGCGCGACATCGCACGCTCCGACCAGCACACCCGACTTGAGCAGCTCGGCAATGCCGAGGCCCGGGATCGGAAGGCCGGTGATCGTCGCATAGATGTTCTTGGTAGCCGGAGCCGCCCCGTCCTTGATCTCGAACTGCTCGCCGAGTTTGTACTTGGACCAGATCGAATCCTGCAACGCGAGCGGGAGCCCGTCATGCCGGGCAACCACCAGGGCGCTGACCCCTTCACCCGGATAGGTCGCTTCCATCGTGTTCAAATAAACTCGGGGCCAGATCGCCGGCATCCCCGAGTTGGGAGCCGAGGCGTCGAAAACCATCCGGTGCTTTCCCTTGAGCCGGCCGAACCAGGCCTCGAGCTGGGCATCGGTCACCGGAGTCGGTTCCGCCGCTCCCATGAGATCCTTCGGAAAGATCCCGCTCATTCCGGTTGCCGCTGCCGCCGCGGCCAAGCTGCCGAGAAACCCCCGGCGCGGAGTGGATGACGAGAACAGGTCCTCCATAATGCCCCCTTGTGAATACGCGGTTCGGGTCCCCCAGAGTGGGGACAAACTACAGCGGGAATGGCGTTCGGTCGAGGGGCTACAGGGTTACCGGGGATCCTTTGGCAGGAACCGCCCGAATTGCGGCGCGGAGCAGACCAAGGGCTGCATAGAGCACCACCACGATCACCAGCCACCGGACCCAGACGAGCGGCAGCGCTTTCACAAGGAATGCCGCCAGGAACACCGCTGGCACCCCACCCAGTGCCAGACCCACCGAGGTGCGAGGCTCGTACGCCTCGGCCCTCAGGAACCGGAGACTGGCCAGGGGCATCAGGAACGCGCAGGACCCCATCATGATCGGAAACGCCCCTTTCGGGTCCATGCCGAGAAGGCTGATCATGATAAGGGAGGGAGCATACATCCCGATGCCCAGGGTCATGAGAGCGCCGAGAATCAGGTTCCCACCGATCGCGAACGCCAGCCAGCCGCCATGCAGCCCCACGGCGAGCCCGCCCGGAAACACCGGAGTCCCTCGCATCTCGTCCAGGTTTTTCAGGACGAAGAGCATCGCCGCGATCAGCAGCGCGCCCCCCATCCCGAACTGGATGCTTCGGCGGGGAAGCCGGCACACCACCCCGGCGCCCAGCCAGGATCCGATCACCGAGGCCAGGATAAGCAGCACCAGAGTCTGCATTTCCACCTGGATGATCGAGATGAAGATGAAGGCCTGCGCGACCGTGGGGAGGACGTAGCCCACCGTCAGCGTGCCCGGGATCTTCTCGTCGGGGACCATGCCGAAAAAGCGAAACGCAGCCGTGGTCGGGGCGTACGATCCGATCCCCAGGGTATCGAAGAAGTTCGCGACGAAGGCGAGGGTGGTCTGGCCTCGGGTGGGAACCGGAAATCCCTGTTTGCCTCTTGCGAGGAGCCGCCGGACGAATGCAACGAGATAGATCGCCGTGAACCCGGCGAGGGTGAGGAACAGGACCGCCTTCATGCCGGCCGGACCGCAGGTACCTCGCCGGTAGGAGGATCGATCGAATCGATGCGGATGACGATGGCGGTGATGTTGTCGAGGCCGCCGCGCCGGTTGGCATCGTTGATCATCTTGTTGACGGCCGACTCGGGATTGTCTTCGCCCGCCAGGATCCCGCGGAGCTGCTCATCTTCCAGCATACCGGTGAGCCCGTCGGTCGCCAGCAGCACCATGTCCCCGGCTTCGAGGTTGCCGAAGTAGATATCGGGCGCCACCTCTTCGTTCGCGCCGACACACCGGGTAATCACATTGCTGTAGGGATGGGTCCGGGCCTGGTCCGGCGTCAGCAGTCCGGCATCCACCTGTTCCTGCACGTAGCTGTGGTCTTTGGTGAGCTGGAACAGCTCGGCGTTGCGAAGGAGGTAGGCCCGGCTATCCCCGACCTGCCCGATCATGAATCGCTGTGAAAACAGGGTCATCACCGTGATCGTGGTGCCCATCCCTCGCTTATCGTGCTCGGCGAGGGTGCGCTCGAAGATCGAGTGGTTGGCGTTCTGGATCGCGGTCCGCATTCGTCCCGCCGCGTCGCCATCCGACATCCCCCGAAGGATCCCGAGCTGCTCTTCGATGATCTGGACCGCCATCTCACTGGCCACCTCGCCCGCGGCATGGCCGCCCATCCCGTCCGCCACGATGAAGAGGCCCCGGGAACAATCCAGCAGAAAATTGTCTTCGTTGCCCGCCCGCACCACTCCGACGTCGGTGTTGCCGGCGCACGATATTCTCATGAAAGGAATTCCAGGGCCATTCCGACGACCAGCAGCAGGACCCCGAACCCCACGGCAAGAACGAACCCCACCTCGCTTCGGGATCGGGGAGCCGGCGGGGCCGCTCCCGGGCTCTCGCCCCGCGCGCTCCGGCGGGCCCGTTCGGCCTCGGTCTGATCAAGCGGCTCGAACAGGAGCAGAACATCGCCGAGCTGAATGGTGCTGCCTGGAGAAAGCGGGGTGTCTCCCTGCACCGCCTCGCCGTCCACCTGGGCGCTCGCACCCGAGCCGAGGGTGGTGAGGGTCCAGATCCCCTGTCGCAGGTCCAGCCGGGCGTGGAGGTCGGCGAGACTCGGGTCGGCGATCAGAAGGTCGGCCTGATCACCGCTCCCGATCGTAGTCATCGAGCGCCGGACGCTGAGCCGGAGCCCGATCGGCCCGCCCCGGCGGACCCGGAGCACGGCCAGCGGGGCCACGTAGGCATACTGGGGCGAATTCGATTGCCGGAATCCGCGTCCCCGCGTGTCTGGAAGCGTCAAGGGAAGGTGAGTTCCATTCGAGGCTGGTTGCCACCCAAACGTAGGCTCCGGCATGGGGAGAGGCAAGCAATCAACCCGGTTGCGCCTCGGCCACCAGCGCGGGCTCCTGCTCGATGGACTTGAGCCCCCGGCGGACCCAGGTCATGAACACCACCGACCCGAATCCCACGGTGAAATACGTGGTGGTGAGCCGCCAGATCACCGTGTAGAGGGCGGTGAGCGGCCGGGGCACGTAGATCGACATCACCGCGGCGGAGAGCAGCTCGGCAATCCCGGATCCGCCCGGGGTGGGGGCAAAGAAGTAGAGCAGGAAGGAAATCAGGGTCTGGAGCAGCAGGACGTCCACGAAGGGCGCCTCGATCCCGATGGCGCGGAGCGCGACATAACCCGCGAGCAACTTGTTGGCGTGGGAGGGGCCCGAGATCACCGTGGCCAGCGCGATGGCGAGCCAGCCTCGCCCGGTATTGAAGCGCTGCATCGCCTCGTGGGCCTGGTCGATCCCGGCCTCGATCTTGTCGAGCCGGCTCATAACCCGGCGCGACCGTTTGCCCACGAACCGGGCGAGCCCCCGGACCAGCAGGTGCGGCCCCCGGGGCCACACCACCGTGAGCACCAGCAGCGCGAACCCCACCACGAAGATCGCGAGGCTCACGAGGAACAGGTCGTAGAGGGAAATTCCCAGCAGCACCCCGTGCTGCCCCAGCGACTTCCCCGCCCCGAAGACGATCGCCAGCGGCCCCGCCACCCCGAAGAAGGCCGTGGTCGCCAGAAAGGTCATGAGCAGCAGGGTGAGGGCGATCGGCAGCGGAATCCCGTACCGCCGCATGGTGTACACCGCCATCGGTCCGTTGCCGGACTGGAGCGGCGTGAGATACGCCGCCCACGCGCTCATCCCGCCCGCGAGCACCATGCCCTTGAAGGGGGGCCGGAGATGAATCTCCCGGGCCAGCACCCAGAACCGCGCTCCTCCACCGAGCCAGTCGAGCGAGGCGAGGCCGAGCCCGGCCAGCACCCAGAGCCAGCGGATGCGCGGAATCGCGCCCACCAGCGCGTCAAAGTTCCTTCCGTAGAGCAGAAGGACACCAAGACCGATCAGGGTTGCCAGCACGAAGAGCTCGAACCCCCGGCGGAGCACGCGGGGGGTCAGAAGTTTCGCCATGAGCCTACTAACTTAACCTTCGTGGCAGATTCCGTCCTCCGCATCGTCAACGCCCGACAACACAACCTGAAGGGGATCACGGTCGACCTCCCGCGGCGGAGCCTCATCGTGGTCACCGGCCCGTCGGGATCGGGCAAGAGCAGCCTGGCCTTCGATACCCTCTACGCCGAAGGACAGCGCCGCTATATCGAGTCGCTCTCGACCTACGCCAAGCAGTTCCTCGACCGGATGCCCAAACCCCTGGTCGATCGGCTCGAGGGGATCGCGCCGGCCGTGGCGATCGAGCAGAAAAATCCGACCGTCTCGAGCCGTTCCACGGTCGGAACCGCCACCGAGATCTACGATTTCCTCCGGCTGCTCTGGGCCAGGGCCGGCACCACTTTCTGCCGGAAGTGCGGGAACAAGGTCGTCAAGGACACTCCCTCGGAAGCGGCGGCCCGGCTGGCCCAGCTGAACGACGCGCCGATCCAGGTGTGTTTTCCGCTCCCCGCTTCCGCGCGGGTGACCGCGTCCGCCCTGGTGGAGAACCTCCGGGCCCTCGGCTTCCTCCGCCTGGTCGCGGGAGACCGTGAGGTGCATCTCGACGATCTGACCGATCCCGACGAGCTCATGGCGTTGCCGGAAATCCTCGTCGTGGTCGATCGTCTCCGGGCCAGCGACACCAGCAGGGTGGCCGAGGCGATCGCGCTCGCCTTCTCGGAAGGCGAGGGCATCGCCCTGATCCGCCATCCCGGGGGAAGGCTCCGCTTTACCGCGCACCCGGCCTGCAGCGTGTGCGACACGACCGCCCTTCCCCAGACGCCCCTCCTCTTCTCCTTCAACAATCCACGCGGGGCGTGCGGCGGATGCAACGGGTTCGGCGCGGTCCTCGAGTATGACGAGTCGCTGGTGGTTCCCGACGATCGCAAGAGTCTCCGGCAGGGAGCGATCGATCCCTGGACCAAGCCGCGTTACGAAGCCCGCCGCAAGCTTCTGGTCGAGACCGCGCGTCGCCTCGGCGCCGACCCGGAAAAGCCCTGGCGCTCGCTCAAACCGGCCATCCGGAGAGAGCTGTTGTACGGGAAGACCGGACGCTTCGTGGGGATCTTTCCGTTTCTGAAAGGCCTCGAAGCGAAGCGGTACAAGCAATACATCAGGGTCTTTCTGCGCCAATACCAGCTGGCCAAGACCTGCCCGGCCTGCCAGGGCTCCCGGCTCAACGACCATGCCCTGGCGGTTCTGGTCGATCAGAAGACCATCGCGGAGGTCGCGGCGCTCCCGCTCTCCGAGCTGCACCGGTGGCTCGTGGGGCTCGATCTCGACGGCGTGCAGCGCACCGTCGCGGCCACCGTCGTGGATGAGCTGCTGGCCCGGATCAACGTGATGCTCGAGGTCGGGCTGGGCTATCTCACTCTGGACCGTCAGGCGCGAACCCTTTCCGGAGGCGAAGCCCAGCGCATCGCGCTCGGCAATGCGCTCGGTGCCCGGCTGGTGGATGCCCTCTATGTCCTGGACGAGCCTTCGATCGGGCTCCATCCCCGCGATACCGACCGGCTCCTCGCGATCCTCCGGCGGCTCACCGACGCGGGCAACACCGTGCTCGTGGTGGAGCACGATCTCGCCGCCATTCGTCACGCCGACTTCATGCTGGAGCTGGGCCCGGGAAGCGGGGAGCGGGGAGGGCACGTGGTCCATGCCGGGCCGTTGACCGGCTCGATCTCCACGCTGACCGGCGAATACCTCTCGGGGCGGAAACGGATCGCGGTGCCGAGCGAGCGCCGCAAAACGGGGCCGCCCTGGCTCGAGCTCATCGGAGCGCGCCTGCACAACCTCGAAGGCATCGACGTTCGCATCCCGCTCGGCACCATGACCGCGGTCACCGGGGTTTCCGGGAGCGGGAAGAGCACCCTGGTGCACGACATCCTGTACCGGCAGCTCGAGGCCCGGCTCCGGGGAGAGCACTCGGCCAAGTCCCACCTGGGAGAGGAGGTCGGCCAGGTCACCGGCCTTCGAGGTGCCGAGCTGCTTCAGGACGTCGTGCTGATCGATCAGTCGCCGATCGGGCGGTCACCCCGGTCCAATCCGGTGACCTACATCAGATGTTTCGATGAGATTCGCGAGCTCTTCGCCTCCCAGCCGCTCGCCCGGCAGCGTCGATACACCGCCGCGACCTTTTCGTTCAACCTGCCCGGGGGCCGGTGCGAGACCTGTGAAGGCGCCGGCGCGGTGCTGGTCGAGATGGTCTTCCTCGCCGACGTGTTCGTCCCCTGCGAAACCTGCGGGGGCACCCGGTTCCGGCCCGACGTGCTCGACGTCCGGATCCAGGGCAGCTCGATTCACGATGTGCTGCAATGGACCGTGGACGAGGCCATAACCCGCTTCCACCATCAGCCGCGGCTGGGCGCGGCCCTCTGGCAGCTGCAGCAGGTGGGCCTTGGCTACCTTCGCCTGGGGCAGCCGGCGACCACGCTCTCGGGCGGCGAGGCGCAACGGCTCAAGATCGCGCGGGAGCTGATCAAGGCGGGGAAGAAGGCGGGGAGAAAGCTGTACCTGCTGGACGAGCCCACCACCGGATTACATCTCGACGACGTGCGAGTGCTGATCGCGGTGCTCGACCGGCTGGTCGATGCGGGAAACACGGTGGTGGTCATCGAGCATCACGTCGATGTGATCAAGCGGGCCGACTGGGTCATCGACCTGGGACCCGACGCAGGACAGCAGGGCGGGAGAGTGGTGGCGCAGGGAACCCCCGAGGTGATCGCGGCGTGTGCCCAGTCCCACACCGGACGGTATCTGCGGCCCGAGCTACTGCGAGCCGGCAAGACCGCCAATCAGGCCCCAGGCCTCCTCCAGATGAGCCTCGGTTGAGCTCAGGTGGCCGAGGGAAAGCCGCAGCACGAAGCGGCCCTTGAGACTGGTCCCGGTCAGGAAGATCCTTCCGGTCTGGTTGATCCGGCGCAGCAGATCCCGGTTGCGCTGATCGAGATCGTCCCCCGCGCCACCCAAACGGAAACAGACCGTCGCGAGCGCCGCGGTCCCGATCCGTTCGAAGCGGGGGTCCCGATCGATCCACCCGGCGAAGAGCATCCCCAGCCGGATGTGCTCGCGCAGCATCGCCCGCAGGCCTTCCACCCCGTAGCGGCGGATCACGAACCACAGCTTGAGGGCCCGGAACCGGCGGCCCAGCTGGATCCCCCAGTCGCGGAAGTTGGCGACCCGGTCATCCTGCGGGTTACGAAGGATTTCGGCCGTCGCGCCGAACGAGCGTCGCAACGCCGCGGTGTCCCGCACGAAATAGCCGGAGCAGTCGAAATTGACCAGCAGCCACTTGTGGGGATTGAACACCAGGCTGTCGGCCTGCTCCGCCCCCGCCAGCACCCAGCGCATCTCGGGGAGGACCGCGGCCGATCCCGCGAACGCCGCGTCCACGTGGAGCCAGAGGTCCTCGCGCCGGCACACCGTTGCGATCGCCGGAACCGGGTCGATGGCGGTCGAGCCGGTCGTTCCTACCGTCGCCACCACACAGCAGGGAACCAGGCCCGCGGCGCGATCCCCGGCGATCGCCGCTTCCAGGGCCGGCAGGCTCAGGGCGGCCTGATCGTCGGTGGGAAGGATCCGGATGTGGTCGGCTGAAACCCGGCGAGCCGGGCGCCCTTGGGGACCGAGGAGTTGGCCTCTTCACTGGTGTACAGCGTCAACCGCTCGACCGGGACCCCCTGGCCGGCGACGGTGCGGTCCCTCGCGGTGATCACCGCGACCAGGGTCGCGGTGGACGCGGTGTCCTGGATCACCCCGGTGAACGTGTCGGGCAGGCCGATCATCTGGCGGAGCCAGCTCATCATCACCTGCTCCAGCTCGGTCGCGGCGGGCGAGGTGCTCCACGACATGCACTGGGCACCCAGGCCCGCCACCAGCATCTCCGCCAGCACCGAAGGCGGGCTGATGTTGGCGGGGAAATAGCCGTAGAAGCCGGGATGGCCCCAGTGGGTCAGTCCCGGAACGACCACTCTCGCGAAGTCCGCCATGATCTGATCCTGGGAGTCCGGCTCGAGCGGAGGCTGCGCCGGAATCTGCTCCGCAATCGCTCCCGGTTGCGTGTCGGGCTGGACCCGATAGCGCTCCACGTCGCGGAAGTAATCCGCGATCCAATCGGCCACCCGGTGGGCTTCCCGGCGAAATTCTTCCGAATCGACCCGCGGAACCATCTCGGCCATGCGCGCTGTTCTCCGTTTCTGACCCGGCTACATTCCCCCGCTCCCCATCCTCGACTATGCCGACCTATTGCCTCTGGCCCGAACCCGACACCACGCCGATCGACTGGGGCGCGACCTGCGCACTCCTCACCGAGCGGGATCCTGCTCTGGGAGCCATCATCGCCAAGGTGGGCGGCGACGGCATCGTCTCGAACCATCCCCGCTCGACCTTCGAATCGCTCGCCCGCAGCATCGTGTACCAGCAGCTCTCGGGCAAGGCGGCGGAAACGATCTATCAGCGGTTTCGCGCGCTCTATCCCGCCGAAGCGCCGCTCGACCCGGTCGCGGTCATGGCAACCCGGCCGACCCGGCTTCGCAAAGCCGGCCTCTCCGAGGCCAAGGCGCGCTCCATCAAGGATCTCGCCGCCCACGCCAGGCGGGGGGAGATTCCACCGATCGAAGAGATTCGCCGCATGGATCCCGACGCGGTGGTCGAGCGCCTCACCGTGGTGCGGGGCATCGGGCGATGGACCGTCGAGATGCTCCTGCTCTTCCGGGTCGGCCACCCCGACGTGCTGCCGGTCCATGATCTTGGCATCCAGAAGGGATTCGCCCGGATGACCCGGCGCACGGCGCTCCCCAAGCCGGAAAGCATCACCCGTCGCGGAGAACGCTGGCGTCCGTTTCGATCGGTGGCGAGCTGGTACCTGTGGCGCGCAGTAGAGCTGCCGCGCGGTCGATCGACTGCTCGCTCCCGGTAATCGCGACCAGATCTCCGATCGCGAGCCGGGTGGCGGAGGTCGGCCTCGGATTCCGCTCGTTGTCCCGGGACACCGCGACCACCGTCGCCCCGGTGCGACCCCGAAGGTTGAGCTCTCCCAGCGTTTTCCCGACCGCGGTGCTTCCCGGTGCCACCTGCAAGGGCACGATCGGCCCCATCCCGGGCAGCATGCCTCGAACCACCTCGAACGACGCGGTGTCTTCGTGGCGCGCCTGCTTGCCCAGCACGTGCACCACCAGCTCGGCGCCCGCGCGGGTGTGGGCCTCGAGATTGGTGGCGGTACGCCAGAACGCCGCCGCGAGCACCAGGAGATACGCCGCCACTACCCCCGCCACCCCGAACGGTGGCACGAAGGGGAGCGTAAACAGGGTCAGCGGGATCCCGATGGCGATGACCAGGGCGATGCGAAGCATCGCGGTGAGGGTCTGACGAGGGGCATTCCCCTGATCCACTCCCCGCTCCGGCCGGGGCACCGCCGACTCGGCAAGGTGAAGCGCCAGCCGGTGCATGGTGCGGACCAGCCCCACGGCAAAGGGGAGCGCCACCAGAGCGCCGGTCACCAGCAGGCCGATCCGGGCCATGGGTGAGCGGCCGGTGTCATCGCCGAACCATCGGGGCAGATACCGGTACGAGACCGACGTGGCGACGATCACCGCCGTCACGCAGGCCGCGTCGAGCAGGAGAAACCGGATCAGCCGGTTGCGCCGGGCGGTGCGGGCGGGAACCCGGTCGCGATCGGTGAGGACCTCGACCCAGGACCCATAGAGACTCGCCGCGTTCTGAACCGGATGGGGAAGCTTCCGGTCCACCCAGTTGGCGATCCGGTCGCCGGAACGGGCCAGCAAAGGGGTGATGAACGCGGTGAGGGTCGCGACCGCGACCGCGACCGGGAACAACGGACCGATCGAGGCGGAGGCGCCTGCCGCGGCGAGCCCGGCAATCACGAAGGAGAACTCGCCGATCTGGGCCAGCACGATCCCGGCCCTGATGGCCTCGCGGACCCCATAACCCGCGAGGAAGACCCCCGCCGCGACCCCCACCGTTTTCCCCACCAGCACCACCCCGGCCAGCACCAGCGCGGCAGTCCATCCCTTTCCGGACATGGCCGCGGGGTCGAACAGCATGCCGGCTGCCACGAAGAACACCGCGGCGAACAGATCCCGCACCGGCATCACCGCCTGCGCCACCGCATGCTGCCGGCCCGATTCCGCGACCAGTGCCCCGCCCAGGAATCCACCCAGCGCCATCGAATATCCCGCGAGATGACTGGCCACCGCCGAGATCAGGGCCACCGCGACCGCCGTCACCATGGTCGTGTCGCTCCTCCGGAATCGGGCGACGTAGTTGACCGCCCGGGGCACCAGGAGCATGCCCACCACGACGAAGAGGACCAGGAAAATGCCCAGGCGTCCCAGCATGCCGGCGAGCGCCCGTCCGGTCACCGCATCGCCGCTCGCCAGCGTGGTCAGCACCGCGATGAGAAGCACCGCGGCGAGGTCCTCCATGACGTTGATGCCCAGGACCAGGTCCCGTAGCCCCCGCTCCGCCTTGATCTCGCTCATGGTGCTCGAGGCGATCATCGTGCTGGAGATCGCGACGATCCCCGCCGCCAGGAGGCTGGAAAGGGTCCCCAGACCGAGGAGCTGGCCGGCCGCAAAGCCGAGCAGCAGCATCAAGCCAACCTCGACCACCATCGCGAGCCCTACCCGGGCGCCGAGCCCGGCCAGTCGGCGGAACCGGAACTCGAGACCGATCGAAAACAACAGGAGCACCACTCCCAGCTCGGCGAGCGTGCGGATGGTCTCGGGATTGTGAATGAGGGGTCTTACCAGGACACCGGCGAGGAGGTAGCCTACTATGATAGGGAAGCGAAGTCGCTGGAATAGCACCGTCGCGACCGCGGCGGTCCCGAGAATGAGTGCGAGATCCCGAAGAAAGAGGAAGGCCGGCTCGGCGGGCATCGGGGGATTGTAACGCGAAACCCGGCGCCTACGTACTATCGGAAATGGGCAACGAGGAGAGCTCCGTGCCGCGAATCCTGCTGGTTGACGACGATGACATGAGCCGTCAGGCGGTGCACCGGATGCTCGAGCGAGCCGGGTTTACCGTGGACAGCACCGGCGATGGCCAGAAGGCAATCGAGAGCTACAAGGCGGGAGAGATCGACCTGATCATCACCGATCTCATCATGCCCGATGTCGATGGGCTGGAGATCATCCAGGAAATCCGCCGCAAGGATCCCGCAGCAAAAATCCTGGCGATTTCAGGTGGTGGACGAGTCCAGGCAGAGGAATACCTCTCGGTCGCCCGGAAATTCGGGGCGGTTGAGGTGCTTCCCAAACCGTTCGCGAGTCAGGATCTCAAGGCCGCGGTCGATCGGGCCCTTAAGGGAAGAGGTGAGAAGCAGAGGTGAGAGCGCCCCCTCTCACCCCTTACTTCTCACCTCTCACCTCTCACCTCTCACCTCTCACCGCCGTATACGCTCCCGAGGAGGGACTCGAACCCCCGACCCGGTGATTAACAGTCACCTGCTCTACCAACTGAGCTACTCGGGATCGGTCGTAACTGCGGGGCAAAAATAAGGGTCCGCTACTCTCCGGAGCAACTTCTCGGACCACCCAAGCCAATAGGGCCCAGAACCCGGGTCTCCACTGTAACAATTGCACACCAGGCCGGCCCTTGCCACCATCCCTAAAACATTATGGGACAACTTCTTAGCTAGACCGCGAGGCTTGGTCCCGGGGCCCGTCACGGTTAGATTTCGTGATGCGACTGCACCGGATTTTCGGTCACCAGAGGGCCCGTACCCAAGCCGCCAATGCCCTTCAGGCTGGCCGCCTCCCCCAGGTGTCCATGGTTACCGGACCGCCGGGGATCGGAAAACAGCGGTTCGCCCTGTGGCTGGCTCAATTGCTCCTCTGCGAGGCGCCGGCCGGTGAGCCCTGCGGTACCTGCCGTGCCTGTACCAGAGTGCTCACCCTGGGGCACCCCGATCTGCACTGGTTTGTTCCAATTCCCCGTCCCAAGGCCGGCGAGGCCGACCGCCAGGTGGAGGAAGCTTCCGAGCTCATTACCGAGGCTATCGCCGCTCGACGGGAGGCGTCCCTGTACGGACCCGCCGACGGAATGTCGTTCCATCCGCTCGCCAGCGTCCGCCTCCTGCTTCGCCGGGCCATCCTTACCCCGGTCGAAGGGCGCCGGAAGGTTTTCGTGCTTGGGGAGGCCGATCGACTCGTCCCCCAGGAGTCGAGCCCGGAGGCAGCCAACGCGCTTCTCAAGTTCCTGGAGGAGCCGTCGCCCGACACCTGGGTCATCCTGACAGCGACAGAGGCGGAGCGGGTTCTTCCAACCATCCGATCCCGGGTCGTTCCAATCAGGCTGAGTCGGCTGTCCGATTCCGAGGTTCGTGCCTTCATAACAGAGGAGCTCGGCGCGCCGGATTCGGAAACTGAGGACCTGGTGCGGCAGGCGGGGGGATCCATCGGGAAGCTGGAGCGGGATTCTACCGCCAAGGGCGACCGCGGCAAGGCCGGGGCGGACGCGCGTGCGTTGCTCGGCGCCTTGAGCGGGAATGCCACCGAGCGGTTCGAGCGGGCCCTCCGGCAACCCCCCTGGGCAGCACGGGGGGCATTCACCGGCCTGCTCGACGCCCTCTCTCAGGAGCTGGTCGATCGCGCCCGGGACGCGCGGGACAGTCAGGACATTCTCCGGCTGACCGACGCGCTCCGCAAGGTGGAAGTGGCCAGAGAGGAAGCGCAGGGGAACGTAAATCCCCAGCTCATCCTGGCCGATCTGTCCGACGAGCTGGCCGGAGCCCTGTGACGCTGAGCCACGTCGGCCCCGGTGGAGACGCCCGGATGGTGAACGTTGGGAGCAAGCCGGTCACCGAACGCTCGGCCCGGGCTGAAGGAGCGGTTCGAATGTCCCGGGAAGCGTTCGAACAGGTTCGGCAGAACGCGGTCGCCAAGGGAGATGTGCTGGGAACCGCGCGGATCGCGGGGATCCAGGGCGCCAAGCGGACCGCGGAGCTGATTCCGCTTTGTCACCCGCTCCCGTTGGATCAGGTGGACCTCGAGCTGACCCTGGACACGACCCTTCCGGGGGTCCGGATCAGCGCAACCGTGCGAACCGAGGCCCGCACCGGCGTCGAAATGGAGGCCCTTACCGCAGTCGCGATAAGCTGCCTGACAGTCTATGACATGGTCAAGTCGGCCGATCGCGCCATGCGAATCGAGGCGATCCGGCTGACCCACAAGACCGGGGGTCGAAGCGGCGAGTACCGCGCCGATTCCGACGGTCCGAACCAGGAGGATGCATGATCGATCGATGGAGGGAGCTGAGCCGGGCCCGGCGGCGGCAACGCTGGCAGTCGTGGCGGGCCCGGCTCGGGGCGGCAGTCACCATGACGGGAATCGCCCTGGCGGTCGGTGCGCTGGGGGCGGCGCTCACCGGTCTGAGCGCGGCCAACCGGTCCCGGGCAGAGGCCCCTAACCCGCTGAATCCGGAAATCGCCGGGCTCCGCCGGGAGCTGGACGATGCCCGCGGCAAGCTGGCGCTGGCCGAAGTCCAGCTCGAGCACCAGCAGGCGGTGGCGCGCTATTCCGCTGCGTATCGGGTGCCCGCGGACATGGCCGAGACGATCTATGATATCGCGCTGGCGGAAGGGCTTCACCCCTCCCTGGCGTTTCAGCTGGTGAAGGTGGAAAGTGGTTTTCAGTCCGATGCGAAGAGCTCGAAGGGGGCGATTGGCTTCACCCAGCTCCGGCTCGCGACGGCGCGCGCCTACGACTCAACGATGACGGAACGGGACCTGCTCGACCGGGATACCAACCTGCGGATTGGGTTTCGCTTCCTCAAGGACCTGATGGCCCGGTTCGACCAGGATGTGAACCTGGCGCTCCTTGCCTACAATCGGGGGCCAACCAGGGTGACCGAGCTGATGACGCAGGGAGAAGACCCCGCCAACGGCTATGCCGAGGCGGTCTTGCGGAAGATCAAGAAGACGGGCCCCTGACCCGGTCGCTCGAAGCGCTCACGGCACGGGGCCTGACCCGAAGCACCTGCCCAACTCTGATGAGGGAGCTCGGGCCAAGATGGTTCCAGGCCCGGAGCTCCGCGACCCTGACCCGGTAGCGCCGGCCCAGTTCACTCAACGTTTCTCCCCGCCGCACCCGGTGGGTCGAGCCGCCGCTCGCCCCATCGGATTCGCCGACTACCCGACGATTCTCACTCACCCAGCCTGACAACCGAACCCGGCCCGGAATGGTCAACACCTCTCCGGATCGGGGCGCACGACTCTTGAGCATGGGATTGAGATCCCGCAGATCGGAAATGCCAAGGCCGTATCGCTTCGCGATCGTCGCGGTGGTTTCGCCCCGTTTGACATGGTGCAACACCGGCGAGAGCCGCGCCGAAGCGGGGAGCGCATCGAGTTTGGCCTGGGCCTCGGTCCCCCGCCCCGGCGGTACCCGCACCACCGCTGCGCGCTTGGGAGGAGTCACCGCGCGCAGGTACATGGGATTCGCCGTCCACAGCTCGGTCATCGACACACCGGCGGCATCCGCGATCACATCGAGCCCGGTGGCATCCTGCACCACGACCGAATCGGCCGGAACAAAGCGGTCGGTCGCGATCGGGTCGAACCCGTACATCTCGGGGCGCTTGGCGATCATGGCGGCCGCGATCAGCTTGGGAACGTAGTCCTTGGTCTCCCGCATGATGTGCCGGGTATCGGCGAGCTGGAAGAAGGCGGCGTCGCCCGCCTGGGGACCGCCGTCGTCATCGTCGATGTCGTCCGCCGCGGCGACCTCGTAACCTTCGATGCGCGCCAGTCCGCGCTGGATCCGGCCCGGGCCGCCATTGTAGGCCGCGGCCGCGAGATAGGGCGAGCCGAATTTCGCGGTGAGATCCGCCAGGAAGTGGATCGCCGCTTCGGTGGCTTTGGAGACGTCCCGGCGCTCATCCACCCAGCCGTCCACCTGGAGGCCGTACAGCCGCGCGGTTCCCCGCATGAACTGCCACATCCCCACCGCTTTGGAACGGCTGACCGCCGAGACGGAGTAGCCCGACTCGATCAGGGGGAGGTAGGCGAGATCGCCCGGCAATCCCCGGGCGATCAGCTTGGCGCGAATGGTCGGCTCGTAGTGCGGCATCCGCTCCAGCCAGATGCTCATCCGCTCCCGGGCCGGCCCGCTGAAGAAGTCGAGGTAATACTTGACCCGATGATGATCCATCCAGTTGGCGACGTCGATGTCGAACATGTCGCGCCAGGCCGTCTCACTGTCGGTGACCGCGGAATCGGGAAGCTCGACCGCGTCGAGCGCGTCTAACACGCTGGCGTCGAGCGCGGAATCGCGGGCCTGTCGGGTGAGCACCAGCGAATCATCCGTGGCGCGCTGGGCCAGCGTCGTGTCGCGCGAGCCCAGCGTCTCCAATGCAGGCGGTGAAACCGGAACCAGCACCGGTGCGGCAACGACCTCCGTCGGCACCGGGACCGGCGCGGTATTCCGCGCCGCCGGCATGCAGGAGGCAAGCAAGAGAAGGATCGCCGAGCCAGCTCGCAGTCGCATTCGCATCCTGAAATGGGGTACTCGCCCAAGGTACGCCCTCGGGAGGTCTCGAACAACCCGGGGGCGTGAAGTAGGATGCACAAAGCGAGCCGACCGTTGCAGGTGCAGGCCTCGGCACTCCGACTTACCTTCTGGGCCATGCCTCGCCGCCCAGCGTATGCCCTCGTGCTGTTGGTAGCGATTCTGGCCACCCGGAATCCGCTCCGAGCCCAGGATCACACGCTCCAGAACGCCGTCTCGGCGCGGCTCGCGAAGGAGCCGGGAGCAACCGTCGCCGTGTTTCTCCGCGATCCCGGTTCGGGCCTCCGGTTCGAGCGGGAAGCCGATCTCCGATTCCACGCCGCCAGCACCATGAAGATCGCGGTGCTGATCGAGCTGGGCCGCCGCATCGATGCCGGCGAGATCCACTGGGACGATTCGCTGGCGGTGAAGAATCAGTTCGCGTCGATCGTTGACGGTTCTCCCTACCAACTCGACCCCGAATCCGACAGCGACTCGACGGTGTACGCCGCCGTCGGCTCGCGCTGGAGCATTCGCCAGCTCGCGACCCGGATGATCGTCCGCTCGAGCAATCTCGCAACCAATCTGCTGGTGGAGCGGCTCGGCGCGCCGCGGATCACCGCGACCATCCGGACCCTCGGCGCCGATTCCATGGTGGTGCTGCGTGGGGTGGAGGACGGTAAGGCCTACGACCAGGGACTCAACAACACCACCACCGCGCGGGACCTGGCAACTCTGCTCCTTGCCATCGCGGACGGCCGGGCCGCCCGGCCGGCGACCTGCCGCGCCCTGCTCGACATCCTCGAGGCCCAGGAATTCAACGACGGCATTCCGGCGGGACTCCCCCCGGGCACCCGGGTCGCGCACAAGACCGGGGAGATCACCGCGACCTGGCATGACGCGGCGCTGATCTATCCGGCGCGGGGAAAGCCGTTGGTGCTGGTGGTCCTAACCCGCGGCATCCCGGACCGGGCCCGCGGCGTGGGGCTCCACGCCGACCTGGCCCGGCTGGTTTTTGACGAGGTGATGAAGCGGAGGTAGCGGTCGAAGCGCCTAGCGCCGCACGTAGGCATGAAAGCGATTGAGCAGATCCCGGGTCACCGGCCCGGTCTTCCCCGCCCCGATCGGCCGCCCGTCATAGGAGCTGACCGGGGCGATTTCGCTGGCGGTCCCGGTCAGGAACGCCTCATCGGCGGTGTAGATGTCGAACCGGTTGAGAATATCTTCGCGGACCCGGAGTCCCGCCTCGCAGCCCAGCTCCATCACCACCCCGCGGGTAATGCCGCCGAGGATGCCGGCGTGGAGCGGCGGGGTTCGCATGGTGCCAGCCTTCACCACGAAGATGTTCTGCCCGGTGCCCTCGGCCACGTAGCCGCTGGCATCGAGCATCAGCGCTTCATCGGCGCCGGCCACATTCGCTTCGAGCTTGGCCATACAGTGGGAGAGATAGTTGAGCGACTTCACCCGGGGGGACAGCGATTCGCGATGCGGAATCGGAGTGCCCGCGGTGATCACCGAGAGACCCTTCTCGAGCCGCTCAGGCGACCAGATCTTGATGTTGTCGACGATGACGATGACCGAGGCCTTGGGACACTTTCGGGGATCGACCCCGAGATCCCCAATGCCGCGGGTCACAATGGGACGGAGATAGGCATCCTGAAGTCCGGAGCGGGCCAGGGCCTGCTCGATGACGGATCCGAACTCGGCTTTTTCGAGCGGGATCGTCAGCATCACCGCGCGGGCCGAATCGTAGATCCGGTCCAGGTGCTCCGCCAGCTTGAACACTTTGCCGGAATAGGCCCGAATGCCTTCGAAGACGCCGTCGCCATAGAGGAGGCCGTGGTCGAAGACCGAGACTCGCGCGGTCTCCTTGGTATGCCACTCGCCATCCATCCAGATCGTGGTCATAAAACTCCCGCGAGGAATTGAGTGCGCGAGCGGTGACGCGATTGGAAAGGTAACTTAGCAAACATGCTCCTGCTACTGATTCGTCACGCCCAGGCCGCCGAGCAGGACGCGGCCCGTTACCCCGACGATTCGCTGCGTCCGCTGGTGCCGAAAGGACGCAAGATCCAGCGCCGCATGGCGCGTGAGTTGCGCAAACATCACCTCATCCCGGAGCGGGTATTCGCGAGCCCGTGGAAGCGCGCCTGGCAAACCGCGCGGGTCGTCCTCGACGAGTTGGATCTGCCCGGGAGGGTGCGGGTACTCTGTCCCGCACTCGCGGCACCCCCCGATCTGGACGATCTGGGCAACGCCATCGGCGTCGCATCATCCGAGGCCGTCATCGCGCTGGTGGGACACGAGCCCTGGATGAGTGAGCTGGCCGCCATGCTCCTCGCCGGCAAGCGGCGAGGGCTCGCCGTCGATTTCGCGAAGAGCGGGATCATGGGGATCGAGACCGAACGGGTTGCGGCGGGAACGGGGACGTTGCGCTTTTATCTGCGGCCGTGATGGGGGATAGGAGGATGGGAGGATAGGAGGATGGGAGGATAGGAGGATAGGAGGATGGGAGGATGGGAGGATAGGAGGAGTAGGAGGATTAGGAGGAAAAGGGGCCGGCCCCGGAAAAGCTTCCAATCTTCCAATCTTCCAATCTTCCAATCTTCCCGGCCATCATGAGGGCGGTGGGACTCGAACCCACGACCTACGGGTTAAAAGCCCGCTGCTCTACCAGCTGAGCTACGCCCCCCAACGTCCACAACTCCGTCTGGGCTACCGGCGCGAAGGTAATCCGGTGATGCCGCGTCGCGCCGGCCCGGCAGATGCCATCGAGATGCTCCGGCGTACAATAGCCCACATTGGTTTCCCAGCGATAGACCGGATAGCGCAGCGCCAGGCGCCGCATGATCCGGTCGCGGACGCTCTTGGCGAGAATGCTCGCTGCCGCGACCGAGTAGCAGAGCGCGTCACCATCGATCACGGCCTGGTGGGGATAGCCGATCTCGGGCAGCGGGAGCCCGTCGATCACCAGGTGGAACGGGGTACCCGGCTGGTCGCGGAACAGACGGCGCAGCGCGCGCCGCATCGCGATCGCGCTCGCCACCCGGATGTTCACCCGGTCGATTTCGCGGGGAGAGGCGGCCCCGATCCCGATCCGAACCGCGCGGGCGCGAATGGCGGTGCAGAGCTTCTCGCGAGCCTTCTCGGTGAGCGTCTTGCTGTCACGGATCCCTCGGATCCGGCGAAACCCGGCCGGAAACACCACGGCCGCGGCTACCACCGGACCGGCCAGTGGACCGCGGCCGACTTCATCGATGCCCACCAGCAACCGCTGCTCGGCCCACGCGATCCGCTCCAGACGCAGCGTTGGGGCGCGGGCCGGCGACACAGGCCTACGGCTCTTTCTTCTCCCGAATCCGCGCTGCTTTGCCGGAGAGCGCCTTGAGATAGTAGAGCTTGGCCCGGCGCACCCGGCCCCGCCGCACCAGCTCGATCGTTTCGATCGAGGGCCCGTGCAACGGGAAGATCCGTTCGACACCGACGCCGGCCGAAAGCTTCCGGACCGTGAACGTCTCGTCGATGCCGCCACCCCGGCGGCCGACGCAGATGCCTTCGAAGGCCTGGAGCCGTTCCTTGTCGCCTTCGCGAACCCGCACCATCACCCGCACGGTGTCTCCCGGCGCGAATTCGGGCAGGTTCGTCTTGAGGCCCTCACGGGCGATCGTTCGTACGCGTTCCATGATCGGTTTCTCCTTCCGCGTTCCATCGGGCCCACAAATCGGGGCGCCGTTCCGCCGTCAACCGTTCTGATTCCTTCTGGCGCCACTCGGCGATCTCGGCGTGATTCCCCGAGCGCAAGATCTCCGGAACCGCCAGGCCCCGGTAGTCCGCCGGCCTGGTGTAGCTGGGCGGGCTGAGCAGTCCTTCGTAGTGGGAGTCGCCGCTCGCCGATTCGTGATCCCCCAGCGCCCCGGGCAGCAACCGCACCACGGCATCGATGATACACAGGGCGGCGGGCTCCCCCCCGCTCAGGATGAAGTCTCCCACCGAGACTTCGTCCGCCCCCAGCCCCTCCACCACCCGGTGATCCACATCTTTGTAGTGGCCGCAGATCAGGGTGAGATCACTCGCCAGCGAATAGCGAACCGCCTGGTCGTGATCGAACCGCTTTCCCCGCGCCGAGAGCAGGACCGTGGAGCCCTGCCGCGGTCCCAGCGATTCCACCGCTTCGAACACCGGCTCGGGCTTGAGGACCATCCCGGCACCACCGCCATAGGGATAGTCGTCCACCGTCTGGTGCTTGTCGTGGGCAAAATCCCGGAGCTGCACCAGCCGGTACTCCACCACTCCCGCCTGGGCCGCGCGACTCGGGATGCTCGCGTCGAGCCACGGTCCGAACACGTCGGGGAAGAGGGTCACCACGTTGATCGTCAGCATCGCCGACTTCCCGACCTCCAGACCTCCTAGACGTCCAGCAATCCGTCGGGAAGATCGACCACCAGGGTTCGCGTAGCCCGGTTCACGTCCTTCACGAACTCTTTCCGGTACGGCAGCAGAAACTCCCGCTTGGGGCCCTGGACGGTGAGAAGCAGCCCCGCCGGACCTTCGTCCAGGTCGCTCACCATGCCGAGCGGCGCATCGGCGAGATCTCGCACCGCGAATCCGACCAGCTCATGGAGGTAGACCTCGTCTTCGTCCGGGGCGCGAAGCAGGGCGGCATCCGCCGCCAGGAACGTCCCCCGCCACGCCTCCACCGCTTCGATCCGGTCATGATGCTCGAACGCCACCAGCCATTCCCGGTGATACGACCGGCTCCGCGCGATGACCAGCGGACCGGCCACGATCGCTCCCGCGAGATCCTTCAGCCAGACTTGCCGGCCGGGCGCGAACACCTGCTCCGGCTCGTCGGTAAGGGGAAAGACCGCGCAATCCCCTTTCAATCCGTGCGGCTTGCGGAGTCTGCCCACCACCAGGTGGCGGGTCTCCGGGGCCGGCACGTCAGGACGCGGCGGAGATGACTCCGGCTCGCTTGAGCAGCGCCTCGACCGTCTGGGTCGGGGTGGCGCCGTTGGCGAGCCAGTGCTTGGCCTTGTCCACGTCCACGGTGACCTTCTTGCCGGCGTCCTTTTGCCTGGGATCGTAGGTGCCGAGGATCTCGATGAACCGCCCGTCCCGCGGGGAGGTCCGGTCGGAAACCACGATCCGATACAGGGGGATGGCTTTCCGGCCAACCCGGCGGAGCCGTATGCGTGTGCTCATGGGTGTGCTCTTTCTCCCTAACCCGGGAATCTGGGCCCGAAGGGCATCCGGACCCCCGGCTTGCCCGCGCCTTTCATCATCTTCTGCATCTGCTTGAACTGGGCCAGGAGCTGGTTCACTTCCTGGACGCTGCGTCCCGACCCGTTGGCCACCCGGAGCCGCCGTGACCCGTTCATCAGCTCGGGGTTGCTCCGCTCGGCCCGGGTCATCGACAGGACGATCGCCTCCACGTGGCGAACCCGGCGCTCGTCCAGGTTGGCGTTCTTGAGCATCGCCGGGTTGACCCCCGGCAGCATGCCTAACACGCCCTTGAGCGGCCCCATCTTCTGCATCTGCCGCATCGCGGTGAGGAAGTCCTCCAGGTCGAGGCCCTTCTTCGAGACCGCCTTGCGGGCGAGCTGTTCGGCTTCCTTCTCGTCGACCGCGGCCTGGGCCTTCTCGACCAGGCTGAGGACGTCGCCCTGCTGAAGGATCCGGCCGGCCATCCGCTCGGGGTGAAATGGCTCCAGCGCGTCGAGCTTTTCCCCTACCCCGAGGAACTTGATGGGCGCCCCGGTCACCCCGTAGATGGAAAGGGCGGCCCCCCCCCGGGCATCGCCATCCATCTTGGTGAGGATCACACCGGTGATGCCCAACGCATCGTGAAACCCCTGGGCGATCCGCACCGCATCCTGCCCGGTCATCCCGTCGGCAACGAGGAGGATTTCATGGGGATTCACCGCGGCCTTGAGCCGGGTGAGCTCCCCCATCATGTCCTCGTCGATCTGGAGCCGGCCCGCGGTATCGACCAGGACGGTCCGGGCCCGGGCCTTGCCCGCCGCGTCGATCCCGTGCCGCACCAGCTTGACGACGTCGGCCTGGCCGTCTTCCCGATACACTCCGACGTCGGTCTGCTTGCCGAGCGTCGCGAGCTGCTCCGCGGCGGCGGGCCGGTAGATGTCGGCCGCGACCAGGAACGGCGCTTTCTGCTCGAGCTTGAGCCGCTTGGCCAGCTTGCCGGCGGTGGTGGTCTTGCCCGACCCCTGTAATCCCACCAGGAGAATCACCGTTGGCGGCACGGTCGCATGCGCGAGCGGCGATTGTTTTTCGCCGAGCATTGCGACCAGCTCGTCGTACACGATCTTGACCAGCTGCTGTCCGGGCCGGACCGATTTGACCAGAGCCTGCCCGACCGCTTTGGCCTCGACCCGCTCCAGAAACTGGCGGGTCAGATCGAAACCGACGTCGGCCTCGAGCAGCACCCGCCGGATTTCCCGGAGCCCCTCGCGGACCGCGTCCTCGGTCAGTACTCCACGGCCGGTAAGCCGGCTCAGTACCCCGGTGAGCTTGGCCGAAAGCTCGTCGAACATAAGCCTTTAAAGATAAATGCTTTACGGGGACGGTTCAACTATTCGGCTAGCGGGTCCAGATCATGATGGCGCGCAGCTGTTGCCGACGGTTTCGGCGGGCATCTCGGCCGGACCGACGTAGACCTCGATCATCTCGATCTGGAGGGGCAGGATTCTTTCGAGGAGGAAGCCCCCGAGGCAAGGAGCGTGGGGACGATCGCTGCGTGTTAGGACCGATTCAAACAGGAGAAAAGCGGCCAACTTCAGGCAGGACAATACATTACGGACCCTTCATACTGGCATGCAATTTGAGGTCAGGTAGAAGACGGTCTGTATTCGGGCCAGGATCGGCCCCGGCAACAGGGAGCGGACATGCCTCTCGACACAACTCGGGTTAAAAGCCAGCCATCATCCCGGCACGCCACGGTCCTGTCCGGTGCCCTGTCGGTCCTGGTCAGCCTGCTCATTCTGGTGGGCTGGACCATCGGTTCCCAGGTCCTCATCGGTGGTTCTCCTGCGAGCGTCGCGGTCAATCCGATGGCGGCGATCTCCGGTATCCTGTTGGGGTGCGCGCTGCTGCTCGATCACGGCCGCGGCAGCGTGCGAGCCCAGCGGATTGGGCTCGCCGCTGCGACACTCGGGTTTCTGATCCCCCTGATCCAGGTCATCCTGCTTCTGGCACGATCCAGCTTCGCCTTCGACCGCCTGCTGTTTCCGGGGCAGATCCCCGCGCTCGAGATCGACGGTCCCGGCCGATTCATCAGCGGTCACGCCATCCTCCTGTTGCTGCTCGGAGGTGCGCTCCTCCTGGTCCGCCGGAAGACCGAGCCGGCCCGGCTCACCGCGCGGGCCATCAGCATCATGATGGCCGGGCTGTTCGGGCTCGCCATTCTCGCCATGCTCACCCGGGCGGCATCGGGAACTCCGAACCCTTCCACCAACAAGCCGGCGGTCGCGCTGACGGTACTGCTCTCCCTGCTCAGCGTGGGAGCCGTCGCAGCGTCTGCCGACACGGGCCTCGAACCCGAAGCCGAGACCATCCGTATCCTCCGGCGCCGAATCCGAGTCGCGCTTGGCGTCGCCTTCGGCATTCTGACGATTGCGACCGGCATTTCGCTCTGGAGCGTATATCGCTCGCAGGAGGCGGCCCGGCAGCGCGGCAGCGCGCGGGCCACCATGCTGGCCGTAGCAGGCGTAGTGGACGGTCTGCAGGAAGCGGAAGCCGCCGAACGAGGCTATCTGCTCACCCGCAACGACGGCGATCGCGATCGGTTCGCCAACGCGCGGGACTCGCTTCCGATCCGGATCAAGATGCTCGATTCCCTGATTGCCTCGAGCCCCACCGCACCAGTGGGACTGGAGCGTCTCAAGAACGGCATCCAGGCTCGTCTGGTCCTGATCGACGAGACTTTCTCCCTCGAAGACGGGGGTCAACACACTGCGGCGGTGACCCAGGTCGAGAGTGAGGCGGACCGGCGGCTGGCCATCGAGCTACGGGACCAGGCCGCCCGCATCGCTCAGCAAAGCGACAGCATCGCCCGGCACTGGGACGACCGGCTCCGGTCCGGCGGGAATGTTTCGCTGGTCGTCAATCTGATGGCCGGGCTCTTCGCGCTCATCTTCCTCGGCCTCGCGGGGGTCGCCTTCAATCGCGACCTGGGGCGGCGCGCCGAGGTGGAACGCGAGCTGGCGGCAAGCGAGCAGCGTCTGTCCCAGGTGGTCACGCTGCTTCCCAACGTCGTGGTCCTCAAGGAGCCCAAGGAGCTTCGCTACGTCCTGGTGAACTGGGCCGGGACCAACTCGCTGGGCTTCACCAGCGAGGAGCTGCTCGGCAAGACCTCGTTCGACGTCGTGCCGGAGGAGGAAGCCCGGCGGATTACCGCGGAGGACCGGCAGGCGCTGGCGTCACCGGGTGTGGTCGATCTTCCCGACCAGGTGGTGCACTCGCCCCGGCTGGGGCGCCGGATCATCCACTCGAAGAAAGTGGCGATCCGGGATGAGCGGGGAGAGCCGGTCTACCTGCTCACCGTGACCGAGGACATCACCGATCGCAAACAGGCCGAGGAGGCGGTTCGCGCGGCGAAGGACGCCGCCGAGGCCGCCAACCGGGCCAAGTCCGGGTTCCTCGCCAAGATGAGCCATGAGCTGCGGACCCCGCTCAACTCGATCATCGGATTTTCCGAGATCCTGGAGGACGGCGGCGCCGGGCCGATCAACGACAAACAACGCCGCTACGTCGGCAACGTCCTGCTGAGCGGCCGGAACCTCCTGCAGCTCATCAATGACATCCTCGACCTCTCCAAGGTGGAAGCGGGGAGAGTCGAGCTGAGCCGCGCGACCTTTCCGGTGGTGCCGCTCCTCGAAGAGGTCCGTACCGTGGTGCAAACCATGGCGGAGAAGAAAGGCTTGTCGGTGCGGGTTAGCGCGGATCAGGATACCGCATCGCTCACCGCGGACCGGGTCCGGATCGCGCAGGTGCTCACCAACCTCGCCGCCAACGCCGTCAAATTCACTCCCGAGGGCGGCAGCGTCGAGCTGGGCGCCAGCCGGGGAACCGATCCGCAGGGCGAACGCGACGAGATTCAGTTCTGGGTCCGCGATACCGGGGTGGGCATCGCGCCGGAAGACCAGGAGCGCGTCTTCCGGGAATTCGAACAGGTCGGGTCCGGCGGGCCGGGCGAACGGGAAGGGACTGGCCTCGGGCTCGCGCTGGCCAAGCGACTGGTGGAGCTGCATGACGGCTGGATCTCGGTGGAAAGCGCGCTCGGCAAGGGCAGCACCTTTCGTTTCTGTCTTCCCGCGGCCGCCGGTGATACCGACCCGATAACCAGGGGGCGCCCCACCCCTGAGACCCCGCCTCCCGGCGATAGTCCACTCGTCCTGGTGATCGACGACGAGCCCAATGCGCGGGATCTCCTGACCCACTATCTGGAGTCGGCGGGGTATCGGGTGATGAGCACGGTGGGCGGAGAACGCGCGGTGGCGCTGGCGAAGCGGTTCCGACCCGACGCGATCACGCTCGACATCATGATGCCCGAGCAGGACGGGTTCGAGATCCTGGCCCATCTGAAGAGTGCGGAGGCTACCCGCACTATCCCGGTGGTGGTGGTGTCGGTGGTGGACAGCCGCGAGCTCGGCCTCACCCTTGGCGCGGAAGAGTGGCTGGTCAAACCGGTCCAGCGGACCGCCCTGCTCGGCGCGCTGGAACGGATCGTGGGCGCAGCGCCGTCGCGGGAAAAGCGGCGCATCACCATCATCGATGACGACCCGGCCACGCTCGAGCAGCTTTCCCTGCTGCTGGTCCAGCAGGGATTCAAAGTCGATCAGGCCTCGAGTGGAGCCGAAGGGATCGAGCTCGCAAGACGATCACGACCCGATCTGATCGTGCTGGATCTGGTGATGCCGGGGATGAACGGATTCGACGTGGTGCACCGGTTGAAGAGCGATCATCAGCTGGCGACAATCCCGATCCTGATCCTGACCGCCAAGGACCTTACCACCCAAGAGCGGGATATCCTGCGGAACAGCGTGCAGGCGGTGGTCACCAAGGGTGGTCGCGCGGCCCTGCTCTCCGAGCTGCGGCGTCTGGTGGTTGGGGCCCCCGCGTGAGTACCATCCTGGTGGTGGACGATCATCCGCTCAACCTCGAGCTGGTGACGGATATTCTCGAAGCCTCGGGGCACCGGGTGCTTCAGGCAGGAACCGGAGAGGACGCCCTCGCGACGGTATCGACCAGCCGGCCCGATCTGATCCTCATGGACATTGCGCTGCCGGGAATGGATGGCCACACCGCGGTCCGTCATCTCAAGGCCGATCCGCGCACCGCGGGGATCCCGGTGATCGCGGTGACATCGTTTGCCATGGCGGGCGACAAGGAGCGAGCGCTGGCATCGGGGTTCGACGGTTATCTGTCCAAGCCGATTCAGACCCGAACGCTGACCGAGGTGGTTGCCCGATTTCTCGACCAGGCCATGCATGAGTAGCGAACCCGAAGCAGTCGCCGCCGCGACCGGCCGAGTCCTCATCGTGGATGACCAGGAGCCGAACCGGCTCTTGTTGACCGAGATCCTGGGCCTCTCCGGGCACCAGACCGAAGTGGCGGCCAGCGGCCCCGAGGCCCTCACGAAGGTCATCGAGTGGGAACCGGATCTCGTTCTGCTCGACGTCCACATGCCGGGGATGGACGGCTTCGAAGTGTGCCGCCGGCTCCGAGGCGAGTCCAGAACCGCCTCGTTGCCGATCATCCTGGTCACCAGCCTGGATCACCGGGAGCACCGCCTCAAGGGCATCGCGGCCGGGGCCAACGACTACCTCACCAAACCGATCGACCGTACCGACCTGGTGCTACGGGTCCGGAATGCGCTGCACATGCGGCGTCTGCACCAGGAAGTCGCCAACCAGTATCGCGCCCTGAAGCAGCTGGAGCGGCAGCGCGACAGCCTGGTCCACATGATCGCCCACGATCTCCGCTCACCGCTTACCGGCATCACGGCCTACCTCGAGCTGGTCGAAGTTCAGCTCACCAAGGCGGGACACACCGAGGTGATCGCCGATGTCCGGGAAGCGCGGGACAATGCCCGGATGCTGAGCGAGATGGTGAGCGACATGCTGGACGTGAGCCGGTTCGAGGACGGCGCCATGCCGCTCAAGCTGGTCGCCGTGGATCTCCGGGAGGTGGTGGGGAAGGCGGTCGCGGCGATTCGCTGGGCCACCGGCCCGGTCGAGGTCGAATTCCTGCCGCCCGACCACCCGGTGCGCGGACTGGCCGACGAGCGGGTCACCGAGCGGGTGGTGGCGAACCTGGTGGGCAATGCGGCGAAGCACACCCCGAAGGGAAAACGGGTCCGGGTCGAGGTGATCAACCAGGACCACCGGCCCTCGGTCCGGGTGATCGATTGCGGTCCCGGGATTCCGGCCGAGTATCACGACCGGATCTTCGAGAAATTCGGCCAGGTCGAGGGCGGAGCACGCATGCCGGGCCGGTCCAGCGGCCTGGGACTCACGTTCTGCCGGCTGGCGGTGGAGGCGCAGGGAGGCCAGATCGGGCTCCGGAGCGAGGTGGGGGCCGGCAGCACCTTCTGGTTCGAGCTGCCGGGGGCCTGATCTTTGCGATTTGACGGCAGTTTAATTGATCGTTTAATTGAATCGTGCCGCCGCCCAGCGTGGAGACCCGCCAGCTCATCCTCGACGCCGCCGAGGACCTGTTCGCCCGGCAGGGCCTCGGCCCCACCACGGTGAAGCAGATCGGGACGGCCGCGCACCAGAACCCCGCGCTGATCTACTACTACTTCGGGAACAAGGAAGCGCTGTACCAGGCGGTGCTGGCGCGGGTCGTGTCCGCCATGGTGGCCCGGGGCGGGGCCGCCCTCCGGGCCAATCCCGCCCCGGCCGAGGCGTTGCGCGGCCTGGTCCGGGCCCAGGTCGAGTTCCTGCTGCGACATCCCAACGCCCCGAAGCTGCTGGTTCGCGAGATGGTGGATCACGAGGCCCGGCGGGCCCATTCAGTCCTGCTGGAGACCGCCGCCGGCCTGTTCGAGCAGCTCTGCCGGGTGATCAAGCGGGGGCAGCGCCAGGCGGTCTTCCGCAAGGACGTCGAGCCCCGCTTCGCCGCGGTGAGCACCATCGCGCAGGCCATGTATTTCACCGTGGCCCGGCCCGCGATCCGGATCTTCTTCGGAGAACGCACCATGACCGATCGCACCGCACGCGCCTTTGCGAAACACGCGGGCGACTTCGCCGTATCTGCCTTGTCTCCCTGAGCTCATTCATGCCTCTTCGAAACCGGATCGCTCTCCTCGGGTCTCTCCTCGCCGCCGGATGCGGATCAGGCACCAGCACCTGGTACCTGGCCCGGGGAACGGTCGAGGTCCCCGAATCGGACCTCTCGGCGCCCCAGGCGGCGCGGGTCCTCTCGATCGAGGTGGACGAAGGGATGTCGGTGCACGCTGGCGACACGCTCGCGCGGCTGACCCAGACCGATCTTCCCGCCTCGCTGGCAGCCCAGCGGGCCCGGCTCGCCACAGCGGAGGCCAATCTCCGGGACCTCGAAGCGGGCCCGCGTCCTCAGGAGATCCGTCAGGCCGAAGCGGCGCTGGCCTCGGCCGAGGCAGAAGAGCTGCGGACCCACCAGGCGCTGGACCGCGCGCAGGCGCTGATTGCAACCAATGCGATCGCCCATCAGCAGTACGACGACGCGGTCGCGGCGGAGCGGGTGGCAGCGCAGAAAGTCGCCGAGGCGCGAGAGGCGCTCGGGCTGGCCCGCGCCGGCACCCGGCCCCAGCGGGTCGACGTGGCCCGGACCGAGGTCAGCGCGGCGCGCGCAGGGCTGGCGCAGATCGAAGCCAAAGCGACCGACCTGGTGCTGACCGCGCCCTTCGACGGGATCGTACTGGGGCGTCAGGCCCAGCCCGGTGAAGCGCTGGGCCCCAACGTACCGGTGCTGACGATCGGCGAGACGATCCGTCCTTATGTGCGGGTGTATGTGCCGCAATCGGTGGTGGCGGGACTGACGGTGGGGACCGAAGTGGAAGTGCTGGTCGGGAAGGACCGGACGATTCAAGGCCGCATCGACGCGGTGAACCCGAAGGCGGAATTCACGCCGCGGGTCGCGCTGACCGAACAGGAGCGGGCCGATCTGATGTTCGGGGTGAAGGTTGCTTTCGTGCGTCCCCCGGAGGCGCCCCATCCCGGCCTCTGGGTCAGCGTCCGCATTCCGAAGCGAACCGGGAGCGGCGACCAGTGAGCGAGCCGACCGGCGGCAGCAACGGCACCGCGATCCTGACTCGCGGGTTACGCAAGACGTTCGGGACGTTGATCGCGGTCGAGGGACTCGATCTGGAAGTGCGGCGGGGCGAGATCTTCGGGCTGCTGGGTCCCAACGGGAGCGGGAAGACCACCACGATCCGCATGCTCACCGGGCTTCTGCCTCCCAGCGCGGGCACCGCGGAGGTGGTCGGGATCGATGTGGTGAAATCTCCCGAAGCGGTCCGCCGGCGCATCGGTTACATGTCGCAGCGCTTCGGTCTCTACGAAGACCTCACGGTCCAGGAGAACCTCGCCTTCTACGCCGGCCTCTACGGCCTGGCCGGCCCGGAGCGCCGGGCCCGGGTGACCCAGCAGCTCGAAGGTATCGGTCTCGCGGACCGGCGCCGTCAGCTCGCCGGGACCCTGTCGGGCGGATGGAAACAGCGGCTGGCGCTGGCCTGCGCCACGACCCATGAACCGGAGCTGGTGTTCCTGGACGAGCCGACGGCCGGGGTGGATCCGCTGGCGCGGCGGCGGTTCTGGGAAGAGATCGCCCGGAATGCCGCGGCGGGCATGACCATCCTGGTGACCACCCACTATATGGACGAGGCCGAGCTGTGCCACCGGCTGGCGTTCCTGTCGCGGGGCCATCTCATCGGATTGGGGACCCCACAGGAAGTCACCGCGCGATTCGGCCAGCCCACCGTGGAGGACGTCTTCATCGAGCTGCAGCGCCGGGACGAAGAAGGCGAGGCCGCATGAGACGCCGGCTCGACGCCATCGCCCGGTGGCCGATCTGGTCGATGCTCCGCAAGGAGTTCATCCAGATGCGGCGCGACCGGCTCACCCTCGCGATGATGATCGGGATTCCGTCGCTCCAGATCACCCTGTTCGGGTACGCAATTCAGACCGAAGTCCGGCATCTCCCCACCGTGGTGCTGGACCAGTCGCAATCGCCGGAGAGCCGCCGTCTGGTGCAGACGATGATCAACACCGGGAACTTCGATCTGATCGGGACCGTGGCCGATCGGGATGAGCTGGCCCAGGTGATCGGCCGGGGCAAGGCGCGGGCCGGGATCGTCATTCCCCCGGACTACCAGGAAGATCTCAAGCGGGGCCGGACCGCAACGGCGCAGGTGGTGGTGGACGCCGCGGATCCGCTGGCCTCGTCGGCGGCAATCAGTGGAGCGGGGCTCGCCGCGGCGCAACGGTCCCAGCAGTTGCTCGCGACGCGGGGGGTCGTTCCGCCGATCGAAGTGCGGGTCCGGCCCTGGTACAACCCGGGACTCCGGAGCTCGACCTACATCGTGCCCGGGATCATCGGGGTGCTGCTCTCGATGACCATGGTGGTGATCGCGGGCATCGCCATCGTGCGGGAGAAAGAGCGCGGCACCCTGGAACAGCTGGTGGTGACGCCGATCAACAAGACCAGCCTGATGCTCGGAAAGATCATTCCCTTCCTGCTGGTCGGATTCGTGCAGGTGACCATGATCCTGCTGCTGGGCAAGGCGCTGTTCAACGTTCCAGTGAGAGGCAACCTGCTGGATCTCTACATCGTGACGCTGCCGTTCATCGTCGCGAGTCTCGCAGTGGGACTCTTCATCTCGACCCTGGTGAGCTCCCAGGCCCAGGCCATGCAGCTCGGGTTCTTTTATCTGCTCCCCAACATCCTGCTCTCCGGATTCATGTTTCCCCGCGAGGCCATGCCCCAGGCGGCACAGTGGATCGGTGCAGCGCTCCCGCTCACCTATTTCCTGCGGGTCCTGCGCGGGGTGCTGCTCCGGGGAACTGGCTTCGAGGCGTTCTGGAAGGAAACCCTCGTCCTGGTCGGTTTCTCGGTGGTGCTGATCAGCCTGAGCGTCAAACGATTCCACAAAACGGTCGAATAGGTGAGCGGTAAGCCGGAGAATCCGTTCCAGCCCCGGGCGGACGAGGCCGAGCGTCAGGCCCAGCTCGACCGGATGAAGCGGACGGCGGCGGCACTCCTGGCGGTGGCGGGGGTGGTGCTGGTGGTGGCCCGGATCTACGAAGGCCGATTTCCCTGGCTCGGCTACCTACGAGCCACCGCGGAAGCATCGGTGGTCGGCGGGTTAGCGGACTGGTTCGCGGTGACCGCCATTTTCCGGCATCCGCTCGGGATTCCGATCCCCCATACCGCGATCATCGGCCGGCAGAAGGACCGGATCGGCAGGATCATGGGCAACTTCGTCCAGCAGTACTTCCTCTCCCGCGAAGCGATCGCCAGCAAGCTCCGGGAGATGCACGTCGCCGAGCGGGTGATGACCTGGCTGGCCGATCCGGTCCATGGAGAGCGGATCGCGGCCCAGGTCGCGAGCGGACTGGCCCGGGCCCTGGAAGGTCTGCCGGACGAGCAGATCCGCGAGCTGATTCAGCAGGGGACGGCCGACCGGCTCCGCGCGCTCCGGGTGGCACCGGTCCTCGGCAAGACGCTTTCCATGGTCGTCGCGGGCGACCGCCACCAGGAGCTGCTGAATCAGGCGCTCGGCTTCGCCGCCCAGGCGGTGACCGAGAACCGCGACCTGATTCGCCAGAAGGTGAAAGCCTCGAGTCCCTGGTGGATTCCCGGTCCGGTCGATGAGCGGATCTATCAGCGCATCGTCGTGGCGATCGAAACCCTGCTGCACGACATCACCGGCAACCCGGCCCACCCGGTCCGGGCCCGGTTCGACCGGGCGATCCACGAATTCGTGGAGCGGCTGCAGCATTCCCCCGAGGCCGACGCCCGGGCCGAAGCCCTCAAGGCGGAATGGCTGTCGGAGGAAACCCTGGGAGAGCTGACCACCTGGGTGTGGGACGCCACCCGGCGCGCGGTCGCGGGTTATGCAACCCGCAGCGAGGCATCCGGTCCCGGTCCGCTGGCCCGGGGGCTCGCGGCGTTCGGCGACTCCATGCTGGCCCATCCCGAGCGGCTGGCCGAGCTGGAAGAGTTCCTGGTGGACCTGGTGGCGGATGGGCTGGAGCGGCACCGCCACGAAGCGGCCGATCTGATCGCGCGGACCGTGGCGCGATGGGACCCCGAGGCCACCTCACGCCGCATGGAGCTTGCGGTGGGCCGCGACCTCCAGTTCGTCCGGATCAACGGCACCCTGGTGGGCGGCCTGGTGGGCCTTCTTCTCTACCTATTGGCCAAACTCATGGCCTGAGAGCTCCGCACTTTCTTTTCCCCCCGATCGTGACACCGACGTTACAGAACTCTCGCTGATTCGTTACCCCTCAAGCCCAAGCTTCCCCCCAATTTCGCAGGTGAATCCGCCTCACTAGGACGGAGAACAACAATGGCAGGTCTTCGCCGGTTGGCGGTTGGCGCTGGATTGCTCCTGATCCCGGCAATCGGTAGCCTCGCAGAGCGCACCCAGTACGGGGCGAATCGTCGGGAAGGTGGTCGAAGCGGAAACCGGGATGGCCCTGGGCGGAGCGAGGGTCAGCGTGTCGGGCACCTCCCTGAGCACCACCAGCCGGGTAGACGGCTTGTTCGTCCTCCCTGATGTTCCGACCGGCCCGGTTACGCTGCGGGTTGCCATGATCGGCTTCGCGCCGAAGACGATTACCGGCGTTCCGGTGCCGGCGGGTGGGGTGGTCACTCAGGATGTGGCCCTGGCCGCCCAGGCCACGCTGCTGGAAGAAGTGGTCGTCAAAGCCGACGTGGAACAGGGGTCCGTCAACGCCGCACTGTCCACGCAACGGCAGGCGTTCGCCATCGTCAACTCGATTTCCTCGGAACAGATCAGACACTCACCCGACCCCGATGCCGCGACGGCGCTCCAGCGAATGAGCGGCGCGACTATTCAGGATGGGAAGTACCTCAACATGCGGGGTCTGGGCGACCGGTACACCCAGGCGTCGCTCAACGGGGCCAGGATTCCTTCGCCCGAGCCGGAGCGCAAGGTGGTTCCGCTGGATCTGTTTCCCTCGGCTCTTCTCAGCGAGATCACCACCGCCAAGACCTTCACCCCGGATCAATCGGGCGATTTCTCCGGGGGAGCGGTCAACATCGAGACCCGGGACTTCACCGGCCGACGGTTCATGGCCGTCTCGGTTTCGACCGGATTCAACCCCGCAGTCACTGGAAAGACGGTGGGGTTCGCACCGGGCACCGGCCGGGACTGGTTGGCGCTGGGGGCCGGCCCTCGGGCTCGACCCGGCATGTTCAGCGCGGTGGATTTCTCGCAGAATCTTCCGCAGTCCGAAACCAATGCGCTGATCGGTTCCTTCCGGGACGTCTGGTCGGCCAAAGTGCGGAAGGGCTCCCCCAATGGCGGGGGCGGTATTTCCCTGGGCGGGACCCTGCCGACTGGAGGAAACGGGCTCAGTTATCTGCTTTCCGGCAGCTACTCCTATTCTCAGGAAGTCAGGGCCGAGGAGCAGCGGGCTTTTGCGAAGCCGCCCTCCACTGCGGGGGGACCGGTCACGGAAATAGACCGGTACGACGGGACCACTGGTCGCACCAGCGTGCTCTGGGGAGGGCTCGCCAACTTCAGTACCGCTCTGGGCGATCGCACCAAGGTCAGCCTCAATACGACCTACAACCGAACCATGGACAACGAAGGACGGCTGGAGTCGGGGTATTCCGAGAACCTGGCGCTGCCCCTCAACATTCAGCGGCTGCGCTATGTGGAGCGGAACCTGTACTCGAGCCAGCTCTCGATCAACCGGGAGATCTCCCGGCAGCATTTCCTCGACCTCGGCGTCACGGTATCCGGGGTCGCCAGGCGAGAGCCGGATCGTTCCGAAATCGTGTACGAAACCTCCACCGGCACGCCGATCTGGTACGGGTTCGCGAATCAGGCGGCGGTTCGGACCTTCGGCAATCTGACCGAGCATGCAGTCGAAGGCTCGGCCAACTGGCGAGCCCGGCTGGGCAGCTCGGGGAACCGGTTCCTCCATTTTGGAGGCCTGTACCGGCACGCCTCCCGAGACGCCACCAACCGGGGGTACTCGATCTCGCTGATCCGGCAGATCGATCCGGCCGAACAGAATCTCCCGGCGGAGGAGCTCTTCGATGGACGGCTCACCCAGGGATCCGATCCGAACATGCACATCATCGTGCTGGGGGCGGGAGGATCGTACACTGCCATGGAGAACCTGGCCGCCGGCTACGGGATGTTCACCTACGAGCTGAGCCCTTCGCTCGAAGTGGTGGGCGGGGCGCGGGTGGAGCATTCCGGCGGTCCAGGTGAGCTCGCTCTCGAGCGCGGGAGAGGCGTCGCTGGCCCAGCCCGTCTACACCGACGTGCTGCCGTCACTCGCCTTCAACTTCAAGGCCGGCCAGAACATCAATCTCCGGCTCTCCGCGACCCAGACCCTTTCGCGGCCGGAGTATCGCGAGCTTTCGCCGATTCTGTTCCGGGAGGTGATCAACGGCGACAACGTCAAGGGCAATGCCGACCTCAAGCGGGCGCTGATCCGGAACCTCGACCTGCGGACCGAGTGGTATCCCCGAAGCGGTGAAGTGCTGAGCGTGGCCCTGTTCGCCAAGTGGTTTCACCAGCCGATCGAGCGGATCTACACCGGCACCTCGGGCGAGCGGATCATCACTTACGTCAACGCCAAGGCGGCCCGGAACTACGGGATCGAGCTTGAGGCCCGGCGGTCCCTGGATTTCCTCTCTCCCGGTCTGATCACTTTCTCCACCTTCGCCAACGCCACCTTCATGCATTCCCGGATCGACATCGACCCGACCGCGGGCTCGGTGACCAATGCGGAGCGCAAGATGGTCGGCCAGGCCCCCTATGTCCTCAACGGCGGGAATCACCTGGAAACACCCCACCGCTGATGCCTCGGCCACCGTGCTGTTCAACCGGGTCGGCGAGCGAATCACCGAAGCGGGAGAGGTCCCGCTGCCCGATGTCGTGGAGCAGCCCAGGAACATGCTGGATGCCTCGGTCACCTTCCCGCTTTTCGGCACCCTGGCGGCGCGGGTCGATGGGAAGAATCTGCTGGACGCGCCGGTTCAAACAGACCCAGGGGGATGTGGTCCGAGAAGGCTACCGGAGTGGACGGGTGTTTTCGATCGGCTTCAGCTGGCGCCAGTAGCGACACGACCATCGCGACCCTGTTACAGACCTGTGACCGTGGGATCACAGGACACCGACGCAACGAGCCTTGATTCCGGCCTCGATGCGTCGGTTTTCTTTTCGCGCCTTTCCTCCCCAACCATCCACGACGGAGCAGTCGATGATGTTGCAATTCGGCCGGCTGTACCGGGCTCTGGCCATTCTGGGGCTCGCTGGGGTGTGGGGTTGTTCCAGTGATGATCGGGGCCCAGCAACGATGCGCCCACCGGACTCGCGGCAGCGGTTACCGGCGACGTGGCGGTGCATGTGACCTGGAACGCGGTCGACCGGGGCGACTGAACTCATCCTCCAGCGGGCAGAGGGCGCGAGCGGCGCCTTCGCGGAAATCGCCCGGCCCGGGGCCACGGCGACCTCGTATGACGACACCGGCCTCTCACCTCAGACCGACTACCGCTACCGGCTTGCAGCGGTGCGGGATGGAGCCGATTCACCGTTCTCGACCGAGGCCAGCGTGACTACGTCGGGGGTCACGGAAGTTGCGGTTACGACCGACATCACCACCAATACTACCTGGACCGCGAACCACGTCTACCGTCTCGTCGGGTTCCGCAAAGTCGCCTCGGGGGCAACCCTGACCATCGAGGCCGGCACCAGGATCATCGGCGACTACAACACCCTGGGCTCTTCGCTCTTCGTCCTGCGGGGTGCCCAATCAACGCGGTCGGCACCGCCACCAGCCCGATCGTGTTCACCTCGGCGCAGCCGGTCGGATCACGGCAATCGGGGGACTGGGGCGGGCTGATCTTCGTCGGCAACGGGATCGACAACCGCTCCGGCACCGTAAACGTCGAAGGTACCGGAACCTCGGCCGACAATCCGCTGATCCAGTACAACGGCGGCAACAACAACGCGGACAACAGCGGAACCCTGAAGTACGTCCGGATCGAGTTCGGCGGGATTCGCCACGGTCCAGGACGCCGAATTCAACACGCTTCACCTTCGCGGCCATCGGCAGCGGGACCACCATCGACTACGTGGAATCGCTGGCCGGGCTGGACGATTGCTTCGAGTTCTGGGGCGGCGCGGTCGACGCGCAAGCACATGATCTGCTACGACTCGGGCGACGACGGGTTCGACATGTCGGAGGGCTACGTCGGCCGGCTGCAGTACCTGATCGTCTACGATTCCCGGCTCATCATTCCCCGACCGAACGCCGGGTTCACCTCTCAGGACCCCCAGGGCATCGAGAACGACGGCTGCGCCGGGAGCGGCTGTGACCTGGCATTCAACTCGACCCCGTTCACCGTCCCGGTCATCGCCAACTTCACCCTGGTCGGCACCGGGCCCGGGCGTGTTCCCAGCCGCGCGGCGGGTACGGGGCGGTCCTGCGACGAGGAACGGGGGGCCACTACATCAATGGCATCTTCGCCCGCTGGCCCAACGCCGCGATTGGGTATCGGGACGCCGAATCCAAGGCGCGGGAAACCGCCGGCCTGCTCAGCATCAAGAACATCCTGATCGTCGAGAGCCCAGTGGCGTTTCCAGACCGGGCAGCAGACCTATGACGCGGCGGGCAATGCGGTCATCCTGGATGGGACGACCACCACGACGTCGCTTTTCACCAAGTTCCCCGCCGGGCTGCCGACCTCCGAGACCGGACTTCGACTGGTCGCTCTCGACCACCTCACCGGCCCGTACCGGCGGACTTACCACGTTCACCGGCGACCTGCAGATTCGCGCGGGGACCTTCATCACGCCTACCACGTATCGAGGGGCCGCGGATCCCAATGCGCCCAAGTGGTGGGAGGGCTGGAGCTACTACGCCAGGAACTAGTTCGCGCTGCAGCGAGGGGTGGGGGAGGTTGCTCTCCCACCCTTCGTGTTTCCATGCCTGGACCGATTGAACCGGGACCGATATGACACTCATGCGATTCGGGAGCCTCGCAGGACTCACCGCGCTGGCGGTCGGGTGCGGCTCGTCGGGGAGGAATGCCGCCGACAGTGCCCAGACCAATGTCGCGGTCTTCGACAGCGCGCGCCCCTGGAGAAAACCGGGAGACAAGATCGATTCCATCCTTCCCATGCCGGAGTACATCCGCCGGTTCCGGGAGGGACTGGTCGAACCTGTGAAGCTTGCCAACGGGGCGGGAAACCGAGACGCGCTGGTCCGGCAATTCCTGGTGGGAGTGTCGCGCCAGGATACGGCAGGGCTGGGGGAAAATGCTGATTACCCGGGCGGAGTTCGCCTGGCTGATCTTCCCCGAGCACCGGTACGCTCGGTCACCCTACGAGCTTGATCCCGCGATCTTCTGGATGCAGCTCCAGGGAGAAAGCCAGACCGGCTTTCACCGGCTCCTCAAGCGCTACGGGGGGAGGCCTATCGCGCTCCTCGACTACGTCTGTCAGCGCGATACGCTGCAAATCGTGACGCGACCGCCCGGCGCGGCCACGCCGGAGATCTGGTCACCCTGCCAGGTGCGTTACCGGGTGTCCTACGGAACCAGCGACAGCACCTTCACCAAACGGCTGTTCGGCTCCATTGTCCTGCGGGATGGCCGGGCGAAGTTCCTGACCTACTCCAACGACTTCTAGCGGGGCGGTCAGGTCCCGGCCGGGACGAATCTGAAATCGAACTCCAGCTTGATGTCGTCGACCACGCTCAGCACGATCGCCACCCGGGGACGGTCCATTCCGAACTCGGCGAAGTGCAGGTGGGTGGTTGCGGTGCCGGAGACGACACCGCCCGTGACGTTCGCAGACACGTCCCAGGTGGACGGCCTGGTCACACCGTGAACGGTGAGATCGCCCACCACCGTGAAGGCGAATGCTCCGCTCAGCGGGAGCTTTGCCGGGAATCCCCGCAGCTCGGTGGGAACCAGCTCCGCGGTCGGAAATGAGTCGGTGACCAGGGTACGCCGCTTGATGTAACGGTCCCGCCGCTCCTGATCACTCTTGAGCGAGTCGAGTTGAACCACGATCCGGGAAGCCGCCCGGTCCACGTTGCCCGTGGCATCGACCACGATGATTCCGCTGAGCGCCCGGGTCGAGCCGATGGCGTCATTGGGCAGCGTCGCTCCGGCGAGCTGTTCCCGGACCACGAAGCGGGCTTCGCTTTCGGGGGCGAGTGCATAACGCACCGGCGCGGACGGTTTGGCCTTCGAGGTCTGCGCCGCCGCGATGGCGAACGGGGTCAGCAGGGCGAAGAACGCGAAGGGCACGACACGATTCACGAGACGGTCTCCCGAATGGTTCCTTCAGGGATACGCCTGAGGATCACGGTGCGTTGAGCCGGAGGGAGGGAAGCCGTCGCCAGGTCTCCCACCCATCGGGGGCGAGCACCACGCGGACCGCGGCCGCTCCGGCGGGCCCCCTAACCCGCACCACTTCGCCCCGATACCCGGCCCGGGCCCGGCGGAGCAGCCGGGCGCCGGTCTCCTGGAGAAACCGGGTCGCCGCCGCGGAATCGTCCCACACCGTAACCCAGACCAGCGCGGGCCCGCTCCTGGTCCGATAGGCGCGGAACCGGTCGCCACCCCAGCCCATCGCGACCTCCGGGTGGACGTCCGGCTCTCCCCGTAACACGGCCGCGACGGTCTGCACCCCGAGCTCACCCATGGTGTCTTCATAGAGGATCGCCGAGCTCGAATCGGCGAACCGGACCCGCACCGGCGGGTCCGCCGAGGCATAGCGATCGGGATGGAGAATCTGCTCGGTGGAGACCGGCAGCGTGGCGAGCGTGGGGAGAGGTTGTCCCCGCCGCTGCGGTTTCCCACCAGCGCATGAACTCGGCGCCATAGAGATAGGGAAAGATCAGCTCGAAGCGGAGCGCCAAGGGGGTCCTGGAGAAGACCTCCATCGAGCTCTGCTGCTGGGAAATCTGGTCGCGAAACAGCTGCCAGAACTCCGGGCGCGACACCACGTCCTGTCCTGGTGTCAGCACCTGGATCGAGGCGATGGTCGCGTGGCCCTCCAGCACCGCCTGGGCCGCGGTCTGGCGATCGCTGTTCCCTTTCTCGCGGAGGAGCGAATCGAGCGGGAGATACTGGTCCTGGAGCGCGTGGACCAGCTCGTGGGCCAGCACTAACCGGAGCTGGGCTGGATCGGCGCCTCGCATGGCGTACAGGGTTTGGGTTCCAGGATCATAGAACCCTGCCACTTGTTCGGTGTACAGGTCGAGCAGCAAGGCGCGCAGATTCAGGGTGTCGGGAATGAGACCGAGCAACCGGTATACCGAGGCGATGCCTTCTTCCCGCTCGGCCGGAAAATCCTCCCGCAGCTTGCCGACCAGGAATTCCCGCAGCTCGGCGCGGTCGCGCAGCAACGAGCGGGTCGGTCCCTTGAAGGTGAGGCCGGTCGCCCGCTCGACCGCCGGACGGAGGCTGTCTACGATCCTGGCCAGGTCGTCCTGACCAATCGGGGTATTCCGTGGGGCTCCGCGACATCCCAGGAGGAGGAGAACCCAGGAGAGCAGCAGACGACCCATCAGGCCCCTCCGAGATAGTGCCGATACCAGTTGAGGATGCCCGGGCCGATCAGCCAGGTGGCCGCGGCGCCAAGAGCGAGAAACACTCCGAACGGCACCAGGCGGTTCCTCCCGAACAGTTTCAGCGGGAGAAAAATCAGAGTGCCGGTGAACGCACCGAGGAAAATGGTGAGCAGCACGCCCTGCCACCCGAGAAAGGCGCCCACCATCGCCATCATCTTGATGTCACCGCCGCCCATCGCCTCTTCCTTGAACATCCACTTGCCGGCGGCGCCGACCACCCAGAGCACCAGAAAACCGACGACCGCGCCAATCAGGGCGTCGGTCAGGCACCGCCAGGCCTCCGATCAGCGCGAGGATCAGCCCGAAGCCCGAGACCACCGAGCGTAAATTCGTCGGGAATCAGGTAGGTCCGCGCATCGGTGAGGGCGATCCCGAGGAGGATCGTGCCGAGATCCGGCGGCGCGCGCCGCCTCGAGGCCGAGGCCATAGTAGAAGACCGCGCCGAAAAACAGGAGGCCGGTCGCCAGCTCGACGACCGGATACAGGATGCTGATGGGGACGCCGCAATCGCGGCACTTGCCTCGAAGCAGGATCCACGAGAACACCGGCACGTTGTCCCACCAGCGGATCGCGGTGCCGCACTTGGGGCAGCGCGAGCCCGGGCGCACCACCGATTGATCGGCGGGAAGTCGCACGATGCAGACGTTGAGGAAGCTGCCGATCAGCAGGCCGAACAGTCCGGCCACGACGGACACGATCCACCGGTCAGTCACGGGTCACCTCGTAGAGCAGGATGCCGGCAGCCACCGCGACGTTCAGGGATTCCGCGCCGGGCCCAAGGGGAACCCCCACTTTCTCCGATGCCCATTCACTGAGCGAGGGCCGAAGCCCGGCCCCTTCATTGCCCACCACCAGGGCGATGGCATCATCGCGCCGGGTGGGAAGCGGAGCACCGGCCTCGGCCAGCATAACCCGGAGACCGGTTCGCCCGGCCCAGGCGCGGAACCCCGGCTCACCGGCCGCCACGCAGGGAATCCGGAACGTTCCTCCCATGCCGGCGCGCAGCACTTTGGGATTGGCGAGCTCGGCGGTCCCATCCAGCGCGATGACGCCGGCGGCACCCAGCCCGAAGGCGGTCCGGATCATCGTTCCCACGTTGCCGGGGTCCTGGACCGCATCGAGCACCAGAACCGGCCGACCCTGGCCGGGGGACAGATCATCGAGCGACCAGGTGCGCGGCTCGATGACCGCGAGCACGCCCTGAGGATGCTCGGTGGCCGCGAGGGTATCGAACACCGTGTCGGTCACCGGTTCGACCGGGCACCGCTGGTTCGCCAACACCGCTTGGAGCCCCCGGCCCCGCGGGGTAGTTTCCAGCGCCGGGCTCATCAGCACGTGACGGATCGGAACGCCCGCGTCGAGCGCCTCCTCCACCAGCCGGATGCCCTCGGCCAGCGTGAGCCCGCGACGCTCCCGACCACGACGGAGCCGGAGATCACGCACCAGGGCCAACAGGGTTCGACTCACCAATGCAGATCGCCCTCACGATAGCGGGCTCGGATTCCGGCGGAGGCGCGGGCATTCAGGCCGACCTCAAGACCTTCCAGCGGTTCGGCGTCTTCGGCACATCGGTCCTCACCGCGATCACCGCACAGAATACCCGGGGCGTGCGCGCGGTTCACCTGATTCCAGCAGAAATCGTGCGCGCCCAGCTCGCTGCCGTGGCCGAAGACCTGGTGCCGGCGGCGGTGAAGACCGGTATGCTCGGGACGGCCGACCTGATTCGCGAGGTGGCCGCGGGAATCCTGTCGCATCGCATGATGCGGTACGTGCTCGATCCGGTGATGGTGGCCACCTCCGGGGACCGGCTCCTCGATGCCGACGCCGGACCGGAAATCCTCGCGCGACTGGTTCCCCTCGCCTTGCTGGCGACTCCGAATCTCGAGGAAGCGGCTGCGCTCACCGGTGCTCCGGTGGGAAACCCGGAAGAGATGGAGCGGGCCGGGCAGCGGCTGGTCGAAGCGGGCGCGCGCGCCGCGCTGGTCACGGGGGGCCATCTCCCCGGCGACGTACTGGTGGACGTGCTGGTCACAGCCGACTCGGTGCGACACTTCTCGCATCCGCGGATTCAGACCACCTCGACCCACGGGACCGGCTGCACCCTGTCGGCCGCGATCACCGCCGGGCTCGCGCTCGGCAAGAACGTGGACGAAGCAGTGGCAAGCGGGATCGACTACGTGAGAAGCGCCATCGCCGCGGCGCCGGCCCTGGGAAGCGGGCGAGGCCCGGTGTGGCATGGGATCTGAGGGACAGGCGACAGGCGGACACGCGGGCAGACCGACCGACCCGTCAACCCGCATTCAAGTTGCCGATCACACCTTCCACCAGGCGGGCCAGCTCTGTTCCCGCCTTGCCCGCGATGTCCATGACCTCGGCGTGGGAGAGGGGCGTGGGACTGATGCCCGCGCCCGGATTGGTTACCAGAGAGAACCCCAGACATTTCATTCCCAGCGCGCGGGCCGCGACGACCTCGAGCACGGTGCTCATCCCGACTGCGTCGGCGCCCAGCCGCTCGAGCATCCTCACCTCGGCCGGGGTCTCGTAGCTGGGTCCGAGCAACCCGGCGTAGACCCCTTCCTCGAGGGTCATGCCCAGGCGGCGGGCCGCCTCCCGCGCGATGCCCCGGAGCCGCGGATCGTACGCGTCGGTCATGTCGGGAAACCGCTCCTCCCCCGGCCGGGCGTGCCCCACCAGCGGGTTACGCCCGGTCAGGTTCAGATGGTCCGCGATCAGCATGATGGTCCCGTGTCCGTAGGTGCGGCGGATCCCGCCAGCCGCATTGGTCACGATGAGGGTGCGGATGCCCAGCGCGGCGAAGGCCCGGACCGGGAGCGCCGCAGCATCGGGACTGTAGCCTTCGTACATGTGAAACCGTCCGCTCTGGGCCAGCACCGTCTTGCCGCCCAGCTGCCCGCAGACCAGCTCGCCTTTGTGTCCTTCGACCCGGGGCAGATGAAACCCGGGAATCTCGCCATAGGGAATCCGCACCGCCTGCTCGATCCGGTCGGCAAGCCCGCCTAACCCGGAGCCCAGCACGATCGCGAGGGCCGGCTTGCGCGATCCCAGTCGGCCGGCGATGGCATCCCGGGTCTCGCCGATGTCGGCGCTCACGTCAGCATCCCCGCCCAGCACGCCGAAATGAACGCGGCCAGGTTCCCCGCGATCATGGCGCGGAGTCCCAGCCGGGCAATCTCGCCCCGCCGCTCCGGCGCGAGCCCTCCGATGCCGCCGATCTGGATCGCGATCGAGGAGAAATTGGCGAAACCGAGCAGCGCATAGGTCAGGATGATCGCGCTCCGCGGCGAGATCACCATCGGCCCGCTCAGATCGGTGGCGAACTGGGCATAGGCCACGAACTCGTTGAGCGAGGTCTTGATGCCGATGAGGGAGCCCACGTACGCGGTATCATGCCAGGGCACGCCCATCACCCAGGCGAGCGGGCGCAACAGGGTGCCCAGCACGAGCTGAAGACTGAGATCGGGAAGCCCGACCCAGCCGCCCACCCATCCGAGCAGGGCGTTGAGCAGGGCGACCAGCGCCACGAACGCCATCAGCATCGCCGCGACGTTGAGGGCGAGCTGCAAGCCGGTCCCCGCCCCACTCGCCGCCGCCTCGATGACGCTTCGCTCGGTCTTTTCGACCGGCATCTTGAGACTTCCCTTGGTGACCGGCTCCCCGGTCTCGGGCACAATGATCTTGGAGAGAAAGAGCCCGGCCGGCGCGTTCATCACACTCGCGGCGAGGAGATGGGACGCGATCCCGGGAAAACGCCCCGAGAGCATCCCGACGTAGGCGGCCAGCACCCCGCCCGCCACGGTGGCAAACCCACCCACCATGACCGTGTTGAGCTCCGAGGGGGTGAAGGTCTTGACGAACGGCTTGATCAGGAGCGGCGCCTCGGTCTGGCCCAGGAAAATGTTTCCCGATGCCGAGAGGGTCTCGGCGCCGGAGGTGCCCAGCGTCTTCTGCATCGCCCAGGCAATCCCCTTCACGATGATCTGCATCACGCCCAGGTAGTAGAGCACGGTCATCAGGGCAGAGAAGAAGATGATCGTCGGCAGCACATTGAACGCGAAGAACGCTCCGGTGTTCGCCAGGGTACCCGCGCCGACGTGTCGAGCGTTCCGCCCGCGCCTGGCAACCCCACCGGCACGTTGGACTGCACCAGGTTTCCGAACACGAAGCGGGCGCCCTGTTCCTGGAACCCGAGCAGGCTGGTGATCCCGTCGCCCACCGTGCTGAACACCGCGCGGCCCGCGGCGGTCTTGAGGACCAGGAGGCCGAAGACGAACTGGAGGGACAATCCCGTGAACACCAGGCGCCAGTTGATCCGCCGTCGGTCCTGGCTCAGGAGCACCGCGATCCCGATCATCGTCGCGATGCCGATCAAGCCGATCAGCCGTTCCCCCAGCGGGATATTCAGGCCTTCGCGCGCCTGGGCCAGCCGCTCCGCCGCGGTCTGCTGGAGCAGGAAGAGGAGACTCATGGGATGGCCTCCAGCTCCTCGCGGATCGCCTCGA
>CAWJCZ010000010.1:0-182186 GCA_963841505.1 uncultured Gemmatimonadales bacterium
TCGAGGACCTGGCCCTCCCGGTCGAGGAGAACCTGGAAGTGGTGCGCGCTGTCGAAGATGGCGCGGAACCGTCGTTCGCTGCTCTCCCGCTCCTGTTCGACCCGCTGTCGCTCGGTGACGTCGCCGCTCACGCCCAGCATCCGGATCGGGGTTCCCGCACGGGTTCGCTCGTTGATATGGCCACGATCCACCAGCCATCCCCATTCGCCCGAATCGTTGCGGATCCGGTACTGCGCCTCGAACGCCGGGGTGAGCCCCTGGAGATGGGCCCGGAGCAGCGCGACGACCCGGGCGCGATCTTCGGGATGAATCAGCTCGGTCCAGTCTCCTTCGCGAATTTCCTGTCCGTTTCCGCTCTGCCGGATCGCAGCGGGATGATCGTTGACCGATAGATCCCAGGCCCACGCCCGGTCCATGGACCGGCCCAGAACCAGGCGGAGCCGGGCCTTTTCCGCCGTCGCGGCATTGATCTGAAGAGTTCGTCCCAGCTGGAGAGCGAGTGCGAGAAGGGCGCTCAATACCACGCCGAACGCGAGCAGCAGATTGGGCAAACCACTTTGCAATCGCTTTTGCAGCTCGGCGGCGGGCCAGACTCGAAGCTCCCAGGTCATGTCGTCGAACCCCACCAGGGAGCGATCGAGCAGATTGGCTTCGGTGGGAACCATCGGCAGCTCACCAGCGAGCGAGCGCCCGCGCCACAGCACCGCGCGGTGAAACCCATCGATCGAATCTGCGAACAGCTCACTGAGCATCTGATCCACCCTGAGCATGCCTACCACGTACCCATGACACTGCGTGAGGTCGCAGGCCGGAATCGCGGTGGCCACCGCCCGAGAAGAATCGGCCAGCGAGAAATGCCACACCGAATCCGCGGTGATCTCGCGGGCGCTTCGCAGCATCCCGAGCTGAAGGGCAAGCTGGGCCCGGATGATTGACCCTTCGGCCGCGCTGTCGGGCACCAAGGTGATCCGCCCCGACCGGGGCACCCACGCCACCCCGGAGACCCCAACTTCGTCCCGCATGATGTTGCGGACGAAGTCGCTCCATTCGTGGGTGGCGACCACGCCGGGCCGGGACATGCCGGCGATCCGCCAGAGCGCCAGGTTGATCCGACCCATGGATTCCTGGAGCCGATCCGCCGCGGCCCTGGCCACGCTGCGCAGAAGCGCGGCACGATCGTCCCGCTGCGACTGCACCAGGGTGCGCCAGACAAAGAGCACCGCCACGAGACTCGCGAGGCCGACTGCGGGAGGGACCCAGGCCGGAAAGGTCCGGGGCACCCATACCTGGTTCCAGGCGAGGGAGGTGAGGGCAATCCCCATCACCAGGAGCCCGATCGCCGTCTGCGGTGAAGCACCGGCCAGCCGGCCGAACTGCACCTCGGGCGAGAATCCGAAAAGCTGGCCAAGCAGCACCGCAAGGTTCAGCGCGACCAGAATCGAACCAGCCAGACCGACCGCGAACGCACCGGATTTCTCCTGACGGAACTGGGTAATGCAGAGAATCAAGGCGGTTCCTGCCAGGAGGATGCCGAACCCCGCAGCCATCGGAAGGATTTCCCGGGAAAGCAATCCGGCGGATCCCAGCACCGGCGGGAACGGATCGCTGGGCAGGAATCCGAGGTCGATCCCGGCAAGTTGGAGCAACGAGAGATACGCCAGGAGAATCGACGGGAGCGCCGCCGCGAACGCGAGCCGGCGTTTCTGGTAGAACAGCAGAAGCGCAGCGATGCCGAGTGTCAGGAGACTGATCGCGGCAGCTGGATGGAACGGTGGCCGGCTGGTGAGGGGTTGGATCAGCAACCTGGTCCCGGTGATCCACCCGAGCAGGCCGCTTCCCCCAATCGCCACCAGGATCCACCCCGGATACGCCCACACACTCCGCGCACGGAGGAGCCGGGAGGCGAGATCACTCGGGAAAAACCGCATGCACCTCTCGGGCGGAGGTCGCGGGACGGTGCCTGAAAAACGCGAAGGCACGAGTCACCCGGCCCCGGGCCTCTCGTGCCTTCAACGGACAGGATCGGACATCCCGCTCGCCAAGGAAACCCGGGGTTGCCGGGCCGCATTGTGCGCAAGATCGCACTTGCATCGTCATGTTACTGTCGTGGCTGGGGCGGCGCAAGGATTCGGGGAACGCCTTCCGGGCCTTGCGAATCGACTCGCTCGATCGTAACGTTTGGCAGCACAATAAGAACGCAAAGACCGGTCACCGGATCGGTCCGAGCCTTGTCGGATGGAGCGGGGCTCCATCAGCCGAAGGCGCCAACCCGTGAAAGCGGGGCGGCGCCTTCTTTTTTCCCAAGGGAGTGGATCACAATGCTGCTTCGCACTGCGATCGCTTTCTTCATCCTGACTCTCGCCGCCGGGATCGTGGGGTTCACCGGACGTCTTTCCCACCCCAGCGGCCTGGTTCAGACCCTGTTCTTCCTGTTTCTCAGCGGGTTTCTGGTACTCCTGTTGACCGGGCTCGCGACCGAACGCGGTCGCGCGAGTTAGACGATCATGCGGCTCGACACATTGGAGGACGTGCTGATCGATCAGCTTCGGGACCTGTACAGCGCAGGGACCCAGGTCGAAGCGGAAATCCCGGGACTGATTGCGAGGGTGGAGTCAGCCTCGCTCCGGGAAACCCTGGCACGCCAATTCGACGAGGCCGGCCGCCACATCCTGCGACTTCAGGAAGTTCTCGAATGCCTGTCAGCGTCCGCCCGGGGACCTCGCTCTCTGGCAATGGCGTCGCTCCTCCGGGAGGTGGAGGAGACCTTGCAACAGGCCCGGCCCGGAGCTGTCCTGGACGCCGTAATCATCACTGGGTTCCGCCGAGTCATCCACTATGAGCTCGTGGGACTCGCGAGCGCCCGGCAGTGCGCATTGCAATTGGGCCATCGGCGCGTCACAACGCTCCTCGACGCTTCTATCCCGGAGCGAGTCGCCGTGGAAGAGCGGTTGGGCAGGTTGTCTCAGGCGGACTGGCAGGACGAGGACGCATTCGCCGGGGCGGTTGCTGTCATGGAAGAAAGAGAATAGGCCCGGACGCTCGAATCCCACCTAAACGGACGTCCGACCTGACCGTCGCTCAGAAGGCCTCCCCGGCCCCTGAGCGGCGGGGCCTATTCCCTCCAAAAAAGAATCAGGGAGAGGGGTCCTGCTTCCCCTCTCCCTGATTCTTTTTTCTAAGTGTGATTCTTGAGTTATTCGACCGTACGGAACTCCCCGCAGGCAACCACGGAGCCACCGGATTGCACTTGGACAATGTGACTACCACTCGCCGGAGGCGAAACCGCCAAAGTCACGGCCGCCTGCGCCACTCCGCCAGCGCCAACCTGGAGCGACGGGTACCCGGATCCCTCTGCGCTGCCGGGGGCCGCACAGGTCCCGCCAGCCATCTGCCAATTCAGCGTGGTGTTGGGTGGCCCATTTCGGATCGAAATGATGAAATGAGTGCCATCCCCTTGCGCTTCCGCCGTGGCACCGCCGCGAACTGAAGCGTTACCGACGGGCTCCAGCAGAGCACGCCATTTTGCCACCGGGGCAGCACCAGACAGCATGCCAGCCGTTAACAGCACGGTGGCGAAATTGATCCCTACCAAGGTCCCTCCGAGGTGTAAGGAATTGCTCTTCCTGTTAGACGCCTCCACCATCGGGAATCGCACGAAATGGGCCGTGGCCGGCCTGCCTAATAGGCACCCCGCAGGGTGTGTCCTGGCTCGGCCAGTTGGTGCACCGTCGCCAGAAACCGCTTAGCGAGTCTGTCGATTTCACTCTCTCCGGGTTGGTTCGTTTCGACGGTCACGAGGGTGTAGTGCCCGCCTTCCGCGAGGACAGACACGCGGAGCTGGCCGATCGCACCGCTGAACCGGCGATCGCGGGCCCCCTCGGCGAGCGGAGAAAGGAGACGGCCAAAAAAACTCGCTGCGTGGTCAATGACCTCGGTGGGGTCCACGGTGGTCCGGTGGAAATATTTCACAGCTACCTATTCCCTGCCGTACTCGTAGTACTCGACCCCAAGATGGGTGATCGGTTCTTCACCCATGAGATAGCGAAGCGTGTTCTTGAGCTTGGTGTGCTGGATGAAGAGGTCGTGCTCCGGATAGAGGCCTGGGGCGACCTGGGGACTCTTGAAGTAGAACGACAGCCATTCCTGCACCCCGAAAAAGCCGGCCCGCTGCGCCAGATCGAAGAACAGGGCCAGATCGAGGACCAGGGGCGCAGCCAGGATCGAATCCCGGCAGAGGAAATCGACCTTGATCTGCATCGGGTACCCGCACCACCCGAAAATGTCGATGTTGTCCCAGCCCTCTTTGTTGTCGCCGCGGGGAGGGTAGTAGTTGATCCGGACTTTGTGGTAGAGGTTGCCGTACAGCTCGGGATAGAGCTTGGGTTGGAGGATGTACTCGAGGACTCCGAGCTTGGATTCCTCCTTGGTCTTGAAGCTCTCGGGATCGTCCAGGACTTCCCCGTCCCGGTTGCCCAGGATATTGGTCGAGTACCATCCGGACACGCCGAGCATCCGGGCCTTGAACATCGGGGAAAGCACGGTTTTGACCATGGTCTGCCCGGTCTTGAAATCCTTGCCGCCGATGGCGACCCGACGTCTGCCCAGCGAGCTCGACCAGGGCGGGTGCATCTACCGTGAGGTTGGGAGCCCCGTTGGCGAAGGGGACGTTTTCCATCAGCGCGGCCCAGGCATAGAGCATGGATGGCGCGATGGCGGGGCTATTGGCGTCCATGGCCTTCTCGAAGGCCGCAAGCGAAGCGTGCTCGGGACCCGGCGCAATGAAGATCTCGGTGGAGGCGCACCACACCACGACCATTCGGGAAACCCCGGTGCGGGACTTGAAATCCCGGATGTCCTTGCGGAGCGCTTCGGCCAGCTCGCGCTTCGAGGTCGCCGGCTTGACGTTGGTCCCCTGCAACCGCTTGACGTAGTGCTGATCGAACACCGCGGGCATCGGAACCAGCGGCTCCAGGAAGTCCCGGATCGGCTCGATGTGCTCGTGCCGTTCCAGCACCCCGCATTTGACCGCCGCCTGGTAGGCATTGTCGGGAATCGGGTCCCACGCCCCGAACACGAGGTCCTCAAGCGAGGCGAGCGGCACGAAGTCCTTGATCAGGGGAGCGCGCTGCTCGGTCCGCCGGCCCAGCCGAATAGTGGCAAGCTGGGTCAGCGATCCGTAGGGTCGAGCCCGGCCCCGGCGGGCCAGCTCCACCCCGGCAATGAAGGTCGAAGCGACCGCGCCAAGCCCCACACACAGCACGCCAAGTTTTCCGCCGGCGGGCTCGATGGTGCGGGGAGTCGGTTCGGGCATCCGGTTCAGGTCCTTTCGTCGCGGGTTATGCTGTGCACGTAGACGAACCGTTGTATCACGGTGATGATGGAGAAGAACGCGAGCGCCGCCACAACGATCTGCAGCGCCAGGATTTCGTACGGTCCACCCCCCAGCAGGATCGACGCGGCACCGAGGGCGACCAGCCGCTCGGCCCGCTGGACGATGCCGACTTTGCACTCGAGTCCGAGACCCTCGGCCCGGGCCCGGGCGTAGGAAACCAGCAGGCTGCTCCACACCGCGACCATGCAGACCGCGATCGTGGTGATGCGCCAGGGAACCACCGGAGCCACCAGGAAATACACCGCGATCCCGATGAACGTCGCCCCATCCCCGACCCGGTCCAGGGTCGAGTCGTAGAACGCTCCGAACTTTGATACCTGGTGCCCGTGGCGAGCGACCTGCCCGTCCAGGGTATCAACCACCCCGCTCCCAAGGAGCAGGATGCCACCCAATCGGATCCAGCCCAGCCCGTAGGTCACGGCGGAAACGACGACAAAGAGCGCCCCAACGGTCGTGATCGTGTTGGGGGAAATGCGGCGGCGCCGGAGCCACTCGGCGAGTGGAAAGGTAGCGCCAAGAAAGCCCCGCTCCACGAATTTCGGGACGAGTTTCATCGGGCTGCTGCTTCGCCCCGGAAGAGAGGAAGTATCAAGCATCACAATAGCTTAGGAGCGGCGGAAGATAGTTCAGGATCAGTCACCCGGCAAACCTCATTAGTGGCGTTTCACGGATAAAGGAGCGAGGGACGCCGGTATTCCTCCCAGCGGGCGATCCCGGGTTGCCAACTCGCCACGATATCCCGTACCGGGGTGCCCGCCAGTATCGCTTCCCGGAGTCCCGGCCCTCCAGCCAGTCGATCGAATCCAGCGGCGCGAAAACCGAGGCTATCCGGGTGAATCCGTTGAATCGAAGCAAGCAGGCTCATCGCGGTCAGCAACGGATCATAGGTCGAAGCATCGGTCATGGTGAGCCGGATGCCGTGAATCGATACTGACGGGTACTTCTGATCTCCCGGTTCACGGGGCGTGAACTCGACTCTCCGGAAACTGACCCCCGGCAACCGGGCGGCGGTGACCTGAGCAATGACTCGATCGGCATCGAGCCACGGGGCGCCGATCTGACGGAACGGCGCATCGGTTCCCCTCCCAACCGAGAGGGCGGTGCCCTCGAAGAGCACTACGCCGGGATAATGGAACAAACTTTCCGGATCTTTGAGGTTGGGGCTCGGGGCGACGAACGGAAGCCGAGTCTCCAGCAAGGTCATCGTCCGGGTCCATCCGGTGACCGGGATGACTTCGAGCCTGGCTCCGAGGGAGAGCTCGCGGTTGGCAAGGCGAGCCAGTTCGCCCAGGGTCAACCCGTGTCGCATGGGCATGCTGAGCGGTCCCACGAAAGAGCGGTAGGCGCTATCCAGCACGCTGCCTTGAACGGTCCCACCGATCGGATTGGGCCGGTCGAGAACCCACACCGGCTTGCCCGACCGGGCGGCTGCCCGCATCACTTCGATGGTGGTGCTCAGATAGGTGTAGGTGCGCGCCCCGACATCGGGCAGATCCACCAGCAGGACCTGGATTCCCGCGAGCATTGAATCGGTGGGGGCCCGTTGGGCACCATAGAGGCTGTAGATTGGAAGACCGGTCGCGCTGTCCCGGGTGGAAGCGATGGTTTCGCCGGGATCGGCGCTGCCGCGGAACCCATGTTCAGGACTGAACAGCGCGACCAGGTGAGCGCCCGCCTTGCGCAGCCGATCCACGTCGCTCCGGCCGGCAGCGTCAACGCCGCCTTGATTGGTCACCAGCCCGAAGGTGCGGTTGCCGAGGAGATGGAGACTGTCGCGAAGCAGGACGTCGATACCCGGGAGAACCACGGGGGGAATCGACTGGACAGGAGGCGGGCCCGAGTTCACGCAGGCCATGAGAGCCACCATTATGATTTTCGAGCGCACGTGACCTCTTCTCTTCGGGTGCCAATGCTGGTCGGCCTGCTCATGGCCGCTCCCCTGGGCGCATTCGCGCAGACCTCATCCCCCAAGCCCCCGGCGCCAGTGGCGCGGTTGCTCCGGACCCTTCCCCTGAGAGACCGCATCGCCCAGCTGGTCATGCCGTGGATTCCGGGAACCTATACCGCATTCGATGATTCGACCTTTGCCCAGGTGGTTGGATGGGTGGACTCTCTTCGGGTCGGGGGCATCGTCGTCTCCATTGGATCACCGCTCGATATCGCCGCCAAGCTCAATTTTCTCCAGCGACGATCCAAGCTTCCCATTCTGGTCGCGTCCGATCTCGAGGGCGGCACCAGCATCCGGTTCAACGGAGGCACGCCGTTCCCGACGAATATGGGTGTGGGGGCGACCGGGAGCGAGTCGGATGCCTATGCCATGGGGCGGATCACGGCGGCAGAAGGGAGAGCGGCGGGCGTCCACCTCACGTTCTCTCCGGTCGCCGACGTCAACAACAACCCTGCCAATCCCATCATCAATACGCGCGCGTTTGGCGGGGATCCCATCGCAGTGGCACGACTGGTGGCCGCGGCGGTTCAGGGCACCGAGGATGGCGGGATGCTCTCGACCGCGAAGCATTTTCCCGGACACGGCGATACCGACACCGACTCCCACATCGCCCTCCCGGTGATCAGGGCGGACTGGAACCGGCTCAGCTCGCTCGAGCTGGTACCCTTTCGGGCGGCGATCGCTGCAGGGGTCTCGGTAGTCATGTCCGCGCACGTCGCCCTTCCGAGGCTCGAGGGAGATTCCACCCGACCCGCCACGCTCGCGCCGGAAATCCTGACCGGCATCCTCCGTGACTCGCTGCAGTTCAACGGCCTCGTAGTGACCGACGCCCTGAACATGGGAGCCCTGGTCGGCAAGTACGGTGCGGGGGAGGCGTCGGTCCTGGCTCTGCTGGCCGGCACCGACATCCTGCTCATGCCGGCGGATGCCAGAGCCGCCATCGACGCGGTCGAGGCCGCGGTGAAATCGGGCCGGGTCACCCAACAGCGGCTCGACGCGTCGGTGCGCCGGGTCCTCGAGGCGAAGTTCAAGCTCGGCCTGTTCAAACACCGAGCGGTGGACCTGGATCAGCTCGGAGTCGTGGTAGGCAATCGGGCTCACCAGGAAACGGCGCTGGACGTCTCGCGTCGCTCCCTGGTGCTGGTGCGGGACAGTCTCGGTCTGCTCGACAACCTGCGCCGGAGGCCGGAGACGGTCGCTGTCGTGCTCTATGCGGATTCATACTCCCAGCCGATGGGGGCGACCCTGCTCGCCGACCTGGGACAACGGGGATACCGGGTCCGCTGGTTCAGGCTCTCCGCCGCGAGCGGGCCGGCAAGTTACGATTCCGCCGCGGCCATCCTGCGGTCCGCCCCGGTTGGACTGTTCGCGACATCGGTACGGGTCGCCGCCTGGCGCGGGGCGATCGCGTTGCCCGACTCGCTCGCGGCGCTCATCCAGCGTTGCAACACCGAGCGTCCAACCGGCCTCATTTCGTTCGGGACTCCCTATCTGCTCGCGCAGGTCCCCGATGTGGCGATGTACCTCCTGGCCTGGACGGCCAACCCATTCACGGAAACCGCGGTCGCGGAGGCGCTCGCCGGAGCGGCCATCAGCGGCCACCTTCCGATCGATCTTCCACCCGGCTATCAGACCGGCTGGGGCATTCAGAAGCGTCCTTGAAGCAGGGAATATTTGTCGTGCTGATCGCGGGCTGCGGAGGGTTCACGGTCCCGGCAACTCCCGCCCCACAGCTCTGCGCGGCAGCACCGTGCATGCTTGATCCGATCACCCGGGTGATCGATTCGGCGATCTCGGCCGGGGTGACGCCGGGGGCCGTGCTGGCGGTTTCGTTCCGGGGACAGCGCTACCTCTACGGCGCGGGCCGTCTGGCGCTCGACGGTCCGAGGCGTCCCGACGGGCACTCCATCTACGACCTCGCGTCGCTGACCAAAGTCATCGCAACCACCACGCTCGCGATGTACGCGGTGAGCGAGGGGCGCCTGGATCTCGATGCACCGGTCCAGCGGTACCTCCCACAGTTTCGAGGAAGCGGCAAGGATCGGGTCACCATCCGGCACCTGCTCACCCACTCGAGCGGCCTTCCCGCCGATCGCCCGCTGTGGCGCCAGAGTCCCGACGCGGATTCGGCGTTGCGACTGGTGAACGGGACTGCCCTCGATACGACGCCTGGGAGCCGCATGGTGTATTCCGACCTCGGAGCGATCGTTCTTGGCGAGGTTATCGAGAAGGTCTTTCACGACCGGCTGGACCGGCTGGCGCGCCGAAGAATCTTTCGTCCGCTTGGTATGGTTTCGACGGGGTTTCGACCCGACCGGAAACTCATCCCCCGCATTGCGGCGACCGAATACGATTCCGCCTGGCGGAAACGAATGGTGCGGGGGGAAGTGCATGACGAAAAAGCCGCGTGGCTCGGCGGCGTGGCGGGGCATGCGGGGTTGTTCGGAAGCGCGCTCGATCTGCTGAGCTTCGGGGAGTGGATAGTTGCAGGCGGACAGACGGACGGGCGGACCGGCGGAAAGGGGGGGAGCCGGACAATCGGGTCCGCCGGGCCGGCGGTCCGCCCGTCCGTCTGGCGGGAGTTCACCCGGAGGCAGAACCTGGTCCCTGGATCATCGCGGGCGCTGGGCTGGGACACCCCGTCATCGGGGAGCAGCGCGGGTCATCTGCTCGGACCCACGAGCTTCGGTCATACCGGCTTTACCGGCACTTCGATCTGGATCGATCCTGAACGGGACCTGGTGATCGTTCTACTGACCAATCGAGTGCACCCGACCCGGAATAACCCGAGAATCGGGCCGTTCCGGGTCGTGGTGGCAGATCGTGTTGTCGAGCTGCTGCGATCGAGCGGTGTTACTTCCCGACCGCCACGTTCACACGGGCATTGAACGCGGCGTCGGTTGAACCGCCGCCAAAATAGATGCGGAGCATGGGAACCAGCGAAATCCGGTTGCTGAAGATGAACCCGGCCCCGAAATCGATGACGCCGACGAAATCGGTGCTTCCGCCAACCCCGGTGACCGAGCCATGGCTGAAGCCCACCTGACCGCCTCCGGTCAGAATGATATTCATATTCTTGGCATTGGTCGCCAAGGGGTACCCGCCGTATAGCCCACCCATGACGTCCAGGAAGCTGAAATCGTTCTTCTTCAGACCATACTCTGCGTTTACCACCGGGCAGATTGCGATCTTGTCGGCCAGCTTGTTGCTCAATTCCTTGCCCACCCCAGCGGTGAGTAGCACCTGGGACCCGGCACCCCCGCCGTAGGAAACGACCCCGGCCCCGGCCCCGAGGAAGAGTCCCTCATCCTTACCCGTGCCGATACCCCCGAGAATCGTGGTGCCGCCATCGAATTCGAGCGAACCGCCCACCTTCATTTTGCCGGAGCTCCACGGCGCCTGACCGAGACATGCCTGCGCCTGGACCGCAGCGGGAACGGCACCTGCCGCGAAGAGCAAGAAAGCCACCTTACGCATACGATGTTGCCTCCATGGAGGGAAGGACAGCGTTATCGGAACTACCCAATCTGGACCAATTTACCGTAGGAGGCGGGATTCCGCTCCCCCGTGTTCTCCTATGCGTAGATTGACCCCTTCGACCGTCGTTCCTAAGTTTCCAGGGCACTCTCCTTGCAAGGAACCAAAGCATGACAACGACAGGCCAGGACACTCAGGCCAGCGGCATCCAGGTTACCCTCACCCCCCGCGCGGTCGAGGAAGTCCTCAAGTTCATGGACGCGGAAAAGGTCCAGCCGGACGTGGCGGGACTCCGGGTCAGCGTCCTGCCGGGCGGCTGCTCGGGATTCAAGTACAGCCTCAACATCGAAGAAAAGGCCCTCGAGGACGATTACGTGGTTCCGGTCGATCGGGTCCGGGTCTTCGTGGACGGCTTCAGCCTCCAGTATCTCAACGGTGTGACGATCGACTACGTGTCCTCGATGCAGGGAGCCGGCTTCACTTTCACCAACCCGAACGCGACCGGTGGGTGCGGCTGCGGCAGTAGCTTTAACGCGTAATCGGCAGGTTCGATCTTTCTGAAGCCCGTCCAGGCACGCCTGGCGGGCTTTTGACGCTCCTACAACCAGGCCAACGTGCGCGGAATCGACCTCACCGTCATTCTGATCTATTTCGCGGCGACCATGGGCGTGGGCCTCTGGGTCACCCGGAAGCAGCGAACGGTGGGGGATTACTTCCTCGGCGGGCGCGACCTGCCGGCCTGGGGAGTCCTGCTCTCGATCGTCGCCACCGAGACCTCGGCGCTCACGGTCATCTCGATCCCCGGCGTGGGCGCGCGAGGGGACCTGACATTTCTCCAGCTCGCGTTCGGGTATCTGGTGGGAAGGATCCTGGTCGCCCGCTGGCTCCTGCCGGGGTACTTCAACGGCCAGCAGGAAACCGCCTACGCCCGGCTGGAGTCGCGCTTCGGGCCGGGTACCCGGCGGGTTATTTCCGCCTGCTTCCTGGTCACCCGTTTCCTGGGCGACGGAGTTCGGATTTTCGCGGGCGCCATCCCACTCGCACTGGTGACTGGATGGAGCATCCCTTCCGCGATCCTCGCGATGGGGGCCGTGACCCTGGTCTACACCTACATCGGCGGGCTCAAGGCGGTGGTCTGGGCCGATGTGATCCAGCTGGTGGTGTATGTGACCGGGGGCATCGTGGCACTGGTCATCGCGGCGCGGCTCGCGGGCGGGTTCCCGCATGCATTCGCCCTCGCCGGCTCGGCCGGGAAGCTGAAGCTGTTCAACCCCTCCCTTTCATTCTCGATTCCCTACACCATCCTCGGGGGCCTGATCGGCGGAGCGATGCTCTCGGCGGCCTCTCACGGCACCGACCATCTGATCGTTCAGCGATTGCTGGCGACCCGATCCCTGACGGACGCCCGTCGAGCCCTGATCGGCTCGGGCGTGGTCGTGATCCTCCAATTCCTGCTGTTCCTGACGGTGGGGGTGGTGATCTGGTCGGCCGGGCTCGCTCCGGACCAGCTGCCCAGCGACCAGATCTTCCCCCGATTCATTGTGACCCAGCTGCCGGCCGGGCTCGCGGGGCTCATGATCGCGGGGATTCTGGCCGCGGCCATGAGCACCATCAGCTCTTCGATCAACGCGCTGGCGTCCTCGGTGACCCACGATTTCTACGCGTCTCTCACCGGCCGGAGGGAACCGGAGCATCTCCTCGTGGTGGGGCGGGCGTTTTCCGCGCTGTGGGGTATCGGCCTGGTCGCGGCGGCGCTCGGCTTCTACCAGTACGCGAGCGGAACCGATACTCCGGTCGTTGTGCTGGCGCTCTCGATTGCCTCGGTGACCTATGGCGCCCTGCTCGGGACGTATATCCTCGCGGGACGATGGCCTCGCGCTTCCGGGCGGGACGCGATTCGGGCGACCGTGATCGCCCTGCTGGGCATGCTGGTGGTGGTTTTTGCCCGGCCGCTCAGCGCCGTCTCGGGGCTGGGCTGGCTCGGCCCGCTCGGCAACCTGGCCTGGCCGTGGTACGTTCCGCTGGGAACGCTCATCACGGTGGCCACGGGCATCGGGTCGAGTCTGGCCGGGGGGAGAAAGCGGGTTAGGACATGAGTATCCTGCTGGGAATCGATGCGGGGGGAACCCGCACCACGGTGCTCCTCGCCGAGTCCGACCGGCTGTTGGGGCGAGCGGTCGGCGGGCCCGGCGCGGTCCGCCCGGGGCGGGCGCTCGCGGCCTCGGCCCGGATCGCGGACACCGCCCGGCGCGCCCTTACCAGCGCCCACCTCCTCCACGCCGACGTCCTGGTCATCGGGGCCGCTGGGGCGGGACGAGAACCGGAACGGACCGAGCTTCGGGATGGGCTCCGCAACGAGCGGCTCGCCGAGCGGGTGATCGTGGTCGGGGATCTCGACATTGCGATGGAGGCGGCATTCGGCAGCGCGCCGGGAGTCATCCTCGTCTCCGGGACGGGAAGTGTCGCCGTGGGGCGGACACCCGATGGCGTGGTGCATCGAGCGGGCGGCTATGGATGGCAGATCGGTGATGAAGGGGGCGGGTTCGCGATCGGACGGGCCGCCCTGGCAGCGGTGGGCCGGGCCCACGACGGCCGGAATCCCGCTACCGTGCTCACCGCCACCCTCCTGGCGGCGACACCGGCCGGGTCGTTCGAGGACCTGGTTCGCTGGACCTTGCTGGCCGATCCGACCGAGATCGCGGCGCTCGCCCCGGTGGTGTTCGCCGCGGCCGCTGCCGGCGATCGGGCGGCGGGGGAAATCGTTCGGGCGGCCGCGGAGGACCTCGCGACGCTCGCTGGGTCTCTCCTGCACGCCTTCGGCTCGCGCAAGTCGGTCCCCCTCGCGCTCACCGGCGGGAACCTGCTCCCCGAGCGGGGGCTTCGGGCGCCCCTGCTCGAGCTCCTCAAAAAAACCCCGCGGCTTCACCTTCAGACCGAAACCATCGAGCCAGCCGAAGGCGCGCTCGCGATAGCCAGGCGGACCGGCGGATAGGGTAATTGGGGTCAGACTCCATTAACGATCGGGCGAGGAGCTGACTCCCCGTGGACGGCGTTAATGGAGTCTGACCCCAATTACCCCTTCCCGCCCGCCCGTCCGCCTCTTGCCAGCCTGCTATGCCGAAGCCCGTAGAGGAAGTAGATCACCAGTCCGACCAGCAGCCAGATCCCGAACCGCATCCAGGTAATTCCCGGCAGCTCGTACATCAGGTAGAGACAGGCCGCCACCGAAATGAGAGGCGTCCAAGGCGCGCCGGGAACCCGGAATGGGCGAGGACGGTCCGGCTCCTTCACCCGTAACACGATCACTCCGATCGACACCAGCACGAAAGCAAACAGGGTTCCGATGTTCGTCAGATCAACGACTTCGGCAATGTTGGCGAAGGCGGCAAACACGGCAACGAACAGACCGGTCAGGATGGTCCCCACATACGGGGTGCGGAACCTGGGGTGAACCTTCGCCATTACCGGCGGCAGCAATCCATCTCGGGACATCGAGAAGAAAATCCGGGGCTGGCCGAGCTGGAACACCAGCAGCACACTCCCCATCGCGATGACCGCGCCGAGCGCGATGATGAACCTGGACGCGTTGATGAGGACCGGTGGTCCGTGGGCCTGGGCCAGCGCGGTAATCATGGGTTCCGGCGTGCCGAGGGAACGCCAGGGCGCGATTCCGGTCATCACCACCGCGAGGGCGATGTACAGCACCGTGGTGATGATCAGGCTCATGATGATCCCGAACGGCATGTCTTTCTTCGGATCGCGGGCTTCCTCCGAGGCAGTGGAGACCGCATCAAAGCCGATATAGCTGAAGAAGATGATGGCCGCGCCGGCGCTGATTCCGGCGAACCCGTTCGGAGCAAATCCCCCCTGTGCCGGGTCGGTCCAGTTCGAGGGCCGGATGAAGAACGCGCCCACCGCAACGAAAAACAGCAGGATCCCGATCTTGAGCAGCACCATCGCGTTGTTGGCGTTGGCCGACTCCCGCACCCCGATGACGAGGATCACCGTGATCGCCGCGACCGAGAGGAACGCCGGCAGGTTCGCGATCAGGGGAATCCCGAACACGGTGGGGGCGGTCGTCAGGGCCGAGGCGAGGTACTGACTGCTCGCATCGGTCGCTCCACCGGCAATCGCGGTAGCGGCCATGTGAGCGGAACGGGGATCGGTGGCGAGCCACGCCGGCAGGTCCAGACCGAAGTGACTGATCAGCTCCCGGAAGTAGCCGGACCATCCGATCGCCACGCCGATGTTGCCGACCGCATACTCGATGATGAGATCCCACCCGATGATCCAGGCGACCAGCTCGCCCAGCGACGCGTAGGCGTAGGTGTACGCGGAACCCGACACCGGCACCATCGCCGCGAACTCGGCGTAACAGAGCGCCGCGAAGCCGCACGCCACCGCGGTAAGCAGAAAGGACAGGATGATCGCGGGTCCGGCCCCCGGGCGCGCGGGATCGCCCACGATGGCGGTGCCGGTTGCGACGAAAATGCCGGCCCCGATCGTGGCGCCGATGCCCAGGGCGGTGAGATGCCATTTGGTGAGAGTGCGTTTGAGCCCGCCTCGCTCGCTGAGATCGGCCTCGAACTCCGCGACTGACTTCCGGCGCAGCAGCTGCATGGCGGCTCCTTCGGGCGGGGACACACCAGGGACACACCGGGGCCAGACCCTGGCCAGCCCCTCTCTCAGAAGCTCAGTCGGACGATGGCGATGCCGGGGATGGCCTGACCCGCGGCATCCCGGGCGGGCCGGAACCGGTAGGCCCGCATGGCTTCCTCGAGCTTTCGGGCGTATCCCCGATCGGCAACTTCGGGGATGAACACCACGCGCTCGACCCGCCCATCGGCCAGCACGAAGAAATTAACGTCGATGGTCTGACCCCGCATCGTGCCGGGATAATCGAACGGAGGGAGGATCAACCGGGTCGATTCGGGCGGGCGGGCCCGGCCCCGAGCCGAGTCGCTCCCCGCGACCACACCGGTCCCAGGTCCCGACCCAGGCCCGCTGCCGGGGCCGGTGCCGGTGCCCGCGCCACCCCCGGTACCGCCGCCAGTGCCGGTTTCCCCCCCGGTCTGGGCGACCTTGGGGGTGGAATCGATCACCGGCGCGGGCGGCGGCAGCGGGATCAGCGGGAGCGGGCGGGTTAGGGTGACCGGAGGGATCACCCGGGGCACCACGACCGGCTGACGCACCCGGGGGGTGGCGGGCGGGACGTAGGCCGGGAGGCTGATGACGGCAACCTGACGGCCGCCGCCGCCACCGGAAGGACCGGGAGCCGGTTTCGGGGTGACGTCGTCCCAGAGATTGTCGCCGCGAGTGAGTTCGACGATCACGAGCAGCAGGAGCAGGTGCAGGATCAGCGACAGCCAGACACCCCACCGGAACCGGGACGATTCCGGCATGGCGAGGCGGGGTGGAGGAATCGGGGGGAGAGCGATCGGCGCGGGCACGTTCCAGTCTAACCTGACCCCGAGAACAGGACAGGGGCCCGAAGGCCCCTGTCTTTCCAGCGAAACGCCGGTCTCAGGCTTTCGGCGTAAAGCCGATCACTTCGATGCCGGCGCCCCGCGCGACGTCCATCGCGTCGATCACTTCCTGATACTTCCGATTCCCTGCCGCCTTGATGAACAGCAGCTTGGCCGGCCGGGGATCGAAGATCGCGTGGATCTGGGTCGCGAGCTGGTCCGCTGGGACCGGCTGACCGTTGATCGAGTAACCCCCGTCTTCGGCGATCTGCAGCACGATCTGGGTCGACGGGGCGTTGCTGGTGTTCTGAACCGGCGGCGGAACGTTCACCGCGGTGATGGTCCGTGACAGGGGCAGCGAGATCATGAAAATGATCAGCAGCACCAGCAGGATGTCGATCATCGGGATGACGTTGGGTTCGGCGGTAATGCCGCCCTGTGCTCCGCCCGCTGACATTGCCATGGGTCCTGGTCCTTTCTACTTGGGCGGGACGACGCCGCAGCTGCCCCGGTCCTTGCACTCCACGATCGCCTTCATCACGCGGACCCCGGCCCGGCGGGCGATTTCGACCGCATCCTGAATCTTCTCGAACTCCAGGTCCTTGTCGGCCCGGAAGTACATGATCTTGTCTTCGGTATGGGTCGTGGCGTAGATGCTCCGGAGCTGATCTTCCAGCACCTCGCCCGGGATCGGCTGGCTGTTCAGGAAATAGCCGCCGGCCGCATCGATGCCGAGCACGACCTCGTTCTCGCCTTCCGGATCCTTGTTGAGGTTCTGACCACTCGGCATGGTGGCTTTGAACCCCGCGGCGAGGAGCGGCGTCACGATCATGAAGATGATCAACAGCACCAGCATGATGTCGATCATCGGGATGACGTTGGGCTCAGACTTGACCGCAGTCTGGCCGGCCCGTTCAACTGATGTGGCCACTGCCGCTCACCGCTTTCTGGGCCTGGAATTCCTTGGTGAAGATCGACCGGCCGAATTCACTGCCGACGCTCTTGATGAGGTAGTCGATCAGCTCCTTCGACGTGTAGGTCATCTCGACCGTCAGGTTCTCGACCTTGGTGGTGAAGTAGTTGTAGAACCACACCGCCGGGATCGCGACGAAGAGACCGAGGGCCGTGGTGATCAGCGCCTCCGAGATACCCTTCGAGATACCGGCCAGTCCGCCCGAGGTGCCGCCGGCGTTGATCGCGGCGAACGACTGCACGATACCCATCGTGGTGCCGAGCAGTCCGACGAACGGCGCGGTGGAACCCACCGTCGCCAGAACGCCGAGGCCCCGCTTGAACTCGGAAAGCACGATCAGCATCTGGCGTTCCACCGCTCGTTCGGCGGAGTTGATGTCGGCAGCGGTGATGGTGGCGCGATCACGCAGCAGGGGCTTGACCTCCTGGAGCGCGCCGCCCAGCACCCGCGACACGTGGCTGCCCTGGTTCTTCTCGGAAAGGGTGATCGCGGTGTCGAGCTGCTCCTCCTGGATGGCGCGGGAGAACTGGGGCGCGAACTTGCGGGTCGCCACCGTGCTCTTGCGCACCTGCCAGAGCTTGTTCAGCGCCATGGTCAGGGAGATGAACGACATGATAAGGAGCACGACCACGATCCCCTTGGCGAAGGGACCGGCGTCGTGCCACAGACCGAGAATATCTACACCCATGTTGAACTCCTTCGACGGGAAAAAGGATTACTGACCAATCGTGAATCCGAATCGCTGCTGCACCAGCTGACGGACCGCCCGACCCTTGATGCGGGCCGGCTTGAACACGCTCTTGAGCACCGCTTCCTTGGCCGGCGCTTCGAACTGCGGATGACTCGACCGCAGCACGTGCCAGCTCACCGGCTCGGCGTGCCCGGTGGTATCCACGATGAACTGGGCCTCCACGAACCCCTGCACCCCGGCCTGCTGGAGCACTGGCGGGTAGCGGGGCCGGGGCTGATTGATTGCCTGGACCGGATCGTCCACCTGCTCGGCGAGGAACGCTTCGCCGGTCACCGGACCAGTTCCCCCCACCACCCCCATGGACGAGCCCCCTTCGACCCCCTTGCCGGTAAAGTCCGCCGCGTTGAATCGCTCGTTCAGATTCACCGGTGGAATTTCCTTGGGGATTTCATTCGGCGGCAGCACCGTCTGGAATCCGAGCGGCGGAGGGTTGGCGGTGACCACGACATCAGGGGGAGGGGGTTCGGGCGGTGGGGGCGGTGGCGGCTCCGGCGGCTTGAGGAAGACCATGTTGGTATCCGCCAGAATCTTGCTCATCTGTTCCGCCGCGCCCTTGGTGGCGACAATCGCTCCGAACCCGATCAGGACGTGGAGGATCGCCGAAATGACGATCTGGCTCCGGGTCCGGATCTTCTTGGGTTTCGATTCGATCAGATTTTCAAACATGCAGTTACCTCCGCAAGACGCTGCCCTACTGACAATAACGTACGGCAAGTGGCACTGAGGTCACCACAGCATGACAATTCGATGACAAAACGATTAGGAGACGCTTACACCGGCCGGATTCCGGGGGAGCGTCACGAGGAACTGGGTTCCGCGACTGGGACGACTCTGCACCGATATGCTGCCTCCGTGGGCCTCGGCCACCCATTTCGTGATGGCCAATCCGAGTCCCGTTCCAGGGCGTTCCCCTTCCCGGGAGCGGGCCGGGTCCGCCCGCCAGAAGCGGTCGAATATATGCGGCAGGTCGCCCGCCGCAATGCCGATCCCGGTATCGGAAACCAGAATCACCAGGCCGGCGTCCTGGGCCTCGAGACCGATGCTGACGTGCCCCCCCGCCGGGGTGTACTTCACCGCATTGGTCACGAGGTTGAGCAACAGTTGACGGATCCGGCTTCGGTCGGCGCGGAAGGGGACGGCTTCGTCCGGGAGCGTGGTCGTCACCGCAAGACCGGCGGACTCCGCGAGCATGCTGGCGGTTTCACCGGCTTCTTCGACCAGGGTTCGCAAATCACAGTCTTCCAGAGCGAGCGGCAGGCGGCCTTCGTCGGCGCGGGCCAGGGTCAACAGGCTGTCCACCAACTCGGTCATGTGATTGATCTGATCGAGTGATTCGTCGAGCGACTGCATGCTCTCGGCGGGTGCCCCGGGGTGCCGGAGCGCCCGTTCCACTCCGGCCCGAAGCACCATGATCGGGGTCTTGAGCTCGTGGCTCGCCTCGGCGGTGAACCGATGCAGCGCCGAGAAGCTCTGTTCCAGCCGCTCGAACATCCGATTCACCGCCGTTCCCAGGCGAGCCACTTCGTCGCCCCGGGGATCGACCACCACCCGGCGGTGGAGACTCCGGCCGTCGGTGATTGCCTCCAGCTCCCCGACCATCTCTCCGAGCGGCGCCATGCTGCGCCCCGCGATCCAGCTGCCCAGCAGGAGCGAGGCCAGCAGGATGAGCGGGGCGATGGCGAGCATGACCGAAAGCAGATCCTGCGTGACCAGCCCGGTAGGCGGGCTCGGCGCCGCCACCAGGATCGCGGCGATGCCGGGGCCGGCGCCGTGAATCAGGCGGAGATGAAACCGGCTCGGCCCGGTTCGCTCGCTGAAGCGGTACTCTCCGAAGGCCGGACCGCGCAGGGGTGGACGGGCCGGAAGCAAGAAGTTCTCGAATTGGTCGGCTCGGAGCTGGCCCGCGCTGTCAGAAGCGAACAGCACGCCGCCGGAGGAGTCGACCACGGCGAGGTAGTCCTGGATGCTTTCGAAGTAGGAAGCGATCGAGGGCTCCAGCACCGGACGGGCCTCGTGTCGGTCCTGGCTGACGATTCTTCCCAGTACCCGGTAGGAGTCCTCCAGGTACCGCGCCGAGAGATCGGCTTCGAGCTGGAGCCGCTGCTGGAGCCGGATGTCGGTGCTCCGGCGATTGGTACGCTGCCAGGTGAAGTAGAGGAGCGCGCCGAAGGCGATCATAGTGATCACCAGGGCCACCGCATAGCCCAGGGTCAGCCGCCACCGGATCGAGCGCACCTCAGGGCCGGATCACGTAGCCCACGCCCCGGACGGTATGGAGCAGCTTTTTCTCCTGCCCGGAGTCGAGCTTCTTCCGCAACCGGTTGATGACGACGTCCACGATATTGGTCCCGGGGTCGAAGTGGTAATCCCAGGCGTATTCGGTGATCAGGGTCCGCGACATCACTCGGGGAGAGTGCCGCATCAGGTATTCGAGCACCGCGTACTCCTTGGGGGTGAGCTCGATGTCCTTGCCGGCCCGGCGGACTTCGTGGGTGTTCCGGTCCAGCTCCAGGTCTCCCACCCGAAGCCGGGTCGAGGACATCTGCTTGGGGCGGCGTGACAGGGCCTCGACCCGCGCCAGCACCTCTTCGAACGAGAACGGCTTGGTCACGTAGTCGTCGGCGCCGGCCCGGAGCGCCTCGACTTTCTGGCCGACATCGTCCTGGGCGGTGAGGATCAGGATCGGGGTGGGATTGCCGCGGTCCCGCAGGGTACGGAGCACCTCGAGGCCGCTCATCCCGGGAAGTCGGAGGTCGAGCACCACGACGTCGTAGAGCTCTCCCGAGGCGAGCCGGAGCGCTTCGAGGCCATCGGTCACCAGGTCGGCGTGATACTGGGCCTCCTCGAGACCGCGCCGGAGATACTGGCCCACGGTCCGGTCGTCTTCGACCACCAGCACCTTCACTCGGCCACCCCGATCGCGATCGGCAAATAGATCCGGAAGCTGCTCCCCAATCCGGGCTCGGAATCGACTTCGATCCGGCCGCGATGCTGCTCCACGATGCCGTAGCAGATGGAGAGGCCTAACCCGGTCCCGCGGCCCGGCGGCTTGGTGGTGTAGAACGGCTCGAAGATCTTGGGGAGGACCGCGGCAGGAATTCCGTGACCGGTGTCGCGAATCTCGATGGCGACCTCGTCCGATCGGGCCGGGTTCACCATGGTCGCAATCGTCAGGACACCGCCTTCGTCCATCGAATCCACCCCGTTGAGCATCAGGGCCATGAGGACCTGCACCATCTGCTCGTCGTTCGCGAGGACCGGCGGCAGATCGGCCCCGAGCTCGCGATCCACCGTGATGCGGCGGAACAGACGATGATGCTTGAGGAGAAACAGGGTTTGCTCGACCAGGTCGTTCACCGGGGTGCCGCGTTTCGGCGCCGCCTCCTTGGGGCGGCTGAAATCGAGCAACCCATCGACGATCCGGGTGCACCGATCCACTTCCTTGTCGATGATCTCGAGGTACTCCCGGACCGTCCCGTCGGCGGCGGCGCCCAGGCGGGCGTCGATGGCCGCGACGCAGGCCCCAATCGTCGCCAGCGGGTTATTGATCTCATGCATGACCCCGGCGGCCAGCTGCCCGATTGCGGCGAGCTTCTCGCTCTGGAGAATCCGGAGCTGCACCTGGCGGGCGTCGGTGACGTCCTCACCGATGGTGATGACGTGGGAGACTTCGTCACCCTCGAGCCGCATCGGAATCCGGCTGATCCGGTACACCCGCGCCTCGGGCACCGATTCTCCCCGGACTTCGATCTCGATCTGCTGAAGCTCGCCGGACCGGAACACCCGGTCGAATTCCGCCTTGAGTTGCGCGGCCGGCTGGCGGGTAAGCACGTCGAACACCGGACGGCCCATGACGTCGGTCCGCCGCAGACCCTGGGTCCCCAACTCCCGCTTCCGGTTCCACACCTGAATCCGGTACTCCCGATCGATCACGTAGAGGCCAACCGGCAGGCTGTCGATGATGATGCTGGTAAACCGGCGCTGCCCTTCGATCTCACGGGCCCGGCTGGCGACTTCGAGCGCCAGGTCCTGAGAGCGGGCCAACGCATCGAGATAGGGTGCCAGCAGATCACAAAAGACCGGAATGAGGGGAGACTCGACCGGGGCAGCATTGGGACCGAGCTCGAGCTCCAGCATCCCAACCCGGGCGCCACCGTGGATCAGAGGGACCCGGCGAGTCCCCGGGGGCGGGGACGGGAGAGAATCCAGCGATTCCGCCTCGAACTCGCCGGTGAGTGCGGTGAGCCCGTGGTACACCGCTTCGCCATGCCGCCGGCGCCAGATCATCACCCGGCGGGCCCCGGTGGCGGTTTGAAACGTGGCCGAGACGGTCCGGAGCGCCTCATCGGCGGCCAGGCCGCTATTCAGCACGCGGGCGATCTGCCCGATCACGTCCAACGCCGAACGGGCTCCGGGACCTTCACTCATGCCATGCCTCGCGGATTCCTAATTCTAATCCGACCCGGTCCTGCTCTCGTCCCGCCGAGCCCCGAGAAAGAAGGTGACCTCGTGCTGGCCTCCGGCGGTCAGGATGGCGACCGCGCCCTCGACCGGGGTTTCGTCGATCGTGACCTGCGCGATCGCCCCCCGATTCCGAATGGCGAAAGCGATCGGGATGGGCGGGCCGAAGGAGACTTCGCAGCGGACCGTCACCCATTCGGCGCGGGGGCGGACTTCGAGATCCAGAATGGTGCGATGACAGCGGAGTCGTCGGAGTGCCATCGCTCTCCAGCGGTCCGGGATCCAGGGACTCGCCTCGAACCGCCCCCCGATGCCGTCCGCACGGACCCCGAAGAGGCCACCGACCACGCGATGGAGGAAGTCGCCGGAATCGAGGCCGGCACCGGGCCCGATTCGCCGGAACGTTTCAGATGACTCCAGAAGCTCTTCGAACGCGTCGGCGTCCCAGCCCAACGGGCCACCAGGCTCGGCACGCACCGCCGCGGGTTCCCGCCGCGCGGCCCAGGCAAAGGCCTGGTTGAGCGCGGCGGCGGGAGTATCGAGAAGCGGTTGGCGACTCAGCCCTTGAAGCTCGACGCGACGGCAGTCCAGTTCACCACGTTCCACCATGCGGTGAGATAGTCGGCGCGCTTGTTCTGGTATTTGAGGTAGTAGGCGTGCTCCCAGACGTCGCAGCCGAGCACCGGGTGTTTCCCATCCATCAGGGGATTGTCCTGATTGGGCGTGCTTTCGATGGCGAGCTTGCCATCCTTGCCGCGGACCAGCCAGGCCCACCCGCTCCCGAACCGGTCGAGTCCCGCCTTCTGGAACTGTTCCTTGAATTTGTCGAAGGCTCCGAAGACGCTGTCCATCTCCTGCCGGAGCGCTCCGTCCGGTGCCTTGCCGCCCCCGGGGGTCATCCAGTTCCAGAACAGGGTGTGGTTGAGATGCCCGCCGGCATTGTTGCGCACCTTGCCCCGAACCCCATCAGGAACCTTGTCGAGACTCTTCACCAGCTGCTCGATCGGGAGGTCCTGAAGGGCGGCCTGGCCCTCGAGCGCGGCATTCAGGTTGGTCACATAGGCCTGGTGGTGTTTCCCATGGTGGATCCGCATCGTGGTTTCATCGATGTGCGGCTCCAGCGCATTGAACTCGAACGGAAGCGGCGGAAGCGTGTAGGCCATTGGAATTACCTCGTGAAAGACCGCGTCAATATAAACGGCGCCCGGGAGCGAAAGTCGCACATCCCGCTAACGCGCGCCAGGACCATCGAGCTGGGCGATGGTCCTGGTGCTGGGGGGACGCTCGCGGGAGAGCCGGGCAGCGACTTCCTCGGCACGGGCCAGCACCCGCAGCACGTTCTCGCCGGCCAGCTTCCGGAGCTCCGCCTCGGTCCAGCCTCGTCGCGCCAGCTCGAGAAAGAGCGCCGGGAACATCGAAACGTCTTCCAGTCCCTGCACCGTCTCGGTAATCCCATCAAAATCGCTGCCGATCCCCACGTGGTCCACGCCCGCGACCTTCCGGATGTGATCGATGTGATTGGCAACGTCGGCGATAGTCGCTCTGGGCGCGGGATGACTGGCGCGCCAGGCCGGGCTCGAATCGTTCCAGGCCTTGACCGCGGGGGAAACGAAGCCCGGGACGAAGGGGACCATCACAACCCCGCCGTTGCGGGCGACCCGGATCAGAATGGAGTCCGGCACGTTTCTCGGATGGTTCACCAGGGCACGCGCCCCGGAGTGAGAGAAGATGACCGGTGCCTCGCTGACCGTGAGGGCGTCACTCATGGTGCCCGGGGATACGTGCGCCAGGTCGACCAGCATCCCCAGGCGGTTCATCTCCCGCACCACCTCTTCGCCGAACCGGGTGAGGCCGCCGTGCTTTGCCGAATCAAGCGCCGCATCGGCCCAATCCAGGGTCACGTTGTGGGTAAGCGTCATGTACCGGACGCCAAGGTCGTAGTAGGCCCGAAGCGCGCCGAGCGAATTCTCGATGGCGTGTCCGCCCTCCATCCCGAGCAAAGACCCTATCCGGCCCGCCCCGAATGCGCTCTGGATTCCCGAGGCGGTGGTCACGAAACGCAGCGCCTCAGGGTATTTCGCGATGAAGCGGTGGGCGATGTCAATCTGCTCGAGCTGCACCCGTGCGTAACCGGAATCCCTGATCTCGCCGGGGATGTACACCGACCAGAACTGGGCGCCGACCATTCCGGTGTGGAGCCGGGCCAGATCAGTGTGGCCGGGAGTGTGGCCGTGGAGGTCATAGGCCTCGACGTTCCGGCTCATGGTCGAATCCTCCCGGATCCTCCAGGCCAGGTCGTTGTGACCGTCAATGAGTGGAGTCGATCGCAGGACCCGGTTCACCATGGCGGCCCGAGTGTCCTGTCCCTGCGACACTTGGGGACGCCCCACGGTCAGGGCGGGCACGACGAAAGCAAGCGATGTGCAAACTCGGCGAAGAGCGTTCACGGAACCTCCGAAAGAGTGCGTGCTGGCTGAAAGGTACGAATACGTCGGGGAAAGAGGAGGGCGAACCTCAACCCGGTACGCTGCTTGCAGCACAAGCCGATCAGGGTCCGTCGTGAAAGGAGGTTGCCGTGATTCGCGCGGATGCACGAAGCAGGATCACTTCGGAGGATGTCGAGCTGCTCGAGTCCTCATTCGGGCTGGCTGGCCGGTCGTCCGGCCTGGACGAGCTGCTCGACCGCCGTGAGGTATGCAGCTTCCTCCTGAGCGCCCGATTGCCCGGGCCTTCCCCTTCGCTCCTGTTCTATGTCATGGTCCGGCATGCTCTCCTCGACGCCGGGATCGAAGACCCTGCCATGGCCGATTACTTCGCGGCCGTGATCCGGGAATTCGGGATCCGGGCGAGGAGCACCCGGGTCGATGACGTCGATGATCATGAACACCACTACCTGATCGACATCCTGGCCGACCAGGCGGCCTCCAGCGGCGCACGGCATTTCAAGGTGTCGGTCCATCTGGGCAACTACGCCTTGTGGCTCTCCGGCATTTTCCCCGAACGCATCGCGGCGCGGCAACTTCGTCGAGGCGGTCCCGACGTGTCCTACTACGAAAACCTCGGCGGCCGCGGCTATGCCGAGGCCTCCGAGCATCAGCTTGCCGAGCGCACCGGTCTCGAGGAGATCCTGCGCAATGCGGCTGAGCGGGTCCATGAAATCAGGGTCGCGCTGAATCAGGTGAGCGAGCACCTGATCCTGCGCTCCCGGCGCGCTGCATAATTCCCCTCCCGGGCGGCCGACAGGGCGAGTAGCTTGGACCCCCATGTCCGGCGCCCAACTTCCGAGTACATCGCTCGACCCATCGCAGGGCCCTGGTGTGCGGGAGCACCCGGGGGATCGGGCGGGCCGCAGCGGTGGCGCTCGCCGCGGCCGGTGCGGAGGTGGTGTTGCTGGGCCGGGACCCTGCCGCCTGGAAGAAACGAAGGCTGCCCTCCCGACCGATCCCTCCCGCAATCACCGTGTCCTGCTGGCCGACCTGGCCGATCCCACCGGGGTCCGATCTGCGGTGGTTGAGTGGCTGGGGAGCGCGGCTCCGGTCCATATCCTGGTGAACAATGCCGGCGGGCCGGCGCCGGGCCCGATCCTTCGCGCCACCGAGGACGAGCTCCGGGCCGCGTTCGCGATGCACGTCCTCTCCAGCCAGGCGCTGGTGCAGGCCCTCGTTCCCGGCATGGAGGCCGCGGGTTATGGCCGCATCATCAACGTCATCTCCACCTCGGTGCGCGAGCCGATCCGCGGGCTCGGGGTGTCCAATACCATTCGCGCCGCGATGGCGGGCTGGGCCAAGACCCTTTCCCGGGAGGTGGCGCCACTTGGTATTACCGTCAACAACATCCTTCCCGGGTCAACCCGAACCGACCGCCTGAACTCGATCATCGCCTCGCGCGCCAAAGCCGCCAATACCGATGGCCGCGGCGATCGAACGGGAAATGCGGGCCGACATTCCGGTCGGCGCGCTTCGCCGACGCCGCCGAGCCCGCTGCCGCCATCGCGTTTCTCGCCTCCCCCGCGGCGGGGTATATCACCGGCGTGAGTCTTCCGGTGGATGGGGGGCGGATCGCCTCGATCTGATCGGCTCGGCAGGCCCGGCCCACAATCCGGTAAATTCCAGCGTGTCCCGCATCGTATCATTTCTTCCGGCAGGAACCGAAATCGCCGCGGCACTGGGTGCGGGGCAGGATCTGGTCGGGCGTTCCCACGAGTGCGACTACCCGGAGGAGGTCATCGGACTCCCGGTCGTCAGCCGCCCTGCGCTCGACCTCGAAGGACTGAGTGGGGGGGAGATGGATCGGGCGGTGGCGGATCGGCTCGCGAGCGGAGAGAGTCTCTACCAGGTGGACGAGATTCTGCTGCGTGAGCTGGCTCCGGACGTCATTCTGACCCAGGACCTTTGCCAGGTGTGCGCCCCATCGGGGAATGAGCTGACCCGCGCGGTACGTGATCTCCCCGGCTCGCCCCGCATCGTGTGGCTTTCGCCCCAGTCCCTCGGCGATATCGAGCAGAACATCCTGGCGGTGGGAGAGGCGGTGGGACGCGCCCAGGAGGCCCGCCGCCTGATCGAGTCGAACCAGGAACGCATCGCGCGGGTGGAGCGGCGGGTACGGGATGCTCGGCTCCGCCGGGTGGCCTTCCTGGAGTGGGTGGATCCTCCCTACGCCGCGGGCCACTGGGTGCCCGAGATGATCCGGCTCGCCGGAGGCAAGGATCCGTTGGGGCGTCCGGGCCAGGACTCGAAGCGGGTTAGGATCGAGGCCGTGCTCGGAGGAAGCCCGAAGTGGTCGTGGTGGCGCCCTGCGGGTATCGCCTCGACCAGGCGGCCGCCGTCGCGGGCACTCTGGCACCGGTCCCGGGCGCGCGGGTGATCGCGGTGGACGCCAACGCCTATTTTGCCCGGCCGGGTCCTCGCATGGCTGAGGGCATCGAGCTCCTGGCCCATTTGTTTCATCCCGATCGGGTGGATTGGACCGGGCCGGGACGGCCCTGGAAGGAGATGTCCTGATGGACCAGCCGCTCATCAGCCCACGCGCTCCTGCTCCGGTGGGGCCCTACCCGCACGCCCGGCGGGTCGGGTTCCTGCTCTTTCTCTCGGGGATCGGCCCCCGGGTGCCGGGGCGGATCGGATGTTCCGGGGGTTCAGGTTGCAGCCGAGGGACGGGTCGAGCGGTACGACTTCGAGTCGCAATGCCGGCAGGTCTTCGCGAATGTGCGGACCATTCTCGAAGACGCCGGGTCGTCCTGGGAGCGGATCGTCGACGTTTCCGCCTACCTCACCGACCTCGGTGCGGACTTCGCCACCTTCAACCGCCTCTACGCGGAAGCGTTTCCCGATCCCGGCAATCGTCCGACCCGGACGACGGTCGAGGTGAGCCGGCTCCCCACTCCCATTGCCATCGAGCTCAAAGTCATCGCGACGATCTGAGAACCGCGCGGACCGGACTCGCATCGAACCCGGCCAGCCTGAGAGGCAGGGCGATGAGCTCGTATTCCCCTCCGGAGCACGCCCGAGACGAGCCCTTCCAGAATCGCCATGTCGTGATCGAGAAAGCGGCGATGGGTCGGAAGATCCTTCGAAGCGAATGGATCCACGCTCGGGGCGTCAGTCCCTACCAGGCGGACTCCCCGCTGGTGGAGATAATCCACCAGGGCGGGACTCAGCGCGGCAAAGTCTTGGTGAACCGGTTCGGATCGGGGGCACTCCCGGTCGCGATCAAGAGCCGGGCCAGTTTGGGCGGTGCGGGGCAGCAGCGCGGGTACCATGACGCCGCCGGGGGGCAGACTGGCGTAACCCGCATCACTTCGCAGGGCCCCAGATAGAACGCCAGGGACCGGGACGCGATATCGGGGGCGTCGGCCCCGTAATGGCTCGGCGCGTCGGCATGGGCACCGAGATGCACCGTGGTGCGGAGCGTCGACAGGGTGACCGGGTCTCCGCGGGAAAGGTCCTGGAGGACTTCCCGGGTTGGCGGGGTATCCCCCGGCCACACGGCGAGGGAGCCGGAGATGACCGGGCGTGATGTCGTAGATCACGCGGATCACATCCGGTGCCGGATGGCCCAGAGGTCGGGAAAGAGCGGCTTCCAGAGCGACTGCTTGAGGAACTCGATGCCGGGAGAGCCGCCGGTCCCCCGCTTCGCGCCGATGGTGCGCTCGACCAGCTTGATATGGCGATAACGCCATTCCTGGAATCCTTCATCGAAATCGGTCATCAACTCGAACAGAATGACCAGCTCCGGTTGTTCGCGATAGACCCGGAGCAGCTCCTCCTGCAGCGGCTTCGCTGGCCGGGTCGGCTTCCTCCACCGGTTTGGCGCGAAGGTCGGCCGGAACCGTGAGACCGCGCTGCTCGAGGAAGTCATAGAAATGATCGATCACCGAGCGCTCGTGGAGACGCCGCTCCGCCCCGGCCCGCTTGCCCTCGGCTTCGGGAATGGACCCCGCAACGGCGGCGCGCTTGTATCCGAACAGGAATTCGATCTCGCGAAACTGAAACGACTGGAACCCGGACGCCGTATCGAGCCGGTCCCGGAACGACTGGAATGAGAGCGGGGTCATGGTTTCCAGGATATCAAGCTGGCCCACCACGGTCTTGAGAATGGTGCGGAGCCGCTTCCAGGTGGCGATCGCCCCATAGAGATCGTTGGCCGAGAAGTCCCGGTTCACCTTCTCGGTCTCGAAGAGCATCAGCTTGAACCAGAGCTCGAAGACCTGGTGGATCACGATGAACAGCATCTCGTCGTGCTCCGCCGGTTGGCGCGCGGCTCCTGAAGGTCGAGCAGCCCGGGGAGATGCAGATAGCTGGAGTAGGTGAGCGTCATGGGGTGGGACTCGGTGGATTGTTGGTCCACAGTGACCGGATGAAGCGGATCGGTCCGACGCCAAAAATTACTCCCCGCGGCAGGACCAGGAGGGGTTGTTCGCTCACGGTGTCAATCCGGGTCATCCCTGTCATCTGTGGACAAACCTACTGACCAGACCGGATGAGCACATACCCGACCACGGCAACAATGGCCAGCAATCCAAGTAGCGTTGCTCGCAGTGCCATCCGTTGCCGGGCGGCCGGGCCCGCGCTTCGGCATAGGGAATCCGGGTGAACGAGATCATAGTGTAGAGCGGAATGAACCAATTCGGGAGCAGCCGATGGAGCAGCACCTCACCCCGCTTCTCGAGCCGGAATAGCGGCGAGGCGACATGGTCCCGCATTTCGTGGAAATTGGCAATCGCCAGATCCGCGATGGCGTCGGCATTGGGCGCTCGCTCAGCCTCGTAGGCCGAGAACGCGCGCGCGGGATCGCCGGGATACCGCTCCAGCGCATTCCGCAGCGAGATGCAGTCCTCGAAGGCCGCATTGGCGCCCTGCCCAAAGAAGGGCACGATGGCATGGCAGGCATCTCCCGCCAGACACGACCTTCCCGTCGATACTCCAGGGCCGGGTGCGGATGGTCACCAGAGTCCCGGTTGGGTGACGGTCCAGGCGTCCTCCAGGCCGGGAAGGTGGGGCATTGCATCGGGGAAATTGCCGATCGAAGAACCGCCCCACCGATTCCGGCGCGGTCAGGGTGGCGAAAGCTGTCACGGCCCCTCGAGCGCCAGGTAGAGGGTCACGGTAAAGGAGCCGTCCACATTCGCCATCGCCATCATCATGAATCCGCCGCGGGGCCAGATATGGAGCGCTTCCGGATCAAGACGAGGGGTTCCATCCGGAGCGGGCGGGATGTGGAGCTCCCGATATCCGTGGGAGAGATATTGCTCCGAGAGAAGTCCTGTTGCTCCCGTCGCAGCATCTCTCCGCGTACCGCAGAGTAGGCCCCGTCGGTGCCGATGATGACGCCGCCCACTCGTTCTTCGCGGTCATCGGGAAGGCAGGCAGACCACCTGGCCCTGTTCCAGATCGAGGCCGGTGCAGCGGCGCCCGAACCGCAAGGTCGCGCCCGCCTGCTCGGCAGCGTCGAGCAGGGCGGCGTTCAGCCCGGCCCGGGAAAGAGAATAAATCGAACGACCCCTCGTGCCATACGGCTGGAACGCGAGACGGCCGGAGGGGGAGTGGATCATCCGGCCGTACAGCGGAACCGAGAGCCGCAGGATCGATTCTTTCAGACCGACCTGCTCGAGCGCATGCAGCCCGCGTTCGGAAAGGGCCAGATTGATCGATCGGCCGCCGACCAGCTCCGTGGTGCGCGGATCGGGCCGCCGCTCCAGGCCGACAACGTGGCGTCGGGACTGCCCGAGGAGCGTGGCCATCAAGCCCCCTGCAAGGCCGGCCCCCACCACGACGAAGGACGGAGTCGTTCTTTCCACGGCCTAGATCAGCTCGCGGAGGATTTCGCCGAAGCGCCGGACTTCCCCGAAGGTATTGTAGAGCGGAACCGGTGCGACCCGCATGATATCCGGGTCCCTGAAGTCAGCGATGACCCCTCGTGCTTCGAGCTGCTCCACCAGCCGCGCCGCCTGGCCCTCGAGGAACCGGATCGACAATTGACAGCCCCGTCGATCGGAACTCGAAGGCGTGATGATCTCGATCCGCCCGGGAAGAAATGAGTTCAGCAGAAACTCGAGGTATCCGGTCAGTAGGGTCGACTTTTGCCGCAACGCCGTCATCCCGGCGCGGTCGAACAGGTCGAGGGACGCCCGCAGTGGCGCAAGGGAGAGGATCGGCGGGTTACTGACCTGCCAGCCATCGGCGGATCCGACCGGAACGAATTCCGGATGCGATTGCATCTCGAACCGCGTCGCGGGAGCGTTGCCCCACCAGCCCGCATGACGCGGGAGCGCGAGATTCCGCGCGTGTCGCTCGTGCAGGTAGCAACCACCGACCGCGCCGGGCCCCGCGTTCAGGTACTTGTAGGAGCACCAGACCGCGAAGTCCACGTCCCAATCGTGGAGCCGGAGCTCGATGTTGCCGATCGCGTGGGCAAGATCGAGTCCCAGGAGCGCGCCGGCGGCATGGGCGGCGCGGGTCAGCCGCGCCACATCCGGCGCGGCGCCGGTGAAGTAGTGGACCCCGCTGAGCCATACCAGCGCGATCTCGCCGCCCCGAGCGTTGAGCACCGATTCCATCTGGTCCGGGGGGGCCACCAGAACAGCGTCCTCTGATACCCCCCTGGCGGCCAGGTGGGATCGCACGGCGTAGGCATCAGAGGGAAATGCCGCTTCTTCCAGCAGCACACGGAATCGGCCGGACCCGGGTCGGTACAACGAGACCAGCAGCAGGTGCAGGTTCACCGTGAGCGAATTCATGGCGACGACTTCGTGCGGCAACGCTCCGGCCAACCGTGCCAGCGCTTCGCGGACCGTTTCGTGATAGGAGAACCACGGCGTACGTCCTCCCAGGTGCCCCGCGACGCCCATGCGCCGCCAGTCCTCGAGGACCTCCTCCACAAATCCCGACGCCTGTGTCGGCATCAGACCCAGGGAGTTCCCCGAGAAATAGGCCACCGGATTCCCTGCTCCGTCAGCCGGCAGCGCAAACGCAGCCCGGGCCCACCGGAGCGGGTCACGGGCATCCTCCTCCTCGGCCCAGCCCGGAGCGATCGAGAAGTCGCTCACCCGAAGGATTCGGCGCGCCGGTCGAGGAACTCGAGCGCGGTGCCGTGGAGGAGCCGCGCCCTGACCGTGTCCTCGAGCTCGCCCAACTCCGCGATCAGTTTGCCGGGAGTGGATTCACCCAGCGGAAATGGATAGTCCGAGCCGAGGGCTACCCGGTTCGGCCCATGAAGCCTGAGGAGGAGACGGAGAAGGTCGGGATCGTGGGTCAGCGAGTCCACGTAGATCCGCTCGAGGTAATCCGACGGAGGGTGAGGGTTGGCCACCGTCATGAGGTCCGGGCGGGCCTCGAACCCCCGGGCGATGCGCCCGAACGTTCCCGGAAAGGAGCCCCCACCGTGGGCAAAGCCGATCCGCAGGCGAGGCAGTCGTTCGAGTATTCCCCCGAAGATCACCGAGCACATCGCCAGGGCGGACTCCGCGGGCATCCCGACCAGCCAGGGAAGCCAGTACCGGGTCATCCGCTCCGGGGCGAGCATGTCCCAGGGATGCACGAAGACCGCCGCGCCCAGCCGCTCGGCGGTCTGAAATACTGGGAACAGGGACGGATCATCGAGGTTCCTTCCCCCGACGTGGGTCCCGATCTGCACCCCGGCAAGGCCTAACCCGCTCACGCAGCGCTCCAGCTCGCGGCAGGCCAGCTCCGGGTCCTGGAGCGGCAGGGTTCCCAGCCCGATGAACCGGCGAGGATGGGCCGCCACGAGGGAGGCCAGATGATCGTTGAGAAACCGGGCCAGCTCGAGGGCCTGGCGCCGGCGGGGGCCCAGTAGGAAAACATCACCGGCACGGTCGAGAGCACCTGCACTGTCACCCCGTCGCGATCGCATTCGGCAAGCCGCCGGGCCGGCGCCCAGCAGTTCTCGTCTATCTCACGGAACAGCTCGTCTCCGATCATCATCCGTGCCCGGCAGGGTGCATGATGCTCCAGCCGCACCCACCGACCGGGCCCGAACCTCGCCGCCAGGTCGGGCCAGGATTCCGGCAGAATGTGGGTGTGAAGATCGATGACGAGCACTACTTCGCGGGAGCCGCCGCGGCCGGAACCGGCATGACGTGCCCGCACTTGCGGCAGGTGCGCAGCTTCTCGTCGCCATAGAACTGCTCGATGATCGGCTTGAGCTGCTTGCCGAGGTCCACCAGCTGGAAGTTGGCGTCGTACAGCATCTCGCCGCATTTCTCACAGAACCAGCGTAGATGGTCTTCCTCCGCATCGGCCCGCCGTCGTTCGATCACCAGCCCCACGGTGTTGGCGGGACGTTGCGGTGAATGGGGCACCCGAGGCGGCAACAGAAACATTTCCCCTTCCCGAATGGGGATTTCCCGCACCTTCCCGTCCTCAATGATCCGCAGGGTGATGTCGCCTTCCACCTGGAAGAAGAATTCTTCGCCCTCTTCCACATGAAAATCCTTCCGCTGGTTGGGGCCACCGACGGCCATCACCATGAATTCGGAATCCTGCCAAATCATCTTGTTGCCGACCGGCGGTTTGAGGAGGGCCCGGTGCTCTTCGATCCAGGCTTTGAGGTTGATGGGCATCAGGGGCATGGGCTCCTCCGGTGAGAGTCGTCAGGAAGCTAGCACCCGGCGGAATCCCTCCGGGTCGGTGGCGCCTTCGGTATTGATCAACAGGACCTGGGAATCGGGACCGAGACCGAGGAACCGGCGGGCCTCCTCGAGCTCGGGAGCTTCGAGCACGGCCAGGAGCCCGGCCATGCCGGCGGCGCCCGACTCTCCTGCTTCGATCATCGGATCTCCCTCTATGGGACGCGCCAATCGGCGCATGGCCGATTCCGCGAACCGGTCCTCGATGGCAAGAAAGAGCTCCACCCCACTCCGGATCGAAGGCCAGGCGGCGAGTGAAACCTCGCCGCAGTTGAGACCGGCCATGATCGAATCCTGGCCGCCGCGGGAGACGACGGGCTGTCCGTCGGGAGAATTGATGGACGCGAACAGCGCATCCGCTTTCACCGGCTCGACCGACACCAGAGTCGGCTGGGACGCGCGGGTGCGGTAGTGGTCGATCGCCGCGTGCAGCAGGCCACCGACCCCGGCCTGGACGAAAACTACCTGTGGATCGGGGGATTCATTCCTGACCCGTTCTTCCTCGATTTCGGCAAACAGGGTGGAATATCCTTCGGCGATCCAGTGGGGAATCTCCAGGTAGCCCTGATACCCGACGTCCGCCACAACGGCCCACCCGTTTGCGACGCTTTCCGCGGCGCAACGCCGAACCGCCTCATCGTAGGTTCCCTGCACCAGCTCGACTCGGGCGCCTTCCCGGCGGATGCTCTCGACCCGCGCGCTCGCGGAATGGGCCGGGATGAACACGACCGATGCGACTCCGGCTCGAGCAGCGGCCCAGGCCAGCGCCCGGCCGTGATTCCCATCGGTGGCCGTGGCGACCGTGAGCGGGGCATCCCCGGAAGCCAGCAGACGGTCCAGGGCCCAGGAGGCGCCCAGCGCCTTGAACGCCTTGAGGCCGAATCGCTGCGATTCATCCTTCACCTGAAGTCCCCCGAGTCCGAGCACTCCGGCCAGACCGGGGAGCTGACACAGCGGGGTCGGAGCATAACCCGGCAACGACTGATGGAACCGGCGCACGTCGCTCCGATCCAGCGGAGGCGCCCCAGCGGGCTCGAAAAACGGATTGACCCGGGCTCGATTCACGAAAGATCTCTCCGGCCGCCCAGCTCGATGACCGTTCCGACCTGCTCCTCCCGGGCCCGGCGAAGCACCAGATCAGCAGCGGCGAGATCCTCGATGGCCAGACCCAGGGACTTGAACAGGGTGATGTCCCCGGCTCCGGTCCGGCCCGGAACCCGGCCCAGGAGGACATCGCCCAGCTCGCCCCGGATGTGGGCATCGCTCACCGCGCCCTCCTCCCGGGGGATGAGAAAATCTCCGGCCTCGTTGAGCGCCGATTCCATCCGATCGACGAACAGGCGACTCCGCTTCACGGCCTCGGTATCCAGCTCTCGCCCTCTCGCCGAGCTCGACCCGACCGCGTTGATGTGCGACCCCTCCGCGAGCCACTTTCCTTCGAGAAGAGGTTTCGACGATGCGGTGACGGTGCAGATCATGTCGGCCCCCCGCACCGCCTCTTCGGCGGACGCCGATACCTCCACCGTGCAGCCGTGACGAACGAGCGCCCATTCAGAAAAGGCGCGGGCGTTTTCCAGGTTCCGGCTCCAGACCCGGATGCGGCGGAGCTCCCGGACCAGTCCGATGGCATCGAGGTGGGTCCGAGCCTGGACCCCGCTGCCAAGGATCGCCAGGTCTCCAGCATCCTCCCGGGCCAGAACCCGGGTCGCCGCGCCGGACACCGCCGCGGTGCGGATCGCGGTGATACTCGCGGCATCGAGCACCGCCTCGGGCGCACCGGTGCGCGGATCGAACAACACCACCATCCCCTGGTGGGAGTCGAGGCCGGAGCCTTCATTCCCCGGAAACACCGAGATGATCTTCGCGCCAAGCGTATCCGGCGTCTCCAGCTCGGCCGGCATGGTGCCGAAGAATCCCTTGCGATCCCGAAGCCGGAGGATGGTGCGGAGGGGAAGCTGCGCCTTGCCTTCGCTCAGGGCGCCGAGCGTGGCGGCCATGACATCGATGCAGGCGGCCATCGGAAGCAGCCGGATAACTTCGCTCTGATTCAGAATGCGGATGGGCATGATGGACCTAATTTACCGCATGCCCGAACGTATTCCTCCCGGCCTCCTGATCGTTGGTATTGGGGTGACCCTGGTGGTGGTCGGGCTCCTGGTGTGGGCGGGAGTCTTCTCCTGGTTTGGCAAACTGCCTGGCGATATCCGGATCGAGCGACCCGGATTCCGATTCTACTTCCCGCTGGTGTCGATGCTGATCACTTCGCTGGTCGTTTCGCTCCTGCTCGCGATCGCCCGTCGCTGGTAGCGGGAGACGCGGCTCCGGCCGGTAAGCGTTTGAGAAAGCGCAACAGCGCCGACTCTTCGGCCGAAAGCATCGGGCGTTTCGTGCCGTCGCAGGCGCGGCGCCAGGCCTCATGCAGCGCGTCATCTTCGAACACTGCGAGCATCGCAGGGTGGACATAGCATCGCCGACAGATGGCCGGCGTGTTACGGAGCTCCTCGGCCACCTCCTTGACGGCCGCAAGCAGGGCCGCCTTTCCGCCCTGCGCTCCGGTGTCTCTGGTGCCCAGCCGTCGGCTCAGCCGCAACGTGCCGGCCCAGGTGCGAAAGTCCTTCGCGGTGAACTCGTCGCCAGTGGTTTCGGCGAGATACGCGTTTACGTCGCTCGAACTGATCGGATGCGGCTCACCATCGAGGTCCAGGTACTGGAACAGCTCCTGTCCCGGCAGCTCGCGGCAGCGGCGCACCACCCGGGCCAGCCGGGGATCGCTCACCGTCACGTCGTGCCGTTTCCCCCCCTTGCCGGGAAATCGGAAGGTCAATTCCTTGCCGCTCACCCGCACGTGTCGATACCGAAGGGTGGTCAAGCCGTAGGAGCCGTTGCTCTGGGCGTACTCTTCATTGCCGACGCGGATCAGCGTGGTCTCGAGGAGACGCACCACGACCGCAAGGATCTTGTCGCGGGGCAATCCGGGAAGTCGAAGGTCGCGCCGCACCCGCCGGCGGATCGCCGGCAGCGCAGCGCCGAACTCCAGCATCCGGAGGAATTTTGTAGCGTCCCGGACGGTTCTCCATCGCGGGTGATAGCGATACTGTTTCCTGCCCCGCGCATCCTTGCCTGTGGCCTGCAAGTGACCCACCGGATCCGCGGAGATCCAGACATCGGTCCACGCCGGCGGAATTGCCAAGGCACGAAACCTGGCCACGAGGGCGGCACCGCGAACTGTGCTTCCCTGCTGGTTGAGGTATTGAAAGCCGTGGCCGGCACGCCGCCGTCGAAAGCCGCGCTGTCTATCGGTGGTGTAGCGGAGTCGGGCGGCACGGGCCGCCTTGGCCGGCTCGATGGAGCGGGAGACCTCCATACACTAGTCCCACGTCCCTCGCCCGAGTCGGTAACGGCCTGACCCGATGAGCGCGATCCCAAGCGCCGAAAGAAGAATCAACGCTTCAAGTTCCACCGCCCATCCGCCGCTCCCGGGATTGATAGTGAGCAGGCGTGGTCGAAGGACAAGCACCATCGCCATCGCCATGTCGAGCACAATCACCCAGGCGGCGAGACGGGCTTTCCACCCGACAATCAACAGCACCGGGGCGACGACTTCGGCCACATACACCCCGTAGGCGAGAAACCCCGGAAGCCCAAGTGCCCCAAGCGGTCCTCTGATCCATTCGACTCCATGGGTCAGCTTGAATACCCCGTGGAACAGGAGAATCCCGCCCAGCCCGACCCGCAGCACCAGTTTCCCGATGTCTTCCCGTGATGTCATTGGTTCACCCCAGTCGAAGGCCCACTGCAACGGAGCCGCGGTATCCCTCGCCATCGGGCACCAGCGGAAGAAGAAGGGCGTCGCCACTGTTGCGCTGGCGATAAATGCCGTCTTCGGGATTTCTCGTCGTCCTCACTCCCTTCTGGTGATAGGGAGCCCGCCCAAAGACCTGGTCGGTCAGCGTGTCATCGAAGTAGAGCTGGGAGGTGAACTCGTGGGCCCGCCGATCATCCTGGAACACCCGGACCTTGAAGTGAATGTGCACGGTGCGCCCGGCATACCAGCCGGGATAGATGGTCAGGAAGTCGGCCCGCCCGGACCCATCGGTGCGCTGAAAGCCGCGGAGAAACTGGCGGCCCCGGGTATCGAAGAATCCGTTGGCATCGCGCACATCGGAATAGACGCCGAGGGCGTCGCATTGCCATACATCGACCATCGCGCCGGGGATCGGGGCGCAGGCATTGCCGCCCACGCTTGCCACGGTAATCGCCAGGCCAAGCGGCACGCCAAGGGAGCGCTCCCCACTCGCGGGGTCCTGGCGAATGTCGGAACGCTCGAGCCGGCTGTCGACGAAGTAGGGACCCTCGGTCTGTTGGGGCGTGACGACGCAATCGAGCGCTCCGGGACGGACCGGCATAGCTGCGGCGCGGCCGGTTCCGGTGAGGGCAGCGGCTCCGGCGGCGCCGAGGAGCCCGAGCACGTCACGCCGGGTCCATCGGGTGTTCTCTGACATGGGGTCCTCACGGTTCAGGGATTTCGTCCCCACAATAGGGAAGTGAGCTGATATCTGCCAATACTTTGTTCTGATTGATTAATAAGTTATTCTTATTAGAATGGAGCTCCGCCACCTTCGCTACTTCATCGCCCTCGCCCAGGAGCTCCACTTCGGCCGGGCCGCCGCCAGTCTCCACCTGGCCCAGCCCGCCCTGAGTCAGCAGATCAAGCAGCTCGAGCAGGAGCTCGGGGTTCTCCTGTTTAACCGGACCAAGCGAAAAGTCTCGCTCACCGAGCCGGGACGGCTGTTTCTGGGAGAAGCGCGTCGGACCCTCGAGGCTGCCAGCCAGGCGGTCGAAACCGCCCGCCGCGCTGCCCGGGGCGAAGTAGGCCGGCTGCGGGTGGGGTACGTCGATCTGGCAACCTGGTTTGCCTTCCCCGCCATCGTGCGGGCTTTCCGGCAGCGAGCTCCTTCGGTTCATGTGACGCTGGTCGAGCTCCATCATGAGCCGCAACGAGAAGCAATCCTTCGAGGGGATCTTGATCTGGGGTTCGTCTCCCTGACCGAGCGGGATCGCGGGCTGGCCGGCCTCCGGATCGGGCTCGATTCCCTCGTGGCAGCCCTCCCTGCCGATCATCGCTGGGCCAGGAAGGGCACCATTCGCCTCGCCGAGCTGGCCCGGGAAGACTGGGTGCTGTTTCCTGCCGATCTCACCACCGTGTATCTCGAGCTTGTGCTGCGAGCGTGCCTTCTGGCCGGATTCGCGCCTCGGGTGGTGCAGGAGGCGAGTCAATTACAAGCCCTGGCCGGACTGGTTTCCGCCGGCGTCGGAGTGACCCTCCTGCCGCGCTCCATGACGACAGCTCCCCGTCAGGGAGTGGCATATCGACCCTTGGCCCGACCGGTCCCGGAGCTGGCGCTGGATCTGAGCTGGCGGGAAGGCGGCCTTTCGCCGGTGGCCGCGCGGTTTGTCGAGGTCGCCCGCGACACCGTCGGCCGGACTGGAAAGACAGCCCCCCGGAAATAACGTCGCACGCCGGGGCCGAGTCGTGTCATATTTCGGTGTGCGCGGGGCGGTAGCTCAGCTGGGAGAGCGCCTGGTTTGCAACCAGGAGGTCACGGGTTCGATCCCCGTCCGCTCCATCATGTTTCCGACGGCACAACTTGACAGGCTTCCGGCGCCACGAGAGATTCTTCCCCTGCATGCACTCCTTGTCCTGGCAGAAGAGCTGGTGGTCCTGGCGCGGTTTCCGCGGCGGGCCGGAGTGCGTGTAGTCGAGTAAGACCGACAGCGCGCAAGTTTCCGAAGCCCACCGCGACCCGGTGGGCTTTTTTCACGTACCCAGGGCGCCAATGATCATCGTTCTCAAGCCGCACGCCACGAAGGAACACGCCGACGAGCTGATGCAGCGGATCGCCTCGCTCGGCCTCCGCCCGCTCTACATGCCCGGACAGGAGCGCGTCGTGCTCGGCGCCCTGGGCGACGAGCGGGCGCTCGAAAGCCTGCATCTCGACAGCGACCCCCTGGTGGAAAGCGTGAAACCGATCCTCGCCCCTTACAAGCTGGTGGGGCGGGAGATCCACCCGCACGATTCCATCGTGGAGCTGGGCAATGCCCGGATTGGAGGAGGGCGCTTTACCGTGATCGCGGGGCCCTGCGCGGTCGAGAGTCTCGACCAGATGACCCGCACCGCGGCCGCGGTCAAGGCCGCCGGCGCGCAGGCGCTCCGGGGTGGCGCCTACAAGCCGCGCACCAGTCCGTATTCCTTTCAGGGACTCGGCAAGGAGGGGCTCACCATTCTCCGGGACGTATCGCGGGAGACCGGCTTGCCGGTGGTCACCGAAGTGATGGACGCGGCCGACCTCGATCTGGTGTACGACTACGCCGCCGGCTTCCAGGCCGGCGCGCGCAACATGCAGAATTTCCGCTTGCTCCAGGCGCTCGGGCGGAGCCGCAAACCGGTGATTCTCAAGCGCGGCCCCGCGGCACGGGTGGACGATCTTCTCCTCGCGGCGGAATACATCCTGGCCGAAGGCAATCCGGATGTGATTCTCTGCGAGCGGGGCATCACCACGTTCGAGACCTCCACCCGTAACACGCTCGACCTGAACGCGATTCCCCTGATCAAGCAGCGCAGCCATCTGCCCATTCTGGTGGACCCCTCCCACGGCACCGGTCTCCGGGAGCTGGTCGCTCCGATGGCCAAAGCAGCGCTCGCCTGCGGGGCGGATGGATTGCTGGTCGAGGTCCACTGCGATCCTACCCAGGCCCTGTCCGATGGCCGGCAGTCGCTCTTCCCCGAACAATTCGCCACCATGATGCGGGAGCTCCGTTCCATCGCTGCCGCGATCGGGAAAGTGATGTGATGGCAGGACCCGCTGTGAAGGAGGGGACGGTCCTCCCGCTGGTTCGCGAGGTGATCGGCAGTCCGGATCCCCTCGCGCTCTACGCGGCCCTGTCGGATCGGGGGGGCGCGCCCGGCACGTTTCTGCTCGAGTCTGCTGAGACCGGTGCCGGCTCCGGGGAGCGAAGCCTCCTGGGCGTTCGCCCTGCCCTCCGGATCGCCTGTCACGGGAGGACCGTCTCCATCGAAGCGCGATCCTCGAACGGGCATTCCCTTCTCCCTTGGATCGCGGCGCGGCTGGAAGGACGGGTCGAGGGGGGGGTGGTTCGGGTCACCTTTCCGGAACCTCCCCCTGGACCGCGGGATGAGGCAGCCCGGGTCAGGACTCCTTCACCGCTCGATGCGCTTCGCGCCGTGGTGTTCGGGCCCGAGGTCATGGCCCATCCCACCGACGCGTGTTACCTGGCGGCCGGCTTGTTCTCCTACGATCTGCTGGAGCTGTTCGAGACGCTGCCGGAGGGAGTTTCGGAGGAGGCCGTGACCCCCCACTTCGAGCTCTTCGTTCCCGACCGCCTGATCATCATCGATCACGTGCGAAACCGCACCCTGCTGGTGGCCAACGCGTTCGGCGGACCGGATGGAGAAGCCAACTATCACGACGCGGTGTCCGGTATCGGGACTCTGCTGAAAGCCGTCGAGGCCAGCCAGGCCACCCAACGGATCGAGCCCCCGTTCATTGCACCGAGTGCCATCCCGGAAGCCGCGGTGGACCTGGAAGACAGCCGCTACATGGAGCTGGTGGATCGATTGAAGCGTCACATCGTCGCCGGCGATGTCTTCCAGATCGTGGCCTCGCGAACCTTCTCCCTGCCCTGCCTCGACCCTCTCGCATCCTACGGGAGACTGCGGACCGCCAACCCGAGTCCCTATCTCTTTTACTTCCAGGGGGACGGAGCGACCATCTTCGGGGCGTCGCCCGAAACCGCCGTCAAGGTGCATGGGGTGCCGAAACGAGTCACCATCCGCCCCATCGCGGGGACCGCGGCGCGGGGACGAGCCCAGGATGGATCGATCGACCTGGATCTGGATGGGCGCCGGGAAGCCGCCCTTCGGCTGGATGAGAAGGAAACCGCCGAGCACATGATGCTGGTCGACCTGGCCCGGAACGACGTGGCCCGAGTGAGCCGGCCGGGCACCCGACAGGTGACCCGGCTGCTCACGGTGGACCGCTATGCCCATGTGATGCACCTGGTTTCCGAGGTCGAGGGCGAGCTCGCCGCGGGTTATGATGCCCTCCACGCCTATGCCGCCGCGATGAATATGGGCACCCTGGTGGGAGCGCCCAAGCTCCGTGCCGCCGAGCTGTTGCGGAACTCCGAACCGAGCCGCCGCGGCGCCTATGGCGGAGCAATCGGGTACCTCGCCCATGATGGAACCATGGACACCGCCATCGTGATCCGCGCCGCGGTGGTACAGAACGGGACTGCGCGGGTGCGGGCCGGGGCGGGCATCGTGTACGACTCCCACCCCGCGTCCGAGGCGGCGGAGACCCGGCGGAAGGCGGAGGCCGTGCTGCGGGCCATCGGAGCTGGCCACGATGCCTGAGCCGCTCCGCGTGGTGTTCCTCGACAACTTCGATTCCTTCACCTGGAATCTGGTGGACGAGTTTGCCCGGCGGGGGTGTCCGGTCGAAGTCTGGCGCAATAGTGCGCCGGCCGAACTGGTGCTCGAACGATCTCGCGCGGGAGGTCCGTCGCTGCTGGTGCTTTCCCCCGGGCCGGGAACGCCCGCAGAGGCCGGTTGTTCGGTATCTCTGGTGCGTCTGGCGGCTGCGGCCCGGGTGCCGCTGTTCGGCGTGTGCCTCGGCCATCAGGCGATGGTCGAGGCCTTCGGAGGGTCGGTCGGCCCTGCGGGCGAAGTGGTTCATGGCAAGACCTCTCCGGTAGGCCACGATGGAGGCCGTTTCTTCGCAGGGGTACCATCGCCGTTTCCAGTCGGGCGTTATCACTCGCTCGCCGCGCTCGCCCTGCCCCGCTGTCTCGACCCGGTGGCGTTCACCGGCCGCAGGCACCCGGCGGCCACCTCGAACCCCCCGGCCTCTGATCTGATCATGGCGGTCACCCACCGGGAAGCGCCCCAGTTCGGGGTTCAGTTCCATCCCGAATCCGTCCTGACTCCAGACGGAGGACGCATCATCGACAACGTGCTCCAGTGGGCGGCCGATGCTTGCGGCTGAGGCGCTCGATCTGCTGGCCCAGCGGGCCTTCTCGCGCGACGAAAGCACCGCGGTGTTTCGGCGCCTTCTTGCCGGACAGTACTCCGAGCTGGAAATGGCGGCGCTGCTCACCGGGCTCAAGACCCGGGGCGAGACCCCTGAAGTCATGGCGGGCGCGGTGGAAGCCCTGCTGGAAGCGGCCCTCCCGTTTCCCAGGCCGGAATACGATTTCGCCGATTGTTGCGGCACCGGGGGCGACCGCGCCGGCACCGTCAACATCTCGACCGCCGCTGCGTTCGTCGCCGCGGAATGGGGGATCCCGATCGCCAAGACCGGAAACCGCTCGGTGTCTTCCCGGTGCGGATCCGCGGATGTGCTCGAGCGGATCGGGGTCCGGCTCGATCCCGATCCCGCAGTCGCCCGGCGGTGTCTCGATGAGGTCGGCATCTGCTTCGTGTTCGCTCCCCAGTATCACTCCGGAGTCCGGCACGCCGCGCCGGTGCGCAAGGCGCTGGGAGTGCGCACGGTGTTCAACCTGGTCGGCCCCATTGCCAATGCTGCCCGTCCGACCTGGCAGATGATGGGCATCTACGACCCGGCGCTCTGCGAGCCTGCCGCGCGTGCGCTGCAGCTGCTGGGCCGCCGGGTCGCGCTGGTCATCCACGGCGCCGGGATGGACGAGGTGGCGCTGCACGGCATAACCCGCGGCATCCTGGCGCGGGACGGACGGCTCGAGCCGGTCACCATCACCCCCGCCGACGCGGGACTCCGGGAACAGCCGCTGGAACACCTCTCCGGCGCCGGGCCGGAGGAGAACGCGGCCTGGCTCCTTGCGCTGCTCGAAGGCCGGGGGGATCCAGCGCACCAGGACGCCGTGGCCCTCAACGCGGGGACCCTGGGCTGGGCACTGGGAAAGGCGCCCACGCTCCGCGCCTCGGTGGAAGCAGCGCGGGCGGTCCTGGCCGGGGCTGGTGCGGCACGACGCCTCCAGCGTCTGGTCGAGCTGTCCAATGCTTGACCTGATTCTCGAGGAAAAGCGCGCCGAAATTGCCGCGCGGAAGCAGGCGACCTCTCTCGAATCGCTGCTGGGCCGGTGCGTCCCGAGTGCACGGAGCCTGTCAGCCGCCCTCGGTGCCAAGCCCCCGGGATTCCTGCTCGAAGTGAAATGTGCGTCGCCCTCGGCCGGTCAACTCCGTTCTCCCAACGACCTCGACCCGGTGCTGGAGAGCTACGCCCGGCATGCGGACGCGGTGTCGGTCCTGACCGACCAGAAGTTCTTTCACGGGTCCTTCGAGCGGCTGGCGGATATCAGAACCCGGCTCGATCAACCGCTGCTCTGCAAGGATTTCATTCTCGAGCCCTATCAGGTCGCCGAAGCGCGCGTGCATGGCGCCGACGCGATCCTGCTGATCCTCGCAGCACTCGAAGATCCGGCCTGGCACGCCTGCGCGGAGCTGGCCCGTCGTCTCGACATGGAGGTGCTCACCGAGGTGCATAGCGAAGAGGAAGCCGAACGGGCCGTCGCCCTCGACGCCCGGATCATCGGGATCAACAACCGGGACCTGCGAACCCTCGAGGTCGATCCCGCCACCGCGGCGCGGATGGCGCCCGCGATCCCCCGCGATCGGATGATCGTCGCCGAATCGGGAGTGGAGACCCGGGAACAGATCGGCGACTTGAGCTGGCATGTGGACGCCTTCCTGATCGGCGGCGCGATCATGCGCAACGCCGAGCCCGATCGGGCGGTGCGGGGCCTGGTCTACGGCCGGACCAAGGTGTGCGGGTTAACCAGGCCGGAGCATGCCCGGCGCGGCCTGGCAGTGCGGCGCCACCCATGGCGGCCTGGTCTTCGCGCCGGACTCCCCCCGCCGAATCACGCTGAATCAGGCCGAGGAAATCCGGAGCGCGGCGCCGCTCGAGTGGGTCGGCGTCTTCGTGGATCAGGAGCCCGGCGAGATCGCCAGTCTGGTCGATCATCTGGCCCTGGCCGCGGTGCAGCTCCACGGATCAGAAACATCCGGAAACGGTTCGCCAGGTGAGATCGATGGTGGCTCCGGATGCGAGGTGTGGAAGGCCATTCCGGTCCAGGATGAGCTGCCGACGCGCGGGGGGAGCGGCGCGATCGGCTGCTCCTCGATGGCGGGAGGGCGGATCGGGACGGTCCTTCGATTGGGATCTCCTGAACGATTACCCTCATCGGGGCGAAGTGGTGCTTGCCGGCGGGCTCTCCGATGAGAACGTCGCCATGGCCGCCTCCTTCCTCCCTGGGCGCTGGACGTGAGCTCCGGGGTGGAATCGGCCCCCGGCCGAGAAGGATCCCGGGCCGGATCGTCCGCATTCTTCGCCGAGCGACGCCGCCTGCCCGGGAGGTTCCCCTAATGCGCTTGTCAGGACGCTTCGGCCGGTTCGGGGGCAGCTTCGTCCCCGAGATCCTCATGCCGGCCCTGGAGGAGCTCGAGGCAGCTCTGGCTCGCAGCCAGTGAGGACCCGCCTTCCAGAGCGAGCTGAGCGAGCTGCTCACCACCTATGCGGGCCGGCCCACTCCGCTGTACCGCTGCCGGAACCTGCTTCCTCCCGAGGAACCCGGCTCTACCTCAAACGGGAGGACCTGCTCCACGGCGGGGCGCACAAGACCAATCAGGCCCTGGGACAGGGCCTCCTCGCCCGCCGGATGGGCAAGACCCGGCTGATCGCGGAGACCGGCGCGGGGCAGCACGGCGTCGCGACCGCGCTCACCGGCGCCGTGTTAGGGCTCTCCACCCGGATCTACATGGGCGCGGTGGACATGGAGCGGCAGAAGCCGAACGTCTTCCGGATGCGTCTCATGGGGGCCGAGGTGGTTCCGGTCACCACCGGGAGCCAGACCCTGAAGGACGCGATCAACGAAGCCCTGCGGGACTGGTCGGCCAGCTACGAGACCACCCACTATCTGCTCGGAACGGTGGCGGGACCCGCACCCCTTCCCGACCATGGTCCGCGACTTCCAGCGGGTGATCGGCGACGAAGCCAGACGCCAGCTCCTGGAGGTGGACGGCGTCCTGCCCGACCTGGTGGTGGCCTCGGTCGGGGGAGGCTCGAACGCCATGGGGATCTTCACGGCGTTCCTGGAAGACCCTGCGGTGCGCCTGCTCGGAGTGGAGGCAGCGGGCGAAGGGCTGGAGAGCGGACGCCATTGCGCGACCCTGACCCGGGGACGGCCCGGGGTGCTGCATGGGGCGTTCTCCTACACCCTTCAGGACGACGAGGGCCAAATCGGCGACAGCCACTCGATCTCCGCGGGGCTCGATTATCCCGGGGTCGGTCCCGAGCACGCCTGGCTCCAGGAAACCGGCCGCGCCACCTATACCACCTGCACCGACCAGGAAGCGCTGGACGCGTTTCGGGCCCTGGCCCGGTCCGAAGGGATCCTCCCCGCTCTCGAATCGGCCCATGCCGTGGCGGTGGCGGTGCGCGAGGCCGCGGCCGGTCGGGCCCGGATCATCCTGGTGAATCTCTCGGGCCGGGGCGACAAGGACCTCGAGACGGTACTGGGACATGCGGGTTAGGACATGAGCGGGGGACCGTCCCGGTGACGCCCGGCGCCCGCTATGGGCCGATGTTCAGTCGCCTCGCCGCCGCGAAGGAGGGCGCTTTCGTTCCCTTCCTGATGCTGGGCGATCCGAACCCGGGGGAGAGTCTGGCCGCGGCCCGGGTCCTGGTGGAGGCGGGCGCCGACGCGCTCGAGCTCGGGCTCCCGTTTTCAGATCCGGTGGCCGACGGTCCGGTCCTCCAGGCGGCGGCCGCCCGGGCGCGCGCCGCGGGGTTCGACAGCCGGACTGCTGGGACATCGTTTCCCAGCTCCGAGCCGAGTATCCCGCAGTCCCGATCGGGCTCCTGGTCTACGCGAACCTGGTGTGTCATCGGATCCCGGGGAGTTTTATCGACGGGCAGCGCGAGGCCGGCGTCGATTCGGTGCTGGTCGCCGATCTCCCGACCGATGAGGCGTCTCTGGTACTCGATCCGGCCGGACAGGCGGGCATCGCTCCGGTCTTCATCGCTCCCCCCAATGCCGAGCGAGGCACGGCTCCGCAGGATTGCCGCCCTGAGCCAGGGATATACCTATGTCACATCCCGGGAAGGAGTCACCGGAGCGGATCAGGCACTCCGCCAGAGTTCGGCGGCGATTTTGTCCCGGCTCCTGGACGCTGGGTGCGGCCCCACCCCTCCTCGGCTTCGGCATTGCCCACCCGGAACAAGTCCGCCGCGCCCTGGAGCTGGGCGCGGCGGGGGCAATCAGTGGATCGGCGGTGGTGGAGCGTCTCGCGAGCGGGTTCCGATCTCGCCGGCTTCGTTATCGCGATGAAAGCGGCGACACGACGCTAGTCAGCGCGGCCAGCCCTGGGGCTTCTCCTCCATCACCAGCACGATCGGAGCATCCAGCTCGCTGGCGAACACGGTGGACTCCAGGGGCATCGTCTGGTCGGCCTCGCCCTGCCCGACCGGAATGAAGCACTTGAACGCAATGTGGAGCGTGGGCTGGTCGAGCAGCGCGGGGGGGGGAACCCGCGATGGAGAAAAGGCCATGGCATCATGCAGGGTCGCGAGGACCTTGCCGGAAATCAGGACCTGATGGTCCATCAGAGTCCGGAGCATCCGGTAGGTGAGGGTTGTAGACTCGCCGCCACGCGTCAGGATGCCAAAAACCGGTGCATCAAAACGGCCAGCGCGGGGAAAGATGGCTACTCCGTAACTGCAGGATGTTCCGCTATCCTCCACGGCCTCAATGGCTTCCGTGATCAGGTCGTGGACCGCGGTCAGGTTGCTGGGCGTAGGATCGACATTCATTGCACTGGCTCCGTTGGGGCCTCGGATACCTGAATCTGGCAGGTCCCGGGCCAACCGACCGTGCCGGGCTGAAATGCAAGCCGCACCACCGTCCCGCGACCTTCTGCACTCTCCACGCTGACCGAACCACCCCATCCTTCGACCAGTCGTTTCACGATGGCGAGGCCGAGCCCGGAGCCACTCGTCGAAGTGGAAAACCTGGGCTCGAAAATTCTCGGCAGGAGGTCCGCTGGAATTCCTTTCCCGTCGTCCTCCACCACCTCGAGGGTCCATGCCGCGAATCCGGATCCTGATCGTGTGGGCGCGGGCATTCCGGGAATTCTCCAGCAGGTTGACCAGCGCTTCTTTCACCTCATCCGATCGCGCCGCGACGAGCTCGGGTTGTTCGGATTCGACCACGAGGTCGGCGCCTTCCGGTCCCAGCCGGTAGAGATCGGCAACGTCCCGCACGACCGACGGCAACTTGACGGTTTCCAGAGGTCCCCGTTCCGAGGTCGGCATCCCGAACCGGCTGAAGGAGCGCGCGATCCGATCCAGCCGGTCGATCTCGGCGAGAATTCTGGCGGTGGTTCCCTCGAGCACCGGCCCGATGGTGTGTGGCCGTCCTCATACACCCGGCGCAGGTGCTGCACGCCGAGCCGCATCGGGGTCAGGGGATTCTTGATTTCGTGGGCGACCTGACTCGCCATTTCTCCCCACGCGACGATTCGGGCGACTCGTTCCTGGGCCTCCTGCGATTTCCGGACGTCGGCGGTCATTTTCTGAAACGCTCCATAGACCGGGGCGAACTCGGGCGCGGGCGGCTGGTCGGGAAGCTCCACCGGCTTTCCCTTTCCCGAACGCCAGGGCGGCACTCTGGAGCTCGGCGACGGGACGGGACAGGGCTCGGGCGGCAAAATGGGCGGCCAGGAGGGAAGCGCCGATGCCCAGAACGGTGAGCAGCAAAACAGCAGGGCGAGATCGCGCTGGCGTTCCTCCAGCACCGGGTCGTGTCCGGTCTGTGGCATGGCGAGTACGCCAGCGCCTCGATCGGCGATGCGCATCGCGCGGTAGCCAATCCGGATGTCCACGGCCCGAGGCGCCCGGCCCGGTGGTGACCTCGGCACCATCGATGACCAGCCGATGGTAACGCCTCGGGGTCCATGACCGGAGAGACCAGGCCGAGGGACTCGAGCAATCCGCCACTGGTGCCGGCTCGCAATTGGCCCTCCCGGTAGAGGAGGAAATCGGCATCACTCCGCTCGCGCGAGCGCGAGGAGCTCGCCGGGTCACTGCCGCGGAATCGGCGGCGAGCGTCGCCCTGGCAGGAATCACATCGCGGAGGGTCTGTTCGATTCCGCGGTCTCGACTGGCGCGAACTTCTCCGCGGAGCCTGCCGATGCCCCACGCCGCAAAGCCCACCGTGGGCGCCAGGAAGAAGATCGCCAGAGCAATCCCGATCCGCGCCCCGTAGGACCGGAACTGCGGAAGCCAGGAACGGCCGGCGAATCGGTTCACCGGTCAGCATCCCGGCGAGCATCCAGAGAATCTGTGAGGATCGTCCCAGTTCAGCAGCAGCAGCAGGGCTCCCCGCACCAGGATCTCCCCCGGGGCGCCGAGCTCGACGGTGCCGTAGAGATCGCGAAGGGTCCCCGCCACCGGGACCGTGGTCTGACCGAGCGCCTGGTGCCTTCTCTCGCCAGTCCACTTCCGCATCACCGGCGAGCTTGGTCGGCATGGGAGAGAGTGCCAGCCGATAGAGCGGACGCCCGGCACTGCGGGCGCCCAGGAGACGGCCGATCCGGGAAGGCGGGATGAGTCCGGTCTTGGGACCGATCGCAACCGTGAGCACGTGGGCCGAGTCGTGTCGGACCAACAAAAGCTGATACCGACCCGGCTCACGATTGAGGGTCAGGATCGCGAGGGAATCGCCGGGGCCGAGGGAACGAACCGAATCGGCGATCAGTCCTGCCGGGAGATCCATCTCGTCCAGCTGGAGGGCCAGTCGCTGATCGCCCTGCGATGACCAGGAGCCCAGCGACGCAGGCACGGCGAGGGAATCGAGATCTGATTGGCGCCACAGCGTGTAGAGCGACGACACCGTCTCCGGAGGTGGAGCGTGGCGCAGGACGCGTCCGAACCGTTCGAGGCTCGCGCCCGCCGACCCGGGTTCCGGCTGGCTCAGCCCCACGATGTCCGCCTGCGCCGCGTGCACTTTGGCCTGATTTCCCGCTCCCCACCCGAATACCGCCGCCAGGCTGCCGGCGAGAGCACGCCGACCCCAACGATCACGGAGCCTCGCGGTTGAGGCAGCAGGAGGGGAAGCAGCGGGAGCAGCCAGAAGGCGAAATACCAGGCTGGCCAGGTGGCGAAGGGGTGCCAGAGGAAATAGCCCAGCGTGGCGGTCCCCAGTGCCAGGCGATGGTCGCGATCATCGGACCCCGGCGGGCCTGGCCCGGGCTGTCATGGTCAGCCGGGGCCAGCGCGACCGACAGGAGCCCGGCCCCGAACAGGAACAGGGTGAAGTCCCAGATCAGGAACAGCCGTACCGAGGCCCCCCGGGGACCGGAATGAGGATTCCCGCTCCTAACCCGGCCACCAGGAAGGGCACCGCGAGCAGGAGCGCCGCCGCCGGGGCGCCCGACCCACCGGGGGAGCCGCCAGCGGCGGATCAGCCGGGCGAGCAGGAGAAGCGCCAAGCCGGTCAGCGCCAGCGCCGCGGCGGAAGACGACACCGGTCCGAGCAGCGGGCTTTGGTAGACCGAGGGGTCGAACCAGTCGGGGATGCCCGAGGCTGTCGCCCAGGGGAGACCGGAACACCAGCACCAGGGGAAAGAGGAGGACCATGAGCCGCCCTAACCCGGCGGGAACCACCAGCAGCGCTCCTCCGATGGTGAGGAGCAGGAGCCAGCTGATCCGGAAGGACACCGTTTCCCGGGCCCGGGCGATCGCGGCGCCCTGTTCCGGCGGTATGAACTGCACGCTGAACAGGACCCGCGGCCCCGCGGTGGTCGGCATTTCGTAGTCGAAGACGTCCGAAATGTCCGGCGCGGCTTCCGACGACAGGATCCGCAAGCCCACCTCGGTCTGCTCCCGGAAGCGCGCCGCGACGCTCTGATCCGCATCGGGCACCACCGGATCGGCGGCCAGCAGAACGGCCCCGATGGCAGTGCGGCCGATCCCGTCGTGGCGCCGCACCTCCAGGACCGCGTAGAATGGAGTGAGACGGGCGCTCACCGAGTCGCCCATCGGGCTTGGCCAGAGGCGGAAGCGCCCTGCCCACACCCGGGGGCTACCAACCGGCTCGAAGACCATGAGACCGGATTCCAGCGCACCGCCCCGAAAAAGCGACGCGGCGGCGTCAAAGCCTTCCTCTCGTGGGATCGTTCCGAAACCGAGGCCTCGCACCGCCAGGGAATCGGCGCGAAGCCGGGCGGTGGTCAGGTCCGCATTGAGCCGGGACGAGGCCCGTTGGATCCGCCGCTCCCGCTCACCCTGGGGACCGCTCCAGTGGTGCGCCAATCGATCCAGCGTCCGCTGGCTCAGGAGCAGCAGGATCGCGGTGGCGACCGGAAGCAGCAGGAACCAGCTGGACCGGCGGAGGATGGCGGTGAGCAGCAGGAGGCCGGCGGCAAGTCCCGCCCAGAGCCAGGACGGCGCGCGCAGCCACTCACCGAGGGCGACCGTCGCCACGGCGAGGATGATGACCCAGAGCGGAAAAGGACGCTTCAGATGACGCGACCGTTACGCCTGAAGGAAATGACTCCCGCCCGTGCGACCGAAGTGTTCATGCAGGCTCCCCGACTCTTGCTCCCGGCGGGGACACTGGAAAGCCGGGGACCCCACCTCCCCCTCGGCTGCGACTCGGTCATCCTGGATCGGCTGGCCGACGACCTCTCCGCGGCAACCGGAATCGTACGGGCTCCGACCCTGGAGTTCGGGGTCCATGCGACGGCCGACGAGCCGGCTCCCGGCACCGCGGCACTCACCCGGAAGACCCTCCACCGAGCCGTCAACGAACTTATCGCCGTCTGGGAGGAGGTGGCAGGAGTCCGCGATACCCTCATCCTCACGGCGCACGCAGCCGATCCCCACCTCGAAGCGCTTTCCACCATTCGGACGATCGGGCGAGTCCGGGTGGTCGACATTCTCGCCCTGGAGAGCCTTCTCCCTATCCGTGAGATCGAAGCGGGACCCTGGCACGGCGGAGAAATCGACACCTCACTCGTGCTGTTCCTCGCTCCCGAGCTGGTCGAGGCCTCCAGAATCCCTCCCATGCTGCCCGCATCCGCGGAGAAAGGCTCGCAGTTTTACGAGGCAATCAAACACACCCTGCTCGAACTGCTGTCCGAGTTGGTTAAGTCCTAATAACCCCTTATTTTACCCCTGCTTCGTCCCACGCTGAAACTCAGGCCGCACCCTCTACGTTCTACCACTGTGGACCATCTGGAGCATTCCCGCATGCCGAACCTGACACGCCGACTCGTCCTGTCCTCGTTGATTTCCCTTGCCTCCACGGCGGCGCTAGGTGCCCAACAGCCGACTCAGCCAGCTGCGCCACCCCGCGCCCAACAGACCGTGAGTCTCTCCCTCAGCGAAGCCTTCGATCAGGCCCGACGCAAGAGCCCCGCCTACCGGCAGGTCCTCAATGATGCCGGGCCGGCGAACTGGGGAGTGCGGAATTCCTACGGTGCCCTCATTCCCACCTTCGACGTGAGCAGCGCGATGTCCTACGTCGGTTCGGGCCGAAGCACGTTCGGCGGAACCACGTTTCAGCAGAATTCTCCGTCGCTCAACTCGAGCTACTCCCTCTCGTTCAACTGGGTCCTCTCCGGGGCGCGGTTGACGGCGACTGGTCAGCAGAAGGCCAACCGGAACGCGTCGGAGTCAGATATTGCCAACTCGCTCGAGTCGCTTCGGAGCGACATCACCCAGCAGTATCTCACCGCGCTCCAGTCGGTGGCCCAGACCGAGGTGGCCCGGCAGCAGGTCCAGCGGAATGCCGACTTCCTCGCGCTGGCCCGGGCCCGTTACCAGGTTGGTCAGACGACCATGCTCGATGTCCGGCAGGCCGAGGTGATCAAGGGCCAGTCCGATGTCACGCTGCTTCGCGCCCAGCAGACCGAGAACGAAGCGAAGCTGGAGTTGTTCCGCCGCATGGGCGTCTTCATCCCCGCACTGCCGGAAGCGGTGGCGCTGACCGACTCCTTCCCGGTGACTGTGCCCCAGTTCGACCAGGCGCAGCTGCTCCAGCTCGCCAAGGAGGAAAACCCCTCCCTCAAGGCGTTGCGAGCCCGGGAAACCGCGTCGGTGTGGAGCCTGCGATCCGCCAAGACGACGTTCCTGCCCACGGTGAGCGCCTCGGCTTCGATCTCAGGCTACACCCAGCAGTTCACCAACGAGAATCTCTTTATCGGGGGCCGGCTCTCCGGCGCGCAGGCGAGCGCCGAGAACTGTCGGTTCCAGAACGCGATCATCAGCAACTTGCCGAGCGGCGGCCTCCCGGGATTCGACAACGGCGGCCTGATCGCCGATTGCAATGAGTTCGCGAATCTCGATCCGACCGGAGACGCCCTTAATTCCACGTTCCGACAGCAGTTGATCGACAACAACCGGGTTTTCCCGTTTTCCTTCACCCGGCAGCCGTTCCAGGCATCGGTCCGGGTCTCGCTCCCGATTTTCGACGGGTTCTCCCGGAATCTCCAAGTCGCCCAGGCGCGTGCGGCCCGGGAAGACATGGAAGAGAGCGTGCGTGCCCAGGAGCTCCTGGTGCAGACGACGGTGGCCGCCCGCTATCTGGGAGTGCAGAACAACTACGCCGCGATTCAGGTCCAGGAGCAGAGCCGGGTCGCCGCCCGGGAACAGATGCGGCTGGCCCAGGACAGGTATCGGCTCGGCGCCGGTTCGTCACTGGAGGTTTCCGATGCCCAGGCCGCAGTGGCACGAGCGGAAACCGATTACGTGAATGCGGTGTACGAATACCACAAATCCATCGCCCTGCTCGAGCTGGCGGTGGGCCGCCCCCTGCGCTAAGGGAGAGGATCGATCATGTCACGTCGTGCCAAATGGACGCTCGGTCTCACCATTCTCGTCGTCGTATTCGGCGGGTTCATCGCCCTGAGCGCGGCCAAAAAAGGCAGCCGCGCAACCGAAGTGCGCCTCGAGCCGGTGATGGCGCGCGATCTGGTCGCGACGGTGACGGCAAGTGGCCGGATCGAAGCCAAGACCAAGGTGGATATCAGCGCCGACATCACCGGGCGGATTACCAGGATCGGGGTCAAGGAGGGAGACCTGGTGCAGAAGGGCCAGTTCCTCCTCCAGATCGACCCGGCTCAGTACCTCTCGGTGGTCAGCAGGCTCGAGGGCCAGGTGGCTTCCGCTGAAGCGTCGCTCGCCCAGGCCCGCACCAACCGCGACCAGACCAAGCGGAGCCGGGACCGTTCGGTGGAGATCCAGCGGGCCAATCCGGAGCTGATCGCGCGCGAAACGGTCGAGCAGGCGGTCCAGGCCTACGATGTGGCCGAAGCGAACCTCCGTTCCGCCCAGGCCGGGGTCGACCAGGCCCGGGCCTCCCTCGCCGAAGCGCGCAGCAACCTCGCCAAGACCAATCTGGAGAGTCCCATCGCGGGACGAGTGGTCCGGCTTGCGGTCGAGGAAGGTGAAGTGGCGGTGCCAGGGACGTTCTCCAGAGAAACCGGGCTTCTGATGACGATCGCCGATCTCTCGGTGGTGCTCGCCAAGGTCCAGGTGGACGAGACCGACGTGGTCCGGCTTCATCTGGGCGATTCGGTGGCCGTCAGTATCGATGCCTTTCCCGATTCGTCCTTCGCGGGCCGGGTCACCAAGATCAGCCAAAGCGCCCAACTCGGGCAGACCGGCGCGTCAAGCGGGGGATCGACCGATCGCGCAGTGGACTTCAACGTCGAGGTGACCCTCGATCACCCGCCGGCGGGCATCCGGCCGGACCTCTCCTCGACCGCGCGCATCGTGACGAGCACGCGGAAACAGGTGCTCTCGGTGCCGATCATCGCGCTCACCGTGCGGGAGCACGAAGACGTTCCCAACGAGGTCACCAAGGGCACCGGAACTCCGATCGGTGGGTCCACTGCGCTGACCGCGGCCCAGCGCAAGGAAAAGGAAAAGGAAGGCGTGTTTCTGGTGAAGAACGGCATGGCCATGTTTCATCCGGTCAAGGTCGGGATTACCGGAGAGGAGCACTTCGAGGTGCTCGAGGGTCTGAGCCCGGGAGACACGGTGGTCGCCGGGCCCTACCAGGCCGTTCGCGACATGAAGGACAGCACCAAGGTCCGGCAGCAACAGGACGTCAAGAAGGGCAAGCCCTGATGAGCGACCTGGTCATCCAGATCCAGGACCTGACCCGGGTCTATGAAATGGGCGTCGAGACGGTGCACGCGCTCCGGGGCGTGACGCTCACCATCCGACGGAACGAATACGTCGCGATCATGGGGCCGTCCGGTTCGGGCAAATCGACCCTGATGAACCTGATCGGCTGTCTCGATACCCCGACCAGCGGCGAGTACTGGCTCAACGGGCAGGAAGTTTCCCGGATGGGCGACGACGCCCTGGCCCGGGTGAGGAATCGCGAAATCGGATTCGTCTTCCAGACCTTCAATCTGTTGCCCCGCGCCTCGGCGCTCCAGAACGTGGAGCTTCCATTGGTGTACGGCGGCGTGAGCAGCCGGGAGCGCCGTCAGCGGGCCACCTTTGCCCTGGAGCGGGTGGGTCTGGCCGACCGGATGGATCACCGGCCCAATGAGCTCTCCGGGGGGCAACGACAACGGGTCGCGATCGCCCGGGCCCTGGTCAATCGCCCCGCGATCCTCCTCGCCGATGAGCCGACCGGCAACCTCGACAGCGCCACCAGCGAAGAGATCATGCGGGTGTTCGCGACGCTTCATGCCGAGGGCCAGACCGTCATCATGGTGACCCACGAACCGGACATCGCGGCCCACGCCGCCCGGACCGTGGTGCTCCGCGACGGCCGGGTTTCGAGCGATACCGCTAACCGGCAGGGCGCGGCAGCCTGATGCTGATCCGCGACGCCGTCGGAGAAGCACTCCAGACGATTCGCACCCAGAAGCTCAAGAGCTTCTTCTCGCTGCTCGGCGTGATGATCGGCGTCACCTTCCTGATCGCCGTGGTCTCCATCGTGCAGGGCATGAACGTGTACATGGAAGACCAGTTCGCCAACAAGCTGGTCGGCCTCAACACCTTCCAGCTTCGGCGGATGCCGAATTTCAATTCGGGCAATGTGAGCGAGGATCAATGGCGCGAGTGGGTTCGGCGCCCCCGTATCAACTACCAGGAGGCCAACGCGGTCGAGGATCGGATGAAGACACCGGCGATCTATTCGCGCTGGTGCAGTCAGAACCTCACGGTGAACTGGAACGGCAAGACCGCCAAGCAGGTCGACGTGTGGACCGCCGACGCGGACATCTTCCGGATCAAGAATCTCGATCTGGCGGGCGGACGCATGTTCACCCCCCAGGAAGCCCGCGCCGGGGTTCCCGTGGCGGTGGTCGGATTCGACATCACCGACCGCCTTTTTCAGGGAGTGGACCCGATCGGCAAGACGATGTCGATCGAGGGACTGCCCTTCCGGGTCATCGGGACGGTGCAGAAACAAGGGAGTCTCTTCGGCATCTCGCTCGACAAGTTCGTGCTGGTTCCGTTCGATTCCCCGGTGCACCGCTACGCCTGCGGGCTCGGCTTCATGGACGAGCTCCACGTCCAGGCCAAGACCGCCGCGGAGATGCAGGTCGCGCTCGAGGAAACCCGGGAGACCATGCGGATCCAGCGGAGGCTGCGGCCCCAGCAGGAAGACAACTTCGCGATGCAGACCGCCGAGGGCGCGCTGGAAGGCTGGAACAAGATTTCCGCCGTTCTCTTCACCGCCCTGCCCGCCCTGGTCTCGATCTCTCTGGTGGTCGGCGGGATCGTGATCATGAACATCATGCTGATGGCGGTGGCGGAGCGGACTCGCGAGATCGGGATCCGGAAGGCCCTGGGCGCCAAACGGAGGAGAAATCCTGGCCCAGTTCATCGTCGAGTCGGCGACGCTCTCCACCCTGGGAGCGGCGCTCGGCATCGGCACCGGCATCGGGCTGGCGTTCCTGGTCCGCGCCACCACGCCGCTCCCCGCAGCGATCGCGCCCTGGTCGGTCGGTCTTGGCGTCGTTCTCGGAATCGTGGTCGGGATGACGGCCGGAGTGTACCCGGCCAGCCGGGCGGCCCGACTGGATCCGATTGAAGCCCTGAGGCAGGAATGAAAGCGGCCGCCGCCCGGTTGTTCGAGGGCATGGGCATGGCCCTGGATTCGGTCCGTTCCAACAAGACCCGCGCGGCGCTCACGATTCTCGGTGTGGCCATCGGCGTCATGGTCGTGATCGCGATGGCCGCGATGATCACCGGCATCAATCGTTCCGTGGAGAAGCAGCTCGAGTCCCTCGGCCCCAAGACCTTCTTCGTCTTCCGGTTCTTTCAAGGCGGGATCGTCATCAGCGACGGATCCGATGAAATGTCGCCGTGGCGCCGGAACCCCTGGCTGACGACCGAAGAAGCAGATTATCTGCGAACCCTGCCCGCGGTGCGGGATGTGGCCTACCGGGAGAACGCCGGCGGCCCGGTGAGCTACGGCGATCAGCGGCTCACCTCGGTCTCGATCATCGGCGGGACCACCAACTGGCTGGTCGTGACCGGCGGGACCCTCTCCGCGGGGCGCAACTGGAACGAGATCGAGTTCGCCGCCGGCTCGCGGGTGACCGTGATCAACGACAAGCTCGCCGAAACGATGTTTCCCGGTCTCGATCCCATCGGGAAGCGCATCAAGGTCTTCGGCTTGCCCTTCGAGGTGGTCGGCGTTTACACCGAGGCCCAGAGCCTTTTCGGCGGAGGCGGGAGTCCCGGCCTCCGGATCCCGCACACCACCTTCACCCGGGCCGCGGATTATCAGAAGGGCTGGATGAACTTCGTGATCATCCCCAGCGATACCGTGACCGTGGCGGAGGCCCAGGACGCGGTGATCGCAGGCCTGCGGGCGCGCCGAGGACTGCGGCCGGCCCAGGAGAACAACTTCTCGGTCGTCTCGCAGGACAAGCTGCTCGACACCTTCAACAGCATCACCCGGGGATTCTTCCTGGTCATGCTGGCGCTCTCGAGCGTCGGGCTCATGGTCGGTGGAGTCGGCGTCATCGCGATCATGATGATCTCGGTCACCGAGCGGACCCGGGAGATCGGGGTCCGAAAGGCGCTGGGGGCGACCCGTCGAGAAATCCTCTTCCAGTTCCTCATCGAAGCCGCCTCGCTCACCCTGCTGGGCGGATCGATCGGCATGGCCTTCGGTGCGCTGATCGCGTTCCTGGTCGGTCGTTTCACTCCGATCCCCGCGGCCGTGCCGCTCTGGTCGGTCGCTGCGGCCCTCATCGTGTCGGCGATCACCGGAGTGTTCTTCGGGATGTATCCCGCCACCAAAGCCAGTCGTCTGGACCCGGTGGAGGCGCTCCGGTACGAGTGAGGCGTGAGAGGTGAGAGGTGAGAGGTGAGAGGTGAGGTGAAGGTGAGAGGTGAGAGGTGAGGGGGGTTACTCACGGGTCCGCCGGATGAGGCCGAGCAGCAGGGCCTGACAACGCTTGGCTCGGTTCAGCGCCTCGCCCGCGAGTTCGGCAGGCATCAGGTCTTCTTCGATTCCCAGGGTGAGAAGGTCCGCCGTTTCTACCGCCGATCCATAGGCCACGGTGAGGTGATTCGCCATCCGCTTCTTCGAGAAGAGGGCGTATCCTTCTGCGATGTTGAGCTGAACGGACAACGCGGCTCGCTGCAGTTGATCGAACACCGCTGAGGCGTAGGGCTTCCAGTGCGATCGTGAGAAGCGGATGGCCGTGAGAGTGACCTGCCGCGCCTCCTTCCAGGCTTCCAGAGATCGATGATCGCGCATGCGGCAATATCGCGGTTCGAGAGGCAGTAGCAGCTATGCAAAACCGCGACCCGGTCCCAGAAACTCCGACCATTTAACTCGTCTCTCCCCTCCCTCTCACCTCTCACCTCTTACCTCTCACCTCTCACCTCTCACCTCTCACCTCTTACCTTTCTCACATGCCCTTCACCGAAGCGATCCTGCTGGCCCTGGAAACGATCCGGACCAGCAAGCTTCGCTCCTTCTTTACTCTCCTCGGCATCATCGTTTCGGTGGGCTTCCTGGTGGCGGTGGTCGCCATCATCCAGGGGATGAACTCCTACGTTCGCGACAACCTCCGCAGCAGCATGATCGGGACCAACACGTTCCAGGTCCGCCGGACCCCGCTGGTGATCGGATTCCTCGACGACTCGATGGTTCGCGAAATTGCCAAACGCCCCCGGATCACCCGGGAGGATGCCGAGCGGGTCCGCGAGGCCTTTCCCGACGCCGAAGCGGTGTCGCTGCAGTCGGGCTGGCCCGCGCCGATCGCCGACATCAACGCCCGGGGCCGGACCCTGGGCAGTGTCACCGTGTTCGGGGTGACGCCCGAGTATCAGGTGGTCCAGGATTACAAGTTCGTCGAAGGCGAGCCGCTGAACCCATCCGACCTCACCGATCGGCGCCCGGTCGTCGCCGTCGGCAGCGAGGTCGCCGAGAAGCTGTTCGACTACCCGGGTTATGCCCTGGGGCAGACCATCCGGATCGGGGGACGCGAGCTCACCATCAAGGGCGTCATCGCCCCGAAGGGACGGGTGCTGGGCCAGTCGTTCGACGGCTTCGTCCTCATGCCGATCACCACCTTCGAGTCGATCTACGGCCGCCGGCTGACCACCACCATCTCGATCAAGCTTCGTCCCGGCCAGCCCTTCCCCGAGGCGATGGGGAGGGCCGAAGAAGCGATGCGCCTGGCCCATCGGCTGCGTCCCAACGAGCCGGACGACTTCGCGCTCGACAAGGCCGACGCGCTGGTGGCCTTCTGGACCAGCCTGACCCAGGTGCTCTTTACCCTGATTCCGGCGGTGGTGGGGATCGGCATCGTGGTCGGGGGGCATCGTGATCATGAACATCATGCTGATGTCGGTGAACGAGCGGACCCAGGAAATCGGGATCCGGAAATCGCTGGGCGCGCGCAGCCGTGATATCCGCCGCCAGTTCCTGGTGGAGTCGATCATGCTCGCCTCGCTGGGCGGGCTGCTCGGGATCATGGGGGGAAGCATGCTGGCGTTTCTGATCGGATCGATCAGTCCCCTTCCCGCCCGGGTGACCGCCTGGTCGGTGGGGGTGGCCCTGGTTCTTGGCGCGGGGACCGGCATTCTGTTCGGAGTGTATCCCGCGAGCCGGGCCGCGCGACTCGACCCGATCGTCGCGCTGCGGCAGGAATAGGCATGAGCGCCATCGGCGAAGGTCTCGCGGTCGCCGCCTCCAATCTCCGGGCCAACAAGCTCCGTTCGTTCCTCACCATTCTTGGCGTGGTCATCGGGGTCGCGACCGTGATGGTGATGGCGTCCCTGGTGGATGGAGTCCGCACCCAGGTCTTCAATGCCCTGAACGCCGCGACCCCCAACGCGTTTTACGTGATGCGGTTCTTCTCCCAGACCCCGCTCAACCCGCAGAACCTACCCTACGAAGTGCGGATTCGTCCCGTGGTGGACGAGGAGGATGCCGCCGCAATTCGACGGGCCGATGACATCCGGCACGCGGGCCTCTGGCTCCAGTCCATGGTGCGGGTCGAGTATCAGGACCAGCGATCCCAGAGCGTCTTCGTGCTGGGCGCCGACGACGCCTACATGGACATCAAGGGCGGCACCGTGGCGCTGGGACGCTTCTTCACCGAGGCCGAGCTCCATGGCGCCGAAGTCGCCGTGCTCGAGCAGGAGATGGCCCGCCGGCTCTTCGGGCAGACCAATCCGATCGGGGAAACCGTCAAAATCGGGGGCCGGCCGTTCCGGGTGGTGGGCATCTGGCAGCAGCCGGACAACGTGTTTCAGCCGCCCGGGCTTCACCATCGGGGCGATCGTGCCCTACGCCGTCGCCAAACATTCGTTCCGGTACAGCGACACCAACGACCTGTTCATCGTCGTGCTGGGCCGCCCCGGGATTCCGGTCAGCGAGGCACAGGATCAGGCCACCGTCGCGCTCCGCCGGGAACGGGGCCTCCGGCCGGGGGTGCCGAACACGTTCGACTTCATCACCCAGGATCAGATCCTCGACACCATGAACTCACTGACCTCGATGTTCTTTCTGGTGATGACGGCGGTGTCGAGCGTCGCGCTGCTGGTGGGCGGCATCGGGGTCATGGCGATCATGATGGTCTCGGTGACCGATCGGACCCACGAGATCGGCCTGCGGAAAGCGGTCGGGGCGACCCGCCGGGAAATCCTGTGGCAGTTCCTGGTGGAGGCCGCATCGCTCACCCTCCTGGGTGGCATCCTCGGCGTCCTGATCGGGCTCAGCTCGGGGGAGCTGCTCAAGCGGGTGTTGAACATGGTGTCGGGGGTGCCGATCTGGAGTGCAGTCATCGCGACTCTGGTCTCCATCGGCATCGGACTCGGGTTCGGCCTGCTGCCCGCGAATCGGGCCGCGCGAATGGACCCGGTCGAGGCCCTGCGGCACGAGTAACGGCGGGTACCCGTCCCTAACGGTTACGCCTTTTCCAGCACCAGCCGGAAGTGGTCCATCAGATCGCGTTTGAAACATTCGCTGTTTGCGTTGCCGCTGTGCCCCACGGCGTGGCGGAAGTTCCGGTCCAGCAGGTATCTCGGCGCGAGGCTGAGCCGGAGCAGCGCCTTGACCGGGGTTCGCTCCCGGATTCGCGCGGTCCACTGCCTGATGGTCTCGAGGTAATCCGGCCGGCCACTCGAATGCGAGATCACCCGGAAATGCGGCGCCGAGGTTTCCAGCAGCTGTTCGATTCCATAGGGCAGCCACGAACCGGGAAACTGTTTCTGCATTCGGGCCAGCATGAACGCATCGGAGTCACGCGGCGCATCGATGTCCAGCGCCTGGTAGGGCAACATGCGGGGCCCGAACACCATGGTCTGGAGGTAGAACCGGCCGCCGGCCGGGAGGAGGTCCGCCGCGGTGCCGGAAGAAGTCGCGATAGAGCCACTCCTGCCGTCCCGCGAGGTGATCCTCCGGGGTGCAGAAATGCTCGAACGCGCCGAGACTCACCACGCCATCGAACGCGCCCGAAGGTGGCTGGCCGAATGGTGCGACAGTCCATCAGATGAACGTCGAGCCCGTTCTTCCGGCCAGCCTTCATCTGGCCTTCCGAGAGCGTCACCCCCACGGCCGGAAGTTCCTGCTCCGGAAATAGTTGAGCAGGGGACCCCAGCCGCATCCCATATCGAGGACCCGCTGACCCGGCCGCAGCTGCAGATTCTCGAAGATGAAATCGTGCTTGCGGCGCTGGGCCTGCTCGAGCGTGAGCGAGAAGTCTCCGTCGTACTTCGCCCCGGAGAAATCGGCCATTTCCCCCACGCTCGCGCGGAACAGGCGATCGATCGTGGTATAGGTAAAATCCAGGTCGGATCGACTGGCCATCACCCCCCCTCTCCACCCGGTTACATAGACTGGACTCCGAGCTTCACCACATCCTCCACAAGCACCGTCTCGTGAGTGAAGTAGGGCTCGGCGTAGCGGGTCCGGATCAGAGAGCCATAATAGGCATTCTGGGTCTCGATCCGGCTGTAGAGGTCCTGGCCGGTGGGGAAGATCTCTCCGGCGCTCTGCGCCGCGTCGAACTGGCTGGCGTAGCACTTGATGGCGGCGAGCTTCCGCTCGAACTGGTCGCTGATATCAACCAGGAAGCTGGGCTTGATCGGGTCCTCGCGGTAGGAGAGGGAATAGAGGACCTTGAAGGGCCGGTGGGGCTGGCCCTTGGCGTCGTACTTGGCGAGCCCGGCGAGGTAACACGCGTCGCGTCCCAGCTCGGAGGCAATCCGGTGATCGGGATGCCTGCCGACCGGAAAGGGTAGTACCACGACCCGCGGAGCGAAATGCCGAATGGCCTCGACTACCACCCGCCGGCTGGGATCGTCGTTGCTGAGGTGGGCGTCGGCTAACCCGGCGTTCCGGCGCTCGGCGACGCCGAGGATCTTCGCGGCGCGCTCGGCCTCGGTGGCCCGGAGATCGGCGCTGCCCCGGGTCCCGGTCTCTCCCGCGGTGAGATCGAGGATTCCGGTCCGATAGCCTTGATCGACGGCCTTGAGCAGGAGACCGGCGCAGGTAAGCTCGACGTCGTCCCGGTGGGCGGCAATGGCGAGGAGGTCGACGGCCATGCGGAATGATAGCCCATGGCCGAGCGACCGACACCTTCACCCAGACGGGACTACGGCGCGGCGCAGAACCCCGGTGAACCGGTTACCATGACCGATCCCGTCGCCATCTTGGTCACCCCTCCGGCGGTGACCGAGGCGGTCACGTTGTACGTCCCGAATGCGTTGATGCCCTGACGGTCGAGAAAGCGCCCATCGGAGTCCAGCGTACCCGTCCGCGTCGTGCTCCCGGCCGTGGCCGGCCCGGTCCAGGTAATTGTGTACGGGGCGCCTGCTACGGCAATCGCCTGGAGTGCAGCGAGGGGCGAGGGTGGGAGGGCTGGTGTCGGCGTCGCATGCCCCGAGGCACAGACGAAGGTAAGCCCCCCACCGAAAGCGATGTGCGCATATCCGGTGAAATCCAGTTCGAAGTCGAAGCTTCCGGCAGAGGGCGGCTGCCAGGTGATCGTGCTGCGGTGGAAGGAGCTGCCACGGACGGGATTGGGGCTGCCGAGGGCGTCCGTCGCATCGACGGAACTCTGAAACAGGTAGCAGAAGTGCCGCGTGGCGGGGTTGCCGCCGGCAGGAACGCCGTTGTACGCGGAGATAACTCACGGAGAAGGCGCCGTTCGGCACCCAATGGCAGGGGGTCCCAGGTGTCCTGACTGACGTTTCCCGGGCCGGTGCCCACCGCGAACCGATGTGCCTGATCGGCGACGCAGGTTCCGTCCGGATCCCCCCGGTACAGCGCTCCGCTGGCGTGAATAGTGAGCGGGTCGACAAACATCCCCAGGTATGTGTAGGTCTCGGAAGGATTCGATGAGCTCCAGGTCGATGGGGGGGCCGAAGTGAGTGAGAGAGTGGGGGGAGCGGTCTTCTTGTAGATGTTGATGATTCCGGCCCCGCCGTTCCCCGCAAGATCGCGCCCGCTGAGGTTCAAGACCAGCGGCCCATCTGCGAGGTCGGCGATATCTACGGTGAATCGGTTTCCAGCCCGGGTCGTTGGGCGAGACCCTGGCCCGAGCAACACCTGGATCGAGTTCAGGTCCACACCGCTGATGGCCGCGCCATTGCTTCCCGGCGGATCGATCACGTCGAAGGCCACGCTCGAAATATTGAATGGGCCCGGAAGACTGGCCGCAGGACTTTGGTTGATGAATTGGATCGGGGTATTGTCACTGATGACCGGTGTCCAGGTCAGATCGGTCGATCGGAACACGGTCGTGGTATTCGGGTTCGGCGCGCCGTTGATCCCGAGAGCAAGATCGGCGGCGGTAACCCCGGGGCAGTGTCGCTGCATGATGGAGCCAGCCCCAGCCGGGTTCTGCTCCATGTACGAGAATTGAAATGCCCCGTTGGTGCCCAGAATGGCGGAGGATGCCCAGCTGTTCTCACTCACCTGACCCCCGCCAGGACCCACCGGCCAGGCGGTGGCTCCGGCACTTCCGCACGCACCGCTGGTACCGGCAGTCTGAAGGATGGCAGTAACACTTCCGAGGTGCGCGTCGGTTGCGGTTCCTGAATAGGAAAGCAGCGCGGAAAGACCGCTGAACTGGGTAACCGTCGGACCGGTGAAGATGATGTTCGGCGGAGTCTGATCGACCACCATGCCGCCGTCGATATGCTGGGTCGCCAGATTGCCGCCCTTGTCCTTGACGCTCACATCGACGTTGAACGTCCCGTCTCCGGTTGATCCGAAGCTGGCGCTAGCCTGGTCCCCGGTCACGGTATAGGTGAGCGGCACTCCTCCGCGAAGCACGCTGAGTGTGGTCCAGTCCACCCCGGAACCTCCATCCGTCACCTGGAAGACCATCCCCGGGATGTTGAAGACACCGCCAGGGGTGTACGGTGGCGAGATCAGCTGGATGCTCGGCGCGTCCCGATCGGGTTCGCTTCCGGTCGAAAAAAAATCCGGTCCCTTGGCCCAGCATGCGAGGACCAACGAGGCCAGCAGGATCGTGAGATTCGCGCGTCGCATGGATCTCTCCTCGTCTAGAACCCGTAGCTCAGACTAGCCCCCAAGCCCACATGGGCGTCCCCGTCAGTCTTCTTGCCGAGGGCGGTGATGAGGTCCGCGTAGATCCGGCTGTATAGCCGATCCTGGAGCCGCCACTCGGCCCCGAGCCCCCAGTTCGTCTTGAATCCGCTCTGGGACCTGCCGGGCAGAATCACATCACTGTTCACCCCACGCCACTCGGAAACCTCGTCCCGGGCCCAAGTGATCCCGCCTCCTCCCAGCACGGTGAGAGGACCCACCTGCCGGGTGAGGTTCAAGCGGGTATTCAGGAACACCGAGTTCAGTCGCCCAGTGGTGCTCGCCCCATTGGATTTCTCCTGAGTCACCCGATGCCAGCCATAGAGCGCTGAACAGGCCACCCGGAAAAGTCGATTGAGGGCGATCTCGACAAAGACACCACCGTAGAAAGGCGACTTGCTGACGGAGGCCTTTTCGACATCGGGCTGATCTTCGACGACCTTCTCCAGATTCCAGAACCAGGTGCCCTCGAGCATGAGCCCGACCTGGATGGTGGACCCGAACCCTGTGCCAGTAGACACCGTCGAACGAGATTTCTTGGCACAGTCACTGACCGGCATCGCCTCGGCTCGCTGCCTGGCAGCTTCCAGCTCCTCCGACTGCTTGAGCCAGCCGGTGGCTGCGGTGTTGGCCTCCTGAAACGCCGAACTCGTCGCGGCCGAGTTGTCGCCTTTCCCAATGCGGTCGGCCAGTTCCGCAATCCTGGCGGTCGCCCTGTCGTAGTTGCGGCGGGCCGCGTCGCGAGCGGCTTCGAGCTGCCCTACGGTTTCGTCCTTGGCGGCCTCGGTGCAGAACCGATCCGGCACCGCAGGAAACACGAAGGGCTCGAAATCCAGGGGAGGAATTGGCTCGGGGGCGGTTTGGGTGCGCGGACCGCACTCCAGCACCGGCATCGCTCGGACCCGGGCCAGCGCCTGGTTGAACTCGTCATCCCGCCTGGCGTGGAAATCCATGGCCTGCCTGGCCGCCGGCAACATTCCCTGCAGCACGCTGCGGTTCCCCTGGCCCTTGGCGATCGCCTCGGCGATGGCGTCGTGGTACACTCGGGCATTCTGATAATTCAGATAGAAGTCGAACGCGACCGCGTAGAATCGATTGAGGACGGCGCGCTTCTCGTCCTCGCTGCAGAACTGTCCTGGAATCGGTGGGATTTCAGCGGGCCGTACCGCTGCTGCGGGCAGGACAACCCCAGGTCCCGTTGGCGGTGGAGGCGGGGGAGGCGTCGGAGGCTGCGGCTGTTCGGGAGTCGAACGACATGGTCTCTGACGAGCCCGTGCCAACTCGGCTCGCCTCGCGTTTATCTCGGTTTGGGCCCGGGTGAAGGCGGTAGTCCAGGGCTGCCAGAATGTCGGGGCCATCGAGTTCGCATTGGGATACCGTTGGTCGACTGCAGCCCTGGCCAGCTGATCCCTGCTGATCAGGTTGAGGAGTTCCGTCCGTTTGGCGAGATAGCGGTCTTTCTGCTGTTGAAGGGTGTTCGTGACCCCGTCGAGGAAGGCTCGTGCCTGGGCCGTGTTCGGCGTATCCGGCGGTAAACAGAAAGGCGGCCATTTCAATTCCGACATGGAGGCGGCGATGCCCTCGGCGGCGGCCCGAATGGCTTCGAGCTCCTCAATCAGTCTCAGCGCGGCCCCCGGTCCCTGACTCCTGCGCGAACGTGGAACGAAGCGGGATCACTCCGACGGTTACAGCCATGATCACGGCCAACAGAACCCTCTGGCCAACCCGTCTGGCGTGCTCAGCCATTGTCCCCCCCCAGTCGGAGCGTTCCTCCGTACCTTCAACGCGAGAAACTCATCCAAGTCCGGCCAGGACGTTGCACCGGGAAACGTCAAGCAGTAAGCTTGCGAGGACCCCCCATGGATGCCGAAAAGCCGCGCGAACCCGGCAGTGCAATCACCGATCTGCTCCGTCTGGCTTCCGGTGGGAACCGGTCCGCATTCGATCGGCTGCTGCCGCTGGTGTACGACGAGCTGAATCGGCTCGCTCACGTCAAGCTCCTCTTTGAACGGCGCGGCCATACCCTCAACACCACCGCCCTGGTTCACGAGGCCTATCTCAAGCTGGTGGACCAGACCCGGGTGGAGTGGCAGAGCCGCCACCATTTCTTTGCGGTAGCATCGGAAGCCATGCGGCGGATTCTGGTGGATCACGCCAAGGCCAAGACGGCGCTGAAGCGCGGCGGCAAAGCGCCCCATGCGAGCCTGGACGAGGCTGGACACGTTCCCGCCGACGAACCGGATCCGGGATTCGATCAAGCCGGCGATCTGATCGCCCTGGACGACGCCCTGCAACGCCTGCAGGGGTTCAATCCTCAGGGCGCTCGCATCGTTCAGTACCGTTTCTTCGGTGGACTGTCGACCGAGGAAGTGGCCGATGTCATGGGAGTTTCCGAACGCACCGTGCGACGCGCCTGGACCGTCGCCAAGGCTTGGCTCCGCCGGGAGCTGGGCGACTCGATGGATGGGGTGAGCGGGCTCCTGAATCATGCACCCTGACCGATGGGCGCAGATCGAAGCGACCTGCGCAGCAGCGCTGGACCGCGAACCCGCGCTACGCGCTGCCTATCTCGATCAGGCCTGTCTCGCCGACCCCGAGCTTCGCATGGAGGTCGAAAGTCTGATCGCCGCTCTCGCGAAGCAGCCCTCCTTCCTGGAGGAGCCCTTGCTCGACCTGTCGGCCTTTGACTCGCTCCCGCCGTCCGAAGACCTGCGGCTTCCCGAATCGATCGGTCCCTATCGCCTCCTCTCCCGTCTGGGACGCGGGGGAATGGGAGAAGTCTTTCTCGCGGAGCGGGAAACCGAAGACCTGAAGCAGCGGGTCGCCCTGAAAGTGATTCGGCGCGGCCTCGACACCGAGGAGGTGCTCCGCCGTTTCCGGCTCGAGCGCCGAATCCTGGCCGGTTTGCATCACCCAAACATCGCCGCGCTCCTCGACGCGGCCGTCGCCGAGGATGGGCGGCCCTACTTCGTCATGGAGTTCGTCGAAGGGATGCCGCTCGATCAGTACTGCGATAGGCAACGGTGGTCGATTCGGGAACGACTCCAGCTGTTTCAGATCGTTTGCCGGGCGGTCCAGCACGCCCACCAGAACCTGGTCGTGCATCGGGATCTCAAGCCCGGCAACATCTTCGTCACCGAGGAGGGCGTTCCCAAGCTTCTGGATTTCGGGATCGGCAAGGTACTGGCGCCGACCGAACTGTTCGGCCCCGCGGTTGAAACCAGCACCGACCTGCGCCTGCTGACTCCAGAATACGCCGCCCCGGAGCAGATCCGTGGTGATCTGGTCACCACCGCCGCCGACGTCTACTCCCTGGGCGTCATCCTCTATGAGCTGCTCACGTCGTCCCACCCGTTCAGCTCGGCGCGGACCTCACGGCGCGAGCTCGAGCTCGCGGTGCTGAGCTCCGATCCGGAGCGTCCCAGCGCGCTGGTCGGTCGGGTCCGCCCCACTCGAGCCGGCCTCGACGCTTCCCGGCTTCGGCATCTCCTCACCGGGGATCTCGATACGATCGTCCTCACCGCGCTCAAGAAGGAACCCGGCCGCCGGTATCCATCGGCGAGCGCGCTGGCGGCCGACATTCAGCGTCACCTCGACGGGCTCCCGGTCACCGCGCGTCCCGACACCTTCGGTTACCGCGCCGGAAAGTTTCTGCGCCGACACACCGCAGCGGTTGCCGTCACCCTGGTTGGAGTCGTTGGACTCGCCGGTGTCACCGCCGTCACGCTGGTACAATCGGCCCGGGTGCGCCTCGAATCCGCCCGCGTGCTCCGGGAGCGAGACAAAGCGCTCGAAGTGCGCGATTTCCTCATGGAGCTGTTCGGCGCAAGCGGCGCCGATCGCTCGGTGGGAGATACCGTCACGGTTCGCCGGCTCCTCGACCTCCAGCGGGCCCAGCTCGGCCGGGCCTCGGCCATGCTGCCGGATACCCGGGCCGAGATGCTCGAGGTGCTGGCCGACGGCTACGACCGGCTCGGACTCGTGGCACCCGCCGATTCGTTAGCGGAGGCGGCGCTGGCCCTCCGGAAGGCTGGCGCCGGCGGAAGCCTCGAGCTGGCCAGCTCCCTCAGTCTGAACGGCTGGATTCGGCATGAGCTGGGCAAGAGCCGGGAGGCCGAACCCCTGCTCCTGCAAGCGGCCCGGCTTCGGCGAGAGGCGGGCTCCAGGGGCCGCGCTGAGCTCTCCCTCTCACTCAACGACCTCGGCGTGGTTTACAACGCCCTGGGCCGCTACCGGGAAGCCGACTCGGTCCTCACCGAATCGCTCGCGATCCGACGCCAGGTGTTCGGCGACGACCACCATGCGGTAGGCATCACCGCCAACAATCTCGCGGCCTCCCTGTATTTCCAGGGACGCCTCGATTCAGCGGTGGCGGTCCAGCACCTCGCGGTGGGATCGCTCCAGTCTTCGGTGGGAGCGGACCACCAGCGCACCGTGGTGGCCCTCGGGAACCTCGCAGCCTTCAAACAGGCCCGCGGTGACTGGGCAGCGGCAGAGTCGGACTACCGCGAGCTGCTCGAACGCCAGACCCGCCTTCAGGGCGCGGATCACCCCGTCACAGCGCGGGTCAGGAACTCACTGGCCTCGGTGCTGTTCGAACAGGCGGTTGCGTCCGGCTCGGATTCCGGGCTGGTCCAGGCCGAGCTGCTGTATCGGCAGGCCCTTGCCGCGTTCGAAACCCGGCTGGGAGGAGCACATCCCCAGATCGGGACCACGCTCGATCGGCTGAGCGCAGTCCTGATCGAGCAAGGGCGATTGCCAGAGGCGCTCTCCTCCCAGGAGCGCGCGGTGCGGATCCTGGTCACGGCCTATGGGGATTCCAACCTGGCGGTGCTGAGCGCACGGGGGCGCCTTGCGTTGATCCAGAGCCGGCTCCGCCAGCATACCGAGGCCGAACGGATCGGCCGTGGCGTCCTCGACATGCTGGAACGCACCGCCGGCGCTACCCAGCCGGTGACCGGACGGGCCCACGCGATGCTCTGTGAAATCCTGCTGGCGGCGGGCCAGCGGGCATCAGAAGCGAGGGATCACTGCCGGCAGGCGGACCGGATTCTGAGCAAGGCTTCCGCCCCGCAACGTGGCAACTTCGCCCTGCTTCAATTGCAGCTCGCCCGATCCGAGCTCGTCCTGGGGAACACCCGGGTCGCGGATTCCCTGGTGCGCGCGGTTCAGACCGGTTCGGGTGGGCATCTCTCGGGTCGGGTGGCCAGCCTCGCTGACTCGCTCACCGCGATCCTCGCCCAGCGATGAGACCCCGCCCGCGACGGGGATAGATTTCCGGATGCCTCGGGACCCGGTTTACCTCGATCACGCCGCCACCACCCCGGTCCGTCCGGAAGTGCTCGAGGCGATGCTGCCCTTCCTCGACGAGCGGAGCTTCGGCAATCCGTCCAGCGCGCACCGTTTCGGCCGTGCCGCGCGAGCGGGACTGGAGCAAGCCCGCCGGGATGTCGCGGCCGCAGTCGGCGCGGAAGCCAACCAGGTCATCTTCACCTCGGGCGGCACCGAAGCCGATAACCTCGCCGTCATCGGCGCGGCCTTCGCGGCGAAGGATCGCGGCGCTCCGATGCGGGTGGCCGTCTCGGCAGTCGAGCACAAGGCGGTCCTCGCGGCTGCCCACCACGTCACCCGGCTCGGTGGAGTAGAGGTTTGCCTTCCGGTCGGAGAAACCGGGCAGCTCGAGCTGGCCGCCCTCGACGAGGAGCTGACCAATCGCCCTGCGATCGTGTCGGTGATGTGGGTGAACAACGAGATGGGAGCCCGCCAGCCGATCGATCAGATCGCGGAGCGGTGCCAGGCCGGCGGCGTCCTCCTGCACAGCGACGCGGTCCAGGCCTTCGGCAAGGTACCGGTCGCGATCGAGAACCTCCCCTGTACCCTGCTGACCATCTCCGGACACAAGATCGGCGCGCCCAAGGGAATCGGCGCGCTGATCGTCCGGGATCGCCAGGCGATCGATGCCCTGATCCACGGGGGCGGACAGCAATTCGGGCTTCGGCCGGGCACCGAGAACGTGGCCGGCGCGGTGGGCCTGGGCCGGGCGGCCAGCCTCGCCGCCGAAGAACAGCCGGCCGAGTTCCAGCGATTGCAGGCGCTTCGCGATCGCCTCATCGGCGGACTTCGCACCCTCATTCCCGATCTGGCGCTTCATGGGGAACGGGGCCCCTGCGCTCCCCACATCGCCAATCTGGGCATCCCGGGAACCGACAGCGAAGCGTTGCTCATGCACCTGGACCTGGCGGGCGTTGCGGTCTCGACCGGGTCGGCCTGCTCGACCGGGTCGGTAGAACCGTCCCACGTGCTCACCGCCATGGGGGTGACGCGGACAATCGCGCTGGGGTCGTTCCGGGTGAGCCTGGGGCATACCACGAGCGATGCCGACATCGATCGGCTCATTGAAGTATTGCCAGGCGTGGTCGAGAAGGTGCGCAAGCTCTCGGTGGTGCTGGGCCGGGCGTGATGGATTCGCCCAGGCCACGCGTCCTGGTGGCGATGTCCGGGGGAGTGGACAGCTCGGTCGCCGCTGCCCTGCTGGTCGAGCAGGGGTACGAAGTCGTCGCCGCCACGATGAAGCTGTTCTGCTATGGCGATGACGTGCCCGACCGCCCCTGCTGTTCCCTCGACTCCATCAACGATGCCCGCGAAGTGGCCGCGACACTCGGCATTCCGCACTACGTGCTCAACTTCGAGGATCGCTTCTCCGAGCGGGTCATCGCTAATTTTGTCGAGGAGTACAGTCGCGGCCGCACTCCGATCCCCTGCGTACGATGCAATTCGTTCACCAAATTCCGCGATCTCCTGGCCCACGCTGACGCCCTCGGCTGTCAGGCCATCGCGACCGGTCACTACGCCGTCGCGCGGGACGGCAGACTGTTCCGGGGTCGTGATCGGAGCAAGGACCAGAGCTATTTCCTGTGGGGAATCGACCGGACCGTGGTGAGCCGCATGCTCACTCCGGTCGGGGAGTTGACCAAGGCCGAGACCCGGGCCCGGGCGCGCACCCTCGGACTGGTGACCGCGGAGAAGCCGGAATCGGTCGAGATCTGTTTCGTGCCCGACGATGACTACGTGGGGGTCCTGGAGCGCCACCTTCCTGCCGATGCCCCGGCGCTCGCCAGCGGGCCCCTGGTCACCAGCTCGGGCGAAGTGATCGGCGAGCACGAGGGATTTGCCCGCTATACCGTCGGGCAGCGACGGGGACTCCCCGGAGGCCGCTCCCGCCCGCTCTACGTCCTCGCCATTCACCCCGAGGAACGCGCGGTGGTGGTGGGAGAAGCGGCGGAGCTGGATCGTTGGGACGTGACGATCGCCGAGCTGAACTGGCTGGTCGAGCCGCCCGAGGTGGGCGCGCGCTGCGAGGTGCAGGTCCGCTATCGGGCCCGGCCGGTGCCCGCCGTCATAACCCGCATGGGCCCGGACCGGACCCTGGCGCTCGAGACCTCCCAGCCGCTGCGGGCGGTGACCCCCGGCCAGTCCGGCGTCCTGTATTCATCCGAGGACCAGGTCCTCGGCGGAGGAGTGATCGCATGAGGAAGATGGCTACCGCCTTCGGGGCGGTCTTGCTCGCCCTGTCCACGGCTCTGTCCGCGCAATCCCGACAGCCGATCACGTTCGAGAAGTTCATTGGCTTGCAGATGGTGAGCGATCCCCAGCTCTCACCGGACGGAAACACGGTGGCCTTCGCAGTATCGGTTCCCTCCCTCCAGGAGAACCGCAACATCTCCAGGATCTGGGTGGTGCCGGTCAAGGGGGGAACCCCGAAGGCCCTGACCAGTGGGCCCGGCAGCGATTTCGCCCCGCGCTGGGCCAGGGACGGACGGCTGGGCTTTCTCTCGACCCGGAAGGACGGCGCCCAGGTGTGGCGGGTCGGATTGAATGGAGGAGAGCCGGTCCAGCTCACCACGGTCGAGACCGGTGTCAACGACTTCCGCTTCCTGCCCGATGGCAAGGCGGTCCTCGCGACCAGCGACGTGTCATGGCCACCCCACCAGGAGATCGATCAGCGCAACGGAAGCTTCCCCACCAAGGCCAAGATCTGGACCGATTTGTTCTACCGGTCGTGGGATGACTGGCGGGTGGGGACCCGGTCCCATCTCCTCCGCGTCGATCTGGGCGACAAGAAGGTCAAGGACCTGACCCCCATCGATCACGACACGCCGCCGCTCGATCTTGGCGGGACGGATCTGGCCCTTGCGCCCGATGGGAACCAGGTCGCCCTGGTCTATAACCCGGACGATCAGCCCGCCATGAGCACCAACAACGACGTGTGGCTGATGCGACCCGATGGATCCGATCTGGTCCAGGTTACGACCAGAAAGGGCAATGACCACTCGCCGGCGTTTTCGGCCGATGGAAAATGGATCGCCTATCTCTCGATGGAAACACCCGGGTTCGAAGCCGACCGGACCCAGCTCATGCTCTTCGATCGCGCCGCCCGGACCCATCGATCCCTGACGGCCGGCTGGGACGTCAGCGTGCAGGGCTTCACCTGGATGCCGGACGCCCGGGGCCTCATCGTCGAAGTCGAGGAGCGGGGGGCCCACAACCTGTATCGGCTCGATACCGCCGGCGGGAAACCGGTCCTGCTGGTGGCCGGCGGCCTCAACAGCGCCCCGCGGGTTATGCCGGACGGCAAGGCGATCGTGTACCTCCACCAGACCGCCACCCAGCCGAACGAGATCTGGACCGCGGGGCTGGACGGATCGAACCCCCGGGCGCTCACCGCGCTCAACGCCCAGGCCCTTGCCGGGCTGGACCTGGCCCCGCTCGAGCCGTTCGGGTTCGTCGGCGCCGCCGGCGATTCGGTGCACGGCTGGATCCTCAAGCCGCCGGGATTCGAGCCGGGCCGGCGCTATCCCCTGGTCTATCTGATCCACGGCGGCCCCCAGGGAGCCTGGCTCGATTCCTGGAGTCCCCGCTGGAATTACCACATGTTCGCCAGCCGGGGCTACGTGGTGGCGGCGGTGAATTTTCACGGATCCACCGGATACGGACAGGGCTTCACCAACAGCATAACCCGCCACTGGGGCGACCTTCCGTTCGAGGACCTCATGAAGGGCCTCGACCGGGTGGCCCAGCTGCCCTACGTCGATTCGACCCGGATGGGCGCGGCCGGCGCCTCCTACGGCGGGTACATGATCTATTGGATGGAGGGCCACACCGACCGGTTCAAGACCCTGATCGCCCACGACGGGGTGTTCAATGCGATCGAGCATGGTGGGCAGCACCGAAGAGCTCTGGTTCCCCAACTGGGAGTTCGGCCCCGGCGGCATGACCAATCCGGAGACCCGTCAGACCCTGGAGAAATGGTCTCCCGTCAACTTCACCGATCAGCTGGAAGACCCCCCTGCTGGTCATCCACGGGCAGCAGGACATGCGGGTGGACCTCTCGGAGGGCCTGCAGGCCTTCACCGCCCTCAAGCAGCACGGCGTGCCGGGCAAGTTCCTGTACTTCCCCGATGAAGGCCACTGGGTCCTCAAGGCCAGGAATCGGCGGATCTGGTGGGACACCATGCTCGACTGGCTGGATCAGTATCTGAAACCGCGTGCGTTGGGTACCCCCTAGGGGTATTCTGAGGGTGGGGTAACTCGTTACATGGGCGACCGGCGGGGAATGGTATTTTTCCCCCGTGACCGACGAATCCCTGACCCGTATTGAACCGACCCTTGGGGAGCAGGGGAGCAGCCCAGCCGGGGAAGCGCCTCGGGGGTCCGCCTCCGGCGGCTTCTCCCGACTTCCGGCAACCCTCTCTGTACCTCAATCGCGAGCTTTCCTGGCTCGAATTCAACCGGCGGGTTCTGAACGAGGCCCGGGATGCCCGCACTCCGATCCTCGAGCGGGTGAAGTTCCTCGCGATCTTCTCGTCCAACCTCGATGAGTTCTTCCAGGTCCGCGTCGCGGGCCTCAGGCAACAGGTCGCGGCCCACCTCAGTGAGCTGACCCCCGACGGGATGTCGCCGGAGGAGCAGCTCCGGGCGATTGCCCTTCGGGTGAGGGAGCTGGTTCGGGAGCACGGTCATTGCATGACCCGCGAAGTGCTTTCCCGGCGCTCGCCGAGCGGGGGGTCAAGCTGATCACCCGCCTCGACGATCTTTCGATCGATGATCGCAGGCACCTCGACCAGTATTTCAACACGCAATGTCTTCCCGGTGCTCACGCCGCTCGCCGTCGATCGGGCCCACCCCTTCCCCTACATCAGCAACCTGTCGCTCTCGTTGGCAGTTGTGCTGCGCGGCGACAGCGGAGAAGAGCGGTTCGCCCGGGTCAAGGTGCCCAAGATCCTTCCCCGGTGGGTTCCCTTGCCGCGGTACCCACCGGTACGCACCGCTCGAGCTGGTCATCGCCTCCAACCTGGAGGCGCTCTTCCCCGGCATCGAGATCCTGGGCGCCTTTCCGTTCCGGATCAGCCGCAACACCGATCTCGAAATCGATGCCGGCGAGGCGGACGATCTGCTCGAAGCTGATCCAGGAGGAAGTGCGGAATCGCCGGTTCGCCGAGGTGGTACGGCTCGAGGTCGATCCTGGAATGCCGGTATCGCTCCGCCAGCTCGTGCTCGCGGAGCTGAATGCCGACCAGGAAAGTGACGGGCTGCCGCTCACCGAAGAGGACATCTACGAGACCGTGGGACTGCTCGACGCCTCGGACCTGATGACCATTGCGGGCCTCGAGATCGCCGATCTCCACGACCCGACGTTCATCCCGGTCGTGCCCATCCCGACTGGCCGGGAATCGGAACATCTTCGATGTGGTGCGCGAAGGCGACGTCCTGGTGCATCATCCGTACGAGAGCTTTGCCGCCAGCGTCGAGCGGTTCATCCAGACGGCCGCCGAGGACCCCGACGTGCTCGCGATCAAGATGACGCTGTATCGCACCGGTGGCGATTCCCACATCGCCCGGCTGCTCGCCACGGCCGCGGAACGCGGGAAAACAGGTCGCGGTGCTGATCGAACTCCAGGCCCGCTTCGACGAGGAGAACAACATCCGCTGGGCCCAGCGGTTCGAGGACCTCGGGGTTCACGTCAGCTATGGCGTGGCGGGACTCAAGACCCACGCCAAGGTGATTCTGGTCGTCCGCCGCGAAGGCGACCAGATCCGCCGCTACGTCCACATCGCGACCGGCAACTACGCGCCACGGACCGCGCGGACCTATACCGATTTCGGACTTGTTCTCGGTGGACCCCGACCTCGGGGCCGACCTGTCCGATCTCTTCAACGTCCTGACCGGCTTTGCGAGCCCGGTAGGGTACCGCAAGCTGGTCGTCGCCCCGGGGGGGATGCGGCAGCGGCTGAAAGAGCTGATCCGCCGGGAGATCGCCAACGCCCGTGGAGGGCACCGGGCCCGCGTGCTGGCGAAGATGAATGCGCTGGTGGATCCCGAAATCATCGCGTTGCTCTACGAGGCATCGGGGGCGGGGGTGACGGTGGATCTCCTGGTGCGCGGGATCTGCTGTCTCCGTCCCGGCGTTCCCGGGGTCAGCGAACGAATCCGAGTCGTGAGCGTGGTCGGTCGGTTCCTCGAGCATTCCCGGGCGTGGTACTTCGAAAACGGCGGCCAGCACGAAGTCTATCTCACCTCGGCGGACTGGATGCAGCGCAATCTGGATCGCCGGATCGAGAGCGCAGTGCCTCTCGATTCACCGGCCCATCGGGAGGCGGTGCGCGAAGTCCTGGAAACGATGTGGAAGGACAACCGACAAGCGTGGGATCTTGCGGCGGATGGCGGCTGGAGTCAGCGAAGTCCCGAGGGACAGGCTCCCGAGATCGCGTCGCACAAGGCCCTGATCGAACGCTACCGCGACGCCGCTCGAACCGCCTAGTGCGCCAGGCCGGCTGAGTCGCTGAATTTCCGGAACAGCTCGGCCTGCTCTGGAGAAAGTTCCTCGGGAAGCGTTACCTGCACGTTGACCAGAAGGTCTCCCCGGCGTTCCCCCTTGGCGATTCCCTCTCCCCGGATCCGGAATTTCCGGCCCGGTTGCGTGCCAGCGGGAATCTTGAGGACCACCTTCTTGTCTCCCAGGGTGCGCACCCGGATCCGGGTTCCCAGGATTGCCTGCGCCATGTTGATGGTGACGTCGCACACCACGTCGAGCCCTTCCCGACGGAAGAATCGATCGGGCTGCACCTGGAAGGTGACCAGCAGATCACCGGGCGGGGTCCCGTTTCGACCGCCCGCTCCCTGCCCTTTCAGACGGATGCGGAGGCCGGGTTCGGTCCCGGCAGGAACCGTGATCATCACCCTCCGCTCGACTCGCCTTTCCCCCACTCCATCGCAGGTCGGACACTTTTCCGAGGGAACCTTCCCTCTGCCACGACACATCGGGCACGGCCGATTGACGGCAAACCCGCCCTGGCCAAAGGAAATCGTGCCCCGACCCTTGCACTCGGGACACTGAGACAGCGTGGCGCCGGGAGCGGCGCCATTCCCACCGCAGGTAGGGCAGGTCTCATTGATCGCCAGGGTGATGGGGACCTTTCCGCCCAGCGCGGCGGTCCGGAACGGGATCTCGAGCTCGGTCTCCAGCGTCTCTCCTCGTGGCTCTTCCTTCCGGCCTCGCCCGAAGATCGAGGAGAAGATGTCGCCCAGACCCATCGACCCGAAATCGCCGAAGTCGAAGGTTTCCCCCGAGGCACCCCGGCTCCCCGCCGCGGCGCCACCGCGAGCCCCGGCATGCTCGAACGCGCCCAACCGACGCATCTGATCGTACTTCTTCCGTTTCTCGGGATCCGACAGAACCCCGTGCGCCTCCGAGATCTGCTTGAACATCTCGGACGCCTGCGGGTTATTCGGGTTGGCGTCGGGGTGATACTGCTTGGCGAGACGGCGGTACGCCTTCTTGATCTCCCCCGCGGTGGCCGTCTCGCCGACTCCGAGGACCTGGTAGAAATCGCGAGACGCCACTTACGGGTGCCCTTCCGAGGTGTAGACCTGGACTCGCGCAGGCCGGACCAGGTTGCCGCGGAACCGGTACCCGACCTGGAAGGTCTGCGCGACGGTGTGATCCTGCTCGGGGCGCTCCGGAGGAATCGCCGAAACCGCCTCATGCCAGGCGGGATCGAACCCGGCGCCTTGCGGGTCGACCCGCTCGAGTCCTGCCGCCTCCAGCTCTTTCCGGAGCTTCTTGTCGACCAGGAGGGTGGCTTCGAGCAGGGCCGGCACCGGGGTCGAAGGATCGATCGCCACGATCCGGTCGATGTCGTCCAGCACGTCGAGCAACTTGATCACGAGCGCAGCCTGAGCCCGGTCCATGAGCTCCAAGCGCTCCCGGGCGACCCGCTTCCGGAAGTTGTCGAACTCCGCCGCCAACCGAAGGTGCCGGTCTGTCGCTTCCCGAAGTTGTTCCTCGAGACGAACCACCGCACCCTCGGGTGATTCCATCGGGAGCCCGGCCGCTGCCGCGGCGCTTCCGGTTGCCGACCCGGAATCGTGCCTGACCGGCGGGGCCTCGTCGGCCGGTGCATCCTCCTCGAACCGCTTGTCTGTCATGGGCTTCTTCATGGCTGAAATCTATTGCCTGCCCTCACCATCAACCACGCCCGCCAGAGGGCGAACTGACACGCCCGCGTCCGGACATCGTGCCGCGCACCGGGGAAAATGACCCGGTGGGTGAGCGTCTCCTTCTCGTTGGCGATGGCGAACCAGACCAATCCGACCGGCTTGGCCTCGGAGCCACCGTCCGGCCCCGCGATCCCCGTAACGGCGATCGCCAGAGTCACCTGGAGCTTCTGTAGCAGGGCCCGGGCCATCTCGGCGGCGGTTTCCTCGCTTACGGCCCCGTGGGTCTCCAGGATTCGAGCCGGGACACCGAGCTCCTCCTTGACGCTGTCCCCGTAGGCGATCATCCCGCCGACAAAGACATCGGAGCTGCCCGGCACCTCCGTGATACGCCCTCCCAGCATTCCCCCGGTGCATGACTCTGCCACCGCCAGACGGAGGCCCCTAAGACGGCATTCGGAGAGAAGCAGGCCGGCAAGGTCGTCCCCATCGGTCCCGTAGGCATGCTCTCCTGCCAGCTCCCGGAGGCGTATCCCCTGCGCCTCGAGCCGATGGTCGGCCTGCTCCCGCGGCAGATTCCAGGCCGTCAGGCGAAGGTCCACGCCATCGAGACCGGGAAGTGAGGCAAGGGTCAGCGGAGCGAGCTCGGATTCGAGCGGAGCGAGGCGATCGGCCAGCGCCGATTCAGCGATCCCCGTGGTACGGATCACCAGGGAGCGGACCACCGTATCCCGATTGCGGTCGGCCAGTCTGGGCACCACGTGGTTTTCGACCAGACCGCGGAACTCATGAGGAACTCCGGGGAGCAGGATCACCTCGCCCAGCAGAGAGGTGAGCCAGAGCCCAGGGGCGGTTCCCCGCGGGTTGGGCAGGACGACCGCGCCGCGGGGGACTTCGGCCTGGCAACGATTGCGCTCGGCCAGCACCCGTCCGAGCCTGGCAAAGCGGCTCACCAGCATATCCCAGATGGCCGGGTCGAAATCGAGCGGCGCCTGAACCAGCTCGGCCACTACCCGCTTGGTCACGTCGTCATGGGTGGGACCGAGGCCGCCCGAGACGATCACCAGGCGGGTACGTCCAAGCCCTTCCGCCACGGTTTCGCGAATCGGACCGGGCTCGTCGGGAACGGTGGACCTGCGGGTGATCCGCACCCCGACCGTGCCCAGCGCCTGGCCCAGGAACGCGGCATTGGTATCGATGGTGAATCCGAGCAGCAGCTCGGTCCCGATGGTGACCAGTTCGGCGTCCATGGGCCGACCGCCGGGCTCAGCGCTCCTGCTGGGAGAACAGGCTGCGGTAGCGGTACAGGTAGATCAGGAAGGAATACACCGTCAGCACCACCGCAATGGCCAGCGTGATCGCCACGAAGCCGCCATGAAACTGATTCCACCACCGCGCGGTGCGGTCCGACTGCCAGCCCTTCGATGCGATCACATCGCGGTAGGCAAACCACGCGATCGTGCCGCCGATGAAGATGTTCTGAAAGACCGTCTTGAGCTTGCCGGGGCCCTGGGCCGAGATCACCACCCCCTGGCGTGACGCCCACCAGCGGAAGCCGGTCATCGCGAATTCCCGGCCCAGGAGGAGAACGCAGACCCAGAGGGGGATGCTTCCCCACACCGGGATTTCGTAGAGGTGCTGACGTTGCTGGGAGATCCACCAGATCGGCACCAGGGTAGCCAGCAGGAGCAGCTTGTCGGCGATCGGGTCGAGTTTCTTGCCGAGATCGGTGACCTGGTTGTTCCGCCGGGCCAGGTGGCCGTCCACGATGTCCGTAATGCTGGCGGCGACGTAGATCGCCAGACAGGCGAGCTTGGGCCAGTAGCCTTCGATGAACGGCAGCGCGGCGATGACCGGGGTGATCGCGATCCGCGCGACGGTCAGGATGTTGGGGATCGTCCAGGTCATCCCAGGGTCTTGAGAACCTGTTTGCTCACCGCGCGGAGCGTGTCGAATACCCCGTCACCCCGGACCGCGCAGGCTTCGAAGTATGGCACCCGCTCGATCCATGATCCGTTCATCTGCTGCACCAGGAATTCGCCGGGGCGGGCCGGATCGGGGGTCACCGCCTGGCGCTCGGGATCTTCCAGCGGCCATCCTGGATTCAGGGCATCCTGAAGCTGGGTCAGGCCGGCGGCGTTCGGCAAATCGCGCTTGTTGTACTGGATGACGAACGGAATCCGGGTGAGGTCGAGGCCGTGCTGCGCCATGTTATCGTAGAGATTCTGCATCGATTCCAGATTCGCTTCCATGCGATCGAGCTGGCTGTCGGCCACGAACACCACGCCGTCCACCCCTTTGAGAATGAGCCGGCGCGAGGCGTTGTAATACACCTGCCCCGGGACGGTGTAGAGATGGAAGCGGGTCTTGAAGCCGCGGATGGTCCCGAGGTCCACCGGGAGAAAATCGAAGAACAGGGTCCGCTCGGTTTCGGTGGCGAGCGAAATCATCTTTCCCCGGCTCCCGGGCGCGACTTTTTCGTAGATGTATTCGAGGTTGGTGGTCTTCCCGCCCAGCCCGGGGCCGTAGTACACCAGCTTGCAGTTGATTTCGCGGGACGCGTAGTTGATGAGAGACATCAGCCGCTCCCGAAGAGTCGGTCGATTTCATCCTCGGCTTCACCCACGAAACCCCGTTCCATGCCGGCGGAAGGCCTGAGGCCGGGGCCCGCCGCGCCTTCCCGCGAGAACATCTCGGTAAACACCCGGGAGAGCTCGGGAACCACGGTGCGCACCCGGAGCTTCACCAGCCCGAGCGTCGTCCCCTGGTCGAAGATGACCACCAGAATGACCCGGCGAGCGACATCGGCGAGATAGAGCGAGTCCTTTTCCCCCTGGTGAAACAGCGCGCCGAATTCGTTCTCGCCCAGGAGCCGCGCCAGCTGGTCGTTGGCGCTGAAGTCGGCCGCGGTCAGCGTGGCAAAGGTGACCGGGTCGAACCGGGTCGGCTGCCCCGCGGTTGCCAGCATCTGTCCGGTCCGGTCCACCAGGAGGGCGGTGCGCGCCGACGATTCAGCGAGCAACCGGTCGAGCAATCCGCCGATCCGGACCGCATCCTCTTCCCGAAAGGACCAGCTCGCCGCGCCGCTCATCCGAGTCCGCGTTCCAGCTCGTGTACGATGCGTCTGGCCCGGCGCCGCAGCATGGGGTGACGCTCCCAGGACAGGTAATCCCGAAGCAGCCGGACCGTGTCCGGCGCCGGCCGGCCCGCCAGATAGCCGAGCGCCGCATGGCGCCGCCGCGCCCGGACGCTGAAGAGCGCTTCCCGGTGATGGTCGAGATACCGCTGGCTCAGTCGAAAGCCGCACAGCGCCCCGGCCAGGGTCGCAAGAGAGAATACCGTCCAGCGGAGAGACTTCAGGAAACCTCCTGGCGCGCGGCGAGCGCGTGACTCAGGGTGACACCGTCCACGTAGTCGAGATCGCCTCCGACCGGGAGACCCCGGGCCAGCCGGGTCACCCGTATTTCCATCCCTTCCAGCACGTGCTGAATGTAGGTGGCCGTCGCTTCCCCCTCCAGAGAGGGATTGGTGGCGAGGATCACTTCCTGGATCCCCCCGTTACCCAGGCGCCTGCGGAGGAGGGCCATCCGGAGCTGGTCCGGCCCGATCCCCGAGAGAGGAGAGAGGTGCCCGCCCAGCACGAGGTAGCGGCCCCGGAAACCCCCTCCGGCGGCCCGCTCCAGCGCCAGGACGGTCGAAGCCTCCTCCACGACGCAGAGCACGGTCTGATCGCGCCGCGGGTCGGCGCAGATCGCGCAGCGGTCCTCCTCCGTGAAGTTGCCGCATTCCGGACAATCGTGAACCCGCGCCGCAACCCGTTGCAGCGCGGCAGCCAGGCGCTCGGCCTGGTCCCGGGACTGCTGTAACAGGTGATAGGTGAGACGCTGCGCCGTTTTGGGGCCAATGCCGGGCAGGCGGGCGAGCTCGGTGACGAGCTCGTCGATCGCGCCCACGGCGGTCAGAACGGGGACAGCGGGTTGGGGACCGGGGTGAGCTTCCGGATTTCGGCCTGGACCAGGTCGGCGGCGCGCCGCTGGGCCTCGGCAATGGCTCCCACCACCAGGTCGGCCAGCAGCTCGGCGTCCCGGCCCTCGAACGCCCCCGGATCGATGGTGAGGCCCCGAACCATGCCCCGGCCGTCGACCCTAACCCGCACCATCCCGGCCCCGGCGCTGGTTTCGATGACCCGGTCCGCCAGCTCCGACTGGAGCTGCGAGAGCCGCCCCTGGACCTGCTGACCAAGCTGAAAGAGATGTTGAATATCCGCCATGATGCTCCTTCGATTCCCGCCCCTGCCCCCTGGCGCTACCCGGCGCCGGGAGATGCGGGGAAGCCGGTCGTCGACGATTTCCAAATCTAATTCGGTGGCCGCGACATCGAGCGCGGGATCGATGCGCCGGATTCGCTCCAGCTCGGCGGCCCGGACGTCGCGGGGTGGCGCTGGCGCCTTGTCCGCGGCCCCCGACTCTACCTCAATCCTGGTGGTGCCGCCGAAACGTCCGCCCAGGATCTCCTCCACCAGGGGACCGTGACGGGTCAGCGCGCCCTCCACCAGGAATTCGTTTCCGGGACTCGGTTGAACCCCGATCACGTTGCCCCGGACCGAACAAGGCGTGGCGCCCTCCAGGGCCTCTCCCAGCATCCGGTTTCGATCCCGCGCCCGGGCCACGATGTCCGGCCACGCCTCGCTCACCGCGGAGAGGGTAACCGGCTCGGTCCCGGTCTGATGGGGAGCAGGATCGCTTGCCCGGGGTTTTTCCGCCGGGCGTGAAGCAGCGCGGGGCCGCTCTCCCGGAGGAGCGGCCGCTGGACGCGTCGGCCCCGACGATCCCCCACTGGAGCGGCGGCCGGCATCGGGAGGCTCCTGCCCCTTCATCACCCGCTCGAGGTCCACGATGCGATCCATCACGGTCCACCGAAGCAGCAAGGTCTCTACGATCAGGCGAGCGCTCGCCGAGCGCCGAATCCCGGCCTCGGCTTCTGAAAGCAGCCCGAGCATGCGCACCAGGTCGCCCGGGCCCAGCTTGCCGCGGGCCTGCTCGACCGCGTGACGCTGAGTCTCGGTCAGCCCTTCCGGCGTCGCTCCGCTCTCCACCATCAGCACCGCGCGCAGCAAGTCGGCGGTACCAGTCATGAACTCCGCCAGGTCAGCGCCGGCACCCACCAGCCGATCCACCAGGGGAAATACCGCCGCGGTGTTGCGATCGGCGATCGCGCCGAGCACCTCGGCATACTGTTCGTCATCGATCAGGCCCAGCACCTGCCGCACTCCCGCGGCGGTGACCGGTCCTTCGCCAAAGGAAAGCACCTGATCGAGGACCGAGAGCGCGTCGCGCATCCCGCCGTCGGCATACCGCGCGATCACTGCGAGGGCGTCGTCGTCAGCCGCGAGCTTCTCCTCCCCGAGCACCTGTTTCAGACGATCCCGGATGGCCGCCGGACCGATCCGCCGAAAATCGAAGCGCTGGAGCCGGGAAAGCACCGGCGCGGCGGTGGAGGCGATCTTCTGGGGTTCGGTGGTCGCAAACACGAACACCACACCGGGAGGAGGCTCCTCGAGCACCTTGAGCAAGGCGTTCCAGGCCTCGCGGGTGAGCATGTGGGCTTCGTCGATGATATAGACCTTGTGACGACCCTCCTGCGAGGCGGCGTACATCGCCCGCTCCCGGAGATCGCGCGCGTCGTCGACACCGCGATTGCTCGCGGCGTCGATTTCCACCACATCGAGCGTTGCCGCCCCGCCCCAGATCCGCTCGCAGCTCGGACAGGCCCCGCACGGCTCGCCGGACTCGGGAGCGTCACTCCGGCGTTCGCAGTTGAGGGCCATCGCGAGAATGCGGGCCGCCGTGGTCTTGCCGGTTCCCCGCGGGCCGGTGAGGAGGTAGCCGTGACCAACCCGGCCTCGCGCCACCGCGCCACGCAGAGCGGCGGCGACGTGATCCTGCACCAGCAGATCGGAGAACCGGCGAGGCCGGTATTTGCGAGCGAGCGCGATCATCGCAGGCGGACAGGCGGAAGGGCGGAAAGGCGGACGGGCGGAAAGGCGGAAAGGAGGGCAGTGTCGAGGAGCATCATGATCTCAGGAAAATAGCGATGCGTACCGGGTCGCGGTCCGCCTGTCCGCCTGTCCGCCTGTCCGCCGGGAGAGTACCCCAGGCTACCCGAAGCTGCACCGGACATCGCTTAGCGCTGCTACCGGCAAGGTCCTGACGCGGTTCGCGCGCCGACACCCTTCGGACCTGGGGCAACCGAAATCTAACGGGCCGAAGGATCAGGTGGCAGGGCTCCGTGGCGCTGCATCCGCAATGGCGCTTTGCTCGACCGGGATATTCGCGGTGGCCGTGCTGCGCGCCAGGCCGCCGCGCTGCACCCGTTGCAGCTCGCGGAGCTCCCAGGTCTCCGCCACCACGCCCCCGAGCAGAAACACCAGCGCCGAAAAATGGAGCCAGACCACGAAGAGGATGATCGCGCCGATGGAGGCATCGACCGAGACGGCCCCGTACCCGCTCGCACCGCGCAGATAGACCGCGTAGAGCCGCTTGGCGATTTCGAAGGCCACCGCCATGAAAAGCGCGGCGATCAGCGCGGCGGGCCTTCCCACCCGGCGCAAGGCGGCGTGCCGGTAGAGCAGGTAGAACAGCGCGACCAGGAAGGCAAAGCCAAGCAGTTCGCCGACCCAGCCCTCCAGCGTCCTGATCACCGAGTTGTCGCCCAGTCCGTTGGCGGCGAAGTAGTTGCGAAGGAAAGTGACTCCGAACGTCAGCGTCGTGTTGGCAAGAAACAGGGTGAGCGTGAGCAGTACCATCCAGAGATCTCTCGCCTTGGCGAGCAGAAACCGGATGAGAAAGTGCCCCTTGGGCGGCCGCAATGCGACGTCGAAGATGCTGTTGAGCGCGGTCCGGATCCCCGCGAACAAGCGGGCACTGAACCACAGGAAGGCCGGAATCGCCAACAGCGACAGGGAGCGCCCCACCACGGTGAGACGTCCCAGGACCACCTCCACGCTTGCGAACGGATCCTGGCCCGGGTCGGTATCGTGAGGCGGCAGGAATCGCTCGAACAGCATCGCGGGATCGAGCTGGCCACTCCCGGCCAGCCACTGAAGCAGGAGGCCCAGACCGGCGAACAGCAGCAGGAGGAGGGGAATCGCCGCGAGCAGCCCATCGAAGGTGAGGGCGCTCGCGAGGAACGGAATGTTGTTCTCGTCAGCCGCCTGGAGGACCCGCCAGAGAAATCCCCGGATCGACCGGTACCAGGCCCGGGGCCGGCGCCGCCTCAGGCGACCGGCTCCTCATCCTCGGCCGACAGGGCACGGCGGCGCCGCGCACGGGCCTCGGCGAGCCGCTGCTCCAGCTCCTGCCGGGCCGCCGAGACAGTTCGCTTCCGATCCTTCCCGGGAGAGCCGTTTTCTACCCCCGGCTCTTCCTCTTCCGCTGCCTCTTCCTCTTCTTCAAGATCCTCGCTGTCTCCTCGGGGAAGCCGGGTTTCATCCCGGGAGATCGCATCCTTGACGTCACTGATCGCCTGGTCCGCGGCATCCCGCAGCTTCTTGAGGCGACGCCCCACCACCCGCCGGGTGTGATCCCCCGAGTGGGGAGCAAACAGCAGGGCGAGGCCGGCGCCAACCGCCCCGCCAATGAGAAACCACAGGACCGATGCGCTGCCTTCGCGTTCGACCAGGACCACCGGCTCTTCGTTTCGCTTCATGGGTGCCTCTCCTTGGTTACTCGCCTGCTTCAGCATCATCCACCGCTCGGCCCTGGGCCTGATGCAGGGCATCCCAGCTCAGGGGGCGAGCCGCAACGTAGCGCTGCACCAGTTTCCCGGTGTCCTTGACCCGCAGCTGATCGAACAGAAACCCGAACGTCCGCTCGAGGTCGGCCGCGATCGCATCGCGGGTCTCCTCCGGCAGATCCCAGCACTGCTGCTTGAACGGTCCGATCGCCTTCTTCCGGGCCCGATAATAGAACTGTTCGTCGGTGTCGCCGGACTTCCGCTCCCCGGCTGCGTTTGCGTCGAGCCACCGCATCATCTCGTCGCGAAGCCCGGCCGGAAGCCGCGGATGATCAAAGATGATGTTCTGGAAATTGGTGGCGAGATGGATTTCGACGGTTTCCACCCGCGGGAAATTGCCGAAGGCATCGGGCGGAAGCGTGCTCGCCCCGTGCTGCACCGCCCCGCCTAACCCGTAAGACTTGCGAGCCGCCAGGGAAAGCGCCTCGAGGGCCACCAGATCGAGCTTGACTTCGGCGATCGTGCCATCGGGCAGGACGACTCCGCCGTGGGAGGTCCCGGTCTGCACCGAGATCTTGCTCAGCCCGGCGAGGCCCCGGCCCCGTCGCGCCAGGGCGCGTTGGTAACCGTCCATGAATGCATGGAGCTCTTCGACCGTGCTGTTCTTCGAGCCGACCTCCCCGATCTCGCCCCCCACCGAAACCGTGACGCCATGGGGCTCGATGGAGCGGATGAACGCGGTAATCTCGGCGGCCCGGTCGGAATTGGTTTTCTGCTGGAGCTCGAGCGTCGGGTGGGACAGATCGACCAGGGTCGAGGTATCGACGTCGATATTGAAGAACCCGGCGCCAATCTCCTCCCCAATCAGCTTCGTGACCTCCCCGACCTCACCTTCGGCATCGGCCGCGTATTTCTTGGCGTTGACCTGGCAGTGATCGCCCTGGATGAACACCGGATGGGCGTAGCCCTCGCGCAGTGCCGCCGCGAGTACCACCGCGACGTACTCGGCGGGACGCTGCTCGGTGTAGGCAATTTCAGACCGGGCGATTTCCAGGATGATCGCGCCGGCGTTCCGCGCTCTCGCGGCCCGGAAGACCGCCCGCGCAGTGTCGTAGGCGAGCATGCGAACGTTGATAGCGGGAACCGTGAACCCGCCGCACTCGCCCCGACCCCGGGCCAGGTAGAGCTCATGAATCGAGGCCGGCCCAATGCCAGCCTGCTGTCCCAGCTCCCAGATCCGTCGGCGGGCGCGCTCCTGATCCTGCTCACTTCCGAACACGGCCTCGCGAACCAGCCGATCGAGCGCCGCAGGCTCTACTCGAACACCAGCGTCATCGCGGGGGCGGAGATGAGTGGCCATCAGGGTTCCATTGGTGGTGGGACGCGCCCAATTCCGCAGTGGAGGGGGCAATCTAGGGCGCTCCTTGGGGGTGGTCAAACCATCGTCCAACATTGTCACGGTCGCGTTTGCTGTTTTCCACATCCCCGAATGATGTGTAAGTCATGTGGATCAATGACTTAGGAAGGAGGAGAATTGTTCATAGAAGCCAGGTGGCCAATCCTGATGCCCTGCAATCAGTTCCGTTTCGTGTCGGGGCCTTCTGCTCATTTCAACGTGTGGAAAACTCCACCAGTTCACAGGATTGTGGATCGCTGGGCCGGGCACGTGGCTGAAGCGTTTTCAACAGCACTTTAGGAGAGAATCCGCTTACTTTGGTCGCATCTTCAACCGAGCCATTGTCATTGGCCCTACCGCCGCTATCCACAACGAGCCTGACGCGCCGAACCAAGATCGTAGCCACGCTGGGCCCTGCTTGGGATTCCCCTGCCCGGATGCGCACCCTCCTGGACGCCGGCGTCAACGTTGTGCGGATCAACTCGAGCCACGGGACCCCGGAGGTTCGCGCCGGGTGGATCCGCCAGCTCCAGAGTATTCAATCCGAGCGCAGCACCGCCTTCGCGATCCTCTGCGATCTCCAGGGTCCCCGCATTCGGGTCGGCAAGCTGACCAGGCCGATGGAGCTCACGGCGGGCCAGACCGTGGTGTTCGCCCCCGAGCGAATCGCTGCGGAGGGCGAGATCCCAACCATGTACGACGAGCTTGCGGGGGATGTCAAACCCGGCAACCGGATTCTGCTGGATGATGGTCTCCTGACGGTCGAGGTCTCCACAGTCAAGGGAGACCGGGTGCAGGGTAAGGTCCTCTACGGCGGAACCCTCAACACCAACAAGGGCATCAATCTTCCCGGCATCGAGGTGAGCGCGCCTCCGATCACCGAGAAGGATCGCGAGGACGCCCTGCACGCGGCCGCGCTCGGGGTGGACTACATCGGGGTGAGCTTCGTGCGCCGCCCCGAGGATATCGAAGCGGTGCGCCGCATCGTCCCGAGCCACGTGAAACTGGTGGCGAAGATCGAGAAGGACACCGCGCTCCGGTACCTCGAAGCCATTGTCGAGGCGGCCGACGCCATCATGGTCGCCCGGGGCGATCTCGGCGTGGAGCTCCCTTTCGAGCGGGTACCGCTGGAACAGAAACGCATCATCCGGACCGCTTCGCGCCACGGCAAGCCGGTGATCACCGCGACTCAGATGTTGCAGAGCATGATCGACGAGCCCCGCCCGACCCGCGCCGAGGCATCCGATGTGGCCAATGCGATTCTCGACGGGACCGACGCGGTCATGCTCTCGGCGGAAACCGCGGTGGGCCGCTACGCCGAGGAGGCGGTCCTGGCCATGGACCGGATTGCCCGCGAGGTCGAGCGCCATCAGCAGAGCGGTGAATCGGGGGACGAGCACGCCACCTTCTGGGAAGGCGGCGTCCGCCTCCGGAAACCCCATGTCACCCGGCGTACTGAAGACGCCATCGCCGTGGCGGTCTGCGCCGCCGCGGATTTGCTTCGGGTCCCCCTGATCGTGTGCCTGACCTCGAGCGGATTCACTGCCCGCACCATCGCCTCGTATCGTCCGGACGTCCCGATTCTGGCGCTGACTCCGGAACCGATGACCTGCCGCCAGCTTGCGCTGGTCTGGGGCGTGGTGCCGGCGCTGACCGATCACTACCCGACTTACGACGCGATGCTTCCGATTACCCGGGAGACCATTCTCAAGCTGGGACTTGCCGCGAGCGGGGATCGCCTGGTGGTCACCGCCGGTGTGCCGTTTGACGTAGCGGGCACCACCAACCTGCTCAAGATCGAAACCGTGTGAAGCTGCGGCTCACCCTCCTCGGAACCGGGACCTCGTTCGGAGTTCCCCAGCTCGGTTGCCGGTGTGCGGTATGCTGCTCGGCGGACCCGAGGGACAAGCGAACCCGAACCTCGGCGCTCCTCGAAACCACAGGCGACCCCGCGACCACGGTCCTCATCGACACAGCCCCCGAGCTGCGACTCCAGCTTCTTGCGGCGGGAGTGGGGCATCTCGATGCGGTGCTGTACACCCATGAACACGCCGACCATGTCCACGGGATCGACGACCTCCGAGCCTTCTCTGGATCCCAGGGGCAGCTTCCCCTCCATGGAAACTCCGCAACGATCCGGTTTCTCCGCGAGAGCAACCGGTACATCTTCGATCCCGAGGTCCAGGAATACGCCGGCACGTCGAGGCCCCACCTCGAGCTCCACGAGCTCGAAGCCGGCACTGCCACTGTGGTCGCAGGAATACCGGTCCTGCCACTGGCCGTTCCCCATGGTCACAGCACCGTGCTGGGATTCCGGTTTGGACCCCTCGGGTACGTGACCGATGCCAAAGAGGTGGGAATCCGCGAGCGGGAGGTGCTTCGCGGAGTGGACGTCCTGGTGCTCAACGCGCTGTGGTGGCGTTCCCACCCGACCCATCTCAGCATCCCCGAGGCCATCGAGACCGCCCGGGCAATCGGCGCCCGTCGCACCATCCTCACCCACCTCTCCCACCGGACCGGACACGCCGAACTCGCCGCCCGGCTTCCCCCCGGCATCGAGCCGGGTTACGATGGGCTGATCGTGGAGGTGATTGGTCATGCGGCTTGATTACACCCGAAGCCTCTCGGAAAACCTGGACGGGGAGCATGGCCTTCCCCGCAGCCGGCTGGAAGAGCTCCGCCGCCGATTCGCCGAGATCCGGGGAGAGGTCGCGGCCCGGCGCCAGCAGGGCGAGTACGGCTTTTACGGGTTAGGACGACAGGAAGCCACCGTTGCGGCTATCCGCAAATTTGCGGAAGGAATCGGCCAGGCCTACGACCACGTCCTGGTCCTTGGCATCGGCGGCTCGGCCCTGGGAACCAAGGCCCTCGTCAATGCCCTTCGGCCGGCCGCCTGGAATGAGCTGAGCGACGAGGACCGCGAGTTCTTCCCCCGGATCACGGTGCTCGAAAACGTCGATCCGTCTTCCATCGCCGCGGCCCTTCGACGCATCGACCCTCGTCGGGTCCTGGTCAACGTCATCAGCAAGTCAGGGGGCACGGCAGAAACCCTGGCTCAGCTCCTCGTGGTCCGGCAGTGGCTCGACCAGGCCCTCGGCCCCGACGCCGCCAGCCGTCACCTCGTCATCACGACAGATCCGGAGAAGGGACCGCTCCGGGAGATGGCATCCCGCGAAGGCATTCCGGCGCTCGAAGTGCCTCCTGAAATCGGGGGCAGGTTCAGCGTACTGACACCGGTCGGACTCCTGCCAGCGGCCCTGATCGGGATCGATATCGAAGGACTCCTGACGGGCGCCAAGCGCGAAGTCGAGAAAGCGAGTCGGGAGGACCTGCTGAAGAACCCGGCGGCCCTCTACGCTGCCCTGCTCTGGGCAGCTGATGCGTGGCTGGGGGGCAGGATTCACGTCCTGATGCCCTATTCGGACCGGCTAAGGGAGTTTGCCGCCTGGTATTGCCAACTCTGGGCCGAGAGCCTCGGAAAGCGGGTGGATCGCCGCGGCGCCGTGGTCCACGCCGGCCCGACCCCTTTGGCCGCGGTCGGTGCCACCGACCAGCACAGTCAGGTCCAGCTCTATATGGAGGGGCCCTACGACAAGGTGGTGACTTTCCTCCGGGTGGAGCACCCGGGGGAGGATCTGGCCATTCCGAGGCGGGAAGGCCTGCCGGAGGAGATGGCGTACCTCCCCGGCCATACCATCGGTGAGCTGCTCAAGGCCGAGCAGGACGCCACCTCGGCCGCGCTGGCCCGGATGGGCCGGATGAACTGCACCCTTTCGCTGCCCGCCCTCTCGGCCGAGACCATGGGGGAGCTCCTGATGTTCTTCCAGATCGCGACCGGGTTTGCCGGGGCCTGGTACGGGGTGAACCCCTTCGATCAGCCCGGCGTGGAGCTTGGCAAGCGCATCACGTTCGCGGCCATGGGGCGTTCGGGTTATGCCCGGGAGCCTTCGCCTTCCGCAGGGCCTCCGGATATCGTGGAGTAGTCCTCAGTTCCAGACGATCGGCACTCCATACGGGTCGAACCCCCGGTCGGCAGTCACGACTACCAACCCTTCGGCCTTGGCTTGTGCTACAAGCATCCGATCGAATGGATCCCGGTGGTGGTGAGGAAGGTCCCGCAGGGCCTCGGTGTGATGGAAGTGGACGGCGAGCTTGTTGAAGCCGCTCTCTTCGACCCACGATTCGAATGAGCCATCCAGTCTCAGTTTCTTCGCCTGAATCTTGATCGCTACTTCCCAGGCAGAGGCTGCGCTGACGAAGACGAGCTCGGCAACTCCTATGACCTCCCGGGCGCGCGACGAGAGCCGGTGGCTGTTCTCCCGCCACCAGAGCACGACGTGAGTATCGAGAAGCAGCTTCAATCTCCTTCCTCCCACTCGCGAAGCTCATCCGCAGTCAGGGGCGCGTCCCAGCCGCGACCGTAGTGGATCTTTCCCTCGGACCCGCCGGGTTCGCGGACCACCTTCGGACCTGCCACCGGCACCAGCTTCACCTTTGCCTTGCCGGCCTTGGCGATGATGATCTCCTCTCCTGCGGCGGCGCGCTCGATCAAATCGGACAGATGGGTCTTTGCCTCGTACACGTTATAGGTCGACACGTTTATCTCGGACGTTGGTCAGGGAGACCAATCTATGGATTGCTGGTAGTTTGGTCAAGTTGACCATATTGACGGCAAGGGGAAAACGAAACGGGCCCGGTCTTTCGACCGGGCCCGCCTCGTTCTTGTTGCGGCCGTAGGCTCGCTAAACCGAGCTTACGGGTTGGTGATCGTGATGGCGCCGTTCACCGGGGTGATCAGCGCGTCGCCGGCAGCATTCACGCCGACGGCGTACAGGGCCTGGGCACCGGCGCAGATTGCGGCCGCGTCAGTACCGGTAAGGATCTGACCAAGAACGCCACCCAGCGTACTGAACGGCGTCCAGGTGAACGAGTAGCGGTGACGACGGCCCTGCGCAGCACCGTTATCCGTCGTGACCGGCGTAGTCTGACTGCCGATCAGCCGCAGGAACCCGTTGTAGTTCGCATAGAAATCCACCCGGGTGAACGGCGGGTTGAACGTCGCGGTCGGCCCGTTGACATCTGCATTGAGCGTAACCGTCGTGGCGTTCGGTGAAGCAGCCGCCGAGCAGGCCGTGTGATCGTTGTTGGACACGCTCGTTGCGCCGTTGCTGATGCGGAAGTCTGCAATCAGCTGGGCCGCTGCCGCCGCGGTGTACGACACGCCGGTGGTAACCTGCGCGCCGGTAATCGCGGTGTTGGCGACGCCCGACAGGTTGGTAGCCTGGTCCTGGACGATACCCGCCAGGTTGGTCGGCTTGTACGCACCGCTCACCGCCAGCGGTCCACCGGCACCGTTGGTCACGTCCTCGACCTGCCGCATGAAGCTGCTGGTGGTGAAGCCAGCCGACACGTTCGAGTTGACCAGCGTCCACGATCCAGGAGCGATCGTCGATGCCGGGAAGGTATTGAGGATCGTCATCGGGAAGATGACCGGGTTGGCCAGACCGCCCGCAAACGTCAGGGCGTACTGATCGCGCCAGAGATCGAAGTTATCCGATGCGTTCGCGTTGAAGGTGACGCTGTTGCCGGTCAACGGGATGTTGTAGATCGCCGTGGTCAGACCCGGCACGTTGGCCGCCGGATCGTAGGCAATCACCCGAGTTACCTCGGTACCCTGGTTGCCCGCGGCATCCTGCGGGTATTCCCGGTTGAAGTAGTACCCAACCGTGGTGCTGGCAGCCACCACAGTGGTCGGCACCAGCGGGAACGCCGGAGCCGCATTGACCGAGACTGGATTACAGACGCCACCGGCAAAGGTACCGATGAAGCAGCTCGCGCCGCTCGGCGGAACCAGCGACTGAGACCGAATCTGAACAGTTCCACGCACCGCGTTGGCAGACTGCATACCGGAGTTACCGACGGTGCCGTTATCGACCACGGTCACCTGGAACTCGAGGCCAACCGTACCACCATTGCGTCGAGAATTTGCCGGCAGACCGCCCGAGTAGGTCGCGGTGGGCGCTGCGACATCGACAGCGAACAGAATGTTGGAGAGGCCGAAACCGACCACGTCGGAAACCGCCAACGGGGCCGCGTTACACGCCGTGCCGGCAAACGGCAGAATCGTCTCGTTGCCGAGCGCGTCGGTCGCACTGGCCACCGCGCACATATCCTGGGGCCCCAGGGTCGGAGCCGGAGCCGTCGGAGCACCCGAACCGGCCGTTGCAATGGCTGCATCGACCAACGGGCCGGCACCGACACGAAGCATACGGTTATACCACGGAGCGACATTGCCCGCACCGACACCTACACCAGCGTCGGCCGCACCGTTCAACAACCACCCGTTCGGATTCGCACCGGTGTAGAGACCGGTGAGCTGGAGCGGATTGGTAGCCGATCCAGGGTTGATCCAGCCGTTCTGCCGGATGTTGGGGTTCCCAACGAAGGTCGGCGTCATTGCGCCGGACGCCCGGTTGTCCAGCCGCAGGCTGGTCACCGCATTCACGTTCAGCGGCGCCGAGCCGGGGAAGAGGAGCTGGTCGCCGTTGTTGTCCACCCCGGCGAAGTAGACCGACTCACCGATGGCGTTGAACGCGGCGCAACCATTGAACTCGTACCGGGCCACGGTGCCCAGGAAGCCTGGAGGCGCGCCCAGCGGATTCTGCTGCGAGAACGTAGCGGTCCAATCGCTGCTCCCCGCGGCCGGGGCCGTGAGGGGCAGGGCACGCGGTCCGCCACCCGAGGCGTCGCAACCCGCGTTACCGAAGATGACCATCGTCCCCGCATTGGCGACCATGGTCTGACCGGCATTGTAGACGACCGGCACGACCACGACGTTCAGCCCGCCGCGGTCATACCGCAGACCGGCGATGCTGAGCGCGTTGGCAGTCGTCCCCGTCGTGGCGAACGTCTTGACGTGCACGCCGTTCGCGTTGTTGAAGATCAGGGTCTGGGTCGGGGTGGCCACCGGAGTCAGGTTCTGAATCCGGGCCTGCGCGCTGATCTGCCGGGCGCCGTTCTTGTACGTCGTGACGCCGTTGCAGGTGGTGCTGCCGACCTTGATGCAGTCATACTCGGCGGTGTTCACGCTGAGGATGATGACGACATCCGCTTCAGCGTTCCCCGCATCGCGCTCGGCCAGGGCCTTGGCGCGCGCGGTCTCCCACTGGAGCGCCGAAAAGTTCTGGCTGGCGGCCACGACGCCATCGATCAGCACGTCGACGCCGGCCACGGTGTTCGCGCCGGGCTCCATGTTGAGCGAGAACTCGACCTGGCCCACCACGTTGTTGATGTTGACCGGAATGAAGGTCGCGCCGGTCGTGATGGACTGAATGCTGATCGTGGTCGGAGCCGGAATCCCGATCGTAAGCGCCGAGAAGCCGCACACGGTGGTGAAGTTAGCGACGGTTGAGCACGCGCTGATGTTCACGGTGCCGCCCGCCGCCGCCGAAGTCACCGTCACGAGGCCGGTGGTGCTGACCGTCACGGTCGAGCCCAGGCCCGGAGTCGCCACCGACCAGGTGACGGTCTGGGACGGAGCATTCGCCCCGGTCACTGACGCGGAGAGCTGGAGCGTGGTGCTCCCGGTCGCCGGACGAGTGACTGTGGCGGCCGGCGGAGTCACCGACACGCCAGTGACGGTGGAGATGTTGGTGACCACGGTGATCGTCGCCACGCCGCAGACCGCGGTAACCACGGTCGAGCAGGCCTGGACCGCGACGTTACCCGCGCCCACGGTGGTGAGCAAACCAGCGGCGCTGATCGTCGCGACCGAAGCGGGCGCGGCGGACCAGGTCACCGTGGTAGCGACACCCGCGTCCGCATTCACGGCCGCAGTCATCTGCTGGGTGGTCGGGTGCGCCAGCGTCACACCGCTGGGCGCCACGTTGATGCTGTGGACGGTCTGGGATGGAGGCGGTGGCGGCGCCGGAGGCGTGATGGTGACATCGTCACCGCACGCCGCCACGCCGACCGCAACCAGGCCGGTCAACAGCAGTGAACCAAAAGACTTGCGCATTACTCCCCCCTCAGGAATGGTAGGTGATCGTACTAACTCATCCAGCAACTGCTTGTGCTTCAGTCTTCTATCCAACAAATCCTGCTTCCTCCGCGCACGAAATTGCGGCACCCATCGATTGGGCACACCACAGGTGAGCATCGAAGAAGCGGAAATTTTCGGCCCGCCGATCCGATGTTACCTGAATTGTCCCCCGCAAGAACACGAGGGGCTGGCTTGTAATACAACGCGGCCAAGATAACGCTCGGGCGAAACAGGGTCAAGAGACTCTGTTCCGGGCCGCCCAGCCTCATGATGATTTGGCAATCCGTGTGCCCAGGACTACCGTCCAAACCCTAACTCGCTTGCCAGCAAAGAGATACGCCATGTCAAGGCGGTCCCGCTGCCTTCCGCATCGCGCCCAGCAGGTCCTGCTTTTCCCCCGAGCCGGTGTATACCACCTTCCCCGCCCCATCCACGACCACAACATAGGAGGTCGACGGAACGTCGTAAGCCCTGGCTCCCACCCCCTTTGAATCCCAGAGAACCCGGAAGGCAGGCCCGTGTTCGGTGAGATACCGGGTCACCCGAGCCTTCGAGTCGTTCACCGTCACGTTCACCCCGAACAGAGCCACCCGGTCCCCGTAGGCCTGATGGACCTTCTCAATCTCGGGGAGAAGGCCTTTGCAGAGGGGACACCAGGTGGCCCAGAATTCGAAGAGCACCGGCTTCTTCCCTAGCACGCCGGCGAGATCTACTGGATGGCCGTCGAGGTCCTCGATCACGACAGGAGGCGCGACGGTCCCCACCTTGATGCCGGCCTCGAGCTGGGCCAGGAGGGGGGGCGGAAAGGCGGACAGGCGGACTAGCGGACAGAGAATGATGACCAGCCACAAGCCGCGAAAACCCTTTCGGCGTTGTGCCCGTCCACCGGTCCGCCGTCCCGCCGGTCCGCTCTTCACCATGCCATGCCCGCTTTCACGAGGTAGTACTCCGCCATCGCGAGAATAACGACTCCCGCGCCCTTCTTCACCCAGTTCATCCACCGACCCGGCCGCGGAAGGGTGGCAAGGGTAGCGGCGGATAACCCGACCGCAATCAGGAGGGCGGTCATTCCGAGTGAGAACACCAGGAGATAGAGGAAGCCGATCCCCGCGCTTTTGGTCTCGCTGACGAACGTCAGCACCGCGGCAAAGGCCGGCGCCCCGCAGGGGGCCGCGACGAGACCGGAAGTCGCTCCCATCAGAAATACCGAAGCGGGAGAGCGCCCTCCGAACCGGCTGGCCCAGGCGACCAGCTTTCCAGGCATGGAAACCGGGAACACGTCGAGCATGGCGAGCCCGAAGAGCAGCAGCAGGTTCGCCATGAAGAGATAGGCCCAGCGATTCGAGCTGATGGTGCCGAACAACGATCCGCTGAGGCCGGCAACGAGACCCAACGAGGCGTAGACCAGCGCCATTCCCAGCGCATAGAGCAGGGTGAAGAGCACGGTCTGACGTCGACTCCGCACCTCCGCCCCTGCACCGCCCAGCACTCCGATGGTGATCGGGATCATCGGGTAGATGCATGGGGTCACGCTGGTGAGTACCCCGGCAAAGAACAGGACCGGCAGGGCCCGGAGGGGCGAGCCCAGCAACTGTCCTCCGGCCTGGATCACGCGGGATACCGGCGAGCCACGTACTGGTCCAGGAGAGCGAAGAACTCGGTGACGATGCCATCTCCCTTCAGAGTGGTGTAGAGACGGCCATCGACGTACACCGGAGCCCTGGGCTCCTCGGAGGTGCCGGGCAACGAGATGCCGATGTCCGCATGCTTCGATTCGCCGGGACCATTCACCACGCAGCCCATTACCGCGACCCGAAGGTTCTCGATGCCCGGCCGGGTGGTCCTCCACTCCCGCATCCTGGTGTCGAGGTAGCCCTGGATATCGGTCGCCATCTGCTGGAAAAATGTGCTGGTGGTCCGGCCGCACCCCGGACAGCTGGTGACCTGGGGAGCGAAGTGGCGGATGCCGAGGGCCTGGAGAATGTGCTGGGCGACCTTGACCTCCTCGGTCCGATCGCCGCCGGGAGCGGGGGTCAGGGACACCCGGATGGTATCTCCGATTCCCTCGAGGAGGAGCACGGCGAGACCCGCGGTGCTCGCCACGGCGCCCTTGATACCCATGCCCGCTTCGGTGAGGCCCAGGTGGAGGGGATAATCGCATCGCGCGGCAAGGCGCCGGTACACCTCGAGCAGGTCGGGGACCCCGGACACCTTCGCGGAGAGGAGAATCCGGTCGTGCGGCAGTCCGGATTCCTCGGCGAGCAGGGCGGAGCGAAGCGCGCTGGCGATCATCGCCTCGATCATGACCTCCCGGGTATCGGCGGGCTCTGGCAGCGCCGCGTTGCGGTCCATCAGCTCGGTGAGCAGGTCCTGATCGAGGGATCCCCAGTTGACGCCGATCCGGACCGGCTTCCCGTGCCGCAACGCGACCTCGATGATGGCCCGGAAATTCTCGTCCCGGCGCTTGGTGCCCACGTTACCGGGGTTGATCCGATACTTGGCGAGCGCCTCGGCGCAGGCGGGAAACCGGGTGAGCAGCTGGTGGCCGTTGTAGTGGAAGTCGCCGATGATCGGCACCGGCGTGCCGGCGGCATGCCAGCCGCGACAACGATCTCCGGGACCGCCTGGGCGGCTGCCTCGTTGTTGACCGTAACCCGCACCAGCTCGCTGCCCGCGCCGGCGAGCGCCTGGACCTGGGCGACGGTGCCCAGGACGTCGGCGGTATCGGTATTGGTCATGGACTGGACCACCACCGGGTGGCCGGATCCGACGGGAACGCCGCCGATCAGGACGGTCGGGCGTGGCGCGACGGCTCATCAGGCGAAATGTAAGGAGATGGGAGGACAGGAAGATGGGAGGATGGGAAGATGGGAGGATGGGAAGATGGGAGGATGGGAAGATGGGAGGATGGGAAGATGGGAAGATGGGAAGATGGGAACTCCCAACTTCGTATCCTCCTATCCTCCCATCTTCCCACCTTCCCCACTAGATTCGCGGCTCCATACCACTCAGCGAGCTTCTGTGCGATCGACCCGACTTCTCGTTCTTTCTGCGGCGGTGATACTCGTCGCCTGCGGCGATGCCCGCCTCCGGAAACTGTCGGTGGGGATTTCGAAGGACAGCACTACGCAGGTCATGGGTACCAGGCCCGACCGGGCAGAAGGGTATTTGACCGGGGGACAGATGATCGAAGCGCTCTTCTATGGCCAGGCGGGGGCGGATTCAGGGACCACCCCCGAGGAGAAACTCATGCCGGTCGTCCTCATCGATGGCAAAGTCACTGGCTGGGGTCGGGAAAGCTGGGAGAAGGTGGCCGCCGAGCACAACATCCAGCGGGCCGCCCCGAAATAGGGGGTTACGCCGTCCCCGATTCGAGTCCCAAAGACCTGGTCAGTCTTTCCCAGGCGGTCGGGTCCAAGGTTCCATCACGCCGTAACGGCTCCAGCGCCGCCATGATTTCGGCGCGGGACCCATCAATTCTCCGATCGCGCAACTCCCCGACCATCCGAGCGAAGCGGTACTCGTATTCGTCCGCGTCGTACTGACCGCTCTTTCTGCCATCAGAAAGGTTGCGGAGCTCGGTAACGACTCGTTCCGGCTTGATCGGTTTCAGGGTCTGGTCGGACATGAGTGGCCAGCGGGTTGGGTTGAGACGGGAAAGGTAGCCTGGAGGACGGGAGGATGGGAGGATGGGAGGATGGGAGGATGGGAGGACCTGACCGCCTACTCTATCCTCCTATCCTCCATGCTTACCCGCACTCCGAATAGCCGCAGACCGGGCATTTGACGCAGCCTTCCGAGAACTCGAGCTGGGAGCTGCAATCGGGGCATGATCCGACCAGCGCATCGGCCATTCCGCTCAGCATCATCTGCTCGTTGCTGCGCACGATGGACTGGGTGACCGCCATCGGCTCGGAGATGGTGGGATCGTGTGAGGGCAACAGCTCCTCCTGGATTCCCTGCTGCTCGGCCATGTAACGCTCCAGCGCAATCCCCACCGCATCGGGGACCGACATCACCTTGGCCGGGCCCAACCCGAGCACCTTGTCGGAGCTGATTCCCGCGGAGCTGCCGGTAGATCTCTCGAAGCGGGATGCCGGATCGGAGGGCGAGGGAGATGAGGCGGCCCATCGCTTCGACGTCGGCCATGATGGCCCCACCCGCCTTGCCGAGCGACATGAAAACTTCGAACGGCTGGTTCTTGTCGTCTTCCGTGATGGTGACGTAGAGGGTACCGAGCGGGGTTTCCAGCCGGCGGGTGGTGCCGCTGAGCAGCTCGGGGCGGCTCCGCTTCTGGCGGCGCTGGAGGGTTTCCGATTCGAGCTCGTGGACGAGCTTGCGGAGCCGGTCGTTTTCGGTCATCACCTCGGCCATCGAGCCGGCCAGGTCGGCGGCGGCGGCCCGACGCTCGCTCGTCGAGCCGCTCGCCAGCACATCCACCAGATCCGACCGGGCTTCGGCCTTCCCGCTCTCAAGGGCCGCCTGGTGCACCTTCTTGGCGGTGGCGCCAGTGGAGAGCACCTGCATCTCCCGGCTGCCGTCACGATAGACGGTGACGCCCTTTGCAGTTCAGGGCGTAGGCCAGGCGGTAGATCTCGCCCACTTCGTCCTCGGTCGCGGAGTTGGCGAAGTTCACCGTCTTGGAGATGGCGGAGTCGTTGTGATCCTGAAAGGCCGCCTGCATCCGGACGTGCCACTCCGGCTGGATCTCGTTGGCCGTGACAAACACCTGCTGCCATGCGCTCCGGAACTTCGGCAAACCGGGCGTGCCCGACCTCGGCGACCCGCTGCATCAGGGCGTCGGAGTACCAGCCTTCTTCCTTCGCGATGCGAATGAAGTCTTCGTTGACATCCGGCATGAGCACGCCGGCCTGGTTCCGCATGAACGCCACCGCAAAGAGAGGCTCGATGCCGGAGCTGCACCCCGAGATGATCGAGATGGTGCCGGTCGGCGCGACCGTCGTGACGTTGCAGTTCCGGAGTTTCTGCATGGGCCGGATCCGGTTGCCCTGGGCATCGCGGGCGCAGGTGGCGTCGGGACCCCAGATGCTGCGCTCCCATTCGGGGAACGGTCCCCGGATTCCGGCGAGCCGCTCGGATTCGATCTTGGCCTCGTGATCGACGAATCGCTGGATCTTGTTTCCGAGCTCGACCCCTTCGGCGGAGTCATAGGAAATGCCAAGCCGCACCAGGACGTCGGCGAGCCCCATGACACCGAGCCCGATCCGGCGGATCCGCTGGGCCAGGGAGGAAATTTCCGGCAGCGGATAGTTGTTGGCGTCGATCACGTTCTCGAGAAAGTGGGTGCAGAGATGCACCACCCGGCGGAGGGAGGCCCAGTCGAGATCGCCGTCCTTCACGAACACCCCGAGATTGATCGAGCCGAGATTGCAGACGTCGTAGGGCAGCAGGGGCTGCTCGCCGCATGGATTGGTCGCCTCGTAGCCCCCCAGGTGAGGCACCGGGTTGGCCGCGTTGGCGCGATCGATGAAAAAGACCCCGGGCTCACCGGTCTTCCAGGCGCCGTGAATGATCTTTTGCCACACGATCCTGGCGTTGAGCCGCCCCACGATTTTCCCGGTGTTCGGGTGAATCAGGTCGTATTCGGTGTCCTGCTCGACCGCCTGCATGAAGGCATCGGTGACGGCGACCGAGATATTGAAATTCGTGATCTTGGTCGTGTCGTCCTTGCAGGTGATGAAATCGAGAATGTCCGGGTGATCGACCCGAAGGATCCCCATGTTGGCACCGCGCCGGGTGCCGCCCTGCTTGACGACGTCGGTCGAGGCGTCGAACAACGACATGAAGGAGACTGGTCCTGACGCAACCCCCATGGTGGAACGCACGATGTCGTTCCGGGGCCGCAGCTTGGAAAAGCTGAACCCGGTGCCACCACCTGACTGATGGACCAGCGCCATGGCGGTCAGGGTGTCGTAGATCCCGCTCTGGCCATTGGAGAGGGCGTCATCCACCGGGAGGACAAAGCAGGCGGAGAGCTGTCCCAGGGGCCGGCCCGCGTTCATGAGCGTGGGGCTGTTGGGCATGAACTGCCGCTTGGCCATCAGCTGGTAGAAGGCTTCGCTCAGGGTTTCGACTGCGCCCTGACTGGCGCCGTACTGCCGGTCCGGTTCCGCGATCGTGCGAGCGACCCGAAGGAAGAGATCCTCTGCGGTTTCGACCGGCCGGCCGGACTCGTCGCGCACGAGGTAGCGCTTCTCCAGCACGGTGATCGCGTTCGACGACAATTCGAGCGGAACCCGAGGCACGGCAGTTCCCATGAGATCTCCTGACGTTGCGTTTTCTGACCGAAAGGTAACAAACCGTGGGGTTCGTTCATCCACGACCATCGCGGGCTCGCTCCCGCGAAAGCCGTTGGGGAAGCTCAAATTAGGACGGTGACCGAATCGTGACAATACAGGGAGGATTTCAAGAAACGGCGCGAAAAACGACTATACACATCACAAATATGATCATCGGACCCGCAGCGCCAGAATCGCCTCCCGTCGCACCACCACCCGATCCGAGGTTACTTCGACCGCTACCCGCCACTCACCGGCGCGCAGAACATGAGCAGGCAGCGAGGCTCGCCATGTGACGACCGGCCCGGTTCCCGGATTTCGAACCAGAGTCGATGGCGTCAGTCGCCCCGGCCAGGTTCGCCAGGACTCGGGGTGAACGCCGGGCGCCACCAGGACCCGTACCGCCGCCTTCGCATCGGTGCCGAGGCCGTACACCTCGATCGCGAGGCGGACGCTACCGCTCCGGTCGATCGAGCCGCCGGTGCTCAGCAGGAACTCCGCTCCATCCGACATCACGACCGGAAGACCCTGGATGCCGGACCCGACCAGGAGATCGCCCAGGGCGAGCGCACCGCCTCCCGGGGCGGGAACCGCAATCGTGTCGATCCCCGAATCGATCCCCTGATCCGCATTGGTCTGGATCGCCTGGTGGACCAGGAGCAGGCCGGGCCGAACTGGTAAGGCCAGGGCACCGGCGAGGCGGCGGCCGGAGCTCGGATTCTGCCGAACCACGGTGTCGATCGAGGCGATGACCGTCCCCATGGTGTCGAGGGCGACGAACCGGAGCCGAGCCTCCAGCGGATGCGATCCTCCACCAGAATCTTCGAGTGGCGCAGGGAGAGAATACGCCAGTTGCAGCACCGGGCTCGCCGCCGTGCTTCCGGCAACCAGCACGCCCGACCATCCCTGCCCCGACCGACCGAGCCCCAGCCGATAGCTGTCATACCGGGTTGCCACCCGCATGCCGTACCGACCCAGAGCGCGTTCCCGAAGCAGGTACGCGGGCAGCGCCCGTTTCTCACTGGGGATTTCCCGGTACAACTCATCGATGGAAGAACGGGAACGAAACAGCGCCGGATCCGGCGCAGCCCGGGAAGACGGAGGACGCCGGCCGTCCACCAGATCCTGGATGCTCTCGACAAGATGGAAGTCGTGCAGCGAAGGATGCGCGGCGAAGTGCAGCACCAGGGACGAATCTCCCGGCGCACCGCGATAGCACCAGGACTCGTTGGGCTCGATCCCCGGCACCGAGAAGGCCACCCGCTGGTCCGGCTCTCCATGGCGCACGTAGATCCGGCCCCGGTCGTCGAGGTGCGCGGTCCCATCGGGATCGAAAACGAGAAAATCGCGGGACGCCAATGCGAGGCGGCGGATATGCTCGGCCAGGCGCTCTCCATCGGTGCGCAAGGCCAACCGGTCCCGCACGGTCCAGAACCGACGCAGGAACTCGAGGCGCCGCGCCCCGGTTCTGCGATCGAACTCCTGGAGCTCCTCTTCGGTCGCGATGGGCGCCAGGTCGGCCCGCAGCTCCCGGAGAGCGAGTGTATCGGACTCGCCGGCCGCGGAGAGGTATCGCACCATTCCGCTGAGATCGCCCAGCAGCAGCTGGGTCCGCCCAAGTTCCACGAGTCCCAGGGGGCGATGCTGGCCCGAGGCGACGTATTTGGTGAACGACCGGAGAGCCCCGCTGTCCCCCAGCTGACGCTGGACCCGCCCCAGGGCAAGCAGGACCGCTCCACGACCATCGGGAGCGGCTCGCTGGAGCGCCTCGCGCACCGCGACCGCCTGGTCCCGGAATCCCTCCCGAATGGCGCGGCGCGCCAGGATGACGAGTCCGGGCGCGAGTGCGGGGTCGAGCGAGACCGCTCTCGCGAGCGCCAGCGCACCGCGCCGGTAGGCCTCAACGGCCAGCTCCAGTCGCCGAGGATCTCGTGCCGAGCCTATCGCCAGTCGATCGCCGAGCGCGAACTCGGCCAATCCGGCGCCAGACCACGCGTAGGTCCAGTCAGGGGCGAGACGGGTGGTCCAGCGGAATTCCGCCGCCGATTCATCGAGATGGGCGACTCCACCGAGCTCGCCCTGCCGGTGCGCCAGGGTGCCCAGGTAGAGGTGATAGAAGGGTTGGTCACGGGACCTGAGCGCGGCCAGGAGCAGCTGATCTTCCCGTTCGCGGAGCACCATCGTGTCGGTGACCAGGCGAAGGGTGTCGCGAAGACCGTCGATCTGGCGGCGTTCTTCCGGGGACTGCGCCTGAACCTGGATGACGAGACCGCCCAGCGCCAACGCCAGCCAGCCAGCGAATCTCATCGGGCGAACTGGCTGGCGAACTTCCGGATTCCTTCCAGCACCGCGGTGGCGTAAAGGCGGCGACCCTCGGCGCTTCGCAGGGCCGCCTCCTGTTCGGGAATCATGAGGAACATGCCTTCGGTGAGGACGGCGGGCATCCAGGTGGCACGGGTGAGCGCCAGGTCACCTCGGCCGACGCCCAGATCGCGAAGCCCGGTCTGTTCCACCAGTCGCGCCTGGATCGCGCGGGCCAGCGGCAGGGCGCGGGGATGATTGTAGAAGACGCTGGTGCCGTTGTTGGTGAAGGGGTTGATGCCGTCGGGAAGGGCGTTGTTGTGGATCGAGATCAGAATGTCGGCGTTGACGCTATCGGCGAATCGCACCCGGGCGGCGAGGCTTACCGGCCTCGCATCGGTGCGAGTCAACAGCACCCGGGCCCCTTCCCGCTCCAGCAGGGGCGCGAGCTGCTGGGCGATCAACAGGTTCGCCTCCGGCTCGGCAAACCCGGTCGGCCCGGTTGCCCCCACTGGCGGATGGCCCGGATCGAGCACAATGAGCAGCCCGCTGAGGGGTCGCTTCGGGGAGACGGTCGGCGGCCGGCGGATGTCCAGCAGGAGATCGGTTCCTTCCCAGCGGGTCCGGTAGCCGAAGACGGGGGAATCGAGGGAGAACCGCAGCTCCAACTCGTCGGCGGCGATCTGGCGGGTGGTCAGGAGGCTGACCAGACTATCCTCCCGGCCGTAACGGACCCAGTTGACGTCGGAGCGCGCGCCATAGAGAACAAGGGTGAGACTCGTGGGTTCTTCCATCACCTGAAACGGCAGACGGATGCCGACCGGAATGCGCGCGGTGACCCAACCGGGGAGTGGCGTCATGGTGACCGATCCCACCAGCGACTGGAACGGTCCGCTCGCCGGGCGGGCCTCCGGCGCCGCAATCCAGGCGTCGCTGGTCCGGGAGAGGGCGATCCGCAGATCGTCATTGATGCGGCCCCTAACCCGCGCGCGCGTGCCGGCCGGGAAGAACCAGGTGTAGGTCCCACCCGGCACGGTGCGACCCTTGGTCAGCCCATCGGTCAATCCGGTCCGGGCGGGATCAGGATCGATTTCCACGATCACCGGGGTCGTATCGAGCGGGGCGAGCTGGAGGGGCCAGGCCACTCGAACGGTGTCGCGGCCCTTGATCGCCAGGAGGGTTGCCCGATCGAGCGAGACGCCTCGCAGCAAGGCCCGGAAGCGGTCCCTGGGCGCGGGCCGGATCAGGTGGGTCGGGTCCCGATCGAACGCCCGAACCGATTCGGGGACCAGGTCGATGTCCGAGTCGCGGGTAAAGGGAACCACCCGCCGACCCGGGAGCTGAGAGCTCAAGCCGCGCGCCTTCGCTGGCTCGCACCGTGAGCGGCAGGTACTCGTCCCTGGGCCACCAGACCTTTCCAGTAGGCTGGAGACTGGTGGTATCGATCCAGGGTCGAGATCCCGAGGGAGGGATGAAGCGCCGGGCCCGGCGGATCTGGTAGACCAGCGTCGCCGAGTCGGTGGCCGAACGGGCCTCCAGTCGCAGGCGGACGATGGAATCGCCCTGAAACGGCACCCAGGCCAGCCAGGCGCCGTTCGGGGCCACCGGGACGGGCTGCCCGTCGATCCGAAGGGTGGCGCGGCCATCGCCCAGGGATCCGAAAATGAACGAGGAATCGCGGACCTCGACCCGCGCACTCGGGTCCGGATACACCACGCGAATCCGGAGAGAACCTCCGAGCGCCGGAATCGCGGGCAGACGGTTGCGGGGGACGGTGTCGCCAGGAAACAGCACCACGGGCCGGTCCTTGACCGGAGCGATCGGGGGCTGCTGATCCGGCGGCGGCGTGCTCCGGCTGGCGCAACCAGCAAACAGTATGGTGAGAAGCGCGCGGCGGGAAGGCATTGCCTCAAAGTACCTAGCTGGGCGGCTGGGCTCCATTGCGCGAGACCGGGTCGCGCCGTCTATTTCCAGCCGCGCCAACCCAGGCGGGGGGTGACTGACCTCACCGATTTCACCAACAGGAGCCATGCGAGAGACGAACCGGTGCTGAGCCGCCCACCAGAACGCATTCGACCATGAGCGGCTCCAGCAACCGGCGTCCGGTGCTGATCACCGTTCGCGCCAAGAGCGATCTCGGTCGGACCCGCGATCACAACGAGGACTTCTTCCTGGTGGCCGACCTCGACCAGGGGCGCGACCTCACGGTGGACGGTCCCTACGAGCTGGGCCGCCAGGGGGGCTTGTTTCTCGTAGCCGACGGGATGGGAGGGGCAGCGGCGGGAGAGCTCGCCAGCTCGATGGCGGGTGGATCCATCATCGGGCACTTCAAAGAGCAATGGGCCCGGGAGGCCTCTCCCAATCCGGATCGGTTCGTCGCCCTCCTCAGGAAATCGGTGGAACACGCCAATTCGGAGGTCCACTCCTACTCGAAGGAACATCCCGAAGTGCGTGGAATGGGCACCACGGCGACGGTGGGGGCGGTGCTCGAAGGGACGCTCTACCTGGCCCAGGTTGGGGATTCCCGCGGCTACCTGGTGCGGCGGGGGCAGGCGACCCAGCTCACCAAGGATCAGTCGCTGATGCAGCGCCTGGTCGATGCCGGCGAGCTCACCGAGGAGGAGGCCGCGCAGAGCGAGCGCAGAAACATCATTCTCCAGGCGCTCGGGCCGGACGCGCGGATCCGGGTCGATCTGAGCTGGCAGGAGCTTCAGCAGGGCGACATCCTGGTGATCTGCAGCGACGGTCTCTCGGGTCAGGTCAAGCGGGAGGAAATCGGCGAGGCGGCGCGGGCTACCCAGACCCTGGACGCGCTGTGCGATCGCCTGATTGCGCTGGCCAACGAGCGAGGGGGTCCCGACAACATCACGGTGATCGCGGCCCAGTTCGACGGAGCGGGATTGCCTCCGTTGCGACCCAGCGACGACGTGGGATACCACGCCTTGGCCGACGAGGGCGAGGACTCGGGTGAAACTCCGGTTCCGGGGGGGAGATCTTGTGGCAGAAGACCCCAGCCCTCCCGCTTCTTCTGCCACGCCGCCGGTGCCGGCGGTCCGCAGTGGATCACCCCGGACCGTGGCGGTGGTCACGGGGATCGCCCTGATTCTCCTGGTGGTGCTGTATTTCTTTTTGCGGAGATAGGGTCTAGACGCGGAGCAGGATCCACCCGATTCCCAGCATTCCCCCCAGCACCACAATCACCGCCACCAGCCAGCGCCGGGCGTCCCGGGCCAGGCTGTCGAGGGGAGCCAGGTCGAGCCGGGTCCGGACCGGCCCCCAGGCCCCGGCCGGCCTAACCCGCTGATAGAAGCGATCCAGGACCTCGGGCAGCTCCGGCGGGGTGAGCCACATGGCCGGGAGCCAGACCGCGAGCGCGCCGAGGCCAGTGAGCGCCAGACGGCCCCCGAAGGTCATCCCGGCAAACATCGGGAGATAGGTGGCCAGCGCGAGTAGCAAGCCCGCGCTCATCGCGGCGATTTCGGCCCACGCATTGATCCTCCACCAGAACCAGCGGAGCAGGAGCACCAGGCCCGGCCCGTTGCCGATCAGGATCAGGAACCGGAACACCGTCCCCACGTCCCGCATGAAAAAAGAAACCGTCGCGGCCAGGAAGGTGAGTCCGACCGTGGCCCAGCGAGCAGCGCGGAGCAGGCGCCGAGTATCGGTTTCCCCGCTGAAGCGGGCATAGAGATCGTGAATCAGGTAACTGGCCCCCCAGTTGAGCTGGGTGGACACCGTGGACATGAATGCCGCCAGCAGACTCGCGGCAACCAGGCCGAGAAGACCCGCGGGCAGATACCGCACCATCAGCACTGGATACGCGAGCTCGGGATCGCTGAGGCCGGGAAGCAGGAGCAGCGCCGCGAGACCCACCAGGACCCAGGGCCAGGTGCGGACCACGTAGTTGAGGACATTGAATCCGTAGGCGGCCCGGCGAGCTGCGGCTTCGTCCCTGGTTGACGCCAGGCGCTGCACCAGCATTCCGCCACCATCACTGTTGCGGAAGGCCCACCATTGAATACCCACGTAGCCGAGGAAAGTGGAGAAGGGCACCAGCGCATCGGATCCATGCGGAACGAGCTGCAGGCGAGCGCCCTGACCCTGGGCCCTGAGCTGAGCCAGCATCGCGTGCAGTCCGCCCAGCTCGTGGAGGGCAAACCCCATCACCAGGAAAGCTCCCACAATCGCCAGGATGTACTGGAGGAAATCGGTCGCGACCACTCCCCAGAGTCCGGAGGCGGCAGTGTACACCAGCACGACGAGCACGATCGGCATGAGGGCCCAGAGGCGTGGATCGCCGGGGAGCGAGGGCAGGCCCTCGAGGATGCCGAGCCCGATGACGACCTTTCGCATCGCGAGCATGCCGTAGCCGATGCCGATGCAATTGATCGGCACCGCAAAGAGAAAGGCGCGGACCGCCCGCAGCGCGGCGGCGGGCCTTCCGCCATAGCGCAGCTCGGTGAGCTCCATGTCGGTCACGATCCCGGCCCGGCGCCAGAGCTTGGCGAGCAGCACCGCCAGGAGGAGGTGGGCGAACCCGAAGCTCCACCATTCCCAGTTCCCCGCCACCCCGGCAGCAGCGACTCGTCCCGCCACGTAGAGGGGGGTATCTACGTTGAACGTCGCGGCCGCCATCGAGGTCGCCGCAAGCCACCAGGGAATCGCCCGGCCCCCGACGAAGAACTCCGCCAGGTTGCGGGTGCCCCGCCGCGCGAGCAGCAGTCCGATCAGCAAGGTGAATCCGAGATAGAGCGCGACGACGACCCAGTCGAGCGCCCTCACCCGAGATGATCCATCAACCAGCGAGCAACCGCTTCCTGCATGAGGCGTTGCCGATGCCAGGCGAGCAGCACCGGATTCCCTTCCGGCACGGCGGCGAGCAATCGGGGATGGGTAAAGAGCACGGTAAGCGCCGCCTCCGGGACTACCTCGGCGAGCCGGGCCCGGCTCGCGGGACCAAGGCCGGCCCAGCCTTTCCAGGCCCTTGGCTCACAGAACGCAAGGACGATCCGGCTCCCGCCGGGGCCGAGCGCGACGCCGCGGCTCCGGAGAACGTCCTGGACCCAGGTCACCGGGGAGGGCGGCGGCGACTGACCAGCATCGTCATCCACGATCACGAGCTCGATGGGCGGCCGAAGTACCGGGGCGGTCCCTCGAAGGAGCGGCCGGGACAGCAGCCAATCGCCCACCGCGCGGGCCGACCCGCCGGGCGGCACGCGCTCCTGCGGCTGACCGGTAGCCACCAGGGCAACCGCCGACTGGTACCGCGTCAACGAAGCCTCGACCAGGGCCCCGAACTCCCGATCGTGCCCGGCCCGGCGGGCCAGCGCAGCGCTGACCCGGGCAGGCGCTTCCGGGTAGAGCAGCAAATCCACCCCGGCCTCGATCGCCGCAAGACTGGCCGCTTCCTCGGAGCCATCCTGGCGGGCCCCGGCCATGACCAGGGCGTCGGACACGATGAGTCCGTGAAATCCGAGCTCGCGGCGTAACACGCTCAGGATGGGCGCCGAGCAGGTGGCGGGGGTTCCGGTGGGATCGAGCGCGGGGTAGGCCACATGGGCCGTCATCACCGAGCCAACCCCCGCCGCGATCGCGGCCCGGTAGGGCTCGATATCCGCCCGGAGCTGTTCTGCGCTGGCGTGGACCACCGGAAGCTCAACGTGCGAATCGGTCCGGGTCCGTCCGTGTCCGGGAAAATGTTTCGCGCAGGAGATCGCTCCGGCGGCTTCGCACCCGACGATCCAGGCGGCCGCGGCGGCCCCGACCTGAACCGGATCCGCGCCGAAGGCGCGGGTCTGCACGATGGGATTCTCCGGCTCGATGTCGAGATCCAGCACCGGGGCGAGCACCCAGTTGACCCCGACCGAGAGAGCCTCGACCGCGGTGAGCACGCCGGCGCCCCGCAGCACCGCGGGATCCTCCAGCGTGGCGAGGGCGAGCGGGGGCGGCAGCTCGTCGAGCCCCTCGAACTGCTGCCCCGGCCCGCGCTCCAGGTCGGACGCCATCAGGAGAGGGCGCCCGGCTTGCCGGGTTAGGCTCGTCGTCAGCTCGGCGACCGCCTCGGCGGTTCCCCCGAACAGAATGAAACCGCCGGCCCCGAATTCAAGGGAGGCCGCAATGGCCTGCGCCTCGTGGTCGAATCCCGATTCCGCGCGCCACCGGAGCGCCGGAATGACCAGGCGGCCCGGGTTCATGCCGGGGTGATCATGCCCAGCACCCGGGGACCGCTGGCGCCGGTGGCCGCCGGCAGGTTCCCGGGCTGCCCGTGCACCGTGAGGTATCCGAGGAGGGCGAACGCGACCGCTTCCTTCGCGGCGCCGGCAAAGAAGACCTCGTCGAATCGGCGAAGGGTGCGTCCGGCCTGGTCCAGGGACGCGCTCAAGGCACTCCAGAGCACGGGGTGCTGACACCCGCCGCCGGATGCCAGCACCTCGCAGTGAGGCGGGGTCCAGCGGGTGATGGCGTCGGAGACGCTGCGGGCGGTGAGCGCCACCGCGGTCGCAACCGCATCGGGGCCGGCCCGGCCATGCAGGCGTCCCGCGTATTCCGCGCCGAAATATTCGCGGCCGGTACTCTTGGGCGGTGTTTGGTGAAAGAACGCGTCGTTCAGACAATCGGCCACGAGTGCTTCGTTCACCTTGCCGGCGGCGCAAGTTTCCCATCGACGTCGTAGGGAAGACCGGGATCGATCGCCGGCGTGCCACCGCATCGATCACCGCCATTCCCGGGCCGGTGTCGAAGGCGAAAGCTCCCTGTTCCACCGCCCGGCGGGCCACGTAAGTGAGATTCGCCATTCCGCCGAGGTTCAGCAGGATCCGGCCGTGATCCTCGGCGCCGAAGAGCAGCAGATCGGCCATGGGAACCAGGGGAGCGCCTTCGCCTCCCGCGGCCAGGTCGCGGCCCCGGAACCCTGACACCACCCGGACCCCGAAACGTTCCGCCAGGAGCGCGGGTTCTCCCAGCTGGAGCGTGGCAATGGGCGGCTCGTGCCAGATGGTCTGCCCATGAAGGGCAATGAAGTCGAGAGCGCTCGCCACAATTCCCGATCGCTCCAGCACCTGATCGACCGCCTCGACCGCCCACTCTCCGATGCGTCCGTGCAGATGGGCGAGACGCCTCGCCCCGCCTTCCTGTCGCTGGATCGCTTCCTCGAGCTCGCGCCGTTCCTCCCGATGATAGGGTCGGTGGGCAAACCCGAGCAGCACGGCACGAGTGGGGCCGGTGAAACGAACCAGCGCGGCGTCCATGCCATCGAGCGAGGTCCCCGACATGAGACCGAACGCCGAGCACCGGGCGCTCGGTCATTCCGCCCCGACCGGTGGAGGCTCTCCGAGGATGGGGCGAAGGTGATTGTCGTGGGTGCGGAGCAGCGCCTCGGCCTCGGCGCGATTGCATCCGCGGCGGAGCATGACGATGGCGGTTCGGACGCTGCCTCCGGCGGCCTCGATGGCGGCGCGGGCGGCATTTCGATCGGTTCCGGTGACCGCCATGACGATCCGCTCGCCGCGATCAATCAGCTTCCGATTCCACGCCTGAAGATCGACCATCAGGTTGCCATAGGTCTTGCCGAGCCGGATCATCGCGCCGGTCGTGAGGGTGTTGAGCACCAGCTTGGTGGCGGTGCCGGCCTTCATCCGGGTGCTGCCGGTCACGACCTCAGGCCCGGTGAGGACCGCAATGGTGAGATCACAGCCTTCTACCGCATCCCGAGCCCGGCTCGACGCAGGTGAGGAACACGGTCCTGGCCCCCAGCTCTTCGCTCGGTCAGCGCGCCGCGCACGAAGGGGGTGGTGCCGCTGCTCGCGATGCCGACCACCGTATCGTTGGGGCCGACCCCGGCCTGATCCACGGCCGCGGCACCCCCGGCCGGGATCGTCCTCGGCCCCTTCGACGGATCGGCGTGAGCGCCTCGGTTCCCCCCGCGATGATCCCAACCACCATCTCCGGCGGAGTCCCGAAGGTGGGTGGACACTCCGAAGCGTCGAGCACGCCGAGTCGCCCACTGGTTCCCGCCCCCACGTAGATCAGTCGTCCTCCGTTCCGGAAGGAGGATTCGACGAACTCGAGCGCGGTCGCGATCTCCACCCTCGCCCTGGCAACAGCGGCGGGAATACTCGCGTCTTCGGCGGCAATGAGGTCAACCAGCTCCTGCGGCGTGGCACGATCGATCTCGGCGGTGCGGGGGTTGCGGCGCTCGGTGAGACGAATATCCGAGGCGGAAGGGTCGTGAATGGGCGAGGCCATGAGTTCCGGGTAAATTACGACGATGATGAACTCGCGTCGACTCCGACTTGCTCTTTGCACGCTCGCCATGGCTGGCCTCACCGGGCCGCTCTCCGCTCAGACGACACCGGGGATCGATCCCGGATGGTCGCTCGCCGGCAAGGCCCGGGTCGCCGAAGCGGCCCACGCCATGGTGGTTTCGGGGAGTCCCATCGCGAGCGCGGTCGGTCGCGACATCCTCCAGCATGGCGGCAACGCGATCGATGCCGCGGTGGCGGTCGGATTTGCGCTGGCGGTGGTCCATCCTGAGGCCGGGAACATCGGCGGCGGCGGATTCATGGTGATCCGGACCGCGAAGGGCGAGGTCCAGACCCTGGATTATCGGGAGACCGCCCCGGGACAAGCCGGCCGGGACATGTATCTCAACCTTCGCGGCAATCCCTCCCGGCTGAGCATCACCGGCGCGCTCGCCACGGGAGTTCCGGGCTCGGTGGCCGGCATGGTCGAGGCCCATCGCCGCTACGGGAGGCTTCCCTTCCGCACGGTGATCGCCCCGGCCATCGCGCTCGCGCACGATGGATTTGTCATCGACTCGGTACGGAGCCATTCGATCGACAGCGACCGGGACCGGCTCTATCTCTTCCCGGCCTCCCGCAAGCAATTTCTTCCCGACGGCCACGCACCCGCCATCGGGACCCGGCTCAGGCAACCCGATCTGGCCCGAACCCTTCTGGCGATCCGGGACCATGGCGCGGCCGGGTTCTACCAGGGCAAGGTCGCCAGGCTGATCATCGCGGAAATGGAACGGAGCGGGGGGATCATAACCCGCGAAGACCTGGCCGGCGTATCGCCCGATCTGGCGGGAGCCGGTGATGACGACCTATCGCGGCCACACCATCTACTCGATGCCGCCCTCCAGCTCGGGCGGGGTGACCATGGCGACGATCCTCAACATCCTGGAAGGGTTCGGTTCCCTGCCCGGCTTCGGCTCGACCGGGCTGCTCCATCGTGAGACCGAGGCGATGCGGCGCGCCTTCATGGACCGCAACACCTATCTGGGGGACCCGGCGTTCGTCCAGGCGCCTATCGCGAGGCTCATGTCGAAGGAGCACGCCGAAAGCCTGCGGAACCAGATCGATCTGCGAAGAGCCACGCCGACCCCGATGTTCCAGGCCAGGGTGGGCGGGTCGTGGACCACCCACTACTCGGTGGTGGACGCCGATGGCAACGCGGTGAGCTGCACCACCACGCTCAACAACAGCTATGGATCAGGGGTGACCGTGACCGGCGCGGGGTTTCTGCTCAACGACGAGATGGACGACTTCGCCACCGCGCCCGGCAAGCCCAACATGTACGGTCTGGTGCAGGGCGAAGCCAACGCCGTGCAGCCGGGCAAGCGCATGCTCTCGGCGATGACGCCCGAGCATCGTGCTCGATCCGCAGGGGCAACTCTTCATGGTGGTGGGTACCCCGGGAGGGCCCCGCATCATCACCATGGTGTATCACGTGATTTCCAACGTGCTGGATCACCACATGGCGCTGGCCGACGCGGTGGCCGCCCCCCGCCTCCATCATCAGGCGTTGCCGGACACGATTCGGGTCGAGAAAGGCGGATTCCTGAAGGCGGTACTCGATTCGCTCCGCGCGATGGGCCACGCGGTTAAGGAAGAAAAGCCCTGGGGAGACGTGGAAGCCATCATCCGCGTTCCCCAGGGCTGGCAAGGCGTCAGTGACCCCCGCCGGGGCGGAGGTGGCGCGGGGTACTAGTCGGCGACCAGTGGCGATTTCAGCGACGATCCGGATCTTTCCGCCCTCCGGGATCACCACGTCACGATCGGCGGTTTCGACTGCGACCGCCGCGCCAGCCGCAGCGCCGGTCACCGCACCGGCGGCCGCGCCCGCTCCGCCCCCGATCACTTTCCCGATGATGGCACCCGCGGCTGCACCGGCGCCCACCTTGGCGGCCTCACTGGTACCCACACCGCGACCCTTCAGGGTGTGCTCCACGTAGGTCACTTCGGCATCGATCGGCCTGGTCTGGCCATTGATCGTGACGCTGGTGGCGGCGAGCACGAGAGTGCCATCCTTGGCGCCCTTGTTCGGTGCGGGCTTGATCTGCGAGATGGTCAGCACGATCTCGGAGCCGGCAGGGATCACGACCCGGCCATCAGCCGACTAGATATCCTCGGCGATCCGTGCGGTGAACTGTTCCCCCGCCTTATTGACCTTTGAAGTGATTTCGCGGGTCGCGGTTGCTTCGAACGTCGTTCCTACCGCGAGCTGGGGCGCGGGCCGCGCCGGCGCCGGCTGGGGAGCAGGAGCGGGAGTCGGGGCGGGCGAAGGGCTCGGGCGGGGCGCCGGGGGCGGCGTGGGCCGAGGCGCGGGGGCCGGAGCCGGAGCCGGCGGCGGGCTCACTGGTCGGTCGCCGAAGGCGAGACTCGTGTCGGAATTCGGGAATTGGACCTTCTGGGCCACGGTATCGGTCGCCGGGTTCGACTCCCCCTTGGGACCACAGGAGGCCAGCAGAATCAGCCCGGCCATGGCGAACGGTCAAAGAGCTTTTCGGAGGTCTGGCGCATAAGCCTCCCAGTAGTGTCGAGAATTCTCGCCACGGGAACCTTCAGAGCTACGGAAGGAGACGACTAACCCCCTGATACCAGCTTACAATCGGGTCCGAAGGAATGACGGGGTAATGCCCTGCAGCCAGGCGGCCATCCTGAGTGAATTGTCCGGTCATCAGGAGGAAACCGACCACAAGAAGGAAGGCCCCGCTCAGCCGTTGCACCCAACGCAGGTGGCGGCGGAATCGCTGAAACCAATCCAGAAAGCTCTCTACCGCGAATGCCGCAAGGAGGAAAGGAACCGCAAGACCCAGGGAGTACGCCCCGAGCAGCACGATTCCCCTGGTCACGGTTTCTTCCGACGCGGCGAGCCCCAGGATCCCGCCCAGGATCGGACCGATGCACGGCGTCCATCCCGCGGCAAAAGCCATCCCGACCAGGACCGACCCCAGGTATCCGACCGGCTTCCGGTCGAGGTGGATCCTGGCGTCGCGATCCATCCAGCCGAAATCGAACCACGCCGAGGCAATACAGGCCGAACAGGATGATCAGCGCACCGCCGACCCGCTGAATCCAGATCTCGTAGTACTTGAGCACCCGTCCCAGCGCGGTGGCGCTCGCACCGAAGATCATGAAGATGATCGAAAAGCCGAGTACGAAGAGTCCGGCGTGGAGCATCGCGATCCGGCGTCGATCGCCGATTTCATCGAAAGTGAGGCCGGTCACGAACCCGAGATAGGACGGGACCAGGGGCAATACGCAGGGCGAAAGGAAGCTCAGCAACCCGCCGATAAACGCAATCGCGATCCCCAGACTCGGGGTATCGCTCATGGAGCTGGCGGTGGAAGGCGTTCGGGAAACCAGTTGGCAGGATCGACCGGCGCGGGGGGTTCCTCATCCTCCGAGCGATGCGGCACCAGAGCCAGAAGCTGGTCGAGGGCCTCGGGTGGACCGCTGCCGGCCTCCTGAAGGTCCCATTCGAACCCGCCCCGCTTGGTGCCTTTGACGGTGTGGATGAAACGGGCGGTGTAGATGCGGCGCCGGTCCTGCTCCAGGCGGGAGAGAATGGCGGTCCCGAAATCGCGGCCTTCGCGCCGCACCACTCGGAAGATCCAGATCGCATCCACCTGGTCGACCGGCAGTGCATCGCGAAAGAGCAGGGCCAGCCGTTCCCATCCGGCACCCAGACCGGGACCGAGCGGGGTGGCGAGAGGGCTCGTCATGGAATGGCGGAAGCTAGAGGACTGATCGGTCGGACGGTAGGATGGCAGGCGCCGGCCGCAGTAAGTTTGGGGCTCATGATTCCCATCGCGCTGACTCCTGGCGCTCTGCAAGGGCCGCCGGGCGCCGACACGGCAGACGCGGGCCGACACGGCGAAGCGGGTTAGGCTTCCGCCGGTCACCGTCAGCGTCACCCGGTCGGTGGAGATCGCCGACTCGCCTGCCGATGGCGATCGGCGTGCTGGACGCCCGCGCGGTGCGGACCGCCCAGCCGACCCTCGGGCTGGACGAGGCGCTGAGCCGGATCCCCGGAGTCGTGGTCCTCAATCGCTACAACTACTCGCTCGATCAGCGGATTTCCCTGCGGGGCGCGGGGAGCCGGGCCAACTTCGGACTGCGGGGGGTGAAGGTGCTGATCGACGGGGTTCCCCAGACCCTTCCCGATGGACAGAGCCAGCTGACCAATCTCGATCTGGGCATGATCGACCGGGTCGAAGTGCTCACCGGATCGGCGGGGGCCCTTTACGGCAATGCCTCCGGGGGAGTGCTCGTCCTTCACGACCGAGACTCCCCTGCTGCCCTGGACCGCCCGACTCCGGATCGAAGGTGGCAGCTTCGGAACCTGGAAGGCTCAATCCGTACTGGGAACCCAGCGGGGACGATTCCGCGCGCTGGGTTCGCTCTCCCGGTTCGGCACCGACGGGTTCCGCCAGCACAGCGCCGCATCGGCCTGGCAATTCAACGGGAAGCTCGAGGTCGACCTGAGTGGTCACTCGACTCTCGCGGATTCGCCTGGCGCTCGCCGACGCACCCCAGGCCGAACATCCCGGCGCGCTGACCTTCGACGAATATGCCCAAACCCGGGACAGCGCGGCGGCCAGCAATATCCTCCGGGGGGCCGACAAGAGCGTGACCCAGCAGCAGGCGTCGATCCGCTACCGATGGTTCGGCGAACCGGGGCGAGCTGCGTCGAAGTCACCGCCTTCGGATTGCTCCGCGATCTCGAGAATCCACTGGCCACACCGCCCTCCGACCCCGCCCGCGATCACCGCTCGAAACGGGACCTACAGCGCCATCGACCGACGGGTCGGCGGAGTCCGTCTCGCGGGCTCCCTGCCACTCCGTCCCGCGAGCGAAGCGCTGCGACTCTCCGCCGGGGTCGATCTCCAGGGGATGCGGGATCACCGGCGGAACCAGCGGAGCTTCGAAGGACGCCCCATCGGCTCCGCCGTTCGTGGACCAGGTCGAGACGGTCACCGAACTCGGGCCCTATCTCGAATTGCGCTGGGCCCCGACCGATCGGCTGCTCCTGCTGGCGGCCGGGCGGTACGACCACCTGGTGTTCCGGGTTCGCGATGGGCTCAAGCTGGGGGGATCGACCGGGGAGGCGAACGCACCATGAGCGACCCGAGCGGCAGCCTGGGTGCGAGCTACGTCGTCGCACCCGACGTGACGCTCTACGTCAATGGCGCCACCAGCTTCGAATCGCCCACCACGACCGAGCTGGTGAACACGACCGGCAATCTCGGCTTCAACACCGAACTCGGCCCCCAGCGGACCCTCTCGGCCGAGATGGGCGCCCGGGGCCGGGTGGGAGGCATCCTGGACTACCGGGTGGCCGCCTTCGGAAACCGGATCCATGACGCGATCATCCAGGCCCGGGAAGTCGACGGCCGGGCCTATTTCGAGAACGCCGGCAGGGTCCGGGTGCGGGGCATCGAGGGCGGGTTAGGCATCGAGCCGCGGTCCTGGATCAGCCTCCACGCTGGCCTACACCTACGGGCGGTACCAGCTTCGCGGAGTATCGGATCCGGAACGGCGCCACCACCGACACGCTCGACGGCAACCGGCTGGCCGGCGTGCCTCGCCATTTTCTTCGCGCCACGCTGGGCATCCATCCCGGACCACTGCGGGCCGAGCTGGAGCAGCTCATCGCGGGATCGGTGTACGGGGACGACCAGAACACCCTCTTGGTGGAGGGATGGGGGGTCGGGGTCACGACCCTGCGGGTGAGCGGGGAGTGGAGCTGGGGCGAAACGCCCTGCGGCCTTTTGCCGCGATCCAGAATGTCTTCGACCGGAAGTACGTGGGTTCGGTCAACCTGAACGGCGCCGGCGGCCGGATCCTGGAGCCCGCCCCGGGTCGCTCCGGCTATCTCGGGCTCGAGCTGGAGTTCGGCACCGCGCACTCCTCGCCGTGAAAGAACCCTAGAGCAGAGCAACCGGATCGCGATCCAGCACGATCCTGGTGCCCCGATTCGGCTCCAGCCGCCCGGCCGCGTAGCGAACCAGCCGGCCGATCTCCTCGGCCGGCCCTTTCACCAGCAGATGCCAGCGCCACTGGCCCTTGATGCGGGTTATGGGGCAAGGGGCCGGACCCAGCACCGCGAGCGGCACCTGCTGGGAGGTCAGCAGGTCTCCCAGCCAGCCCGCGACTCGGCTCGCTTCCTCCCCGGTCCGGCGCTCGTCTTCTCCCGAGATCACGACGTTGAGCAGGCTGGTCTCGGGCGGATACGGCGGATCCTGACGGGCGACCGGCCTCCTGGGCGAGGAATCCTTCGGCGTCGTGCCCCGCGGCAAAACGGAGCGCCGGGTGGTCGGGATTCCTGGTCTGCACCACCACCTTCCCGCCTTTCGGCCCCCGTCCGGCCCGTCCGGCCACCTGAGCGACCAGCTGAAAGGTCCGTTCCCCGGCGCGGAAATCCGGCAGGTGGAGCGCGGTGTCCGCGTCCACGACACCGACCAGGGTGACATTGGGGAAATCCATGCCCTTGGCGATCATCTGGGTGCCCAACAGCACGTCGGCATCGCCGCGATCGATCCGCTCAAGAATCCGGTGATGACTCCACCGCGCCGACGTCGTGTCCAGGTCCATGCGGGCAAGTCGCGCGGAAGGGAACCGGCTCGCGACCAGACTCTCCAATTGCTGGGTGCCGACCCCTCGGGCTCGCTGCACCGGATGGCCGCACGCAGCACAGGTCGCAGGAACCGGAAACCGGCGCGCGCAATAGTGGCACCGTAACCCGGGGGGAACCCGGTGCAGCGTGAGGGCGATCGAGCAGTCGGGGCATTCCGGGACGACCCCGCAGGCGGGACACTGGAGAAACGACGCGTAGCCCCTCCGGTTGAGCAGAAGAATCGCCTGCTCCTGACGAGCGAGGACTTCGTTGAGCGCGAGATCCAGCGCCTCGCTCCACGGGACGGCGTGTCCGGTGGCCAGGACCGGAGCGGAGCGGAGATCGACCAGCTCGACGGGGGGAAGGGGCCGGTCTCCGACCCGACGGGGCAGCCGGAGCAGGGCAAGTCGTTCCGAGTCGCGTGCGGCCGGGCCGGTACGCCAGAAGGTTTCCAGCGAGGGGGTGGCGCTCCCCAGGATGAGCCGGGCGCCTTCAAGGTGGGCCCTGACCCGGGCGACTTCGCGGGCATGGTAGCGGGGCGCTTCGCCGTTCTTGTAACTCGCCTCGTGTTCCTCGTCTACCACGATGAGGCCGAGATCGGGCACCGGCGCGAACAACGCCGAGCGGGCTCCGACCGCAACCCGCCGGTCTCCCCGGCGAAGCTGACGCCAGGCGTCGGCGCGCTCCCCTTCCGAGAGACCGCTGTGGAGTACCGCCACCTGATCCCCGAAGAGTCCCCGCACCCGGCTCACCATCTGGGGAGTCAGTCCGATTTCGGGAACCAGGATGATCACCCCGCGTCCCGCCTCCACGACTCGCTGGGCGGCGCGAAGGTACACCAGGGTCTTGCCGCTCCCGGTCACTCCGAAGAGGACCGCTCCCTCCCCCGGCCGCAGGTCTTCCAGCCGCTCCAGCACCTGTCCCTGCTCGGTGGTCAGCATCTCTGGTGGCAGCGACGTGGCAACGCCGTCGAAGGGATCCCGAACCTGTTCCACTTCCCGTACCGCCGCGAGTCCGGAGCTGACCAGGGCCCGCATCACCTGATCGGAGAAGCCGAGGGCCTCCCGGAGGTGGGCGATCGCAGCGGAGCCACCCAGCGACTCGAGGGTCTCATAGAGCTCGCGCTGCCTCCCCCGGCGGACAAACCGCTCGTTACGTTCGACCAGAGTCAGGCGGTCCGGGTGCAACTCGAGCCACCGGACCACCCGAACCCCGCCACCGGTCTCCGCCGGCGTCACCACCAGCTCCGCGGCGCCGACCCGGCTGAACCGGTCCGCAACGTCCCAGAGCGGCTTCCGAAAGTGTCGAGCCGCGGTATCGAGCGGCGCCTGGCCCCCACGATTGGCTACCCACGCGACCACCTGCCCCGCGAGGCCGCCCAGCTCCGCCCCGAGCGAACCGGTCAGACGGAGATGGACCCGTGAGCTGCCCCAGAGCGAGCCCGGCAAGACGGCTTTGAGGGCCAAGCCGACCGGAGCGCCGTAGTACGCTGCCATCCATTCAGCGGTCCGGAGGAGTGGACCCGGCAACGCCGGCTCGGGATCGGGTGCGGCCAGGATCTCGCGTACCTCGATGGCGGGCGTATCGCTGGTGACTTCCACCACGATGCCGACCAGCTCACGCCGCCGCACCGGCACCACGACGCGGGCGCCCGGAACGATCCGGTCGGCGAGAATCTCGGGAATGCGGTAGTGGTAGGGCTCGAAGAGCGGAAGCGGAAGGGCGACTTTGGCGAAGCGGTCGGTCATCGCCTCGAGAGGCCGAGCCCCGGCCCCTCGGGAAGCTTGAGCTGCCCGCCCTCGATCGTGGCGCCTGCATAGGGTTCGCTCGCGAGCAGCGCGGCGCCATCGAGGTCGCAGATATCAACCAGCGGGCACACCTGCGCGGCCGCGGTGATCCCGACCGAGGTTTCGATCATGCAGCCGACCATCACCATCATGTGGTGGGCCCGGGCGATCGCGATCATCCGCAGGGCCTCCCGCAGTCCGCCGGTCTTGGCGAGCTTGATGTTGATCCCGTCCACCATCCCCACCAGACGGGGAATGTCGCCGGCGGTGAGACAGCTCTCGTCGGCGATCACCGGGATCCGGCTCGCGCGGGTTATGGTGCCGAGGCCCTCGATGTCTTCCGGGTGGAGCGGCTGTTCCAGGACGGTGACCCCGAATTCCTCCAGCACCGGCAGCATGCGGATCGCCTGCTTGCGATTCCACCCGCCGTTGGCGTCGACCCGAAGCTCCTTCCGGGTGGCTTCCCGGATGGCCTGCAGAATCCCCAGGTCGTCCGTGGTACCCAGCTTGATCTTGAGCACCGGGTAGGCCTCCGCCTCCTTGACCTTCATGCGGATCCGCTCCGGCGTATCGATCCCGATGGTGAAGGTGGAGATCGGGCAGCGGGCGGGATCGAGACCGAACAGGCGATGCACCGGCGCGCCAAGCCGCTTGCCGACCAGGTCGTGCAGCGCAGCGGAGAGCGCGGCCCGGGCAGAATTATTCCCGCTCAGCACGGTGGCGAAACGGGCCTCGGCATCTTCCAGGTGGAACGGCTGGGTCGGCAATGCCGTGGCGTACACCTCGAGCGCGGCCAGCACGGTTTCCGGGAGTCTCGCCATAGAAACGCTGCGGCGCCGCTTCGCCCCAGCCCTTCCACCCCATCCCGATCGACCAGCCGGATGGCGACGGTGCGATAGGTATCCTGGGACCCCCGCGCGATCACGAAGGGATGGCGGGTCTTGAGCTCCAGGATGTCGGCATTGAGTCGGAGAGACACGGATCGGCTCGGGGCGTCAGGTGCCGGCGAGTATAGGCTCGTCGGGAGATGGCGTCAAACCAGCGCCTCGAGGGTGGCGAGCACCCCGGCCGCCAGCCGGGCCGGCAGGTAGCCGCCTTCCATCACTCCCACGATGGGCACATCCGGCGCGAGGGTTCGCAACGTCCCGATCAGGCCGGCGCAGTGTTCGGGCTCCAGGGTGAACCCGCCGAGGGGGTCGCCCCGGAGGCTGTCATAACCCGCGGAGACGAGGATCACGCCGGGCCGCCACTCCTCCAGGGCGCTCGCGACCCCGCCTGGCCCAGATCGTCGACGTATTCCTCCGGCGCGAGCCCGGGGGGACGCGGCACGTTGAAGACGTTGCCGACGCCCCGCTCCGCCGCCGCGCCGGTGCCGGGATAGTGGGGCCACTGGTGCAGCGAGACGAACCGGATGGTGGGATCCTGCTCGACCAGGGCCTGGGTGCCGTTCCCGTGGTGAACATCCCAGTCGACGATCAGGACGTCCTGGTCGCCCAGCGCCTGGGCTTCCCGCGCCGCGACCACCACATTGCCAAAGAAACAGAACCCCATCGCGGTTTCCCGCAGGGCATGATGCCCCGGGGGCCGGATCGCCGCGAAGGCATGCCGTCCGGTCTCGAGGGCATGGCGCAGCGCGCCGAGCGCCGCTCCTGCACCGGCCCGCGCCGCCTCGAAGCTCGCGGAGCTGAGAAAGGTGTCGGGGTCGAGCATGGCTCCGCCGCTCGCTGCGAGGCGCTCCAGCCGCTCGATGTATTCGGGGGGATGGACCCGCTCGAGCGCCTCGCGCGGACGCGGGCTCCGATTCGTCGGAGGGCCAGCGGCATCGCGGGCTCGAATGGCCTGCTGGACCAGCCGGAGTCGGGCCGGCGACTCGGGATGGGCCGGTCCGGGACGGTGGTCGAGACAGCGGACTCGAGGTAAAGACCGCGGGCAGCGGCACTGCGAGTGGACTAGCGCGCCGGGCGGCGCCGACGGGGCAGCACGATCACGGGCGCGTCGGAAGGGAGCCCGAGCTGACCCAGCGAACCAGACTGCTCATCGAGTCTGGCGCCGTTGTACTTCACTTCGTATTCCTCGGGAGATCGGCCGACTCGAGCCCGCGACAGCGCCTCACGCTTGAGATCCAGCCACCGAGGCATCGGGAGGAAGATCCACCGTGTACTCATCCCAGGTATCCAGCACCATCACTCTCATGCGGCTTCCCTCCCCCCGGAAGGGTCGAGAGAAAGCGGGCCAGCGCCTGATCGAAGAACAAGGTGGAGGCACGGATCCGGTTGACCTGATCGCCGGGAATCACTGCCAGGGTGATCTCCTCCCCTCCCTGCCCTCGCAGAGTCAGGAAGGCCTTCCCTCCTTCTCCGGGAAGGCGGCCTGATTGGGCACCCGCTCGGCAAAGAACGCCTTGGCGCGGGCAATCACCTCGGAGGGCGCAAGAGAAGTCGTGGCTTCGTGGATCATGGGGATTCCGAGTCAGGAAGGTAATCCGGCATTGCGCGTGGCTTCTACCATGGCGACAAAGACCGGGACCCTGCGGAAGGCGTCGCGAATGCGGGTACGTGTCGGAGGACGAGGACCAGATCTCCGGGCGGGGCATACCGCACTCCCTCGATCCGGAGAAACGCCGGAAGATGGGCTCCCGCCGGTACCGCAATCCGGTAGGCCATGCCAGCCCAGCGAAGCTCGAGCCACGGAGGAATGGCGGAGACGAGGCGCTCAACGAAGATGTCGTCGTCCACCTGATAGGAACCATCGGGCCGGGGAACGCCATCCCGGTAGAACAGCGGATCGAATGATTGACCCGCCTGACGCGCAAAGTTTGCCTCGGCGGCGAGATCGAAGGCTTCGAGGTCAGGGACCCGGGCCTTCCATTCTACGTGATGCCGCACTTCATGGGTGAGGGTGTCCCAGATTTCTTCCTCCCAGTCGAAATCGCGCCGCATCCTCCGCCAGCGCCCGAAACGAGCCGAAGTAGAGCACGATCCGGCTGTGGAGGCTTCGGGGGTCCGGATCGGTCGCCGGCAGGGGAATGCATTCGCCCAGGGTCCAGACACCCTCCTGCCCGGGGTGAGGAACCGCACGAGGCGATATCGAGACGTCCACGATGCCCTCGAGGAACTCGGCGGGGATTTCGCCGGTCAGGCGCTGGACCAGGCGCTCGAATTCCTGAGAGCTGCACGCGCGGCTCAGAGACGGTCGGTGAGATACTCCGCGACGGCGTCGAGCGAGATCCGCTCCTGCGCCATGGTGTCCCGCTCCCGGATCGTCACGGTGCGGTCGGCGGCGCTCTGTCCGTCGACGGTGACGCAGAACGGGGTGCCGATCTCATCCATCCGGCGATACCGCCGTCCAATGGCGCCACCGTCATCGTGAAACGCGGCGAAGTGTTTCCGCAGGTTGTTGTAGAGCTCGAGCGCGATCTCGGGCATTCCATCCTTGTTGACCAGGGGCAGGACGGCCACCTTGATCGGCGCGACACGGGGTGCGAAACCCAGCACCGTCCTGGTTTCACCTTCGACCTGCTCCTCCCGGAAGGCGTCCACCAGCACGGTCAGCGCGACCCGGTCCGCGCCGGCGGACGTTTCGACGATGAATGGCAGGTATCGGGCATTGGCGGCCTGGTCGAAGTACTCCAGCTTCTTCCCGGAGTACTCCTGGTGGCGAGTCAGGTCGAAGTCTCCCCGGTTGTGAATGCCTTCGATCTCATTCCATCCGAAGGGGAATTGGTACTCGATGTCGTAGGCCGCCCGGGCGTAGTGGGCCAGCTCCGCGCCGGTGTGCTCGTGCCACCGCAGCTTGTCCGGAGCGAGCCCCAGCTCCTGGTGCCAGCGCCATTCGCAACCCGCGCCACCGTTCGAACCACTCGGCGGCCTCCACCGGTTTGACGAAGAACTGCATCTCCATCTGTTCGAACTCGCGGGTTCGGAAGATGAAATTGCCGGGCGTGATCTCGTTGCGGAACGCTTTCCCGATCTGGGCGATTCCGAAGGGAATCTTCTGGCGCGAGCTCTGGAGCACGTTCAGATAGTTGACGTAGATCCCCTGCGCCGTTTCGGGACGCAGATAGACCACCGCGGCCTGCTCCTCGACCGGTCCCATGAAGGTCTTGAACATCAGGTTGAACATCCGGGGCTCGGTGAGCTCACAGGTGGTGTGCTCTCCCGGATGCTTGGACGGCTTCTGAGGACAGGCCCCTTGAGCCAGCTGATCGGCGCGGAAGCGGGCCTTGCAGGTCTTGCAGTCGACCAGGGGATCGCTGAAGCCGGCCACGTGCCCGGAGGCCTCCCAGACCCGGGGGTGCATCAGGATCGCGGCGTCGAGGCCTTCGATGTCTTCCCGGGCCCGCACCATGGCGTGCCACCAGAGGTCCTTGATGTTCCGCTTGAGCTCGACGCCCAGAGGTCCGTAGTCCCAGACCGAGCCAAGCCCGCCGTAGATCTCTGACGACTGGAAAACGAACCCCCGGCGCTTGCAGAGGGAAACCAGCTTGTCCATGATGGAGGTCTGCGCCATGGGGCGGGAAGATAGGGCGCCCAAGCTGGGAACTGCAAGCAAAGTGCAGAGTTGGGCGATCTGCAATGCAATCAACCGGGGAAGTGTTGCGGGGAGGCAACATCGTCGGTTCGGTTGGTGAGGGACAAAGGGTTAGGAGCGTCTCCCGCCGGGCGCGGCGATTGCTGTGTTACAAGCAGATTTGGGCACCGGGTTTCTCCCACGAAGGATGGCATGGCAGCTCCGCGTTTTCCGCGTCTCGCGCGCGGCTTCAGCTTGGTCGAGCTTCTGGTCGTCGTGACGATCATCGGGATCCTTGCGGCCATCGCCTATCCGGCCATTGATTCTCTGCGGAGCAGCGCCGATGCGGCGATGATCCAGGTCGCCACCACCCTCCAGGCTGCCCAGCGGGAAGCGGTGGCTCGCCAGCACGATGTGGTGGTGATTTTCGACGCCCCGAACAACCGGATTCGGCTGGTCTTCGATGCCAACAACAACGGCATCGCCGACGGCACCGAACGCACCCGGGGCGTGGCGCTGGAACGGCAGATCGTGTTCGGGCGCGCCGGGGCTCCAGCCCGCGGTTTCGGGGCCGGCCCGGTCACCCTATCCAACGGCTCCCAGACCCTGGTCTTTCACCGGAACGGTTCGGCGAGCGCTTCGGCGGCCTCTATCTGACCTCGACCAAGGCGGCCGCCGGACTGACCAAGCGCAACCGGGACACCCGGGCGATCGAGATCATCCGCGCGACGGGACGGATCGAGTGGTTCAAATACTCGGGCAGCGGCAGCACCTGGCTCAAGGCCTTCTGATGCGAACCAAGACTCGCCGAAACGGCTTCACCCTCATCGAGGTCCTGATCGCGGTGGTCATCCTGGGCATCGCGGCGCTCTCCCTCATGCGGGTGACTTCCCGGATGATCCGCAGCGTGACCGACGACCGCACCCGCACCCTTGCCTCCGCTTCGGCGGACGCACGGATTGCCCGGGTGCGCGCGTGGCCCACGTACTCTACCCTGGAAGCCACCTTTGCCGTCACCGAGAGCAACACCCCGGTTACCGGGCTGACCCGGGTCACCACGATCACCCGGACCGGCGGGGTGGGCCAGCCCAATGACTACAAGAGGGTGACCGTCACGGTGAGCGGTTCCCAGCTCACCTCCAATGTTTCCCGAACCGTCACGATCGCGCCCCCATGAGATCCTCTTCGATTCGCAACGAACGGGGCTTGTCCCTGGTCGAGCTGATGGTTGCCATGACCGTCTTCCTGATCGTCCTGGGAGGCGTGGTCACGGCGATCGGCAGTCAATCCCGGGGATTCCGGAAGGGCGGCGACGAGCTGGGGATTCTCCAGAATCTCCGCTATGGCGTGGACCAGGTGGAGCAGGATCTCCGGCTCGCCGGCGCCAATACCGCCGCCAAGCAGCCTACGGTGGATTACGCCGGACCCAGTGCCTTCGCCTTCAACGCCGACCTGGTGTCGAACATCGTCGGGGATATCTCGGCCGTGTACATTGACCCGGATGCGCCAGCCGGCGAAGTCCAGGCCTGGCCCCTGTCCGCTGCGACGACCATTCCCGGCTCCAGCCCGTCGTTCACCTATCCCAAGGCGGACTATCTCAACAGCGCCGCGGAGACGGTGATGTTCTGGTTCACGCTCGATACCGCGACGAGTCGGACCGACGACTATGTGCTGATGCGCCGGGTGAACGCGCGTCCCACCGAAGTCCTGATGCGGAACATCCTGCCGCCGACCACCGGGAATTTCTTCCGGTACTACTACGAGAACGCGCCGGTGGGGGTCAACGCCACGCTCGACTCGGTGCCGACCGCCTGGTATCCCCTGGCCCACAGTGCGGCAGTCCACGGGAGCCTGCCCGACACCGGGGCGGTGTCGCGGATCGATCTGGTGCGGGCGGTGGAAATGCGCTACCGGGTCACCAATGGGAGGACCGGAACGGACGAACGGATCCGCGATACCAACGCGATGATGGTGATGCCCAACGCGGGCATCAAGAAACTCTCGACCTGTGGTGACACGCCACTCTTCGGCAATCCGGTGACCGCGGTCTACAGCGCGACGCCACCGGCGGGTATCGTGCTAACCTGGAACCGCTCGGTCGACGAGCTGAGCGGGGAAACCGACGTGATCCGCTACGTGATCTGGCGCCGGGTCGGGGTCGCCGGCCTCTGGGGCGATCCGCTCAAGTCCCTCGCGGCGTCCGCGTCCTCCGGGACCGTGACCTACAGTGACAAGGACACCCAGGTGACCAGTGGCGTCTCCTACCAGTACCGGGTGGCGGCGCAGGATTGCACCCCGGCATTGTCGAGCCAGAGCACTTCGAACTCAGTAACAGTTCCCTGACGGAGGAAGGTATGCGCAGGAACGAACGCGGCATCGCGCTGATCACGGTACTCCTGCTGGCCTTCGCGCTGAGTGCGCTGGCCTTGGGCGCCGGTATGATGACGATGAATACCGGGCTGATCCGGCGCTACAATGAGCGGTTTGCCCTGGTGACCGACGGGGCCCTCGCGGGCCTCGAAGAAGGCCGGAGCCGGCTCAACGGGACCGTCGGCCTGTACCCCGACAGTGGCTACGTGACGCTGGAGAACGGCGTCGCGGTCACCGACGCGAGCGGCACGGTGATTCCCGGCCTGACCCGGTGGACCTGGGCCGGCCCGAGCGGCGTCTCCTCCGGTCAGTACGGCATCTTCGGCAGCATCATCAGCCGGGTGACCGACAACACCAATATCCAGGTAGTGCGCCGGCTGGAAATCACCCAAACCAGCTTTGCCAAGTACGCCTATTTCTCCACCAACGAGGGCGTGATCGTCTTCGGTGGCGGCGACCAGATCATGGGCCCGCTCCACTCCAACGACGATATCACGATCCACTCGACCGGGGCCCGATTCTGGGACGATGTCCGCACCGCCGGGACGGTCAACAGCCCAGGGTACGGGACCTTCGACAAAGGCTACACCACCGGGGTGCCCGTCATCCCGATGCCGACGATGACCGACCTGACCAAACTGCGAACTCAGGCCCAGGCGGGGAATACCTACTTTGCCGGGTACAGTACCGGTGGCACTGGCGCCGCGCGCACCCGGGTGGAATTCGTGGCGGTGGACCTGAACGGCAACGGCAGCGTAGCCGACGACGACGAAGGCTTCATCAAGGTCTACCAGGGGGTGAGCGGGAACGAGGACTTCGTGACCGCCATCAGGCCGGGCGGCGCCTATCAGCCCGACGCAAACACCGTCCGTAATTGTGGCGACTTCGGGACTGCGGGCACCTCCCCGTTCATGGCGGCGGGCAGCCACACCGGCACGACTGCGTCCCCGCACAACCACAGCACGAACTCCACGACCAACTCCAACCTCTCGATCCAGATGGGGAACGCGAAGTGCTACCTGGGTGGCGACAAGAACCTGACCAACGGCTGGGTAGCCTCCAACGGAGACGGCGCCTGGGTGCCATGGGACTGGCGCGGTGGACTCGCGCCTCACCGCGATCAAGGGCGCCGAAGCGCCTTACTTCCATCCGATCACCCGCGCCCTCAACCCCAACTTCAAGGGCGTGATCTACGTGGACGGCAAGGTGGTGATCAGCGGGACCCTGCGGGGCCGGGTGACTCTGGTCTCGCCCAGCCAGATCATCGTCGGTGACGACATCCAGCAATCGATCGACCCCGCCCTGGGGATCTGCGACGACATCCTGGGACTCTTTGCCGGGACCGACGTCATCATCGCCGACAACGCGCTCAACACACCACTCCGGCTCCCCAATGGGAACTGGTCCACCATGAAGGCCTATGGGAACAAGGACGAGAATGTGCACGCCATCGTGCTGGCGCTGAATAGTTTCACCGCGAACAACTATGACCAGGGCCCCCAGAGTCTTGCGGTGGAGGATTGCGATGGCTCCCCCTGGGGCCGGGGCTGCCTCCGGTTGACCGGCGGGGTGATTCAGAACATCCGGGGAGCGGTCGGCCTCTCGAGCGGCTACGGGTACATCAAGCGGTACTCCTACAATGCCTGCGGACTCACCGATCCCCCGCCCTACTTCCCGACCACCGGGTATTTCTCGCGGAACCGGTTCTACGAGATCAACCCGGTCGGGTTCAACGTGGCAACCTGGTTCGCGACGTACCAGCAATAAAGAAGGTGACAGGTGAGAGGTGAGAGGTGAGAGGGCCCCCCTTCTCACTCCACCTCTCACCTTCTCACCTTCTCACCTTCTCACCTCTATGATCTGATCTCTCCGGGTTCCCACGCTGACGTAGCGGATCGGCGACCCCGGAGAGCTCCTCCAGCCGGTCAAGATAGGCCCGGGCCTCCCGGGGGAGGTCTGCCTAACCCGCGGGCCCCGTCGGTGCGGCTTCCGCCACCCCGGCAGCGTCTCATACACCGGGCGCACCTGTTCGAGCCGCCCGGCCTCCGATGGCATGTCGTCCAGGGCGGCGGCGTTGAGCTGGTACCGGTTTGCCACCGGTATCGTTTCGAATCCGTCCAGGACATCCAGCTTGGTCACCGCCAGGGCGGTGAGCCCGTTGATCCTTGCCGCGTAGCGAACCACGCTCGCATCGAACCACCCACAACGCCGGGGCCGCCCGGTCACGGCGCCGAATTCTCCGCCGATTTTTCGGAGCCGGTCTTCGACCTCGGGCTCCGCGGTGGTAGGCAGCGGCCCATTCCCGACCCGGGTGGTATAGGCCTTTACCACCCCAAGCACCGCCTGGATGGCGGTCGGGCCGATGCCGGCCCCAGGGGCCGCCCCGCCCGCTGTCGTGGTCGAGGAGGTCACGTAGGGATAGGTCCCGTGATCCACATCGAGCAACGCGCCCTGGGCGCCCTCCAGCAGCACTTTCTTCCCGCTCCGGAGCGATTGGTGCAGCAAGGCCCCGGTATCCGCCGCCAGGGGGAGTAAACGGGACGCAACCTGCGTCGAGGAGCCTCACATGGTCCTCGGAGGAGGCCTGTTCACTCATCCCCGCGAGCTGGAGCAGCCGGTTCGCGCGATCGACCCCTTCCCGGACCAAGCGATGGGATTCCTCCGGGTTCCGGAGGTCGCCGACCCGGATCCCGCGCCGGCCGACCTTGTCCTCATACGCGGGCCCGATGCCACGCCCGGTGGTTCCGATCTGCTGGCGCCGCTCTCCCGCGGTATCGAGCAGCTTGTGATAGGGAAGCACCAGATGGGCCCGATCGGAAACGACCAGCCGTCCCCCGACATCGATCTTCCTGGCGTTCAGGGCATCCAGCTCCTCGAACAGCGCGGCGGGATCGATCACGACGCCGTTGCCCAGAACACACATCGCGTGCGGGTTGAGAATGCCGGAGGGTATCAGCCGCAGCACGAACTGGGAGGAGCCCACCACGACCGTGTGGCCCGCGTTGGCGCCACCCTGGTAGCGCACCACCAGGTCGGCCTGCTCGGCGAGCACATCGACGATCTTCCCTTTGCCCTCGTCGCCCCATTGCGCCCCGACGACGACGACACAGGACCGGCCCGGACCGAACACTAGTCGGCGGACCCCTTCCGTCCCCGTCCTTTTCGCTCCGGCAGCGCGCCCAGCGCTTTGGCGGTTTCGGTGGTGATCAGCTCGCTCTCGGCGAGCTCAGCGAGATGCTGCTCATAGGTCTGCATTCCCGACTTGCCCTTCTCGTCGGCGATCATCTCCTTGATGTCGCCGATCCGGGCGGGATCACGCAGGACCTCCCGGTTATCCGGCGTGGCCACGAGGATCTCCACCGCCGGGAGCCGGCCTCCGTCCGCGGCCGGAACCAGCTGCTGGGCGACGATAGCGCAGAGCGTCTGGGTGAACCGGAATCGGGCGATCTCATCGGAAGCGAGCATCGAATACACCAGCCGCAGGGTGCTGGCAACGTCGGGCGCCGGAATCGCGGTCAGCACCAGGCGGCCGGTTTCGGCGGCCTTGATCGCGTAGTCGATGGTCTCCTGGCCTCGCAGGTCGCCGAGCACGATGACATCGGGATCCTGACGGAGCGCGGCCCGCAGCGCAATGCCGACCGACTCGGTATCGACGCCCACCTCGCGCTGGGTCATCGAGCAGGACAGATCGCGGTGGAGGAATTCGATCGGATTCTCGATCGTGACCACGTGGCGTTGCTGGCCCTGATTCATGTGATGGAGCATCGCGGCGATGGTCGAGCTCTTTCCACTGCCCGTGGTGCCGCTGATCAGGATCAGCCCCGAGGTGTGCTCGGTGAGCCGGGCGAGCACCGGCGGCAGGTGGAGCTGCTCGAGATTGGGCACCGCGAACGGGATCACCCGCATCACGATCATGCAGGAGGATCGCTGGCGCAGGATGTTCACCCGGAAGCGGCCCACCCCCGGCATTCCCCAGGAGCAGTCGTAGTCCTTGATGACGTCGAGCCGGGCCCGATCCTCGTCGGTGGTCATCAGGCGCATCGCGATGGCCCGGGTCTGTTCCGGCGACAGCCGCTGTTTGGTCAGGGCCACCAGCTTCCCGTCGATGCGGGCCCGGAAGAGATCCCCTGCCTTGATATGGATGTCCGACGCGCCGCGCTCCACCGCAGCCTTGATGATCCGCTCCAGCGGTACCTGGGCCATTACGCCCCCTCGTAGAAGCCCATACGCCGTTTTACGCCGTCGAGCGTTTCCCGGGCCATCTCCCGGGCTCGCCCAGCGCCCGTCGCCAGGATCGCATCGACCCGGTCTCCGTCCGCCTTGAGGGCCTCGGCCCGGGAGCGGATTGGAGTGAGGGTCGCGATCATGCCGTCGGCAAGCACCCGCTTGCAATCAAGGCATCCCCAGCCCGCGGTGCGGCACTGCTCAGCCACGTGCGCCACGGTTTCGGGCGGGGAAAAATGCTGGTGCAACGCATAGATATTACAGACTTCGGGGGTTCCCGGATCCTTGCGGGTTACCCGCGCCGGATCGGTCGGGGCGGGACGCAACTTCTGCCAGATCTCCTCAGGCGAGTCGAGCAGGCCCACCGTGTTGCCAAGACTCTTCGACATCTTGGCCTGCCCATCGAGTCCGCGGATCCGCTTCGCGGTGGTGAGGAGCGCCTGGGGCTCGGGAAGAAACGGATCGCCGGCGGCGTAGGACGCGTTCCATCGCCGGGCGATCTCCCGGGCCAGCTCCAGGTGCTGGACCTGGTCTTCCCCCACGGGAACCTTGTCCGCCCGATAGAGCAGGATGTCGGCCGCCTGGAGAATCGGATAGCAGAGCAAACCCGCCGGAATGCTCTCCAGCTTCTCGCTCTTATCTTTGAACTGGGTCATCCGCTCCAGCTCGCCGAGGGGCGCCACCGTGGTCAGCAGCCAGTTGAGCTCGGCGTGCTCGGGCACCGCGGACTGGACGAACAGCACGGCACGCTCGGGATCGATCCCCGCGGCGAGCAGACCGATTGCCATGTCGCGGGTGCGGGCCGACAGCGTGGAGGCTTCATAGGGAAGCGTGATCGCGTGCAGATCGACGATGCAGTAGACGCAGGCAAAACGCTCCTGCAGCGCGACCCAGTTCCGGACCGCGCCAAGCCAGTTCCCGATGTGAAGTTCGCCGGTGGGTTGAATGCCGGAGAAGATCCGGTCCATTGGGGGCAAGCTACCTCGCTGGAGAATCGGCGGCAAGATGAATAATGCCCTCGCGCTGCTCACCATCGCACAAGCCGCGGCGGAACGCGCCGCGGCATACATCCGTTCGGTTACCGGAACCGGGGGCACCCCCGCCCCGACCGACAAGGGACATCACGACTGGGTCACCGAGGTGGACCGGGAATCGGAGCGACTCATCGCGGAGACGCTTCGGGCCGGCACGCCCCACGCCCATCTCATGGGTGAAGAGGGAAGCCCCGCCTTCCATCGCGATGGACTGGTCTGGATCGTGGACCCGCTGGATGGAACCACGAACTTTCTGCACCGGTATCCCCAGTATGCCGTCTCGATCGCGGCAGCCAGTGACGGGGTCCTGGAGGCCGGCGTGGTGGTCGACGTAACCCGCGAATGCTGCTACGGAGCGGTGCGCGGGCAGGGCGCCTGGTGCGCCGGCACCCGGCTCCAGGTGTCCGCGACCCGGGAGCCCGGATCGGCGTTGCTGGGAACCGGATTCCCGTTCAAGCAGCTCGACCGGCTCGAGGAATACCTGGCCCAGTTTCGCGAATTGCTGCCGGCCACCAGCGGGATCCGGCGTACCGGAGCGGCGGCGCTGGATCTCGCTGACGTCGCGCTCGGGCGGCTGGACGGGTTCTGGGAGCTGATGCTGGCGCCCTGGGACATGGCGGCCGGGCTGCTCCTGATCCGGGAAGCGGGCGGGGTCGTCACCGACCTGGCGGGCCGGACCATCGGCGCCGAGCCCACCGGCGTGGTCGCTGGAAATCCGGCAATCCATGCCTGGCTGCTCGCCGCGCTCAGGCGGCTTTCGTCAGAATCCGGGGACCTTCGCGGGTAATCGCGACGGTGTGCTCGAAGTGGGCCGACAGGGAGCCGTCGGCGGTGACCACGGTCCACTTGTCATCCAGCATTCTGGTCGCATAGTCGCCCGCCGTGATCATCGGCTCGAGGGCGAGGGTCATGCCGAGCTGAAGCCGGGGACCCCGGTGGGGCTGGCCGTGATTGGGGACCTGGGGGTCCTCGTGCATCCGCTGACCGACCCCGTGTCCGACCAGCTCCCGCACCACGCCGAACCCGGCGGCTTCCGCGGTCCGCTGGATCGCATGGCCGATATCCCCCACGTGATTCCCCAGCCGCGCTTCCGCAATCCCCGCGACCAGCGCCTCCCGGGTGACCGTGAGCAGCCGTTCCGCTTCGGGCGCAATCTCTCCCACCGGGAACGTGGCCGCGGAATCGGCATGAAAGCCGTTGAGATGCACTCCGACGTCGATGCTGACGATGTTCCCCTCCCGAAGCAGGCGCCGGGGGGACGGAATCCCGTGCACGATCTCGTCGTTGATGGAGATGCAGAGGCTCTTGGGGAAGCCGTAGAGACCCTTGAAGGAGGGCGTCGCGCCGGAATGGCTGCGGATGAACTCTTCCGCCGATGCGTCGAGCGCCTCGGTCGAGATGCCCGGCTGGACCAGTTTGCCCACCAGCGCGAGGGTGCCGGCGACGATCGCCCCGGCTTTCGCCATGAGGTCGATCTCCCGGGGAGACTTGAGCGTCACCATGGTTTCGCCGCGGGTCAGGCTCCCACCGCGGCACGGACCCGCCGGGCAATCTCCTCGACGGTCCCGGTCGCGGGAATCCGGGTCACTCCTCCCCGTTGCTCGTACCAGTCGAGGACCGGCGCGGTCTGCTCCCGGTAGGCTTTGAGCCGCCGCTCCACCGCCACCGGATCGTCGTCCGTCCTGCCCTCGAGGGTCCGCCGCTTCTCGATGCGGGAGAGGATCTCGGTATCGGGAACATCGAAGAACAGGACCTGGTTCATCCGGCGTCCCTGGGTAGACAGGAGCTCGGCGACTCCTTCGGCCTGGGGGATGGTGCGCACCACGCCGTCGAACACGACCCCGCGCGATGCCTCCGGCTTGACCAGCTCCTCGCGGACGATCCCCATGATCAGAGCGTCCGCGACGAGAGCCCCGCTGTCATACACCGTCTTGGCGGTTTGTCCCAGAGGGGTTTTCCGCGCGATGGCGTCGCGGATCAGATCGCCGGTGGCGAACTTCGGAATCCCGAGCCGTTCGGCGAGGATGGCTCCCTGGGTGCCCTTGCCGGCGCCCGGAGGCCCCAGGAGCAGGATGTCCAACTCAGATGTACCTCTGTTGCCTGCCCCGGAACTTGACCTTCCCGGATTTCATGAAGCTGTCGTACTTCCGGAGGGTACGGTGTTGTTCCACCTGGGCGATAGTATCGAGGAGCACGCCGACGACGATCAGGATCGAGGTGCCGCCAAAGACCGCCTGGAAGCCCACCCGCTTGGCGATCACGATCGGCAGGATCGCGATCACCGCGAGGAAGATGGCGCCCGGCAGGGTCACCCGCGCCAGCACCCCATCGATGTAGTCGGCCGTCGCGGCGCCCGGTTTCACCCCGGGGATGAATCCGCCCTGCTTCTTCAGGTTCTCGGAGAGGTCCACCGAGTTGAAGACGATCGAGGTGTAGAAGTAGCTGAACAGCAGGATCATCACCGCGAAGGTCAGGTTGTAGGCCCATCCGCCGGGCTGGAACACGCCGGCCAGGTCCGACAGGAATTGACTCTTGGTGAAGTTCGCGATGGTGCCCGGGACGATGATGATGGTCTGGGCGAACACGATCGGCATCACCCCGGCGGTGATCAGCCGGATCGGGATGAAGGTCTTCTGCCCTTCGCGGATCCGCCCCCGGCCCATGACTTTGCGGGGGATCTGGATCGGAATCCGTCGCGCCGCGATGGTCATCGCGACGACCGCGGCGATCGCGGCGATTGCAACCACGACGAGGAAGATCGCGCCGCTGACCGACACCACGTTGGTCCGGATCGAGTTGACCAGCTGGAAGCTCGCGGGCCAGAGCCGCTCCATGATCGAAACGGCGATCAGCATGCTCATCCCGTTTCCGATCCCGCGCTCGGTGATCTGCTCACCAAGCCACATCACGAACACCGCGCCCGCGGTGAGGGTGAACACCATGGTCAGCCGCGAGGCGAAGCCGGGGTTCACCATCGCGCCGGGAATCCCCTCGGTGAACAGGGTGAAGGTATAGGCCTGGGAGAACGCGATGAAGATGGTGAGGTACCGGGTCCACTGGGTGAGCTTTTTCCGGCCTTCCTCTTCCTTCTGCATCTTGCTGACCGTCGGCACCAGGCCGCCGGCGAGCTGGAAGATGATGGACGCGGAGATGTACGGCATGATGCCGAGCGCGAAAATCGTGGCCCGGTAGAGTCCGCCGCCCAGCGCATCGTACAGGTTGAAGAAGCCCTGGGCCGCCGAATTCTGGATGTAGGCGACCAGCGCGGCGGGATTGACTCCCGGCGCCGTGATGTGGGCTCCGATCCGGTAGATCAGGATCGCGAGCAGGGTGAAGAGCAGCTTGTTCTTGAGCTCCTCGTCGATCCCGAGCGAGGGAACCTTGGGCGCGGTCACTCCTCTTCGACCTTCCCGCCCGCTGCTTCGATCTTGGCCCGGGCCTGCGCCGAGACCAGCATGCCCTTCACGGTGTAAGCCCGATCCGCATCGCCGGTAGCGAGCAGCTTGACCGGCTGATGGGGCCGGCCGATCAGCCCCGCCGCGAACAGCGTGTCCGGATTGAGCTCGGTGGCCGCGACCTTGGCCAGCTGGCGCAGGTTCACCGTCTGGGAGCGCACCTTGAACGGATTGGTGAACCCGCGCTTGGGAAGCCGGCGGAACATCGGCATCTGTCCGCCCTCGAAGCCCGGATTGGTGCCGCCTCCGGTCCGCGCCTTGTGCCCCTTGTGTCCCTTGCCGGAGGTCTTGCCGAGACCGGAGCCGACGCCCCGCCCCAGCCGTTTCCGGGAGCGGTGCGAGCCCTTGGCGGGACGCAGATTCGAGAGGGTGATCTTGTCGGTCATATCCCTTCCACTTTCACCAGGTGACGGACCTTCACCAGCATTCCGCGCACCGAGCCATTGTTCGGCAGCTCCACCGTCATCTGGTGCCGCTGCAATCCGAGCGAGCGAAGGGTTCTCCGCATCGTCTCGGGATGCCCGATACCGGATCGGATCTGGGTGACCCGGATCCTGGCCGCATCCTTCTCAGGGGGGATCGTGGCGGCATGATAGGCCGGACCCTGGCGTCCCACCACCGGATTGCGTCCCATCTCAGGATCTCCTTCCCGGGGCGATGTCCTGCCGGGCCCGATAGGGAAGTGCCTCAACTTCGATCTGACGCTCCCGGGCAATCTGGGCGACCGACACCAGCGATCGCAGACCTTCCATGGTGGCCCGCACCATGTTGTGGGGATTGGTCGATCCCAGGCTCTTGGTCAGGATATCGGTGATCCCGGCGCACTCGAGCACCGCACGCACCGGCCCACCGGCGATCACGCCGGTACCGGTCGCCGCGGGCTTGAGCAGGACCCGCCCTGCCCCGTGCCGCCCCAGCACCTCGTGCGGGATTGTGGTCCCGGTGCGGGGCACTTCGACCATGGAGCGCTTGGCGGCCTCGACCGCCTTGCGGACCGCTTCGGAAACTTCGTTCGCCTTGCCGGTGGCAAGCCCCACCCGGCCCTTCGCGTCGCCCACCGCGACCAGCGCGTTGAAGGAGAACCGGCGCCCGCCCTTCACCACCTTGGCGACCCGGTTGATATCCACCACCTTCTCGACGAATTCGCTGGCGGCGTCATCGCGGCCCCGATCCCGCCGGGGTCCTCCCCGGTCACCCCGGGAGCGTTCCCCGCCCCGCCCACCGCGTCCCCGGCCGCGCCGGGGCGCTTCCTGGGCGGGGGCGGTGGTGGTGGTCGTCGGCTCTTCGGTGGCGCCGGCCGCTTCGGTTGCCGGTTGCTCTTGCTCAGCCATGCTTACAGCTCCAATCCGCCCTCGCGGGCGCCTTCGGCGACGGCCTGGACCCGGCCGTGGTACTGGTAGCCGGCACGATCGAAGACCACGCGGGTTATGCCCTGGGCCTTGGCCCGGGTGGCGAGCAGCTTGCCCACCGCCTTGGCCCGCGCCACCTTGCCCTCCCCTTCCGGCGCCACCCCTTCGGACCTGTCGCCCACGCCGAGCAGGGTGGTTCCGCGATCGTCGTCCACCAGCCGGCCGTAGATATGCTTGAGCGAGCGGAACACCACGAGGCGGGGCCGCGCCGCGGTCCCCTGCACCCGTTTGCGCACCCGCAGGTGCCGGCGATAGCGCCGCTCTTCCCTGGTCTTCGGCAAATGAATCGCGCGCATTACTTCGCTCCTGTCTTGCCGGCCTTGCGCCGCACTCGCTCACCCTGGTAGCGGATGCCCTTGCCCTTGTACGGCTCGGGCGGGCGAATCTGCCGGAGCTCGGAGGCCACCTGGCCGACCAGCTCCTTGTCCGCGCCGCTGACCTTGATCACGGTGTTCGCTTCGATCGCGAAGGTGATCCCCTTGGGCGCCCGATACGGCACCGGATGGGAGTACCCCACGTGCACCGTGACGCCGTCCTTGTTGGGCTCCGCCTTGTAACCCACGCCCTGGATTTCCAGGGTCTTCTGGTATCCGTTGGTCACCCCTTCGACCATGTTGGCGACCAGGGTGCGGGTCAACCCGTGCAGTGCCTTGTGGCGGGGCTCATCGCTGGGCCGATCCACCTGGATCAACCCATTCTCGATCCGCACGGCAAGCTCGCGATGGACCGTGCGGAAGAGCTCCCCTTTGGGTCCCTTGATCCGCAACACGGCCCCCTCGAGCACCGCAGTGACTCCGCTGGGGAGCGCCACCGGCTTTTTTCCGATTCGTGACATGATGGCGTTCCTTACCAGACCACGGCGAGCAGCTCGCCGCCCAGGTTCGCCGCGCGCGCCTGGCGATCCGACATGAGTCCCTTGGGGGTGGACACGATGGCGATCCCGAGCCCGTTCCGCACCCGCGGAATCTCGCGGGACTTCACATAGCGGCGGAGTCCCGGCGAGGACACCCGCCGCAGCTCCCGGATCACCGGCTGTTCCTCGTGGTAGCGCAGGTACAGCCGGAGCACCCCTCGGCCGCCGTCGTCCAGCGATTTGAAATCGGCGACGAAGTGGTTCTCCGCGAGAATCCGCGCCAGCTGTTCCTTGAGCTTGGATCGGGGAATGTCGACTCGCCGGTGCCCGGCCGCGCAGGCGTTCCGGATCCGGGTCAACATGTCCGCTACAGGGTCTGTCATGCTCATGCGTTCCTCACCAGCTGGCTTTGCGCACGCCGGGGATGTGCCCCTTGAGTGCGAGTTCGCGGAAACAGATCCGGCACAAGCCGAACTTCCGGAGCACCGCCCGCTGGCGGCCGCACCGCTGGCAGCGGCGCACTCTCCGGCTCGAGAACTTCGGGGTTCGCTTGGCGCGTTCGATCCATGCTGTCTTCGCCATCCACTACTCCTTATTCGCTATGCCTGATTCGCCGCTATGGTCGGCTGGGGAGTTTCCCCGCGAAACGGCCATCCCATTTCCCTGAGCAGCCCGAGCGCCAGGTCGTCCCGGGGCGCGGTGGTCACGATCGTGATGTCCATGCCGTGGATCTTCTCGACCTTGTCGTAATCGACTTCGGGGAAGATCAGCTGCTCCTTGATCCCGAAGGTGTAGCTCCCCCGGCCGTCGAAGCTCTTGTTGGGGAGCCCGCGGAAATCCCGGACCCGGGGAACGGCCAGCGAGATGAACCGGTCCAGGAACTCGTACATCCGGGCCCCTCGCAGGGTCACCCGGGCGCCGACCGGAACTCCCTCCCGGATCCCGAAGTTGGCGATCGCCTTCTTGGACCGCGTCACCACCGGTTTCTGCCCGGTGATCGCGCTCAGCTCTTCCAGGGCCGCCTCGAGCTGCTTGGCGTTCTTCGAAGCGTCACCCATGCCCACGTTGAGCACGATCTTCTCGATCCTCGGAATCTGGTGCGGGTTCGCGAGTCCGAACTGCTTCATGAGCCGGCCCCGCACCGTCTCGGTGTAGTAGGCCTGGAGCCGGGGAATGCCGTCCCGGACCTTGGGCTTCGGATCGGTGACCCCGCCCGCACCCTTCTCTTTTCCCTTGCCGCCCTTTCCCGGCGCTCCGCCCTTGCCCCCCTTGGGAGGGGCCTTCGGGGCGGGAGCCTTCTCCGGCGCTGGTGCGGCGGCATTGGTTGGTTCACTCATCTATCGGTTCCTCGGAATCGGCTGACCCGATTTGGTGGCGATCCGCTCCATGGTGCCGTCCTTGTCGATCCGGCGGCGCACCCGGGTGGGCTGGCCGCCCTTGGGATCGAGCAGCATCACCTTCGAGTGGTGGATCGGGGCCGGGAACTGCACGATGCCGGCCTCGGTGTTCTGGGTCGCTTTGCGGTGCCGCTTCACGACATTCACACCCTCGACCGCCACCCGCCCGGTCTTGGGATAGACCCGGAGGATCCGGGCCTGCTTGCCCTTGTCATCGCCCGAAATCACCTGAACCATGTCGCCTTTGGTGACGTGGAGCTTGAGCCGGCGCTTGGGCTGGTTCCGCAGCCGCTGCCGCTTCTTGAACACCAACGGCTTCATGTCAGATCACCTCCGGCGCGAGCGACACGATCTTCATGTACTTCTTGTCGCGGAGCTCGCGCGCCACCGGGCCGAAGATGCGGGTGGCCCGCGGCTCTCCGGCATCGTTGATCAGCACCGCCGCATTCTCGTCGAACCGGATGTAGCTCCCGTCCTTGCGGCGGGTCTCCTTCGCGGTGCGCACGATGACCGCCTTCGCGACGTCGCCCTTCTTCACCTGGCCGGTCGGGATGGCGTCCTTCACCGCGACCACCACCACATCGCCCAGCCCGGCGTAGCGGCGTTTCGAGCCGCCAAGGACGCGGATCACGAGCGCCTTTCGGGCACCCGAATTGTCCGCGATTCTGAGGATCGTCTCCTGCTGCACCATGGCGGCTCTCTCCCCTTACTTGGCCCGCTCGATGATCTCCGCCACCCGCCAGCGCACCGTCTTGGCGATGGGCCGGGTCTCCATGATCCGGACCGTATCACCGGCCCGGGCCTCGAGCTCGTTGCGCGCCTTCACCAGCTTGCTCCGGGTGATCTGCTTCCCGTACACCGGGTGCGCGAACCGGCGGGTGAGCAGCACGCTCACCGTCTTGGTCATCTTGTCGCTGTGGACCACGCCAGTCCGGCTCTTCCGGTGTCGGCGGGAATTGTCAGTCGTCGCCATTTCGATTCCTCGTTGAGCCTACTTGGTCTTCCGCATATCGCGGAGGACCGTTTCCAGGCGGGCGATCTCCCGGCGCAGCAGCCGGAATCGCATCGGGTTGTCGATCGCCTCGGTGGCCGACCGGAAGCGCAGCCGGAATTCTTCCTCCCGCGCCTCGGCGAGCTTTCCCTCGAGCTGTTCGAGCGAGAGGTCCCGGAGCTCCCGGGCCTTGGTGATCGGCATCGTTATCCCTCCGAGCGCCGGACGAGTTTGGTCCTGACCGGCAGCTTCGCGGCCGCCAGGTCGAACGCCTTTTTCGCGAGCTCGGCCGTCACCCCGTCCACCTCGAACAGGATCCGGGCCGGCTTGACCACCGCGACCCAGCCCTCGGGATTCCCTTTTCCCTTCCCCATCCGGGTTTCCGCCGGCTTCTTGGTGATCGGCTTGTCCGGGAAGATCCGGATCCACACCTTGCCGCCTCGCTTCATCTCACGGGTCATCGCGACCCGGGAGGCTTCGATCTGCCGGTTGGTGATCCAGCCCGGCTCGAGCGACATGAGCCCGAACTCGCCGAACGCCAGGGTGTTCCCTCGCGTGGCGATGCCCCGGGTCCGTCCTTTGAAGGTCTTGCGGAATTTGATCCGCTTCGGTGCCAGCATGGCTCAGCTTCCGGTGCTGTAGGTGCGTCCGCTCATATCCTCGACCACTTCACCCTTGAAGATCCAGACCTTGATCCCGATGGTGCCGAAGGTGGTCTTGGCGGTGCTGGTGGCGTAATCGATGTCCGCGCGCAGGGTATGCAAGGGAACCCGGCCTTCGTGATATCCCTCGGTCCGCGCGATTTCGGCGCCACCCAGCCGGCCCGACGCGCGCAGCTTGATCCCCTGGGCACCCATCCGCATCGAGCTCTGCATCGCCCGCTTCATGGCGCGCCGGAAGGAAATTCGCTGCTCGAGCTGGTGGGCGATGTTGTCGGCCACCAGCTGGGCCGAGGTTTCCGGCCGCTTGATCTCCTCGACGTTGATCGCCGCTTCTTTCCCGGTGAGCTGGGCCAGCTCGTCCCGCAGCTTGTCCACCTCGGCGCCCTTCTTCCCGATCACCACGCCGGGCCGGCCGGTGTGAATCGTGACGGTGACCTTCTGGGGCCGCCGCTCAATGTGAATCTCGGCGATCGCGGCATGGCCCAGCCGGGTATGCAGATACTTCCGGACCAGCTCGTCCTCCTTGAGGAGGGCGGGCAGGTCCTTCGACGCGAAGTAGCGCGAGACCCACGGCTTCACGATGCCGAGTCGGAACCCGATCGGATTGGTCTTCTGGCCCATCAGTCTTCCTCTTTCGTCTTCACGTGAATCTCCACGTGGCTGGTCCGCTTCATGATCGGGGTGCCCCGGCCCTGGGCCGCGGCATGCATCCGCTTGAGCGGCTGGCCCCCGTTCACGATCGCCTTGCTCACCATCAGCTCGTCGAGGTCGAAGGCCTCTTTGGCGGTGAGGGCCTTCTGCTCCGCATTCGCCACCGCGCTCTTGAGCGTCTTGGCGATCTGCTTCGCCGCATACTTCTTGTTGAAGCGCAGGATCGCGTACGCCGCATTCACGTCCTGGCCCCGAATGAGGTCGACTACCAGGCGCATCTTCCGGGGCGACTGGCGCACCGATCGCTGAATCGCGTGTCCTTCGGCCATGGATTACTCCGGCTTGGCTTTCTTGTCCGCCACCAGCTTCCCGCTGTGGCCCTTGAACGTCCGGGTCGGCGAGAACTCGCCGAGCTTGTGACCCACCATGTTCTCGGTGACGTACACCGGGACGAACTTGTTCCCGTTGTGCACCGCGAAGGTGTGGCCCACGAACTCGGGCAGGATCGTGCTGGCCCGGCTCCAGGTCTTGATGACCCGCTTGTCGTTCTTCGAGTTGAGGATCTGCACCTTGGTGAGCAGCCTCTCCTGGACGAACGGTCCCTTCTTGACGCTTCGTGCCATCGGTTACGCTCCGCCGGTTGCTTTGCCGCGCCGCCGCCCGCGGACAATGTGCTTGTTGGACGCCTTCTTCCGTTTCCGGGTCTTCACGCCTTCCGGCTTGCCCCAGGGCGACACCGGCGGCCGACCACCCGAGCTCTTCCCTTCGCCACCGCCCAGCGGGTGATCCACCGGGTTCTTGGCCACGCCCCGCACCTTGGGCCGCCGACCCAGCCAGCGGGTCTTGCCCGCCTTCCCTACCGAGAGGAGCTCGTGCTCCGAGTTGCCCACTTCACCGATGGTGGCGAGGCAGCGGGAATGCACCAGCCGGGTTTCGGTCGACTTGAGGCGGAGGGTGACATAGTCGCCCTCCCGGGCGACGACCTGGGCGAGCTGTCCGGCGCTCCGGGCCATCTGGCCGCCCTTGCCTGGCTTGAGCTCGATGTTGTGCACCGAGGTGCCGAGCGGGATCTCTCCCAGCGGGAGCGCATTCCCGGTCCGGGCATCGCTGCCGGGGCCCGACATCACCGAATCCCCCTGCCGGAGACCGTTGGGGTGAAGGATGTATCGCTTCTCCCCGTCGGCGTACACCAGGAGCGCGATCCGGGCGCTCCGGTTGGGATCGTATTCGATCTCGGCAACCCGCGCGGGAATCCCGTGCTTGTTGCGCTTGAAGTCGATCTTCCGGTAGTGCCGCCGGTGTCCACCGCCCAGCGCCCGCATCGTCACATGGCCGAGGTTGTTCCGGCCGCCCGATTTCCGGAGCGGCTCGAGCAGCGACTTCTCGGGCGTGGTCCGGGTGATCTCGTCAAAGCCCGAGACCGAACGGAACCGGGTGCCCGCAGTCATGGGACGGAATTGCCGGATACTCATCTCAGCCCTCGAAGATCGGGAGGGACTCGCCCTCCTTGAGAGTCACGATCGCCTTCTTCCAGGCCCCGGTCTTCCCGCGAACCCGGCCCCGGATCACCTCGCGGCGGCGCATCTGCATGGTGCGCACCGCGGTGACGTGCACCCCGAACTGCCGTTCCAGCGCATCGGAGATCTGGTGCTTGTTCGCGTCGGTATGAACCTCGAACGCGTACTCCTTGCGGTTCTGATACGCCGCCGAGCTCTTTTCGGTGATCAACGGCCGCACCACCACGTCGCGAAAAGACATCGGCTACTCCTTCTTCTTCTTAGGCGGACTGGCGGACCGGCGGGCAGACGGACCGTCGGACTTCTTCTTCGCCGTCGTCGTCTTCTTCGCGGTCGTTTTCTTCACGGGAGTCTTCTTCTCGGGCGACTTCCTCGCGGCGGGTTTCCGGGTCCGGACAGGTTTCTCCTGCCCGCTGGTCCGCCGGTCCGCCGACCCGCCCTCCTCTTCCGGTCCGCCGGTCCGCCCGTCCGCCGGTCCGCCTTCCGCCAGCGCCCCTTGCTCGACCACCACCGCATCGGCCCAGAGCACGTCGTAGGCGTTGGCATCGCCGAACGTCATAACCCGCGCCATCGGAAGATTCCGGCCCGAGAGATACAGGTTCCGGTTCATTCCGTTGGTGAGCACCAGGACCTTCTGGTCGGCGAGCCCCATCTTGGTGAGGAGCCCGGCCAGCTCGCGGGTCTTGGGCTCGGCGAGCCGGACCGGATCCACCACCAGGAGGCTGCCTTCCCGGGCCCGGGCGTTCAGCGCCGATCGGCGCGCCAGCAATCGGACCTTCCGGGGGAGCCCGGCGCGGTAGTCGCGCGGAATCGGACCGAACACGGTTCCGCCTCCCCGCCACAACGGCGAGCGGATCGACCCCTGTCGGGCCCGCCCGGTGCCCTTCTGGCGCCAGGGCTTCTTGTTCCCGCCCGAGATGAAGCTCCGGGTCTTGGTCTTCGCGGTACCCTGCCGCTGGTTCCCCAGGAAGGTCTTCACCGCCTGGTGAAGAACGTCTTCGTGCACGGTGCCATCGAAGAGGTCGGCGGGCAGGGCAAATGCGCCCTTGTGCTTGCTCCCGGTCGCGGAGTAGTGCGGTGCCTCAATCATGACGGCTCCTCCCTCCCTGCTTCGCCACCATGACGATGCCATTCACCGAACCGGGAACCGCGCCCCGGATAAAGAGCAGATGGCGCTCGGCGTCCACCCGGACTACCCGAAGGCCCATCTCGGTGTGGCGGCGGGCGCCCATGTGCCCGGGCAAGCGCTTCCCCTTGATGACGCGGGAAGGATCGGTGCCGGGGCTGATCGAGCCCGGCTTCCGGTGCCGGGTGTTCCCGTGCGACGCCGGCCCACCGCCGGCGTGATAGCGATGCACCATGCCCTGGAAGCCGCGCCCCTTGGAGGTGCCGGTCACCTTGACCAGCTCGCCCGGGGCAAAGATTCCGACGGTCACTTCCGCGCCAGGGAGTCGGGGCCGTCGCCGACCAGGTCGAAGCTTCGCACCACATGGGGCGCGGCCTCGAGTCCGGCCTTCTTGGCGTGGCCGAGCTGGGCCCGGGTGGCGCGCTGTTTCCGCCGGGTCCCGAATCCGAGCTGCACCGCCTGATCGCGTACCTGCACCACCTGGCAGGGACCCGCCTGCACGATGGTCACCGGGACGGCGGCGCCATCCTCGTTGAACACCCGGGTCATGCCGAGCTTGCGGCCGATGAGTCCGTTGGTCATCGCCTCTCCCTCACCCGACCTTGATCTCGACATCGACGCCGGCCGGAAGATCGAGCTTGGTCAGCGCGTCCATCGTCTGGGGGCGCGAATCGTTGATGTCGAGAAGCCGCTTGTGGGTCCGGAGCTCGAACTGCTCCCGGCTCTTCTTGTCGATGTGCGGGCTCCGGAGCACGGTCCACCGCTCCATCTTCACGGGAAGCGGGATCGGGCCGGAGACCTGCGCCCCGGTCTTCTCGACCGTGCGCACGATGTCGGCCGCAGCTTGATCCAGAACGACGTGATCAAACGCTTTGAGCCGGATTCGGATTTTGCCAGCCATACAAGGATCTCCTGAGGTGCTGGGTGTTCGGTGGTAGGTGCTAGCACCTATCACCTATCACCTAGCACCTATTTGAGAATCTTCGTCACCACGCCCGCGCCCACGGTCCGGCCGCCTTCCCGGATCGCAAACCGGAGCCCCTCATCCATCGCGATCGGCGTGATCAGCTCGATCGTCATCTGGATGTTGTCCCCCGGCATCACCATCTCCACCCCTCCCGGCAGCTCCACGCTCCCGGTCACGTCCGTGGTCCGGAAGTAGAACTGGGGCCGATACCCCTTGAAGAACGGGGTATGCCGCCCCCCCTCTTCCTTGGTCAGCACGTACACCTCGGCCTCAAACTTGGTGTGCGGCGTGATGCTCCCCGGCTTCGCCAGCACCATCCCCCGCTCGATGTCGTTCTTTTCCACCCCTCGCAGCAGCAGTCCCACGTTGTCCCCGGCCCGGCCCTCGTCCAGGAGCTTGCGGAACATCTCCACCCCCGTCACCACCGTCTTCTTCTCCGCCCCAAACCCCACCAGCTGCACTTCCTCCCCCGTCTTCACGATCCCCCGGTCGATCCGCCCCGTCGCCACCGTCCCCCGCCCGGTGATGCTGAACACGTCTTCCACCGGCATCTGGAACGGCTTGTCGATGTCCCGCTTGGGCTCCGGGATAAAACTGTCCAGCGCGTCATACAGCGCCTCGATCTGCTTGACCGCCTCGGGGTCCCCCTGGATCGCCTTGATGGCACTCCCCCGGATCACCGGGGTGTCGTCCCCGGGGAACTTGTACTGACTCAAGAGCTCCCGGACCTCCAGCTCCACCAGGTCCAAGAGCTCGGCGTCTTCCACCAGGTCGCACTTGTTCAGGAACACCACGATCGAGGGCACGTTCACCTGCCGGGCCAGCAGGATGTGCTCCCGGGTCTGCGGCATCGGCCCGTCCACCGCGCTCACCACCAGAATGGCCCCGTCCATCTGGGCCGCCCCGGTGATCATGTTCTTGACGTAGTCGGCGTGCCCCGGGCAGTCCACGTGGGCATAGTGGCGCTTGGGCGTCTCGTACTCCACGTGGCTGGTCGCGATGGTCAGGATCTTGGTCGGGTCCCGCCGCCCCTGCGCCGCGCTGGCCTTGGCCACCTCGTCGTAGGAGATGTACTTGGTCCCCCACCCCTTGTCCGCGCTCACCTTGGTCAGCGCCGCCGTCAACGTCGTCTTCCCGTGGTCCACGTGCCCGATCGTCCCGGCGTTCACATGCGGCTTGGTCCGCTCGAATTTCGCCTTGGCCATTGCGGTTATCCCTTTACTTTCGCGATGATCTGTTCCGACACTGATTTCGGTACTTCGGCATAGTGATCGAACTGCATCGAGTACACCGCCCGTCCCTGGGTCATGCTGCGGAGCTGAGTCGAGTACCCGAACATTTCGGCGAGTGGTACCTCTCCCGCGACCACCTGGGCATCACCCCGCTGGGTCATGCCGCCGATCTTGCCCCGCCGGCTGGTGAGGTCGCCGATGACGTCTCCCAGGAATTCCGAGGGCGTCACCACTTCGACTTCCATGATCGGCTCGAGCAGGATCGGATGGGCCGCACGGGCCGCCTCCTTGAACGCCATCGATCCCGCGATCTTGAAGGCCATTTCGGAGCTGTCCACATCGTGATAGCTGCCGAACACCAGCGACACCTTGATGTCCACCACCGGATATCCGGCCAGCACGCCGGTCTCCAGCGCTTCCTTGATCCCGGCTTCGACCGGACGGATATATTCGCGCGGAATCACCCCGCCCACAATGTTGTCCTCGAACAGGAACCCGGCTCCCTGCTCGGCGGGCTCGAGGTCGATGACGACGTGACCGTACTGGCCCCGGCCACCGGACTGGCGGATGAACTTCCCTTCGATCTGGGTGACTTTCTTCCGGACGGTTTCGCGATAGGCCACCTGGGGACGACCGACGTTCGCTTCGACCTTGAATTCCCGCTTCATCCGGTCGACGATGATTTCGAGATGGAGCTCCCCCATCCCGGCGATGATGGTCTGGCCGGTTTCCTGATCGCTCCGGACCCGGAAGGTCGGGTCTTCTTCCGCCAGCTTCTGAAGCGCAATGCCCAGCTTGTCCTGGTCGGCCCGGGTCTTGGGCTCGATGGCGACGTCGATGACCGGGTTGGGGAACTTCATCGCCTCGAGGATGACCGGATCGTCCTCGTCCGAGAGGGTGTCTCCGGTCCGGGTTTCCTTGAGGCCGATCGCGGCGGCGATGTCTCCCGCGAGCACTTCCTCGATCTCGTCCCGCTTGTTGGCGTGCATCTGCAGCAGCCGGCCGATCCGCTCCCGCTTGTCCTTGGTGCTGTTGTAGACGTAGCTCCCCGACTTGATCGAGCCTGAGTACACCCGGAAATAGGTCAGCCGGCCGACGAACGGATCGGTGGCGACCTTGAAGGCCAGCGCGGAAAACGGAGCATCGTCCGCGGCGGGCCGGAACACGTGGGTCTCGTCGTGAGTCGGGAGGTGGCCCTGGACCGGCTTGATGTCGATCGGGCTCGGCAGGTAGTCGACCACGGCGTCGATGAGCGCCTGCACACCCTTGTTCTTGAAGGACGCGCCGCACAGGACCGGTACGATGGCACCGGCGCAGGTCGCCTTCCGGATCGCAATCTGGATCTCCTCGATCGAGAGCTCCGCGCCACCCAGGTACTTCTCCATCAGCTTGTCGTCGAATTCCACCGCGGCTTCGATCACTTCGTGGCGGGCCTTCTCGGCCGCTTCCTTGTACTTGTCGGGGACCGGCATCTCGGTGAAGCTCTTGCCCAGGGACACCTCGTCGAAAATGCGCTCGACCCGGCGGAGCACATCGATGTGCCCGGTAAACAGCTCGCCCGAGCCAACCGGAAGCTGAATCGCATAGGCGCGCCGGGTGAGCCGTTCTCGGATCATGGTCATGCAGCGGTCGAAGTCGGCGCCGACCCGGTCCATCTTGTTGGCGAAGATGATCCGGGGAACCCCATAGCGATCGGCCTGGCGCCACACCGTTTCGGTCTGGGGCTCGACCCCGGCCACCGAATCGAGCAGGGCGACCGCGCCGTCGAGCACTCGGAGGGAGCGCTCAACTTCGACAGTGAAATCCACGTGGCCCGGCGTATCGATGATGTTGATCCGGTGCTCGATCCCGTCCCGGGCCCAGAAACAGGTCGTCGCCGCCGAGGTGATGGTGATCCCCCGCTCCTGCTCCTGCTCCATCCAGTCCATGGTGGCCGCGCCCTCATGGACCTCACCGATCTTGTAGGTCTTGCCGGTGTAGTAGAGGATACGCTCGGTCGTAGTCGTCTTCCCGGCATCGATGTGGGCCATGATGCCGATATTCCGATAGCGTTCGAGCGGTGTTTCGCGGGCCATAGTTTGCATGTGTACGTTCAATGAAAAAGCGGGGCGACCGACCCGGACAATTTCCGGTGGTATCGCTCCGCGCACATCCCGGACGATTTGCCCTGGGATGGAGACCTTCCTGGAAGGCCTCACGCGTTGTCCCTGAAGGATTGGAGGTGGTGCCGGCGAACCGAGCATCACTCAATCCGTTTTTGCTACCTAGCTACCCAGCACCTACCAGCGATAGTGCGCAAACGCCCGGTTGGCTTCGGCCATCCGATGCGTGTCTTCCTTCTTCTTGATCGAGTTCCCTTCGCCCCGCGAGGCGAGGATCAGCTCGGCGGCAAGCCGCTCCGCCATGGTCTTTTCGGTCCGGGCCCGCGAGAACGTGATGATCCAGCGCATCGCGAGCGCGGTACGCCGCTCCGGCCGCACTTCGACCGGCACCTGCAGCGAGGCGCCACCGACCCGGCGGCTCTTCACCTCGAGGGACGGTTTGACGTTTGCCACCGCCTGCTTGAACACCGTCACGCCCGGCTGGCCGGTGCGCTCTTCGATCAGGTCCATCGCCTTGTAGAAGATCCCCTCCGACAGCGACTTCTTTCCCTCATACATCAGATCATTGACGAACTTGGAGACCGTCTGGCTGTCGTAGCGCGGATCGGGCGGAACCGGCCGCTTGACCAGGTGGGTGCGCCGGCTCACTTCTCACCCTTTCCTTCTTTGGGGGCCTTGGCGCCGTACTTCGAGCGGCTCTGTTTCCGCCCGTTGACGCCGGCCGCATCGAGGGTTCCGCGCACGATGTGATAACGCACCCCGGGAAGATCCTTGACCCGGCCGCCCCGAATCAGGACGATCGAGTGCTCCTGGAGGTTGTGCCCTTCTCCCGGGATGTAGGCGATCACCTCGAACCCGTTGGTCAGCCGGACCTTCGCGACCTTCCGGAGCGCCGAGTTCGGCTTCTTGGGGGTCGTGGTGTACACCCGGGTGCAGACCCCTCGCCGAAACGGGTTCGACTTGAGTGCGGGTGACTTGTCTTTGCCAGCCGGAATCTTGCGGCCCCGGCGGACCAGCTGATTGATCGTGGGCATTGGGGCTCGGGCAGAACCTTTCGTAATCTCCGGGAAATACCCCGGTTTTGGCACAGACTCTTAAGATAGAGGGACTTACGCCTCAGGTCAACGGGCCTCAGTCCTCACTTCGAGTAGGGGAAGCCGCCCGAGCGGTGTCGGTCAAGAGCGGCGTTACCGGACGGTTCCGGCCACCCCAATCCGGCTTCTTGGTTCTCCGGACCGAGAGCCAGCCGGCAAACAGAGCGATGACCGCGACGAGACCGAATGGAACTCCCGCCCGCACCACCCCTAGTTCGGCCGAGCGGCTGAGGTTGCCGCTCCGAAGCCTCATCCCATCGCGGGCGAGCATCAGGAGACTGCCCAAGGCCGCGAGTCCCAGTCCCAGGTTGAACCATCCCAGCACTCGGAGACCTCGACGGCTATCCAGCCGGACTACGGCTGCAAACAAAAGGGCGTCCGCAACGACCAGCCATCCGGCGCGGCCCGCAAGCACCGTAAAGGATCGAATCCGCCACGACGGGGAACCGGGTTCGCCTGGATTCTGGCCCAGGCCCACCAGGACCTCGACAAGTTGATTGAAGAGAATCAGGGCGACAGCCACAAAGAGCAGTTTGACCAGTGGTCGGATTCGCGCGTCGGAAAGCATTTCTGTCTCGGGGCTTTGAGAGAGAGAGTGGTTAATCTAACTTTTTCCAGCGTTTCCCTGGGTCGGAGTCACATGGGTTTTCGGGTCATTCGGGCTGTTGCCATCATCGCGCTGGTCGCCGCAACTTCCCACTGCGGAGGAGCGCCCTCCGGACCAAGCGAGCCCACTTCTCTCGAGTTTTCGGCGGGCCAGGGCCAGCAGGGCCAGGTCGGCGCCGCGCTTGGGACCAAGATTGTCGTGAAAGCCGTCAATTCGAAAGGGGCCGTCGCCGGAGTCACGATCACCATGGCGACCGAGACGCCGGGCGGCGGCTCGATTTCTCCCCACACCGCCACCACCGCCCAAGACGGGACCGCGCAGTTCACCTGGAGCCTGGGCAGCAAGATCGGAACCCAGATTCTCACCGCCACTTTCTCCGGGGCCACGTCGGTCACCGCGAGCCTCACCGCCGTCGCGACCGCCGGCCCCGCGGCCGCGGTGATCGCCACCACCGATGCCTTCCAGTATGTGGTCGTCGGCCGCGCGGTGCCGGTACTCCCCACCGTTCAGGTGACAGACGCACTGGGAAATCCGATCGCCGGCGTTCCGGTCACCTTCCAGGTGGTGAGCACGGGATCGACCCTCGCCGGTACGTCCCAGACGTCCAGCGCCCAGGGGCTGGCGACCCTCGGCGGTTGGACCATCGGGAACGCGATCCAGAGCTACACCATCCAGGCGGCGATCCCGGGCGGCGCATCGACCCAGTTCGAGGCGAGAGGCATTCCCGCGCTGCTGACCCTCCTCGACGGGACCGGTCAGTCGGCGAACTCAGGCACCGAAGTCCCGATCGTCCCGTCGGTCAAGGCAACCCGCGACGACGGCACGCCAATCCCCTCGGTACCGGTGGATTTCACCGTTCTCGCCGGGGGAGGATCGGTGGCCGGAAGTGCTACCACGACCGGGATCGACGGTATTGCCCGGCCGACCCGCTGGGTCCTTGGCGTTAACCCGGGACCGAACCGGCTCCAGGCCGTCACCCCGGGCCGGCCCGCGGTGTCCTTCGATGCAACCGGAGTTCTCGCCACGCCAGCGCAGATCATCGCGGGAGGGGGAGCCCTCTCGGGGTTCCTGGGCAACTACCTGTCGGCTAACCCGCAGGTGACCGTGCTCGATGCCCAGGGCAAACCGGTTGGCGGAGCCACCGTCTTGTTCCAGGTGACCGGGGGTGGAGGCCGGGTGACTCAGCCGTCGGGGACCACCGATTTCCAGGGTCGCGCGGTCACAACCAGCTGGCGGCTCGGCCCTTCGGACGCCCAGACGGTCTCGGCGACGGTCGGTTCGCTGGCCCCGGTTTCGTTTACCGCCCAGGCGGTGGCGCCCCCCGCTTCGACCTTCAAGCTGGAAGTCCGCTACGCGGTCGGCACCTCGCCCACCCCGGCGCAACAGTCGGCGTTCGATGCCGCGGTGGCGCGCTGGAAGACCATGATCCTCTCGGGCGCGCCGCCCTACCAGGTGGTGGCGAGCGACACCGACCCATCGGGGGATTGTCCTTCCATGCTCAACGAAACCGTGGATGGGACGGTCGTCCACGTCCGGATCCAGAACCTCGGCAACGCCAACATCCTGGGCGCCACCGGGCTTTGCATCATCCGGGACCAGGGGTTCCTGCCGGTGCAAGCCATCATGTATCTGAATACGGCGGCGGTGGTGAACCTCGAGAGCAGCGGTCTCCTGGCGGCGGTCATCCTCCATGAGATGGCCCACGCGCTGGGCTATGGGACGCTCTGGAGCATCAGCATCCCCGGGTTAGGATCCATCCAGCTCATTCAGGGGGGTGGGAACTGTTCCTCTCCCGCCACCAATCCCACCTTCAGCGGCGCCGCCGCCTCGAGCGCCTTCTACGGCGCGGTCGCCACCGGATCGGCGTTCAGCGGAACCCCGGTACCGATCGAAAACAGTGGTGGCTGCGGGACGGCCTACTCGCACTGGCGGAAGACAACATTCGGGCCGGAGCTCCTGACCGGATACCTGACCACCGGGGTGGCGGCTCCGCTCTCCGCTATGACCATCGGTTCGCTGGCGGATCTCGGGTATGTGGTGAATGACGCGTTGGCGGACAACTACTCGTTCCAGGCCTTCATCCAGGGAATCGCGGGATCGCAGCTCGACCTCATCGAGCTGCCGTGGCAGGGAACCACCCGGGTCATCGACCGGCACGGTCGTACGGTGGGCCGGGTCGCGCCCGTCTTCAAGTAGTGCGGCGCCTCGGAATCCGACTCGTTTCCGCCGCGGCCTTTTCGCTCGTGGCCGGTTGCGAGCCGGCCGTCACCTCACCCTCGGAACCGACCATCCTGGAATTCACCGCCGGAGCGAATCAATCGGCGCCGGCGGGAACGCCCTTGCCGGTCAAGATCGTGGTCCGCACCGCGAACTCGCGGGGCGGCATGGCGAACGTCCCCATCACCATCACTCCCGGCACCGAGAGCGGCACGGTTCCCTCCGACACCGTGACCACCGGGGCCAGCGGAACCGCCGAGTTCACCTGGACTCTGGGTACCAAGGCGGGTCTCCAGACGTTGAGCGCCAAGGCGGGAACCCGCAATCCAGTGTCGGCGTCGATCTCCGCGACCGCGAACGCGGGACCGGCCACCGTCATCAGGCAAGTGAGCGATTCCTCCCAGGCTGTCGTGGTCGGTCATGCCGCGGCGGTACGGCCGATGGTGCGGGTTACCGATGCTCTCGGGAATCCGGTCTCGAATGCGGCGATCAACTTCCAGGCCGATCAGGGTATCTCGACGCTGACCGGCACGAGTCCGCTCACTGACTTGGACGGCAAGGCGACGCCTGGGGAACTGGGCCATCGGACTCAGTGCCGGGACCTACACAATCCGCGCGTTTCTCCTCAATGGCACCTCGGCGGTCTTTGCCGCGACCGGAATCCCCGCGTCTGTTGCCGCGGTGGAAGGCGGTGGGCAGAGCGCGAACGTCGGCACCGCGCTGCCGATCGCTCCCGCGGTCAAAGCCACGCGGGACGACGGATCTCCCCTGCCCGACGTGCCGATTGATTTCAGCGTCCTGGGAGGCGGCGGCTCGGTAGAAGGCGGATCCGCCATCACCGGGGCCGACGGGATTGCCCGGCCGGCCCTATGGATTCTCGGGCCGGCCGCGGGAAACAACCGGGTGCAGGCCACCACGCTGGGACGGTCACCGGTCACGTTCGACGCCACTGGAGTGCCGAGCACGGCGACCGCCATGGTGCTGAGCGGTGGATCGGCGCTCGCCGGGTACTTCGGGAATTTCCTCCCCGGCGTACCTGAAGTTACCGCGACCGATGCACAGGGAAATCCGGTCGCGCTGGTGCCGGTCGCGTTCCAGGTGACGTCGGGCGATGGGGCGATGACCGGCGCCAGCGCGCTGACCGATTACCTCGGCCGGGCTCGCCCGTCGAGCTGGAGACTGGGCCCGTCCGGGTTGCAGAGCGTCACCGCGACCTCGACCGGCTTCCAGCCCATCTCCTTCACGGCGCAGGCGTCGGCCGTTCCGGCCAGCACCTTTCACATCGAGGTGCGGTACCAGGCGGGAACGTTTCCCACCGACCCGCAACGCGCCGCGTTCGACGCCGCGGTGGCGCGATGGACCAGCATCGTGGTGGCGGGCGGTCCGCCGTATCAGATCCACGAGAGCGCCGGCTGCGGCAACATGATCGGTGAGACGATCGACGGGGTGGTGATCACGGTCGTGCTCCGGCCAATTCAGGGAAACGTGCTGGGGTCAGCGGGCCCCTGCATCGTGCGGGATCAGGGGTATCTCCCGGTGCAGGGGTACATGGAGTTCAACACCAACTTCCTGCCCCAGCTCGAACAGAGTGGCCAGCTCAACGCGGTGATCCTCCACGAAATGGCCCACGTCCTCGGCTTCGGCACGATGTGGAATTACAACGGGCTCCCGGGTCAGCCGTCGAATCATTTGCTGGATGGGAGTCCCGGCACCGATCCGACCTTCAACGGCCCTGCCGCGCGGGCCGCCTTCTTTGGTGCAATGGGAGTGGGAACCTTCACGGGAACGCCGGTTCCGGTCGAGGGTCTGCCCTATGGAGCAGGCACCGCCTATTCCCACTGGCGGAAGACCGTGTTCGGGAACGAGCTGATGACCGGGTTCATCACCGCCGGGTCGGTGACGCCGTTGAGCGCAGTTTCGGTGGAGTCGCTGCGGGACCTGGGTTACGGGGTTAACGACATGTTATCAGATTCTTTTTCATTCCAAGCATTCGTGCAGTGGTACGGGCAGCCGGCGCTCGAGATGAAGGAAGGAGTCCTCCCCGGCGACATCGTGGTGATCAACCGTGAAGGACGACGAGTCGGCACCATCCCGCGGCGACAATAGCGGCCTTACCGCTTCTCCCAGATCACCACAAAGGGTCCAGGTTCGTGCTGAGTCCGAATCCTTCCCTCCCCGGTTCCCCTGAGCAGACCACGTGGCTCGAGGATCACCCCGCCCGGCGGCATGTTGGGTCGCGGGTCCTCGCGAAGCTTGGTACACCATACGTCCAGCAGATCGACGAGGGTACGAGTCGCATCCCGGCACACGCTCTCCCCGAATTCGACAAACTCCACCTCCGCGGCTCGCCACGCGCACAGGGCGCGGAGGGGCATGTTTCCCAGGACCTGCGTCCCGTTGAGGATGAACGTGACGTTGTCCTGTTTTCTGCTGTATGCGTCGATCCGGTTCGCGATTCGGCTCACTTCGCAAAGGCCCAGGGGACCGTACCTGGTCAGCTCACTGGCGCCCAGTCGATCCTGGGGCGGGTTGACGGCCAGCCGGCGGCCCAGGTCATAGATCGCCACCGCATCCGCTCGCGAGGGGAGTTCATGGGAGGGGCGGAGCCGGATGGCGACCTCGATACCCTCTTCCTTCTTGATCTCGACGAAGACACGCTCGTCTGCATAACCCGGATAGACCGCGCGGACCACGTATTGTCCCCGCAGGGCCAGCGGGAACCCGAAGCGCCCGCCCGAGTCGGTGACGGCCTCTCCCCCGCCCTTCCCGGCGACCTGCACCCTGACGCCTGCGAGTGGCCTATAGCTGGTATCGCCCACGGTACCGTAGATCCCGGATCGTCGGACCTCGGCATACACCGTGGGGAGCTGCTGGGTGGCGGGACGCAGAGTGTAGTTGTAGTGCAAGACCCCAATGCGTACCGTGACGGGTGAACGGAGAGGCGCGTACCCCATCAGGCGGATCGTGATCAAGTGGTTTCCAACCGGAAGGCTGTCGAGGCGGAAGCCTCCCTGGGAACTGGTCAGGGCGCGCTGGTTGGCGAGAAGGACTTCGGCTCCGGGCAGAGGATTCCCGGAGCTGTCTCGTACGAACCCCGTGATGGAGCCAAGGCCCTGAGCGGCCAGGGCCTGAGTTGATCCGAGAAGCAACGCTGTAACCGCAATGGATCTCATCACGGGGCTTCACCATCCCTGACGTCCCTGCCAACAAATGTTCCCCCGATTCAAAATCGCGTCAAGCACATCCAACATTTCGTCGACCCACGAAAAACCGCCCGAGGTCACCCCCGGACGGTTTTCCAATTCTGCCAGACTGAATACTCCTAGAGCACTTCGACTTCCTCGCCCAGCGGAATCACTACGGCGGTCGCCGCCGCCGCAGCGGCTGCCGCCTGCTCCTCCGGGGTCGGAGGCGGCGGAGGCTCGAAGCCCGGAGGCGGCTGGATCTCCAGATCCACGTACCGGTAGTGCCCGGTGCCCGCCGGAATCAGGTGCCCGATGATGATGTTCTCCTTGAGGCCGCGCAGATCGTCCTTGGCCCCCCGGATCGCCGCATCGGTAAGCACCCGGGTGGTCTCCTGGAACGACGCCGCCGAGATGAAGCTCTGCGTCGTGAGACTCGCCTTGGTGACGCCCAGGAGGAGCGGCTCGGCCGTGGCCGGCTTGCTCTTCCGCTTGATCATCCGGTCGTTCTCCTCCCGGAAGCTCAGCTTGTCAACCGCCTCGGCTTCGAGGAAGCTGGTGTCGCCCGGGTCGGTGACCCGCACCTTCTGGAGCATCTGGCGCACGATCACGCCAATATGCTTGTCGGCGATCCGCACCCCCTGGAGCCGGTAGACCTCCTGCACCTCGTTGAGCAGGTACTCCTGCACCGCGCGGGGACCCTTGATGAGCAGGATCTCGTGCGGGTTAACCGGGCCTTCGGTCAGCCGGTCGCCGGCGCGGACCCGGTCGCCTTCGTGCACCCGGAGGTGCTTCCCGGCGTGCACTTCGTAGGTCTGGGGCGCCTCGCCATCGGCGATGGCGCCTTCCGGCGTCATCGGATGGACAAAGATTTCCCGCTTGCCGCGCTTGATCTCACCGAACTTCACGATCCCGTCGATCTCCGACATGGTCGCCGGATCCTTCGGCCGCCGGGCCTCGAACAGCTCCTGCACCCGGGGCAGACCGCCGGTGATGTCGCGGGTCTTGTAGACCTGCCGCGGGATCTTGGTGACCGTGACACCCTTGGTCACCTTGACCGGCGGTGAGAGATAGACCGTCTTGTCCTTGCTCTCCTTCTTGGACTTGCCGGGCCACGCTTCCAGCACCGGGCGTTCGTCGGTCTGGTACTTGGACGACCAGGGATTCGACGTGTCGGGAACCTCGGCCGCGCGGGTCACCATGTCGGTGGGTGAGCCGAAGATGATCCGGCTTCCTTCCGCCAGGCTGTACTCGGTCGGATCGCGACGGTTCGGCGTATAGACCAGCACCGAGGGATGCAGCTCGCGATCGGGATCCGCGGTCACCACCAGCGAGCGGAGTCCGGTGCCTTCATCGAGCTCCTCGCGCAGGGTGACGTCCTTCACCAGGTCCTTCCAGCGCATTTCGCCGTCGGACTTGATGATGCTGGGATCGTTGTACGGATCCCAGGTGTAGAGGATCGTCGCACGGCGCTCGCCGTCGCCCTTACTGACCGGATCGCCTTCCTTGACGTGCAGGATGGCGCCCTCGGGCACCGGGTATCGGCTCAGCACATGCGAGGTATCCTTGGCGTCCACGATGTAGAGTCCCTCGCGGGTCTCTTCGGTGGCCGATTCGTCTTCGCGGGTCAGGGCAACCCGGATCTGCCCGGTGGTCCCGTCCTCGTGCTCCACGTTCTGGTCGGCGTACTCCAGGCCCTTGGTGTACTTCACGATGCCGTCGGACCGGGCCCGCCGCTCGGCTTCTTCCGCGATCCGCGACGCGGTGCCGCCGATGTGGAAGGTCCGCAGAGTGAGCTGAGTACCCGGCTCGCCGATCGACTGGGCGGCGAGAATACCGACCGCCTCGCCCATGTCCACCATGTCCATGGTGGCCAGGTTCCGGCCGTAGCACATCCGGCAGATGCCGCGATGCGCCTCGCAAGTCAGCACCGAGCGGATCTTGACCCGCTCGATCCCGGCGTCGTCGATCGCGTCGGAGGTCTCCTCATCGATCAACTGGCCGGCCTGCACCAGAAGTCGCGGATCTCCGTCATCGTCCAGCTCGTGCGGATCGAACACATCTTCGGCCGCGACGTTCCCCAGGATCCGCTCCCGGAGCGACTCGATGACGTCCTCGCCCTCCTTGAGCGCCGTCATCTCGAGGCCCAGGATGGTGCCACAATCTTCCTCGGTGATGGTGACGTCCTGCGCCACGTCCACCAGCCGGCGGGTCAGGTACCCCGCGTCGGCCGTCTTGAGCGCCGTGTCGGCGAGACCCTTCCGGGCGCCGTGGGTGGAGATGAAGTACTCCAGCACCGAGAGGCCTTCCCGGAAGTTCGACTTGATCGGGCTCTCGATGATTTCGCCGATGCCGCCGGTCAGCTTCTTCTGCGGCTTGGCCATGAGGCCCCGCATCCCGGCGAGCTGCCGGATCTGATCGCGGCTGCCTCGGGACCCGGAGTCGAACATCATGAACACCGGGTTGAACCCGCCGCGGGAACGCCGCATCGAGTTCACCATCGCTTCGGCCACGTCATTGTTGGCGTGGGTCCAGGCGTCGATGACCTTGTTGTAGCGCTCACCGAAGGTGATCTGGCCGGTGTTGTAGGCGCGCTGGAACCGCTCGACCCGCTTCTGGGCTTCGTCGAGGAGCTGGACCTTCTCGGTCGGAATCTCGAGATCTTCCACCCCGATCGACACGCCGCCCTGAGTGGCGAAGTCGAATCCGAACCGCTTGAGCCGGTCGAGGAATTCGACCGTATCGCGGAGTCCGGCGCGGCGGTAGCTCTGGAGCACCAGCTCGGAGAGGGTCCGCTTCTTCATCAGCTCATCGCGGAAGCCGAGCTCCGCGACCAGCCGGCGGGGAAGGATGTTGTTGAACAGCACCCGGCCCACGGTGGTCTTGACCCAACGCATGTCCCGATCAAGCGCCTCGGGAGGCGGCACGTACCAGAAATGGATCGGGGAGTGATACGACACCTTCCCGATCTGGAGCGCCATCTCGAGCTCGGCGATGCTGCCGTAGTGCCGGGCGTCCTTCCAGAGCTTGGTCTTGACCTCTTCGGCCTTGGCGCCCGCCGAGCGGAGAGTCTCCTCGATGCCGTGCGGGAGCTTGGTGAGCCAGTAGATCCCCAGCACCATGTCCTGGGACGGCTCGGCGACCGGCCGCCCGTCGGACGGCTTGAGGATGTTGTTGGACGACACCATCAGCACCCGGGCCTCGAGCTGCGCCTCGAACGAGAGCGGCACGTGGACCGCCATCTGGTCGCCATCGAAGTCGGCGTTGAACGCGGCGCAGACCAGCGGGTGGATCCGGATCGCCTTGCCTTCCACCAGCTTGGGCTCGAACGCCTGGATGCCCAGCCGGTGCAGGGTCGGCGCCCGGTTGAGCAACACCGGATGATCCTGGATGATCTCTTCCAGGATCTCGAACACCTCCGACCCTTCGCGCTCCACGATCTTCTTGGCGCGCTTCACCGTCTCCGCGATGCCGTTCTCGACCAGCTTGTGGATGATGAACGGCTTGAACAGCTCGACCGCCATCGCCTTGGGCAGGCCGCACTGGTGGAGCCGGAGCTCGGGACCAACCACGATGACCGACCGGCCCGAATAGTCGACCCGCTTGCCGAGCAGGTTCTGACGGAACCGGCCCTGCTTGCCCTTGAGCATGTCGGAGAGCGACTTGAGCGGACGCTTGCCGCGGCCGCGGATCGCCTTGGAGCGGCGGCCGTTGTCGAACAGGGCGTCCACCGCCTCCTGGAGCATCCGCTTCTCGTTCCGGAGAATGACTTCCGGGGCGCGGTGCTGGATCAGCTTCTGCAGCCGGTTGTTCCGGTTGATGACCCGGCGGTAGAGATCGTTCAGGTCGCTGGTGGCGAACCGGCCACCATCGAGCGGGACCAGGGGCCGAAGATCCGGCGGCAGCACCGGAATCACGTCCATGATCATCCAGGTCGGGTTGTTCGGCAGGTCCTGCGACTCGCCCGAGTAGAGGAACGCGTCCACGATCTTGAGCCGCTTGAGCATCTGCTTCTTGCGGTGCTGGCTGGTCTCGGTCGCGACCGAGGAGCGGAGCTCGTCGGCCATCTTCTTGACATCCACCCGCTCGAGCAGCGCGCGCACCGCCGGCGCGCCGATGTCGGCGCGGAAGCCGGTGTCGCCCTCTTCCCGGGCTTTCTGGCGCAGGGCGAGGTACTCCTCCTCCTCGAGCAGCTGATTCTGATCCACCTCCTGCTTGCCCTTGTCGATCACCACGTAGCTCGAGTAGTAGATGACCCGCTCGAGCTCGCGGAGCGTCAGGCCCATCAGGTTGCCCATCGGGCTCGGCAGGGTCTTGAAGAACCAGATGTGGGCCACCGGCACGCTGAGCTCGATGTGGCCCATCCGCTCCCGTCGCACCTTCGACAGGGTGACTTCCACGCCGCAACGGTCGCAGATCACGCCGCGATAGCGGATCCGCTTGTACTTGCCGCAGTGACACTCCCAGTCCTTGACCGGGCCGAAAATCCGCTCGCAGAAGAGCCCGTCCCGTTCCGGCTTGAACGAGCGGTAGTTGATCGTTTCCGGCTTGGTCACTTCACCCCAGGACCACCAGGTGCGGAGGCCCTGCAGCTCCATCCGCTCCCGTTCCTTCGGGTCGCGGGGGCCCCGGATCTCTTCGGGGGCAGCCAGCCGGATTGCGATGTAGTCGAATGTCGTATTGCGGGTCTCGCGCCCGCTGCGGAAATCGATCATGTATGCGTTACTCCTCGCCTTCGGCGGTGGTCCCGAGCGTGACCTTGAGCCCCAACGCCTGGAGCTCCTTCACCAACACGTTGAAGGACTCGGGAATTCCCGGCTCCGGGAGATTCTGTCCCTTCACAATGGCTTCGTACACCTTGCTCCGGCCGTTGACGTCGTCCGATTTGACCGTGAGCATTTCCTGGAGGAGGTGGGCCGCGCCATAGGCTTCCAGCGCCCACACTTCCATTTCACCGAACCGCTGCCCACCGAACTGGGCCTTGCCCGCGAGGGGCTGCTGGGTGACCAGCGAGTAGGGTCCGATCGATCGGGCGTGGATCTTGTCGTCCACCAGGTGGGACAGCTTGAGCATATAGATCGTTCCCACCGTGACGTCGCTCTCGAACGGGGTTCCGGTGCGGCCGTCCCGGAGCTTGACCTTGCCGGCCGGGGTGAGGCCAGCGGCGCGGATCATTTCGTCCGCCGCTTCGCCGATCACTTCGGCAGACGGGTTTGAGCCCGCCCGGAGCAGCGCGGCGAGGGCCGACCGGCCGGCATCCTCCAGCGCATCGGCTCCATCGAGCTTCGCTCCACGTTCCAGCTCGGCCATGAATGCCTTGCCGTTCCCGTTGGTGATCTCGCGATGGAACTTGAGCTCGTGCTCGCGCTGTCCGGTGTGCCGCGCCCCAAGCTCCCGCGCCCCTTCGGCCAGAAAGGTCTGCAGGTCCTGATACAGCTTCTTGGTGGACGCGCCGCCCTTGCCGAGCATGGCCAGCCCGGAGGACTCGAGCGTGGTACCGGCCGACACCAGGCGATGCGCGTCGGCAATGAGTGCATCGATGACCTTCGAATCGGGAACCGGCGCTCGCGCCTTGAGCTGAAGCGCATCGGCAGCCCAGCGAAGGCCCGCCACCCGGAGCAGCACGCCGATTTCGCCTTCGTCGGCGCCCCGGAACACCGGGGTCTTGGCCTTGAATCCAAGCAGGCTCGCGCACCAGCCGAGGTGGGTCTCGAGAATCTGGCCCACGTTCATCCGGCTCGGCACGCCGAGCGGGTTCAGGACGATGTCCACCGGCGTCCCGTCGGGGAGGAACGGCATGTCCTCTTCGGGCACGATCCGCGCGACGATCCCCTTATTGCCGTGGCGTCCCGCCATCTTGTCGCCCACCGAGATCTTCCGCTTCTCGCCCAGGTACACCTTGACCAGCTGAATCACACCGGGCGGCAGCTCGTCGGGCTGAAGAATCTTGTCGATCTGATCCTCGGCCTTTTCCTCGACCCGGGCCCGCTCGCGAGCGGCCGCGTCGATGGTGGCCCGGATCCGGTCGTTCGCACTGCGATCCTGAACCCGCAGGGTCTTGAGGTCCACGTCGGTGAGGTCCACGCTCCCGAGCCGTTCCGCGTTGAGGGTGCTCCCGGCGGGGAGGAACTCCTCCACCGTTCCCGCCTTGAGCATCAGGGCCACGGTCTGGCCCTCGAGCAGCGCGAGCAGCTCGTTCAGCATCACCTCGTTGATCCGGTTCTTCTCGTCATGCTCGATCCGGCGCACTTCGCCGATCCGCTCGCCGCGATCCTTCTCGACCACCTGGTCTTCGACCCGGCTGAAGATCTTCACGTCGATCACGGTGCCCTTCATGCCCGGCGGCACCTTGAGTGAGCTGTCCTTCACGTCCTTGGCCTTTTCGCCGAAGATCGCGGTGAGCAGCTTCTCTTCCGGAGAAAGCTCGGTCTCGCCCTTCGGGGTGATCTTCCCGACCAGGATGTCGCCCGGCTTGACGTGGGCGCCGATCCGGATGATCCCCCGCTCGTCGAGGTCCACCAGAGCCTCGTCGGAGACGTTGGGGATTTCCCGGGTGATTTCCTCCTGCCCCCGCTTGGTGTCGCGGACGTGGAGCTCGAGCTCCTGAATGTGGATCGAGGAATACACGTCGTCCTTGACCAGCCGCTCCGAGAGCACGATGGCGTCTTCGAAGTTGTGGCCGTACCAGGGCATGAAGGCGACGGTGACGTTGTTGCCCAGCGCGAGCTCACCCGCCTCGGTCGCCGAGCCGTCCGCGACGATCGCGCCCTGGGGCACGCGGTCGCCCTCCTGCACCAGGGGCCGCTGATTGAGCGCGGTATCCTGGTTGGTGCGCCAGAACTTCTTGATCCGGTAGCGGTCCACCTGCGCCAGCCGCGCCAGCGGCTGCTCGCCGATCGGCGAGGTGCCGTCGCCGCTGTCGATGATCAGCTCGTCCGCGGTCACCCGCGTGACCAGCCCGCCCCGCTTCGCGGCGATCACCGCGCCGGAGTCCCGCGCCACCTTCTCCTCCAGACCGGTCCCTACCACCGGCGCTTCGGGAAAGAGGAGCGGCACCGACTGCCGCTGCATGTTGCTGCCCATGAGCGCGCGGTTCGCGTCGTCGTGCTCCAGGAACGGGATGAGCGCCGCCGCGATCGACACCAGCTGATCGGGGCTCACATCCATGAAGTCGATCCGGTTCGGCGCGAGGAGGGGGTAGTCGTCCCCTTTCCGGCAGAGCACCAGGTCGTTGAGGAATTTCCCGTTCTCATCGACCTCGGCGTTCGCCTGCGCCACGGTGAATCCTTCTTCCTCGCTGGCCGAGAGCCACCGGATGTCGTTAGTGACCCGGCCATCCTTGGCCACGCGATAGGGCGTCTCGATGAAGCCCAGGTCGTTGATCCGGGCATAGGTCGAGAGGCTGGTGATGAGTCCGATGTTCGGACCTTCCGGCGTCTCGATCGGGCACATCCGGCCGTACTGCGAATAGTGGACGTCGCGCACTTCGAAGCCGGCCCGCTCCCGGGTCAATCCGCCCGGTCCGAGCGCAGAGAGCCGCCGCTTGTTGGTCAGCTCCGCGAGCGGGTTGGTCTGATCCATGAACTGGGAAAGCTGCGACGAGCCGAAGAAGGCCTGGATCACCGCAGACACGGTCCGGGCGTTGACCAGATCGTCGAGCGAAATCTTCTCCGGGTCGGAGTTGATGCTCATCCGCTCCTTGACCAGCCGCGCCATCCGGGAAAGACCGACCGAGAACTGGTTCGCGATCAGCTCGCCCACCGAGCGGATCCGGCGGTTGCCGAGGTGGTCGATGTCGTCGGTGTGGCCGCGCCCGTCGTGGAGATCGATCAGGTAGCGGATGATCGCGATGAAATCTTCCTCGGTGAGGACGGTGTGGTTCGGATCGGTCCGGAGACCGAGCCGCTGGTTGATCTTGTAGCGCCCGACCCGCCCCAGATCGTACCGCTTGGGGTTGAAGAAGAGCCGCTGGAGCTGCTGCCGCGCGGTCTCCAGATTCGGGGCGTCTCCGGGACGGAGCAGCCCATAGATCTGATGCAGCGCGTCGGCCTCGCTCTTGGTCGGATCCTTGGCGAGGGTGTTCTTGATCAGCGGGGATTCGGCCCGCCCCGGCGGCAGCAGCACATCGGCCTTGGACACGCCCATGCCGAGCAGCTTGCGGCGAAGGTCTTCGGTCAGCTCCTTGCCGGCATCGGCGAGCACTTCGCCGGTTTCCGGATCGGCCACCGCGAACGCGAGCACCCACGGATGACGCTCCCGGGTGGTGGTCGGCTGCTCTTCCTCCCGGAGATCCAGCGTGGTGTATCCCGCGAAGCAGAGGACCGTGGTGATCCCCACGTGACGCATGGCGTTGACCCGGTCGACGGTGAGCTCGTCGCCCACCGCGCCCAGCGGAGCCGCGCTCGGATCTTCCGGATTCGGCACGTCGGCAGCGAGCAGCGCGCCGATCACTTCGCGGCGCTCCTGCCGGCCCTCCAGCTTGCCGGTGATATTCACCTGCTTGGTGGCGAAGAAGAGCCGGAGGATGTCCGGGTTGGTTCCATAGCCGAAGGCGCGAAGCAGCGCGGTGGCCGGGAATTTCTTTTTCTTGTCGATGTGGACGTAGATCACATCGTGGATGTCGATGGTGAACTCCACCCACGAGCCCCGGAACGGAATGATCCGCGCCGAAAAGAGGAGCTGGCCGTTGGGATGGATCTCATCCTCGAACACGACCCCCGGCGACCGGTGGAGCTGGCTGACCACCACCCGCTCGGCGCCGTTGATCACGAAGGTGCCCAGCGGGGTCATGATCGGCAGCTCGCCCAGGTAGACCTCGCGCTCGATCTGGTTCTTGAGCCGGCGCTGGCCTTCGACCTCTTCGAACACGTTGAGCAGCAGGGTGGCCTTGAGGGGCGCGGCGTAGGTCATGTCGCGCTCGATGCACTCCTCCACCGAGTACTTCGGATCGCCCAACAGGTAGCTCTTGAAGTCGAGCTCGTACTTCCCGTTCACGTCCGAGATCGGAAAGAGGTCCCGGAACACCCGTTCCAGCGACACGTCCTGCCGGGTGCCGGCCATGTCGTCCGGCACCAGGAGCGACTGGAAGGCGTTGGTCTGGATGTCGAGCAGGTGCGGCATCGGCATGCCGCTCACCCGCTTGGAGAATGAAATCGAGGGCTTAGTTTCAGGCATCGCGAACCCCGTCAAAAGGCAAAAAGAGGCCGCCGGGGCGGCGTCGGCTCGAAAAAGCGCGACGCGCCCCGGGGCGCTCGGCAGACATCAGATTTTCAGTTGGCGTCAGCTTCATTCCGTCTCACCGAAATAGGGGTCAGTGGAGCAACGGCCGGCGATTCGAACAGTCCGCCGGTCCGCCCGTCCGCCTGTCCGCCTACTTCAGCTCGACGACCGCGCCCTGCTCTTCCAGCTTCCGTTTGATTTCCTCGGCTTCCGCCTTGGTCGCGCCTTCCTTCACGTTCTTGGGCGCGCCGTCCACCAGGTCCTTGGCTTCCTTAAGGCCCAGCGAAGTGACCTCGCGGACCACCTTGATGACCTGGATCTTCTTGGCGCCGGCCTCCTTGAGGATGACCGTGAACTCGGTCTGCTCCTCCACGGCCGGTGCCGCCCCACCGCCCGCTCCACCGCCGGCCGGCGCGGCCGCCGCCACGACCGTGACGTTGAACTTGGTCTTGAAGGCCTCGATCAGCTCGGAGAGCTCGATCACGGTCTTCTCCCCGATCGCTTCGATGATCTGGTCGTTCGTCATGGTTGCCATCGTGCTTCCTTCTCTCCTTTAGGAGGCTTCGGACTGACGCTTGTCGTGGAGCGCCTGGAGCGCGCCCACCATCTGATACAGGATGCCGTTCATCGCTCCGGCGAACTGCGCCAGGAGATCGGCCCGGGGCGGCAGCGCCCCCAGCCGCTTCACGTAGGCGGGATCGACCGGCTTGCCATCCACCAGCCCGATCCGGACCACCGGCTTCTGATGCTCCTTGGCGAAATCGCCGAGCACCTTGGCCGCGGCCAGGGGATCTCCCCCCGCCAGCACCAGCCCGGTCGGACCGGCCAGGTGGGCGTCGAGCGCGCCGATGCTCTTCGCCGCGAGGGCGCGCTTGGCCAGGGTGTTCTTCACCACGACGTAGCGGGCACCCGCGGCGCGAAGCCTGCGGCGCAGCTCGGTGATCTTGCCCACATCGAGCCCGGTGAAGTCGGTCACGTAGATATTGGGCGAGCCTCCCAGCCGTTCGCTCAGCGAATCGACGGTGGCCTGTCGCTCATCTTTGCTCATCGGTACCCTGCCAGTTCAAGCTTGACGCCCGGTCCCATCGTGCTGGAGACGGTCGCGGATCTGAGGTAGACGCCTTTGGCCGCCGACGGCTTGGCTTTCACGATCGTGTCCATGAAGGCGCCCAGGTTCTCGGCGAGCTGCTGCTCGGAGAACGACACCTTGCCGATCGGCGCGTGGACGTTCCCGGTCTTGTCGACCCGGAACTCGATCTTCCCCGCCTTGATCTCCCGGACCGCGCGAGCCACGTCCATGGTGACGGTGCCCGCCTTGGGATTGGGCATCAACCCCCGGGGGCCCAGGATCTTGCCGAGCTGGCCGAGCTGGCCCATGACGTCGGGCGTCGCGACGATGACGTCCGCATCGAGCCAACCCTCCTTGAGCTTCTGGACGTACTCGATGCCGGCGTAGTCGGCGCCCGCCGCCTCGGCGTCGCTCACCCGATCGCCCTGGGCGATCACCAGCACCTTCACCTTCTTCCCGGTGCCGTGGGGCAGCACCACCGTGCCCCGCACCACCTGGTCGGCGTGCCGGGGATCGACCCCGAGCCGGACCGCCACGTCCACCGTTTCATCGAACTTGGCGAACGACGCGCCTTTGACCAGCGCCACCGCTTCCGCGAGCGAGTACGCCTTGCTCTGGTCGACCCGGGCGGCCGCGGCCTTGAACTTCTTTCCGACCGCCGGCATCAGTCCGCCACCTCCAATCCCATCGAGCGCGCGGTGCCCGCCACCATGCGCATGGCGGATTCCACGTCGGAGGCGTTCAGGTCCGCCATCTTGAGCTCGGCGATCTTCTTGAGCTGGGCCCGGGTCACCTTGCCGACTTTGGTGCGGTTCGGCTGGGCGCTTCCCTTCTCGATGCCGGCCTCCTTGAGCAGGAGATTCGCCGCCGGCGGCGTCTTGGTAATGAAGGTGAAGCTGCGATCCGCGAAGATCGTCACGACGACCGGGATCACCATCCCGGCCTGGGACTGGGTCCGCGCGTTGAACTGCTTGCAGAACTCCATGATGTTCACGCCCTGCGGGCCCAACGCCGTGCCCACCGGGGGAGCAGGGTTTGCCGCGCCAGCGGGACACTGGAGCTTCACGACTGCCACGACCTTTTTCGCCATGCCGCTCCTCTCTAACGAAATGCCGGGGGTTCACGCACCGGCGTCTCTGCCGCAGAATTCCGTGCGGTCGCGGAGTACCGCGGTGAGAAGTGACCGGTGAGAAGTGAGAGGGCAACCCTCTTACCTCTTACCGCTGACCTCTCTCCTTGGTCAATGCCCCCGCAACTGCAAATAGTCCAGCTCCACCGTGGTGGGCCGGCCGAACAACGACACCGACACTTTCACCTTCCCCTTCTCGGACAGCACCTCTTCCACCGTGCCGCTGAAATCGGCGAAGGGGCCCTCGGTGATCTCCACCGCCTGGCCGACCAGGTAGGGGATCTCTTCCTTGGGGCCGCTATCGCTCACTTCTTCGGCGATCCCGAGCAGGCGATTGACCTCGTCCTGGCGGAGCGGCTGGGGCAGCTTGCCGGGGCCCACGAACTTGATGACGCCCTGGATGCTGTTCACCAGGTGCTGGGCTTCCTGGCTCATCGTGGTCTCGATGAGGACATAACCCGGGTACAGTTTCCGCTCGACCACCAGCTTCTTGCCGTTCTTGATCTCGATCGCTTCCTGGACCGGCACCAGCGCCTGCCGAACCAGCTTCGACTCGGCGGGCCGGGGATCGTCCTCGATCCGCTTCTGGAGCAGCATCCGGACCTTGTTCTCGTGCCCGGCGGTTGTCTGCACGGCGTACCAGCGATACTCCATGTCGACCTCCCCGCCCTACCGGGTGAGCGCGGCGACGCCGTCGATCAGGATCTTGGTGAGCAGGAGGTCGACCAGCCCGAGCACGATCCCGATCACCAGCGTCAGGATCACCACCATGCGGGTCGCCTTCACCAGCTCCTGCTGGGTCGGCCAGGACACCTTCCCCAGCTCGGCGCGCACCGATACCAGGAAATCGCGCGACCGCCGGATCGCCCCGACCAGTCCACCACGCTGGGGCGAGACCTGGACCTGCTCGCTCACTTCGACTCCTTGTGCAGCATGTGCTTGCCGCACCGGGGACAGAATTTCTTCCACTCGACCCGCTCAGGATGAACCCGGCGGTTCTTGTCGCTGAAGTAGTTCCGGCTCTTACAGTCGGTGCACTCCAGGATGATTTTCTCTCTCGGCATCTCGGTTTCCCTACTTCAGAATCTTGGTGACCACGCCCGCGCCCACGGTCCGGCCGCCTTCCCGGATCGCGAACCGGAGCCCCTCATCCATCGCGATCGGCGTGATCAGCTCGATCGTCATCTGGATGTTGTCCCCCGGCATCACCATCTCCACCCCTCCCGGCAGCTCCACGCTCCCCGTCACGTCCGTGGTCCGGAAGTAGAACTGGGGCCGATACCCCTTGAAGAACGGGGTATGCCGCCCCCCCTCTTCCTTGGTCAGCACGTACACCTCGGCCTCAAACTTGGTGTGCGGCGTGATGCTCCCCGGCTTGGCCAGCACCATCCCCCGCTCGATGTCGTTCTTTTCCACCCCTCGCAGCAGCAGTCCCACGTTGTCCCCGGCCCGGCCCTCGTCCAGGAGCTTGCGGAACATCTCCACCCCCGTCACCACCGTCTTCTTCTCCGCCCCAAACCCCACCAGCTGCACTTCCTCCCCCGTCTTCACGATCCCCCGGTCGATCCGCCCCGTCGCCACCGTCCCCCGCCCCGTGATGCTGAACACGTCTTCCACCGGCATCTGGAACGGCTTGTCGATGTCCCGCTTGGGCTCCGGGATAAAACTGTCCAGCGCGTCATACAGCGCCTCGATCTGCTTGACCGCCTCGGGGTCCCCCTGGATCGCCTTGATGGCACTCCCCCGGATCACCGGGGTGTCGTCCCCGGGGAACTTGTACTGACTCAAGAGCTCCCGGACCTCCAGCTCCACCAGGTCCAAGCAGCTCGGCGTCTTCCACCAGGTCGCACTTGTTCAGGAACACCACGATCGAGGGCACGTTCACCTGCCGGGCCAGCAGGATGTGCTCCCGGGTCTGCGGCATCGGCCCGTCCACCGCGCTCACCACCAGAATGGCCCCGTCCATCTGGGCCGCCCCGGTGATCATGTTCTTGACGTAGTCGGCGTGCCCCGGGCAGTCCACGTGGGCATAGTGGCGCTTGGGCGTCTCGTACTCCACGTGGCTGGTCGCGATGGTCAGGATCTTGGTCGGGTCCCGCCGCCCCTGCGCCGCGCTGGCCTTGGCCACCTCGTCGTAGGAGATGTACTTGGTCCCCCACCCCTTGTCCGCGCTCACCTTGGTCAGCGCCGCCGTCAACGTCGTCTTCCCGTGGTCCACGTGCCCGATCGTCCCGGCGTTCACATGCGGCTTGGTCCGCTCAAATTTTGCCTTGGCCATGTCCTGGGCTCCTTGTGCTCGCGGTTGGGAGGCTCGGAAGATGGGAGGATGGGAAAGCATCCTGCCTCACATCCTCCTGGCCTCCTATCCTCCCAGCTTCCCTAGCAAGCTCGCGACCGGGATTGAACCGGTGACCTCATCCTTACCAAGGATGCGCTCTACCAACTGAGCTACGCGAGCGGTCTCAGAGCGGGCGACGGGACTCGAACCCGCGACCCTCAGCTTGGAAGGCTGATGCTCTACCAACTGAGCTACACCCGCATCTCGACGGTGAGACGCAAGAGGTGAGTGGTAAGAGGAAACGATCCTGCGCCGCTTCCGATTCCGTGCCTCTTACTGCTCACCTCTCACCTCTCACCCCCACAAAAGTGGTGGGGGTAGGATTCGAACCTACGTAGGGCAGAGCCCGGCAGATTTACAGTCTGCTGCCATTAGCCACTCGGCCACCCCACCGCGATCCACTCGCGCAGCCGGGGACACGGAACCCCGCTCATGGAAGCCGGGGTTCCGAATGCACTCTGCGCCTCCTGCGACATTGGAGCTGACGGAGGGAATCGAACCCTCAACCTGCGGTTTACAAAACCGCTGCTCTAGCCAATTGAGCTACGTCAGCCAAAAGTCCGCAGATTATGACAGACTCTCAACTTAGCCTCCGTGTTGGAGAGAGTCAACGCAGGGGTATCGGGCCTCGGCCTACCTGGCCTTCTTCCGGCGGAGGTACCCGATTTCCCGGCCCAGCAGGAGGGGGGCGGCAAAGACCAGGGGGAGCGCAAAATAGATCGCCCGGTAGAGAATCAGAGCCCCAAGGAGCCCGGTGACCTCGCCCGAGGGCCCCAGCATGCTCAGCATGACGGCTTCGAAGACCCCAATCCCGGCGGGAAGCTGGGAAACGAGTCCAGCGATCTCCCCGAGGAGAAAAGCCCCGATATATCGGGGGAATTCCCCCGGGGTGGATCCGGGAAGGAGCACGAAAAGGCAGAGGCCCGAGAAACACCAATCGACCATCGAGACAGCGATCCTGAGGAGCCCCTGCCTGAACGTGGTCGGCTGAATCCGCTGCTTTCCGATCTTGAGTACCGGTCTTCCCCGTGCGGACCAGACGAGAAACGCGGCCACCAGCATGAGGCCGGCAAGGCCGAGCGGGAGGGTAGAGTGGAAGGGGAGCGGAATCGATACTCCCGAAAGGGACCGGGGGAGCAGGGTGAGGGCGAGCCCGGTCGCGGTCAGGAGCCCGATGGCATACGTCACGGTGTTGAACCCGACCAGCTCCGGGATCCGGCCAGACGCTCCCTCATCGCGAACATAGAATCGGGCCCGGACGGCAGCACCGGACACCACCGCGAAAGGAAGACTGTTGGCGAAGGCGAACGCGCCGAACGCAGCCAGGCCTGCCCGTCGTTCGGGAACCGGGATCTTGAGAACCCGTACGGCGATGAGGTCGTGTCCGATCAGACCAGCATAGCTGATGAGCATCGCGAGGACTGCGAGCCCGATCCGGATCGGGGAAGTCTGCCCCAGCTCGTGGAGCACCTCACGCAACGCGTGATGGCCCAGCTCTTTCCGGAGGACCAGGAACGCCCCGGCGAGCAAGGCCAGACCAACCAGGACTCCCAGGACCTTGAGCCCCAGGCGCAGCCGGTGCCGCCAGGGCTCGGCGAGAGCCACTCTTACCCTTTGCGCACGACTTCGACGGCGCCGTCCTTCCGGTCGCGCACTTCCCACCCGTTGGCGAGGAGCAAGGCACGGATCCGGTCGGCTTCGTTGAAATCACGGCGCGACTTCGCGGCGAGCCGGAGCCGAGCCCAGGACGCCGCCCATCGCTCCTGATCGGCGGGCGAGGATGGGGGGGGTCCGAGAGGGCTGCGTTGGGCACGACGAACGTCACCGTGTCGGTCAGCTTCACCTCACTCCGAAGCTCGATGGTGCGTTGCCTGGTCGTCGCGTCGAGAACCTGCTCGGTTTGTCGCCAGGCGGCGAGCGCCCGCGGTCCCGGGTGGCGACCGTCATCGAGCAGACGATTGCCGAGCGAGACGAAGTCGAAGACCGCGGCAACCGCGCGGGGCGCGTTGAGATCGTCGTTCAACGCGGTGGTGAAATCGGTTTCGAGCTGCCGCGCCGCCTGTTCGAACTCGGCCGACTCCGGAGAACCGGAGCCCGCCTCCTGCTCCAGACGCTGGGCAAATGCGCCCAGGCGACGAGCCCCTTCACGGGCCGCTGCGAGCGCTTCATCGGTAAGATCCACCTTCTGACGGTAGTGGGTCTGAAACATGAACAGCCGGATCGCCCCCGCATCCACTCCATCTTCCCGGAGGTCGCGTGCGGTGGTGATGTTGCCGAACCGCTTGGACATCTTGGTCCCGCGCACACTCAGAAACTCTCCGTGCAGCCAGAACCGGGCGAACTCCGGCTCCCCGGTGAACGCGCAGGATTGAGCGATCTCGTCCTCGTGGTGGGGGAAGATCAGGTCCACCCCACCGGTATGGATGTCGAGGACCCGGGCGCCGTAGCGCCGGCTGATCAGGTCGAGCGCCATGGCGGAGCATTCGAGGTGCCAGCCCGGACGCCCTCTTCCGAACGGCGCGTCCCAGGCGGCATTGGCCGACTCGTCTTCAGGTCGGGCGGCCTTCCAGAGCACAAAATCCTGGGCGTGTTCCTTGGTGTACTCATCGCTCGAGACCCGGCCGCTGGCTCCGGTCCTGAGGGCCTGCCGGTCGAGCTGGGACAGCTGGCCGTAGGCGGGGAACCTGGCGATCGAGAAATAGACCGAGCCATCCTCGCCCCGGTACGCGGTTCCATTTTCCAGGAGCCGCTCCACCAGGGAGATCATCGGGCCGACGAATTCGGTGGCCCGGGGATAGTCATGGGCCGGCCGGAGCCGGAGGTAATCGCGGTCTTCGAAAAAGGCGGTGATGAACGGGGCCACCAGCTCCTGGACGGTGGTTCCCCGGCGGGCCGACTCCTTGATGATGCGATCGTCCACATCGGTCAGGTTCATGATGTGGTACACCTCGTAGCCACTCGCCTCCAGCCAGCGCCGCAGGAGGTCTACGAACAGGAAGGTTCGGAAATTCCCGATGTGGGCGTAGTTCCAGACCGTGGGCCCGCACGAATAGAGCGTCACCCGGGGCGGGGCGACGGGGGCGAACGGTTCGATGCGGCGAGTGAGGGTGTTGTAGAGGGCGAAGGCCATAGAGCGGGAAACGTAAACGGGCGGACGGGCGGACTGGCGGATGGGCGGATGGGCGGAAAGAAACGGGCGGACAGGATTCACTGTCCGCCCGTCAGCCCGTCCGCCGGTCCGCCTTACTTGATCGTCACCTTCGTCTTCGCCGCCGGTTGGGCTTTCGGCAGCTTGACGGTGAGAATCCCGTCGGCATAGGAGGCTTCGATCTTGTCCTCCTCGACCGCGGCGGGGAGTCGGATGGTCCGGAGGAACCGGCCCTCCTGGCGCTCCTGCCAGATGTAATCCTCGCCCTTCTCTTCCTTGCGCAGCTCCCGCTTCCCGGACAGGGTGAGCAGGGTGCGATCCAGATCCACATCGAAGTCATCCCGCGTCATGCCGGGGGCCTCGAGGCGGACCACGAACTCCTTCTCCGTCTCGGAGAAGTCCAGGGTCGGCTCCCACATGGGCTCGGTGCCCCGGGGAGTCGTCACAGGCCAGAAGTTCGGTTCGAAGAACCGCTCGAAAACACGGTCCAGGTCCTGCTTCATGGCTCCGAAGGTCGGTGTGGCTCTCATGATTTTCATGGTGTCCTCCTTTGGCGCATGCGCGCCGTTGCAACAGGTCCGCTCAGTAAGCCCGCCGAATATGCCATGGGATGTGACAAGTGACGATGAAATCTTCCTGAAAAATTGAATACCGAATGAAGGGCGGGACGGCTTCAGCGAACGCTGGACGAACCCGAGGGAGTAGGTCACCTTTCGGCTGGGCCAACCATTCCTGACCGAGGAAATCCCCATGGCGTTCCGACAGGGTGTCTACATCGTTCCGACCCACCGGTGGTACATCGAACGGACGGTCTGGCTGGTCGCGGGGGTTGTTCTCCTCACCGGCACTCTGCTGGCGCTGCTGGTGCATCCCCTCTGGGTGCTGCTGGTGATCGCGACCGGCATCGCGTCGATCACGGTGGCCTTCACGGGGTTCTGCATCGTCGGCAACACCCTGCGGCTCTTCGGCTTCACCCCGCTGCTGGGCGACCAGGCCCGAACCCGGCGGGGCTTCTACTTCATGCAGACCGACCGCTGGTACCTGGAGCGTCGGATCTACCTGGCGGTGGGGATCAATATCTCGATCGCCTCGGTGCTCTCGCTGGTGATGAGCCCCTGGTGGCTCGGCTTTACGGCGTTCGTCGGCGGGGCGATGGTCTGGTTCGCGGCGACCGGGTACTGCATCATGGCCAACGGGCTCTACTGGCTCGGCGCGGAACCGCGCCTGGTGGTGGCGGCGGACAGCGAAGCCGCGAGTAAGGGCGGCTTGGGGGTTCCTTCAGGATCGCTTCATCCGGCCGGACCGACCTTGATGTCGGAAGAAGGCAGAGTGGCTACTTGAACGCGGGCGGGTGTCCCATGACCAGAGTTTTCGACGTGATGACGCGCCAGGTCCTGACGATTCGACCTGAGGCGACCCTCCGGGAGGCCCTGACCGAGCTCGCGACCGAGCACATCTCCGGGGCCGCCGTCACCGAAGGGCGAGGAAAGCTGGTGGGTGCGATCAGCCGGTCCGATATTCTCGAGGCGGAGGCGGAAACCGAGGAGGCGGAAGCCTGGGGCCGACGTCTCGACGGCACCCAGGTCCGCGAAATGATGACGAGTCCCGCACTGACCATCGGACCCGAGGCCGACCTCAAGGATGCGGCGCTCGCCATGGAGTACGGCGACGTCCACCGACTGTTCGTGGTGCAAAACGAGGAGCTGGTGGGGGTGCTGTCGCGAAGCGATGTGAGCCGGGCGCTGGCGACCGGGCGTACCTGAAGTGAACCAAGTTCGCTCGCTCGATTTCCTGCCGGCCGGGAGAGAAGGATGAACGAGCCCGTCTCCGAAGAGCAACGCGTCTCGGGAGAAAACCTGGTCAGCCGAGTCAGGGAGCTGGTCCACCAGGGGAACATCCGGCGAATCATCGTGAAGAACGATGCTGACCATACCATCCTCGAGATCCCCCTCACGGTCGGCGTGGTCGGGGCGGTCCTGCTGCCGCTCTGGGTGGCGCTGGGATCGATCGCTGCCCTGGCGTCCCACTACAAGCTGGTGGTAGAAAAGCGGAGCTAAGGGCCGTGTCCACATAGGTCTGCTTCGCTCCGGAAGGTGTGGTCCCGAAACGACGCGCGGCCAGGCTGATTACGAACACCGCGCGGCGCGCGGTGTTCGCGCCGTCATGACCAGGGTTGCGGCAGCGGAGGACGCACCGAGAGCACCGGCTTGCTCGCGCCCCGGATCACCTTGTCGGCCACACTCCCGAGGAGGAGCCGTCGCACTCCCCCGCGCCCGTGGGTCGTCATCGCGAGGAGGTCGTAGCGATCCTGCTCGAGGGTCTCCAGCAATCCGCCCGCTGCGCTCGACACATCCACGATCCGGGCACACACGCTCAGCCCGCGATTGCGGAGGTCGCTCGCGACGCGATCGAGCTTCTTCTGGGCCGTGAGGCGCTGTTCTGCGAAGACCTCGGGAGGAATCGGAGCCGCGTACGGCAGCCCCATCGCCATGGGTCCGAGGATCGGCTCTACCACGTGGACCAGGGTCACATGGCCTTCGGTGAGCTGCGCCAGCTTCACGACCGGCTCGAGAATCGCGTCGGATTCGGAAGACAGGTCCAGCGCAACGAGGATGGAATGGAGCGCCGGCTCCCTCTCCGAATCCCGACGGTCCGGATGCACCAGCAGCACCGGCATGGTGAGGTGGCGGATCAGGTAGTCGGCAACGCTCCCCAGCCACAGCCGGCCCATGGCGCCTCGGCCGTGGGTGGCCATCGCCACCAGATCAGCGTCGATCCGGTCAGCCTCCTCACAGAGGATCGGTCCCGCTGCCCCCTCGAGATCGCGGAACTCGACCATGGGATATCCGTCATGCAGCAGGTCGCCGGATAGGGTGGCGAGGTAGGAGCGCTCCTGGTCCCGGCTCTGCTCCTCAAGCTGGACCAGGGGCGGGGTATCTCCCATGCCCACCAGCGCGGGCACCGGTTCGTGCACCATGATCAGGTGGATCCTGGCCTGGGTCCGCTTGGCAAGCCGGGTGGCGAACGGAATGGCCGTCTCGGCAAAACGAGACCCGTCCAGCGGGACCAGAATGTTACGATAGCTCATGAGAACCTCCCTCCTTCAGCGTCGAAATGCCAAGCAGGGAATACAGCGGACAGTTACCCAGGAGACCGGTTCCGAGGGGCACCAGGCCAATCAGGGTGAGGTACCGCCAGGGTGGGTCGATCGCTCCGTACAGGCCGAGGATGAGAATTCCGAGGATGATTCGAACCACGCGGTCCACCGTGCCGACATTGCGGCGCATAGCTCCCTCCTGTGTTTCCGGAGGTAATTACGCCCCCGACGCCTGAAGGCCGGTTGAAGCGTTCGTGAAGAAAGACAACGGCTAGCCGGTGATGGTCAGCACGATCTCGAGGGCGATGAGAAGGATGATCACCCACTCCAGGATTTCCATTCGGCGCGCGGTGGTCCGGTCGGTGAGCTTCTGGTAGATGTCCTCCACGGTGGCGAGTTTCCGGGTGATTACCCCATCCCACTCGGCGAGGTGGAGCCGCCCCGCCGCAATCCGGTAGATCCGGGCCAGATACTCCTCTCCCAGAAACTTGAGGGCATTGGTGACCCGCTCGAGCAGGATCGCGCTGTCCACCTGCAGGGCGGAGAGCCGGCGCCGCTCCTCGGCCGACAGGGCGGGCAGAAGCGCGCGCCAGCCGGATCGGCCGGACAACACCTGGTAGGATCGCTCCAGGATCTGATCAACCTGGTCATCGAGATAGCGGAGCTCGAGCAGCTGGACGTTGGCAAACTCGAGGACCGCCCGGAGATGGGCTGGGTCACGATCCAGCAGAATCGCGGAGTCCCAGTCCACCACCGTCACATCCAGCGGCGTGAAGGAGAGCCGGCCCTGGTTGGCGTCACGGATCTCCTCGTCCGACAATCGGGCGGGTTCGCCGCGGAGGACCTGAGCGATCCACTCTCCGTGACCGGTCGAGAACTCGGCCCCTTCCGCGATGCCGTCCACCGCGATCAGCTCGAACAGCACGTAGTCCTCGTAGGGTTCCGCCACCCGCGGCCGTTGCACCGCGGCCCCGAGGGTTTCGACCAGTGTGGTCACCCGGCGGCGGGCCAACGCCGCCAGCGCTCCCTGCCCCCGCAACGCAATGCTCAGGTCGAGGATCGCCGATGGCTCGGCCGGCATGGGCAGCGCGAAGCTCACCGACGCAGCCCCGAAGTCGTAGAGCACCGTCTCGACCACGGTCCCCGCGGGAACCAGCGGGACCGCAACATCGGTCAGGTCCTGGATCCGGAGCGGGGCGGGACGATACTCGAAGGGACCCGATCCCCGCTCCCGATGCTGCAGCGCGGCACGCTCGACGCCGGATGGAATGCGCCGCGCCGCCTGATCGAGATCGATCCCAAATCCCACCTCGAAGACGAAGAGGGGCCGGCAGGTGCCCTCGCGCACCCGGAAACTCGGGGTCATTGCCGGAAACTACAGCGATGGACCGGCAGTTCGCTCGATGATCCTGGTCGCCCGGGCGGTGACGCCGTAGTGAAGGCAGAGGGAGAGAATTTCTTCGGGCTCGTGATCGTCGAGGGGAATTTCCAGTCCGAGGGGCGTAACCCCGTGAGGCGGTAACGCCGCCCGTAACCCGGGAAGACCGGGAGCGGTCTGATCCAGCAGGAACACCCGAAGCACCGAACAGAATCGAGGCATGACGCCAAGGATGTCTCGAACCCCCGCGGCTTCCCCACCCTTGTTACGCCGCCGGCATCACTTTCCCGCCCGCGGTCGGCGAGCTCGGGTCCGGGAAGCCCGGGCCGCCGGCCGAACGATCAACATAGGCTTTGTCGCGTTCCGGATCACCTTGTTCGTGACGCTGCCGAGGAGCAGCCGACGGAACCCGGTGTATCCGTGGGTAGTCATGGCGAGCAGATCGAACGATCCCTTCCGAAGCTGGTCCAGGATGGTCGACGCAGCCCCCGCGCCCACCAGAACCCGCCCCGAAACCGTAAATCCCCGCCGCCGGGCCTGGGCCTCGAAATCCCCGATGCGCCGCTCCGCCTGACTCCAGTGGAGCTGCTCGAGGTTCCCGTCGGCATTAATCGGATATGGCAGGGTGGGAAGGGTCAGCATCGGCATCGGCTCGACCACGTGCACCACGGTGATGGTGGGCCGGAGGCCTAACCCGGCAAGGTCGGCGATCCGATCGAGGATCCGGCCCGACTCCGGCGACAGATCGAGCGGCACCAGGATCCGCCGACCGGGGATTCCGCGGGGGAGCGGGCCGCCCGGAATCAGCATGACCGGGGACTCCACGTGGCGCACCACGTAGTCGGCCACGCTGCCGAGGCCGATTCGTCCCAGCGCGCCGTGCCCATGGGTGGACATCACGATCAGGCACCCCCGGAGGGAGCTCGCCACCCGCCCAATGACACGGCCGGCCGCGCCGTCCTGGTAGATCACCTTCACCCGGATCCGGCCCGCCTTGCGAAGCCGGGCGGCGGCGCGTTCCAGATAGGCTTCCTGCTGCCGGTCCAGCTCCTCGATCAGCAACACGCCGGGAGGGCCGAACTCGGCAAAGGGAGCGAGTCCCTGGGTCGGGTCCTGCACCAGGAGGAGGTGCAGGGTCGCGTCGGCCGCGGCCGCGGCCCGGGCCGCCGTGGCAATCGCGCGTTCGGCGAGACGGGAGCCGTCCAGCGGAACCAGCACGGAGCGAATCATGGTGTCCCTCCCATGCGAGGACGGTTCAACCGGAAACCGGGCACACCATCATCCCGGGAAGAGCCGGAAGAGGAGCAACAATCCCGCGGCGCCGGCAGCCGCCTGAGCCAGGTGGGCGAGCAGCACCATCCAGCGGAATCGACGAACCCCGAGAATCCCCGCCAACGCTCCCTTGAAGAGACTGTTGACGATCACCCCGAGGGTGATCGCCCGGGCCGCGAGACTCACCAGATCCGGTGATTCCGCGATCCGGTTCATGCCGAAGGTCAGCGCGTCCATGTCGGTGAGACCGAGGAGCGCAGCGGAGGCCATCACCCCGGAGTCTCCGAATTGATGCCGCATGACGGCCAGCAAAAGGAGCACCACCTGGAATGCGAGCGCCATCTGGATCGCGGACTTGAGCTGCAGGGGATTGTCAGGCGAAGAAGGAGGCTCGCTCGGCACTCCATCCCGGAGCGATCGCCAGGCCAGCAGAATCAGGATCACCCCGGCCGCGAATACCGGGGCAAGCCCAAGCGCCGCCGAGGGAAGCAAAGCTGCATTCAGAATCAGGGTAAGAATCAGGATGCGAGGCACCAGAATGGTCGACGCCGCAACGGTTCCGATGGCCAGCGGCACCGCGTTGGCCGGGTTGCTGCGGCTCTGCCGCGCGAAGTTGAACGTGACCGCAGTCGAGGAAACCAGTCCGCCGAGGGCTCCCAGCAACGGATAGCCGCGCTTCCCGGCGGACTTGCGCGCCAGGTATCCCAGAAAATTGAGCCCTGAGAATAGGAGCACCACGATCCAGAGCGTCCGGGGTCTGATAGTGTCATAGGGCCCGTAGGGACCGGCGGGCAGGAGCGGGAGAATGACCAGGGCCAACACCGCAAACTGAAAGGTGGCCCGCATCTCCTGCTGGCCGATTCGCCCAATGAAGCGGCGGATCACCTCTTTTTCGCCGAGGGCGAAAACCACGACGGCCGCCGCTCCACTTGCGATCCGGAGATGTCCAACCCCGGCGAGCAGTCCGATGCCGAGTATCAGCAGCGCCGCGGCCTCGGTGGTGCCATCGATGGCTTCGGTGGTCCGGGATGCTGCGATGAAATACGCGGCGACAACGAAGGCTCCGGTGACCAGGATCAGTGCCGCCGCGATGATCGGTTCCCCGGTTTCGAGAAGCCACCCCGCGACTCCGGCGATGGTGCCAAGCAGGAAAAAGGTCCGGACCCCGGCAAAACGGGCGGCTGGACCCGAGGCGTGGCCCGACCACTCTCGTTCGACCCCGACCGCCAGTCCGGCCAGTGCTGCTATCCCCAGCCGGATGGCCAGCTCTCCCTCGCCCATTGCGTCCCCGATCAGATTGGGACGGTGAGAATCGCCATCGGCGCTCTCCGGAGCAAGCCCTTTCCAATGTGTCCCGAGCCCGCTTCGCCGGGAGGTCCGCCTCGCCGGACCCCGACGACGAGCAGATCCGCTCGTTCCGATTCCGCCCCGGCCAGGATGGTTTCGACCGGGGGCCCCGACCGGATTTGCAGGCTCGGGTGGGTTGAGAAACCGTCCAGGGCCGCCTGGAGTCGCTCCGCCGGCCCGGTGGAAAGGGGATCGGACTGGACGTACAGTGCGCCAACGTGCAGGGAGAGAAGCCGGGCAAACTTGTCGGCCCAGGTGAGCGTTCCGAGGCCTCGCAGTGTCCCATCCAGCGCGATCAGCATTCGATGGATTTCTTCGAGCCAGGGAGGGATCAGCAGGCAGGGTTTGTCGAGTCGGCGTAGGACCGCTTCGATCGTGTTTCCCAACGCTTCGTGCGGGTCGAGACGAGGTCGCCGGCCCATCACAACGAGATCGGCACCCCAGTCTCCAGCAGCCCGGACAATTTCGATGCCAGGAATCCCTTGGGAAGACACCGACACGAGCGAGGAAAGCCCACTTTCAAGATCCCCGTCAGCCGGAAACCCGGGCACACCCCTGGTTGCCACACCCAGGGCCCGGTAGCTCGCACTGGCTCGGCGAGCCAGCCGCTCCGCGAACTGGGCTGCGTGCTGCCCCGACCCGGAGCCGTTGACGGCAGCCAGAACCCGGGTCAGGCGCCCCTCGGCCGCGTCCACTCCCTCGTGCATACCAGAAGAGCTAAGACGCCGTCGTGAAAGTCCGGTGAAGCTTCTGTGAATAGGGCAGTGGAGCTAGTGGTCTGAAGCAGAAGTAACGTGCATATTCTGTCGGGCGGTGGTATGTTGGAATCCATGCCACTTCCCATTCGGATTACCCCGTTGGCGCGCGGCGATCGGGCGCGCCTGGAGCAGTGGGTGCGCGGCCGCACGATCCCTCGACGGGTGGTCGAGCGAGCCCGGATTGTCCTGGCGTCGGCCGACGGGCAGTCGGGCGAGCAGATCTGCAGCCTGCTGGCGGTCTCGCGTCCGACCGTGACGCGGTGGCTTGATCGCTACGAGGCGGAGGGTGTTGCTGGGCTCGAAGCCGACCGCCCTCGGTCGGGGCGGCCCAAGCAAATCAGTCCTGCGCAAGAGGCGGCGATCATCACCAAGACGCTGCAGGAGGCCCCCCCGGATGCGGGAACGCACTGGAGTACCCGCCTGATGGCGAAGACCACCGGGGTCCACCAGACGACCATCTCGCGCCTCTGGCGCGCGCACGGGCTGAAGCCCCATCGCATTGCCTATTTCAAAGTTTCGACTGATCCGGCGTTCGTCGCGAAGCTGCGCGACGTGGTCGGCCTCTATCTCGATCCGCCCAAGCGCGCGGTCGTCTTCTCAGTCGATGAGAAGAGCCAGATCCAGGCCCTTGATCGCACCCAGCCGGGTCTGCCCCTCAAGAAGGGGCGCGCCGGGACCTTTACCCACGACTATCAGCGCCACGGGACCACCACGCTCTTCGCGGCGCTGGAGGTCGCGACGGGGAAGATTCATCACGCCTGTTTGCCGCGGCATCGTCGGGATGAGTTCCTCCGCTTCATGACGCGCCTCGAACGCCGGGTACCGAAGGGCCTGGGGCTCCACGTCATCCTCGATAACTACGCGACCCACAAGACTCCGGAAGTCGATGAGTGGCTCCGACGCCATCGCCGCGTTCACTTCCACTTCACACCGACCTCGGCCTCCTGGCTCAATCTCGTGGAACGCTTCTTCAGCGAGCTCACCACCCGGCAATTGCGCCGCCTGGCGGTCACCTCGGTGCGCGAGCTCGAAGCCGTGATTCACCGCTATATCGCCGGCCGCAATGCCGACCCCACGCCGTTCACTTGGACGGCTTCCGTGAAATCCATCCTCGCCAAAGTGAAGAAAGCGAACGATACTTTGGCATCGCTACAC
>CAWJCZ010000011.1:0-10824 GCA_963841505.1 uncultured Gemmatimonadales bacterium
TTCCGGTTTCTCTTCCAGGTTCCGCAGTGGATCCAGATCGCCGGGGTGGTGGTGGGGCTCGCGGTCGCGGCCTGGGTCCTGTCGCTCCTGTGGCGCCGCCGGGTCGCCATTCTCGCCTGGCTCCGCAGTCGCACCCGCCAGGTCCAGGTCACCCTCGCGCTCGCCGTTCTGCTGGTCATTGCGGTGGCCGCCCTGGCCGGCATGAAGAGCTGGGACTATATGCAGCACGACAACGGATTCTGTACCGGCTGCCACATCATGGAGCGGCCGTTCCAGCGATTCGCGACCGGGGCGGGCAAGCACGAGAACCTCAAATGCCACGATTGTCATCAGCAATCCATCTTCGCGAGCACGCGCCAGCTGGTGCTCTGGGTCGCGGAACGGCCCGAGAAGATCGGTATGCATGCCCCGGTGCCGAATGCCCGATGCGAGAGCTGCCACCAGAAGGGAATTGGGATGGTCGGCGGCCGAGAGCGCTGGCAGCATGTCCTGCGACTGGCGGGACACCGGGTCCACTTCGAATCGGATTCCTCCGCCCTGGCTGGCCTGGCCTGCGTGAAGTGCCACGGGGCCGAAGTCCACAGGTTCATCCCCTCGACCAGGACCTGCCAGCAGAGCGGTTGTCATGAGCAGCAGCCGGTCCGGCTTTCTCACATGGCCAAGCTCCCGGAGATCAGCTGCGTCACCTGTCACAACTTCACCGCGGACCTTCCGGGCCTCGCCACCCGCGATTCGGCGGTCCGGACTCTGGTGCCGTCCCGGGAGCAGTGCCAGAGTTGTCACGCCATGCTGGTGAAGCCCCCGGGTTATGTCGCCGCGAAGGATCCCCACCACGGCTCCTGTGGCTCCTGCCACAACGTCCACACCGACCTGGTACCGGCCGACGCCCGAACCTCGTGCCAGAAGTGCCACGCCAACGTGGCGCAGAACGCATTCCACAGCGGCGCGAACCATCGGCGGATCCAGAGCCAATGCCTCACCTGTCATCAGCCGCACGCCGCCTCGGTAGATCCGTCGGACTGTACCGGGTGCCACCAGGATGTCCGGCGCCGGGGCCTCTTCAAGCCGCCGATGCCGTTCGATACCGGATCGGTGGTTCGGCAACATCCGCCGGCCATCGGCGCCAAGATGCCCGACCCATCATGGACCTATCGCCACCAGGCGCGGGGACCCAGTGCGGAGGAGGACGAGGCATCGAATGACTTGCCGCCGGTGCGCGCCTCGCCCACTCCGGTCTCCCCGGTCCCCGCCGACTCGTTTTCCCACGCCCGCCACAAATCGCTCCCATGCCTGACCTGCCATGTCGTCAATCGTCCCGGAGCCGGGCTGGTCTTCGAGATTCCGCGCGGATGCGACTTGTGTCACCATCAGCACCTCATCGGCGGGAAAGTGGAGCGACAGGACTGCACCCGATGCCACAGCCTGGACCAGATCAACACGGCAAAGGCGGAGGAGGTCCGGGTCAGCGTGGGGGCGGGTCCGGCGGCCGCTCGCCTGGTCGCGTTCCGGCATGATCGGCACGAGGGACTCGGGTGCGCCCAGTGCCATCGCCCGCCCAGCCCTGCTCCTGCGGACAGCGTCCGGAACTGCACCGCGTGCCACGAGCAGCATCATGCCGCGGGAAGGGACTGTCGGGCCTGCCACAACCGGGAGGAAACCCCGCCGGCCCATCGGCGCAGCGATCACCTGAATTGCACGGCGTGCCACCAGCCGGCGACCATCGCCGCGCTGGTCCCGACCCGGACATTCTGCCTCACCTGCCACGCGAAAGAGCGGGATCATAAGCCAGGTGGCGAGTGCACCACCTGCCATTTTCTCGAGACCCCGGCCCAGTTCCGCCAGCATCTCATGGGGACACCGGGCCGGTGAGTCTCGATGGCCGGGGGGGAGCACGGGTCAGGATATCCATTGCGGGGATACTGGCCCTTGGCTGGGCCATGGTTCCCCCGCTGGCGGCCCAGTCCTGGCGGGTTCGCTTCGAGAGCTCGGCGCAACGAGTGGCGTTTCGCGGCCTCACGTCGGACAGCGTGCCTCAGGACCAGGTGACGACCGGTCCGGATGGGGGACCGGTGTCCCCCGAGGGATTCGCAGTAACCTGCGGATTCGATGCCTACTGCCGATTCTATCGCCCGGGACCGGTGCAGCGCGGGCTCCCCGCGTCGGCCGGCACCGATCTCACGATGTGGGGACTCGGGGTGCCGGGCCTCAGCCTCCGGGTAAGCGCGAGGGTGCTGGGCGACCTGACCGGGGACCGGGTGTGGCCGGGCACCTCACCCGCGTTCCGGCTGATCGAGGGTTACGCGGAGTACATCCGGGGTGGACTCACCGCTCGGGCCGGCCGATTCGTGGAGCTGAGCCGACTGGGCAGTTCCGGCGGCGGCCTCGACGGCGGGAGGGCGAGCTGGCGGTTTGGACGGCTGGGACTCGAGGCCGGCGGATACCTCGGTTGGGGCTTCGCCCGTGGCACCGTCCTCTCGATCACCAGCCCCGCAGTGAACCCCCTGGCGGAGTACCGCCCCGACAATCGTCAGATTGTCGCCGGAGCTTTCGCGAACTGGAAGTATTCCCCGATCGATGCCCAGATCGAGTACCGCCGGGAAGTCGACCCGGAGACCGACTACTTCGTTTCTGAGCGGGCCGCGCTGAGCGTCGGGGTCGCTCCGGGACGGGGCGTGCGGATCGCCGCGGGCGCAGACCGCGATCTGGCCCAGGGCGTCTGGGGCAGCGCGGACTTCACGGTTTCCTATACTGGACGGAACCTCTGGGCCACCGCGGCGGCCAGACAGTACCGGCCTTTCTTCGATCTCTGGACGGTTTGGGGCGTCTTCAGTCCGGTGCCCTACCGTTCAGTCAGCGGCTCCCTCGCCGGCCGGCCCATCCCCCGGATTCAACTTCGCGGCAGGGCCGAATGGTTCGGCTACCAGGACACCGAAACCAGTACGCCGGCCGTGACCATTCGCGACGATGGGTGGCGGTGGGGACTGGAGGGAACCTTCGAGGCGGACCCGCGCTGGATGTTCGAGGCCGCATTCCATGACCAGCGGGAATTCGGGGCTTCGTCCCAGGGAATCGACGGCACGATTCGATGGAAGCCGAGATCCAATCTGGATCTCTCGCTCGCGGGCGGGCGCCTGGTGCGTCCCCTCGAGCTGCGCTTCCAGGATGCCGCCCTCGACTGGATCGGCGCCGGCGCGGAGTGGCGCTCCGGGGAGCGCTGGCGACTGGGATTGAACGTCGACCGCTACTGGGACGCGCGGGACCGCCCCGACCCGGCTGGATTCGACTGGAATCAGTGGCGGATCAGCGCGCGCATCGCGCTGGTGCTCCGCTCCGATGCCGATCGGTGGGTGCTGCCTCCGGCCCGCCCCGAGGGGCCCGTTCCATGATCGCGCTCCGGCCGGCGTTGCTGGCGAGCGGAGCCGGCATGCTGATGGTGCTGGGCGCCCGGCTTCACCAGACCTCACCGCTCGCCTTCGACCATGCCAAACACGCGCGCGTCTTCGTCGCGTGCACCACGTGTCACGCCGGCATCGAGGGTGGGCCCGGGTCGGTCATGCCGACGCCCCAGAGTTGTGCGGCATGTCACGATGGGACGACCGAGCGCCGGGTCACCTGGTTGCCCCGCACCGGACCCAGGATCTCCAATCTTCGATTCGACCACCAGCGCCACGCCGCCTTCCGGCGGCAGCGGGGTGATACCTCGGCGTCCTGCGCCGACTGCCACACCGATCAGGGCGGTCAGTGGATGCGGGTGCGAGGTCCCAGCGCGCCCCAGTGCCTGGGCTGCCACGTTCCCGGCGGCCCGCCTCACCTCGCATCTCCCGATTCTGCCTGCACCACCTGCCACCTGACGCTGCCGCAGGCACTCACCCTTTCCCCGGACCGCATCGCCAGGTTCCCTGCCCCGCCCAGCCACAAAGCCAATGGGTTCATGGGGCCGGGTGGACACGGATCCCTTGCGAAGGGAGGACCCGGCACGGTCGCCGCGAGCTGCGCGGTGTGTCACGCGAGGGACTTTTGCGCATCCTGTCACGTCGATGCCCCGGAAACTACGCCGATTCAGGCGCTGGGGACCGATGCGCGGTCGCTGGCGATTCCCCATGCTCTTACCGCACCAGCTTCGCATTCCTCGCCGGACTTCGAGACCGGGCACGGAAAGCTCGCGGCCCGGAAGGACGCGAGCTGCCGGACCTGTCACACTCAGGAGAGCTGCACCGGATGCCATCAGAGTTCGCCGCCCGGGATCGTTCTCGGGCTGTACCACGCGGGGCCGGGACGCGGGGAGGGCGCCCCAACGGTTCGCCGGGCGCCAGCCAGCCACGGCCCGGGATGGCGCAACGGACACGGCCGGTTCGCCTCCGCGGCGATGCGGACCTGCACCTCGTGCCATGTTCGAAGCGAGTGCCTGACCTGCCACATCCCGAATAGCACCAACCGGAACAGCTATCACCCGGCGGGGTACCTTACCCGCCATCCGGCGGATGCCTACGCGCGATCGGGCTCGTGCGCGGATTGTCATAACACGGGAGAGTTCTGCCAGACCTGCCATCTCCAGGCGGGGCTGTCGGCGCGACGAACCCTGCTGGGCGCCGGCGGGTACCACGACGGGAATCGCCAGTTCGTGTTCGGACACGGCCAGGCCGCCCGGCAGGGGCTCGAGAGCTGTGTGTCTTGTCATGTGGAGCGGGACTGCCTGACCTGCCACTCCGTCGTGCGCGGACGCGGCTTCAGTCCCCACGGCCCCGGGTTCGATCCGGAGCTGATGCTGCGAAAGAACCCGCAGCTCTGTATCGCCTGCCACGGGACTGCGATCCCGCGGCGGCCGTAGGGGAGCCGAGGAAGATTACCGGGGAGTCCAGTGGGGAGATCCGGAGAGCAGCCCCTGCACCACGCCGATTCGCCAGGCCAGGAACAACCCGAACCCGACGCTGATCACGCCCGACGCAAGCCGCAGCCCGTGACCGAGCCAGGTGAAGCGCCGCTCGGCGTACGCGAAGGGCGCGGCCACCACGAGCGTGATCAGCATCATCCCGACGATGGTGCCCACCCCGAAGACCACCAGGTAGAACACCGACCAGGCCGGATCCCGGATAGTGGTGAGCACCAGCAGGGCCACCGCAGCCGATCCCGCGAGCCCGTGCACGATCCCCACGATCAGGGGACGAGCCAGTTGATAGGCGCCGAACCGTCCGAGCTGCCGGTCGAGCCAGCCTAGAGAACCCTCTTGGGGGGAGCCGCGGTGCGAATGGCGATGGAGGCCGGGGTCTTGGGGCACCACCGCATCGCGAACCGGCCGGATGGCCGCTCTGACGCTCATGATTCCCAGCAGGACCAGCATCACCCCCACCGACAGCTCGAAGGAAAGCCCTACCCGGGCCGGGATGACCCAGCCGAGCAGCAGGATGCCGCCGCCGACCACCAGGATGGTGAGGGTGTGGCCCACTCCCCAGATGACGCCGATGAGCGCGGCGATTCGGGTGCTCCGGTGGCGGCTCACCAGGGTGGTGATCGCAACGACGTGGTCGGGATCGGTGGCGTGACGCATCCCCAGGAAAAAACCCAGCCCCAGAATCGCCAGCAGTCCGCTCATCGGTTCATCGGCTCCGCGACGGCGTCCGAAAAGACCGGCAGGCGGCGTTCGAAGAACGCGGCGAGGCCCTCGGCAAATTCCCGTCCTTCGGCGATCCGGGCGAGATGCTGAAGCTCCTGATCCAGGTGGAAGTCGAGCCGGTCCACGCCGAGCGCCTGATTGAACAGGGCCTTGGTCACCCCGAACGCGCGGGTCGGTCCCTCGGCCAGCCGCCGAGCCAGGGTCATGACCTCGGCCTGGAACGATTCGACCGGGAAAACCCTGTTGACCAGGCCCAGCCGCTCGGCCTCGACCGCGGAGAGCCGGGGATTGAGGAGCATCAGCTCCATGGCTTTCCGCATTCCCAGGAGCTGCGGCAGAAAGAAGGTGGAGGATTCCGCGCCGGAGAGTCCGGTCTTGTGATAGGCCCATTCGAACAGAGCCCGGTCCGAGGCCACCACCAGGTCGCAGGCCATGGCGAGCCCTAACCCGCCCGCCGCGGCCATCCCATCCACCGCCGCGATGAACGGCTTGGGGGCCCGGCGGATTTCGGAGATCGCGCTGTGGAGGTACTCGAGGATCTGCTTGAAACTCTCCCCGTAGGACTGTCCCGGCTCCTCCTCCTCGGGCTGGAGATAGCCAAAGTCGGAGCCATCCCCGCGAGCCTGCACATATTTGAGATCGGCCCCGCTGCAGAACACGCCGCCCTCGCCGGTCACGATGACGCAGCGGACGGCTTCGTCGCGCGCCATGCGGAGTCCCGCGGCCCGGAACTCCCTCGCCGTCGTCACATCCATGGCGTTGAAGCGCTGCCGGCGGGCGATGGTAATGACGCCGACACCGTTGTCGAGTCTCGTGATGATGTCAGGCATAGGCCAGCTCCTTCGGGACCGGGGCGGCCAAATGCACCGCTTCCCGGAGCAGCGAACCCCACACCGATCGCATCATCCATTCCCGATGAGCGAAGGCGTAGGCTTTGAGCATCTTGGTCGCCCCCAGCCGCCTTGCCTCTGCAACCATTGGGCTGGCGGGAAACGGCCGGGATCGCAGCAGGACCCGCCCAGCATCGAGCTCCGGAGTCACCAGGTGCACACAAGTCCGGGTCGCCGGCTCTCCAGCCGCGAGCGCGTCGTAGGTGGCGTGGAGGCCGCGGTACTTCGGCAACCCGTCCGGTCCGAGGATCGTCAGATCGGCATCGTGGATGTTGAGGATCCGGCCTGGGTAGGCATCCAGCATGGGCGCGGTCAGGATATGGAGATAGGCATCGAACAGGACCAGGTCCGGCCGGTACGCCTCGAGGAACCGGACCGTACGCGCATCGAATCGCTGGCGGCAGTTCAGATCGGAGACCCTGGACTCCTGCTCGCGACAGAATTGGCGAAGATCGTGAATGGCGCAGGGAATGTCGGCGGCCGCAAGGTGCCCGGCGGTTTCCGCCAGGGGTTCGGTGGCGATGCCGACGACCAGCTCGTACGACGTTCCCCGGGCGGGATCATCGAGAAGGGACTCAATCCCCGGGGCCCGATTGGTGGTCAGCAGGGCCACGCGAAGAGGCGGGTTCACCAGGAATTGTGGCATCAGCAGATCCGGGGCAAAGGTTCACCGTCGGGCTCCGCCATCAGCCGGCGGCCCAGGCCGGTATCGAGAATGACCTGACCCGGTCGCTCCGCGATGCACTCCCCTACGATGGCGGCCTCGGCGCCGAGCGGGTGGGCCCGAAGGACCTCGAGTACCCGCTCCGCATCATCGGGACGAACTCCGATCACCGCTTTCCCTTCGTTGGCGATGTGGAAGGGATCGAGGCCGAGCATCTCGGCCGCCGAACGAACGACGGGAGAGACCGGAACCTGGGGCTCATGGATGACGATGCCGACCCGGCTCTTCTCCGCCATCTCATGGAGTGCGCTTGCCGCGCCGCCGCGGGTGGGGTCCTTCATGGCCATGATCCCATCCGGCGCCGCCGCGAGCATGGAACGGATCAAACCATTGATCGGCGCCACGTCCGAGCGAAGGGCCCCTTCCAGGTTCAATTCGTGACGCCGGGCCATCAAGGCAATCCCGTGATCGCCGATCGTCCCGGTGAAGAGAATGCGATCGCCCACCCTGAGCCCGGCGTCGGACACGACCCGATCGGTGATCGCGACGCCAGTGGTATTGATCACGATGCCATCGAGCTCCCCGCGTCCCATCACCTTGGTATCTCCGGTCACGACCGGCGCGCCGGCCTCGATGCTGGTCTCCCGCATCGATTGCTGGATCCGGAGCAGGTCGGTCCGACGGAAGCCCTCCTCGAGAATGATGGCGCTGGTGAGCCCCAGGGGCTCGGTGGCGCCCATCATGGCGAGGTCGTTCACCGTGCCGGCGATCGCGAGGCGGCCGATATCTCCACCCGGAAAAAAGACCGGGTGCACCACGTGGGAATCGGTGGTGAGCACGAGCCACTGGTCGCCGATGCGGAAGGTGGCTCCGTCGTCCATGGCGGCGAGACCGATGCCTTCCGCGCGGGATTCGGGGAATCCGACCGCCAGGGTCTCCTCGATGAGCCGGCGCATCGCCCGGCCGCCGGCGCCGTGCCGGAGCGTGATCATCTCGTCGCGGGTCTGGATGGTGCATGTCATAACACGGGGTGCCCTCCGTACTGGTGCCAGATCTTGCAAGTGCCCTCGCTCGAGACCATGCAGGCGCCGACCGGGGTATCCGGCGTGCATTCCTTCCCGAAAAGCGGACATTTCACCGGCGCGCTCAGTCCGGCCATGATGTCGCCGCAGATGCAGCTCTGGGTGAGGGTGGACGGGGCGTAGGTCCAGAGTCGCCGCAGATCGATCGCGAACCGCCGGCGGGCATCGAGCCCCGCAAATTCATCGCGGAGCCGGAGGTTGCCGTTGGGCACGTGGGCGATCCCGCGCCAGTTCCCGCCAGTCGGCCGGAACACTTTCCAGAGCTGGGCCTGCGCATTCCGGTTTCCCTCCGGGGTCACGCAGCGGGGAAACATGTTGACCACCCTGGGCGTCCCATCCCGGACCAGCTCGACCAGCTTGACGAGACCGGCCAGGATATCGAGCGGCTCGAATCCCGCGACCACGACCGGGATCCGGTGGTGCTCGACGAACCGTTCGAAGATGGCCGAGCCGGTGATCGCGGCGGCGTGCCCGGCGGCGAGGAATCCTTCCACTTTGGTCCCGGGCATTTCGGCCACGATCTCCATGACCGGAGGGATGTACTTGTGGGCGGAGAGGACCGAGAAGTTGGCGGGTGGATCGCCGAGCACCACTGCGGCGGTCGCCACCGCGGTGGTTTCGAATCCGCTGGCAAAGAAGACGACTTCCTCGGTGGTGTCGCGCGCCAGCTCGACGGCCTCCGCCGCACTGTAGATGACCTCGATCCGGGCGCCCTCGGCCTGGGCATCACCGAGCGACTTGACGCTGCCGGGCACCCGGACCATGTCGCCGTAGGTCGCGATGATCTTGCCGTCCTGAGCGAGCGCCACCGCTTCGTCGACTTCGGGAACATCGGTCACACAGACCGGACAGCCCGGCCCCATGATCACGTTCAGGGCACGAGGCAGCACGCTCCGCAGTCCGAACTTGGCGATGGACTGCTCATGGCTCCCGCATACGTGCATGACCGACACCGGGGCCCGGCCGATCTGGTCGCACAGGTGGCTCAGCGCCCCGGTCAGGGCGCGAGCCCTGGCCGGATCGCGGAATCGCAGCTGGGCAATGCCCCGGTCCAGAACGGCGTCAGACATCGGCGGCTCCGGGGCGGACCGCGGCGATCTCACCCCGCACATCGGCGGCCATCATATCGCTCTCGGCTTCCTTGAGCAGCAGCTCGTAGAGCGCGAGGGTCTCCTGGATCTCGCCCTCGGGAATCTTCCGGATGGCAAAGCCCACGTGATTCAGGATGTAATCGCCGGGAGCAACCGGCTGGTCCACCACGTCGAGGCGGGTTTCCCGGCGCACCCCCCAGAAATCCACCAGCGCGGTCTGCCCGCGAACTTCGATGACCTTACCGGGCACGCCTAGGCACATGGGTTCACCTCCCGCGCGAGAATCGCCGCGGCCACCGCGGCCTGACCGTAGCTGATCGCGCCGTCATTGGGCGGTAGCCGCCGGGGCGCCAGCACCCGAAAGCCGGACTGCGCGAACCGTCGGCTCAGGGACTCGAGCAACCTTCCGTTCTGGAATACCCCGCCGGCCAGGGCGATGGTCCGGATCCCGCTTTCCTCCGCGACCCGCCGCACCAGGGAGGCCAGCGCCCAGGCCACGCTGGCGTGGAAGTCGGCGGCGAGATCGGCAACAGGTTCGCCGCGGCGACGGCGGGTGCCTAACACGGCCAGCAGCGGCAACGGATCCAGCACCAGGCGACCATTCTGCTCGAGGAAGCCCGACGGGTATTCCGTCGCGGGGCGCCGGCCGGCCAGCGCCTCCAGCTCCATGGCCGCCTGTCCCTCATAGGCGGCCTCGTGCCGGACCCCGAGAATTGCCGCGGCCGCATCGAACAGGCGACCCATGGATGACGCCAGCGGCGCATTCAGGCGCCGGGCGATCTGCCGCTCGACCAGGTCGCGCTCCACCGGGGACACGCCCTGGAAGGCCAGGGCGAACGCACTGGCAAAGCCCGGCTCGATCGAGAGGTAACCGGCCGCGGCCCGCCAGGGGGAGCGCGCCGCGCGATCGCCTCCGGGCAGCGGAGCGGGGAGAAGATGGGCGGCGCGACGGTACCCGGTCAGATCCCCCACCAGCACCTCGCCGCCCCAGGTGGTTCCGTCGTCTCCATAACCCGCGCCATCCAGGGCGAGCCCGATCACCGGCTCGGTGACGCCGTGTTCGGCCATGACCGCCGCGATGTGGGCATGGTGGTGCTGAACCACCACCACGCGGGACAGCCCCATCTCCTCGGCGAGCCGGCTGGAGAGGTATTCGGGATGGGCGTCGCGGACCGCCACTTCGGGTTCGATCGCGAAGAGCCGCCGGAAGCGGGCCAGACTCCGATCGAAATGCTCGAGGGTCTCGAGGTTCTCCAGGTCGCCCAGGTGCGGGCTGACCCAGGCGACGGTGCCGTCGGCGAGCGTGAAGGTGTTCTTGAGCAGTGGTCCGACCGCGAGGAGCGGCACCGGAGCGGACACCGGCAGGCGCAGCGGCATCGGGGCAAAGCCGCGAGCCCGCCGGATCAGGACCGGCCGCTCCTCGACCACCCGGATCACCGAGTCGTCGTAGCGGGTCACGATCTCGCGATCGTGCAACAGGAACCCG
>CAWJCZ010000012.1:0-100265 GCA_963841505.1 uncultured Gemmatimonadales bacterium
CATTGCAACGATACCGTGGCGGCCATGAACGACCATCTGGCGTTCAGCTCCCCTGCTTACGCTCGGATGCGCCAGCGGCAACTCGTTCATCACAATCTCCACTCTGACCAAGGGTGGGCGACCATTTTATACGGGGCTGGCTTTCGCGAAATCAGCTTTCAGCCCTATCTGTCAGGCGAGCAGTGTCGGTTGTGGGACCGCATGGATGCGCCGTCCTGTATTGGTTTCAGCGGACGATACAGCGCCGGTAATATGCTTCGGCTGGTAGTGCGAGGCATTCCAAGACGGGTCCGCTCGCAGGTGTTCCGTCGCATTGCTATATCCGTCACCTCAATCGATCAGGGCCTGCGGGCCGGTGCCGCATGCGCGGCTGTGGTTACCGCCCGTCGGCGATAAGTGTCTGAACATGGTCTCGATTGGACTGCCGTTTTACAACGATGAGCGGTACTTGGCGCAAGCCGTCGCGTCCATACTGGCGCAAAGTTGTGTGGCGTGGGAACTGATCCTGCTGGATGTGGATCGTCCGATAATTCCGCTGGATATCGCTCTTGATCCTATCAGGATCACCGAATACGAATCATCAGCGATGGATTCAATCGCGGCCTTGCGGCAAGGTTGAACGAGATCACAGGCTTGGCGCGATATGAGCTGGTTGCCAGAATGGACGCTGATGACATCATGCACCCGGACCGTCTCGCTCGCCAGGTCAGAGTGATGGCAGAAGATGCGAGTCTCGATCTTTGTGCGTCCGCAGCGTACGTGATCGACGAGAACAACAACCTGCTAGGTCTAGAGGCCTCGGTATTCCTCGCACGGATTGGAAGAGCGTCTTCACATCTGGCCTGTTCGTCCACCCTACTGTCATGTTCAGGCGTGATTGGGGCAAGAGGCATCCGTATAGTGAGGTGGTTGGCCGAGGTGAAGATCGGCACTTATGGTGCACTACTGCCGACAAGTTGTTGTTCCATGTAATCCAGGCGCCGTTGCTTTACTACAGAGAGCCCACACGTTTGCGACTCGGAGCATACCGCAAGTCCGGATGGGGTAATCGCAAGATTGTCCGCGAAATGTCAGAAGGCAAGTTGTCTATGGCAACCCGGCACCGACTGGTTGCGCGATCTCATTTGGCCGACATCGTCCACACGGCTGCGCACTTGTTGCGGATGGACCGCGTGCTTGTCCGTCGCCGCTATGTGAGGGTCCCGGACGAAATCCGTGAAATTGCGGAGCGCGGCCTAAAAACTGCGCTGGCCCGGAACGCACCATGATTCCGTTTGAGCTCGGTCGGGGCGGCCCGGGCAGGGCCTGGCGCGTGGTGATGGTCGCAACTGTGGCACAAACGCTTAGGCACGTTCGTCCGCTGATCCGCCGGTTGATCGCGTCCCAAGACTCGGTTGTGCTCCTTGCGTCACCGGAGCCGCTGCTGGAAGAGATTGCCGCGAGCCTCGGCGCCCGCAGCCGGGGCATGGTGTTCCCACGCCGCATCACGCCGATCAGGGACCTAGTGGCACTCTTTCGGATGCAGCGTTATCTGCGCGCGTATCGACCGGACGTGGTGCATACCCACTCGCCGAAGGCTTCCCTGATCACACTGATGGCGGCTCGCGCGACGCGAGTCCCGGTCCGAATCTACCATTTTCACGGGATTCCCTGGGAAACCCTCGGCGGGTTCAAGCGCTTCCTGCTGAAAAGTGCCGACCGATTGTCGATCATGTGCGCTGGCGAGGTTTGGTGCGTGAGCGAAGCGTGCGGGACCGGCTCCTAGCTGAGGGTGTGTCACCGCGGAAACTTATTGTGCTCGCCAATGGTACGGCGGGCGGTGTCGATTGCGATGGCGTATTCAATCCCGAGCAGTATCGTGATGAACGCGAGGTTGTCCGATTGTCCCTTGGCGCCTGCACCCTCGAGCATCGTGATTGGCTTCGATCGGGCGCTTCGCGGTGGACAAGGGCCTCGACACACTCGTCGCGGCGTGGCCGCTCGTGGTTGCCCGCCATCCAGAGGTAACTCTGCTGCTCATTGGCAGGATGGACGAACGTGAACCGGCGAGTCCCTCTGTCCTCCAATTCGTCTCTTCGCGCGTCGGGGTGCACGTCGTGCCGATCACCGACCAAGTCGCCAAGTACCTTGCGGCCATGGACATCTTCGTTCTTCCCACGCTCCGCGAGGGTTTTCCGTCCGTCCTGCTCGAGGCCGGTGCGATGAGCTTGGCGCGGGTCGCCTCCCGGGTAACCGGTTGCGTCGACGCAATTCGCGACGGCCACGACGGCAGCCTCGTCACCCCTAGGGATGCTGCGGAACTGGCGGCAGCGATTCTTCGCTACTGCGACAATGCTGCACTTCGGCGCGAACATGGTGTGCAAGCGCGTACTCGAATTCGCGCCGAATTCTCGTCGGACCGCGTCGTCGCAGCGCAAATGCAGCGTTACGGGTTGCTTTTGGACTCGACTCTGGCATGAAGCGTCTCGGCGATCTGCTCGCTGCGCTCGTTGCCGTCGCGATTCTACTGGTGCCGCTTGGCTAATCACCGCGATCTTGGTTCGTTTGACATCCCGCGGCCCGGCCATCTACTGGTCCGATCGCATCGGGCGGTACAATCGGATCTTTCGGATGCCGAAATTCCGTACGATGCGAGTCGATACGCCTGCAGTGGCGACCCATCTTCTGCGCAACCCCGACGCGCATCTGACCCCTATCGGTGGCTTTTTGCGCCGCACCAGTCTGGACGAACTCCCGCAACTCTGGAGCATCCTCGTCGGAGACATGACTTTGGTGGGGCCCCGTCCAGCCTTGGCCAACCAGGACGACCTAGTGGCGCTCCGAACGGCGTGCGGCGTGGATGCACTGGTCCCGGGAATCACCGGGTGGGCGCAGGTCAATGGCAGGGACGAGCTGTCCATCCCGGACAAGGTTCGGCTCGACGCAGAGTATCTCGGCCTCCGGTCCTTCCGGATGGACATGATAATCTTGGGGCTGACGCTGGGAGCCGGGCAGTCAGGGGAGATGGCGTTTGACTAACGAGGCGGGGCCTGCACGGAATTTTCTTATCATCCTCAGCAGCTGGGGCGACTTCGAAGCGATGTGCCGTATGAGCATTCGGGAGCTAGTCAGGCCTCGGGACCGACGTGAGCAGTTGGACAGCATGGGGTCCTCTACCCTCCGAGTTTTTTGGATCGGATTCGGTGACCCGTAAGTTTTTAGGGTAGATCTTCTCCTTCTCACCTTCGCGCGGGCGGTCCGCAGCGGGAGGAGAAGCGTGAGGACAACCCCAATCCCGGCTCCCGCCGCCCCGGCCAGGAAGTCCCCCCAATCACCGCTCCGGTATGGCAGGACCCACTGCACCAGCTCGATCCCGCCCGCGAACGCCAGCGAGACCAGGAGTGTGTGCGTCACCGAGGACCGGCGATCGAGCCGGTAAAGGAAGGCAAACCCCGCGAAGGTCACCAGATGGAAAACCTTGTCGGGGTGGCTCATTCCCTGGAGTACCGGCACCCGGGGGACCGGAACCAGGAAGACCACCACCATGACGAGCACGTAGAATACGAAGAGGGCATGAAGGACCTGTGACCTTGAGATCGCCATCAGGAATGCTCTCCTCGACAGAAAATGGCCCAAGTCCCAGGCAAGTTGCCCTCTTACCATCCAGACGCTCTCCGGCCTAGCTTACCCGCCATGCTCAATCTACGCCCAGGTCGGCTGGGGATACTCGCGACGCTGGCGATGGTCACCTCGCTCGCCGCGCAACAGCCAACCCCCGCCCAGGTCCAGGCCATCCTTCAGCAGCCCGGAGCGGCGGACTCCCTGCGCGCCCGGATCCGAGCGTCCGGCCTCACCCCCGAGCAGATCCGGGCCCGGCTCCGGGCCAGCGGATATAACCCCGCTCTGCTCGACCCGTTTCTGAGCGAGCAGGCGACTGACACGCTGTCGGTGACCGGCGACCAGACCGCCGCCATCCGGGCGCTCGGCCTGGCGCCGATGACCCGCGCTGCGCCGGTCGCGGATATCGGGGCCCGGATCGTTCCCGCCGAGCCGCCCAGCGGCGTGTTCGGTGTGGATGTGTTCCGGCGCACCACCACCCAGTTCCTCCCCCTGCTATCGGGCCCGGTTCCCGCCGACTACCGGCTCGGTCCCGGCGACATGCTGGTGCTCATCCTGACCGGCGATGTCGAGCTGACCCACCAGCTCGCCATCACCCGCGAAGGCTTCGTGCTCATCCCCCAGGTGGGTCAGGTCTTCCTGGCCAACCTCACCATGGACCAGGCCCGGAATGTTCTCTTCGACCGGCTGGGGCGGGTGTACTCCGGGGTACGGCGCGGGCCCAACGCCACCACCCACTTCGATCTCTCGGTCGCCAACGTCCGGGCGGTGCAGGTCTACGTCGTGGGCGAAGTCAACCAGCCCGGCGCCTACCAGCTGAGTGCGCTGGGCACGGTGCTCACCGCCCTCTACACCGCCGGTGGGGTGACCGAACGGGCCAATCCCCGCGCGGTCACGGTGCGGCGGGCCGGGGACACGGTGGCCACGTTCGACCTCTACGATTACCTGCTCAAGGGGGACACCCACAACGACGTCCGGATCGAGAATGGCGACGTGGTCTTCGTCGGGGTCCGGGCCCGGCGCGTCGCGGTCCGGGGAAGCGTGCTGCGTCCCGCGGCATTCGACCTGGCGCCCCATGAGACCCTCGCCGACCTGATCGATGCGGCCGGCGGTCTCGAGGCCGGCGCCGCCCGGACCCGGATTTCGATCGAGCGCATCGTGCCGCCGGAACAGCGGCCGCCGGGCGGACCCCAGCGGGTGACCCTGGACGTTCCCCTCCCGCCGGAATCCGCGGGCGTTCCGCCGTTCCCGGTGGTGGACGGCGACATCGTGACGGTCTTTGCCGTGTCCGAAGCGGAGCGAAACTTCGTGGAGATCCGGGGCAGCGTGTACCTGCCAGGCAAATTCGGCCTGGAGCCCGGCCTCAGACTCTCTCGACTGGTGGCCCGCGCCGGTGGGCTGCAACCCGAAACCTTCGCGGCCGGGCCCACATCTCCCGCCTGAGCCCGACCGACCAGACCCGGAGGATCATCCCCGTCGTGCTGCCCGGGGACGACCGAGCCGCCTGGGTTGACGATCCCACGCTCGAAGACCGGGATTCGGTGGTGATCTACAGCCGTCTCGAGATGCGCCCGGAGCGGACCGTCACCATCGGCGGCGCGGTCAACACCCCGGCGACGGTCCCCTGGCGGGACGGAATGACCCTGCGGGATCTGATCCTCGAGGCCCGCGGCCTGGCGCCCGGTGCCTGGCTGGAGTCCGCCGAGGTCGCCCGGCTCCCCGAGGACCGGAGCCAGGGCCAGCTGGCCACCACCTTCCGGGTTCCTCTCGATTCCACCTACCTCTTCGACCGCGACAGCCTGGGACGCTACCTCGGGCCGCCGGGACTTGCCTTCCGTCCCTCCGGCGCGGCCGAGGTCGCCCTCGCGCCATGGGACAACGTGCTCATCTTCCGGCAGCCGGAGTTCGCGTTTCAGCGGACGGTCTCGATCGATGGCGAGGTCCGTTTTCCCGGGTCGTACTCGCTCCGGACCAAGAACGACCGCCTCGCCGATCTGATCGCCCGGGCTGGGGGACTGACCCAACGAGCCTACCCGGAAGGGATTCAATTCGTCCGGCCAACTGCTGCGGTTGGGCGGCTCGACATTGATCTCCCCCAGGCGCTCCGCCAGCCCGGCTCGCGGCAGGACATCATCCTCAGTCCCGGAGACCAGATCACCATCCCCGAGTACCAGCCCAGTGTCCGGATCGAGGGAGCGGTCAATTCCCCGGGAAGCGTGCTGTGGGAGCGGGGCAGGAGCCTGGAGTATTACATCGGTGCGGCCGGGGGTCTGGCGGTGAATGCGAACCGGGGCCGGACCAGCGTGCGCCAGGCCAACGGAAAAATCGAGACCAGGCACGGAGGCTTCCTGTTCTTTTCCGGCCGCGATCCCGAGCCCACCCCCGGCTCCACCGTCTCGGTGCCCGCCAAGCCGGAGCGCCCCTATCGCGACAACACCACGCTCATCGCCGCGATCGCTTCCATGATCGCAAGCACCGCTTCGGTCCTCGTGGCCCTGTTTCGGTAGTCGACCCGAAAATATGCGGGCAATTCGAGCTGCCTCGATCGCCCTGGTCGTGGTGGTCAGCTCGGCTGCCGCACAGGGATCACCCTATCTGTCGCTCGACGATCCCCGGCTCCCCATCCTGGAGCACCTCATCTCCCGGGGGGAAGTGAAGGACCCGTCACCCCAGATTCGCCCCCTGCTCCTCCGGGATGCACTGGCCGCCCTTCGCGCCGCCTCGTCTTCCAGCCTTGGGGACTCCTCGAGCCCAGTGCCCGGCTGGTGAAGGAGCTGCTCCGCGCCTGGGAGCTGCCCCCATCGGAGGCGTGGTGGCGGGTGGCGCCTAGGGGAGGAATGCAGGCCTACAGCCAGGGCCGGCGCGATCTGCTCCAGCCGGGTGGACCGGGCAATGCCAAGCCCTATGCCGAGGCCGACTTTGTCCTGGGCCTGGGACCCCTGGTGGCCAGCGCCCGCCCCACGGTGGAAGACCGGCTTCAGGACGATCCCGACTACCGGCCCCAGTATCCCATCGCCGATTTCAAGCAGGTCTATCGTTTCGTCGAGGGCTACGCGGCGATGCGGTGGAAATGGGGTGGGCTCCATTTCGGCCAGCTCCAGCACAACTGGGGCCCGGCAGGACTGGTGGGAATTCCGATCGGCAACTACGGCTACCCCCGGAACGGCTTCGGCTTCTGGCTGGGCAATCGCGACCATCCGGGTCGACGCGATCACCGCGCCTTTGCAGGACGGGGTGGGTGACAGCGGTCAGGTCATAACCCGCTGGTTCGCGGTGCACCGGTTGAGCGTGCGGGTGCTCAAGAATCTGGATCTGGCAATCTGGGAGTCGGCGGTGAGCCAGCGGGCCGGGGGTGGAATAGACCCAGCCATTCTCAATCCGTTCCTGCTGTGGACCTTCGGCCCCCAGTTCGGTCTCGGGGGTCACCGTAATACCATGATTGGGGGGGACGCGACCTGGCGTCCCTCCCGGCATCTTCTCCTCGAGGCCCAGGGGGCGATCGACGACTTCACCTTCTTCGGATCCAATCCCTATCCCAGTCGCTTCGGGCTGGGCCTGACCGGTTCGGGCCCGCTGGGGAGGAGGCTCTCCTGGCGGGCGAGTTACGCCATGAATTCTTCCCTGGCATACCACACCTTCAACCCCAACGAGAACTTCACCGATGGGGGCGTCGGGATCGGGCGCAATTTCATCGATAACGATCAGTTCTCTTTGAGCCTGGCAGTGCCGCTCCGAGCGAGCTGGCTGGTCTCTCCCCAGCTGGAGCTCCTGCGACAGGGAGAAGGCGGCATCGACCAGCCATTCCCCGACGGGGACACCGCCGCCACCCTTCCCCTGTTGTTCATCGGAACCCGCCGGGATACCTGGCAGGTCGGGGTCGGAGTGAGCGGGCAGGAACGCGGGCTGGCGCTTTCCGGATTGGCGGGCTTGCAGCACGTGAAGAATGCCGGACACCAGGCCGGCGTCACCGAGACCAGGGTCGTGGGCCGGATCCAGGCGACCCTCGGGTTCCGGTTAGGGGGAGTGATCAAGGAAAAGGGGTCTTCTCCCCTTTGAGGGAACTTCCGCCCTGGTTCACGCGGAGCCGCGGAGACGCGGAAGCGGGAAGCCCGTTGACAATGCGATGCACCCCCTCCCGCAGCGTCGCGGCGCCAAAGTTGATGAGCAGACCGACTGTCGTGTTCGTCAGCTTGAGATAGGTTAGGAGCTGCTTGCTGTGAACCGGGGCTAGTCGTTCTACTGATTTGAGTTCCACAATGACTCGGGTATCAACCAGGAGGTCAACGCGGAATCCATCCTCGAACACCATGCCATGGTATTCGAAACGGAGGGCCGGTTGCCGTTCGACGTGAAATCCCCGCTGGTCGAGAACCCGTGCCAGCACGGCCTCGTACACCGATTCCAACAGTCCCGGGCCCAAATCACGATGGATGTGGAACGCCGCGTCCACGATTCCCCCCGTGATGTCATCCAGCTCCGCATGCCCATTCCCTCCGCGCCCTCCGCGACTCCGCGTGACCTGATTCGGTTCACCTTACGCTCTCGGTCGGGGGCGAGCACAACCATACGGCTGCAGGCCGTATCTCTTTTCTTGCCCGAAACTGAGAAGATCAGAGAATCACCCACTCGATCGGGAGAAGACCCAGGAAGGATAGGTTGGGGTGTATCGGCAGGAAGCCCTGGACCGGGCTGGAACTACAGGCCGATTCCCAGACCAGCTCGCAGCGACAGGTAGGCGGAGGAGCGAACACTGGTGACCTGCATGAACTGGGCGCCCAGATCAGCCGACATCCGGCCATTCAGGCGGATCAGCACACCGAGGCCCCCGCCGTAGGTCAAGTCGGTCGTTTGCGGCGAAGTGGCGCACACGCCCACTCGGCACATCAGGGTTCCCAAGCCTACCCGGGCGGCGAGGTACCCGGCGGTACCACCCTACACCGTCGCGACGTATCTCGGCTCGAGGAAGATGAGCGAAAGGAGTTTCGTGTTGTCGGGATAGAAGCCGTCGCGCTGGTAGCCGGCGCCGAGCGACAGCCGCGCGAAGGTGTAGCGGACCTGCACCTCGTAGGCGAAGCGTTTCTTCGGATTGTAGCCGGGGTCGCGGGAAGTGGCGTGCAGCATGGTGCCGTAGCCCTGCAGCGAGAACTTCTGCACCGATTGGGCCGTCGCCCCGCTTGCCAAGGCAGGCCAGGACGGTGATCGCTGTGAGGGTGGCGCGAGCAGGGAAGGTCATGGCCCGGGTCCGGAACGAAATGCTAGGGAATCGCGGTGAGAAGCTGAGCGCCGGCAAACTGCCAGTCGTTTCCCTGGCGCCGCATATTCCCGAGGAATTGCCCCGCCTTTCGTCGGACGACCCCGAAATCTCCCCGCCATGACAACTCGACGCTGAACCTCGCCTCTCCCCGACCCTCGGCCACGGTGACTTCTTCGATCTTGCCCAGCTCGGCCTGGGGACTGAACTGATTGATCAGCTTGAGAAAGCGATCTCTCCGTCCCCGATCCCCGGCCAGCGTTTCGGGGAGCAGCCGGGAGAGGTCCGCGACTTGTTGCCCATTGATCGCGGCCACCAGGTGCCCTGCGGCCGCCGCCATGGCCTGGGTCGCCTCCAAACTGCTGGTCCGCACCGGCGGACTGTTCGCCAGGCCGGGGTTTGGAGTGAGAGCAGCGGTGACCGCATGTTGCGACGCTGTGGTCCCGCCACCGGCAAGAAGCCGGGCCCCGTCGAAGCGCCATCCGATTTCCTGTCGGTGAACCAATCCGAGAAACCTGCTGACCATGGTGCGGCTCACCCCGAAGTCACCCCGCCAGGCCAGCGCGATCGTGAACCTCGCCTCGGCCCGATCCCCGGATAAGGCGACTTCTTCGATCGAGCCCAGCGTGGCCTGGGGAGAAAAATCAGAGACGAGCTTGAGAAGGTCTGTTCTCTGGCCGCTGTCGCCCGGAAGGTGCCCTGGGAAGAAGGGCGGGCAGCTGGGCATCTCGCGAGCGTTGATCGCCCGCACCAGGGCCCCGGCAGCCTCGGAAAGGGTCCCGGCGGCACGGCTTCGTTCCACCGCGGGATCTCTGGCCGGGGGAGCTGGCGCGGGGGACGCCGGGGTCGGTGGAAGGGGGGCAGTCAGGAAGGCCGGCGCGGGGGCCGGGTCTGATAGAGGCCTGGTGTCCAAGGCCGAATCGACGACCGAAGGGCCGATCTGGGCCATGGACTTCGCCTGGAGCAGAACCGAGGAGCTCGACTGTGCGGCGGGCTTCGCACCGAGCAGAACCGAGTCCCGCATTGACGCCCTGGTCCCCAGTTGCTGAACCACAGCGGAGAGCGTGAGGATGGTGTCGGGGCCCGGCTCCAGCTCCACCGCGGAGGGAGGGGGAAGGTTGCCGGCCTGGATGAAGATGAATTCTGGTACCTGTGCCGCCGCGGGCCGGCTGATGAGCAGCCACGCACCGCTGACCCCGAGCAGCGTGAGCGAGCCCAGGGCCATCTCAGCAGGGTGCGCTTTCGTTTCCGGAAACGCTCCTGTTGTCCGCGATCCTGTTCCTCCAGATCAGGAGAATAGGTCAGAGCGGGCGCCGGGGCCGCCGGAACCACCGCGGATTGATTCACATGAGGCAACAGCCAGAGCGGGGCTCTCCTGCGGTAGCGTGACTCCGCCGCCACGGTTCTGGCCCCAAAGACCAGGATGACCGCGAAACTCAGGATGGAACCGAGACCCAGGATGAGGGGGGTGGCCGGCTGCCGGTCGATGCGCTGTTGGTCCAACTCGTCGAACAGCAGGGTCGTCCCGGGGGGTTGCTGGGCTGGCCAGCTTCGCCCGCACCCGCAGCGCGCCGCCGTCCCTGGGCAACCGATCGGTCCGGAGCAGGACGCCCTCCGGATCGGTGGCATCGATGATTCGATAGAATCCGGCGCGCGCGGCGGGCGAGGTGGATCGGATGTCCACCACATCTCCCTCGAGGATCACTTCCCTGGCGGCCGAGTCGTTCCTGGTCCGCCTTGAGGTCGGCGATCCAGGACTTAGCGAGCGGGGTTGATCCCTGAAGGATGAGCCCTACCGAGAGAAGACTGCCAACCCTCGATAGCATCGAGCAAAGATAACTCCAAAAACGGAACTGTCTTGAACCCCCGGACGCCGGCGGCTAAGTTTCTGCGTTCCATTCGGTTAGCCCATCCGGAAGGATCATGCCAACCTACGAGTACCGCTGCCCGGAAGGGCATGCATTCGAGCGAATCCTGAAGATCACCGATTCGACCCGGGTCCGGTGCCCTACCTGCGGTCGGGTCGGCCCAGCGGATGATCTCGGGTGGTGCGGGACTCATCTTCAAGGGTTCCGGCTTCTACATCACCGATTACGGCAAGGACGGCAAGGGTCCCGCCAAGCCGGCGGAATCGGAGAGCAAGTCCGGCTCGGAACCGGCGGCCGGCCCCAAGCCTAACCCGGAACCCCCGTCTTCCCAGGAGCAGTCCGACAAGCCCGCCAAGAAACCCGGGAAGAAAGCCAAGCCGTGACCGAGGCGATTCGGGCCGCGCTGTCCCGGGTCGCGGCGGGCATGGGCGCGCCCGAAGCGGATTTCGTCCTCGAGCGGCCCCGCGAGTCGGGCCACGGCGATCTCGCGACCAACCTCGCCATGGTGCTGGCCCGCGCCCGGAAGAGCAATCCCCGCGCGCTCGCGAACGACATCGTCGAAAGAGCTTGGGCTCCCTGAAGGGGTCGTGTCCCGGACCGAAATCGCCGGGACCCGGATTCATCAACTTCTGGCTGGCCGAAGACCAGCTGGTCTCGGTCCTGGAGACCATCCTTCAGGCGGGAGAGCGGTACGGGCGCGCCGACTTCGGCCGGGGAGTGCGGATCAACGTTGAATTCGTGTCGGCCAATCCCACCGGCCCGCTCCACGTCGGGCACGGGCGTGGGGCGGCCATCGGCGACGCGATCGCGGCGCTCCTGGAGTGGACCGGCCACACCGTAACCCGCGAGTTCTACATCAATGACGCCGGGGTGCAGATCGACCGCCTGGTTGAAAGCCTGTGGGCCCGGATCCGGCAGCAGCAGGGCGAGTCGGCCGACATTCCCGAGGGCGGCTACCACGGGGAGTACCTGGTCGAGGCGGCCAGCCGGGCCATCGCCGAGCTCGATCCGACGTTGCTGGCCGGCCCGTTGTCCGCCGCCGCGCCTGCGCTGCGCGGCTTCATCCTCGCCGCGCAACGGGTCGAACAGGACGAGCTGCTCCGCGACTTCGGGGTGCATTTCGATCGGATGAGCTCGGAGCAGGCGATGTACGACGAGGGACGGGTCGCGGCGACCATCGAGGAGCTGGGCGCCCGGGGCCTGACCTACCAGCGCGACGGCGCCCTCTGGCTCCGGACCGAGCAACAGGGCGACGACAAGGACCGGGTGCTCAAGAAGAGCGACGGCTCGCTGACCTACCTGGTCCCGGACCTCGCCTATCACCGGGACAAGCACGAGCGCGGCTTCGACCGGGTGATCGACGTATGGGGCGCCGATCACCACGGCTACATCGGCCGGATGCGGGCCGCCCTGCTGGCCCTCGGTTACCCCGGGGATTTCTTCGAGGTCGCGATGGTGCAGCTCGTCAAGGTGACCCGGGGCGGGGAAGAGGTCCGGATGTCGAAACGCGCCGGTGACTTCGTGACCCTGCGCGATCTGCTCGACTGGGTGGGAGTGGACGCGGCGCGCTACTTCTTCCTGATGCGGCGGAGCGAGGCGCCCTTTGTGTTCGACGTCGACCTGGCCCGCAAGCAGACCGACGAGAATCCGATCTTCTACGTCCAGATGGGCCATGCCCGGATGAGCGGCATCTTCCGGGTGGCCGGCCGGCCGGTCGAATCCACCGACCCCACCGCGACGCTCGACGCCCTGCCCGCGCCGGAAGACGCCGCCCTGCTCAAGCTGCTGTCCCGCTTTCCCGAAGTGGTTGCCGGGGCGGCCCGGGCTCGCGAGCCCCACCGGATCACCGGCTACCTGGAGGAGCTGTCCCAGACGGCCCACGGCTGGTACCACCACTGTCGCGTGTTAGGGGAGCCCGCCCCGGTCGAAGCGGCCCGGCTGGTCCTGGCCCGGGCCGCCCGGCAGGTCCTCGGCAACGGACTCCGGCTCCTCGGGCTCAGCGCGCCCGACCGGATGTGAGCGGATGAGCCTTCTGGTGGTCGGGAGTGTCGCGCTGGATTCGGTCTTCACTCCGTTCGGAGAAACCGCCGACGCGCTGGGCGGCTCGGCGGTGTACTTCAGTGTCGCCGCCTCGATGCTCCATCCGGTCCGGGTGGTCGGGGTGGTGGGAGACGACTATCCCATCGACGCCCTGGAGCAGCTTTCCCCTCGGGGAATCGACTGGTCCGGCGTCGAGCGGGCCAGCGGCGAGAGTTTCCGCTGGAAGGGGAAGTATTCCTACGATCTCCAGAGCCGGGAAACCCTGGAGACCCGGCTCGGCGTGTTCGCCAGCTTCCAGCCCAAGCTGCCGCCCGCCTGGCGCGACGCCGAATACGTCTTCCTCGGCAACATCGATCCGGTGCTTCAGCTCAACGTGCTCGACCAGATCGATGCGCCGCGGCTGGTGGTCTGCGACACCATGAACTACTGGATCAAAAGCCAGAAGCCCGACCTGATCAAACTGCTCGAGCGGGTGGACATCCTTCTGGTCAACGACAGCGAGGCCCGGGAGCTCTCGGGCGACTGGAACATTCATCGGGCCGGGCGCTGGATTCTCGACCGGGGTCCCGACCGCGTGGTGGTGAAGCAGGGCGAATACGGGGCGATGATGATCGAGCGCGACCGCACTTTCTATGTGCCGGCCTACCCGCTGGAAGAGGTGTTCGATCCTACCGGCGCGGGAGATGCGTTCGCGGGCGGATTCATGGGGTACCTGGCCCGGTCCCGCTCGATCTCGGCCGCGGCGATGCGGCGCGCCATGGTGTACGGTTCCGCCATGGGCGGATTCGCGGTCCAGGGATTCGGGCTCAAGGGGTTCGAAGGCGTGGATGCCGCGATGCTCACCCGCCGGGTCCACGCCTTCGTGGACCTTACCCACGTGCCCGAGGCGGAGCCGATCGAGTGAGCCGGAGCCCGGTATCGCGAGTCCGGCGTGGACCTGGCCCGCGCGGATTCGGCCAAGGAACGGATCGCGGCGCTGATCGCGCGGGCCCGCACCCCCAACGCTCTGGGAAAAATCGGTGGATTCGGCGGGATGGTCCGTCTCCCCGAAGGGATGACCCGACCGGTGCTGGTGATGAGCACCGACGGCGTGGGAACCAAGGTGCTGGTCGCGACCGCCGCGGGCCGCTTCACCACGGTGGGGGAAGACCTCGTCAATCACTCGGTCAACGACGTCCTGGTTCACGGGGCCCGTGCCGCTCGCGTTCCTCGACTACCTCGCCGGAGCGGCGCTTCCCGAGGAGCGGATCGAGGCGATCGTCGAAGGGGTCGCCCGCGGATGCGAGAGGCATCAGATGGACCTGGCGGGGGGAGAAACCGCCGAGATGCCGGGACTCTATTCCCAGGGAGAATTCGATCTTGCCGGCACCATCGTCGGCGTGGTCGAGGAAGGGAAGGCGATCCACGGCACCGGGATCCAGCCCGGCCACGTCCTCATCGGCTACGAGTCCACCGGTCTGCACACCAACGGATACAGCCTGGCCCGCCGGATCGTGTTCGAGGAGCTGCGGCTCGAGGCTCGACGATCACCTCGGCGAGACGGGTCACTCGGTGGTCGATGCGCTCCTCACGGTCCATCGCAGCTATTCCGACGCCGGTCCCCCGTTCTCGATCGGGTCTCCGGGCTGGCCCACATCACCGGCGGCGGGATTCCCGGCAATCTGGTGCGGGTGTTACCCGAGGGCATCGAAGCGGTGATCGATCCGGGCAGCTGGACCCTCCCGCCGGTGTTTCGTTTTCTCGGAGAGGCCGGCGGCGTGTCCCCTGAGGAGATGCGGGAGGTGTTCAATCTCGGGGTCGGGTTCATCGCCGTGGCTCCGCCCGAGGCGGTGGAGGCGATCCAGGATGCGGCGGAGCAGGCCGGGGTTCGGAGCTGGGTGCTGGGAACCGTTCGGGCGGGGACCCGCGGAGTCCGTTTCGGGTGACGCTGCTCCGGCCGGAAACGCGGGGCCGCGCCCGCGCCCTTCAGCTTCTCTACGCCTGGGAATCGGATGGCCGTACTTCGGCCGAGGCCATTCTGCTGCGGCTCGACCGGATGCTCGGCACGGAGCCGATTGCCCGGCGGATGGCGGGCGAGTTGTTTCGTGGCGTCGCGTCGGAAAAAGAGCAGCTCGATGGGGAGATCGCGCCGGCGGCGCGGCACTGGCGGCTCGACCGTCTTGCCCTGATCGACCGCAACATCCTGCGGATCGGGGCGTTCGAGCTGGTGCATCAGCGGGTCCCGCCCCGAGTCGCGATCGATGAAGCGCTCTGGCTCTCCCACCGCTTCGGCGGACCCGAGAGTCCCGCCTTCGTCAACGGCGTGCTCGATCACGTGGCCCGCGCCATGGGCCGGTTGTGAGAATTCTCCTGGTGAACTGGCAGGACCTGGAGAATCCGAATGCCGGCGGAGCCGAGCTGCACGTCTTCGAGCTGTTCTCCCGGCTGGTCGCTCGGGGCCATGCGGTGCATCTGATCTGTTCCGGCTGGCCGGGAGCGGTGCCAGCCACCGAAATCCGGGGAATCACCGTGGAACGGCATGGCCGTCGCTACAGCTTTGCCCGTTTCGCGCGCGCGGCAGTGCGGCATGCCCTCGCCAACGCCCAATGGGACATCGTGGTGGAGGACATCAACAAGCTGCCGCTCTTCCTGGCGGACATGACCCGGCTCCCCTTTTGCGTCATCGTGCCGCACCTGTTCGGAGAGACCGCATTTCAGGAAGTGTCCTGGCCGGTGGCAGCGCTGGTCAACCTCGCCGAGCGTCCGATTCCCCGGGTGTATCGCCAGGCCGGATTCCACGCCATCAGTGAGAGCACCCGGGACGATCTGGTGGCACGGGGAGTTCCCCGGGGCCGCATCGCGGTCATTCATCCGGGGCTCGATGCAAGGCATTATGCTCCCGGTTCCGGGGTTGACCGTACCCCGACGCCGACCTTCTTATATGTCGGGCGGCTCCGGCGGTACAAGGGGATCGAGGTTGCGTTGCGGGCGCTGGATCTGGCGGGGCGGGAACGGAGCGATCTGTCGCTGGACATCGCCGGCACCGGGGAGGATGCCGCCCGGCTCGGTCGGGTGGCCCAGACGCTCGGGATTGCAGGAGCGGTGCGGTTTCATGGTTTCGTGGATGAGGCGACGCAAGCTCGATCTGCTGCGGCGGACCTGGGCCAATGTGTTTCCGTCCCCCAAGGAGGGTTGGGGACTCACCGTCATGGAAGCGGCCGGGTGCGGGACGCCGTCGCTGGCTTCCGACAGCCCGGGTCTCCGCGACTCGGTGCAGGACGGACGGACCGGGTACCTGGTTCCCCACGGCGACCCGAAGGCGCTCGCGGCCCGAATGCTCGAGCTGGCCGGCGCGAGAGACCTGGTGGACCGGCTCGGGGCCAACGCCCGGCAGGCGGCGCTGGCCTGGAGCTGGGATGACGCCGCCCAGGCGACCGAGGACCATCTCGCCAGCCTGGTGGCCGAACGATGAAAGGAGGGATGATGGAAACGACGATCACGGCACGACACTGTGAAGTGAGTACGGCGCTCCAGAGTCGGGCCCGGGCGGTCGCGGCGCGACTCGACAAGATGTCGCCCCATACCCTCGACGCGACCTTCATCTTCGATGTCGGCGCGCTGTTCCATACCGTGGAGCTCCGGCTTCATGCCCGGGGCCGCAAGATGCTCAAGGGCATCGCCCGGGGCGACGACCATCGGACCGCGCTCGACCGGGTGGAGGACAAGCTGCGTCCCCAGCTCGAGAAGGCCTCGGCGCTGCGGCAGCGGCAGCGCCGCAAGGCGACCCGCCCGGACCGGCGCATGGCATGAGTCTCCGCCCCCGCGACCTGCTTTCCCGGCGGGGCGACCCGCTCCAGCTCGAGTCCCTGAACGGCGAGCAGGGGCTGGATCGTCCGCTGACCCTGCAGGACGTGGGCAGCCCGGGGCTGGTGCTCGCGGGTTATGCGGACCGGTTCGTCCCCAACCGGGTGCACGTGCTCGGCGAAACCGAGATCGGCTACCTGCTCTCGCTGGGCGAGGAGGAGCTCCAGCGGTCGCTCGATCATTTCCTCTCCTTCGAGCCGCCCTGTCTTTTCGTCACCAAGGGGCAGGACGTGCCACCCCTGTTGCTCGCTCTCGCCAGGGCGAAGGGCATCCCGATCCTCCGGAGCCAGCTCAAGACCGGCGAGTTCTACCGGCGGCTCAAGCCGATCCTCGAGGAGTCGTTCGCGCCGCGGACTACCCTCCACGGGTCGCTGGCCGACGTGTACGGCGTCGGCCTGCTGTTTACCGGGCGCTCCGGCATCGGCAAGAGCGAATGCGTGCTCGATCTGGTGGAACGGGGCCACCGGCTGGTGGCCGACGACATCGTGATGGTCACCCGGAAGGGCAACGACATCCTGATCGGGCAGGGGCACGAGCTCGCGGCCCACCACATGGAGATCCGCGGCATCGGGCTCATCGACGTGAAGGCTTTGTTCGGCATTCGCGCGGTGCGGGCCCAGAAGCGGATCGAGGTGGTGGTGCAGCTGGAAGACTGGGAGAAGGCGCGCGATGCGGACCGGACCGGGCTGACCCGCCAGGAGGCGACCATTCTCGAGGTCAAGATTCCCAAGGTCATCGTGGGCCTCAACCCCGGCAAGAATCTCACGGTGATCTCCGAGGTGGTGGCGATGGCCCACCTCCAGCGGATGACCGGGGTCGATGTCGCGACCGCGTTCAACGACCGGCTGATCAAGCGCATGATGGAGCAGCGCGGCCTCAAGGAATATCTCCAGGAAGACTACGAGTGAGCGACGGATTGCGCGGGGTGGTGGTCGCCCACGGCTCCCTCGCGGCCGCGATGATCGCGGCCGCCGAGGAGATCAGCGGGATCCGGGAGGTGCTGGTGGCGGTCAGCAACACCGGCTGCGACCGGGACCAGCTGGAGCAGCGGGTGAACCAGGCGATCGGCTCCGAAGCGGCGATCGTGTTCGTCGATCTGCCCAGCGGGAGTTGTCTCTTCGCGGCGATGCGCCGCTTCGGCGAGCGCAAGGATGTCCGGGTGGTGACCGGGGTCAACCTGGGGATGCTGCTCGAATTCCTGTTTCACCGGGGCGAATCGCTCGAGGAGGTGGCCCATCGCGCCGCCCAGACCGGAGCCCGAGGGATCGTCGAGCGCTGATGAGCATCGTGCTCACCCGGGTGGATGACCGGCTGATCCATGGGCAGGTGGTGATCGGCTGGGGTCGCCCGCTGGCGCTCGATCGGATCGTGCTGGTGGACGAGGCGGTGCGCACCAGTGCCTGGGAACAGGAGCTGTATCGCATGGCCGCGCCGGCGGAGATCGAGCTCGACTTTCTTTCGCCGGCGGAAGCGGCGCCGCGCCTTTCGGGGTGGAGCGGCAACCGCGAGAAGGTCATGGTGCTGGTCGGCTCGGTGGACACCGCCGCCGATCTGCTGCGGCTCGCACCGGGCGGAATCCGGAAGCTCAACCTGGGCGGCATTCATGCGGGAGCCGGCCGCCAGGAACGGCTCAGCTATCTCCATCTCTCACCGACGGAAGTGGATACCCTGGTGGATCTGGAACGCGGTGGCCTCGAAGTGAGCGCGCAGGACGTTCCCGGGTCCCGCCCGGTTCCGCTCCGGGATCTGCGGTGAACCCGCTGCCCTTTGTCGCGCTCCTGGTCTGGGGCACCATTGCGGGGCTCGACCTCGCCAGCGTGCTCCAGGGCCTGCTCAACCGTCCGCTGGTCGCGGGGGGCGTCGCGGGAGCCATCATGGGAGACCCGATCTCCGGTCTCGGGATCGGTGGATGCCTCGAGCTTTTCGCGCTCGACGTGTTGCCGGTGGGATCGTCGCGCTATCCCGACTATGGCGCCGCCGCGGTGGCCGGCGCGGCGTTCGCGGCGTACCAGCCGCTGGCCCAGTCGCTCGGAATCGCGGTGTTGCTTGGCCTGCTGCTGGGCCAGCTGGGGGGCGTGGCGGTGGTGGCGCACCGGCGGGTGAACGCGCTGGCGTTGCGACGCTTTGCCGAGCGGCTCGACCGGGGCGATCCCGGGATCGCCACCCGGCTCCACCTGATCGGGATCGGCAGTGACCTGGTGCGGAGCGCGGCGCTTGCCACCATCGGCCTGTTGGCGGCGCGGGAGCTCCTGCGGTTGCCCCACCTCGACCAGGAGACCAGCCAGGCCCTCACCACGGTGGCCGTGTCGGGTGGAGTGCTGGCGATCGTGGGCGGCGCGCTCCGTCGGGCTGGCACGCCCCACCGGATGCTGTGGTTCGCCGGCGGGCTCGCGGTCGGCCTGGTCACGCTGGTGCTGCGATGACCGGCCGCTGGCTCCGCTCACTGGTCCGGCTCCTGTCGCTCCAGGCGTCGTTCACCTTCGAGCGGCTGCAAGGCGTGGGGATCGCGGTCGCCGAGGAGCCGCTGCTCGAGCCGCTCGGCACCGAGAGCGAACCGGCCCGCGCGGCGCGGAGCCGATCGGCCCAGTACTTCAACGCCCATCCCTTCATGGCCGGGATCGCCGTCGGCGCACTGGCCCGGGCCGAGCTCGATCATCAGCCCGGCGAACGCATCCTCCGGCTCAGGACCGCGCTGTCGGGGCCGCTCGGTGCGCTGGGCGATCAGCTCTTCTGGGCCGGGATCGTGCCGTCGATCATGGGGGTGATGCTCATCGCCAGCGCGTTAGGCCACGGACTCCAGGCCCTGGTCGGGATGGTGGTGGGTTACAACGTGTGCCGCCTCCTGGTTACCGGCTGGGGACTCCGGCTCGGGCTGTCCTATGGCCTGGACGTCGGGGGAGAGATCAGCCATTCCCGGCTTCGGGCCATGGCAGGCGCGGCCGGCCTGCTGGCCGCGGTGGTGATCGGCGCGGCGATTCCCTGGGTGGCGCAATGGCTGCTCGAGGGGGCCGGGCGGGCCCGGTTGCTTGGCCTCTCGCTGCTGGCCGTCGCCATCGTGGTGGGAGTGGCGACCCGAAGCCGCCCGGTCTCCGCCCCGCTGGTCACCCTCGCGGCGGCGGCGGTGGTGCTGCTCTGGCGGTGGAGCCTGGGATGATCGAGCAGAACGCGACCATCGTGAATCCCCTCGGGCTCCACGCCCGGCCCGCGGCCCAGTTCGTGAAGCTGGCCAACACCTTCCTGAGCGAGATCGAGCTGCTCAAGGACGGCGTGCCGGTCAACGGCAAGAGCATCATGGGGGTCATGATCCTGGCCGCCGAATGTGGCGCCAGCGTCATCATCCGCGCGACCGGGTCCGATGAAGCGGCCGCGGCCGCCGCCCTGGCCGCGCTGGTCGGGTCGGGATTCGGAGAATCATGAGCGACGAACGCGTGTTACGGGGCATCGGGGTGTCCCCCGGGATCGCCTACGCGCCGGCGGTGGTGCTGCGCTGGCGTTTTCCCGAAGTGCCGGACCGGACCGTGGCGGAAGAGGAAGTGGAACCCGAGCTGGCCCGGCTCCGGGAGGCGGTGGCGGCGGTGGTGCAGAGTCTCAACCGGCTGCGGGAGCGGGTGCTGGAGCGCGCGGGTTATGAAGAGAGCCAGATCTTCGAGGCCCAGATCTTCATGGTGCAGGACCCCGATTTCCTGGCCGGGGTGGAGCACCTCATCCGGAACAACAACCTGAGCGCCGAGACCGCCTATGAATTCAAGGCGCTGGAGCTCCGGGCCGCGTTCAGCAGCGCCGGGGCCCGGATGCGGGAGCGGCTCGCCGATCTGCTCGCCATCCAGATCCGGGTGCTCCGGTTTCTGATGGGCGAGGGCGACGAGGAGATCTTCGGGCTCAAGGACCACCGTCACGTGATCGTGGTCGCCCACGAGCTCTACCCCGGGCTCACCGTGCAGCTCGACCGGGACCAGCTCCTGGGACTCCTCTCCGAAGAAGGCACCCGGACCTCCCATGCCGCGATCCTGGCCCACTCGCTCGGCATCCCCTGCGTGATGGGAGCCACCGGCGCGGTGGAACAGATCGAGTCCGGGACCATGGTGCTGCTCGATGGCACCAGCGGCAGGGTTCTGATCGAGCCGACCGTGGCGGAGCTGGAGAGCGCCCAGGTCACCGCGGCACGGCGGCACAAGCTCGAGATGGAGCTGGAAGCCAAGACGCTCGAGCCGGCCACCACGCCCGACGGCAAGATCCTGACGCTGATGGGGAACGTCGACCTGCCCGATGAGATCGAGACCGCGGTACGTTACGGCGCCCAGGGCGTAGGGCTCCTCCGCACCGAGTTTCTCATCGCGGGACGGGCCCATCTGCCGACCGAAGAGGAGCAGTACCAGTACTTCCGCCGGGTCGGCGCCGCGTTCGGGACCCATCCGGTCATCGTCCGGACCTACGATCTTGGGGGCGACAAGTTCCCCGCCGCGTTCTCCGCGCCGGCCGAGGCCAATCCGTTCCTGGGCTGGCGCTCGATCCGGGTGTGCCTCGATCAGCCCGAGATCTTCCGGCCCCAGCTCCGGGCCCTGCTCCGGGCGGCCGCCGATCACCCGATGCAGATCATGCTGCCGCTGATCACCCGGGTGGACGAGGTGGTGCGGGCCCGCGAGATGCTGGCCGAGGAGGCGGAAGATCTGGCGCGGGCGGGAATCCGCGCGGCGACCTCGGTTCCGGTCGGCGTGATGATCGAGACCCCCGCCGCGGTCGTCATCGCCGACCGGCTGGCGCTGGTGAGCGCCTTCTTCAGCATCGGCACCAACGACCTCACCCAGTACACCCTGGCGGTGGATCGCGGCAACGCCCATCTCGCCTCCCGGTTCACCCCGCACGATCCCGCCATCATCCGGATGCTGCGCGACGTGCTGGCCGCCGGAATGGCGCAGGGGATTCCGGTGAGCGTGTGCGGCGAGATGGCCTCGGAGCCCCAGTTCGCGGTGCTGCTGCTCGGACTCGGGTTCCAGGTCCTCTCGGTCGCCCCTCCCGCGCTGCCGCTGATCAAATGGCTGGTGCGCTCGGTGCCGGCCGACGTGGCCCGGGAGGCGGCCGTAGCGACCCTGCTCGCCGACACGCCCGAAGAGGTGAGCGAAATTCTCCGCGCCACCCTCGGCCGGTTCATCGATCTGCGGCTCATCGATCCCGACAGCACGTTGCCCGGCCGGAGCAGCGGCACTAGGTTCACGACGCGGCCGCCGGGAACGCCCCGCCGCGTTAACCCGCATCCTCCACCCCGATGCCCACTCTATGAGCCGTCGCCACGTCTTCACCTCCGAATCGGTCACCGAGGGACATCCCGACAAGGTCGCCGACCAGATCTCCGACGCGGTGCTCGACGCGATCCTCGCCCGGGACCCGGCGGCGCGGGTGGCCTGCGAGACGATGGTCACCACCGGCATGGCGGTGGTGGCGGGCGAGATCACCACCTCGACCTACGTGCACATTCCCGATATCGTGCGGAAGACCGTCGAGGGGATCGGCTACACCGATGCGTCGTTCGGCTTCGACGGCCGGACCTGCGCGGTGCTGACCTCGATCGATCGGCAATCCCCCGACATTGCCATGGGGGTCGACCGCAAACGCGACGTGCAGGGCGCCGGCGACCAGGGGATGATGTTCGGCTACGCCACCCGGGAGACCCGGGAGCGGATGCCGCTGCCCATCGTGCTGGCGCACCGGCTCGCCGAGCGGCTGGCCGCGGTGCGCAAAGGCCGCGACGGAACCGGCCCGATCGAATGGCTCCGGCCCGACGGCAAGACCCAGGTGTCGGTCGAATACGAAGAGGACCGGCCGGTCGCGGTGCGCACCGTGGTGGTCTCGACCCAGCATGCCGAGCGGTGGGCCAGGCGGGTGCTGAGCCAGAACACCATCCGCGAGGCGATGATCAAGGCGGTGATCCGGCCGGTGCTCGAGAAGCACGGCTTCGAATCGCGGCGGGTCAAAGTGCTGATCAATCCGACCGGCCGCTTCGTGATCGGCGGTCCCCACGGCGACGCCGGGCTCACCGGTCGCAAGATCATCGTCGATACCTACGGCGGGATGGCCCGACACGGCGGCGGGGCGTTCAGCGGCAAGGACCCGTCCAAAGTGGATCGTTCGGCAGCCTACGCGCCTGCGCTGGGTGGCCAAGAACATCGTCGAGGCCAGGCTGGCCCGGCGGTGCGAGGTCCAGGCCGCCTATGCGATCGGCGTGGCCGAGCCGGTCTCCGTCATGGTGGACACCTTCGGCACCGGGCTCCTCCCCGACCGCACCCTGGAGGAGATCGTGCGCGAAGTGTTCGACCTGACGCCGGGCGGCATCATCAGGACGCTCCACCTCAAGCGTCCGTATCTATCAGGCCACCGCGGCCTATGGCCACTTTGGCCGGCGCCCCAGGACCGCCCGGGTCCAGGGCAAGCGGGTGACCCTGTTTCCCTGGGAGGAGACCTCCCGGGTCCGGGACCTGCTCAGCCGCGTCCCGCGGCGCCAACGAGGCCGACGAGCCGGCGATGATCCGGATGCGGGTCGCCCACCTCGGGCTCGACCGGGCCACCAACACGCCGGTCGTGATCCTTCGGGAGGAGGAGGGGGAGCGCACCCTGCCGATCTGGATCGGCGCCTCCGAGGCCAACGCGATCGCGCTGGAGCTCCAGGGAGTCCGGCCCGAGCGCCCGCTGACCCACGACCTGATGAAGCATCTCCTCGCCGGGTTAGGCGCCGAGCTGCGGCGGGTCCTGATCACCGGGCTCAAGGAGAACACCTATCTGGCCCAGCTCCTGATGGTCCGGGGCGGGGAAGTGTTCGAGGTGGATGCCCGGCCCTCCGACAGCATCGCGCTGGCCCTCCGGATGAATGCCCCGATCTTTGCCGAAGAGGATCTCCTCGAGTCGGAGCGCCGGGACCGGACCGGTCGCTCCGCCCGAACCGGGGAACGATCCCGAAGCCCTCAAGCGATTCCTCGAGAAACTCGATCCCCAGGACCTCGGCAGATTCAATCCCTGAAGGTATTCGCCGCCCTGGCCGCGTCGTGGCTCCTGGCGGCCGCGCCGGTTCCGGCGCAGCAGGCCCGCGCCGTCTGGCAGCGATCGTGCGGATTGCCGGCGGCGACACCGTCCCGGTCGGGCCCGATTCCCTGGTGCTCCACCGGGTGGGGCAGGCGGCGCAGGGGCCCATCGATACGGTCGAGACCGGGCCGCGGGGCCGATTCGAGGTCCGGTTCCACCCCGACACCAGCGCGCTGTTTCTCTTCTCGGTGCGCTACGAGGGCATCGAATACTTCTCGGCCCCGATCCGGGGCCTGGCCGGGAAACCGGATACCAGCCTGGTCATCATCGTGGCCGACACTTCGAGCAGCACCCCGGTCATCGGTCGCGGAGCGCACCCTTCTGATCGGGCGGCCCGACCAGAGCAACAGCCGGATGGTGATCGACTGGCTGGTGCTGTCCAATGCCGGGGAGCGCACCCGGGTGACGCCGGACTCCCTGCGGGCCTCCTGGTCCGTCCCGCTTCCGGCCGAGGCCCAGCAGGTGGCCCTCGCCGACGTCCATTTGAGCCAGTTCTCTCCCGATGCGGTCAGCTTCCGGGGCGACAGTGTCCAGGTGTTCGCCCCGATCTCGCCGGGACGGAAGGAGCTGGTGCTCCAGTACCGGATCGCCGGGGAGCTCGAATCGCCTGGTGGTGCCCGCGCCGGAGACCGATTCGGTGTTCGTGCTGCTGGAGGAGCAGGACGCCCGGGTCGAACGCCCGGCGCTTTCCCGGTCGGCCGCCCAGCAGGTCGAGGGCCGGGCCTTCGGCCGGTGGACCGGCGTGTTAGGCTCGGCCCGGGAGATCGTCATCGTGCTGCCCGGCGCCGGCCTGTCTCGCCCGACGTGGTCCTGCCGGTGCTCCTCGCCCTCACCCTGCTGGGCTTCCTCGGTCTGGCCCTGGTGCGGTCCCGCCGCCGCGTCGTGCCGGCGGCGAGTCCCGATCCGATCGCGCTGGCCGATCTCGATCGCCCGGCTCGATCAGGAACGGGAGAATGCCGGCGCCGGATGGACCCCCCAACAGGAAACCACCTACCGCGCCGAGCGGGGCAGGCTCAAGGGCTTGCTCGAGCGCGCTCTTGCCAGCCCTCCGCGCCAGTCCTAAGTTCGCGGTTCAACTGCGACGCGGATGCTCGGAAGCCGGTGCACACTCCGGCGCGGCCCCGCCACTGTGAAGGGCGCAGTATCCCCCGCTCACCAGCCACTGGGAAACCGGGAAGGCGAGTGGGAGCCCTGAGCCAGGAGACCTCCTCGTCGCTTCACCCGCACATCCCTCGGGGGAGGGTACAGGGTGCTTCGCGCTCGCTGGATTCTCACGCTCGTTCTCGCCGCCTGCAGCCGTCAGGCCACCCACGCCGGCCCGCTGCTGGACGACGGGGGCACCCCGGTCTCGCTGCCGGGGCCGCCCCGTCGGATCGTCTCCCTCATTCCCGCCACGACCGAGCTGCTCTTCGCCCTCGGGGCGGGGGACCGTCTGGTGGGTCGGACCACCTGGTGCGATTACCCCGCGGAGGCCGCCAGGGTTCCCGATCTCGGCAACGGGATCGGTCCCAACCTCGAGGCGGTGGTCGGCGCCCGGCCCGATCTGGTGCTGCTCTACCTGTCGCCCGGCAACGCCGCGGCCACCGAGCGGCTCCGCGCGCTCGGCATTCCGGTGCTCCAGCTCCGGACCGACCGGATCGTGGACCTCGACCGGATCGCCCGGCTGCTGGGCGCGTGTTAGGGGATCCGACGGCCGCGGATACCCTGCTCGAACGGGTGCACGGCGACATCGCGGCCGCTTCGGCGCCTCCGTCCGCCGGTCCGCCGGTCCGACTGTCCTGCTGCTCTCCTGGGACCGGCCGCCGATCACCCTGGGGCGGGGGAGCTTCCTCTCGGAGATCGTCGAGCACGCCGGCGGCCCGCAACCTGTTCGACGACCTGGCGGCTCCCTCGGCCCCGGTCTCGATCGAAGCGGTGGCCGCCCGCGATCCGGATTTCATTCTGACTTCGTCGGTCGGGGGCCCGTCGATCGGCTCGCGTCCCGAATGGAGTGTGGTGCCCGCGGTGCGGGAGCGGCGGTTCCTCCAGATTGCCGGCAGCGAATTCAACCGGCCATCGCCCCGGATCGGTGCGGCAATTCGCGCCCTCCGGGCCGCGCTCGATTCGGCCCGTCGATGAAAGTGGTCCTGGCGCTGGCCGGACTCGTGATCGTGGCGGTGCTGGTGGGACTCGCGGTTGGGGCGGTGCCCCTCGGGCTCCGCGACGTGGCTGCGGCGCTCGAGTTCGCCGGCGGCGCCCGCCGGCGACATCGTGCGCCAGATCCGGCTGCCGCGGGTGCTCCTCGCGTTCCTGGTCGGTGGCAGTCTCGGGGTCTGCGGCGCCGCGCTCCAGGCGCTGGTGCGTAACCCGCTGGCCGATCCGTTTCTCCTGGGGATCTCGGGCGGCGCCGGCCTCGCCGCCGTGCTCGCCCTGGGCCTCGGATTGTCGGGGGCGTGGGCGGTGCCGGTCGCCGCGTTCGGGGGCGGACTCGCCGCGGTGGCCCTGGTGTATCGGCTGAGCACGGTGGCGGGACGGCCCCTCGATCCCCGGGTGCTGGTGCTCGCCGGGGTGGTGGTGAGCGCGTTTACCGGGGCGCTGATGGCCGCGATCCTCACGCTTTCGACCGCGGAGCAGCTTCGCAACGCGTTCTTCTGGATGCTGGGCGGGTTTTCCTCCGCGTCCTGGGCCTCGGTGACCGTCTTTCTCGCCTACGCCGCCGTTCCCCTCCTGGTGCTCGTCATGTCCGCGCGGCCGCTCGATCTCCTTTCCCTTGGCGAGGAGCCTGCCGTTTCCCTGGGACTCGACGTGGTGCGAGCCCGGAGGGTGGTGTATCTGGCGAGCTCGCTGCTCACCGCCGCCAGTGTGGCGGTGTGCGGGATCGTCGGGTTCGTCGGTCTCATCGCTCCCCACGCCGCCCGGGGAATCCTCGGGCCGGCCCACCGGCGGCTGCTGCCGGCGGTGTTCTTCGCGAGCGGAGCCTTTCTGGTGCTGGCCGACGCGGCGGCACGCACCGTGGTGCGGCCCATCGAGCTCCCGGTCGGCGTGATCACCGCGCTGATCGGGGTGCCGGTCTTCGCCACCCTGCTGCACCGCTCGCTCCGATGATTCTTTCCGCGACTGGGGTCACGGTCCGCTATCCGGGGAACCCCTCGAACGCTGTCACCGGAGTGGATCTCCATCTCGATGAGCGCGAGCTGGTGGCGGTGGTAGGACCGAACGGGTGCGGCAAGACAACCCTGCTCCGCACCCTGATGGGACTGCTTGCTCCTCGTGCGGGCACGATCGAGCTCGATCACCGGGCGGTGTCGGATTGGTCGCGCGCCGAGCTGGCCCGGCGCATCGCGTTGGTGCCGCAACGGGAGGAGACCCCCTTCTCGTGGCGGGTCGACGAGATGGTCGGTTTCGGGCGCTATGTCTGGCGGGGGCCGTTGAGCGCCATGAACGCCGACGACCTCGCCGCAGTCGAGCGGGCGTTGACCCGGTGCGACCTGCTTCCCCTCCGGAGCCGGCGGGTGGAAACGCTCTCGGGTGGAGAGTGGCAGCGGGTGCGGGTTGCCCGGGCGCTGGCCCAGGAAGCGGGCATCCTCTTTCTCGATGAGCCGACGGCGTCGCTCGATCTGGGCCACGAAATGGAGCTGCTGGAGCTGGTCCGGCGACTGGTCACCGAGGGTCTTTCCGGCCTGGTGGTCACCCATCACCTGAACCTGGCGGCGCGCTTTGCCGATCGGATGGTCCTGCTCGCCGAGGGGTCCGTGGTCGCGAGCGGAACGCCGGCTCAAGTGATCGAGTCCGATCTGCTCTCCCGGGTTTTTCGGTGGCCGGTGGCCGTTGGCCAGTCCCCCGAGGGCCGGCCCCAAATCGTTCCGCTCCGCGATTATTCTTGAAGCATGCGGTTCCGGTTCGTGCTCGCGACAGGCTTTGCCCTGGGATGCGCGGCAACCACGCCCTCTTCGCCTCTCCCTCGTGACGTACTGGTTGTCCTGAACGCCCAGGCCGGCAGCCTGAGCCTCATTCCCATTCCCGGGGGCGGACCGCCCGATGTCGTCACCCTCGGCGCGATCGGGGGCACCCCGCATGCGCTGGCCGCCAAGGGCAGCGAGGTGCTGGTGACGACCGGCATGTCGGGCACCATCGCCCGGCTCAACCTGGAGACCGGTGTTTCCGCAGTGGTGTACCGGCTCCCCGACGGCGCCGGCGCGGGCGGGGCCGTCTTCGTGGACGACACCATTGCCTATGTCACCAACCCCCTGAATGACCGGGTGACCCGGTTCAATTTCAGAACCGGAGATACGGTGAGCGTGGCGGTGGGACACAGCCCGGTGGCGGCGGCGATCACCCGGGGACGCCTGTTCGTCGTCAATGCGAATCTCGATCCCGCCTGCCCGTTCGCCGATCCCTGCATTCTCGGGCCGAGCTGGATCACCGTGCTCGATCCGATTTCGACCGTGCTGATCGATTCGATTCCTCTGGTCGGGCCCGGCAATGCGGTCGCGATCGAGGTGGGAGGCGATGGCCAGCTGTACGTGCTGAGCGCCGGACTCAACAACGGCGAGGCGTCGATGGGCCGGATCAGCATCATCGATCCGATTTCCCGCGCCGAAGTCGGAAGCTTTGCGGGGTTCGGGGTGCTCCCCAACAACCTGGCCTCCGACCGGAGGGAGCGGCTCTTCGTCACCTCGGAAGCCGAAGGACTGATGGAATTCAACACCCGGACCCGGCGGATCGTGCGGGGCGCGGGCTCGGGGATCCCGCTGCAGGATGCCACCGCCGCGGCGGTCGATGGGAGCGGATTCATCTACGCGGTGGAAGCGGGAAGCTGTTCGGGACTCAGCTCGGGGCGGGTCCGGGTGTTCCGTCCTGATCTCACCGAAGTCCGGGTGGTGCTGACCGGGCCCTGCTCGGTCGCCGCGACCCAGGTCAAGCTGCCGCCGCTTCCCCAGTAGCGGGGCGATGGCCTCGCTGACCACGCCGGTCATCATCCTGTCGCTCTTCCCCTACCGGGAAACCTCCCGGATCATCCGCCTGGCCACCCGGGAGATGGGATTGCAAAGCGTCATCGCCAGGGGAGCGAGCCGCCCCCGGAGCCGGTTCGGCGCCAGCCTCCAGGTCTTCACCGCCGGCACCGCGACGATCCTGCCGGCCCGGCAGGGCGATCTCCACACCCTGACCCAGTTCGACGCCGAGCGGGTTAGGATCGGGTTAGGAGAGCGACTGGACCGCTTCGCGGCGGCGTCGCTCCTCTCCGAGCTCATGCTCCACTTCGCGCCGGCCTCGCCCCATCCCGAAAGCTTTGCCCTGCTGGACGACGCCCTCGCGATCCTCGAAGCCGCTCCCGCGGCAGCGGTCGAGCCCCTGGCGCTCCGCTCGCTCTGGTGCCTGGTGGCGGCGCTGGGGTTCTCGCCGGCGCTGACCGGGTGCGCCCGGTGCGGTGGGGACCCCGCCGCCGGGACGGCGTGCTTCTCCCCCCAGGACGGCGGGATCCTCTGTTCCCGCTGTGAGCGGGGCACCGTGGGGTCCCGGCTGCGGGCCGCCGACCGGGTGGCGCTCCAGGGATGGCTCGATCCCGGCGCGGACCTGCCGGTGCTCGACGATCGCCATCTCGCGGCGCATCGCCGGTTGCTCGAGCGCTACATCCGCTACCACCTCGCCGAAGATGCCGCGCTCCCCGCGCTCCGCTTCTGGGCCGAGCGCGGCTGGCTCGCGGCGTGATCATCGGTACCGCGGGTCACATCGATCACGGCAAATCCGCGCTGGTTACCGCGCTGACCGGCCGCGCGGTGGATCGGCTGGTCGAAGAACAGCGCCGCGGCATCACCATCGATCTCAACTTTGCCCCGCTCCTCTTGCCCGGGTTGCCGCCGACCGGCGTCGTGGATGTGCCCGGGCACGAAGACCTGGTGCGCACCATGGTGGCCGGTGCGTCGGGGATCGACCTCGTCCTCCTGGTCGTCGATGCGGCGCAGGGCCCCGAGCCGCAGACCTGGGAGCACCTCGCCATCCTCGAACAGCTCGGAATCCAGCACGGGATTGCGGTGCTCACCAAGGCCGATCTGGTCGAGTCCGAGTGGCTCGAGCTGGTGAAAACCGATCTGATGGAACGGCTCTCCGATTCTCCGATTTCCTTCGGCGCGCCGGCCGTCGTCTCCGCGGTGAGCCGGGCCGGAATTCCCGAGCTGCTCGACCGGATCCAGGCGGAGATTCAGCGAGCCTCCGATCAATTCCGGGCCGAGCCCGATGGCTTCCGGATGCCGGTCGATCGGGCCTTCTCCATCGCGGGGACCGGCACCGTGCTCACCGGGACGCCGTGGTCTGGAGAGCTCCGGATCGGGGACCCGGTCCGGCTCCTGCCTTCCGGCCAGGAAGGACGGGTGCGGTCGCTGGAATCCTATGGCGTGGCGGTCGAAGCGGTCGGCCCCGGTCAGCGCGCCGCGGTCGGCATCGGGGGACTGGACCGGAGCGACCTGCACCGGGGCGAAACCCTGGTGGATGCCCGGCTGCCCTGGCAGGTGACCACCGCGCTGGACGTCGAGCTCGCCCTGCTGCCGGACGCGCCTCCGGTGGGGCGGCAGACGCGGGTTAGGGTCCTTCACGGCACCGCCGAGGTGCTGGCCCGGATCTATCCCCGAAAACCCCTCGGCGCGGGGCAGCGCGGCCTGGCGCGATTGGCTCTCGAGTCCCCGCTGGTGGCCCGCGGCGGCGACCGGCTGGTGCTGCGGCGCTACTCTCCGCTCTCGACCATCGGGGGCGGACGCATCCTCGATCCCTGGCCCCCCCGCCGTGCCCCATGGCCCGACCACCTCGCCGGATCCGGTGAGTCGCTCGCCCTGGCACTGATCGAGCGCCGCGACCACGTGGTGGACGCCGAGCAGCTCCCGCTTCTCCTGGGAATGACCGCCGCGGATGTGGAGCTGCTTCTGGCGAGGAGCCGGAAGATCCGGCGGGTCGGCGCCCTGCTGGTGACCGCCTCCTGGCTGGATCAGGTGAAACAGACCGCAGTGTTCGCGGTCGATGAGTACCACGCCAGGCATCCTGACGTTCCCGGCATTCCGCTCGAAACCCTGCGCCGTTCCCTGGGCGGTGACCCCCGCGTGATCGAAGTGGTCCTGGAACGAATGGCCGCCGATCGCTCGCTGGTGCTCCGGGATGGCTTCGCGGCCCTTCCCGGTTTTCGCCAGCGGCTGGCCGGAACCCCGGAACAGATCACTTCGATTACCCAGCTCCTCGAACAAATGGGGCTCGAGGCGCCCACCGTTCCGGAGCTCGAGAGCCGGCTCGGCCAGGGCGGCCTGATTGCGGTGCTTCGCCGAATGGCCGCCGACGGGACGGTCGTGGGTGTCGCGGTGGACCGCTACTTCTCGAAGAAGGCGACTGACGGTTTTCTGTCCGAGCTCCGGAACCTCGGGAGCACGGAATCGCTGACCCCGGCCGCGCTCCGTGGGCGGCTGGGGATCAGCCGGAAATTCCTGATCCCGCTGCTGGAATGGGCCGACCGTTCAGGCGTCACCAGAAGAGAAGGAGATACGCGGGTTCTGATTTGACTGCCGTTTCCAAGTAAAAGGAGTCTGACCCCTTTTCTTCTGCCGTTTTGGCGGAATCCCGGGGCATGGAAGATGATTGAGAGTCATTCCTATGATTAGACCGGAACGTCTCACCCTCAAGGCGCAGGAAGCCTTTCGCGACGCCACGATTCTGGCGACCGAGCGCAGCAATCCCGTCGTCAACGACGCTCATTTGTTCGCCACGCTGCTCGATCAGGACGAAGGCATCGTGCAGCCCCTCCTGCAGAAGGTCGGGCTCAATGTCTCTACCCTGCGCGAGGCCGTGTCGCGCGAAATTGCCAAGTTCCCCACCCAGGAAGGCGGGGTCGGTCAGCCCAGCTACAGCCGGGAGCTCAACCGGGTTTTCGATCGTGCCGAGCAGGAGGCCAAGCAGCTCGGCGATGCCTACGTCTCGACCGAGCACCTGCTGATCGGACTGGCGGAGGAAAAGGGGACCACCGCCCGCGAGCTGCTCAGCACCCAGGGACTCAGCTCGAAAGACCTCCGCGCCGCGCTGGAATCGGTGCGGGGGTCTCACCGGGTGACCGACCAGGCTGTGGAACCCCAGTATCAGGCGCTGGCGCGGTACACCCGCAACCTGACCCAGCAGGCAAGGGAGGGGAAGCTCGACCCGGTGATCGGCCGGGACGAAGAAGTGCGCCGGGTTATGCAAGTGCTGTCTCGCCGCACCAAGAACAACCCGGTCCTGATTGGCGAGCCCGGCGTGGGCAAGACCGCCATCGTCGAAGGACTGGCCCAGCGGATCGTCAGCGGCGACGTGCCCGAGTCGCTTCGCGACAAGGAAATCGTCGCGCTCGACATCGGCCAGCTCCTGGCCGGCGCCAAGTACCGGGGCGAGTTCGAGGACCGGCTCAAGGCGGTGATGAAGGAGCTGACCGCGTCGGAAGGCCACTACATCACCTTCATTGACGAGCTCCACACCATCGTGGGCGCGGGGGCCGCGGAAGGCGCGGTGGACGCGAGCAACATGCTCAAGCCGGCGCTGGCGCGAGGTGAGCTCCACGTGGTCGGTGCCACCACCCTGGACGAGTACCGCAAGCATGTCGAGAAGGATGCCGCCCTGGAGCGCCGCTTCCAGCCGGTGATGGTCGGCGCGCCCAGCGTCGAGGACACCATCGCGATCCTCCGCGGGCTCAAGGAGCGCTATGAAGTGCACCACGGGGTGCGGATCACCGATAACGCGCTGATCGCCGCGGCCCAGCTTTCCGATCGCTACATCGGCGATCGCTTCCTCCCCGACAAGGCGATCGACCTGGTGGACGAAGCGGCGAGCCGGCTGCGCATCGAGATCGATTCCCTGCCACAGGAAATCGACGAGGTCGAGCGCCGCATCCTCCAGCTGGAGATCCAGCGGCAAGCGTTGCTGAAAGAGAAGGACAAGGCGGGACGGGAGCGCCTCAAAGCCGTGGAAGCGGACATCGCGGGGCTCAAGGAACAATCCGGCGCGATGAAAGCGCAGTGGCAGGCCGAGAAGGCCGCGATTCACTCGCTCCAGGAAAAGAAAGCCCGGGTCGAGCAGCTCCGCACCGAGGTGGAGCAGGCCTCCCGGACCGGCGATCTCCAGAAGGCGGCCGAGCTGCGCTATGGCACCATCCCCGAGCTCGAGCAGGCGATCGGGAAAGAAGACGCCCGGCTGGTCGAGATTCAGAAGCATGCCCGCTATCTCAAGGAAGAAGTGGATGCCGAGGACATCGCCGAGATCGTGGCGAAATGGACCGGGATCCCGGTGTCCCGGATGCTGGAATCGGAGCGGGAGCGGCTGACCCGGCTCGAAGCCGAGCTGACCCAGCGCGTGGTGGGGCAACCGGAGGCGGTGGCGGCGGTGGCGAATGCGGTCCGGCGGAGCCGGGCCGGTCTTCAGGACCCGCATCGTCCGACCGGCTCCTTCATTTTCCTGGGCCCCACCGGGGTGGGCAAGACCGAAACCGCCCGCGCCCTGGCCGAATTCCTGTTCGACGACGAGCGGGCCATGATCCGGCTCGACATGTCGGAATACATGGAAAAGCACTCGGTGTCCCGGATGATCGGGGCGCCCCCGGGTTATGTGGGCTACGAGGAGGGCGGGCAGCTCACCGAGGCGATCCGCCGGCGTCCCTACAGCGTGGTGCTGTTCGACGAGATCGAGAAGGGCCATCCCGACGTGTTCAACGTGCTGCTCCAGATCCTGGACGACGGCCGGCTCACCGACGGGCAGGGGCGGGTAGTGGACTTCCGCAATAGCGTGTTGATCATGACCTCGAACATCGGAAGCCAGTTCATCGTCGATGCCGGCGGGGTGGCCTCACCCGAGGCGTGGGGCGCGGTGGAGGAGCGGGTGCGGGGGGAGCTGCGGAACTATTTCCGGCCCGAGTTCCTCAACCGGGTGGACGACGTGGTGGTATTCCGGCCGCTCTCCCGCGAGGACCTCGACCGGATCGTGGAGCTTCAGATCGAGCGGCTGGATCATCTGCTGGCCGAGCGTCAGCTCGTGGTCACGGTGACGCCGGAAGGCCGCCAGCTCCTGGCCGATCGGGGCTACGATCCGGTCTATGGCGCCCGTCCCTTGAAGCGGGTCATTCAGCAGATGCTGCAGAACCCGCTCGCCATGGCGGTGCTGGAAGGCCGTTTCGTCCCGGGCGACCGGATCGTCGCCGATCGGGAAGGCGACCACCTGGCGTTTCAGCGCGAAGCGGCATCGGTCGAATCGGCCCCCCGTGGCTGATCCACCGGTCTCCGATCAGGACCTGGCCGGGATGGGCGCCGCCCTGGCGCTCGCCCGGCGCGCGGCGGAGCTGGGCGAGGTCCCCGTAGGGGCCGTCGTCCTGGGCGACGGGGCCGTGTTAGGGGAGGCCCACAACGAGTGTGTATCGCGCAAGGACCCCACCGCCCACGCCGAGCTGCTGGCGCTCCAGCGCGCCCTGGCCCAGACCGGGGCGGGGCGGCTTCCTGATGCGACCCTGTATGTGACCCTCGAGCCCTGCGCGCAGTGCGCCGGGGCTGCGGTGCTCGGGAAGATCGGTCGGGTGGTGTACGGCGCCACCGACCCCAAGGCGGGCATGGCGGGGTCGGTGGGGGAGCTGCTGCGGCATCCCGCGCTCAACCACCGGCCCGAAGTGATCGGCGGCGTGCGGGCGGAGGAATGTGGCGCGCTGCTCGAGCTCTTCTTCGCGGAGCGGCGTTAACCCGGGGAGGCCTCAGGCCAGGCCGTTGAACAGCCGGACCAGGTTCGCGATGTCGACCGGCTTGGTGAAGTAGTGCTCGATGCCCACCTCGCGGGATCGGACCCGCAGCTCTTCCTGGCCATACCCGGTGACCGCGACGATATGGAGCGGGGCCGCGCCGACCCGGGCCCGGAGCTCGCGGGCCACTTCGATCCCGTCCCGGCCCGGCAGACCCATGTCGAGGATCACGATCTCGGGAGAGAAGGCCTGATGGATTGCCATGGCCACCTCGCCGTCGGGCGCCACCCGCACCTCGTGTCCTTCGTGCCGGAGCAGGGCCGCCAGGGTATCGGCGGCGTCGGGGTTGTCGTCCACGATCAGGATGCGGCGGGGGCGGGCCGGCGTGCTCCGGCGCCGCTCCGCCAGGTCGGGCGCGGGCCGGACCGCGAGGGGAAGCCGGACCACGAACTCGGCCCCGGTCCCGATCCCCTGGCTCCGGCCCTCCACGGTGCCCCGGTGGAGCTGGGCGATGTGGCGGACCAGGGTGAGGCCGATTCCTAACCCGCCACGCGTGCGGTCCAGGGTCTGCTCCGCCTGCACGAAGGGATCGAAGACCCGGGGCAGAAGATCGGAAGCAATGCCCCGGCCGTTGTCCCGGACCACCAGCTCGGCCACCTCGGGCGCCAGCTGGGTGGTCCGCCGGAGGCTCAGCCAGATCTGCCCGTCGTCGTCGGCGAACTTGGAGGCGTTGGTGAGCAGGTTGTCGATCAGCTGCTCCAGCCGGACCGGGTCGCCCTCGAGAAAGAGCGGCTCCCCGGGGATGTCCACGTGCAGGATCTGGCCCCGCCCCTGAATGACCGAACGGAACAGCTCCACCGACCGCTCGGTCAGCGCGACCAGGTCGACCACTTCCAGGTGGAGCTGGATCCGACCCCGGGAGATCCGGGAGATATCGAGCAGATCGTCGGTCATCCGGGAGAGATTGCGGATCTGGCGGCCGAGGATTCCCCGCAGCGACGCGACCGACTCCGGTGTCAGACTCGGCACCGCAAGAAGCTGCGACACATTGAGCAGCGGAGCGAGCGGGTTCCTGAGCTCGTGAGCCAGCATGGCCAGAAACTCGTTCTTGGTCCGGTCCGCGGCCCGGAGCTCCGCTTCGGCCTGCTTCCGTTCGGTGACATCCTGCACGAACGCGACGACGCTGGTGGGACGGCCTTCGGAATCCCGCAAGGCGAAGCCGTGGGCCTCGACCCAGATGCGCCGGCCATCTTTGTGGACGTGACGCCGCTCCTCCCGGTACGAGGGAATCTCCCGCGCGAAGGCCTGCCGGAGCAGATCGACCGCCGGGCCCCGATCTTCGGGCGGAAGAAAGTCCTGAAAGGGCCGCCCCAGCAGTTCCTCCCGCGCGAACCCGGTGATCTGACAGTAGGCGTCGTTGACCTGGAGGTAGCGGCCCTCGACATCCACCTCGCGGATGCCCAGGGGAGATTCCCCCTGGAAGACGGTGAGTCGCTCGGCGCTCCGCCGCAGCGAATCCTCGGCTTCCTTGAGCGAGGTGATGTCCACCAGCATCAGGACGACGCCCTCGATCCGGTTTTCCATGGTCCGGTAAGGACTGAGCCGGAGCGAGTACCAGCGCCCGTTCCTGCCCCGGACCACGCTCTCCTGCGGGATCACCGACTCCATCACCTCCGCGAGCAGCGGCTCGAGCTCGGGAAGATCCACGTTGGTCTTGATGTCGCTGATCGGGCGGCCCAGGTCGGTGGCGATCAGGTTCAGCAGCTTTTCGGCGCTCGGCGTGAAGCGCCGGATCCGGAAGTCCGGCCCCAGCATCACGATCGGGGTCTGGACGCTGGAGATCAGATTGGTCAGATCGTTGTTGCTCTGGGCCAGTTCGAGATTCCGGGTGGTCAGCTCGTCGTTGACCGTCGCGAGCTCTTCGCTGCTCGACTGGATTTCTTCCTTGGAGGTCTCCAGCTCCTCATTGATGCTCTGGAGCTCCTCGTTGGACGACTGCACCTCCTCGTTGGCTGACTGCAGCTCCTCGTTGGCGGCCTCCTGCTGCTCGATGAGCGACTGGAGGTATTCCCGGGTCGATGCCAGCTCCTGCTGAAGTCGCACCACTTCCGCCGCGGCACGATCACCCCGGGGGGGATCTGCCGGGCTGAGCCGTGCCGGCCGGGCTCTTTCCCGCGCCGACGCGGCGTCGTCGAACAGCACCAGGTAGGAGGTGTCCCGCCCGACGGCGGATTTCACCGGAATGACCTCGACGCTGACCTTTATTTCGGTGTCGCCGATCCTGGTGCTCAATCCGTCCTGGCGGACCGGGCGGCCTTCGCGCTTGGCCTTGAGCAGGGCGCCACGGGTGCCCACCACGAGCCCCTCCCGCAGCATCTTGAGCAGCTCGAGACTGGCCCGCCCGGGAGACGGCGTGAGATACTGGCTGGTGTCTCCCCGAAGCAGCACGATCCGGAAATCCGCATCTACCAGGGCACCGGGCGGGGCGTACCGCGACAGGAGCAACCGGTCAGCCTCGCGATTCGCGTCCACCCCCGCGAGCGCCAGCTCGGGCGACTCGCGGACCGGTCGCGAGGTGTCCCGGGGCAGCTCAACCCGCGGGAGGGAGCCGGTGAGCTGGGTCGGGACCGGCTTCCGCTGGTAGAGCTTCTGCCGGGAATCGGCTATCTCGAACAAGTGCCGGAACGGCCCGACCGTCTCGGAGCTCCCCAGCCAGAGGTACCCACCGGGGCTCAACGCATAATGAAGAATCGGGATGAGTCGCTGCTGGAGTACCGAGTCCAGGTAGATCAGGACATTCCGGCAGGTGATCAGGTCGATGTGGGAGAACGGGGGATCGGTCAGGGCGTTGTGACGGGCAAACACGACCATGTCGCGGATCGACTTGGCGATCCGATACCCGCCATCGGTCTCGGTGAAGAACCGGCGCAGCCGCTCATGCGAAACATCCTGCTCGATCGCCTTGGAATAATATCCTAGACGGGCTCTCTCGATGGCCGATCCGCTCAGGTCACTCGCGAAGATCTGGAGCGGGATGACCTTGCGGTGAGCCGAAGCGTATTCCGAAAATGCCATTGACAGGGAATAGGCCTCCTCGCCGGTCGAACAGCCCAGCGCCCAGACCCGAACCGGCACCTGTCGGTTCCGGCCCCGCACCAGCTCGGGAAACACCTGGAGCCTGAGCAGCTCGAAGCCGTCCGGGTTGCGGAAAAAGCTGGTGACGTTGATCAGGATGTCCTGAAACAGCGCCTCGGCCTCGCCCGGGGTCGCTTCCAGGTACTGGCGATACTCCGTCATCCCCTCGATATGGTGAAGGACCATCCGGCGGGTAATTCGCCGAAGCAGCGTGTTGCTCTTGTAGTAGGTGAAATCCACTCCAGTTTGCTTCCGCACGAATTCCAGGATGTCGGTCAACTGGGAGTCCTCGTGCAGCGGCTCGGTCTCCGGTCCGACCAGGGGGTGTTTGGCGATCCGGGCGATTTCCCGGCCGATCTCCTCGGGCGGCAGCACGAAGTCGATGCAGCCGGCTGCGACGGCGCTGCGAGGCATGCTGTCCTGCTGGGCGGTTTGATCCTGGGCGAAGGTGATCCCTCCCTCGGCTTTCACCGCTTCACAACCCGCCGTCCCGTCATTCGCGGTTCCCGAGAGGATCACCGCGATGGCCTTGAACCCCTGCTCGGTCGCGAGACTCTGGAGAAACTGATTGATCGGGCGGTGGGCCCCATCGAACCGGGCTCGGGGCACCAGCTTGAGCATTCCGCCCGACATTTCGATGTGATGATCCGGCGGGATGACATAGACGTGGTCCGGCTCCAGCACCATGTCATTCTCTACCGTCCGGACCTGCATCTGAGTCGCTCGAGAAAGGATCTCCGCGAGCATGCTGGTGTGGCCGGGAGAGAGGTGATGGACCAGGACGAACGCCATTCCGGTGTCGGCCGGGAGGGCCTGGAGGAGCTGGGTCGAGGCCTCTAACCCGCCGGCCGAGGCGCCGACCCCGACCACCGGGAACGGGAGAACCGGTTCGACGTGAGAGGCTACGTCAGGGGTAACGCCTTCCTCGGAATGCGGACCAGGCTCTGGTTTTGTTCGGGGGATGGGATGGTTCGGGCCCGGCGACCGCTTCCGGGGCATGACCGCTCGCGGGAAGAAGAATTCACTTGGTTCTCTCTAGGTTACCCGCATTCTGGCCGACCCGCAAGCAAAGAATCCTGTTCACCGGTAGGCATCGATTTCCGATGTCACCATGGGTTCAGGTTCCGGACTTTCCGCCGGTTCGGAGGCCAGACCGGTGCCCGTCAGCAGGAGCCGCTTGATCGAGAGGGCCTCTTGGTCGAGCCGGGCAGCGCGGTTCCGGTAGTCGGCCAGCAGATCCCCTTCTTGTCCGGGATGGTCCGCAATCTTCCGGTAGAGATTGGCGCGCTCCTCCAGCAGCCGAACCGATGACCAGAGCGATTCTTCCAGCGCTTCCGTTTGAGCCGCGAGCAGGGCGTCCCGGCTGAACGCGTGGCCGGTGTGGCAGCGGAACCGGAGTGGCTTCGAGTCGATCTCCCACAGGACGCCCTGGCAGGTCGGGCAGGTGAACGGGCTGCGGGTTCCGAGCGAATCGACGCTGAGGAGCAGGTCGTGTCCCTGGATTTCCTGGTCGGCGATCCGGGTTTCGATGTCGACCTCCCGGGGAACCGGCGCAGCACTCGGGATCACCGGCTGGGCGATCATCTGCATCAGAAACGCGGGAATCTGGTCGAGGCACAAGGTGTAATCGGGGTCGGCATAGCGGAGCGCGTTTCGCGGCATCGAGGGCCATTCGGCTTCGCGGGGATCCTGGACGGCAGTGATTCCCCCCCGGCTCTTGATGGCCTGGAGGCCGATGGTACCGTCGTCCAGCGCACCGGTCAGGACCACCCCGATGACCCGCGGTCCCTGGCTGCGCGCCGCCGACCGGAACAAGGCGTCGATGGAGGGGCGGAAGAGATTCTCATGGGGGCCTCGCACGACCGACATGCGACCGTCGTGGAGCAGCAGGTGATGGTCCGGCGGGGCGACGTAGATCCGGCCACGAAGGATCCGCTCTTCGTGTTGGGGATGAGACGCCGGGAGCGACCCCACGTCGGTCAGGATTCCGGGAAGATCGCTTTGCCGGTTCGCTGAAAGGTGCTGCACCACAAAGAGGGTCGCTTCGAGATCGCCGGGCAGGGCACCGATCAGCCGGGTGAGCGCTTTCACGCCGCCGGCTGAACTGCCGATCACGATGATGTCATGACCTTGCATACTGAGGCGGACGCCGGGACCCGCCGGAGCGGCACACCTTCCCGCTCCCTGCGCTTTGTCAGGCCCGGTCGAGTGGGATCGGCTCCGAGCTCTTCAAGCCCGCAGGCTCGCGTTGGTCCGGCGCCGGTTCGGTGAAGATCCCGTGCAGCAGAGTGCCCAGGAAGGTCGCCACGAACACCGACACCACCAGCAACACCGCGGTGCCGGCGCTCGACGCGAAGGTTCCAGCCCCGAGAAAACCGGCCAGAACCGCCGCGCCGAGCACCAGCCACGGCCGCTTGCCAGGAGCGCCTTGTTCCACCGGGTCCGTCAACGTCGGACCACGGTATCCAGGTCGTGCTCGAATTCCTTGACCTCGCGCTCCAGCTCGTCCTTGGCCATTCCGTAGCGCTGCTGGAGTGTTCCCAGCAATTGTTCCCGCTTGCCAGCGATGACGTCCAGATCGTCGTCGGTGAGCTTGCCCCATCGCTCGCGAACCTTGCCGCGAAACTCCGTCCAGTTGCCTTGCACGCGATCCCAGTTCATGGCCCGTCTCCTCTGAGTGAAAGTCAGCCTTCGCCTCACGGGCCCTCCGCCCGTCCGGCAAGGAGCCGTTGACCGATAACCATCACGGAGACGGGCATGCTGGAATTGTTTGCACGGCCTGTGAGTCAGCAGCTGGTTCCGGTCGTTTCCTTGACAGGAAGGTCAACGGGCGCGTCTGGAGACCCGCCGGAGCGATCGGGAATCGGACAGTCACCTCGGCGGATGAGGAAGCGGCTATGGCAAGAGGAATCTGGAAAGGCACGCTGGGCTTCGGATTGGTCAACATCGGGGTCCAGCTCTACACCGCCGAATCACCGGAACGGCTCGATCTCGATCTCCTCGACAAGCGCGACCACGCCAGGATCCGGTATCGCAAGGTGAACGAATCGACCGGTGAGGAGGTTTCCCAGGACGACATCGTCAAGGGATACCAGGTCGAGAAGGGGAGATACGTCGAGCTGTCCTCCGAGGAGCTCAAGGAAGCCAACCCCAAGGCAACCCAGACAGTGGACATCATCGGTTTTGTTTCCCGGGATTCGGTCCCGCCGATCTACTTTGCCAAGCCGTACTACGTGGGCCCGCTCAAAGGCAGCGAGAAGGCCTACGCCCTGCTCAAGACCGTGCTGGAACGGACCGAACGGGTGGCAATCGCCAACGTGGTGATCCGGACTCGCCAGTACCTGGCCACGGTGTTTCCCCTCGAGGACGCCCTGGTGGTGCAGCTCCTTCGGTATCACGATGAGCTCCGGGCGCTCGATTCCACAGAGGTCGAGAAGGCGGCCGAAGCGGCGAAATCGATCCGGCCCCAGGAGCTGCACATGGCGGAGCAACTGGTGAAGAGCATGGACATGGAGTGGGACCCTGAGGAATTCACCGATACGTTCCGGAAAGACGTGCTTGCGATGGTGCGGGAAAAGGCCAAGGGCAAAGTCCATCGCACCCCAGCCTCGAAGGAAGCCCCGGAAGAGACCTCGGTGATCGACCTGATGGCCGCCCTCAAGCGAAGCGTGGAGGAACGGGGCGGCCGCACCACCCGGCGGACCAGAGCCGCGCCGCACCGGCGTCCGGCCCGGAGCCGGGCTCGGGCCCGCAAGAGCGCCTGAGATGGGGCTGGCCGAGTACCGGAAGAAACGGGATTTCAGCCTGACCCGCGAGCCCCCGGGCCGTGCGGCGAAGCCCGGTTCCCGGCTTCGATACGTGGTCCAGCACCACTTCGCTTCGCGGGAGCACTACGACTTCCGGCTCGAGCTGGACGGGGTCCTCCGCAGTTGGGCGGTGCCGAAGGAGCCCGGCAAGGCGACCGGTGAGCGCCGCCTCGCGGTCCAGGTCGAAGATCACCCCCTGGAATACGGCTCCTTCGAAGGAACCATTCCCGAGGGACAGTACGGAGCCGGTGAGGTCTTCCTCTGGGACCGCGGTATGTGGAAACCGGAGGGAGACCCTCGCGAGGGCCTGAAACGCGGAAAGCTCGATTTCACCCTCACAGGCCGGAAGCTCGCCGGGCGCATGGACCCTGGTACGGATGCGGAGCGAACCGGGTTCGAAGAAACGCAATTGGCTCCTGATCCGGCGCAGTACTACCAAGCCGCGCCGTTCCTCGCGGCCCGCGGTCAAGCGTGCCCGCGCGCGCTAAGCCGGTTCCCGGGTTCATTCCTCCCCAGCTTGCTACCCTGGTCACCGAGGTACCCGACGGATCCGACTGGATCCATGAGGTGAAGTACGACGGCTATCGCCTCATGGCCGTGGTGCGTCGTGGCGCCGCCCGCCTCTTTACCCGGAAGGGACTCGACTGGACCGCGCGATTTCCCGGGGTGGCATCGGCCTGCGCGGGTTTGCCGGCCAGGGAGGCGGTACTCGATGGCGAAGTGGTTGCCCTGCTTCCGGATGGCCGCTCGTCGTTTCATGCGCTCCAGCAGGCGATGGGCGGTGGCGGCCGCCCGATGGTGTACTACGCGTTCGACCTTCTGCGGTTCGACGGCGCCGACCTTCGATCGGCACCTCTGATCGAGCGCAAGAAGCGGCTCTCCGGCCTGCTTCGGGGGAGGCGAGGAGCGGGCACCCGAACGGTGCGTTACGCGAACCACGTTGTAGGCCGAGGCGGCGCGGTGCTCGCGAAGGCCTGCCGGATGGGCCTCGAAGGCATCGTCTCCAAGCGGAAGGACGCGCCGTACCGGAGCGCGAGAGTTCGCACCTGGCTCAAGATCAAGTGCCAGAGCCGCCAGGAATTCGTGGTAATCGGCTTCACCGAGCCGCGCGGGTCACGGTCCGGACTCGGCGCCCTGCTCCTCGGCGTGCACGACCGGGGCACGCTGGTCTATGCGGGCAAGGTCGGAACCGGAATGGGTGAGCTGGTGCTCCGCGGGATTGCGGGACCGGCTGGAGGGCATAACCCGCACGACTCCGCCGGTGGAAGGGAGAATCCGCGGTGTCTCGACCGTGACCTGGGTCGAGCCCCGGGTCGTAGTCGAAGTGGCGTTCACCGAATGGACCGATGACGGCCGGTTGCGACATCCCTCGTTCGTCGGCCTCCGGGAAGACAAACTCGCCCGCGAAGTGAAACGGGAGCGGCCCTCATGACGACCGTCGCCGGCGTGAACCTCACCAGTCCGGACCGGGTCCTCTATCCCGAGCAGGGTTTCACCAAGCTGGATCTCGCCCGCTACTACGAGGCAATCGCACCCCTCATGCTGCCACACATCGTGGGGCGGCCGCTGTCGCTGGTCCGCTGCCCCGAAGGACGGCAGAAGGCGTGCTTCTACCAGAAGCACTGGAGCGGCCGGCTCCCCGACGGCGTCAGAACCGTCACGATCCGGGAAACCCGGGGCGACCGTCGGGAATACACCTGGGTGGCTGACGCTGGAGGTCTGGTGGCCCTGGTGCAGCACGGGGTGCTTGAATTTCACGTCTGGGGAGCGCGGGCGGACAACGTCGAGCGCCCCGATCGCCTGGTCTTCGACCTCGACCCTGCGCCTGATATCGCCTGGAAGCTGGTGCGCGACGCAGCGCGCGAGATGCGCGAGCGGCTGGCTCTGGCCGGACTGGAAAGCTGGATCAAGACCACTGGGGGCAAGGGCCTGCACGTGGTGGTCCCGATCGCGCGGCGGGCGTCGTGGAGCGAGGTGTCGGCGTTCGCGCGCGCGATGGCGTACGGGATGTCGGCCGACTCTCCCGATCGGTACCTCGCCAAGGCCAGCAAGGCGGAGCGGCAGGGCCGGATTTTCGTGGATTGGCTTCGCAATACCCGGGGAGCGACGTCCATAGGGCCGTGGTCCACTCGGGCTCGCACTGGCGCTCCGATTTCGGTTCCCATCCACTGGGAGGAATTAGGTCAGCTCAAGTCGGGAGACCAATACACCCTGAAAAGGGCGATCGCCCTGGTGCGAAGGCGCCCGGGGGATCCCTGGTCCGACCTGCTGAAGGCGAAGCAATCCTTGCCCCGGACTAGGTCTCCCCTCCAAGCTGGGGCAGGATTACCCCGGTGATATAGGACGAGTCGGCTTCCGAGGCGAAGAACACGTAGGCCGGGGCGATCTCCTCGGGCTGGGCCGGCCGTTCCATGGGGACTTCGGCGCCGTGCTTCGCCGCCGCTTCGGCCGCTTTGTCCGCCACGTTGAGCGGAGTCCAGACCGGTCCCGGCATGATGCCGTTCACCCGGATTCCCCGGTCCAGAAGGTTCTGCGCCAGTGACTTGGTGAAGGCGTGAATCGCGCCTTTGGTCGCCGAATAATCGAGCAGCTCCTTGCTTCCCTGCGCCCCGGTAACCGAGCCGGTGTTGATGATCGCATCGCCCGATTTGAGGTAGGGGAGGGCGGCCCGCGTCATGTAGAAGTATCCGTAGATATTGGTCTCGAAGGTCCGGGCGAGCTGATCGTCGGTGATGTCTTCCAGCGATTCCTGGTGATGCTGGTAGGCGGCATTGTTGACCAGGATCTCGAGGTGCCCGAACTCTTCGACCGCCGCCTCAACCAGGCGGCGACACGTTTCCGACGATCGCACATCCCCGCGGAGCACCAGGCACTTCCGGCCCAGCGCTTCGATCGCCTCCCGGGTCTCTGCTGCGTCCTCGGATTCCTCGGGCAGGTGGACGATGGCGACGTCGGCGCCTTCCCTCGCGAACAGCACCGCGACGGCTCGACCGATTCCCGAGTCGCCACCGGTGATCAGGGCGGCCTTGCCGAGCAGTTTGTCGGCCGGCCGGTAGTCACGACCCTGGTAGTGGGGCCGCGGCTTCATCCGGGCTTCGACCCCGGGGCGGCGCTGGTGCTGGCGTGGGAACGGCGGGGACGGCTGTTTCGCTCTTCGGCGGGCGGGTTTCCGGGTCGGCATGGAGTGCGCTCCTCTATATTTACGGGGATGGGAGGATAGGAGGATAGGAGGATAGGAGGATAGGAGGATGGGAGGACAGGAGGTGTTTCTCATCCTCCACTCTTCCAATCCTCCTATCTTCCGGTCCAGGACAGGTGTCCGAGTGGCTGAAGGAACCGGTCTCGAAAACCGGCATACCCGCAAGGGTATCGTGGGTTCGAATCCCACCCTGTCCGTCCGTCAGATCCGGTCGCGCAATCCCGCCATCCCGAACTGCGCTGCACAACTCGCGCAACAGAACATGGTGTTGTCGGCTTCGGTGCCGTGACCGATGATCCGGCAACCGCAGTGAGCGCAAACCGGCGCGAGGGTATGGATGGCGCATTCAAACGAGTCGAAGGTGTAGGTCCGGCCGCCCAGCTCGATGTCGAAGCTCTTGTCGTACTCGTTGCCACAACTGACGCAGACCCCCATGATCCCCTCCTGTTGGTACGAAGTGAGGACGCCTCGTAGGGGGTCTAGCGCACAAGGGTTTGGCTGCGCGGAGCGGTCCCGGCCCGCTGCTTGCATTCGGGCCTGCGCTGGAAGGGGTCTCAGACGGCGCAAATCGGTTATCCGACGAGCAGAATCCGGAGCACGTTGCCCCGGAAGATTTGACAGCCAGGCTGGGTTGGTTGTACTAGTTTGCCCAGTCGCGAAGGGTTTCCCGAGCCGGAGATCCTTCGCGTTGCGTTTCCATCCACGAGGAGCGGCATGGCGTCACTGGTAATCGTCGAATCGCCCACCAAAGCGAAGACCATCAAGGAGTTTCTGCCCCGCGGGTATCGCGTGGCGGCATCGATGGGCCACATTCGCGATCTTCCCGACAAGGCCGCCGACATCCCCGCCAAATACAAAGGAGAGGAGTGGTCCCGCCTCGGCGTCAACGTCGCCAAGGACTTCGAGCCGCTCTATGTGGTGCCCGCCGACAAGAAGAAGGTGGTCAAGGAGCTCAAGGACCTGCTCAAGGACGCCGACGAGCTCCTGCTCGCCACCGACGAAGACCGGGAAGGCGAAAGCATCTCGTGGCACCTGAGCCAGGTGCTGGCCCCCAAGGTCAAGGTGCGTCGGATGGTGTTCCACGAAATCACCCGGGAGGCCATCCGGGAGGCACTGGACACCACTCGGAAGCTCGATGACCGGCTGGTCCGGGCCCAGGAAACCCGACGGATCCTCGACCGGCTCTACGGCTACACCCTGAGCCCGCTTCTCTGGAAGAAGATTGCCTACGGATTGTCGGCCGGCCGGGTCCAGTCGGTCGCGGTTCGCCTGCTGGTGCTGCGGGAGCGGGAGCGCCGCGCGTTCCGCGCCGCGACGTATTGGGACCTCAAGGCCCACCTTCTCCACGACAAACTCACGTTCGACGCCGACCTGATCAGCGTGGGCGGAGACCGGGTCGCGACCGGGAAGGATTTCGACGAGAAGACCGGCAAGCTCGCGGCGGGGAAAAAGGTGGTCCTGCTCGATGAAGCCCAGGCCGGCAAGCTTCGAGACAACCTGCTCAAGAAAACCTGGAAGGTGGTGGCGAGCGAGGAGAAGCCGGGCATCCGGCGCCCCGCGCCGCCCTTCACCACCTCGACGCTCCAGCAGGAGTCCAACCGGAAGCTTCGACTCTCTGCCCGCGACACGATGCGGGTGGCCCAGAGCCTCTACGAGAACGGCCACATCACCTACATGCGAACCGATTCGGTCAACCTTTCCACCCAGGCGGTGGGAGCCGCCCGCGAGCTGCATCCAGCGGCTGTACGGCAAGGACTATCTCCCGCCCAAGCCCCGTCACTATTCCGCCAAGAACGTCCACGCCCAGGAAGCCCACGAAGCAATCCGGCCCGCCGGTTCCCGCTTCAAGACCCCCGACCAGACCGGCCTCAAGGGACGGGAACGCGACCTCTACGAGCTGATCTGGAAGCGGACCGTCGCCTGCCAGATGGTGGATGCCCGGATCACCGCGCTGGTGGTGACACTGGAGGTCGAGAACGCCACCTTCCGCGCCAGCGGCAAGCGGATCGACTTCCCCGGATTCCTCCGCGCCTACGTCGAGGGCAGCGACGACCCCGAAGCCGCACTCGAAGATCAGGAGGTGCTGCTGCCCCATCTTGTGGTTGGCGATCGCCCCACCTGTACCGGGGTGGATGCCCTGTCGCATCAGACCCAGCCCCCGGCCCGGTTCACCGAAGCGAGCCTGGTGCGCGAGCTGGAGGCCGACGGCATCGGCCGCCCCAGCACCTACGCCAGCATCATCGGCACGATCATCGAGCGGGGCTACGTGCAGAAGCAGGGACAGGCGCTGGTGCCCACCTTCACCGCCTTCGCGGTGATCGCGCTGCTCGAGCTCCATTTCCCGAAGCTGGTGGACCTCAAGTTCACCGCGCGGATGGAGCAGAGCCTCGACGACATCGCCGAAGGGCACCTCGAGTGGCTCCCCTATCTGGAGACCTTCTACCTCGGCAAGGATGGGCTCCAGAAGCAGGTCGAGCTCCGGGAAAAGAAGATCGATCCGGTTGCGGCCCGCACCGTCCTGGTGACCGACCTCGCCGACGCGACCATCCGGATCGGACGTTTCGGTCCTTATGTCGAGGTGGAGCACGAGGGAGAAACCCTCCGGGCCTCGCTGCCGGCCGACGCCGCTCCGGCGGAGCTGACCGTGGAGCGGATCGAAGAAATCCTCCGCCAGAAGCGCGAAGGGCCCGACATTCTGGGCGTGCATCCCGAGAACGGCGAGCCGATCCTGGTACTCACCGGGCAGTACGGTCCCTACGTGCAACTGGGACCGGTCACCGACGAAACCCCAAAGCCGAAACGGGCCAGCTTGCCCAAGGGAATGAAGCCGGAAGATGTCACCCTGGACATTGCGGTCGGTCTGCTCGCCTTACCGCGCCTGTTAGGGACCCACGCCGATGGCGGCAAGGTGTTCGCAAGCCAGGGACGCTTCGGACCGTACATCGTCCATCATCGCGCCAGCGACGGGGTCAAGGAGTATCGTTCCTTGAAGGGGGACGATCACGTCCTGACTGTCGAGCTTCCCCGCGCGCTCGAGCTCCTGGCTCAGCCCAAGCAGAGCCGGGGACGCCGGGCCGGCCCGACTCCGGTGAAGGAACTGGGCCCCCATCCGGCCGACCAGAAGCCCATCGCTCTTTTTGAAGGACAGTATGGTCCCTACGTGAAGCACGGTACCGTCAGCGCCTCCATCCCCAAGGGCACCGATCCGCAGGCGGTGACGCTCGCCGAAGCGGTGGAGCTCCTGGCCGCCCGACGAGGCCGCAAGACCTCCGCCCGGGCCCCGAGGACCCGGCGAGCCAAGGCCTCGCGCTGAGATGGGCGCATTAACCCGCTGGATCAACCAGTCCCTCCGGCGGCGCATTGCGGTAGTCGTCTCGGGCCTGGCGCTCCTGCTGGGTGTCGTCGTCCTCGCATTCTCCTCGTACGAAGTCCTGCGGATCTCCCGTGAGCTCTACGCCGAGCGGCTGAACCAGCTGGGCGAGCAGCTCGCCCCGACGCTGAATCGCGCCCCGCTGGATGCCAAGGCGCGGCTCCAGCGCCTGGGCACTGATCCGGCGATGGTCCGCTTCGCCACCAGTGCGGGCCGGCGCGACTCGGCGGCGGCCGTGGAGCTGCTGCTCGATCACGTCGGTGCCGATACCCGGGTGGTGGCCGTGATCACGACACCCGCCGGGAAACCCCTGGCGTACGCTCGCCGGGATTCCCTGCCGCTATGGACCGGTCCGGATCCGGGTCCCGACAGCCTGGTGGGGGTCGGCCCGTACCATCCCCTCGACGACACCACCACCTATTACGACATCCGGGTCCCGATCAGAACCATGGGAGAAGTCGTCGGCTATCTGGTGCGCCGGGTGAGGAGCACCCAGACGGCGGTGGGCCGCAGCACCGTCGGTAGCCTGCTGGGACGAAGGCACCAGCGTGGTCATCGGGAGTCCCTCGACCGGCGCCTGGAACGATCTCGCCACCGTGGTGAGTGCTCCGCCCGATGTGCTGTTCGCCGATCACCAGGTCACGATGGTGTCGTGGGATGGGCGCCGGTACCTCGCGTCTGGATTCCCGATCACCGGGACCCCATGGCGCCTCATCGTGCGGATTGCCGAGCCGACCATCGCGGGTCCCGCGGTCGGATATTTCCGGCGGGGCGGACTCATCGCCCTTTTCGTGGTGCTGATCGGGATCGTGGTCGGCGTGACCCTGGGGCGTACCCTGAGTGCTCCGCTCCAGGAAATCACTGAAGTCGCCGAGCAGATTGCCAACGCCGACGAGCCCAAGTTCGTTCCCGAGAATTCCCCGGGCGAGGTCGGCAGGCTGGCGGGCGCCTTCAACGCGATGACCGACCGGGTGGCTACTTCGACCCGGCGGCTCCGGGAAAACGAGGCCAGTCACCGCGCCTTCGTGAGCTCCGCGAGCGACGGCATCTGGCGGATCGAGTTCGTGCCCCCCGCGAGCACCACGCTGTCCCCCGCCATCCAGGTAGACTCCTGGTATCACCTCTCGCCGCGGGCCGAGTGCAACCAGGCGCTGGTCCGGATGACCGGCCGGGAGCCCGAGGGGGAAATGGGCACCATTCCCCTGGCCGAACTCTTTCCGCCCGACGATCCCGCGGTTCAGCGGTTGTTCACCGATTTCGTGCGGAACGGATACCGGGTGTCCGCCGCAGAGCTGGTGACCCCGGGTCCCAACGAGTCGCGCCGGATTTTTCTGAACGACATGGTCGGGGTGGTCGATGCCGGAGGGCTCCGCCGGATCTGGGGCACCCGCCGGGACATGACGCTCTCGAGGATGCAGGACGAGCGCCTCGCCCAGACCGACCGGCTCGAGGCGATCGGGCGTTTGGCGGGCGGCATCGCCCACGATTTCAACAACCTGCTGACCGCGATCGTCGGCTACGCCGAATCGCTCCAGGAAGAAATCCCCAAGGACCAGCCCCATTATCAGGATGCGTCCGAGATCAACCGGATCGCGCTGCGGGCGGCAGAGCTCACCAAGCAGCTGCTCGCCTTCAGCCGGGGCCAGGTCATGCAGCCCTCGCTCATCGACCTCAACGCGGTGGTGCGGTCGAGCGAAGGGCTGCTGCGCCGGGTGCTGCCCGAGGGGGTCGACCTCACCCTCTCGCTCTACGAAGCGATCGACGCGGTGGAGGTGGATCCCGGCCAGCTCGAGCGGGTGATGATGAACCTGGTGGTGAACGCCCGCGACGCGATGCCCGAGGGCGGCACGATCGAGATTCGGACCGCGCCGGCGCGGCTCGACGAGGCCCACGTGCGGCTTCGCCCCGGTCTGCGCGCCGGCGAATACGTGACCCTCGCGGTGCGGGACACCGGGACCGGCATGTCGGACGATGTCCGCCAGCACCTCTTCGAGCCGTTCTACACCACCAAGCCGAAAGGGAAGGGGACCGGGTTAGGGCTCTCCACCGTCTATGGCATCGTGCGGCAGAGCGGCGGCGACATTACCGTGGCGAGCGAGCTCGAGGCGGGCACCACCTTCACCGTCTTCCTTCCGGTCAAGGGCCGCATCGCGATACCCCAGAGCGACGGCCCGGTGAGCGCGGTGGGGGGCGGTATCATGACCCTCACCGGCGAAGAGTCCATTCTGGTGGTGGAGGACGAGGCCCCGGTCCGGGAGATCGTTCGGCGGGCACTCGCCGCCGCGGGGTATACCGTGATGGTGGCGTCGGAGGGAAACGAAGCGCTCCAGATCGAAGCGGGCGGCCCCGCCATCGACCTGGTGCTGACCGACATGATCCTGCCCGGACAGAACGGCCGCGAGCTGGCCCGCGAATTCCGGAAACGGCGTCCCGAGGTGCGGCTCATGGTGATGTCGGGGTACACCGGAGATGAGGGACAGGCGCCCGAGGCCCTTCCCGACGGGGCCACCTACCTCGCCAAGCCGTTTTCGCTGGTGGAGCTTCGCCGCCGGGTGCGGGAGGTTCTCGATCAGCCGGTCAGAGCAGTGTCCCTCGAAGAATCAGCGCCGCCACCGTAAAGAAAATCACGATCCCGGTGACGTCCACCAGGGTCGCCACGAAGGGGGCCGAGGCGCTGGCGGGATCGAACCCCAGGCGCTTGAGCAGGAACGGCAGCATCGAGCCGATCATCGCGCCGACCGTGACCACCCCGACCAGGGACAGGCCCACCGTCGTCGAGATCAGCATGTAGTGGGATCCGTAGTCGTACCAGCCGAGCACCTGCCACAGCAGAATCCGCAGCACCCCGATCGCCCCGAGCAGGAGTCCCAGCGACAGCGCCACCGGCAGCTCCCGCACCGCCACCCTCCACCAGTCCTGCAGCGAGACCTCGCCCAGCGCCAGGGCGCGGATGATCAGCGACGTGGCCTGCGATCCGGTGTTTCCGCCCGAGCTGATGATCAGGGGGACGAAGAGCGCCAGCACGACGGCGGCCGCGATCTCGTGCTCGAAATAGCTCATCGCGGTGGCGGTGAACATTTCTCCGATGAACAGCGCGGCGAGCCACCCGGCCCGCTTGCGGAGCATGGAAAGCAGGGTGATCTCGGGGTAGGGCATTTCGATCGCGGCCATCCCGCCGAACTTCTGCACGTCTTCGGTTTCTTCCTGAACGATCGCGTCGATCACGTCGTCCACCGTCACGATGCCGAGGGGATGGCGGTGTTCGTCCACCACCGGGATGGCGAGGAGGTTGTACTTGCCGATGAGCCGGGAGACTTCCTCCCGGTCCATGTGGGGGTCGACGCTCAGCACCCGCCGGGGAGAGCCGATCTGGCCCACCCGGGCCGCCGGGTCCGCCATGACCAGCTCCCGGAGACTCACCACGTGAATCAGCTCGCGGGTCACCGGATCGGTGACGTAGATGGCGTAGACGGTTTCCTTGCGCCCGCCGACCTGGCGCACATGGGCGAGGGTCTGCTCCGCGGTCCAGCTCGCCGGCACGCTGACGAACTCCGTCGTCATGATGCCGCCGGCGGTCTCCGGCTCGTACTGGAGCAGGAACCGGAGTGCCTCCCGGGTCTCGCGGGTTAATGCGCCGAGCAGCCGGGCCCGGGCTCCCGCATCGAGCTCCCGGAACAGGTCGGCCTGCTGGTCGGCCGACATCGCGTCCACCAGGTCGGCCGCGTCCCGGTCCGGCATCTTCGCGATGATCTTGGCGCGGTCGCCCACCAGCTCGGGCTCGTCGAAGATCTGGACCGCGAGATCGAACGGCAGCGCCGCCATCACCTTCGCTGCCGCCGCGGGCTCGAGCTCCCGCAACGCCTCCGCCACGTCGGGCGGCTGCATCCCGGCCAGCACTGCCGCGAGCTCGACGGGATCCCCGCAGAGCAGATACAGCAGCTCGGGAGTCGGCTTGACGTTTTCGTCGAGGCTGGGTGTCATGGCGGCGACCAGCGAAAGTTCGGAGAGCGCGCTCGAAGTTCCTGGACTGTGCCCAAAGTACAACTCAAACTGTCCCCCGGTCACCCCCCTCCGCGTTGAAATGGCCCCCGGTGGCCGGGTAACTTGCCCTCTGGGACAGATGGCCGAGTGGTTTAAGGCGCACGCCTGGAGAGCGTGTATACCTCACAAGGGTATCGAGGGTTCGAATCCCTCTCTGTCCGTTGTGCGAGGTGCTGGATGCTCGGTGATGGATGTCAGGAACCACGATCGCCGCGGGACTTGTCCCAGCACCTAGCACCTAGCACCTAGCACCCAGCACCTAGCACCTAGTACCTAGCACCTATCGAGGTCCCATGAGACTCCCCCGAATTCCCAGCTCCGAGATCACCGAGGAACGGCTCTACTGGTCGCGCCGGGAGTGGCTCACGACGGTCGGCCTGGGGGCGGCAGCCTTCGCGATGCCGGGTTGCCTCGAGGCCCAGAAGGATGACCTCAAGCCGACTCCGTACAACCTCGTGACCGGGTACAACAACTTCTACGAGTTCGGCACCGGCAAGGACGATCCCAAGGAAAACGCCCACACCCTGCGTCCCTCCCCCTGGAAGATCGCGGTGGAAGGCGAGGTCAAGCGTCCCGCGGTGTATGATCTCGACGATTTCTTCAAGGGGATGAAGCCCGAAGAACGGGTCTACCGGCACCGCTGCGTCGAGGCCTGGTCCATGGTGGCGCCATGGCTGGGCTATCCCCTGGCCGACATCATCAAGCGGCTCGAGCCGACCAGCAAAGCCAAATACGTCGCGTTCATTACCCTGCTCGATCCGGTCCAGATGCCCGGCCAGAAACGGGGCGTCCTGCCGTGGCCGTACGTCGAGGCCCTGAGAATGGACGAGGCGATGCACCCGCTGACACTCCTGACCGTCGGGGTGTACGGCAAGCCGCTCCCCAATCAGAACGGCGCGCCGGTGCGTCTCACGGTGCCGTGGAAGTACGGCTTCAAGAGCGGGAAATCCCTGGTGAAGATCCGGTTCGTCGAGCAGCAGCCCCGCAATACCTGGAACATCGCGGCGCCCGATGAGTACGGCTTCTACGCCAACGTGAACCCCACGGTCGATCATCCCCGCTGGAGCCAGGCCAAGGAGCGACCCCTCGGCCAGCTTTTCATGAAGCCGACTCTGATGTTCAACGGCTACGCCGACCAGGTCGCTTCTCTCTATACCGGGATGGACCTCCGGATCAATTTCTGAGCCCCGGGTGACCGAGGGCCAGCTGATCCGGCGGGTCATCAAGCCGGTCCTCTGGGTCGCGGGGCTCGCCCCCCTGGCCTGGCAGGTCTGGGCGTTCCTCACCGGACACCTCGAGGCCGAGCCGGTGAAGGGCATGGAGCACTTCACCGGCAAGACCGCGCTCATCATCCTGTTCGTAACGCTCGGTATCACCCCGATCCGCCGCCTCACCGGATGGAACGGGATCATCAAGGTTCGCCGGCTCATCGGCCTCTTCGCCTTCTTCTACGCGTTGCTCCACTTCTCGATTTTCCTGACCTTCGACCTCGAGTTCTCCTTCGGGGATCTCTGGAAGAACGTGATGAATCGGCCCTGGATCACGGTGGGCTTTGCCGCGCTCCTGATTCTCGCGATCCTGGCGGCGACCTCGCCCAAGGTGATGGTCCGGAAACTCGGAAAGCGGTGGCAGACCCTTCATCGGCTCATCTACTTCGCCGCGGGGCTCGCCCTGCTCCATTTCTTCTGGTCCCAGAAGAAGGACATCAGCGAGCCGCTCAAGTTCGCGGTGGTGCTGGCCGTGTTGCTGGGGTCCCGTCTGGTGCTCCGCCCCCGTGCCAAACGCCCCCGGAGCGTTGCGAGGGCCGAGCCGAGGGGCTAGCTTCTCGGCTCGAGATGCCCTCGGCCACCCTCCTCGACGCAGCAGCCGTGGCGCGGATCCTTTCGCGCATGGCCGCCGAAATCGTCGAACGATGCGGATCGGCCGGGGGCCTTGTCATTGTGGGCATTCAGCGGCGCGGCGCCGAGCTGGCCAACCGCCTGGCCCGCCTGGTCGAAGAGCAGACCAAAACCCGGATCATCCTGGGCAAGCTCGATATCACCCTCTATCGCGACGACCTCTCGGCGATCGGGCCGCGGCCCCGGGTCGGACCCACCGAGCTCCCCGATGAAATCGAGGGCCGGGTCGTGGTGCTGGTGGACGACGTGCTCTACACCGGGCGGACCATCCGCGCCGCTCTCGATGAACTGGCCGACTTCGGGCGGCCCCGGCGGATTCTGCTGGCGGTGCTGATCGACCGGGGCGGGCGGGAACTCCCCATTCAAGCCGACATCGTGGGTCAGACCGTGATCGTTGCGCCCGGACAGCGGGTGGAAGTGGCGGTGACGGAGCTGGACCGGCGCGACGCGGTGGACCTGGTGGAGGGGAAGGACCGATGACCACCCTCGGGAAGGATCTCATCGGACTCGAGCATCTTACCGCGGATCAGATTCGCCTCATCCTCGACATGGCCGAGCCGTTCAAGGAGGTCAGCGAGCGGCCGATCAAGAAGGTGCCGGCCCTCCGCGGAAAGACCATCGTCAACCTGTTTTTCGAGGCGTCCACCCGGACCAGAATTTCGTTCGAGTTCGCCGAGAAGCGGCTGAGCGCCGACACCGTCAACGTTGCGACGACCGGGTCCTCGGTGTCCAAGGGAGAAACCCTGGTGGACACTGCCCGGAACCTCGAAGCGATGCGGATCGACATGGTGGTCATGCGGCATCCCTCGAGCGGTGCCGCGGGGTTTCTGGCCTCCCGGATCCGCTCCAACGTGATCAATGCCGGAGACGGCAAGCACGAGCATCCGACTCAGGGGCTCCTCGACCTCCTCACCTTGCGGGACCGGTTCGGACGGATCGAGGGGCTCAAGGTCGCGATCTGTGGCGACGTGCTCCACAGCCGGGTGGCCCGGAGCAACATCTGGGGCCTGCTCAAGCTCGGCGCCCAGGTTGCGGTGACCGGTCCGGCCACCCTGATCCCCAGGGACATCGAGCGGCTGGGGGTGACGGTCTTTCCCCGGGTGGAACAGGCCATTGCCTGGGCCGATGCGCTCAACGTGCTCCGGCTCCAGCTCGAGCGGATGGAGGCGGGTTATGTCCCGTCGCTCCGGGAATACAACCGGGTGTTCGGGATCACCCGGGAGCGGCTCCGCCGGGCCAGCAGCGACCTGGTCATTCTGCACCCGGGCCCGATGAATCGGGGCGTCGAGATCGACAGCGACGTCGCCGACGGGCCGCACAGCATCATCCTGCCCCAGGTGACCAACGGGGTCGCGGTGCGGATGGCGGTGCTCTATCTGCTGGCGGGCGGCGCGCCCGACTGGCGCGCCGGAGACGACCGATGAACCCGATACTGATTCGCGGAGGCCGGGTGATCGACCCGTCCCGCCAGACCGACGGGCCGGCCGACGTGCTGGTGCGGGACGGCCGGATCGAAGCCGTGGGGCGCAACATCCCGGTGGAGAGCGGGGTGCAGGTGCTCGAGGCGGCCGGGAAGGTGGTCGCGCCCGGGCTGATCGACCTGCACGTTCATCTGCGGGAGCCCGGCTTCGAGCAGGCCGAAACCGTCGCGAGCGGCGCCGCCGCAGCGGCGGCCGGCGGATTCACCGCGGTCTGTGCGATGCCTAACACGGACCCCATCACCGACACCCATGCCTCGGTCGGCTTCGTGGTACGCCAGGCGATCCGGGCCGCCCAGGCCCGGGTCTATCCGATCGGCGCGGTCTCCATGGGGCAGCGGGGCGAGCAGCTCACCGAGTTCGGCGAGCTGGTCCAGGCCGGGGCGGTCGCGGTGAGCGACGACGGCCAGCCGGTGCGCTCGAGCCACCTGATGCGCACCGCCCTCGAGTACGCCAGGACCTTCGGCATCCCGGTGGCCGATCACTGTGAAGACCTCTCGCTCGCGCAAGGCGGCGCGATGCACGAAGGCATCGTGTCCACCCGCCTGGGCCTCAAGGGGATTCCTTCGGCGGCCGAAGAGATCATGGTTGCCCGGGATGTTCTGCTCGCCGAGCTGACCGGAGGACACGTTCACCTCTGCCACATGTCCACCCGCGGCTCGGTCGCCCTGATCCGGTGGGCCAAGGACAAGGGGATTCGAGTCACCGCGGAGGCAACCCCGCACCACTTTACCCTGACCCACGAGCGGTGCGAGGGGTACGACACCAACGCAAAGATGAACCCGCCGCTCCGCGAGGCGGAGGATCGCGACGCCATCCGTCAGGGCCTCCGGGATGGCACCATCGACTGTATCGCGAGCGATCACGCGCCGCACCACTACGATACGAAAGAGCGCGAGTTCGATGAGGCCCCCAATGGGATCGTCGGCCTGGAGACGGCACTGGGCCTTGGCATCCGGGAGCTGGTTGAGCCCGGCCTCCTGTCGCTGCCCGAGCTCATCGCCAGGATGAGCACGGTCCCGGCACGAGTCTTCCAACTGCCCGGAGGTACCCTGGCGGTGGGGGCCCCGGCGGATCTGGTTGTTTTCGATCCAGCGAGGCGTTGGACTGTTCGGAAGGAGGATTTGTCCTCCCTGAGCGCCAACTCCCCATTCATCGGTGAAACGCTTGTGGGACAAGCAGATGCGACCCTGGTTGGCGGCCGAATTGTGTTCGATCGCGCCAACCGTTCGAATTCTTGACGACTGAACCCTGAACGGGTTTCCAAGATTCGGTTTGACGTTAGATTGGAAGGACTTATGCCCGCCCTGGCCGGCGGTCCGGAGCATTTTACATGACCGACACGAAGTCGCACGACATCGCAGAAATCGAAACCCTGCTCGCCAACCGCCAGCGTCTGGTCGAATGGCTGGCGCGTCTTGACGCGGCAGGCTCACGAACTCCCGAGGCGGTGCGGGCCAAGGTGCGCACTGATTACCAGGGGCGTTTGGGACAGGTCGTCGCTCAGCTTTCCACCCATCGCGACGTGATTGCCGATACCCTCTCCGGCCTTCGCGACCAGGTCTCCCAGATCCAATCGCTGCGTCAGGAAGAGATGAACATTCGCTCCGAAGCGGAGCTGCGCCACGCCGTGGGCGAATACACCGATGATGAGTGGCAGCTGGTGGAACTGGAAAGCTCCGGGAAGATTGCCGGGTTCGACCACGAGATCGACAAGCTGTCCCAGGAAACCCATCGGCTCGAAGAGGTGTTCAGTCTGATGGTGCCGGAGCGCTCCCAGAGCAACGGCCCGAAGCCGGAGGAGCCACCCCCGGCTGCTGCCTCAGCCTCTTCCACCGATGCGCAGCCGCCTCATCTGTCGCTCGAAACTGGCCCCACAATCGAGATCGAGGAAGAGCAGCCCTCCGCGCCGTCCCCCCGGCCTGAGGCGCCCCGCTTCGTTCCCCGTACTGGACACTTCCCCAAGGAACCGCTCTATCCGCGCGGTGGGCAGACCCCTCGCGGCTCCTCCGCGCCGACCCCCAATCCGGCGCCTGCTCCTGCTGCTCCCGCGCCGGCTCAGTCGACCGGCACCACCACGACCACCGCTTCCTCGAACCGGGAAGACGAGCTGGCGTTCCTGCGCTCGATGAACGTCGAGCTCATGAACGCGGCGCCCCGGGGACCGCAGGCGCCCAATGGCGCCGCCGCCGAGACGGAGCGACCGGTGATGCCGGTGCCGAAGACCCTCAAGTGCCGCGATTGTGGCTCGCTGAACCGTCCAACCGACTGGTACTGTGAGCGCTGCGGGGCGGAGTTGGCTGCGGTCTAGCCTCAGCCAGCGGGTTTGGCCAGGCGGGATTTCTGTCTGGCTGCGGTATTCCGATGGATGAGTCCCTTGCGCGCAGCCCGATCCAGGAGCTGCTCAGCGCTTCGATAGGCCTGATCCCGATCTTTTCCAGCTGCTCCACGAACCTTCTTCACCGCGGTGCGGAGGGCGCTTCGCTGCGCCCGATTCCGCTGGGTGCGACCCTTGGCTTGACGGAGTTGCTTCTTCGCGGATTTGGTTCTCGGCACGACGATTCCTCACGGTTGGCGATTGGACCCGAAACGGCTAAGTATAGTGGCGCCAATGACTGATTTCATCCTGGCCCTGCCAGTTCTGATCTTTTCCCTGGTCGCCCACGAATACGCTCACGGCTACGCGGCGTTCCGGCAGGGGGACGATACCGCCTTGATGCAGGGTCGGCTCACCCTCAACCCGTTGCCTCATATCGATCCCTGGCTCACCCTCATCATGCCGGCCCTGCTCTGGTTCGGCACCAAGGGCGCCTTCACCTTTGGCGGGGCGCGGCCGGTCCAGGTGAACCCCGAGAAGTACCGGCACTATGTCCGGGGGGACCTGATCGTCTCGACCGCGGGCGTGGCGACCAATCTGGTGATCGCGATCGCGTGCGCGGCGATATTCGTTCTCCTGGGCCTCCTGGCTCGGGTGGCCCCCGACGCGGGGAACCTGCTGGGAGTCGGCCAACGGATGATGAGCTGGGGTGTCTGGCTCAACCTCATGCTCGGCTTCTTCAACATTCTTCCGATCCCGCCGCTGGACGGCTCTCACGTGCTGTACCACCTGCTGCCCCAGGGACTGCGGCGTCAGTACCGGAGCTTTCAGCGGCTCGGGTTTCTGCCGCTCCTCGCGCTGATGCTGTTCTTCCCCGGCGCGATCCGCTGGCTGCTCACCCCGGCGCTGGCCGGAATGCGGCTCTTCGTGGGCTGGGCGGCCCCCTTCGCCGCCGCCGATCACTGGAGCATCTTTCCCACGTGAGCGCGCCGCTTTCCACTACCAGACTGGGGGTCCTTGGCCCGGTGCTCCTCTCGCCGGGGCCACCCATCGATCCGGGCCGGCCTCCGGGCGGCTTTGTGGTCGAGCTGGAAGCTTTCTCCGGGCCGCTCGACCTGCTGCTGCATCTGCTCCGGGAAGAGCAGATCGAGATCGCAGACATCCCGATCGCCCGGATCGCCGATCAGTTCCTCGCCGCGATCGGCGACCTGGGGCTCAACCAGGCCGCCGATTACCTGGAGCTGGCCAGCCGTCTGGTGCGGCTCAAGGCGCAGATGCTGCTGCCCCGGGGAGCCGAGGGCGAAGGGTGGGAGGATCCCCGGGCCGAGCTGGTGCGCCGGCTCCTCGAGTATCAGCAGATCCGGGAGATCGCCCACTGGATGGCGGAGGCCGCCGAGCGGCGCGCGCTCCAGATGGCCCGGGGCTACCTGCCGCCGCCACCCGAGGTGCCCCCGCCGCCGCTCACCCTCGACATCGTGGAGCTCCTGTCCGCGGTGGAGCGGGTCATCTCCAGCATCCTCCACCCGGTGTTGCACCGGGTGGTGGCCCGGCCCCTGGACGTGGAGGGGGCGAGCCGGCGGATCGCCGCGCTGCTGGAGGACCGGGACGTGTTCGCGTGGACCGAGGCCCTCCCTAACCCGCCGACCGTGAGCGACGTGCTCTCGGTGCTGCTGGCCCTGCTCGAGCTGGCCCGCCGGGGCGCCTGCTCACTGTCCCAGGCTCTCTCGTTCGGACCCTTACAGGTGCGCCGTGCATCCGCTCTCCCCGCTCATTGAAGCGGCGCTGTTCGCCGCCTCCCGTCCCCTCACGCCCGAGGAGCTGGGAACCCTCGAGCCCGACGCGAGCCTGGACGAGGTGCGGGCGGCGCTCCAGGCCCTCCGGGAGCACTACGACTTCAGCAATCATGGGGTCGAGCTGGTCGAGCTGGCCGGCGGCTACCAGATCCTGACCCGGGCGGTCTACGCGGCGGCGATCGAGCGAGCCCAGCTCAATCAGCGGCCGCCCCGGCTCACCGCCGCGATGCTGGAGACCCTGTCGGTCATCGCCTATCGCCAGCCGGTCGGGCGGGCCGAGATCGAGGAGATCCGCGGGGTCCAGGCGAGCGGAGTGCTGCGGGCGCTCCAGGAGCGCGGGTTAATCGAGGTGGTGGGGCGGAGCGACGCCCTCGGCCGGCCGCTGCTCTACGGCACCACGCCGCTCTTCCTCGAGCTGCTGGGCCTCCCCGATCTCCAGAACCTGCCCAAGTCCGACGAGCTGTCGATCGCCCTCGAGCCGCCCCGGCCCGAGGCGGAAGGACCCGATGACGCCGCGGCGTACGTCCCCGCCGACCGATGAAGATGCGGGTGCAGCGGGCCATGGCCCAGGCCGGCATCGCCTCCCGGCGGGCCGCCGAGGATCTGATCCGGGAGGGGCTGGTGCGGGTCGACGGCGAGGTGGTCACCGTGGGGGCCTCGGTGGATCCCGAGCGCCAGAAGATCACGGTGCGGGGCCGCACCATAACCCGGAAGCCCCGTCGCTGGATCGCCTTCCACAAGCCGCTCGGCGTGATCACCACCGCCCAGGATGAGGGCGGGCGCCGCACCGTCTTCGAGTTCGTGCCCCGGGACCAGGGCCTCACCTACGTGGGCCGCCTCGACGTGATGACCACCGGACTGCTGCTCCTCACCACCGATGGCGAGGCGGCCCACCGGTTGACCCACCCGCGCTACCGGGTTCCCCGGCGCTACACCGCGCTGGTCCATGGCCTCGCCACGCCGGAGATCAGCGCCGCGGTGAAGCGCCCGGTGCCGCTCGACGGCCAGCGGGTTACGCCGCTCGCCGCGCGGGCCCGCCCCGGTGTGGACGGCCGCAGCATTCTCGACGTCACCTTCGCCGAGGGACGCAAACACCTGGTGCGTCGCTGGGCCGAAGCGCTGGGCCTCAAGGTGGACCGCCTGGCCCGGCTGTCCTATGGGCCGGTGCGGCTGGGGACCCTCGCTCCGGGCAAATGGCGTCCCCTGACTTCTATTGAGCAGCGCGCGGTGTACCGCGCGATTCACCTGGTCCCAGGACCACACCCGGTATGACTCAAGCCCCCGCCGTCGTGCAGCCGGTTCCCGAATCCCAGCCCTTCCGCCGGGTGACCGACGAGGTCGGGCGCCGGATCGTCGGGCAGGGCGGCATGATCGAGCGATTGCTGATCGGGTTGCTCACCGGAGGCCACATTCTGCTCGAAGGGGTGCCCGGGCTCGCCAAGACACTGGCGGTCCGGACCCTCGCCGAGATTCTCCACGCCACGTTCTCGCGGATCCAGTTCACCCCCGATCTGCTGCCGGCCGACGTGATCGGCACGATGATCTTCGACCAGAAATCGCAGGAGTTCCATCCCAAGAAGGGCCCGCTCTTCGCCCACATCGTCCTGGCCGACGAAATCAATCGGGCGCCCGCGAAAGTGCAGTCGGCCCTCCTCGAGGCCATGCAGGAGCACCAGGTCACCATCGGGGGCACGACCTATCCGCTGCCGTCGCCATTCCTGGTCCTCGCGACCCAGAACCCGATCGAGCAGGAAGGCACCTACCCGCTGCCCGAAGCGCAGCTCGACCGGTTCCTGCTCAAGGTGAAGGTGGATTACCCGACCCGGCTCGAGGAGCGTGAGATCCTGGTGCGGATGAGCGGGGGTGAGCCGATTCCGGTGGAGCGCCTGCTCGATCCCAAGGCGGTGCTCGAGGCGCGGCGCACCATTGCCCGGATCCATCTGGACCCCCGCCTGGCCGATTATGTCGTGGACCTGGTCCGCGCGACTCGGGAGCCCGCGACGGTCGGCCTTCCCGCGGTCGCCCCGCTGATCGGTTTCGGCGCGTCGCCCCGGGCCTCGATTGCGCTGGCCCAGGCGGGGCGGGCCTATGCCTTCCTGCAGGGCCGGGATTTCGTGGTGCCCGAGGATCTCCGGGCGCTGGCGCCCGACGTGCTGCGGCATCGCCTGGTGCTCACCTTCGAGGCCGAGGCCGAAGAGGTCTCCTCGGATGCGATCATCGAGCAGATCCTGGGGGCGGTCAAGGTGCCGTGAGTGCCCGGTGAGTGTTCCTCCCGAACTTCTCAAACAAGTCAAAGGCATCGCGCTCCGGACCCGCGGGGTGGTTGACTCGCTCTTCTCCGGCGATTTCCGCTCGGTCTTCAAAGGCCAGGGGGTCGAGTTCTCCGAGGTGCGGGCCTACGAAGTCGGGGACGATTTCCGCTCGATCGACTGGAACGTCTCCGCCCGGCTCGGCGCTCCGTTCGTCAAGACGTTCACCGAGGAGCGGGAGCTGACCGTGCTGCTCATCGTGGATCAGTCGGCCTCGACCCGGGTGGGCACCCCGATCACCAAGGCGGCCCGGTCGGTGGAGATCGCCGCCGTCCTCGCGCTGGCGGGGGCCCAGGAGCAGGACCGGGTCGGCGCGATTCTGTTCAGCGATCGGATCGAACACGTGGTTCCTCCGGCCAAGGGGCGGCGTCACGCGCTCCGCCTGATTCGCGACATCCTGGCCTTCGCGAGCCAGCGCCGCGGGACCAACATCGTCAAGGCGATTCAATACGCGTCCAATGTGCTGGGGCACCGGAGCGTGGTGGTCATCCTCTCCGATTTTCTCGCCGAGGGCTGGGAGAAGGCGCTCCGCGAGCTGGCGGTGCGTCACCAGGTCATCGCGATCACCGTGGACGATCCCCGCGAAGATCATCCTCCCGCCGGCGGCTGGATCGAGATGGTGGATGCCGAATCGGGGCGGCGGGTTATGGTCGACACCGGAAGCGCTGCGGCGCGGCGCCGCTGGGAAGCCGCCGCCGCGGCGCGCCGGAACCGGCGGGCCGACCTGCTCAAGGCCGCGGGCGTCGACCAGATTCCCATCGATCTCAACACCGACTACGGACTGGTGCTCCGGCGCGCCTTCGCGCGACGTCAGGGACGGCGTCCTTCCCGCAGGGCCCGATGATCGCCGCCCTGGTGCTGCTCTGGCAGGTGGCCCAGCCCACGGTGGGCGACACCGTGTGGATCGAACGGGTGGTGAGCGAGGCGGGTCGTGCCGTGCTGCGGCCGCAGCAGTGGGACCTCGGCGCGGAGGGAGCGCAGCTTGGGCCACCGGTCATGGCGCATGGCGCGGCTGGTCTCTCGATCCGCTACCCGGTGGTGTTGTGGTACCCGGGTGAGCGAGTGCTCACCATGCCCGGGCCGGTGCTGGTCTATCCCGACGGTACTTCGGATACGCTTCCTCCCTCGGTGCACCGGGTTCGGGTCCAGAGCGTGCTGCCGTCGGACCAGCCCAAGAGCCGGATCCCTCCCAAGCCCCCGCGCGATCCGCTCGCGCTCGCCGGGCAGAGCATCCTGCCGCTGGTCGTTCTGGTGATGGGCGCGCTGCTCGCGATCGCGCCTGGCGGCATTTCTCTGGCGGCGAAGAGGCAAGCCGGTGGCCCGTCCTGTCCCGATTCTGCGGGAGCCCGATCCCGAGCTGTTGAGACGGTGGGCTTCGCGTGGTGAATACCGGGCGGCGCTCCATCACTGGGGGTGGCGGCTGTCGCGCCGGATGAAGAAGAGCCAGGACCTCGACGAGATCGCAGCGCTCCAGCGGACCCTGGAGGAAATCGGAGACCGCACCTTCGTGCCGGAGCATCCCGAACGTCTCGCGGTACTGGCCGGACAAGCCTCCGAGCTCGACCGGGAGTGAGCATGACGCCGATTGCCCTGGACGGCATGTCCGCCATCGTGACCGGCAGCAGCCGGGGAATCGGATACGCGATCGCCGAGGCGCTGGTGCGCGCCGGGGTCCGGGTGGCGGTCTCGGGGCGGGACGGCGCCCGGGCGGCGGCGGCGGCCGGGAACCTGACCCGGGTGGGGCCGGGCTCCGCCATCGCGGTGCGGTGTGATGTCCGCCGGCCCGAGGAGGTCCGCGACCTGGTGCAGCGAGCCGTCGCGGCGTTCGGCGGCCTCGACATCCTGGTGAACAATGCGGGGGTCGGCGGGTTCGGCCGGGTCAGCGAGCTGCCGGTGGAGACCTGGAACCGGGTCATCGAAACGAATCTGAGCGGGGCGTTCTACTGCTCCCGGGAGGCGATTCCCGCGCTCCGGGCCCGGGGGGGCGGGTGGATCGTCAACATCGGCTCGCTCGCCGGCAAGAACGCGATGGCGGAGGGGGCGGCCTATTGCGCCTCCAAGTTCGGCCTGATCGGGTTCTCCGAATCCCTGATGCTCGACGTGCGATACGACAACATCCGGGTGAGCTGTCTCCTGCCGGGGAGCGTGGCCACCGAGTTCAATGATCGCACGCCCTCCGAGGCCGATGCCTGGCGGATCCAGCCGGAGGACCTGGCCGCCATCGTGCTCGATCTGCTGGGTACCCCGGCGCGCACCCTTCCGTCCCGGGTCGAGATCCGGCCCACCCGTCCGCCCGCGCGTTAGGATGAGCTTCGCCCGGCCGCTTCTGCTCGTGCTCCTCGCGATCCCCGCGTTTCTTCTCTGGCGGGCGATCCGGGTCCGGCCCGCGGTGACGGTGGGCGACGCGGGAATCGCCGCCGCGGCCACCAGCCGCTCCTGGATTCCCTGGTTGCCGCCCGCGCTGCGGGCGCTCGGTCTGGTGGCGCTGGTGCTGGCGGCCGCGGGTCCCCGGCTCGAGGGAGGCTCGAGCCTGCTTCGCCGGGAAGGCATCAGCATCGTCATCGCGCTCGACATCTCCAGCAGCATGCTCGCCGAGGATTTTGCGCCCTCCAACCGGATCGAGGTGGCCAAGCGGCAGGCAGCCCAGTTCATCCGGGGCCGGCCCAGCGACCGGATCGGGCTGGTGGCCTTTGCCGGGGAGGCCCTCACGCTCATCCCGGTGACCCTGGATCACGCGGTGCTCGAGTCGGCGGTCACCGGAGTGCGGATCGGGATGCTGGAGGATGGCACCGCGATCGGGAGCGGGCTCGCCACCGCGATCAACCGGCTGCGGCGGCTTCCGGGACCGTCTCGCGTCGTGCTGCTGCTCACCGACGGGGTCAACAATCGCGGCGAGATCGACCCCGAGACCGCAGCCGACCTGGCGACGGCGTACAAGGTGCGGGTGTACACCGTCGGAATCGGGACTCGGGGTCAGGCCCGGATGCCGACCGGGCGGAGCATCACCGGGTTCACCTACGAAACGCTGCCGGTGGAAATCGACGAGCCCCTGCTCCAGGATATCGCCAAGAAGACCGGGGGGCAGTATTTCCGCGCCACCGACGCGGGGGCGCTCCAGCGGATCTTCCAGCAGATCGATCAGCTCGAGCGGATCCGGCTCACCGGCCGGCAGCCCCGGGCCCTGGACGAGCGGACCGCGCCGTTCCTGCTCGCCGGGTTAGGGCTCATCGCCGCCGCGCTGCTGCTCGGCGCCACCCGCGCGGTGCGGGCCCCATGAGCTTCGATCGGACCCTCGTGCTGGTCCTGGCCCCGCTGGTCGGCGCCCTGCTCGGATGGCTCGGCTGGTGGGCCCGCCGGGCCCGGCTCCGCGCCGCGGCCCAGTGGGCCGCCGGCACCGCCGCCCGGCCGGGGCCGGAACGGTGGACCCCGTGGTGGTTCGCGGCGGCCGGCGTGTTAGGGTCGGTCGGGCTGGCCGGGCCCCGCTGGGGTCGCACCGTGACCGAGCTCCAGGGCCGCGCGCTCAACCTCGCCGTTGCGGTGGATGTGAGCCGCTCGATGCTCGCCGAGGACGTCGCGCCCAGCCGGCTGGGCCGGGCTATCGCCGACGCCAATCGAGTGGTCCAGGACGCGCGGGGCGACCGCATCGCGCTGCTCGCGTTTACCGGGCGGAGCTACATCCTGAGTCCGCTGACCCTGGACGATGCCGCGGTGACCGTCCAGCTCGACGGGCTCGATCCCGATATCGCGAGCGAAGGCGGGACCGACCTTGGCAGCGTGCTCAAGCAGGGCGGGGATCTGCTGGCCGCCGCGGCCGAACGGGGCGCCCGCGCGATGGTGGTGTTCACCGACGGCGAGACCCTTGATTCGGTGGACGCCGCGGTAGCCGCCGCCAAGCTGCTCCGCGACGGGGGTGTCACCCTGATCCTCGTGGGGGTGGGCGACACCGTGGCGGTACGCATCCCCCAGCGCGACGAGGGCGGCACCCTGACCGGGTATCAGACCTACCAGGGCGCGCCGGTGTACAGCTGGCGGCGCGACGACGTGCTGCGAGCGGTCGCCGATGCCGCAGGTGGAGTCCTGGTTACCTCATCCTCCGCCGATCCCGCCACCACGGTGCGGCGGATTCTCGAAGGCCTGGAGCGGGGAGCGAGTCGGGAGCTGCACCGGGAGGACCTGACCCCGCGGGCCTGGCTGTTCGGGCTGGCCGCGCTGTTGCTGCTCGCGGTGCAGGGAGTGCTTCGGCGGGGCCCTGCCGTCGCGGGGATTGCGCTCGCGATCCTTACCGCCCGCGGCGTGGACGCGCAGCCTCCTTCCCGGGGCGATCGTCTGCTCGGCCAGCATGACACCCTGGCCGCGGCCTCGGCGTTTGCCAGGGAAGCGACCAGAAACGGAAGCGATACGGCGTGGTTCAACGCCGGGACCGCCGCATTGGCGCGGGCGCGGTTCCAGGAAGCCAGGCAGTGGCTTGGCCTCGCGTCGCGTTCGCTCGATCCCGAGCTCCGGTTTCGCGCGCTGTACAACCTTGGCCTGGTGTCCTTTCACGAAGCGTTGCGGGACACCACCCGCCGGGAGGAGTTGCATTCGGAGGCTGCGGCCCGTTTCAAAGAGGCCCTGATGCTGCGGCCCGGATCGCTCGATGCAAAATGGAATCTCGAGCTGGTCGAGAGACCCCCTCCACCACCCAATGGCGGAGCGGGCGGGGGCAATGCGCCGCCCACCCAGCAATCGGGTCAGACCGGGGACACCAGGCTGGCCCAGTCGGACGCGGACCAGATTCTCAATTCGGTGGAGCGAGCCGAGCGCGAGGTCCGCGCCGAGCAGGCCCGGCGGCGCCGTGTTACTCAGGCGAAAGCGGGGAAGGACTGGTGACGCTTCTCCTCCTCGCTGCCCTGCTTCAGCAGGGCCCGCTCGATCCCGACCTCGCCGCGCTGGTGACCCAGGTGCCGTCGCCCCGGCCGGGCATTCCCTCCGTCTTCAACGTGATTTCGTCGAACCGGCTCTTCACCGGAGATCAGCTCAACGTGCTGACTGCGGCGTGGCTCCCCCGCTCGCTCCGGCTCCGGCTCCGCCAGGCGCCGTCCCTTACCCCTCCCGTCATCACCGGCGTATGGGGGACGCCGCGCGCTCCGGTGAGCGGCGTGGTGGCAACCCGCGAAGGGGACATCGAGGCCTACGACCTCTTCGTCGTGGCCCAGACGGTCTATCCCCTGAACCCCGGGGACCTCACCATCCCGCCGGCCCGGCTCACCTGGATCGAACCACCGCGCACCCGCGGAGGCGAGGAGCGGCGGGCCTCGGCAAGCAGCACGCCCTTCGTCGTGCAGGTGCGTCCATTGCCGGCCGCCGGGCAACCGCCGCAGTTCAACGGCCCGGTGGGCCGCGACCTGAGGATTGAATACCGGCTGGCGGGATCGGGACGCGCAGGATCGGTGGTTCCGGTGGAAGTCGCCGTGAGCGGCACCGGCAGTCTTCCGCTCTGGCCCGCCCCGGCGGTGGCGTGGCCCCAAGGCGCCAGGGCGTACGATCAGGGATCCGATGCCGCGTTCGGATCGCAGGGGGTCGAGACTGGGCGGCACCAAGGTGTTCCGGTTCGCGATGGTGCCGGATTCCGCCGGCGGACTCTCGCTTCCTCCGATCGACTATCCCTATTTCGATCCTTCCTCGGGGAGCTACCGGGTCGCCAAGGCGCCGGGAACCATCGTGCCGATCCTCGAGCCCGCGCCGATCGCGGCACGGCAGCACCCGGTGCCTTTGCTCGAGCCGGGCTCGATGACGGTGGCGGCGCGGATCGGCGTGCTCCCGGGTTATGTGCGGTGGGGTCTGTTGCTGCTCCCGGCGTTGGGGATTGCCGGAGTTTTACTGGTGCGCCGTCTGCCGCGGAAGACGCAGGTTCCCGAGCCCTCTCCGGCGCGCGACCGGCTCCAGCAGCTGGTCCGTGGGGTGCTTCCTCCCGGAACCGGGCCGAGTCCGGCTGCGATCGTCGCCGCACTCCGTCACGCCGGGATCCCTTCGGAGGACGCCGAGCGTCTGGCGAAACTGCATCTCGGCCTCGAGACCCTCCGGTTCAGCGGGCGAAAGAGCAATGCCGATCCGGAGCGCCGGCGGCTCGATCAGGAGATCGAAGGCCAGCTCAGGATCGTCCCGGATCCGATACGCCGGATGGCGGGGCTCGCACGATGCTGCCGCCGGGATGCTGTTTCCAGCCCGCGCCAGCGCGCAGAACGGGACCACGCTCTACAACCGCCAGCAGTACAGCGCCGCGGCCGAGGCGTTTCTGACCGAGGCCGGCAATTTCCCAGCGCCGAGCGGTGGTACAACGTCGCGGCCGCCGAGTACATGGCGGGACGGGATGCCGAAGCGGCCGCCGCGCTGATCCCGGTGCGAAGCGAGCGTCCCCGCGAGCCGGGGGTGCGCGCGCTCTGGAACGCGCTTGCCCGCGAGCACGGCGAGCTTCGGCGGGTCGGGCGGAACATCGCTGTTGACGTCGGAAGAGGTATTCGCGCTCTCGATCGTTGTGGCTTGGGCGGGCCCGGCGCTGTTTCTGCTTCGGCGCCGCTGGCCCCGCGTATGGGTCGGGGGCCTCGCGTGGCCGTGATCGGCGTCCTCATCGCCGGTGCACTGGGGAGAGAAGCCGGAAGGGCGCCGCGCTGTTCTGGCCGGCGGAGTCAGCCAGCGGGTTTCTCCCCACGGGCTCGCCCCGCCGATCGGATCGATCCCCGCGTTCACGGTGGTGCAGCCTGGTCCGGCAGGACGGTGCCTGGTGGCTGGTCCAGTCGGAGAACGGTGAAGGCTGGGTGCCCTCCGACATTCTGGTGCGAGTCGCTGAACTTCTGAGGGAATCGTCCCTCCCGCTGGTAGATTTCCGGTTCCATGCCCATTGTCATTCTCCCCGATGCCGTCGCCAATCAGATTGCCGCCGGTGAGGTGGTCGAACGCCCCGCTTCGGTGGTCAAGGAGCTGGTGGAGAATGCCCTCGACGCCGGCGCGCGACACGTCCGGATCGAGCTGGAGCAGGGCGGCAAGACGCTGATCGCGGTGAGCGACGACGGATCGGGAATGAACCGGGACGATGCGGTGCTCGCCCTCGATCGTCACGCCACGAGCAAGATCCGGAGCTGCCGCCGATCTGGTGGGGGTTCGAACCTTCGGGTTCCGGGGCGAGGCACTGCCCGCGATTGCTTCGGTCTCGCGCTTCACCATGCAGACCAGCGACGGGACCAGCGCGACCGAAGTCATCGTGACCGGAGGGCGGCTCGATCGGGTGGAGTCCGCGGTGCGCCAGACCGGGACGACCATCACGGTCCGGGGACTGTTCTTCAATACCCCGGCTCGGCGGAAATTTCTCCGTTCGGTGCCGGCGGAGACCCGGGCTGCCTCCGAAGCGGTGGCGACCTTGGCACTGGCTCACCCCACGGTCGGCTTCGAGCTGGTCATCGATGGCGGCGTGCGGTTGCAGGTGCCACCCGGGCAGGACGAATCAGGACGATTGGTCGGAGTCTGGGGGCCGCATCTGGCCGGGACGCTCATTCCGGTGAATCATGCGGTCGGGGCGGTCCGGGTCTCGGGATATGCTCAGCGCCCGGCCGACGCGGCTCCGACCGGTCGCCGGACCCAGCTCTTCGTCAACGGTCGCCCCTTTCGCGACCCGTTTCTGATTCGGGCCGCCGAGGCAGGGTATCGCTCCGCGATTCACCCCGGTGACCGTCCCAGCCTGCTTCTCCACCTCGACCTCGACGCGGACATGGTGGACGTGAACGTGCATCCGGCCAAGCTGGAGGTGCGCTTCCGTGACCGCATCGCAGTCGAACGGACCGTCGAGGAGGCGATCCGTGATGCGCTGGGCCGGGTCGAAGCGGCCGCGCCGGTCGGAGCGTGGCGGCCGATGCCACAAGGGGAAGGCCGAAGTGGCCCCGGGAGGCAGCGAAGCTCCCGAGTCTCTCTTCGCGGACAGCGACGCCGGAGGGCGCCGAACCGGCCGAGCGATCGTTCGCCGCGCCGGTGGCCCAGCTCTTCTCGAGCTACATCACGTTCGAAGGGCCCGATGGTCTGGTCATCGTGGATCAGCATTCCGCCCACGAGCGGGTGTTGTTCGAAGAGGTGATGCGTCACCTGTCCAACGGCGGCGCGGCGAGCCAGCGCCTGCTGTTTCCCGAAACCGTCGAGCTCACCGACGAGGAGCTGGAGGCGGTGGAGCGGCACCAGGAGTCGCTCCAGGCCGTCGGCTTCCAGGTCGAGCCCTTCGGTGGCCGGGCCGTCGCGATCCACGCGGTGCCCGCGCCGCATCCGCGGTTCGAGGCGATCGCGTGCTTCCGCGAGATGGTGGCGGATCTGGCGCGGGGCCGATTTCGGTGGGTGGGCCAATCGGCTGGAGCGGTTTGCCGCGACGTTCGCCTGCCGGGCGGCGATCAAGGCGGGCATGCCGCTTTCCGAGGCGGAGATGCGGGTCCTGTTGCAGCGCCTCTTCGAGACCAGCCTTCCTCCCCACGACGTGCACGGCCGGAGCACCATCGTGCAGCTGCCCCGCGCCGAGCTGGAGCGACGTTTTGGGCGCCAGTAGGGTCGCGGTGATCGTGGGTCCCACCGCGATCGGGAAGACCGCGGTGGCGAGCGCGCTGGCTGCCTATTTCCCCCTCGAGGTGATCTCGGCGGATTCCCGCCAGATCTATCGCCGGCTCGATATCGGGACCGCCAAGCCGACCCGGCGGGAGCGGCAGAAGCTGCCCCATCACGGCATCGACATGGTGGATCCGGGAACCCGCTACAGCGCGGGGCGGTTCGCCCGGGAGGCCGGGTGGCTGGATCGAAGAGATCCGTGCTCGGAGGCGGCTCCCGGTGGTGGTCGGGGGGACCGGTCTCTACGTCCGGGCGCTCGCCGAGGGCTTGTTCGTCGAGCCGCCCCTGGATCCCGAACGACGGCGCGCGCTGGAGCACTGGGTCGGGAGCCTTGAGCCCGACGAGCTGGTCCGCTGGGCCGGGCGGCTCGATCCCGGCTTTGCCGGGGGCGGGCGCCAGCGCGCCAGCCGGGCGATCGAGATTGCGCATTCTCACCGGAACCCCGCTGTCCGGGTGGCGTCACCGCGCCGCCCGGCAGGGCAACCATTCGTCCCTGGTACGTGCGGCTCAGCGCCCCCCGCCCGGTGCTCGCGCAGCGGATCCGGGTCCGCGCCGAGGAGATGCTGCGGCGCGGGTTAATCGAGGAAGTCGCCGCGGTGCTGAGCGAGGGCCACCCGCCCGACGCCCCCGGCCTCAACAGCGTGGGGATTCGCGAGGCGGTCGAGTATCTTCACGGCCAGCGCGCCCGGGACACCGTGGCCGAGGCGATCGCCGGGAGCACCCGCCGGTACGCCAAGCGCCAGGCAACCTGGTTCCGGCATCAGCTTCCCGGAGACGCTCTCACCCTGGACGCCACCCGTCCTCCTGACGAGCTGGCCGCGACCATCGCGGCGGCGTGGAGCGATCGGATGTGGGGGAGCGGGAAGGAGGTCGTGAGCGGGTCCCGTGAAGATCGGCATCACCTGTTATCCCACCTACGGCGGCTCGGGCGCGCTGGCGACCGAGCTCGGGCTGGAGCTCGCCCGGCGCGGCCACCAGGTGCATTTCATCACCTACGCCATGCCGTTCCGGCTCCGGGGGTACGCCGAACGGGTCTTCTTCCACGAGGTGGATACCGTCTCCGGGCGGTATCCGCTGTTCGAGCACTATCCCTACACCCTGGCGCTGGCCTCCAAACAGCACGAAGTGGCGCTCCGCGAAAAGCTCGACGTCCTGCACGTGCACTACGCGATTCCCCACGCCACCACCGCGTGGATCGCGCGGCAGATGCTGGGGGACGCGCACCGGATCAAGGTGATCACCACGCTGCACGGCACCGATATCACCCTGGTCGGACAGGAAGAGAGCTTCCACGCGATCACCAAGTTCTCCATCGAACAGTCCGACGCGGTCACCGCGGTGTCGGAGTTTCTCAAGGAGGAAACCCTCCGCACCTTCGGCTGCGGCGGCTGCCGCATCAGCGTGATTCCCAATTTCGTCAGGCTGGAGGAGTACCGTCCCGCCGACCGCAAGGAACGGGACGGGCTCTGCCCCGCCGGGACACAAGCTGCTGCTGCACATCTCCAATTTCCGGGAAGTCAAACGGGTGAAGGACGTGGTCCGGATTTTCGCCCGGGTCCGCCGGGCCATGCCCGCCACCCTGCTCATGGTCGGGCGACGGCCCCGAGCGGGCCGACTGCGGAGCGGGAAGCCCGGGACCTCGGCGTCGAGACCGACGTGCGGTTCCTGGGGCGAATCGACACGGTCGCCCCGCTCCTGCAGCAGAGCGATCTCTTCCTGCTTCCCAGCCAGAGCGAATCCTTCGGGCTCGCCGCGCTCGAAGCCATGGCGTCCGGGGTGCCGGTGGTGGGAAGCCGGGTCGGGGGGCTGCCCGAGCTCATCGAAGACGGGGTGTCCGGAATTCTCGAGCCTCCCGGATCGGTCGAGGCCATGGCGCGCCGCGCCGCCGAGCTGCTCCGCGATCCGGACGCCTACCAGCGGATGACCGCGGCCGCGATCGCGCGGGCGTCCCGCTATGCGACCGATACGATCGTGCCGCAGTATGAAGCGTTGTACCACGCGGTCGCCGGGTGAATCTGGCCTGGTGGCAGGGCCTCGTCCTGGGACTGGTCCAGGGTCTCACCGAGTTCCTTCCCGTTTCAAGCTCCGGCCACCTGGTGCTGGCGGAGCGCTTCGTCGGATTTGCCTCGCAGGGCGTGTTCCTCGAAGTCATGGTGCACGTGGCGACCCTGCTGTCGGTGGTGATCGCCTATCGGGCGGCGGATTGCCGGGCTGATCGGCGGTCTGCTGGGGCGGGATCGCGCCGCCTGGCGCTATGCGGCGATGCTGCTGCTCGCCTCGATCCCCGCCGCGGTGGCGGGCGTCCTCCTCAAGGACTACTTCGAGCGGACCTTCCACTCGCTGCCCGCGCTGGGCTGGAACTTTCCTGATCACCGCGGCCCTGCTCTGGAGCACCCGCTGGGCGACCCGAGCGACCGGCCCCATGCCGGGCAGCCGCTGGTGCCATCGTCTGCGGCAGGCGCTGGTCATCGGCGTGGCCCAGGCCTTCGCGATCCTGCCCGCGATCTCGCGGTCGGGATCCACCATCGCCGCCGGGTTATGGACCGGGCCTCCCCGCCGTGGCCGCCGCGGAGTTCTCCTTTCTCATGTCGATCATCGTGATCGCGGGCTCGGGCGCTGCTGGAAGCCCGGCATCTCACCGCCGCCGCTGCCGACGCCGGGTCTGGCTGCGGCCTTCCTCGCCGCGATGGTCGCCGGCCTCTTCGCGATCTATTTCCTGGTGGCGATGCTGCGGCGGGGCAAATTCCACTACTTCGCTCCCTACTGCGCCGTGCTCGGCGTCTTCTGCCTGCTCTGGTTTGCCTTCTGAGCCGGACCGTGGTTGAGTGGTTCGACGAGCTGCCGTCCACCCAGGACGTTGCCCATCGGCTGGCCGGTCAGGGGGCGGGCCACGGCACCACGGTGGCCGCCCGGGTCCAGCCTGCGGGACGGGGAACCCGTTCGCGGGTCTGGGTCTCCAGCGCCGGCGGTCTCTGGATGAGTGTGGTCTGCTGTCCCGAACGCGCCACCGGGATCGAAGGGCTCGGCATCCGGATCGGACTCGCGATCGCCGCGCTGCTCGACGCCGCGCTGCCCGGACCCGCCACGGGGCATCCCACCGTGCTGGTGAAATGGCCGAATGATCTCATGCTTGCCCACGGCAAACTGGGCGGAGTGCTCACCGAAGCGCGCTGGCAGGGCGGGACCGCTGAGCTGGATCGTGGTCGGGAGTGGAATCAACGTGCATAACCCGCTTCCCCAGGACACCGACCTGCCCGCCGCCGTCGCTCGCGGAGGCGGGGTTCAGGAGAACGCGACCCTTCTGGCCGGGCCGATCGCTGCGAACGGATTGCGGCAATAACCCGCACGGTGACGCCGCTCGATGAGGCGGAGCTCAGGGCCTTTGACCAGCGCGACTGGCTTCGGGGCAGGGAAGTCCGGCGCCGGTTCCTGGAGTCGCCGCCGGACTCGCGCCCACCGGCCGGCTTCGGATCGAAACCGGAGACGGCCAGATCGCCGAGCTGGACGACAGCATCGCGCTCCGGCTGGCATGACGCCGACGGCTCGGGCGGTGGGATATCGGCTGCTGGGCCGCGGGTTCGACTACCTGCTCCATCTGCGCCCCGCCGAGTGGCCCATCCTCACCCTGCATTTCCTGACCGGCAGCGCCCTCGCCATCGGGATCGACAGGACTGGCGGGACCGGGAACGCCTCGGTTCGCTCGTTCCTGGGAACTCTGGCGTTCGTCATCGGCCTCAACGGGGGAACCCTCGCGCTCAACTCCGCGTTCGATCGGGATCGCGGCGACATCGCTTATCTCTCCCGGCCGCCTGCGCCTCCCGCGGATCTGGCCTGGTTCGGGCTGGCCTCATGCTCGCGGGCCAGGTCGTCGCGCTCCTGCTTGCGCCGGCGCGTTCGCGCTGGCCTACGCGGCGTGCCTGGTGCTCTCGATCGCCTACTCGGTCCCGCCGGTCCGGCTCAAGGGAATGGCCGGGTTCGACTGGCTGGTAAATTTTCTCGGATTCGGCTGGCTCACGCCGTATGCGGGCTGGGCGCTCACCGGGCCGCCCCTCACCGAAATCGGGGCGATCGTGCTGGCATCGTTCGCCGCGCTGTTCGGCGCGCTCTATCCGCTCACCCAGCTCTATCAGCTCGAGGAGGACCGGGCCCGCGGCGACCGGACCCTCGCGGTGTCGCTCGGCATAACCCGCACCTTCGGTCTTGCGGTGCCCATGACCGGTCTGGCCCTCCAGGGCCTCGGGGTCGCCGCCGGGGTGTCGGAATGGGGCGGCTCCGCCGGGATCCCGCTGGGCGGCGCTGCTCGCGGCCGGGCTGGCCTGGACCGCGGTGCTCCTGCCCTGGTGGAAACGCCGGAACCGGCTCACCTCGGCGGGGCACCAGCGCTGGATGCATCGTGCCTTTCTCGCCTGGGCGATGACCGACCTCGCCGTGCTCTGGGCGTTTGCCCGCTGAACCGGTTGGCTCGACGGTCCCGCGGGACTAATTTTCCCGGATCGTTCCATTTCTCCCTGCACCGGAGCCCTATGACCTCCGCGCTCACCGATGGAAGCCCGTCACGATCGTACCGATCTGGCGAATATCCTCCGGTCGGGCATTGCGCTCGGCTTGCTGCAATCCGCCCTGGTGGCGCGTTCGGATTCCTTCAGGTGCGAATCGCGGGCACCATCGAGCTGGTCGTGTGTGCGGGTGATTCTGTTGATCGGGATCGCGCTCACGATCAGCCTGCCTGGCCTCTGGACCCGCGCACGCACCATCGAGGGAATCGCGGGCGCCGCTGGCATCGGCTACGCCGCGGCGATCGTCTTTCTGATCGTGGACGTCACCCTGTTTCAGCCGCTCGGCCTCTACTCCAATCGCTGGCTCGAAATCGGTGGCGGCAGCAACTGGTGGTACCACCCGGTCTGGTGGATGCTGGGGACCTATCTGCCCTTGATGGGCGCCTGGGTCATGGCGAACCAGACCGACCGCAACGGGCAGCCCAGCGCGTTTTCCATGGTGCGCGGCACCTTCATCTCTGGCCGCGATTCTCCTCGGAATCGGCAGCGTTGATCGGTTTCCCCGGGGCCCACTGGGGTCTGGGCGCCTTTGCGGTCTCGATCATTCCGGCCCTGGCCGTGCATGGTCACCATCACGTCCCTCATGGCCCGGCGCCGCTAAGCGATGGCGGCACGGCTCCTGGTTCGCCTGCTGGGATGGCTGCTGACCCCGGTCATCTCGCTGCTGGGCGCGTTTCTCGGAGCCTGGATCGGCGCCAGCGTCGGTGAGACCCTCGCCAGCTCCACGGCCGCCGCCTGGACCATGCTCGGCCTTGGTGCCGCGCTCGGCATCGTGGCCGCCTGGGCCTGGCTTCGCTTCCTGCGTCATTCGCCCCGGCTTCAGCGTACCCTGGCGGTTGCCCCCGATGGAACGCCCCTTGCGGCGACGGAGGACGAGCCAGCGGAACAATCCTGATGATGACGCAGGGGTCATATCTCCGTCAATCACATCGCCGTCGGCCTCTCCACTCTCATCGTTCCCGGCTGTATTGCCCGTGGGGAGCAGGAACCTGGTCGGGTGCCCGAAGCCTACGCCGGCTCGGCCCCCCTGACCGATTCGCTGGTGCTCACCGCGCCGGAGGGAGCGACGGTCTGGTTCACCGAAGGAAGGCCCGCGGTCGCCGCGTCGGGAGAAAATTGCGTCGAGCGGAGCCTCGAGATTCGCCGCGACGGCTCCCGTCTCAAGGTTCCCCTGCTGTACACCGTTTCGGTTCCCGTGTTGATCGACGATACCACCATGAAAGCCGAGCTGGCCGAGCACTGCAAATCGGCCCGGGCATACCGGGTGAATCTGAAGACGGCGCGGCCTACTCCGTTGGATGCTGGAGGAAAACCATGAAGCGCACTCTGTCCACTCTGGCCCTTCTGGCCATGCTGCCCACTCTGGCCCCCGCCCAGTCGCTCTCGGTCGGCGCCTCACGCTGGCTCACCTCACCCGGGATTTCCGAGTATCGCCTCGGGATGGACGGCTACCGCACCGGGCCGCTGATCTTCCGGCCCGGGGTTCAGCTGGCCCGGCGGGGCGGGGAGAGCGACGCGGCGTGGGGCGGGATCGGCTCCGACGCGATTCTCCGGCTGAGCCGGGATGCGCGGCCCTATCTGATCGGGGGCGCCGGGCTCGGACTGGCCCGGCCCGATTCGCTCGGCGGGTTAGGCCCCGCCCTGGGGTTCTGGGGCGGGGTGGGCGCCGAGCTGGTGAACCTGGGACCGGTGGGCTTCCAGGCGGAGGCCCTCTACACCTGGCGAGGCCGGATGTCAGCCCGGAGCATCTCGCTCGGGATCCGGGCCGGGATGAAGATCGGCGGGCCCCGCACCCGGGAAGCGCCCGGGACCATTCAGCGGACCGACGGAATGACGCTGCCCCGGGTCAATCCGGCCGACGAAGACGTGATCCGGCGGGCCGGCCGCCCGGTGGAAGGCGCGGTGACCCCGGCTCGCCGCGAGCGTCGTGGCCACCGCGATGTCCGCCATGGGAACTCCCTACCGGTGGGGCGGCTCGGGCGAGAACGGGTTCGACTGCTCCGGGCTGATCCAGTACGCCTTCGCGCAACACGGGATCGAGCTGCCCCGCCGGAGCGTGGAGCAGGCCCGTGCGGGTTATGAAGTGGGGCGCGATCTCGACGCGCTGGCTCCCGGCGACATCCTGACTTTTGCCGATACCCCGGGGCGCACCGATCAGGTCACCCATGTGGGACTGTATCTGGGAGACGGCCGCTTCATCCACTCGGCCAACGGGGGCGTGCAGGTGAGCGTGCTGAGCCAGTCGGACAGCACGTCCAACTGGTGGTTCGACCGCTGGGTGGGAGCGCGGAGAGTCTCGGGGACCTAAGGCTCGTGGTGGTGCATGGCCCCGCCTCCCAGCTCGGCCAGGAACGCGAGATCGTCCTGGGTTCCCGGATCGCTGAGGTCGAGCTTGGGCCAGCGGGCGTAATCATCCGGGACGAAGAGGCCGACGATGTGGGCCATCGCGCCCTTCTTGATCATCGCGCCGGTCGGATTGTCGTACACCCCGACGACCCGGTAGGGGTGGCCTTCCTTCAGCCGTAACCCGCTTCCGCCCACCCCGAACAGTTTCCGCTCGATCGAGGTGACCTTTCCCTCCGGGGTGTGCCGGGAGCGGACCCGGGTCAGCACCTTGCCGCTCTGGGCATCTTCCAGGCGGACTTCGATCCCGTAATCGTGCATGTGCCCGCCGACGCCGAGCAGGCGGCCGCCGACCGGCAGGGAAAAGGTGTAGGACTTCTCCGAGCGCCCCGGCGGCACGTCAAATTCGTTGCCCACCCCCACCGTCAGATTGACGTCCATGTAGATCGGGAGCGCGTCGAGGGGACGAGGGGTCATGCTGGGCGGGCTGTATGTCATCCGGAGCCGGACCTGCACCCCGCTCAGGTCCTTCCCGGTCTCGTTGGCCCATGCCATGTAGAAGCCGAGCTTGGTGCCGGGCTTGAGCGGGACTCCGATGCTCTTCGGCACGAAGACGTCTTCGGTTTCCTGGCCGATCCCGAACAGGCGCTCCAGCTCCGGGTAGAGGAGCTGGCGCCGGCCGTAGTTGACCACGATCATGTGGTGGATCAGGCGGCGGTCGATCGGTTTGCCGCTGGCATCGAGGATCTCCACCCCGAACCCGCGCAGCCACCCCTCCACCGGCCACTCGAAGTGGTACACCGGCGAGTTGTGGTCGTTCATCATGTCCATCTCTTCGTGCTTCATTCCCGGCGGCATCGCGTGCACCGTGAAGGGACCCGCGGTCACCAGGACCCGGTGACTGGCGGCGTCCAGCACGACCTTGGCGGTCGGCTCCGAGTCGACCGGCGCGGCGCGGGGAAGAGCAGGGAGCAGAACCGAGGAGAGCAGGAGAGCAATCATGATGGCTCAGAAAATAGTCAACCGCGGGGCATCCGTCAGCCCAGCATATCGAGGAGCTCCGGCAGGTTGACGGGCTTGTGTAACACGCGCCAGGCGCCCTGGCCCTCGGCGTCCCGCAGCCGGACACTCTCGGCCTGCGCGGTCATCAGGATGACCCGCGGGGGCGAAGGCATCGTCATCATCACCCGGCAGGCCTCTACGCCGTCGATGCCCGGCATCCGGATGTCCATCAGCACGAAGGGCCAGGTTCGCGCTTTCTGCGAGGCCAGCGCTTCCTCGCCCGAGAAGGCGCCTTCGACTTCCCAGCCGCGATGGCGGAGAATGTCGCACAGCGTCCGCACCATGGCGCGATCGTCGTCCACCACCAGGACCCGCCGGGTCACTCGGTCAGCTCGCGGTGCGCAGCATGAAGACGAAGGTGGCGCCCCGGTCGGGGTTGTTGAAGACGGTGAGATCGCCGCCGCTGCCCTTGGCCAGGGTGCGGGACACCGAGAGGCCGAGGCCGATGCCCCGGGTCTTGGTGGTGAAGAGCGGCTCGAAGATCCGCTCCAGGTTCTCGGCGGGAATGCCCGGGGCCGGTATCGGAGACCTCGAGGCACACGAAGCCGTTCCCGTCGGAGCGGCCCCGGATGGACAGAATCCCGCCCGAATCGCCCATGGCCTGAACCGCGTTGGTTACCAGGTTGTACACCACCTGCCCGGCATGGTCGGGATCGGCGATCACCTGCGGCAAGGTGGGCGGGAAGTCCTGCTCCAGCCGCACTCCGTTGAGGGAGATCTCCTTGAGCTGGGGCGTCACGATGTGATCCAGCGGGACGGTTCGGAGGTTTGCGGGAGGCTTCCGCGCGAAATCGAGAAGATCGTTGATGATCTTGGTGGCCAGGGTCACCTGGCGATGAATGATCTGGTGGTACTCCTGGATCTGCGGAGGCGCCTCGGTCTGCACCGAGTCGAGATAGAACACCGCGTTGTTGATCACGCCGAGGGGGTTCCGGAGCTCATGCGCCACTCCGCTCGCGAGCTGACCCAGGGTGGCGAGTTTTTCCCGGCGCACCAGCGATTCCTGGGTGTTCTCGAGCTGGCGGGTGCGGGTTGCGACGGTCTCTTCCAGGTGTTTGCGGGTGCCTTCGATCTCGGCCGCCATCGCATCGAACGATGCGCCCAGCGCCCCGAGCTCGTCGTCGCGATGGAGTCCCGCCCGGGCTCCGAGCTCGCCCCGGGTCATCGCGTTCGCGGCGCTGGTCAGCGTGGCCAGCGGGTCGGTGATCCAGCCGCTCAGGTACCAGGCTACTGCAAGGCCGATCGTCAATGCGAGCAGCGCGATCAACACCAGCCGGTTCAGGAAGAGGTGGCCGGGAGCGAGGATCGCGGTGAGGGGAAACTCGATGGTGAAAATCCAGGGTGTCCCGTCCGCGGTACCGGCGGTGGCCATCACCTCGCCCGTCGGCCTGGTATACCGGATCGCGGCGGCGCCCGGCTCGATCGGCGCCGGAGGAGGCGAAGCCATCCGGCCCAGGTCGGTCCAGACCGTGCCGTCCCGGTTCCCGAAGTTGAACGTGGCCTCGGAGCCCAGGATTCTGGAGATGACTGCCCGGGTCTGCGGGGCGGTACTCACCCTCCGCCAATTGACCAGATACGCCGTGACCGGCCCGGCGATCCGCGCAACGACCGGATAGGCGATCGAGTCGCCGTCCTCCCTGAGGCGGCCACTCGCCATCGAGTCCATCCCGGCCAGGTCAGGAAAGACCGCCAGTATGCTCGCCGAGTCACCCTCCCCCAGGGAAGGCAGCGGTGGCCCCAACCGGTCGCTCGGAGCGGTGGAAAGCAGAATCTTTCCGCTCGGGTCCCGAAGCTCCATGGCCAGACTCAGCTCGGGCTGGGGCCCCTCGTAGTCCATGGCCGCGAGGGCGCCAGCCGCGTTCGCCGAGGTCGGCGACTTGAGGTATTCGAGGATGGCGGGATCCCGACCCTGGACCAGGAGCCGGTGCTGGTTCTGGCTGACCGAGGTTCGAAAGGTTTCCGCGAACTGATTCCGAAGGGTGACCAGCCGTTCCGCTCCCCGGTCGAGGAGAATCCGGCGCATGGCGAAGAACGATGCGGTCGAGAGTGCCAGGCCGACGACCAGTACCAGGCTTCCAATAGTGAGGGGCAGCTTGACGCGGATGGAGAGACGCGAGAACGGACTCAGGGGTTGCCAACCGGAGGCCATGGCGCGGAAGGTATTCGGGCGTGGGAAAAAGCTCCAGTCTGAAACCCCCAGTCGCCTTGACCCGTATCCGACACCATCGCCCGACATTCGTTTCCGATACCGTCTCGGGGTCCGCCATGGAACATCTGCTCCAGGATATCCGCTTCGCCTGGCGCTCCCTGCGTCAGAGCCCCGGCTTCTTTGCGCTGGCCTCGCTCTCCCTCGCCCTCGGCATCGCCGTCAACGTCACCATCTTCGCAGGGGTGGACCTCATTCTGGTGCGGCCGGTGGATTATCCCAACACCGATCGCATGATCCAGGTCTGGTCCGACAACAAGGAGCGGGGCTGGCAGAATACCAGTGTCTCCCTGGCCGATTTCGTGGACTGGCGACGGGAAACAAAATCCGCATCGCTGACCGCATACGCCTCTGGGGATTTCAACCTGGCGGATGGAGGCCGGCCCGAGCGGGTGAGCGGGATGCGGGTGACTCCCGATTTCTTCTCCACCTTCGGAGTCGTGCCCGCGAAAGGACGACTGTTCCGTTCCGATGAGGAAGAGCCCGGGCGCGGCAAGGTGGTGGTCCTCACCGACCGCTTCTGGCGGGACCACTTCGCGGCGGACTCGAACGCGGTCGGCAACACGGTACGGCTGGATGGCGAGGCCTACACGGTCATCGGAGTTCTGCCAGCCTCGTTCCGTTTCGAACGGGCCGCGGTATATGCCGCCCTCGAAATCCCCCCCGATCCCTCGCGAAGCTCCCGGTTCCTCCGGGTCATCGGCCTCCTCGCCCCGAGTGCGACCCTGGACCAGTTCAACAGCGAGATCGAGGGTGTCGCCCAGCGACTTGCCAGCACGTATCCCGCCAGCAATCTCGGCATGGGCGCTCACGGCGTTACCCTCCTCGATCAGATCGTCGGGGCCACCTCGCGCCAGGCCGGCACCATCTGCATGGTCGCGGTGTTCTTCGTGCTGCTGATTGCCTGCGCCAACGTGGCCAACCTGCTGCTGGCCCGTTCGGCCGGGCGGACCCGGGAGATTGCGGTCCGTTCGGCGCTCGGTGCGGTCCGATGGCACCTGGTGCGACAGCTGCTGACCGAATCCCTCATGCTGGCGCTGGCGGGTGGCGTGCTGGGGATCGGTCTTTCCGTTTTCGGCATCCGGTGGCTGGGCACCATCATCCCGGCCGACGTGCCCGGCGCGGCCCGACTCGGGCTCGAGCCCCGCGCCATCCTGTACGCGTTCGGAGCGATCCTCATCGCCGGCCTCCTTGCCGGGATCGCGCCGGCCATCCAGGTAACCCGGGGCAGTCTTACCGAGCCGCTCAAGGACGGTGGACGAGGCAGCTCGATGGGACTCAAGCACGGGAAGCTCCGGGCCTCGCTGGTGGTGGTGGAGATGTCGCTCGCGCTGGTGCTCCTCATCTCGGCAGGACTCCTCATCAAGGCCTCCCTCCGGATGCAGGCGGTGGACCTGGGCTTCGAGCCGAAGGGCGCGCTCACCTTTGCGGTCTCGCTCAGCGAACGGGAGTATCCCGACACTACCCAGGCCCTCGCGCTGCAGGAAGAATTGCTGGCACGACTCCGCGCGGTCCCGGGAGTCACCGGGGCGGCGACGGTGACCCAGCTTCCCATGTCGGGTGGCAACGGGACCTACTACACGGTCGAAGGAGAGCCGGCGCCCGACGAGGGCCGCCGCCCGGTGCTTCAGTATCGCAGTGTGTCGCCGGGTTACTTCGATGTGATGGGGATGACCCTCGTGAAGGGACGCGACGTCACCGTCAACGATCGACTCGCCACGACGAAATACGCCGTCATCAACGAGACACTCGCCAAGAGGCATTGGGCCGCGGGCGATCCACTCGGCAAGCGCCTGGTCTTCAAGTCGGACACCTATGAAATCGTGGGGGTCGTGAAGGACGTTCGGGAGTTCGGTCCCGACGACCCACCGCCGGCAATTGCCTATTTCCCCGCGGCGCAGTGGTTTTCCAGCACCACCCGGTACGTCCTTCGGGCCCGGAACGATCCCGCGGCCCTGAGCCAGCCGGCCCGCGAGGAAGTCGCTGCGGTCGCGCGGGACCTGCCTCCCTATTCGATCCGGACGCTCCAGAGCGTGGTGGATGACGAGCGCCAGGGCGACCGCATCATGCCGAAGCTGCTCGCCGTATTCGGCGCAATCGCGCTGCTGCTCGCGGTGATCGGGGTCTATGCGGTGATGGCCTACTCGGTCTCCCAGCGCACCCAGGAGCTGGGCATTCGTCGCGCGCTGGGAGCCGGGCGGCGTGACATCATCGGTCTGGTGCTCCGGCAGGGGGCGATCCTCGCGGCGATCGGCTCGGGGATCGGGCTGCTGCTTTCTGCGGGGGCCACCTCGGCTCTTTCCGCGTTCCTTTTCGGAGTCAGTGCCTTCGATCCCATGGTGTTCAGCGGAGTCACCCTCGCGCTGATCGGCGCGATGCTGCTGGCGAGTCTCTGGCCCGCCCGCCGGGCCACGAGGGTGGATCCCCTGGTGGCGCTCCGCAACGACTGACCCCTTCCCTGGTTGCGATCGAGGCCGGGCGTAATACGTTACGGCCTGTCTCAGCCTGGAAAATGCATGCGTTTCTCGAGTGGTTCTCTGGCACTCCTCGCCCTGCTGACAACCGCAACACTCGGGTCCGCCCAGACCGGGGCACCCCGACGTTCACTGGTCCCGGGTGACATCTACCGGCTTCGCTCGGTCGGCGATCCGAGGGTGTCGCCCTGATGGAAACTGGGTCGCCTACACCATCACCACCGTTGATTCCGCCAAGAACAAGCGCGACACCGATCTCTGGATGACCAGCTGGGATGGCACCCAGACCATCCGGCTCACCTCCTCACCCGACAACGAAACTTCGCCGCGATTCAGCCCCGACGGCCGCTATCTGGCCTTCCTCTCCGGCCGGGCCGAAGGAAAGGGGAGCCAGGTCTGGCTGCTGGACCGGCGGGGCGGGGAGGCCGAGCGCGTCACCATGATCAAAGGGGGCGTCTCGGAGATCGAGTGGTCTCCCGATTCCAAACGACTGGTCGTCGTGAAATCCGTCGAGCTCGATTCGGCGCTGCGGGCGGATACGACCGACCGGGATCGACCGATCGTCATCACCCGTTACGCCTTCAAGCAGGACGTCGAAGGCTATCTCACCTCGTCGCGCAGTCACCTGTTTCTCTTCGCTCTGGCGGCGCGGAAGCTGGATACACTCACCGCGGGCCCGGCCGATGACGACTCGCCCCGCTGGTCTCCCGATGGAAGCCGGATCGCGTTCCTCCGAAGGGTGCTGCCCGAACCGGGCACCGGCGAGGGGTCGGACGTCTATGTGGTGGACGCGCGGGCGGGCGCCGTTCCGAAAGCGGTCACCAGCACTCCCGGGCCCGAGGGTGGGCCTCCGGTCTGGAGCCCCGATGGGCAATGGATCGCCTATCTGAGGAATGACGAGCCCAAGTGGTACGCCTACCAGCTCGCGAAGCTCGCGGTGGTGAAGGCCGACGGCAGCGGCGACCGGGTACTGACCGCGCAGCTGGACCGTCCAGTGAGCGGCGCAACATGGAGCGCGGATAGCCGGTCGTTTCTGGTGACGGTGGACGACGATCGGGAGAGCTACCTGGGGAAAGTCGCCTTCGAAACTGGCATGATGACCCGGATGAGTCCGGCCCGGCAGGGAGTAGGCCGGTTTTCCATCGGGGGCGCCGCCAGGGATCGCATCGCGGCGATGATCAGCACTCCGGTTCAGCCGGGGGAAGTCTTCGCGATCCAGTCCGGCTCCCCGGCGCCGCGACAGCTCACCCATGTCAACGACTCGCTGGTCGCGAGCCTCACGCTCGCTCCCACCGAGGACCTCATGTCGCGGAGCAAGGACGGCGCCGAAGTGCACAGCATTCTGGTGCGCCCGGCCGGCTCCACCACGCCGCTTCCCACCATCTTCTGGATTCACGGCGGGCCCAACAGCCAGAGCGACTACGGCTTCTCGTTCGATCGCCAGCTCTTTGCGGCCAACGGATTCGCGGTCGTTTCACCCAACTACCGCGGCAGCACCGGGCGTGGCCTGGCGTTCCAGCGGGCCATCTATGCCGACTGGGGCAACAAGGAAGTGCAGGACATTCTCGGTGCGGTGGACCAGAGCGTCCGGGCCGGCATCGCGGACTCCACCCGGCTGGGCATCGGCGGATGGAGCTATGGAGGAATCCTCACCGATTATTCCATCGCCACCACGACCCGATTCAAGGCGGCCATAAGCGGAGCGGGGAGCGCCCTCTGGTTTTCTCTCTATGGGGTGGACGAGTACGTGGTCCAGTACGCGGCCGAGCTCGGGCTGCCCTGGAAGAATCAGGACCTCTGGATCAAGCTCTCCTATCCGTTCTTTCACGCCGACCGGATTCAGACCCCGACGTTGTTCATGGGAGGCTCGGCGGATTTCAACGTCCCCATCGTCGGCGGGGAACAGATGTATCAGGCGCTCCGTGAGCTGGGGGTGCCGACCCAAATGGTGATCTACCCCGGACAATTCCACGGCATCACCAAGCCGAGCTTCGTGCTCGATCGCTACCACCGGTACGTCGCGTGGTTCAAGGACCATCTCAACCCCATCCTCCCCTGATCCATGACTCTCGACTTTCGTTACGCGCTTCGTTCGCTCCGCCGCTCGCCGGGGTTCGCCACCGCGGTCATTCTCACCCTGGGCCTCGGCATCGGCGCCAACACCGCAATCTTTTCTGTGATCCGCGCGGTGCTGCTCAAGCCGCTCCCCCACAAGGACGGCGAGCGCCTGATGTATCTGCGGCAGTCGATCGCAGGGACCGGCGGCGACAACGTGCTCTTCTCGGTGCCCGAGATCAACGATTTCCGGGGTCAGGCCAAGACCCTGGGCGGGATTGCCGAGTATTCCGAGTTTCAGGTCGTGCTCCAGGAAGACAAGGAGGCGCAGCGGATCAACGTCGGCCTGGTCACCGGAAACTATTTCTCCATCATGGGGCTCGGGCCGGTACTGGGCCGGCTGACCACATCGGCGGATGACGGCCGCGGAGTGCCGCCCGTCATGGTCCTCACCCACGATTTCTGGCAGAACCATTTCGGGGGAGACAGCACCATCGTCGGCAAGACGGTCCGGATCAACAACCAGGCGGTCCAGGTAATCGGGGTGATCCAGCCGGCGCCCTATTTCCCGACCCGCATGGACGCGCTGATGAACATGGTGATCAGCGAGCACCATACCAGCGCGCTCATGGTGCAGGGACGGACCCACCGGATGACCGAGATGATCGCGCGGCTGGCACCTGGAGCCACCGTCGAGCAGGCCCGGAGCGAGGTCAGTCAGATCCGGCAACGGGTCCAGGCGGCCTATCCCGATGCCTATGACGCGGCGTCGAAATACACGGTGACGCTGACGCCATTCCAGGAAGTGCTGGGACAGCGGGCCAAGCTGACCCTCTGGCTCCTCATGGGCGCCGCCGCGTTCGTACTGATCATCGCGTGCGCCAACGTGGCCAACCTGACCCTGATGCGGGGCGTCCGCCGGGAGCAGGAGCTGGTGGTGCGGGCGGCACTCGGAGCCGGCACCGCGCGGCTTCGTCGTCTGCTCTTTGCCGAGAACCTGCATGCTTGCGATTGCCGGTGGGGCGCTCGGGCTGGTCATCGCGTTTGCGGGGCGTCGGATTGCTCACCTCGCTCATCGCGCGGCAATCTCCCCGCGCGGGAGAAATCCGGGTTGACGGGATGGTGCTGGGATTCGCCCTGCTCCTCGCCGGGATCGTCGCCGTGCTGCTGTCCTTCGCCCCCAAGTTCGTCCAGGAATCGGGCCTCGGCGCCTGGCTCGGCAGTGCGGGGAAGTCGTCCGCCAGCCGGAAGCGCCAGCGGCTCCAGCGCGGTCTCGTCGTCGCGCAGGTCGCGGTGTCGGTGGTGCTCCTGACCGGGGCCGGGCTCCTGGTCCGCACCATGTCCGCGCTCAGCGCGGTGGATACCGGGCTCAAGGCCGATCACGTGCTCACCATGGAGGTTTCGCTCGATGGGAGTGGGCGGAGCCCGGAGGACCAGCAGGTGCTCTACGAGGAGATGCGGACCAAGCTCTCCGCCCTCCCCGGGGTGACCGAGGTGGGAATGGGATCCACCATTCCGCTCAGGAGCGCCTTCCAGCTCGAGGTGAAGGCGGAGGGGCGCGCCGTCGCTCCCAACGAGCCGATGCCCCGGGCCGACTACCGGACCGCGAGTCCCGAGTACTTCAAAGCCGCGGGCATCCCGCTGCTCAAGGGGCGCTACTTCGAGTCCACCGACCGGGCCGGGACCGAGCGGGTGGTGATCATCAACAAGACGCTCGCCGACCGGCTCTTTCCCGACGCCGATCCGATCGGCCGGCGGGTCGCGTGGACCGGCGACGTGCTGCGGTTCATTCCGGTGAGTGGCGACTGGCGGACCGTGGTCGGCGTGGTCGGGGATACCAAGGATGATGGCCTGGACGCCGGCTTCCGGCCGGTGCTGTTTCAGCCGTTCTTGCAGGAGCTGATCTTCGCGGGCGGATTCGTGATCCAGGCCCGGCAGGATCCGCTCAGCATGGCGCCGTCGGCAACCAGCACGGTGCGTTCGCTCGCGCCCCAGCAGCCGATCGAGCACGTCCTCTCCCTGGACCAGATCAAGGATGAGAGCGTGGCTCCCCGGCGGCTCAACGCGATGCTGGTCGGAATCTTCGGCGCGCTCGCCGTGCTCATCGCCGCGGTCGGGATCGGCGGCGTGCTGGCATTCTCGGTCAGCGCCCGCACCAATGAGATCGGAATCCGGATGAGCCTCGGCGCCGACGGCGGGGCGGTGCAGCGGATGGTGCTGGCCGAGGGCTGGGTCCTGCTCGGCTTAGGCCTGGTGCTGGGCATCGGCGCATCGCTGGTCGCGACCCGATTGATCCAGGGGCTGCTCTATGGGGTGGTGCCCCACGATCCGATCACCATGAGCGGCGTGGCGCTGCTCATGGTGGCGATCGGCACCCTGGCCTGCTGGATCCCGGCGCTCCGGGCCGCGCGGGTGGATCCCGGGATCGCGATCCGGTCCCAGTAACGGAAAAAGGGGTCAGACTCCATTTTCCGAAAATGGAGTCTGACCCCTTTCTCATGGAATCGGGCGAGGGCGCTCCGATTCCGTCTTGGCATCGACCTTGGGCCGGCGCTCCTTGAGGTGGGTCTCCATCTTGAGGCGGGGCACCCCGTCCTCGAGCCATTCGGGCGCCGGCTGATCGCGCAGGAAGGTGTCGAACCACTCGGTCATCCGGAGGGCATAGTCCTTCTGGTTGGCCGGCCGGCTGAGCCCGTGGTTCTCTCCGACATACTCGAGCAGCACCACGTCCTTGCCGAGCTGCCGGAGATGGTTGTAGTAGGTGATCCCCTGGTTGAAGTCCACCGCCCCATCCCGGTCGTTGTGCAGGATCATCAGCGGAATCGACAGCTTGTCGGCGTAGGTCTGGGGCGAATTCCTGAGATACGCCTCGGGGACTTCGTTGGGTCCGCCGGTGAACCTGCCCTGGCTCGCGATGAAGATCGAGCCGTCGGTGTTGCCGCTGTTCCAGTAGATCGACCCGAACATCGAGATCATGTCGGTGAGCGGGGCGCCCGCGACGGCGGTCTTGAAGATGTCGGTCTGGGTGGTCACGAAGGCGGTCTGGTATCCGCCCCAGCTATGACCCTGGAGGCCCACCCGAGCCGGATCCACCACGCCGGTTGCGATGGCCGCCTGGACGGCCGGCACGATGCACCAGACCGCGCTCCGGCCCGGGATCATTGACGTGGTACACGATGTCCGGCTTGAGGAAGGCGTAGCCCCGTGAGGTAAAGACGCTGGGATTGGAGTAGCGGGTCGCGTTGGGCTGGCTATAGAGATTGAATTCCTGCGACAGCATGCTCGTAGATATAGGTCAGGGTGGGGTACGACTTGCCCTTCTCGTAACCCGCTGGCAGATAGAGCACCGCCTGGTGCTTCCCGCCGCCGTTCTCGCAGGTGTAGTCCACCAGCATCGCCCCCGGGGTCCAGGCCACGTCTTTCTGCTGAGGATTGGCTTCGCTCAGCCGCCGTTCGTTCCGCAACCCGTCGTCCGCGGCGTAGTAGTCGGGGAACTGCACCACGGTCTGCCGGGTGTACAGCCAGGTATTGGCGTCCCGGGCCCGGCGATAGTCCACCTTCGCGCTCTCGACTGCTGAGCTGGCGGACTCCTCCTTTTGCCGGATCGACCAGCGGCCAGCCCTTCCTTCTTGGTCCATTCTTCGAATGTCTCGACGTACATGGGCGCGCTCGAGATCGATGCCCCGCCTCTCGCGGGGATCGAAGACCAGCCGGTTCTGGTAGCGCACCTGGTCCTTCTGCCCGTTGCCGGTCAGGTTCACCGCCGCGCCAGCCGCGACCGGCAAACGCCAGAGGTCCCAGTTGTCCCGGACCACGATACTACTGCCGTCGCGGGTCCAACCCGAGGAGCCCTCCCGGAATGGGCGGGCTTGACCTGATTGTGATCGTCTTCGGTGTCCCAGAATTTCCCGCTCACTCCTTCGGTCACCACCTTCGTGGTTCCCTTGGCGAAGTCGTAGACCTTCCAGTCCCCGGTGTCGTACTAGGCGTACTTCGCATTGTCCGGCGAGAACGGCTGGCTCGCCGCCGCCAAAGAAGCCTCCGAAGCCTCCTCCAGGGACCTTCTGCTGGATCGGCTTGCGCTCGCCGGTGGCCAGATTCACCGCGTAGAGGTCGCGGAACGCGAACCCCTTGATGCCGGCGTCGCGCTCATAGGCGGAGGCGTCGCTCACCACGCCCCAGGTGTCCTTCGGGCCCCGCTGGATCGCGCGGGCCTTGTCGTCGGTGAGCCGATGGAGCGTCTTCGTCGCCACGTCATAGGAGGCGACGAAAGCGAACGAGCGATCCTGGTTCTCCTGCACCTGCTGGCTGGCCTGGGTTCGGGGATCCTTCCAGTGCCAGAGAATCAGCGAAGGCACTTCGGCGTCGGTCTGGGGGGCCGCCGCGATCTGACCGGTATTTCCCGCGCCGGGAGCCGTGCCTCCTGGACCGCGCGGCGTAAAGCCGGTTGGGTCGGCATGCGCGGCCGGGGCGGACGGGGCTCTCGAAGGCCCAGGTACAGGAGCTTCGCGCCCTGGCCGAAATCGATGGGGTAGTCGGCGCTCAGGACGAGCCCGGCGGGAAGGCCGGCGGTTCCCGGCCCGATCTCGGTGGCCGCGCCCGGTCGAGGCATTGGCCCAGGAGAGCGCCACCACCTGCTCCTCATTGAGCGACTGCGCCGAGGTGTCGGTCACCACCCGAAGCGACCGCCAGCGCCGCGGACGAGTCGGCCCAGGTGATCCGCCGGTAGCTCGCTTTGGATGCGTCGAGAGAGCGGGTTAGGCCGGTGGAGAGCTGGCGGAGCTGGATCCCGTTCCCGACCTGGTCGGTCACGCTGACCGCATATGCCAGCCAGTCTCCCGAATCGTCGAACCCGAATTCCGACACGTTGGCGATCGGCACCGGAGTTCCCCCGGCCAGGTTGACCAGCTCGAGCATGGTGCCCGCCGTGCTGGCCGGTGTTCCCGCCGCCACGCGCTCCCTCACCGGTGCTGCTCCCCGCGGCGCCGGCGGCCGGAGCCAGCCGGCGGGGCATGGTGAATGGCGATCCAGTCGGACTTGTCACCCGCGAAGCGATAGGTCCGCACGTTTTCGAATTCCCGTTTGGTCCCGCTCGCCAGGTCGACTACCGCCAGCCGGGTCGGCTGGGGCGTCGATGGCTCCGGTTCCGGGACGCCGCCTCGGCGTCGCTCCGCTGGGATAGATCAGGAACGCCGCCCACTTGCTGTTGCCGCTCAGGACCAAGGCATTTCCCGCTCCGGCATTTCCGCCTGGTGCCAGGGGGTCCGCCGCGGTTCAGGGCAGCCGCATCACCAACCGGGAACCGGAGCTCCTTGCTTCCGGCCGCAGTGCCCCGGATCACCACCTCGGCATCTCCTTCGTTCGGTCCCAGGATATAGGCGAACCATTTGCCGTCGTTCGAGATCGACGCATTGCGGATCGATTTCCAGGTGAGCAGGTCGTTCAGGGTGAGCTGTCGTCCGGCGCTCGCGGGAGGGGTCCAGCGGGAAACCGGCTTGTCATCGTTCGCCCCGTAGGGCAGGGTGGCGAATCGGTTGGCGCTCCCGCCTCCGCTCATCGGGCGGGCCGAGTCGACCGGCTGCTGAGCCGCCAGGGAGGAGTGGATAGCGATGGACAGGCCGGCGACCGCGGCGAGACGGAGTGACAGGCGACGCATGGTGGAACCCGGAGAGGAGGATGATCGGAGAGATTAACCCAGTATCTTCCGAGGCGCCAACACCGAAGAGAGCACCGATGTCTGCTATCTGTCCTGTTTTCGGCCCTTCTGGCCACCTCTGGCCACTCTGGCTCCTCTGGCCCCTCTGGCCCCTTCGTCCACTCAGGCCGACTCTCTCCGGCACCTGGGATGCCACCTACAACACGCCGGGCGGCCCCCGGAGCTTCCAGATCGTACTCCAGGTGAAGGGTGATTCCCTCTCGGGAACGGTGAAGCGCGCCGATGGCGAAGTCCCGCTGACCGGAACCATCAAGCGAGGACCAGATCAGCTTCAGCTACACCATCGTCTACAACGAACACCCGATCACCCTCACCATTGTGGCGAAGGTGACCGGGGATTCCATGGCCGGCACGGTGGACTTCGGAGGAATGGGTGGCGACGACTTCTCGGCAAGCGAGTCCAAGCCCCCGCAGGGCTGAACCCTACTTCAGGGTGTAGGTCCCCGAGCAGGTGAAGTCGGCCGATCCATCCGGCTTGCCCTTGGCGGTGCAGGTTCCCTTCGCGGTGATCCCCTGAAACTTGCCGGTCCCGCTCATCGCGGTCCAGGAATTACTGCCGGACTGCATCATGTTGTTGGCCATCATGCCGGTGAGCGTATAGGTGTAGGTGATCTTGTCGCCGTTGGCCAGCGTCTCGACGAAGACCCCGTGCCCCTTCGAGCTGTTCCCGGTGGCTTCCACGAATTCCACCGCGAGGCCTTCCTTTTCCTTGACCCCGCCGATCTCGCCGGCCGTCGTGGTGCAATGGACCTGCTCGATCACGTAGGCGTGGTTGGCCTGGTCGGACACCGGAAGCTGGTGGACCGGATTGGCGGCGGCGCAGTTCCAGGTCACCTTGAGCGGACTCTGGGCGGAGAGGGTCGAGCCGATCGCAACGAGCATGAAGCCGACTATGACGGAAGCTTTACGCATGTGGATGCCTCCTCGAGGCAGGATTGGGGGGGAGGGACGCTACCCCCGACTCGGGGATTCCACAAGGACGAGATGGCCCGGTCCTACCAGAAGAGCTTGCGCCACCCGGTTAACCCGGGCCGCCACATCTTCAGATAGACAATGAACCCGGTGATGACCAGCACCGCGAGCACGGTTCCCCACGCCATCGCCGCGACCAGCCCGCCATCGCCAAAGGCCTCGCCGCTGTGGAGCCGGTGGAGAAACGGCTTGTCCACGTAGGACGCGGTCTCGAGCAGCGCGCCGGTCGTCGCGCTCACCACGTAGCGGCGATCCTCGCCCCCGGCCGGCTTGCCGGTGTACACCGTGATGGTGGGTTCTTTCCCCTTGAACTGAATGGTGACCTGGTCCACCGGGGCGTTCCCGGAAGCCGTCGCGACGGTCGCGAAGGCGTGCGCCAGCCGGCCATTCCACTCGGTCAGCGGAGATTGCAGTGTGACCGGACTCACCAGCTTGCGGTTCGCTTCCCGGATCTCCTCCGCCTCGCCGAAGAATTCCGAGATGGCGACCATCACCCCGGTCACTGCCACAAAGAGGAGAAAGAGCGACGCCGGAAACGAGATCCAGCGGTGCCATTTGCGCCACCAGGCGGTATTCATGGAAGCGTGCAATCCGGTTACGGGATGGAGAGTTCTACCAGTTCGAGCCCGCCGTCCTTCGCGAGACCCGCGCCGGGACAGTAGGCTTTGGTCTCGCGCCCGGCTTCGAGCGGAGTGGTCTCTTCGATTCGAACACAGCCCAGGAACCAGCCGGCCTTCCAGCCGAAGGTCACGTTCACCCCGACGATCTCGGCCCGATCCATGGCCAGCTTCGGTGCCATCTCCTCGTAGTACCTGGCGTGGAGTGCCGGGCGTGCCGGGCATCATGAGCCCGAACTTGGCGCCATTCACCCCCGACTCCCAGCTCCCCTCGTGTCCGGTTACCCGGCCATTGGCGTAGTGGTCCACCGTTTCGCCGAAGTAGTACACGTTCCTGGTCGTGGTATCGATCGCGAAATAATTGCGGGAGATCTCGACCAGCTTGCCAGCCTCGGTTTCCCGCTCCTCGACGACCCGGGTCTCCACACCATCGATCACCTTGGTCTCGGCGAGCACGGTGACGACCAGCTCGGTGCTCCCTTCTCTCAGCACCTGACGGGTGCCGGGGCGGAGCGGGAAGAACTGGTTGTCGCCCCGGGAGGAGAGCGCGGATTTGTCGACCGGGAACTCGCTGGTCCAGTCGCTGGCGGCCGAGCAGCCGCTCAGCAGCAGCAATGTGAGAATTGCGGAGGTCGTTTTCACGAGAGCAATAATAGCGCCCCCGCCAGGCTGGTCAGCCCGGTGCGTCTCCCTGGGATGAAACAGCCTGTTGGACAAGGGGCTCGATGGATTTGACCGGGAGGTGCGGATGCTCGAACGGACCGGGTTGCTGCCCCCGGGTTAGGCTGAGGCCAAAGCCAATGCGAAAGAGGCCCCGGGGTCTCCCCGGGGCCTCTTTCTTCTGTCGGTGGATTTGCCCTGGGGGTTACTCCACTCGGCGGAACGTCCCGACCAGCCCTCCAAACCCACCGAAGTCCTGGGGCCAGGTCACCGTCATCGTGGACCCCACGATCTTGAAGGTAAGGACTACATCGTTGGGGCACGGACCGGTCGCGCACCCGGCGACCCACTCGCCCATGTAATTGGGATCCTTGGCCATGTAGGCCTTGATGGTGACCTTGTCCCCGCTCACGGCATAGCTGCCCGAGTTGGCGGTAATCGAGTTGTAGGCCGCGAGCTTCTCCGCGTCGGTCATGTTGTCGCCGGTGTAGTGGGCCCGTTCCTTGTCGTCCGACACGAACATGATGCTGTAGTGCTGCCTGGTGAACACCAGCAGGCCCCGCTGGGGCGTTGCGACCGGCTGGCCGCCGCGGGTCCATCCGGTGGCGCTCCAGGCGCCTTGCAGGGAGGCCTGGGCATGACTTTGCCCCGGGAGGGTGAGGGTGCCGACAGCGGCGAACAGGACGCCGATCGAAGTGGCGCTGCGCATGGGGCTCTTCGCTTTGTGTGGGATACCCAAGCTACCGCTTTTCCGAGCGGCAGGACGACCCAGCGAGAGGCGGGTCCGTTTTCATGGTCAACCTCGGTGACGTTGGAGTGACGCTGGTCGCTCCACGAGAACCTCCGGGTCCAAGGCAAGTTCGCCAAGGCATCGGTGGTCCCGACAAGGGCTAGGAATCCCCCGATCCATATTGACGCTATGCATTAGTCCGACTAAACTAAGCTCTGTGAAAAGCTACAACATTCATCAGGCCAAAACCCATCTCTCCCGTTTGCTCGAAGCCGTGGCAGCGGGTGAGGAGATCGTCATTGCCAAGGCTGGCAAACCGGTCGCCAGGTTGATACCGGTTACCTCGAAAGGAACCCCGAGGGTCTTGGGCGCTCTTCGCGGCAAGGTGCAGGAGACAAAGGATGCCTGGGAGCCGGATCCTGAGCTCGAAGCGCTGTTCTATGGGGAGAGGCGGACCGGGAAGCCCAAGCGGGTCGCGGAACCGAAGCGACGACCGCGGCGATGAACCTGTTGCTGGATTCCCATACGCTGCTTTGGGCCCTTCACGATCCGCGAAGGTTGCGCGCTGCGGCGATCCAGGAAATCGAAGATCCGGCCGGACGGTGTTCTTCAGTGCCGCGTCGGCATGGGAGATCGAGCTCAAGGCTTCGCGTGGCAAGCTGAAGATTCCCGAGGACTGGTTGTCGGCGGCCAAGGCGGCCGGCTTCCAGGAACTGCGGATCACCGCGGCGGAAGCCCGCGCCAGCGCTCAGCTGCCGTGGCACCACTCGGACCCATTCGATCGGATGCTGGTCGCCCAGGCCCTGGAGCACGGGCTCCGGATTGCGACCCGTGACCCCCTGATCAGTCCCTATGGGGTCCCGGTACTCGAGGTGTAACAGTCAGGAGGATAGGAGGATAGGAGGATACGGAGGATAGGAGGATAGGAGGATAGGAGGATAGGAGGATAGGAGAGGAGGATAGGAGGGCCCCGGTTCCTCTCTTCCCATCCTCCCATCCTCCCATCTTCCTATCCTCCAATCCTGCCAAAACGACGCATTCCACTGGCCCACGCCTTGCCCCATTTCGCTCCCTTGACAACCGTAACTCCGTGAATAACTTAGGCCTCTATTCTGGCACTCATATATATAGATGTGCCAAGCATGATCCACCCCGTTCGACGTCAAGGAGAAGCGAGTATGGCAACACAGACCAAGGCAAAGCCGAAGCTCAGGATCACCCCTCTCGAAGATCGGGTCGTCGTGATGCCGGACGAGGAAACCGAGACCATGCGGGGCGGGCTGTACATCCCGGACACCGCCAAGGAAAAGCCGACTCAGGGCGAGGTGATCGCGGTGGGCGCGGGCCGGGTCGAGAAGGGCGAGCGGGTGCCGATGGACGTGAAGGTCGGCGACAAGGTGCTGTACGGGAAGTACAGCGGCACGAACATCACGCTCGACGGCGAAGAGGTCGTGATCATCAAGGCGTCGGACATCCTCGCCAAGCTCGGCTAGATCCGCACAGAACCGTACTCGAGCTCACGTGAAGGCCGGCCTGCCGGCGAGTGAGCAAGGAGCGAGAAGCAATGGCAGCGAAGGAACTGATGTTCGACACCGACGCCCGCGCCGAAGCTCAAGAAGGGCGTGGACGCGTTGGCCGAGGCGGTGAAGGTGACGCTCGGGCCCAAGGGCCGGAACGTCGTCATCGACAAGAAGTTCGGCGTCGCCGACGGTCACCAAGGACGGGGTCACGGTGGCCAAGGAAGTCGAGCTCTCCGATCCGATCGAGAACATGGGCGCGCAGATGGTGAAGGAAGTCGCGACCAAGACGTCGGATCTGGCGGGCGACGGCACCACCACGGCGACCGTGCTGGCCCAGGCGATCTTCCGCGAGGGCCTCAAGAACGTGACCGCGGGCGCCAATCCGATGGAGCTCAAGCGGGGCATCGACCGGGCGGTCGAGGCCGTGATCGAGGAGCTCAAGAAGCTGTCGGTCACCACCGCGGGCAAGAAGGAGATCGCGCAGGTCGGGACCATCTCCGCGAACAACGACAAGGAGATCGGCAACCTGATCGCCGACGCGATGGAGAAGGTCGGCAAGGACGGCGTGATCACGGTCGAGGAGGCCCGGGGCCTCGAGACCACGCTGGAGACGGTCGACGGCATGCAGTTCGACCGCGGCTATCTCTCGCCCTACTTCATCACCGATCCGGAGAAGATGGAAGCGTCGCTGGACGCGCCCTACATCCTGATCCACGACAAGAAGATCTCGGCGATGAAGGACCTCCTGCCGGTCCTGGAGAAGGTGGCGCAGGCCGGGAAGCCCCTGCTGCATCATCGCGGAGGACGTCGAGGGTGAGGCGCTGGCGACGCTGGTGGTCAACAAGCTCCGCGGCACGCTCAAGGTCTGCGCCGTCAAGGCGCCCGGCTTCGGCGACCGCCGCAAGGAGATGCTGATCGACATCGCCAAGCTCACCGGCGGCAAGGTGGTCAGTCCGAGGAGCTGGGCTTCAAGCTCGAGAACGCCGTGCTGGGCGATCTGGGCCAGGCCAAGCGGGTGGTGATCGACAAGGACAACACCACCATCGTCGACGGCAAGGGCAAGTCCGACGACATCAAGGGCCGGATCGCCGAGATCAAGGCCGCGATCGACAAGCGACCAGCGACTACGACGGGAGAAGCTCCAGGAGCGGCTGGCCAAGCTCTCCGGCGGCGTGGCGGTGATCCACGTCGGCGCCGCGACCGAGACCGAGATGAAGGAGAAGAAGGCTCGGGTCGAGGACGCGCTGCACGCGACCCGTGCGGCGGTCGAGGAGGGCATCGTGCCGGGCGGCGGCGTGGCGCTGCTCCGCTGCCAGGGCGCGCTCGACAAGGTCAGGGGCACCGAGGACGAGAAGATCGGCGTCGAGATCGTGCGGCGGGCCCTCGAGGAGCCGCTTCGGATGATCGCCCAGAACGCGGGCGTCGAGGGCTCCATCATCCTCGCGAAGGTCAAGGAGTCGAAGGACAAGTCCTTCGGCTACAACGCCGCGACCGACGAGTACGAGGACCTGGTCAAGGCCGGTGTCATGGACCCGACCAAGGTCAGCCGGACCGCGCTCCAGAACGCGGCCTCGATCGCGGGCCTGCTCCTCACCACCGAGTGCGTGGTGGTGGAAAAGAAGGAAGAGAAGCCGGCGCCGGCCGCGCCTCCGGGCGGCGGCATGGGCGGGATGTACTAACCGGCGGTTTCGCTCGGTAGCGCGGGTTAGCAACTATAACATGTCATAGTCGCAGGCGGGGGCAGGGGAGAGATCCTCTGCCCCCGTTGGCTTGACGATGCTGATCGCGAGATGGACCTTCTCACTCGAGGAACGCAGTTTCTAGAGGCTAGAGGCAACATTTGGATTTGAGAACCACCCACGAGGTAGTTGAAATGGCGCTCCGATCGCTTCCACAGGACGTCGTTGCCCTGGTGCACCATGTCGAACTAGCCGCTGCGGGGTGGCGGGAAAAGCTGTCGGAACAACTGTTGCTTTTGGCAATCGCCGATTCCAGGGATTCGCGAGATGTCGAGACCCTCACTCGGGATATCTCCAAAGAGATAGGGTGAACATTGTATGCCAGCCCCTTACCGCCGATTGTCAACGGCTGATTGGTTGCGGGTTGGTAATCCGTTGTCGTGGACCAGTTCCTCGCCTGCGGGCTCCTGGAGCACGGCTCGCCCGGGGCCTACCTTACCCGTATGTGCCTCACCGACACACTTACCTTCCTCCGGAACACAATCTCACCTATGGCGACAAGGCAACTATGGCAGCGAGCATCGAGACGCGCCCACCGCTGGTGAGCAAGGATGTGGTATTCGGTCATGTTTCGGCCCTCGCCGCACCTGCGGATTCACAGGGGCGTTCAAGAATATCCATTGAAGAAGATCGGCGAGAAGAATCCACCTCATGAGGTCGTGCACCGGCCCAAGGCGTCCTCCGCAGCCTCCTGCGCGCCTGGATCCGTGGACCCCACCGCAGGCTGGTCGGTGCTGGGCGAACAACAGATACGGGAACGGGGTATCTGTGATCCCGCCACCGTGAAGCATATGATTGCTGAGGACCGCTGCGGCAGAGAAGATCGCAATAAGGGGATCTGGACCATGCTTTCGGGTCGAAGATCTGGCACGGCACGTTCCTCGACCGGCCGGCAACCGGGCCCCTTACCCCGTGAATCCATGAAACAGCTCGCCCAATACCAGGACGGCCGTCTCGAGAATACAGGAGGTGCCCGAGCCGCTGCCGCCGCCCGGGGGTCTCCTAGTGCGTACCACCCACTCCGTCATCAGTCCCGGCACCGAGAAGATGAAAGTGGAACAGGCGCGAATGAACTTGCTCCAGAAAGCAAAGGCGCGCCCCGATCAGGTCAGGAGGGTTCTGGATACTGCCCGCACCCTTGGCTGGAAAGCCGCTCTCGAAAAGGTCAAGAACCGTCTCGAATCGCCGACCCCCCTCGGCTACAGTGCCGCCGGGATCGTCGTGGCGGTTGATCCCGCGAATACCCGCTTCAGCGTCGGCGATCGGGTCGCCTGTGGCGGCGCTGAGCGCGCGCACCACGCGGAATTGATTGCAGTCCCGGATCTGCTCGCCTGCCCGGTCCCTGCCGGCGTTCCGATGTGGGCCGCCGCGTATACCACGCTTTCGGCCATCGCGATGCAGGCAGTCCGCCGGGCAAACGCACAAGTCGGTTCCCAGGTGATGGTCGTCGGGCAGGGCCTGATCGGACAGCTTGCCACAGCCGTCCTGACCGCGGCGGGCGTGCGAGTCCTCGCGGCAGATGTGATCGCCGGCCGCCTGCTGGTTGCTGCCAGAATGGGCGCTGAGCGGACGGTAAACTCGCGCGAGGCAAGAGTCGAAGACGTAGTTCGTGAATGGACTGGCGGGCACGGTGTGGACGCCGTCTTCCTCTGCGTCGGTGGCAAGTCCCCTGCGCCGGCAGAGCAGGCGGTCGCCTGCCTTCGCGACCGGGGGACTCTGGTCATCGTCGGTATCTATGACGCCGCCCTCGACTGGAAGGCCTATTACATGAAGGAGATTGAGGTTCGCTATTCCCGGAGCTACGGACCCGGCCGCTACGACCCGGCCTATGAATGGGGAGGACGCGACTATCCGGTAGGCTACGTCCGATGGACCGAGAATCGGAACTTCGAATCCTGCCTCAGCCTCCTCAGCACGGGCCGTCTGAACCTGACCCGCTGACGACGAAGCGAGCCCCCTTCGCGGAGGCCCTCTCCGTGTACGCGTCGCTGATGGAGTCTTCCAACGCGGATATCGGCGTCGTCCTGGAGTACTCGGGCGCCTGCGAGTCCGATACCGCGCGATCGGAGGTTGTGGCGAGCCTTGGTGCACCTGAGGGTCCGATCCTTCATTCTGGCGGCGTCCTGATTCCACCCTGCTCGACCCTCGACGTGGTAGGCGCAGGCAATTTCCCGCACCATGCTCCTCCCCGACCTCAAAGGGAAGATCGCGTTTGGCACGATCGTCAACAACACCGCCCTGAGCTCTAGGCACGTGAAAGAGAAGTTCGGCTTCGCCAGGGGGACCACGGATGCTTCCGTGGCGCTCGGCAAGAGCCCTGGCCAGCCATCCTGATTGCCACCCGGCACACCTGCACGGTTCTATGGTCCTCGAGGCCCTCAAGCACGAGCGCCATGTATTTGTCGAGAAGCCGCTTGCCTGACCCGGGACGAGCTGAGAGAGATTGATCTTGCGATGGCGAATAGCACCGGCAGCGTGATGGTCGGTTCAACCGGCGGTTCGCGCCAGCGACCAAGGAGTTGTTTCGGATCCTGGCTCGAGTGTCCGGCCAAGTCACTCGCCTTCCACGTCTTCGCCGGCAGGCTGGCCCCAGACCACTGGTATGCCAACGTCGAGGAGAGCGGGGGGCGCATAATGGGCGAGGCGTGCCATTTTCTGGATTTCTTCTGTTTCTTTGCTTCGGGAGTGAGCCTCGCACTGTGTTCGCTCAGACAACCTCGGCCGGCCGGCGGGCGCACCCCCCTCCAGATTCGGTTTCAGCACGAATACGCTTACCGATGGTTCGGGCCCGAACTCATTTATAGCGCCGAAGGCGATCCTGCTTTCCCGAAGAGTCCTTTCGAGTCTTCGGGACTGGTTGGTTGCGGAGTGCGACAACAGTCAGGTCTTGACAGTACATCGGGCGCGGAAGACCCAGATTACAAAGTTTACCTCGAAGGGCCATCGCGAAGAGATGATGGCCTGGCTCGCGTTCCTCAAGGGAGAAGCCGCGCAGCCCCTCCCATATCCCGAGGCACGCCAGAGCATGCTCCTTACCTTCGCGGTACTCGACTCGATCCGTGAGCGTCGTGCCATCGAGATAGCGTGAAGCTCGGGGTTGCCCCAGGACGCCTCGGATGGTATTGGCAACGGCTCCGCGCGATGGGACCACTGGAGATCGGTGGCCGTGTGCTGCAGAAGGTTCGCCAGGCGACAGACCACTCATCAGCACGCGTGCTGCAAAAGTACCATCTGGAGGGTCAGGCCCCCTGCTGGTCACCGCTACCGGATCGAGCCACTGCGTCTCCCTC
>CAWJCZ010000013.1:0-27585 GCA_963841505.1 uncultured Gemmatimonadales bacterium
GCTAGAATGTCGCCATGCTGGCGCGACTCGAACGTCTGGTGCGGGAGTTTCCCGGTCTCATTGCGGAAATTCGCCACGAGCAGGTTCTCCAGCAGGTCGCCGATCTGGCTGCCGAGGTGCTCGGGGCCCGCTACGCGGCGGTGGGCCTGCTCAATCCTGACGGGCAGACGCTGGAGAGTTTCACCGTCTCGGGGCTAACCCACGATCAGATCGAGCGCATCGGGCCCCGCCCCATCGGCCGCGGGATCCTCGGATTGTTGATCCGCGAGGGCCGGGCCATCCGGCTTCCGGACCTGTCCAAGCATCCAGCCTCAGCGGGGTTCCCCGCCCATCATCCCCCGATGCACTCGTTTCTGGGAGTCCCCATTCCGGGCGCCCATGGCATCATCGGGGAGCTCTACCTGACCGAGAAGGCGGGCGCGGAAGAATTCTCCCAGGAAGACGAGCATGTCGCCAGCCTGCTGGCGCTGGTGATCGGGTCCGCAGTGGAAAACGCCCGCCTCCACACCGAACGCACCAGGCTGCTCGAAGAGGTGCAGCAGCTCCACCGGTCCCGTGAGCGATTTTTCGCCATGGTGAACCACGAGCTCAGAAACTCCCTGGCGGCGGTGTATGGATGGGCCGAGATTCTGGTGCGGAAAAAGGAGCGGAAGGACGTTCCCAAGGCCGCCTTCGAGATCCTGGATTCGGCGGAACAGGCGGTGGGGCTCATCAGCGACCTGCTCGACCTGAGCCGTCTCGATGAGGATCGCCTGAAGCCGGTGATCCGGCGCACCGAATGCGGGGCGGTTCTTCGCGCCGCCACCCAACGGGTCATCCCTCAGGCTCAGGAGCGCGGGATTCGTTTCGAGGTCGAGACCCCGGCCGAAGGCCTTCTCTGCGACACCGACGGGCACCGGGTCGAACAGATCCTGGTCAACCTGCTTCGAAATGCGGTCCGCCACTCGCCTGAATCGTCGGCGGTCCAGGCGCGACTCCGCTCGACCGACCATGGGGTGACCATCGAGGTGACTGACCAGGGTCCTGGCGTCTCTCCGGAGGATGCGGAGCGGATCTTCGATATCTATGTGACCACCGCCGGAGAAGAACGCGCCGGACACGGACTCGGGCTTCCCCTCTCCCGCCGTCTGGCTCGTTTGCTGGGCGGCGACCTTCTCGCCATCCCCACCCGGGGATCAGGCCGGTTTGTCCTGCAGCTGCCCCGCGCGGGTCTTTCATGAAGAGACCTTCACGCATTCTTGAGCGGAGATTCAAACCCTCCGGATACTATTGCCCCGGATGAAAGTTCTCGTCGTGGAGGACGACCGAAAGGTCGCCGGTTTCATCGAGCAGGGGCTCACCGAGGAGGGGTACGTGGTGGATGTCGCCCCCGACGGCGACGAAGCAACGATGCTGGCCCACGTCTACGAGTATGATGTGATCCTGCTCGACGTGATCCTCCCCAAGAAGAACGGATTCCAGGTGGCCGCCGAGCTCAGGCGGGAAGGCAGAACGACCCCCATTCTCATGCTCACCTCTCGCGACGCGGTCGAGGACGTGGTGCGGGGCCTCGATGCCGGCGCGGACGACTACCTCTCGAAACCGTTCCGCTTCGAGGAGTTGCTGGCCCGGGTTCGCGCTCTCCTCCGGCGGGGCGGCGCGGAGCGCATGGAGGTACTCCGTTTCGGCGACATCTCGATGGACCGGCTCCGCCACACCGTCACGATCGGGGAGCAGAAGGCCGACCTTACCGCAAAGGAGTTTCAGCTTCTCGAGTTCTTCCTGCTCCACTGCGACGAAGTGGTGCGTCGCACTACCCTGCTCGAGAAGGTCTGGGACATGCACTTCGATCCGGAAAGCAACGTGGTGGATGTCCACGTCGGCAATCTCCGGCGCAAGGTCGAGAAGCGGACCAGCCTGGTACGAATCGAAACGGTTCGGGGAGTCGGGTTCATTCTCCGGAAGCCCGACTCCAAGGACATCACCTCGGCGAAATCGGTGTGAGACCGACCGGCCGGATCCTGGTCCGGCCGGCGCTTGCTCTGGCGGTTCTGCTCGCTGGAGTGATCCTCCGGCTCGGATTCCACCTTCCCGACCCCGCCCATCTCGTCTGGACCATCGGTCTTTGGGCGATCGGCCTCCCCCTTCTGGCGCAGACTGGGCTCGGAGTTTTCCGGGGACGGTTTGCCGCCGACCTGGTCGCGGCGCTCGCCATCATCGGCGCCATGGCCCTCGACCAGCCGTTCGCCGGTCTGGTCATCGTGCTGATGCAGACCGGCGGAGAAGACGCTGGAGCACTACGCGGAGCGCCGGGCGACCCGGGCGGTTCGTCAGCTCGAGGCGGAAGCGCCCCGATTCGCGCATCGGATCGAAGGGTCCGACCACCGGGTGCGGGATGTGGAAACCGGCTCCGTCGCGGTGGGAGACCTGATCATGGTTCGGCCGGGGGAGATGGTGCCCTGCGACGGGGTGATCGCCTCGGGGAGCGCCCAGGTCGACGTCGCCCGGCTCACCGGTGAGCCCCTGCCCTTGCGGGTGAGCGCCGGGGCGTCGGTGCGCTCGGGAACCCTGGTGCTCGATAGCCCGCTCGACCTCCGGGTCTCGGCGCGGGCAGAAGCGAGCCTCTATGCTCGAATCGTGGAGCTGGTGCGCAGCGCGCAGGCCAGCAAGGCTCCGCTCCAGCGAATTGCCGATCAGTATGCCGTCTGGTTCACGCCGTTCACCATCGCCGTTGCTCTCGCCGCGTGGGCCGTCTCAGGCAATCCCCTGCGCCTTTTGGCAGTGCTCGTGGTCGCCACCCCCTGCCCCCTGATTCTCGCTACCCCGGTCGCCATCATCGGCGGCATCAATCGCGCGGCGCGGCGCCAGATCATCATGCGACACGGGGGTGCGCTGGAGGCGCTCGCCTCGATCGATACCGCCGTTTTCGACAAGACCGGAACGTTGACGGTGGGGCAGCCCGCCGTAGCCCGCGTGCTGGCCGTGCTCCCCTCACCGAACCCGAGCTGCTGACCCTCGGCGGCGGCCGTCGAACAGCGGTCCGGACATTGCTGGCCCGGGCGGTGGTCGAGGAGGCGGTGCGCCGAGGACTCTCCATTCCTGAGGCAAGGGAGGTGCAGGAGTTCTCCGGCCGGGGCGTCGGAGGGACTGGTCGAAGGAAGACGCGTGCTGGTCGGTGCCTTGAGCCTGCTCCGGGAACAGGAGCCCGGGGTCGCGGCAACGCTCGACGCGCTGCATGATGAGGGGGCGGCGCTCCGGGCCTTCGTCATGGTCGACGGGAAGCCGGGAGGCAGCATCACCTTCGCGGACCAGCTCCGCCCCGGCGCCGCGAGAACGATCGCGCATCTTCGCCAGCTCGGCGTCACCGAAATCGCACTCCTGTCGGGGGATCACGCCGAGAACGTCGCCGCCGTTGGGAAGGAAGTGGGCATCGAGGAAGTCCATGCCGATCTCCTGCCGGAGGACAAGGTCCGGTTCATCCAGCGCCTGCTGGATTCAGGAAGACGGGTCCTGATGGTGGGCGACGGGATCAATGACGCTCCTGCCCTCTCCACCGCTACGGTGGGTCTTGCCCTGGCGGCCCACGGCGCGTCCCAATCGGGAGGCGGGGTCATTGCCGAAGCCGCCGATGTGGTGCTGCTGATCGATCAGCTCGATCGGGTGCCGGAGGCATTGACCATCGGGAGCCGCACCATGCGGATCGCGCGACAGAGCATTGTCGCCGGGCTGGGCCTCAGCGGGGCGGCGATGCTGGTGGCGGCGCTGGGGTATCTGCCACCCGCCGCAGGGGCGCTCGCGCAGGAGGCGGTGGATGTCGCGGTCATCCTCAATGCGCTCCGGACGACCATGAACGGAGCTTCAGAGGCACCATAGAGATTCTTCAGGTATGTTCTCCGAAATTGTCGGCTTCTTCCACCCAACAAACCCATGACTGAACCGCTTCCCAAGCACCCGAAAGGCACCTTTGCCTTCCTGCTCGCGTACGCAATTCTGTTCGTGGCGGGCTGGATGGCGATCTACACCTACATCTATCTGAGCCGCGGCGGGGTGAGCCAGTGAAAACCGATCTCTACGAGCGGGTCTGGGGCTGGGGGGTCGGCCTCATGCTGCTCTTCTTCTTCGGAACCCTGGCCAACGCCTCGATCCGCCACGGTTTTCATCCGCCCTCGCACGTCGAGACCATCGACCCTCGCAAGGTGTTTCAGAGCGAGTCGTTCAAGAAGCAGGGGGTCAGCGTAGACGCCGCCGGCCGGGTCCACGTGACGATCATTGGAATGATGTTCGTCTGGATGCCTGGTGAGTTGGTAGTCCCCGCCGCGACCCCCATCACGTTTCATCTGACCTCGGTCGACGTGATCCACGGCTTCGAGATCGTCCGGAGCAATGGGCAGTCAATGGTCATCCCGGGTTATGTGAGCCAGTTCACCACCACATTCCAGCCGGGGGAGTACCTCATCGCCTGCAACGAGTATTGCGGCCTGGGCCACCACACGATGTCGGGAAAACTCCGAGCCGTTCCGAAGGCCGAATGGAAAGCGCCCGTGGTAGCGACCCAGGCCCCCGGAGGCGACCATGCCGCGCACTAACCGGCTGATCCTGGCCCATCTCTGGGTCGCGATCCTCGCTTTCGGGGTCGCCGCTTGCATGGCGGTGATGCAGGCGATCTCCCGCGCCAATCTGGAGGTGCCCTACCGCTCGGCCCGGATGTACTACATGTCGGTCACCGCGCACGGCGTTCTGATGGCGCTGGTCTTCACCACGTTCTTTATCATGGCCCTGGGGTACGCCGTGGCCCAGCGGGAAAACGGCGAGGTCAAATGGCCCAGGCTGGCGTGGGCGATGTGGGGGCTCGCGGTCGTTGGGGTGATCGCGGTGGTCTGGGCGATTCTCAGCTTCAAGGCCAGTGTGCTGTACACGTTCTACCCGCCCCTCCAGGCGCACCCGGCGTTCTATGTCGGACTGACGCTGGTGGTGGTGGCTTCCTGGGGCTGGTGCTTCAGCATGATCGCCTCGTGGCGGGAATCCCGGAAGCGAAACGGCGATCGTCCCACCAGCCTCGCGATGCATGGCACCGTCGCCAACGCGATGCTCTGGCTGCTCGCTACGATCGGGGTCGCGTCGGAGATGCTCTTCCAGCTCATTCCCTGGTCGCTCGGCTTCACCAAGACGGTCGATCCCGCTGTTGGCGCGGACCCTGTTCTGGTTCTTCGGCCATCCCCTGGTGTACTTCTGGCTCCTGCCGGCCTACGTGATCTGGTACGCGCTGACCCCCAGAGAGGCGGGAGGCAAGCTCTTTTCCGAGCCGCTGGCTCGGATCACGTTCGCCCTGTTCCTCATCTTCTCGACCCCGGTGGGTTTCCACCATCAATACCAGGACCCGGGCATCTCGGCGGGGTGGAAACTGTTCCATACTTTCAATACGATGGCGATCTCGTTCCCCAGTCTCATGACCGCCTTCACCGTTGTCGCCTCGCTCGAGGTGGCGGGCCGGCTTCGCGGTGGCAAGGGCCTTTTCGGCTGGCTCAGGAAGCTGCCCTGGGGCAATCCCGTGGTGTCCTCCGTGTTGCTGGCCGGACTCCTTTTCATGGTGGGCGGATTTGGGGGATCGATCAACGCAGCGTACCAGCTGAATTCGGTGGTACATAACACGGCGTGGGTGACCTCACACTTCCACCTCACGGTCGGCAGCGCCGCCGCGCTCACCTTCATGGGGGCTTGCTACTACCTGGTGCCCAGGATCAGCGGGCGTTCCCTCGAGCTGGGCCTCCTCGCCAGAGTGCAGCCCTATCTCTGGTTCCTCGGCATGGTGCTGTTCTCCTTCACCGGCCACATCGCCGGACTGCTCGGGCTTCCCCGCCGGGTGTTTACCACCGACTACGCGGGCGCGGCGCAGGCCCAGGCCTGGCACGGGCTCACCACGATTTCGGCGGTGGGCGGGATCGTGCTGTTCGCCAGCGCGGGCTTCTTCGTGCTCACCATGCTGGGCACCCTGCTCGCCGGAAAGAAAAGCGCCCCGGCCCCCATCGAGTGGGCCGAACCACTGGAAGAACCGGAAGGAGGGTTCAAGCGGACCATCTGGGATCGGCTGGGGCTGTGGTTCGTGATCGCGGTGGTGCTGGCAGCCCTCGCCTACGCCATGCCCCTGTGGGACCTTCTTCATCTCCAACGCTTCGGGAGCCCGGGGTTCAAGCCCTTCTGATTCCCGCGCAACTATCTCCGCAGTTCGGGAATCAAACAGAGAAGGACCGCACCGACGGAGCGACTGTGCCACCGGGTCGGATATGCTTCACCGATCCGGTGCGTTCCGTCCGGGTGCGCCGGGTGCAGATCTTGCCCACATCGGATCTCAATGACACGGAAAGTCCGGCGACGAATTCTCGTTGCCCTTCTCAGTCTGGCGTTCGTTGCGGCGGGGAGCGGCTGGTTTCTGCGGCCCGAGTTGCTGCGAAGCCTCCGCGGTGGCCCCACCGGGGACGACGCCCTGGTGGAACGGGTCCTCGCGATCATTCGGCAGCACTATGCGGATTCCCTCGGCGAGCGCGATTTGCGGCTTCGGGCGGTCGAAGGCATCCTCCGAAGTCTCCCCGACAAATATTCCGCACTCCTCACCGAAGGCGAGCTCAAGGGCTATAGCGATCTTCTCGAAGGAACCTCAGGCGACGTCGGGCTGCGCCTCCTCGACGGTCCGCTCGGGCTGACCGTCGAGGAGGTCGGCGATGGTTCTCCGGCCGAAGACCACGGTCTTCGGCCGGGGGACAGGGTGCTCGCAATCGAGGACGCTCCGGCCCGCAACTGGTCCGCCCTGCGGGGCGAGCAGGCGCTGCGGGGCGAACCGGGTTCGACGGTGCGGATGCGAGTGCGCCACCCCGGGGACGATCAGGTGGTGGTCGAGATCCTGCGTCGAGAGCGCGCTCAGCGTCTCCATCCGTTGAGCCGGATCCTGGGCCCGGGCATCGGCTACATCCGGATCGGTTCGATCACCCGGGGCACCGCGGACGCGATGTCCGCCGAGATGAACGCCCTGGTGAGCCGCGGGGCGCGCGCGCTCGTGCTGGATCTTCGGAACAATCCCGGAGGTCTTCTGAGCGAAGCGACCGCGCTACTGGACCGGCTGCTCGACGCCGGTACCACCATGGGCACCGTAGAAGGCCGAGGGAGTCCCAGGACCCAGCGGATCCTCGCGACCGGTGGCCAGCGCTGGCCCGGCGTCCGGATGGTTGTCCTGGTCAATGCCGCCACCGCGTCGGCCGCGGAGATCATCGCCGCCGGTCTCAAGGAAAACGGGCGCGGCACGGTGGTCGGGGAGCACACCTACGGGAAGGGGCTGATGCAGAGCACGGTCCGGCTCGATACCGGCGCCGCGGTGCGGATCAGCACCGCGCGGTGGCTTACGCCTTCGGGAAGCTCTCTGAATGGAACACCGGGGGTAAAGGGCGGGATCGAGCCAAACCTGGTGGTGCCGCCATGGCGGCCCGCACCGGGAGACTGGATGCTGGCCCAGGCGATCGGACGAGAGGCCGATCTCTTCCGCCAGGTCTTCGAGATCGCAGTGGCGCGAAGGGAATGGGCTCCGCGGCCGTCGATGATACGCTCCCGGCTCGCCCCGCCCAGTTTCAGAAGCTGGTGAAGCGGTTACACCACGCCGGCATCACCGTCACGGGTGATCAGCTCGCCAAAGGGGAGGCCCTGCTTCGCCAGGAGTATGCGGTGCTGGTCGCGGCACAGGGAGTCCTCCGCATTCCGGTCGCGCCGAAGCGGCCTCCCGCGATTCCGGACGCGCAGCTCGCCGCGGCGGTCCGGTTGCTTCAGAGCGGGAGTGGATCGGGTGAGGGGGTCCGGGATGCGGTAGGTTGACCGAGAAAATGAGGCTACGCCCTGCTCGAGGCCTGCTTCGCGCGGTGAGCTTTCTCGACTGCCTCGAGCAAAGGATCTGCGCTGAACCGGACCGGATCGGTACAGGGAAGTCCGGTCTCCGCCGCGGCCTTCCTGCAGACTTCGCGGGCTTCCGCTTCCGGAAGATCGTAGGTGTTCATCGAGATCCCGATCACCCGGGTCGGGTGGACCGCGCTGCCGATCAGCTCGTACAGCTTCACGTAGTCGGTGAGCGGCGGGATCCGGAGCCAGGGGCTCCCCGATACTCTCCTATGTACTCGCGGGACGCCTGATGGCAGAGGATCAGGGCATCAGGGCAGGACCCGTGGAGCAACCCCAGGGTGACGCCGGAATACCCCGGGTGATTGATGCTCCCCTGGCCTTCCACCAGCACCACGTCGGCGTCTTTGGCGCCTTCCAGGACCAGCTCCTCGGCGGCTCCGGCGATGAAGTCGGCGACGACCGCGTCCACCGCGATGCCCCAGCCCTCGAGAAAGATCCCGGTCTGACCGGTAGCGACGAACCGGGTCCGCAACCCGCGGGCCCTGAGCCCGGCAACCAGCTGGAGCTGGGCGGTCATCTTGCCGACGTTGCAGTCGGTGCCGACGGTCAGGACCACCAGCGGCTCGACCTTCCGCGCCATCCCGGCCGCCACCGGGAGCCTCGCAGGCGGGCGCCGGACGTCGTGGATCTGACGGCCATTCGCCCTGGCCCGCTCGGCGAGCACCGGGTCGTCAGCGAGAAAGGTGTGGAGCCCGCTCCAGAGATCGCACCCGGCATCGAGCGCATCGGCCAACCAACCCTGCCATTCATCGGGAAGGCGCCCGCCCGCGGGGGCGATGCCGATCAGGACCGCGGTCGGCTGGCGGCGGAGTCCCTGGTCCATCGAGCCGAACACCGGGATGTCCCCGCCGAAGCCAAGCACGTCCTGAACCGTCTTTCCGCCGTGGACCCGGTCGACCACGCCCACCACCTGCTCGGGCATGTAGCGGATGACGGAATTGGCGGTTTTGGATGTTTCGGGAGAGAACTCGTTGTCGGCGAGGATCAGGAATTTCGGTTTGGCGGGCATGCAGAAAGGTAAGCTTGGAGGAAAGGAGGATGGGAAGGTGGGATCCGCCCATCCTCCGGTCCTCCTACCCTCCGGTCCTTCTCAGTGTTCTCCGTTTTCCAGCAGCTCGGCGTCGTGGACGTCGTCGCCCTTGCCCAGGGCCTTGGTTTCCTTGCCGGCCCCCAGCACTCCCATCTTGGCCTTGAGCTCGAGCAGCTGCTGGTCGACCGGTCCCTTGTACTCCAGCTTCTTGAACTGGTCGATCAGGTCGTCGGACTGGAACTCCTGCTGGATCTCGGCCGCGGCGAGGGCTTTGCGCTCGATGGCCTCGATCTTCTCCGACATCCGCTCGAACGATTCGAAGGCACTCTTGTCATTCATTCCCGCCATGGTCGCCTGGATCCGCTGCTGCGCTTCGGCCCGCTTGGCCCGCGCGACCAGGATGTTCTTCTTCCGTTTGGCTTCCTCGATCTTGTCGTTGAGCTGGCGGAGCTGACCCTTCAGGCTCTCGGTATCGGCCTTGTGCTTGAGCCAGGTTTCGTGGAGCTGCTGGGCGCCCTGGAGCGACTCGTTGTAGCGGACCAGCGCCTGGGTGGCGAGGTCGTCGCGCCCCTCCTGGACCGCGAGCATGGCCCGGCGCTCCCAGTCCTCGGCCTGCTTCTTGAGTCCCTCGGCGTCGGCCTGGAGCTTCTTCTCGTCGGCAATGGCCGCCGCCGCTTCCTGCTTGGCCTTGGCCAGCTGGGACTTCATGTCGATGATGAGCTGATTCAGCATCTTCTCGGGGTTTTCCGCCCGGGAGATGAGGTCGTTGATGTTCGACCGCAGCATGGTCGAGAAACGCTCGAAGATTCCCATCGCTTACCTTTCCCGATAGGGCGCCAGGGCGCCCAGATGCGACGCGAGCGCGAGCGTCATGGAGTCGAAGCTCGCCTCGAATTCGGTGTAATCCAGACTTTCCAGCTCGAGGGCGTCGGTAAGGACCACGTGCTCGCCTTCCAGCCCGTAGGAGCCGTGGAGCAGGTCCCGGGCGTTGAACTCGAGCAACTTCTGGAAGAGCCCGCTCCGTTTGTCGTGTTCTGCGGGCGGCTCCATAACCCGCATCCGCAGGAGCACCACCGGCGGCGCGTAGTTCACCACCACCTCGGCCCCGGCCTGGGACTTGACCCGCCAGAGGCCGGGCGAGAGCTCGGCGACCTCGGCCGATCCTCCGTCGATCCTCTCGATGAACGACTGAATGTCTTCTCTGGTCACCATCGTGGCGCTGCTCTCCTGCCGGCGTTGGGCCCGGCCTAGAATTTACCCTGCTCCCGGTTCGCTTCGCGGGGCAATGCCGCCAGAAGTCGCTCGGAAAAATCGACCCGCTCCTCCAGCTCCTGCATCCGGATTCTCATCTCGTCCAGCTCGCCGAGCACCTGCTCGGGAACCTCGTTGGGGGCCGGCGGGTTCCGCAGACCCATCCGTTGCGCCAGCGCCTTGCCGATCGGTCCGGCCAGGATGGCGGCGCTCGACAGCGCGCCGATGATGCCTACCGGAATCGCAAACCCGGGGCCGAGGCGAATCGCCATCACCGCGTAGGCGGCGATGCCCACCATCACGATCCAGGCCGCCGAGATCGTGATCGCGGTGGTGTTCCTGGAGTCACTCATCGGCGGCCCTCGCCGGCAGCGCTCGCTCCCGATCGGCTCCGGGCTGAGCGAGCATCCGCTCGGCAAAGTCGAGCCGCTCTTCGAGCTCGGCGATCCGGTGCTGCACCGTCTCGATGTCGAGGAGCCGCTGCTCCAGCTCCGCGATGCGGACCGCATCGGTCTCGCCGGTGGTTCCGGGTCCAGCGATCCGGCGGCCAATCGCCCGACCGATCGGACCCGCCAGGAAGGCAACGATCACGCCAGCGAGTCCAAAGGATTCCGCGCCGGTCATGACCGACGGACCTCGGCGGGAAGCTTCTGGCGCTCGGATTCCCGTGCCAGCAATCGCTCGGCAAAATCGAGCCGCTCCTCCAGCTCCATCATCCGGGCCTGCCCCATCTCGAGGTCCGAGACACGCTGCTCCAATTCGACGATGCGCTCGGCGGCCATTTCGCCGGTCGTCACCCCGGAATGGCTCAGCCTCCTCAGGGCGAGATGGCGCCGGATCGCGAAAAATACCAGGGACGCCGTCGTGGTCATGGAACCGACCACGGCGGATTCTTCACCCCCACGAGTCGTCGCCAGGAGCCCGGCCAGCACCACCACGGTGATCCCGATATGGATGATGGTGTCGACCGGATCGAGGCCGACCACCGACTTGAACGACATCAGGCGGAACCCTGCGGCAGCTCATTTGCCTGTTTGTTCGCCAGCAGGCGTTCGGTAAAATCGACCCGCTCCTGCAACTCCATCACGTCGGTTCGCAGACGATCCAGCTCGTTGAGCACCTCGGGATCTGGTGCCGAGAGCGGGGTGCGCCCATGCCGGATCCGTTCCGCGAGGGCCTTGCCGACCGGGCTGATCGCGAGGAGGAAGAGGGTTCCGCCGCCGAAAATGAAAGTGATCGCGAGAACGCCTTCGATATCCATCGTCAGTGGCTCGATTCAGCGACGGGACTGACCCGTTCGGTCGAGTGCCGGGCCAGCAGTCGCTCGGTGAAGTCCAGTCGCTCCTGCATTTCCACCAGATCGCCCCGCAATCCATCGACCTCCCGGCGAAGTCCATCGAGCTCGACCAGCAGCTCGGGGTGGGGCTCGACTTGTCCCCGCAACCGGGCCGCGAAGGCACGGCCGATTTCGCTCTTGGAGAACACCACGAAGCCCCCGATCAGCAAACCAATGATCGGGATGAAAACACCAAATGCTCCGATGGTGCCTGGACCCATGCAATTTCACTCCGAAAGGAACAATGGCCCGTACGTCCGCCCTGGGCCTGGTGTTTCACAACGTAACAACTTCGAATCTACGATCAGATCGGTCCCTTGAGCAGGGGGGCCAGGACGGCGGCAGTGTGACTGGCCTTTACCCGGGCCACCTGCTCGGGAGTTCCCTGCGCAACGATCGAGCCTCCCCGGGCACCGCCTTCGGGGCCCAGGTCGATGATCCAATCGGCGGTCTTGATCACGTCGAGATTGTGCTCGATCACCAGGACGCTGTTTCCCTTGTCGACCAGCCGATGGAGCACGTTGAGCAGCATCCGGACGTCTTCGAAGTGAAGCCCGGTGGTCGGCTCGTCGAGGATATAGAAGGTGCGCCCGGTATCACGTTTGGCGAGCTCGGTGGCGAGCTTGACCCGCTGCGCCTCGCCGCCCGACAGCGTGGTCGCCGACTGGCCGAGATGGAGGTAGCCGAGCCCGACGTCGTTCAGGAGCTCGAGCTTTTCCTTGATGCGGCCCTGGGCCGAAAAGAAATCGAGCGCGTCCGCGACGGTCAGCTCGAGCACGTCGGCGATGCTGCGTCCCTTGTAGCGGACCTCGAGGGTTTCGCGATTGTAGCGGCGTCCCTTGCAGACTTCGCAGGGGACGTACACATCGGGAAGGAAATGCATTTCGATCTTCACCAGTCCATCGCCTTCGCACGCCTCGCAGCGCCCCCCCTTCACGTTGAAGGAGAACCGCCCGGGACCGTAGCCTCGCATCTTCGCCTCGGGAAGCTGGGCAAAGAGCTCGCGGATCGGGGTAAACAGGCCGGTGTAGGTGGCGGGGTTGGACCTCGGAGTGCGTCCGATCGGGCTCTGGTCGATATCAATGACCTTGTCGAGGTGCTGCAGCCCTTCGATCCGGTCGTGCGGGCCGGGGACGACCCGGGCCCGGTAGAAGTGCCTCGCCAGGGCGGCATACAACAGGTCGGTGACGAGGCTGGACTTTCCCGAACCGGAGACTCCCGTGACGGAGACAAAGAGTCCGAGCGGAATCTCGACCGTCAGGTCGCGCAGATTGTTGGCCCGGGCCCCGATCACCCGGAGCATGCGATCGGGATTCCGGGCCCGGCGCCCCTTGGGGACCGGAATCCGGAGCTCTCCCCGCAAATACCGGGCGGTGAGCGACTCGGGGTGCGAGAGCACCTCGCTGACGTTGCCCTCGGTGACGACTTCTCCCCCTGCGCTTCCCGCTCCGGGCCCGAGGTCGATGAGGTGGTCGGCAGCGCGAATGGTGTCTTCGTCGTGCTCGACCACGATGACGGTGTTGCCGAGGTCTCGCAGCTCCCGAAGGGTGGCGAGGAGCCTCGCGTTGTCGCGCTGATGGAGTCCGATGCTCGGCTCATCGAGGACATAGAGCACACCGACCAGACGGGAACCGATCTGGGTGGCGAGCCGGATGCGCTGGGCTTCGCCGCCGGAAAGAGAGCCGGCGCCGCGTCCGAGGGTGAGGTACTCGAGCCCGACATTCCGGAGAAAGCTCAGCCGGTCGCAAATCTCCTTGAGGATCGGTCCCCCGACTTCGGGGTCGACTCCACCAGCCACGCCGCGTTCCACCGGGATGGCCTCGAAGAAGCCAAGCGCATCGGTGACCGGCATGTCCACCACATCGCCGATGCTGCGGCCGGCGACCAGCACCGAGAGACTCTCCGGTTTGAGGCGGCGGCCCTGGCAGACCGGACAGGGCATCTCGACCAGGTAGGCTTCGAGCTGCTGACGGACCGAGTCGCTTCCCGATTCGCGGTAGCGTCGTTCGACATTCTTGAGGATGCCTTCCCATTCGGTTTCGAACTCCGCGCGGCTCTTGCCGCCATCGGAGGAGAACTTGATCGAACGACCGGGAGCACCGTGAAGCAACAGCTGCCGAGCCGGCGCACCGAGCTCGCTCCAGGGGGCGGCGAGATCGAACTTGAAGGCCTTCGCGAGGGTGGGAAGGACCACCTTGCGGAGATAGCCGGACGGTTCGCCCCAGGGCAGCACCACCCCCTCGAGAATCGAGAGGCTGGAATCTCCCAGAATGAGATCCGCGTTGACTTCCTTCCGGGTCCCCAGGCCATGACACTCGGGACACACTCCAAATGGCGAGTTGAAGGAGAACTGGCGCGGCTCGAGCTCAGGAAGCGACAGTCCGCAGACCGGGCAGGAAAACCGTTCGGAAAAAAGGCGTGAGGTCGAACCCCGGAGGACTTCCACAACGCCTTCGGCGACCCGGAGCGCGGTTTCGATCGAGTCATGCAGACGACTCCGGTCGGAGGCGCGCACGACCAGCCGATCGACCACCACCGCCACGTCGTGGTTGTGCCGGCGATTGAGGACGGGGACCGCGTTCAGGTCATAGACCTCGCCGTCCACCCGCGCCCGCACGAAACCCCGCTTGCCGAGGTCTTCAAACAGGTCCTTGAACTCGCCTTTGCGGCCCCGCACCAGCGGACCGAGCACCTCGATCCGGGTTCCCTCCGGCCAGGCCAGCACCGCGTCCGTGATCTGGACCGCGCTCTGCTTGGCCACCGGGGTTCCGTCGCGGGGGCAGTGCGGCACGCCGGCACGGGCCCAGAGGAGCCGCATGTAGTCATAGATCTCGGTGACGGTGCCGACGGTCGATCGGGGATTGTGACCGGTGGATTTCTGCTCGATCGAGATGGCGGGAGAGAGCCCATCGATGCCGTCCACGTCGGGCTTTTCCATCAGCCCGAGGAACTGACGCGCATAGGCCGAGAGGGACTCGACGTAGCGGCGTTGCCCCTCGGCGTAGATCGTATCGAAGGCCAGCGACGATTTTCCCGATCCGGAGAGACCGGTGATGACGGTCAACCGATTCCGGGGAATCTCGACGCTGATGTTCTTGAGGTTGTGCTCGCGAGCACCGCGGACCCGCAGGACTTCATCCGGCATAAGCAGGGAAAGCTCGCGGGTTCCGAAACGGGATTCAAGAGAGTCCCTCGCCGCTTATTTTGCCGTGATGCGCCGCCTGCGCAACAACCGCTCTCCTGATTCTGACGAACTGGGCCTGGAAGGTTTCGATCGCCTCGATCTCGAGGGCGACGCGATCGGCCCGGCAGCGGAGGAGATTCCCTGGCTCCGGCCCTTTGGAGCCGATCTCCCCGGCCCCCTTCTGGCCGATTCGCCTTCGGTTCCGGAAGAGCCCGAAAGCGCGAAAACCCTTCGCCAGGCTCGGGCTCTCATCCAGCTGGGCCGGCGGCTCGATGCGACCCTTCTCCTGCGCCGTTCGATCACGGATGACCCGCGGGGAGCCGACCCGTCGGCCCGCTTGCTGCTCGCCGAACTGCTCGATCAGTCAGGCGAGCCGGAGGCCGCAGTGGCCGAGCTGGGGCAGGCGCTCGAGCTGCTTCCGGATCCCTTCCCGGCCCTGGTGCAGCGGGGGAATCTGCTCGCCCGGATGGGACGCCTGCCAGAAGCGGAGGGCGATCTCCGCACCGCGGTTCGGCAGCGTCCCGGCGATCCCAAGGGCCACTACCAGCTGGGGATGACCCTGCTCCGGCGGGGTCGGGGGAAGGAGGCGGCGCGGTCGCTGGAGACCGCCCTCCAGGCCTCCCCCAGTGACGCCGAGCTGCTGTACCAGCTCGGCGAGGCCCGTCAGAGCGTGGGCGATCTGGAGGGCGCGCTGGTGGTTCTGCAGCGGGCCGCCGGGCAGGCGCCCCGGGACCCCCGGCCCCTCAAGCTGATGGGGCGCCTGCTCGACCGGCTGGGCCGCACCGAGGAAGCGATGGCGATGCACCGCCAGGCCCGGGAGGCATCGCTGTCCTGATGCAACTGGGCCTAACCCGCAGAAACATCGGGCGGCTGGTGCTCCTGGCCTGGGCGGTCGCGCTGGCCTGGCTGGCGCGCCGGGAGCTGTTCGGGGGCTCGCCCAGTACCGCGGACCGGGTCCGCCGGCTCGAGCCCAGCGCCCAGTTCTTCGCGGTCCTGGCGGGCGACCGGCAGATCGGACAGCTCAACCGGACCGTGGACACGCTGGTGGACGGGGTCCGGCTGACCGAGATGCTGGTGCTCGACGTTCCCGATGCCGACACCACCCGGCAGCTGGCCCGGCTGTTCGAGCTCAACCTGAGCCGGGGGCTCCGGCTCCGGCAATTCAGCCGGTCGACCTTCGGGATGGGCCGGACCGAGCGCCTGTCCGGCGGGTTAGGAGCCGATTCGACCCTCACCCTGCACGATTTCGAGGGCAACCTGCCGGCCGGCTCCCCGGTCCCCCGGTACAGCGGGCCCGATCCGGTGCTCCCCGCCATGCTGCCGCTTCGCGCCGCGTTCGAGCGTCCGCTCGAAGTGGGCGACCAGATCGATTTTCAGGTCTTCGATCTCGCCACCGGGCTGCTGCGCCCGGTGACGGTCCGGGTCGCGGCCGAGTCGTCCATGGTGGTACCGGATTCGGCGATCTGGAGCGCACCGGAGGGCCGCTGGATTCCCGCGACCTTCGACACGATCGCGGTCTACAAGCTGGAGCATGACGGGTCCGGCTCCCCGACGGTCACCTGGGTGGACCGGGAAGGCAGCATGGTCGCGGAAGACATTCAGGGCGGCTACCGGCTGATGCGATCGGCCTTCGAAATCGTCAATACCAACTATCGCCTGCTCCGCCGGTCGGAATCGTCGGCCTGGCGGAGGATGGTTCCCGGACTCGGCCCGGCCGATTTCCCGGAGCCGAGCGAGCGTTCCCCCCGGCGCTACCGGATGGCCGACGCGCGGCGGGGCGGACCTGGTGCGGAGCCCTAACCCGCCTTCCGACGAGAGCCCGCCCGCCGCCGATTCCCTTACCCGGTGGCGGGTTCCCTTCTGGGACCTGGGACCGTTCCTGAGCAGCGACATCCGGGACGAGGCGGCTGCCGCGCTCCGGGGCGCGGCGAGCGGCATGGATACCATCACCCAGCTCACCGGCTGGGTGGCCCGGCGAATCGCCATCGACCATTCGCCTCGCGGCTTCGGGACGGCGATGAACACCCTGATGGCACGGCGGGGAAGCCAGGACGGAAAGGCGCGCCTGCTGGTCACCATGGCCCGGGCGGCTGAGGTCCCCGCCCGGGTGGTGCGGGGGGTCGAGGTCCGCGCGAATTCGATCGCAGGACGCTCGTGGGCCGAGCTTTGGGCAGGCAGGTGGATTGCGGTTGATCCGGTATCCGGCGAGGTGCCGGCCCGTGCCGCGCTGGTTCAACTCGGGATCGGCGAGCGAGGCCTGGCCGCCGACATCGTTCCTCTCCTCGCCTCGGCGCGGTTTTTGCCGCTTCCCCCTCCCTGATGATCGAGCTTCAAAACCTCACCAAGCGATACGGGAAGTTCACCGCGGTCGACGGGATCAGTCTGACGATTCCGCGCGGGGAGCTCTACGGCCTGCTCGGGCCGAACGGCGCCGGGAAGACCACCACCATGCGGATGATCGCCGGCATCCTGCAGCCAAGCGGCGGCCGGGTGCTCATTGCGGGCATCGATGTGAACACCGACCCGATCGCCGCGAAGCAACGCCTCGGGTTCATCCCCGATCGTCCCTTCGTCTACGACAAGCTCACCGGCATCGAATTCATGCGGTTCGTGGCCGGGCTCTACGGCCAGTCGGGCCCCGAAATGGAACGACGGATCGCTGAGCTGCTCGAACTGTTCGAGCTGAGTCCCTGGGGTGCGGAGCTCACCGAATCGTACAGCCACGGCATGCGGCAGAAACTGATCATCGCGAGCGCCCTGCTCCACCGGCCCGAAGTCATCGTGGTGGACGAGCCGATGATCGGACTCGACCCTCGAAGTGCCCGCCTGCTCAAGGACCTGCTGCGACAGTTCGTGGGCCGGGGCGGCACGGTGCTGATGAGCACCCACACGCTGGAAATCGCCGAAGCCATGTGCGACCGGATCGCGATCGTGCACGGCGGGAAGATCGCCGCCGCGGGGACCATGGCCGAGCTGCGCACCCAGACCGCCTCGGGAGACGTTTCGCTCGAGGAGCTGTTCCTCAAACTGACCGGCGGGCTGTCGGACCGCGAGCTGAGTGAGCTCTTTGATCGCTGAGACAATGAAAGAAGCGCCGGGATTCACCTCGATCCTGTCTCCCAAGTGGCTCAGTCTCCGGAACCGGTTGCGGCGGGAACGGAGCGGGGCCGGCACTCGCCTGTTGCTGCTCGTCCTCCTGGGCGGCGGGTTCTGGGCCGCCGCGTTTGCGGTGTCGTACCGGGTGCTCCGCTATTTCAAGAGTGTGGACGAGATCGGCCCTCTCCTCGCCGGGAAGCTCCTCGGGGTCGGCCTGCTTTCTTTCGCCGCGATCCTGTTGCTCTCCAATCTGATCACCACACTGTCCACGTTCTTCCTGGCGAAGGACCTCGACATGCTGGTGGCGGCGCCGGTTGACTGGATCTGGTTCTATCTCGCCAAACTCACCGAGACCCTGGCGCACTCCTCCTGGATGGTCATCCTGATGATCGTCCCGCTCCTCACGGCGTACGGGATCGTCTTCAATGGCGGTCCGTTGTTTCCGCTGGTGGCGGCGGGGATCCTGCTGCCCTACTTCGTGCTGCCCACCGTAGTCGGCTCGGTGATCACGCTCAGCCTGGTGAACATCTTTCCCGCGCGGCGGGCCCGCGATCTGCTCAGTCTGGTTGCCTTGCTCCTCATGGGTGGACTGGTGCTCTTCCTCCGATTCGCCCAACCGGAGCAGCTGGCCCGTCCGGAAGGGTTCCGCAACCTGCTCGAGTTCATCGCCACGCTGCGGGCGCCAAGCCACCCGTTGCTGCCGAGCGAGTGGGCATCCGCCTCGCTCATGAACTGGTTGCTCCGGGTCAGGGACCCGCTGCCGCCCTTCCTGCTCTGGAGCACCGCGGCCGCCTTCGTGGTGATCGGCGCGTCGTTCCACCGCCGGCTGTATGCCCCCGGTTTTACCAAGTCCCAGGAAGGCGCCTCGCGGGGCAAGGTGGGATCGGTGGGTGCCCGGGTTCTCGGCGCCCTCCTCTCCTGGCTGCCGGTTACCCGGCGCGAGTTCGTCCTCAAGGACGTGCGGCTCTTCTTCCGTGACGCAACCCAGTGGAGCCAGCTCATTCTGCTGGCCGTACTCCTCATCGTGTACGTCTATAACATCCGGGCCCTTCCCCTCTACACCGGCGAAAAGGTTCCCTACGTCGTGGTGACGCTGGTGGTATTCCTGAATCAGGGACTTGCGGGGTTCGTGCTGGCCGCGATCGCGGCGCGGTTCATCTTCCCCGCCGTGTCGCTCGAGGGGCGCCAGCTCTGGCTGTTGCGCTCGAGCCCGCTCGATCTGCACGCCATGTTGTGGAGCAAATACTGGGTCGGCACGGCGCCGCTGCTCATTCTCGCGCTGGTGATCGGATTCGTCACCAACCAGATGCTCCAGGCGCCACCCTTCATGCTGGTGCTGTCCACGCTGACGACGGTGAGCTACACGCTGGCGGTCGGGGCACTGGCCCTGGCCATGGGCGTGTTCTATCCCCAGTTCGAAACCGAGAACGCCGCGCAGATCCCGACCAGCTTCGGCGGACTTGCCTTCATGCTGGCGGCGGTGAGCCTTCTCACCGTGATCATCGTGATCGAAGCGGTCCCGGTGGCCGACCAGCTCCAAGCCTGGCAATCCGGCGCGAACGTCGATTTTCCCGGTTCCTTGATCTTCGCCCTTGGACTCGTGGTCGTGGCCTGCGCCTCGGCGACGGTCCTTCCGCTTCATCTCGCCTTGCGCCGGCTCTCCCGCATCGAGGTGTAAGCCGGTTTTTCCGCAAAGTCCCGGGTTTTCGGGGCACTGATCGTCCCACCAGACACTCTCACTTTGGCGAAGCCGTCCGCTCCAGCCGCCGTGGCCGGAGAACGGCACACGCTCAAGGAGAGAGAACATGCGAGCCCTGATTCGAGGTCTCATTGCGGCGGTGGTCGTCGCACTTCCGCTTGGCGCCGGCTCCGCCCGCGCTGCACCTGGAGGTACCCTCCCGATGTCGGTTTCTCCCAGTCCGGCGGTCGTCCTGGCTTCACCCGCTCCGTCGCCGCTTCAGGCCGACGGCTGCACTGCCGCGTTCGCCGAGCTGGGGGCGGTCTACGCGATGTACACGACTGCGCTGCTGTTCTGTCCGCTGGCGCTCTGCATCCCCCTGGTCTTCCAGTTCGGCGATCTGCTCCTGAGTGCGGCGGTGCAGGTCACCTACGCGTGCGCCATCTGAGTTCCGGATCCCGGTCTTTGGGAACTGCGTTGCGGTTTCGCGGTCCCCTCCCGATGAATCCGTGATCTCAGATTGAGCGGGCCGAAGTCCCGGTCAACTGGGACCGGGAGCGGCCCGTTCAAGGAGGGTGGCATGTCCCCAGCAGGACCAGTCAGCAGGAGAGATTTCGCGAAACTCGCCGCGGTGAGCGCGGGGGCCGCGGTGTTCGGTTGCTCGGAAGGGATTCTCGGACCCGAGAAGGAGCTGGTGGTCGCGTTCTCGGGTTCAGCCCGGTACTTCGATGGGTCCGGCGTGGTCGCCGGCACCCGGCAGCTCGCTCCCGCGGTCGTCTCCGGTCTCCTGGAGGAAGGCACCCGGGTGCGACCGGCTAGGATTTCGAACGGGATCGGGAGGCTCCGTATTCCGGCGCCTCCGGTCCTGGGGTATGCCCGGAATCCCGAGCCGCAGGCGGCGGTGTTTCACCGGACCGACCGGGCTCCGGACGGGACGGTCATCGAGACGACGTTCGAGAGCCTGGGCGGCGGCATTCCCCGTCGCAGGCTGGTGCGGGTTCCGTCAGGTCAGCTGGAGCTGGCGGACGGTTTCGAATACAACCGTTCGGGCGGTCTCTCCGTTCTGCAGGGGCGCATTATCGAGGCGCGAATTGGCGGGCGCCTGGTGGTGGACATGCGGATGGAAGGAACCGGAGAGATCCGGATGGTTCCGGGCCGTCCCCTGCGCGACCTGGTGCTGGGAAGTCCGTTCCTGCCCCGGCGGCTGGAAGCGCAGGACTGTGGAGCCCGGCTCGCCCTGCGCTTCATCGGCGCGACGCTCTCGGTGATCGCAGCGCTCGGCACCTGCGTCGCCGACGGTCCGTTCTGTCTGTTCAGCGTGATTCCGGCGCTGATCGACTGGGCCGATTGTCTGTCCGCCATCGAAGCCTGCGACAAAGAGATGTAATGGGGGGTTCCCGGCGTAACGGCCGACCTCACTCGCTCCCCGCGGCCGGCGCGGAATCCGTCTGGCACTGGTCGCGGGGGTGGGCTCGAGGTGATGAACTCGCGGTATATTCTCCTTGGATTCTGCCGCGGGCTCCGCCCGCAAAGGCCGGCTGGCCCAGCGCTCCCGGAAGCAGGCAATCCAGTGACAATGACGATCCCGAACATCGGTTTCCGTTGCGGTCTTGCCGCGTTCGCGGCAACCCTCGCCTACGACGTCGTTCAGATCCTGCAGGTCGCCGGGGTTCTTCACTTCCCCCTCGACGAAATCCTGATCTATGCGACCTCGCTCTGCATTGTCGTCCCACTGGTCCTCACCATGCTCGCGCTGCACCACACCACCCGAGCGGAAAGCCAGTTCTGGACTCACGCCGCGGTAGTGTTCACCGTCATCTACGCCGTCTTCGTCACTGCCAATTACGTGGTCCAGCTCGCCACCGTCGTTCCTGCCAAGCTCGCCGGCACGGCTCTGCCGGTGGGGCTTCTCGAACAGACTCCCCACTCCCTTTTTTGGGACTACGATGCGGTCGGCTACATCTCGCTGGGTCTGGCGACCCTGGTTGCGGCACCGGCCCTTCGTCGCGTCGGTTTCGAACGATGGGTCCGGCTCGCTCTCATCGGCAACGCCCTGGTAACTCCGTTGATCAGCATCGTGTATTTCTACCCCACCTATTCGGCCAGGTTGCTCTTTCTCGGCTTCCCCTGGGCGGTCACCGCTCCGCTCTTCATGCTCATGCTGGCGCTGCTTCTCCGGCGCCGAGGAACTTCCCACGCGCTCTGAGCAGTACTCGGCGCTCCGTCAGGGATCACGGCGCTGAATGTTCCCGTTATCAATCAGCCGATTCCTGGGAACCTGGGCTGGGCTGGCCGTCGCCATGAGTATCAATGGCATCGCGCGCGAGCTCCTGCTCAAGCGACTGGTGAGCTCCTCGCTGGCTGATATTCTGAGCGCGGGAATCGGCATCCTGCTGATTGGGTTGATCACCCGCTTTGGGTTCCGCTCTCTGGCAACCTCAAACCCCACGACTGGTCAACTGGTGGGGGTCAGCGCGGCCTTGGTGATCCTCACCGTGCTGTTCGAAGGTGCCCTGGGCCGCTGGATCGATCACAAATCGTGGACCCTGCTTCTCCAGCATTACGCGATTTGGCGCGGAGAGCTGTGGCCCCTTCTCCTGTTGTGGCTCGGGGTCACGCCCTTTGCCTGGGCGCATCGTTGGTTTGGACTGTGAGCGCGGGTTGGGAAGTGGGAAGGGTGCCCCGGGCAGGGCCCGTTCAGGCGGCGAGGCCGGTTCCGCAGCCGCCGCAGAACCGGCTGCCGGCCGCGAAAGGGGCGCCACAAGTCCCGCAGAATCCACCCGTTTCGAGTGAGAGGCCACAACGGGAACAGAACCGCGCGTCAAGCTCAGGCCTTGGACCGCAGCGAAGACAAGATCGGGCTGCGCCGGGCGCGCCGGTCTCCCGCCCTCGAAGAAGCTGAAGCCGTGCCGCCACCAGGTCCTCTGCAGCGGCGGGGACAGTCGGAGCCCCGCTTCCCTCCTCCGCATCGAGTGCGGCGATGGCTTCGGCAGAATAGCGGGCCTTGAGCATCTCGTAGTCCGAGTCCGACAGCTTGCCGGTAGCCCGGTCGAACTCGATTTCCTTGAGCGCGAGGAGCGCGACGCCTCGACGGGTTTCCTCCGGGGCCTCGGGCTCAGGGGGTAACCCAGTGGAGCGACCAGGCTTCCGGGCGGGTTCCAACACGAGCCACAGGACCAGCGCCCCCAGAGCGACCGCTCCGAGAACCTCGAGAATCATCAATCCTCGACTTCGTCAAGCGCTCGGCGAAGCCGATCGTCGTCAGCACCACTGACGGCCGGGATCGGCGGGAGCATTGGTGATACCTGAGCGGCTGCGACCCGACGGCTTCTCCGCGCCAGAATCCAGACCAGGGCCAGCGCGGCGAGGGTTATCAGTATTCCGGGAACCAGGTAGCCCGCGAGGTTGAACCCGACCGGCCGGGGCGCCATGAGAATGCTTTCCCCGTATTTGGCGATGAAGGCATCGACAATCTGGTCGTCGCTGCGCCCTTCGCTGGTGAGCGCGAGGACCTCCTGGTGGAGGGCGGGCGAGTAGGTGCAGGTGAAATCAGTGGTCCGGCAGGTGTAGATGTCGAGATTGCACCCACAGGTACACTTGAGCCGGTGCTCCAGGGCCTTGATCCGCGGATCGTTGTCCAACGCGGTAACCGGGGCGTGCTCCTGGACCACGGAGGGGTCATAGAGCGGGTCGGCCTGACGAGCCGTCCCGGACTGGCCACCCTGGGCCCCGGGCGACCCGAACCCGAGAAAGCGGCGCCGATTCATTCGGCGCCGGTCCCGACCAGGGCGGCCTCATAACCCGCTTGGGCCTCGCTCCGCCGCCGGGGAGCGATCTGCGGACCCCCGGGCCACATCGTGATGATCCCGCCGAAGATGAGAATTCCTCCGCCCAGCCAGACCCACATCACCAGAGGATTGATCGTAACGGCGTAGGTGGCCTGGTCGGTCCCACCCACGGTTCCGGCATACACCACATACAGATCTTCTTCAGCGTTGCTCCGGATCCCTACTTCGGTAGAAGGCTCGAAGGTGGGCCGGCCGAAGCTGTCGAGGTGCTGGCGTTTTTCCGAGGTGATGCGGCCGTCCGGCTTCCCGTCCTTCTTCACCTCGAGGGACGCCGCGGATACGAACCGGTTGAGCTGCGGATACTGAGAAACGCCCAGGTGGGTCAGGGTGTAGGTATGTCCATACGGGCTGCGGATCTCGGCGCTTTCGCCGGGGAGAAGGGTGACCTCCCTGGTGACCCGGAACGCCATCCCGGCGAAGGCCGCGATATAGACGAGAAACCCGACGTGTACGATGTACCCGCCATAACGACGGCGGTTCCGACCGATCAGGTGGGCCAGACCCTCCAACGCGGACTCTCCATGGATGCGGCGGCGGGCCCGAACTCCTCGCCAGAACTCCTGGGCAACGGTCCCCGCCACGAAACCGGCGAGGCCCCACGCCATCATCGGATAGAGCCGCCGGATGCCGACCGCGAACAGCAGCAAGGCAATTCCCAACCCGGTCGCCACCGGGACGATGAACTGGCGCCGGAGGTTCTCGAGGCTCGCCTTGCGCCAGGCAATGAGCGGACCGATCCCGGTAAGCAGCACCAGGAAGAGACCGAGTGGAATGTTCACCCGGTTGAAGAAGGGCGGTCCGACCGTAATCTTGGTCCCCCGCACCGCTTCGGAGAGGATCGGGAACAAGGTCCCCCAGAGCACCGAGAACGCGATGCCCACGAACGCCAGATTGTTGAACAGGAATGCCGCTTCGCGACTGACCAGCGATTCGAGCTGGGCCTCCGGCTCGAGCAGGGGCCACCGCGAGTAGAGCAAGGCAAAGGACAGAATCCCCGCCACCAGCAGGAACCCGACGAAGAAATATCCCACGCTGGACTGGGTGAAGCTGTGGACGCTGGCGATCACGCCGCTGCGGGTTATGAAGGTGCCGAAGATGCTGAGGAGAAAGGAGGCCACCACGAGCCCCACGTTCCACCGTTTCAGCATTCCCCGCTTTTCCTGGATCATCACCGAGTGGAGGAACGCGGTCATGGTGAGCCAGGGCAAGAGGCTCGCGTTCTCGACCGGATCCCAGGCCCAATAGCCACCCCAGCCCAGCTCCACGTAGGCCCACCACATGCCCAGGGTGATGCCCGCCGAGAGGAAGAGCCAGGACAGGATGGTCCACTTCCGCATGGCGTGGATCCACCCGGTATCCAGCCGTTTCGAAAGCAGGGCCGCGAGCGCGAACGCGAACGGAATGGTGATGCTGATATACCCGAGGTACAGCATCGGGGGATGAATCGTCATCCCGGGATTCTGGAGCTGGGGATTGAGGCCTCGGCCGTCCTCGGGGGTAAAGGGCAGCCGCTCGAAGGGATTGGCCGAGAACAGCATGGTGATCACGAAGAACAGCACGACCAGGTTGGTGATCCCCGCGACGTAGGGGAGCAGACCTTCGTGGCGCCGGCTGGTGGCGCTCTGGGCCAGGGCGCCAAAGATCGAGAGAATGGTCGCCCAGAAGAGCAGGCTCCCCTTCTGTCCGGCCCAGAAGGCGGCGAAGGTGTAGGACAACGGAAGATTGCGCGAGGTGTACTGGGCCACGTACTCGATATTGAAGTCGTGGCTGAGGAGACCCTTCCAAAGACACAGTGCCGCGACCGCGAGCGAAACCAACACCGCGTAGGTGGAGCGGGTGATGGCCCGGGCCTGATCGGGGCGGTCCTGCCAGTTGGAGAGAAAAGCCAGCCCGGCGCCCCAGCCAGCGGTCAGGGCGGCAAGCCAGAGACTGAATTGTCCGAGGAGTGTCACGACCGTTTGCTTGTTTTCAGCTCCGCTTCATAGCGCGACCCGCACTTGGCGAGCACTTCGGTCGCGTGGAACACCCCATCGCGGCCGTACTTGCCCTCCACGATCACTTCGATGTTGCTGGCATCAGTGAACGTGTCCGGAATCAATCCACTGTAGGTCACCGGGAATTCGTGGGATCCGTCACTCACCCGGAAGTCGATGGTCCGAGAGGTGGGATCGCGCCGCACCGAGCCGGGAACCACCTTGGCGCCCACCTTGAGGCCGACATCGTGAAAGGTCGGATCCTTCTCGGTCCGATCAACCAGCTCGCTCGGGGTGAGGAAGTACACGCCGGTTTGTTTGACCCCCGAGGCGATGAGTCCTACGACCCCGAGGATGATCACCGATGCACCCAGAATGAATTTGCTCCCGGCCTTCATACCAGTTCCTCCAAGGCTCCAAGATAGTGCGGGGAAACAGCCTGGTCCATGAAGTCTTCGTTAAGCTGGGGTGAAGGGCCTTTCCGGCCGCTTTGTGCTGTGATAAACTTGTTCTATGCCAGTTTTGCCTGGCACCTGAGGAATCACCCACCGGTCACTTGTGTGCAGGAGAAATGGCAATGGCCAAGTTGAGCGGCTGGGGTCGGCGTGCCCCGTGGTTGGTCCTGGCAGTGGTTGCCACCGGGTTGCCGACCGCATGCACCAAAACCGAAATTGTGTACCGGGATCGCGAGCCCTTCAACCCCGCCCCCGACCTGGCGAGCGGGCTGCTCGGCTACTACAGCTTCGCCAGCAAGCAAACCACCTGCGGCAACTGCCACGTCGGGCACCAGGCCAGTTGGGCCACGACGCATCACGCCAACGCCTTTGCGACCCTGGTCGCCAGCGGTCATTCCTCGCCGAGCTGCGAGGGCTGCCATTCGGTCAACGAGCGCGGGAACCAACTGACCGCCGCGGCCGGATGGAACGTCAAGCCGGACAGCTCGTACACGGACGTTCAGTGCGAGAGCTGTCACGGACCCGGAGACAGCCACGTCAAGGCCCCCGAGGACCGGACCAAATGGCCGCTGGCCCGACTCACCCTTACCAACACCGGCGCGAGCTGTGCCGCCTGCCATACCGGGGTGCACACGCCGTTCGCGGAAGAGTGGGCCCAGAGCCGGCACGCCCAGATCGAAGAACACGCGGTGACCAGCACCAGTGCCGAATGCAAGAATTGCCACGACGGGAAGACCGTTCTTCAGGCGTGGGGGGTGACCACGAACTACGTGGAAAGGGATTCGGCGACCTTCGCGGCGACGACCTGCGCAGTGTGCCACAACCCTCATGGGTCGAGCAACACCCACATGCTCCGGTTCCCAATCGACACACCCGATCCGGACCGGAACCTCTGCATGAAGTGCCACCTTCGGAAGGGCGAGCCCTCAACCGGATCCCGAGGGGGCACCCCGCATGCCCCCCAGGGTTTCGTGGTTCTGGGGGTCGGTGGATATCGGCCAAACGGAGTCACCATCGACACCCTGATTGGGCTGACGACTCATGCCAGCCTGGCAAATCCTCGGCTCTGCGCGGGATGCCACGTCAACGCCATCGACGTCACCGATCCGACCACGGGCGGGTTCGTCTTTCACTCCACCGGTCACCTGTTCCGGCCGATCCCCTGTCTGGATGCCCAGGGCAAGCCGATCGCAGACAACAGTTGCGCCTACAGCCCGCCGGCCCGGAGCTTCAAGTCCTGCGTGGCCTCGGGATGTCACAACACCGAAGCAATCGCGGCAGGCCGGCTTGCTGGAGCACGTTCGGATATCGAGAACCTGGCAGCACAGATCTGGATTGATGGAAACCACAACGAGAGTATCGATCCCCCGCCGACCGATGGTGGATACCTCGCCATCATCAAGCGTGACCGGCCTGCCGAGCTGTCCGGAGCCACCGTTACGCCGGCCCTTGGCGCGCAATTCAACGTGAATACCTTTGCGGAACGCTACTCGAACGGAGACAAGTCCCTTGGGGTGCACAACCCCTTCCTCGCCCGGGCGCTGCTGGCCGCGGACATCAACGAGCTCCGAGCCGCCTACGGCCTGCCGGCTCCGCCGGCTTCGGTCCAGGCGCTGGTCACCAGAGCGATCGAGGACGCGGTGCGCAGGCAGCCCAACTTCTATCGGGCTCCAGGGGTCCTGAAGTAGATTCTCCGGGTCAGTCTCCAGGCCGCGGACACCCTCGGCGCCGCTGCCGGCGCCATCCATGACACGCTGACTCCGCCCCCGCTTCCGGCGGAGTCGCGGTGACTTTCCGGTTTCTCCGACGTAGTCTTGTCG